>NZ_JANQBD010000044.1 GCF_024722015.1 Paenibacillus radicis (ex Xue et al. 2023) | reverse complement strand
CAGCTCCCGCGCCTTCGCTTGGGCTGCACCCTCACCCTTTATAACGTCTGAATATTCAAACAACTAACTTTTCTTATCCATCGTCCCGATGGATAAACCTACCTTACACAAACTTCTTGACGCTACCTGATATCATTCAAAGCATCTATATTAGCAGGAGTTTTTCCAGTTAGATTGCTTTCGAACGATATCCAGGCTGGATTAACGGGAGGATTTCCATCTATCGCCCGGCACCCACGGGATATCCTAGTCTCCTCTAGAGTAAAAGCAACCCTCGTACATCTGTTGTTGCACCATCACTTAAGCAGCATCCCAAAAAGGGGTGTCCTTCGGGACAGCCTCTTTTTTCGTATCCAGACGTTCAACTTAGCCTCATATAATCAAGGCATTTAACTTTGCCAGTTACCAGATACCTCGCCAAGTACCTCAGTTAAACGGACTCTGATAGTGCTGACGGTATAACATATCTTTGTTAGTAGAACATTTTCGCGCAGGTTTTCCTACATATCTTTGCACTTTCAGTTGAGCAGTCGTTTCAATATTTGCTATATGTTATAATTTGTCCGTCTTAGATACTGGCTGTCGTTAAAACTAGAGTGAAGGGGGGCTGTCGCTATGAAAAGCTTACTGGGGGCTATTCTGCCTCAAAAACTGAAGTACCGGTTGTTCACGGCGTTTGTACTGTTAATTTTGCTGCCGTTTTCCGTGCTGAATATATATAATTACGAGAAAATCGAAACACTTATCCAAGCCAAAATAAGCGAGCAAAGCCATGCACAATTGGAGAGCTTGCAGCGCACTTTGCAGGATCAGATGAGTACGGCCTTTAAAACACTCATTTTCCTGGAACAAGATTCATCGGTTCGATCCATATTGGAGGTCCCGGAGCAGAACGGTTTATTGGATAATATAGAGCAAATAGAAAAGAAATTCAAAGGCCTGAATAACAGTTTTTTTCTGTATAATCCGCCCGTTTATTTCACAGTACTGGATCTGCATGGGAATGTGTACACGTCCTATAAACCGAAGGAATCGTTGAATTATGATGAGCTTCGCTCCAATCCCCGATTTCAGGAGTCGCTAAGAGAGGGAGCAACCTATCGATGGGTCCCGCATGATGATAATTATTTATTCCGGGATATTTCAATAAGCTCCTCCCTATTGTCGTTGTACGCTGTTATGAGAGATCATAATCAGCAGCCATACGGACTGGCAAGGACGAGTATTGATTACTCCTATTGGTTTCAATCCATACTTTCTCCAGCCTCTGCCAATCAGGAATATTTCATCTTTACAAAAGAAGGGCAGCAGGTAGGGCAATCGGTTGCCAATAGTACGCTTTCACAGTCAGCTGTTGAAAAAATCAAATCAAATCCGTCCACGAACGGTTATGTAATCGACCAAGCGTCTGATGCTTTAATTAATTTCAGCTATATTGACTCGCTTGATTGGTATATGGTTAACCGGGTTCCATTGAACATTTTGTACAAAGAAATTCACGACCTTAAACAAAATTATTTTTTAACCTTTGGATTGTTTACCTTAGCGTTTATTATCATTGCTTTTATGATAGCGTTTACTTTTACCCGCCCTTTATCTCACATGCAAAAGAAGATGAGGGAGGCTGTCCGTAAAGATTTAAAGGTGCGTTTGCCGGAAAAACGGTACAAGGGGGAGATTTTGGAGCTTACCCGTTCCTTTAATACGATACTGGAGGATATGAACGATCTGATTCAGCGTCTGAAGGCGGAGGAAAGGCAAAAGGATGCGGTTCATTTTCAAATGCTGCTGGCTCAAATGAATCCTCATTTCTTATTAAATACTCTGAATACGATGAAATGGATTGCTCTGCGCAATGATCAGACGGATATTGCTGAGATTACGATGTCATTAGGCAAGCTGCTGGAAACGAGTTTAAACTCGGATGTGGATTTAATTTATTTGAAGGATGAGATAGAGCTGATCCGCGCTTTCGTATATATACAACAAACCCGATATAAAAACCGCTTTCAGATTCATTACGATTATGACAACCGGGATGAATATGTACTGGTGCCAAAGCTCAGTCTACAGCCCTTGGTAGAAAACGCTATTCAGCATGGAATTGCTCACCGTCCGGAAGGCGGAACTATTCGCATCGGCATCCGATGCAATCAGCAGGAAAGCTTAGTGGTTGAGGTTCAGGATAATGGAGCGGGCTTTGAGCAAGCCAAGCGGCTGCAGACGAACCGGAAGCGTCCGGGAATCGGACTGGATAACGTTAGACAAAGGCTGCGACTGCTTTTTAAAGATGAGGGAGCGGTAGAAATTGTACCATTGGCAGAAGGAACTGAAGGAACGTTAGTCCGAATGACCCTGCCTTATTTGTTAGCAACACCATATAAAAAAGAATTGGAAGCGTAATCATCAAAAGGGAGGGGCCGATATGTGGAAGGTGCTGCTTGTAGAAGACGAAGTATTTGTCAGAGAATCGGTGAAGGAGCTTATCCGTTGGGATGAGATGGGGTTTACACTGGCCGCTGAGGCCGGCGATGGAATAGAGGCGCTTGAATACATTAAGCGGGATCCCCCGGATCTGGTCATAGCCGATATCATAATGCCAAGGATGGACGGTATAGAGCTGCTGAGGCAAACGCGTCATGCAGGTATAACTTCCAAATTTGTCATGCTAACCTGCATGGGGGATTTTGAATATGTTCGTCAAGCCATGGTTTACGGAGCATCGAACTATATATTGAAGCTTTCCATGAGTGTTAACGATCTTAGGGAAACGCTGTACAAAATAAATGATGAGTTAACGCATACCGCCAAATTGCTTCACACGGGACAGGCAGACACAGCAGTTCTGTCTCAAGAAATATCGCATCCCGAGGTGAACAAAATTATGCAGTATATTAAAGAAAATCTGGATAAGGATATTACGGTCAAATCGCTGTCCCAATATGTAATGATGTGTGAAAACTATGTCAGCTCTTTATTTAAGAAAAAGACAGGCCAAACTTTGATTCATTATCTACACGAAGTAAGGGTGAATCAGGCAATCCATTATCTAATCGAGACCGATTTGAAAATTCAGGAGATAGGATTAAGAGTAGGGTTCGTAAATGATAATTATTTCATTAAAATTTTTAAAAGATTAACCGGGTCTACTCCAAGTCAATACAGGCAGCAGAGAAAGTAGAACAAAAGGAAGAAATCCAACGAAACTTCATATAAATGTTCCACTGAAATTTACATCATTCTGTTCCATAAGGTTGTCAGATTTGTTCATTACGCCGCCATCGGCTGGCTTGCTATTATTGATTTGCGGCAAGCAGCTTTGCTCACAATATCGATGGAGGTGTAGGTTTTTGCAACCAACAGAAGTTAAGTCACCGGTTCAGTCACGTGCTTACCGTTTATTGCATCCGGGAGAGGTGCGGGAGGTAGTGCTTGAAAATGACCTTGGAAACGGGCAAGTAGTGGTGGAGCCGTCAGTGGGAAGTATCTGCCATGCTGATTTACGTTACTTCACTGGACAAAGAAGGCCAGAAGCATTGGCCCTTAAATTGCCGATGGCATTAATCCATGAGGGGATCGGCAAGATTGTGGAAAGCAAGTCTCCTGCGTTGAAGGTCGGGCAGCGTGTAGTTATTGTTCCCAATATTCCCGGGTACCTGCTCAATGGCGTTGCTCCGGAGAGCTGTTGTCCTGTTTGCCAAGAGGGCAAAGGAGAAAGCTATTGTTACCACGGACGATTTCTAGGGAGCGGTGTGGATGGAATTGCCCAAAGCCGGGTAATTGTACCGGCAGCCTGCGCTATACCGGTTCCCGATGAAGTTCCTGACGAAATCGCTGTATTAGCGGAGCTATGCTCTGTCTCATATCAAGCGTTAAGCAATGTTGCAGCTCAGATAGAGCATACACCCGCCCGTATTGCTGTATTTGGAGACGGACCCGTCGGGTATCTTACAGCTGCCATGCTTCATCACTGCTTCGGAGTCAGTCAAGACCGGCTTCAAGTATTCGGAGCTGTTCCCGAGAAGCTCGCTCAGTTCGACTTTGCAAGCAGGGCTTTGGTTCAAGAGTGCGAATTCACTTCCTTAGAGCTGTTCGACATTGTTGTTGAATGTACGGGAGGCCGGTTCTCTGAAAGTGCAATTAATCAAGCCATAGGCATTCTTAGTCCGAAGGGGCATTTGATTCTGATGGGAGTGACCGAAGAGAGAGTTCCGATTAATACGAGAGATCTATTAGAAAAGGGGATTACCATCATCGGAAGCAGCAGAAGCTCTTCGGCTGACTTCCAGCACGTATTGCGGGTTATGAGTAACCCAACTTGTCAGGATACGCTTAGAAAATTGCTGCCGGAACAAGCGGTTCCAATAAATTGCTCAGAAGACTTCACAACATCGATGAAACAGGCGGCAGCCCACCGCGATTGGAAAAAGATTCTTCTGGAATTTAATTGGTAAATGATTGCAAGCAAATTAGTTCGACCAGAAATATAAAATGAGAGGATACCTGATTATGAAGGGGAAAAAGATAGTTCCTTTTACTCTATGCTTACTATTGTTGTCAAGCAGCTTAATAGCATGTTCCAAAGGTACGGCCTCTAAAGAGCCTCAGACTGGAGCAGATGCCAAACCGATAAAGCTTACTTTCTGGAGTGGGGTTCCTGCGGAAGCGGGGCCGCAGCTAGCTGTTGATAATTGGAACAAGCAAAATCCTAATATCCAAGTGGAGTATGTAAGATATGTGAATGATGACTCCGGGAATATTAAATTGGATACAGCGCTCTTAACCGGACAGGGCGTGGATATCTACGCTACTCATAATTTCCCCAGATTTGAGACTAGGGTAAAGGCGCAGGTTGCTTTGGATCTCGGGCAATTCAAGGATTACAATATTGACGAAATGATGGGACCGGAAGCATCGGACTGGAAAGTTGATAATAAGTATTATGCGATGCCGACGAAACGGGATCTTCATTTTATCTGGTTAAATAAAGATGCGCTGGATAAAGCGGGACTTGCGGTGCCTTATAACTGGACATGGGACGATATGAGAATGTATGCCAAAAAGCTCTCAGAGCAGAAGCAATGGGGAATGCTTCAAGACATGGTGACATGGGATTTTGTTCTAGATTCACCAATGGCAGTCGAGGGTGTGGTAAAGCCTGACGGCAGCTCCAACATGGATAATCGTCTGACCAAGAAAATATTAGAAAATATGCATGCGATGATGTACGACGACAAAAGTATACCTTTGTACGCAGAGCAACTTTCGAAAAAAATGCCGGTTGAAACAGAGTTCCTCAAGGGCAATGCCGGAATGTATTACGCCGGAGAATGGATTTTTCGATTCGCCAACAATTTAAAGGATTATCCCAGAGATTTCAAAATCGCGATTGCCCCTATTCCTAAAGTAACAAAGGATCAAGAAAATTATCGGGTATTTGGAGGCTTGGGCGATGCTATTGCTATTAACCCCCAATCGAAAAATATTGATGCGGCATGGAAGTTTTTGAAATGGTATGCAGATGGAGGCATGCTGCCCCTTACGCAAGGAGGACGGATTCCCTCATCCAAAGCAGTCAATAGCGATGAAGCCTTCAAAGTGCTGTTACAGGGTGTAGAGGATAAGTATGATGTCGAATCGATGAAAAAGGTGCTGTTCAGCAAAGACTTCAAAACCTTCCAAAGCAAGCTTGCACAGCAAATGATCGATGCTCGTAAAGAGCAATACCAGCTATATTTTACTAACAATCAGAGCTTGGATCAGATGTTTGTTAATTTGGTCAAACGTCATAATGATTTTCTTAAGCAAACTAAAAAGTAATAAGCGGGTAACTCTTTTCAAAAACCGGAGGACAGTGACTATGGGTTGGGTAAGAAAGCAACAGCTTACAGGCTATCTGTTTGTAGCCCCCAATATAATCGGCATTTTCGTATTTTTCTTTATTCCTGCTTTGTTTTCGTTGATCATTTCTTTTACGAATTGGAAATTTACCCAGAAGACGGCTGACTTTGTCGGGTTCAGCAACTTTAGCCGCTTGTTTCAAGACGACGTTTTTTATATAGCGCTGAAAAATACAGTTATCTTTTTGTTATCCGTTCCCGTTTCTGTGCTTCTGGCATTTGCAGTTGCGCTAGTGCTGAATAATCAAGTTTATTTTAAAAATTGGCTTCGGGCGATGTATTTTCTTCCTTATATAACAAACGGAGTTGCGGTTGCTTTTGTATGGATGCTATTGTTTGATGCCAAAAACGGCCCTATTAATCATATTTTGCGTTCGGCAGGTATTGCAAATCCGCCTGGATGGTTTTCAACCACAACCTCGCCTATGTACGCTTTTGACTTGATATGGATTTGGCTCATGGTAGGCTACAATATGATCATTTATATGGCTGCACTTCAAGAAATTCCCAAGGAGCTGCTGGAGGCAGCCAAGATGGACGGCGCCAAACGCTGGCAATCGATCATCCATATTATATTTCCGTTGGTTAGTCCGACTACATTTTTTCTTCTAATTACCGGCTTTGTCGTAACAATAAAATCATTTGGCATAGTGGAATCGATTACACATGGCGGACCCGGCACAAGCACGCACATCTTGTCTTTATTCGTATACAAAACAGCGTTCCGCTACTATGAGATGGGTTATGCTTCGACGATTTCCTTAGTGCTGCTGGCTTTCATCTTGTTGATTTCCCTGCTCCAATGGTATGGGCAGAAAAAATGGGTTCATTATTAAGAGAGGGGATAGGATGGAACAGAAACCTATCAATCAATTAGAATTTACAAAGGTTTTTATGACTATTTTGTTCTTGGCTCTGGGAGGAGTTATGATAGCCCCGTTTTTGTGGATGGTCAGCACTTCATTCAGCCCCTCTCAGGATGTGTTTCGTTATCCCAATCAATGGATTCCGTCCCGTATTGTTTTTGATCATCATGAACAAATTTGGTCGGGAAAGGCCAGCTTCATGCCCTATTATTTCAATTCGATCAAAGTGTCTGTGATCAGCGCAGGCGGAGCTGTGTTCTTGGCAGCATTGGCTGCTTACGCGTTTGCTAAAATCGAGTTTCCGGGCAGAGGCATACTGTTTCTTTTTTCACTATCGATGATGATGATACCGCCTCAGATCTTATTTGTTCCGCAATTTATCATGTTTAATTGGATGGGCATTTATAATACACACTGGTCGCTCATTTTACCGGGATTGTTTACGATATTTGGTGTATTTATGCTCAGGCAGTTTTTTCTATCCATCCCTAATGAAATATCGGATTCAGCGATGATTGACGGCGCCGGGCATTTTCGTATTTTTTTTCAAATGATGCTCCCTCTTGCCAAGCCGGCTTTAGCCACTTTCGCAGTACTCGATTTTTCATGGCATTGGAATGATTATGAACGCGCTTTAGTATTTTTGATTGATAAAAGTTTGTTTACAATTCCTCTCGGGCTTCAAAATTTTGTTGATGCGGATCACATTGATTATACGGGAATGATGGCTGCATGCTCAGCCGGAATTATACCTATGGTCATCCTGTTTCTTATTGGTCAGAAATTTATTATTCAAGGCATTGCAGGTTCAGCGGTAAAGGGATAAAAAAAGATAATTCAAAGGAGAGAGTGCAAATGAGACATGAAACGGTTCAATCGGATATCACGGTAATCGGAGGCGGTTTGGCCGGGGTGTCTGCGGCTGTATCTGCGGCGAGATTGGGGAAGAAGGTAGCCCTGGTACAGAATCGCTCCGTCTTGGGGGGCAATTCCAGCAGTGAAATCCGCGTATGGGTGCTGGGGGCAACCGGCCTTGGTGTAAACCGTTATGCCAGGGAAACGGGAATTATTGGTGAAATGCTGGTCGAGAATCAATATTTAAATCAGGATGGAAATCCGTATTACTGGGATTTGGTCGTGCTGGAAACAGTACTTAAGGAGCCTAATATTCAACTTTTTCTCAATACCAACATCCATGAAGTTGAAGCAACAGGGGATGAAACGAATCGAACTATTCAATCGGTTACCGGGTGGATGATGGGATCGGAACGGAAAATCCGCTTCGAAAGCCCTATATTCCTTGACTGCTCGGGCGATGGGCTGGTCGGATTTTTAGGGGGAGCCAAATATAGAATAGGCAGAGAAGCGCAGCATGAGTTTAACGAAAAATGGGCTCCGGAAGCGGCTGACCTAATTACATTAGGGAGTACGATGTTCTTTTACACCAAGGATGCGGGACATCCGGTTAAATATATCGCTCCAAGCTTTGCGAAGGATATTACACAAACCGCAATTCCGATGAAGCGTGTGTTTAAAAGCGGTGATTCCGGCTGCCATTACTGGTGGATTGAATGGGGTGGAGAAGCAGAGATTGATACCCTGTATGATAATGAGCGTATTCGGGACGAGCTGTGGTCCGTTATTTATGGGATATGGGACTATATTAAAAACTCGGGTAAATTCGACGCAGACAATATGACGCTGGAATGGGTCGGAAGCGTTCCGGGAAAACGGGAATATAGACGTTTTATAGGCGATTATATATTAACCCAGAACGATTTGGAAAACCAAACGCAATTTGAGGATAGCATTGCCTTCGGCGGCTGGTCGATTGACCTTCATCCTCCGGAAGGAATGTATGCCAGCGAATATGTCTCGAAGCTATTCTGCGTGGATGGCACTTTTCAAATTCCATTTCGAAGCCTTTACTCGGCTAATGTTAATAACCTGCTGTTCGCTGGGCGCAATATTAGTGCGACGCATGTTGCTTTTGGCGCAACGCGGGTTATGGCAACCTGCTCTGTGATGGGGGAGGCTGCGGGAGCGGGAGCAGCTCTATGTGTTGAGAAAGGCATAACCCCACGAGAGCTGTATCGCAGTCATATCAAAGAATTGCAGCAAACGCTGCTATGGAAGGATGCTGCCATTATCGGATTAAAGCACGACGATCCTGCCGATTTGGCTTCCCGGGCGACGGTCACAGCATCGAGTTATTTATCCAAGCTGGAGATAGAATCTCCTGCAGAACGGTTTGAATTAAACAATGATGCCGCCTTCTTGGTTCCGGTTGATCCTAAGCTGGAGCATATTGAGATCTTGCTTGATGTGAACCAGGATACACAGGTGGAAGTCGAAGTATGGACAACAGGAAAAGCGGAAAATTACATCCCACATTCATTACAGATTAAGGATACCGTCGCTGTAGCCAAAGGAAACAAGCAATGGGTGAGATTCCACCTCCCATGGTCTCCGGAAAAGCCGCAAAATGCATTCGTTATTGTGAGGGAAAATCAACAGATTGCACTTTACCATTCGGATGAACCACGGACAGGAACACTTGCTTTCATTAAGGAAGACAAAGCGAATATTTCGAGTTTATTAACAGCGCTAAATAATGATCAGCTTGTAGTCAAGTGGAGCATGAAGCGGTTGGTGCGGAAGCCGTTTTGCTTCAGAGTGGCCGATGATACGAATGCCTTCGAGCCAAGCCATATTATTGATGGCTATCTGCGGCCTTACGGCGGACCGAACATGTGGTTGTCCGCCCCCATGAAGGATGACCTCGAGGAATGGGTGGAGCTGCAATGGACCGCGCCGGAGAAAATTTCTGAGGTTCAAATCATATTCAACGATGATGTAAATGAAGATCTCGTTAATCTGCATTATAAACGTACTCCTTTCGATGTTATTCCGGAGCTGGTTAGAAACTACCGGATTGAGACGTATGTGGACGGGGAATGGAAAGTGGCTGTACAGGAAACCGATAACCGCAGCAGAAAAAGAATTCATCATCTTGGCGAAGGCATGGAGACAGCTAGGCTGAGACTCGTTATTGAGAACACGAATGGAACGCGGTTTGCTGAAGTTGTAGCAATCAGAGTGATGTAAGTTAATCAGGTTAGTACTGATGGAGGCCTGTAAACAAAGTTCCCGACGAAGGAACGGATGTTTGCAGGCTTTTCTTTTCAATTTCTTGGGAGGTAGGGGGAACCGAATGAGGAAGCAATATACACTAGGAGTCGATTACGGAACAGAGTCGGGAAGAGTACTCCTTGTTGATATGGACAACGGGGAAGAACTGGCTGTGCATGTGACCCGATACCCTAACGGCGTTATCGACAAACGATTGCCGAATTCAAATAAGCAGTTGGAACCGGGTTGGGCTCTGCAGCATCCTGACGATTATATAGAGGTTTTGAGAAAGTCGGTGCCCGAGGTGCTGCGCGGCTCAGGTATTGAGCCTGAGCAAGTCGTAGGTATCGGCATAGATTTTACATCCTGCACTGTTCTGCCGGTTGACGAGAGATGCATTCCTTTATGCTATAAAGAATCATTACGGGATGAGCCGCATGCCTATGTCAAGCTGTGGAAGCATCATTCGGCACAGGATGAAGCGAACCGGATTAATGAGACGGCGGTACGTCTTGGAGAAGCTTTCTTAAGCCGGTATGGGGGCAAGGCCTCCTCCGGGTGGATGGTTGCCAAAGGTTGGCAGATCTTGAATGAAGCGCCGTCGATTTATGATCAGATGCACCGGCTCGTGGAAGCATCGGATTGGATTGTCCATCAACTGACAGGCAATCTGGTACGAAGCAGCTGCGCGGCCGGTTATAAATCCTTTTGGCATAAAGAAGACGGTTACCCGTCCTCAACCTTCTATCGAGCGTTGGACCCGAGGCTTGAACAAATGGTTGAAACCAAGCTGCAGGGCAAGATCGCTGCTCCCGGAATTAAGGCAGGCGGATTGACAGAAGAAGCGGCAGCCCTGACCGGATTATGCCCCGGAACGGCAGTGGCCGTCGGAATGATTGATGCCCACGCGGGGGCTTTGGGTGCAGGAGCTATTCATGCAGGACAAATGGTGATGTCTATGGGCACATCGCTATGCCATATCCTGCTTAGTGATAAGGAAATTCCTGTAGAAGGAATCTGTGGTGTTGTAGAGGATGGTGTCGTTCCGGGCTTATATGCATATGAAGCAGGGCAGCCAGCGGTTGGGGATCTATTCGGCTGGTTTATAGCGAGCGGAGTGCCTGGCTATGTGGAAAGAGCAGCGGCTGCTGAAGGGGTGAGTCTACATGCATGGTTAGAAAAGGGGGCAGCCCGATTAAGACCGGGGGAGCATGGTTTACTGGCGTTGGATTGGTGGAACGGCAACCGATCCGTACTCGTGGATGCCGACCTGAGCGGAACCATTGTCGGGATGACATTGGGGACAAAACCGGAGGATATATACCGGTGTTTACTGGAAGCAACGGCATTCGGTACCCGTAAAATTATTGAAACTTACGAAGCTGCCGGTATAGAGGTCCGAGAATTGATCGCTTGCGGGGGATTGCCGCAGCGCAACCGTCTGTTGATGCAGATTTATGCAGATGTAACCGGCCGTGAGATTCAAATAGCCGGATCAGCACAAACGTCGGCTCTTGGCTCAGCGATGTTAGGCGCGGCGGCGGCTGTCGAGCGGGGAGGCTGCGGGAGTATCAGGGAGGCAGCCATGCGCATGGCCTGCTCAAATAAAGAATCGTACAGACCGATTCCGGAGCATACTGCGGTATATGATCAATTGTATCGTGAGTATAACCGTTTGCATGAATGGTTCGGCCGTGGAGACATCGGGATAATGAGGGAATTGAAGCGGATTCGGTCAATGGCAGAAAAATCGAAGGGAAGGCGAACGTAGCCTTGAAAAACGCGCCATAGGTAATAATTTTTAACAATCTTATAAAGATATTAAACTCTATACCGTCCCGTTTCTACTTATAATGAAAGGGTTTACAGGAGTTTAAAGCGGATAGGAAGTGATGAGCAGGCAGACAGTGAGATTATGACCGACGGAAGAATTCACTTTACTAGAAAAGGAGCCAGTATATGAGAGTTAAAGTGCTAAATGAATATTTTAGAATGTTATGTCTATCAATCATTTCTATAACTATGGTCTTAAGCGGCGCAATTTCCCCTGCATATGTGTATGCAACGGATACGGTGTTTACTCAAAAAGGTTCTGGCATATTGGGGTGGCATGCCACACCGTACGGTTCAAGCTTTACCGAAGCGCGCATGAAATCAAATGCTGATTGGCTTGCAGCCAATTTCCTGGATTACGGATATGAATATATAAATGTCGATGGTTGGGTTGGCGATGCTACGAAGCATAACGCAAACGGGTATATTACTCATTATAAGAATGATTGGATGAATGATTGGAAATATTGGGCTGATTATGTGCATTCCAAAGGCTTGAAGCTTGGGATCTATTATAATCCTTCATGGCTTCATCAGGACATTGCCAATGACCCCGCTAATTTGAAGGTTGTAGGCACCAATATTCCTCTTAAAAGCATTATCCGGGATGATCCGAAATATATGCATCAAACGAGATATATGATCGATCCCGACACACCAGGCTCGAAGGAATACGTACAGGGAATGATCAAATTTTACATTAGCATAGGGGTAGATTTGCTTAAAATCGACTTCTTAAGGTATTACGAAAATGCATACGGACATGCGGCTGTGAAACAATTATATGATTGGATGAGGGAAGCCGCGGGCAACGATATTATTTTATATTATGCCAACACTAATAACGTAAATCATGCAGCTGATGAAGTAGTAACAGCCGATTTATTGAGAGCCAGTGAAGACTGGAGGACAGATACTACCCAGCCAGGGGTGTGGTATCACACAAGCCTTCGTAATAGAGGCACGACTAGAGCTGATACATGGCCGCCGGCTTATAATCTATTCGACGGTCTCGTTTATTTATCCGATTTATCGGGCCCGGGCAAGGTTGTTCTGGATGGCGACTTTAGCGTAATGAGCTCTGGTGGTACGGATGCAGAAAAGAAAACAAGAATAAGTTTGTTAGCAATGGCTGGAAGTAGCATTTTTATAGGTGATAACTATCAAAATATGGCTAGTAATGATGCCTATTACAAAAATTTAGAAATTATTGATATGAATAAACGGGGTTTTGTAGGCAAACCGTTATCCAGAGATGTGAAGAGTCCATTAAGCCAAATATGGAAAGGTCAACTACCAGACGGTACGTGGGTCGTCGCTTTATTTAACAGGGAGGATACCGCACAAACGAGATCCGTCGATTTCGCCAACGATTTGGGGCTTAGCGGCAATTATCTGGTTAGTGATATGTGGTCTCATTCCATCATCGGAACCAGGACTTCATACAGTGAAAGCATTGAACCCCATGGGGTCAGACTCCTTAAAATATCGAAACTGTCGATGACACCGTATAGTTCGGTATTTTTTGGTTCACAGCAAGTTACTTTGAACGCTGTTGATCCGCAGGCGGAAATACGTTATACGACAGATGGAAGCGAGCCGAATGCCAGCTCTTCCTTATATACGGGGAGCTTATCACTCAACCAATCCACGACATTGCGAGCAAAAATTATTAGTGGAAACGGGCAAGGCTATGAAGCGCAAGCGAGATTTATGGCTTCTAATTCGGATCCAATTCAGAGCATCGCATCGGGCATTACAAGCTTGACGGCTCCTGCCAAAGGCGCAACGAGTATAACGCTGCCGTCAGTGCCATCCGGATACACGATAAGAATCAAGAGCTCGGATCATACGAATGTCATTTCTACAGCCGGAACGATCACCCCTCCTTCTGCCAATACTACAGTGAATTTGGTGCTGGAGGTAACGCGGACAGCTGACGGCGTTACCAAGGATACCGGCACCATTTCGGTAATCGTACCGGGCACAAGTCAAGATTCAGGTTCATTTATCCTGTTTGAGGAGAAAGATTTTACATTATTAAATCCTTCCAATTTAGCAAAGAAGACCAATAAGGAAACCGCTGCAAGCGGGGGCGAGAATTTACAGATCACTTTTACGGCGCTCAAGGATCAATATGTTGAATTTACTGGAAATGTTCCAGCAGCCGGTACGTACGAGGTCGTTTTTGGATATAAGAGAAATGATGCCAGAGGAATCTTCCAGACCTATGTGGATGGAGTGGCACTTGGCGCTCCAGTCGATCAATATGTGGCTACCGCTAATGCAGGCTATCTTTCCACTAGTCTTGGCAAACATACCTTTACTTCCGGAAATCATACTTTTAAATTTGAGATCGTAGGCAAAAACCCGGCAATGACGAAAACCAATGAATTTGTTATTGACTACATTAAATTAATTGCTGAACAAACCATTACGGAAATTCAACCGGTCAATGTAACCACAATACCCACAGTTGCTCCCAAATTGCCTTCAGTCGTAACCGCGGTATACAACGACAGCACTACTAAAGAGGTTCATGTAAAATGGGATAGTATCGCCCCAAGCCAGTATGCATCAGTAGGAAGCTTTACCGTACAGGGAGCCGTCTATAGCACAATGATTCCGGCAGTAGCCAACGTCACGGTAATGGAAGCGGACCCACAGATAATAGCCGATGCAATTACATCGATTCCTGCACCTGCAAAAGATGCCACACATTTGGTTATGCCAGTAGTACCAAAAGGATATACGATCGCAATTCAACAAACGTATGACCCATCCGTCATAGATGCCAATGGTACGATTTACCCGCCTGCTGCGGATACTGCCGTATCGCTGGTGTTTGAGGTAACTCGAACTTCCGACGGAGAGTCGGCAGCTACCGACATCATCGAAGTGATAGTACCGGCGAAAAGCGTAGTCGAGCAGACGGCAGCATCGATTGCAGCTGGAATTACTTCGATTACAGCACCGGTGAAGGATGCTGGTGTGTTAATGCTGCCAAGCGTACCGGCAGGCTTTACGATAGCAATCAAAACTTCAAGCAACACAAGCGTTATTGCACCGAATGGGACGATTGTTCCTCCAACCGTACAAACAACAGTGAATCTGGTGTTGGAAGTAACAAGAACGTCCGATGGTTCCAAAGCGAGCACTGCAGGGATTGCGGTAGTAGTACCTGCTAAAAGCGTTGTCCAACAGACAGCAGCAGGAGTTGCAGCGACAATTACCGAGATTGCAGCACCCGCTAAAGATGTTACTGTGTTAACACTGCCGACGGTGCCCGAAGGCTTTGCTGTAGCTATCAAGACATCCAGCGATACGGGCATTATTGCACTTGATGGAACGATTGTTCATCCAGCTGCAGATGCAACAGTGAATCTGGTATTGGAAGTAACGAGAATATCCGATAGTTCCAAAGCGAGCACTGCAAGCATTGCTGTGACTGTCACTGCTAAGACCGTGGAAAGTCAACCTAATGTGCAGCATCGTAGCAGTAAGGGCAGCAGTGCTAGTTTGCCAGGCACTATTACCACTCCTGCCGCTAATAATGATGAACAGCGAGTAATCAAGGACGAAGAGCTGAAGCAATCGATTTCGGATGGTAAAGTATCCATAACGGTTCCTTTTGCTGCCAAAGAAATCGTGCTTCCAGCCAAGATAGCTGATTGGATGGGAACCAATCCCTTGGTGGTTCTAAAGGATAAGGTAAGCTTGAACATACCGACTGAGCTGATCCAACAGCTTACAAGTCTAGTATCTGAAGCCAATCGAACCGATGGCAGCATCGTATTGAAGGTTAGTCCGTTATCAGAAGCCGATGCACGAACCATCATGGGTCAAGCACTGAATGTCAGCCCAGCGGAGCTCAAACTTTCCGGGGAAGTATACAATTTGGGCATATCCTATGTGACCAAAGATGGTATAGCAACGAACTTAACCCAATTTAATCAGCCCATGACGATTCGTTTAAAAGTCGACCCTTTACTCAACACGAATTTGGCGGGGATCTACTATATTGCGGACAACGGCAAGATTGAATATGTCGGCGGAGAAGTTGTGAACGGAGAACTGGTCGCCGAAATTCATCATTTCAGTAAATATGCCGTTCTTGAATTTAAAAAGAGCTTTGCTGATGTACCTTCCAACCACTGGGCATTTAGCATTATACAAGAGTTAACGTCGAAGCATATTCTCGACAGCTCAGTGGCAAGCTTCGAGCCGGAGCGTACGGTCACTCGCGCTGAATTTACGGCGATGTTAGTGAGAGCGTTGAAACTGACCACACGCGGAGAGCTAAAGTTTACAGATGTAGCTTCTAGCGAATGGTATGCAGAACCCATTGCTATTGCGGTTAAATCAGGCATTGTTGCAGGTAAGAGCGAGAATACCTTCGCGCCCAATGCTCAAATTACACGTGAGGAAATGGTAGCGATGATTATGCGTGCTTACGAATCAATCAAGGGCCAACAGCTGGCAGGAGCCCCTGTCACTTCGTTTGACGATGATTCGGAAATTGCCGATTGGGCCAAATCCGCTGTGAGAGCAGCTGCGTCGCTTCAATTCGTCAATGGGCGTGTACCGGGTCAATTCGTTCCCAAAGGCGTTTCATCCCGTGCGGAAGCCGCGGCAATTCTGAAAAGAATTTTGAAATAAGCGTATAGGGTAATCAAATTATTTTTTTAATGAGTCAGGCATACTTTTTTATAAAACTGAACTAAGTCCATTGTGAGAAGGTGCCTCCCTAAGGGGCGCCTTCTTTTAAAATTAGCCTTCCGATCGCATAAACGCTGCCATTATCTATATAAATAAATATGAAATTAAACAATCATATTAAAATATTATACGCCAAATGAACCTGCAAATCCTTATAATAGAACTATTACTGATAAAAGGGGGATTAGACATGCTACGCAAGACGAGGAAAACGGTTGCTTCGTTCCTAGTGTTATCGATGGTATTCTCGATGGCAACGACAGGATTAGCGGCAAATGCCGAGACAACAAAGACAATAGCGGCCTTAACTGACTCAACAGTAAAGGTAACATTCTCAGACATATCCAATCATTGGGCGTCCAAGGAGATCGGCAATTGGTCTCAAAAAGGAATTATCAATGGCTATGAAGACGGTACCTTCAAGCCTAACGTACCCATTTCCAGATCGGAATTTGTCTCCCTGGTGAACAGAGTTCTGGCTTATCCAACCGAGGGGACCCAGAGCTTTCCCGATGTATCCTCCAATGCCTGGTATGCCAAGGACATATCCAGAGCAGTAGCTGCAGGTATCGTATTTGGAGATGATAAGGGGAATTTCAAGCCGGAAGCACAAATCAGTCGGCAGGAAGCTGCGGTGATCCTCTCCAGGGCATTCGATTTAAAAGCTCAGGACAAAAAAGCGTCAGACCGGTTTACCGATACAAGCAAAATCGCAAGCTGGAGCAAGGACAATGTCAATGCATTGCTTGAAGGCGGATATGTTTCAGGTCGCGAGGATGGCTCTTTTGATCCATTGGCCAATATCACGAGAGCCGAATTTGTGAAAATGATTGACAGCGTTGTTGGTGAATTGAAACATACAGCAAGTACCTACACTGGAAATGTGAACTCCAATCTGGTGATCAATACAAAAGACGTTAACCTGAAAAACATGACGATTTCAGGTGATTTGTTTATTACTCCTGGCGTTGGAGATGGCAACGTTTCCATGGATAATGTCACAGTAAAAGGCCGTACCGTTGTTCGAGGCGGAGGCGAGCATAGTATTGTTATTAATAATTCTTCGTTGGCAGGAACGCTGCTCGTTATTAAAAATGATGGTAAAGTTCGTATCGTTATGCAAGGATCATCTGATATACCCCATGTACAGCTGAACTCCGGTGCCAAATTGGAGACAGAAAATAAAACCGGCAAAGGCTTCGGGGATGTCCAAGTTATTGGGACTATTTCCGCGAATCAAGAAATTAAGCTGGATGGTAATTTTGCCGATGTTTCAGTTGAAGTTCCCGGCGTTACGGTCCAAGTTATAGATGGCTCCGTTGGTAAAATTGATGTGAAGGAGAACGCGGTTGGCTCAAATGTGAAAGTATTGAACGGGAATGTGAGCCAGCTCAATGTCCAATCGAAGGCGACGATTGATCTTTCGGGTGGTACAGTGGGCAATGTCGATATACAAAAATCGGCTGAGGGCACATCCGTGCAAATGGCTTCAGACTCGGCTGTTACGAACTTCAAAATAGATGCCCCAATCGAAGTCAAAGGAACAGGCAAAATTGAAACCGCTACAATAAATGTGGATGGTGTCAAGATAGAAACAAATCCGGCAAAAGTTGCCGTAGCAGATGGGGTTAAATCGAGTGTTGCCGCAGCACCAACGCCGACAGGAGGCTCTTCCAGAAGGAGCTCGAGCAATCCAACTGCCATAAGCAAGACGGCAGAAGAAGTTGCAGGAACAATTACGGCGATTGCGGCACCTGCGAAGGATGTTATTGCGTTAACACTGCCTACGGTACCGGGAGGCTTTGCCGTAGCGATTAAGACTTCAAGTGATGCAAGCGTAATTGCTCTTGATGGGACCGTTGCTCCTCAAGCTGCAGATACAACAGTAAATCTTGTATTGGAAGTAACAAGAGTATCCGATAGTACTAAAGCGAGCACGGCAAGCATTGCGGTAGTAGTGCCTGCAAAAAGCGTAGTTCAACAAACGGCAGAAGAAGTCGCGAAGGCAATTACTACGATTGCAGCACCCGCGAAGGATGCTGCTGCGTTAAAGCTGCCAAACGTGCCGCCAGGCTTTGCCGTAGCGATCAAGACTTCAAGTGATACAAGCGTAATTGCTCTTGATGGGACCGTTGCTCCTCAAGCTGCAGATATAACCGTGAATCTCGTATTAGAAGTAACGAGAATCTCCCATAATTCCAAAGCGAACACTACAAGCATTGCGGTAGTAGTGCCAGCGAAAAGCGTAGTACAACAAACAGCAGATGAGGTTGCCGGGGCAATTACTACGATTGCAGCACCTGCAAAGGACACTGCTGCGTTAACGCTGCCGACAGTACCGGCAGGTTTTACTGTAGCGATCAAGACTTCAAGCAACACAGGCGTAATTGCACTTAATGGAACGATTGTTCCTCCAACAGCAGCAACAACAGTGAATCTCGTATTGGAGGTAACGAGAACCTCCGATAGTTCCAAAGCGAGCACGGCAAGCATTGCGGTAGTAGTGCCAGCGAAAAGCGTAGTACAACAAACAGCAGCAGAGGTTGCCGGGGCAATTACGACGATCGTAGCACCAGCGAAGGACGCAACTGCATTAACGCTGCCAGTCGTACCACCAGGTTTTACTGTAGCGATCAAGACTTCAAGCAACACAGGCGTTATTGCACTTAATGGAACGATTGTTCCTCCAACTGCAGCAACAACAGTGAATCTCGTATTGGAGGTAACGAGAACCTCCGATAGTTCCAAAGCGAGCACAGCAAGCATTGCGGTAGTAGTGCCAGCAAAGAGCAGCGTGGTCACAGGTGATACGGATATCCAATTGAAAGAATTAGGATATAACTATGTTAGTGATATTTCAGGAGATGTAATTAACATTACATCAGGGAGCACCTATATTTATACAGTTGATACAGCTGAGGGTGCAGGCCTTACCACAATGACTGTAAAATCAGTGGAGGAATTGCTTAATCAAATCACTTCTAAGACTTCTAATCCTCAGACCTATGTAGTCAAGGGTGCAGGTGGGGCTAAAAAAATGTCTGATCCCATAGCACAGGGTGACATTTTAACTGTAAGTGCAGGGCAAGCTTCTCGAGATTATACGGTAAATGTCATACAAGGCGCGTTAAGGGGGCAGATGCAGCTAATCAATAGCGTTATAACTGCAAATACGCAATCTGACGTTGTTTTGAATTTCTTTGCAGGAATGAGAAGTCCGGCAGTAGAGGTTGCACTTAAGGTTCCAAAGGGTATCAATGCTACTATGGACAACACAACGGTAAACGTAATTGGCAGAGGTAAGGTGAAGCTTTCAGGACTTGCCACACAATCTATTGGCAGAGTGGGGGCAGGATACCGATTCCAGCAGGTTGGTACAGTTAGTATTGATAACAATGCTGATGGAAGCCAGCTCATTACATTTAAGGGACTTGATCTAAGACCGGCCAATGGAGCAGATCTTCAAATTACTTTCGAAGGTGTGAAAGTAGCTGCTGGCAGCTATGGATTTGAAGCTTCTTACAAGACAGCTGAGCCGGAAGTGTTAACAAGTCCGTGGGGCGGAGTAAATTTAAGCGCAGTAAATACAGTCAGCAATTTCAATAGAATATTGGATAAGAGCCTCA
The DNA here is from genome assembly GCF_024722015.1 of Paenibacillus radicis (ex Xue et al. 2023). Taxonomy (GTDB): domain Bacteria; phylum Bacillota; class Bacilli; order Paenibacillales; family NBRC-103111; genus Paenibacillus_S. The sequence goes on along the minus strand of NZ_JANQBD010000044.1, from coordinate 32,916 downwards.
CCTATAAGGAAAGCAGCGACACTTACACAAAGGCAAAGTTCAACTGGAGTGCAGCTAAAAATGCGGCTTCCATTAAGCTGATGCAGTCAACGGATAAGGGAGTAACATGGACAGAAAGCAATGCTGCAGTTAGTGCTCAAAGTGAAGTCGTGGAGGTTGCAAACCTTACTCCGAATACAGAGTATTACTTTAAGCTTGCTGTTGCTGGCGGCGAGAATAATGGAGACTCTAACCTTGCAAAATTTTATACAGGCAAATTCAATGCCAAGCTGATGGGTGCCAAGGGTGATGGTAAAGCTGATGAAACACAAGCCATTAATGACGCCATTATATACCTGAATTCATTAGGCGGTGGTACGCTGCTATTTGAAGGCGGTACTTTCAATGTGAGAACCGTTCATCTTCAAAGCAATGTATACCTTTATGTTAACAAGGATGCTACAATATCCGCTTTAAAAGGCGGTGATGCTCCGGAGACAACGTATTTCTCAGATAAAGGATACCGCTCTGGCACATCCGCAACGTCAACAGGTCCATACAAGGATCCTGAAAACTACTTGACGAAGCAAGACGTAGGTCATCATTACTTTAGAAACAGTATGTTTTTTGGGGAAAGATTAGATAATATCAAGATTATTGGAAATGGTAAAATCACAGGAAACGGGAATCTGCAGACCAGCGATGGAGTCATGGATAATAATCCGGACAGTCGTACAGACAAGATGGTTACGGTAAAGCTGTGTACAAATTTTGAATTTGGCGGTTTGGACAATGGGCTAGACCTGTGGTACGAAGAGACAAATTCACCTACGACTGACGAGCCTTATTATATCAAAAGCATTAACCCGGACGGTACGAATGAAGTTAAGCAAACAGACATCAGCAATATGCTAAGAGTGGATAGAGCAGGGCATTTTGCAATGCTTGCAACCGGTACGGATTATATCAACACGCATGACTTTTATTATGATAAAGGTAGTGGCGGCGGCGCCAGAGATGTTTTTGACTATATGCAAAGCAGCTATGTTACAGCTAAAAATATTTATGCCAAAGGTACATCCGATGATATTGTAAAACCAGGCAGTGACTCCTCACTAGGCTTTACAAGACCTGCGACCGATTTCTACGTTCGTAATATTATCGGAGACACGAATTGCAATCTATTCCAAATTGGCAGCGAAACTGTAGACGATATTAAAAATGCTTATGTAGATAATATTTACGTACTAGCAGGAAATAAAGCAGGATTCTCTATTTCAACGAATGATGGCGGTCACATCGAAAATATTTATTTGAATTATGGGCAGACAGGTCCAATACACCATAAAGCTCAAATGAAACGTACGCGGGCACCTTTCTTTATTTCTATTTCAAACAGGGGACGTGTGATCGGCGGCCAAGCTACAAGAATGAAGTTTACAGAGAATGGCTTGGTGAGAGACGAACTGTTAAGCACGAATGTAAATATCGGACATGTAAGAAATGTATTCATTAAGGATGTTAATATTGAAGAGGTTTATCAAGGAAGTCAGTATGGCGACCCGTCCAAGAGATGGAAAGCATACGGCGGCAATCCTACGACTAAGGCAACGCCAATCATTGCAGGCTACAAGGTTGGTGAGGGCGGACCCACACTGCCGGATGGACGGAATATTGGCTATATTGAGAACCTCCACTTTGAAAATGTTGACGTGTTAGTAAAGGGCGGAAATAGCTTTGCGGACTCAGAAATTAGTCCTCCGGAGCTAGGTGTTGGTAAATACAACATTGGAGACATTGGGGAGCAGCCATCCTATGGCTTCTGGGCAAGACATGTGGACGGTCTTACTTTTACAAATGTGAACACAAAATTTGAGGTAAACGATGATCGATATGCCATCGTTCTGGATGATGTAAAGAACGCTACCATTGATAATATGAAAATGGTCAGCGGGACAGGTAACCCCAATGTTATACAGCTAAAGAATGCAAGTAATATAACGCTTAAGAATTCTTCTTATTTCAAGAATACGTGGGGCAATGAGCTTACTTCTCTTGCAGATCTGAATAATGTAACGGTGGCAAGTAAACAAACCTATCCGAATATGAAGGTGCAGGACCCGCACAATACTTGGATTCAATTAAAAGTAGCTGGTCACCCGAATCTAACGAATTTGGATAAAGCCACTAATGCAATTACGGCAACTTTGGGAACTACAGTAGCCGATATCATTACCCAACTAGAATCAACGGATGAGACGGTACAGACTTACTCGGTAACCGATTCGTCTAACGCAGTGAAGAATTCGGGAATGCTGGAGACGGGAGATATTCTTGTCGTAACCGCTCAAGATGGGATAACCAAGAAAAATTATAGTATTGTTGTTCCGCTCGAAATTTTGGTGGAAGGCGAATCACAGCTAACTTCAGTCATAAAAAGTATCCCTAGCATTACAACTTCATCCTCTTCAACCAATGGGATTTATTATCTACAAACGAATGCTGTGCCAATTGGGGAGTGGATTGAATTCAGTATTCCGGTTCCTTCGGCAGGCACCTATAATGTGTCTTATCAATATAAGACCAGTGCGACTGGAAGGGCTACCGTTCAGGCCTATGTTAACGGAGAGTCCAGGGGCATACCTGTCAACTTTAATAATACGACAGCCAATTTATTTATTCCGGTAGATCTGGGTCAGGTGACCTTGCCGGCTGCAGGCAGCTACCCGGTGAGATTTGTTGCAACTAGCGCCGGCTCGATCGTTATCGACTACATCAAGTTTACTAAGGTAACGGTGACCGCTCCATCAACGAACACGAATATTCAGCTGGCTACGAGCCATCCGAATGTGACGGCGGTCGATACAACGAATCATACAATTACTACCGTAAGCGGAACTACCGTAGCGCAAATCCTTGCACAGGTAAGTTCTACAGACAGTTCAACACAGGCTTATACAGTAACAGATTCAGGAAACGCTGCAAAAAGCACTGGAGTGCTTGTTAGCGGGGATAAGTTGGTTGTCACGGCATCTGACGCAACGACGAAAGCAACTTATACCATCACTGTTGCAGTGAGTACCAATACCAATATTCAATTGTCATCAAGTCATCCCAACGTGACGGCGGTCGATAATGCGGCAAAAACCGTAAACGTAACTTCCAATTCAACAGTAGCGGATGTCAAATCTCAAATCGTATCATCCGACGGCTCGACACAAGCCTACTCTGTCACGGATGCAGGTAATGCCGCCAAAAATTCGGGTTCGCTTGTCACAGGTGATAAATTAGTTATAACGGCTGCGGATGGAGCTGCTCAAGTTACTTATACGATCCATGTGGCACTGGCCGTTAGCAACAATACGAATGTTGTTCTGAACGCAACGCATCCTAATTTAAAAGTAGTGAATGCAGTATCCATTGTTATCGCAGCAAATACAACCGTTGCTGATCTGTTGGCACAAATTACTTCTGCTGATGGGTCGATTCAGAATTACGTTGTTACGAATTCGGGGAATACACCTAAGTTATCGACGGATGTGCTTGCAGCCGGTGATATTCTGAAGGTTACGGCAGCCGATGGGGTAGCGAGCAAGGAGTATTCCATAGCTTTGCCTACCACGAATTTACAGCTGAATGCCGGCAATACGACAGTCATTGCTGTAAATAACACAGACCGAAGAATTGCAACATCAGGGGTCGCTACTGCAGTTACAACAATAGCTGGCCAGTTGAAATCTACAGACGGAACAACTCAAACGTATACGGTTACAAATGCAGCCGGAGGTGCACCTAAAACTAACGCTGTGAACGGGGATAAGTTAGTTGTAACTGCTGCAGACGGGACGACTACAGCCACTTATATCATTGCAATTAATGCATCACCTGCAGGCACCTATGCCCAGGTAAAAGCAGCAGGGCATCCTCATGTCACAACAGTGTATAATTCAGATCGGACCATTATTACTAAAACAGGCATTACCGCAGCTAATCTCTTGGCTGAGATTGAATCTTCAGACGCGTTGACGCAAGCCTACTCCGTAACGGATGCAGTCTACGCTAGTAAGACCGGAAATACCCTTCTTCATACTGGGGATCTGTTGAAGGTAACATCTCAGGATGCAACGGCAAACGTGTATTATACCGTTTACGTAGTGGACGTACTTTTCGATATAGATCCTGCAGGTACCTACACTACGTCTAACAGTAATACTAAGTCTACTGGAGCCGATGATACAGCTGGTAATCATGACCGCAACAGTGCAGTAAGTAATACACATCTGCAGGTGAACTTTTCTGCAGCCAATCAATACGTCGAGTTTACGATTAATGTTCCTGCAAACGGTACCTATGATGTGATTTTTGGTTCCAAGAAAAGTAATTCGGGTAGAGCTGCTATGCAACTAACTGTCGATGGAGCCAATGTAGGTTCGGTAAATGAGATTGTGGGGACAACGGCACTCCAAGGGATGTACTTGACAAATGTCGGAAGCGTCAACTTGACCTCTGGCAACCGCACGTTCAGGTTCACAATTGGAGGTCCTGCAAGTGGTCAATCCTTCGACTTTATTGGCCTTACCAAGACGAACTAAGTTGGTTTGTTGGCACAAGGATTTACCTTCAACATGATATATAGGATAGGGAACATCGATTGACCCAAATCATAAATAGAGGAGCGGGAATTGTCCCTGCTCCTTTATTTTTTTGAAAGTGACTTCCCGACATTTGAAGGATGCTTCTCATATAGAAACAAGCATTTTAGGACATACAACTGTTAATGAACTTAAACACTCTGATAATGATATTTGATTCTCTATAAAGCCTAACTGCCTTAAAATTAAAGTATAGAAGCGGATTAAGTGAAATCCGAAAAGTCTTGAAGTGGAGGAAACCCAGTGAGTGCAAATCAATCAACCGTTGTAAACCGAGCGATAGTTAGAAAACCGAAGCAGCGCATTCAGTGGCTGCCTTACATCCTGATCGCGCCGGCGATTGTCCTGATTATTGTCTTTTTGTTCTACCCGGTAGGAAATGTGTTTTATTTCAGCTTGCAGAAGTTTAATCCTGCGAAAGCTTATGAGAATGGATTTGTAGGACTCGACAATTTCAAAGCCATTTTCACGACTGACAAATTGTTTATTTCAACATTGTGGGTTTCAGCTAAATGGGTGTTCGTCGAGGTTGCTCTTCAGCTCATATTCGGGCTGGGAATCGCCCTCATGCTGAATCAAGCGTTTAAATTCCGCGGATTATTCAGGTCGGCAGCGATATTGCCTTGGGCCATTTCAGGGGTTGTAACCTCCACCTTGTGGCAAATACTATTCAACGAGCAAATAGGGCCGATCAACGATATTTTTATGAAGATTGGTCTTATCGATCATAAAATTGCGTGGCTCTCTGAAGTACATACGGCATTTCCCGCAATTGTAACCGCAGAGTTATGGAGAGGAATACCGTTCTTCACAATAGCGCTTCTCGCCGGCCTGCAAACCATCCCTGGTGATTTGTATGAGTCAGCGGTAGTGGATGGAGCGGGGAGATGGAAATCGTTCATCCATATTACGCTTCCGTTTTTGAAAACGACCATTATATTAACGACATTGCTGCGAGCGGTCTGGGAGTTCAATAACGTCGATTTAATATTTGTAATGACCAACGGGACAGGCGGACCTATTGATTTAACGACAACACTCCCGATGTACATTGTTAAGCAAGCGATTGTCGCACAGGACTTTGGTTACGGCTCGGCTCTAACCGTGATTGGTTTCATTATACTGCTGCTGTTTGCAGTGTTTTACCTGAAATTAAGCGGATATGGAAAGGAAGAGTAAGCATGAGAAACTCGCAAACCATGAAATCCCCCCCAATTCTTCCTAAGTTAATGGAAAGAACATGGCTATTGTATATACCGATGCTTCTGGCTATGATATTCACTTTATTCCCCTTATTCTGGGCGCTGGTCACCGCATTTAAGAGAGAGAGCGACATCACCAAGCTTCCCATCCAGTACTTGCCGTTGCCCGCTACTTTTAATAACTTCCTGATCGCCTGGAATAACGTAGGGTTCTCCAAGTATTTCGTCAACAGCTTAATAGTAGCGGCTTTGACTGTAATGATCGTGCTTGTGTGCTCCATCCTGGTAGGCTATGCCATCAGTCGATTTAAATTCAAAGGCAAGAAGCTTTTCATGCTATTGCTGTTATGCACGCAGTTTATCCCAGGAGCCATGCTTCTTATTCCGATGTTCGAGATCTTCAGAGCCTTGCATTTAACCAGTAATTTAATGGCATTAGTCATTATTAACAGCACGTTCCAGCTTCCCTTCAATGCTATATTAATGAGCGGTTTTATTTCCAACATTCCTGAGCAGCTTGAAGAGGCGGCAATGGTAGATGGATGCAGTCGTTTGAAATCGGTTTTCTTGGTTATTTTCCCCATCCTGATGCCAGGTATTGTGGCGACAATGGTCTACACCTTCATCGGATCGTGGAATGAATTCTTATTTGCACTCATGCTGATTAGCAAAAAGGCGCTCTTCACATTGCCGGTTGGACTTCGTTATATGCAGGGTGAATATGACATTCAATACGGGGCATTGGCTGCGGGAAGCGTAATTGCTCTGCTGCCGGCGGCAATCTTGTTCGCCTATGTTCAAAAGTTTTTGGTGCAAGGGATAAGCGCAGGAGCTGTAAAAGGCTAATATGTTGGAACTAATTCTCTCCTCGGGTCTTTATTCGAAAAGGGATTTAGCATATATTAATATTATTAAGGAGATGTTAGCATGTACAAAAAGGGTCTAAAAATGTTAATGGTAATGGGTTCGGCCTTTTCGTTGACCTTATCGGGGTGCGGCACTGGCGGAGACGCAACTAGTACGGGGACCCCGGCACCAGCACCAGCTGCCCAAACCTCCAAGCCTGCAGAAAATGTGAAAATCACTTTTTGGGATGAGAATCCTGGCCCGAACCGAACTCCTTTTTATGAAGAGCTAATTAAGCGGTTCCAAGCAAAAAATCCGAACATCCAAGTTGAATATGTGGGTATCCCGGCAAGTGGCGCTAAACAAAAGTATGATGTTTCCATTGCAGCCAATGACACGCCCGATGTAGCAGGTATCAATATGGTGTGGTTATCCGATTTTGTGGCCAAAGGGGCCGTACAGGAACTCGATCCTTATTTCAAGGATTGGAGCGATAAAGACAAAATTGCTTCGAATATAGTTGATTTCGATCGAGGCTTAACTGCGGATAAGAAGCTGTATTATTTGCCGCATACGATGTTTCTCGACATCCTCTGGTATCGAACGGATTGGGTGAAGGATGCAGGATTGAAAGCGCCAACAACCTGGGACGATTTCTTCACGGATGTCGACAAGTTGACCGATATTAAAAATAACCGTTACGGATTCAGCATTCGTGGAGGGGCCGGAAGCATCAATCAGCTGACCTCTATGATTTATGCCTATTCCGGCATCGGTGAATATTTCACGCCTGATGGTAAAGCTACGGTTAGAGATCCGAAAATTACTGAGTTTTTGAATAAGTATGTAGCTCTATATAAAAAGAATACTCCTGTAAGTGACGTTACTAACAGCAATAAAGAAATGAATGCAACGTTTGACACCGGTACTTCGGCTATCATTCAACATAACTTTGGGTCTTATAATGATCACGTAACGAATCTGGGCAATGGCAAGTTTGCAGGTGTCATTCCACCCAAAGCGGCTAACGGCAAAAGAGTAGTAGTTCCGGTTGCCAATGGATTAGTGATGTTTAAAAACTCGAAGCATCCTCAGGAGGCATGGAAATTTTTAAGCTTCTTAATGAATGCAGAAAGCCAAACGTATTGGAATCAAAATATCGGTCAAATGCCTACCAACACCGATTCACTGAAAAGCGACTACGTGAAAAACACGCAGCATATTCAACAAGGCGCAGAAGTGTTGGCTGATAAAGAAACGATTGCATTAAGTCTTCCTTCCCATCTGCCGGATTACACGAAGATTACAACTCAACAGCTGGAGCCTGACTTCCAAAGAGTGCTTACAGGCAAAATGACGGTTGACGAGTTCGTTAAAGGCTGGGCTACTTCGATGGAAAAAGCGAAAGCCGATTACGATGCTGCCATGAAGAAATAAATAGAATGGATTCATCACATTTGGGGTGAGCGGTCATTCGCTCTCCCTGAATGTTGTTATTTAGAGGGGGAGGATCACTGTGCCGGTATTTCGTTCATTAAAATCAACGATCCTTTGGTTATTTATCCCCATCATTATTGTGTTTGTACTAGTAACGGGTACGATATCTTTTATGCTGGCTTCACAGCAGCTTGAAGATAACGCTTTCACTAATTTGAATGACACGATTGCCCAAACTAAAAGCTTGCTAAGTGATAAATTAACCGCTTTTATCGCGGAGCTTATAGGTCTGGAAAATAAATCCGAATGGATTTCCATTATGAATAAGACAGATGACCCGGGAGTGGCTCTGGAACCCGAAGACTACATTTTTATGAACAAAGCATTGGACTCTTATTTTGAACGTTATTCCATGCTGGACTCGGTTTTGTTTTATTACAATGAAGGAAGAGTATCTCAATACAAACAAAATAATTCGCTAATTTCAACCGTAGATATTTCTTTGGAAGATTATAGCCAAAAATTAGAAAGCGAACGCCTCTCGGTAATTAAATGGCTTAATATACATGATGAGATCAAGTTGGCTGCACCTCAGGTGATCAGTGTATATCGCATGTTCGGCAAAGATAAGTCGCGTACAAAGGGAATTTTCATGATGAGTTTGAAAAGCCGCTTTTTCAGCGATTTATTAAACAATGCCAAGATCAGTACAAACGGTTATTTATGTATCGTAAGCGATGACGGGGTTATGAGCTTTAAAAATGTAGAGGAGCGCTACGATATCGATAAAACGGTTCTGCAAAAGGAACTGATGATAGCCAAAGAGCCTTCAGGGCAAATCAATATTACGAATAAATTTGGCGAAAAAATGCTGATCGTGTACGATACTTTAAGCCTTAATAAATGGAAAATCGCGGCCATCGTGCCGGAAAGTGAACTGTTTAACAAAGTGAATTCTATCGGACTGGTGATCATTACTGTGATGCTGTTGGTGATTGTATTTGCCGCCGTCCTTTCCAATATCGTTGCTCATATCATCACAAAGCCTTTGATTAAATTAACCTATACCGTGAATCGCATTGAAGAGGGGAATTTGTCCATCCGCTACAAAACATTCCCTTCTAATGAAATCGGCGTACTGAGCAGAGGGATTCAGGAGATGATGCTAAGAATTAATAATCTGTTAAAAGAAGTAAAGGAAGAGCAGGAGAAGAAGAGATCAGCGGAGCTGGCTGTTCTGCAGTCGCAGATCAAACCGCATTTTCTGTATAATACGTTATTTTCGATTAAACAGCTTTGTGAAATGGAAGAAAATAAGGATGCCGGTGAAATGGTAACCGCTTTATCTAACTTTTATCGCATGAGCATTAATAAAGGGAATGAAATTATCCCGATCTCCCAAGAAATCGAGCATATCCGAAATTATCTGTACATCCAGCAGATGCGGTATGGAGAAGATTTTACTTATGAAATCGACATTGAACGGGATATTATGAATTGCAATATTGTTAAGCTGACTTTACAGCCATTAGTTGAAAACGCGATCTATCATGGAATGAAGCAAAAACGCGGACAAGGCTTGATACGCATCTGGGGGGAATTAGCCAATCAAGAGGTGCGGTTGTATGTAGAGGATAATGGCAACGGGATGTCGGAAGAAGAAGTGCAGGCGATTAATCGAAGTTTAAGGGATGAAGAGGATAACGGGAGTGTATTAGGCTTTGGCATCAGTAATGTAAATAAGCGGCTTCAGCTTAACTATGGAGCATCCTATGGGCTTTTATATGAGAATAGGCTTAGTGGCGGTATCATCGTGATGATAAAAATCCCGTATTATGGATAACCACCGAGGGGGAGCTATGATGATGAAGGTTGTAATTGTGGATGATGACAGCATTATTCGAAAAGGATTATCGCGTACAGTCCCTTGGGAGCAGAATGGGTTTGCACTCGTCGGTTCGGCTAGAGATGGGGAAGAAGCGTTGAGCCTCATAGCTGAAATGCGGCCTAATCTCCTGTTAACGGATATACGAATGCCTTTTATGGATGGTTTTCAATTGACGGAGGCTGTTAAAGAAAAATTCCCGGATATGAAAATCATTATGCTGACCAGCTTTGATGAGTTTGAGCTTGCACATCGTGCGTTGAAATTAAAGGTTTTCGATTATTTATTAAAGCCTGTCGATACACAGCTTCTTCTGGATACGGCAAAAAGGGCGATGGCCGAGCTTGAATATGAGAGCGAAATGAAGCGGAAAGTCATAGAAGGAATGCCGCTGCTGCGACAAAGGTTTTTTGGGAAACTAATTAAAGAGAACTTATCCGAGGACGAAATTCGTTCCCATAGCGAGCTTCTTAACTTCAGGCTGCCAAGAGCCAAATATGTAGTTATCCTATTAACAGCAGATGATTACAGTTACCCTGATTATCAGAACCGGTTCGGCAAAGAAATGTTGAAATATTGTATATTGAACGTAGCTGAGGAGACGGTGCAAAACAACTATGAGGGAATTGTTTTCGATTCGGAGGATGGTGAGATTGTCATCATTTATTACGGGAATGGGGAACAGGATCTCATTGAGCAGACACTGAAAATAGCGGAGACGATTCGAGATAACGTAGAAAAATATTTAAAAACGACGGTGACGGTTGGTATCGGTTTTATTTATGACAATCCTGGTGATGTATCCCGATCTTATCGTGACGCGAAAGCAGCTATTGAATTCCGGCATATGATTGGCACGAATAGGGTGTTAACCGTTGGAGACACGGGACTTCCTCCCACCTGTTCAACCGAAATTATATTAAATGGAATAGAGAACGAGCTTGTTATGAAGGTAAAGCTGGGGCTGGAAAAGGAAGCTCATGCAATACTGGACAACATCGAGCAAAGAGTGCTTGAAATCAAATTCGTTTCATTGGTGCAAGTCCGGTTGATCGGGATTGAGATCAGTCTTCTTATGTTCAAAGAGCTGGAAGAAATCGTGAAACGAAATGTGAAATTTAAGGATAGTCTTGAGTCCTTCCATACTTACTATAATGAGTTAGAACGGTTCCAAACGGTTCAGGAAATCTTCGACTCTATTCGTCAATTGATGGGTCGCTTCATAGACATTACGAATCGTCAGCGGGAAATCCAAACGAAAAGTATGGTTCATAAAGCTATCGACTACATCGAGAGCAACTATGCAACAGAGGGGTTATCTCTACAGGAGGTCGCCCGTTTCGTACATATCAGCCCGACTTACTTAAGCATTCTGTTCAAGAAGGAGAAAAATATTACGTTCAGTGACTTTCTGCTGCAAATTCGCATGAAAGCAGCGACCGAATTGCTTCGAATGAGCGGATTGAAATCCTATGAAGTAGCTGAGAAAGTGGGGTACAGCAATCCGCAATATTTCAGTCAATGTTTTAAGAAGTACACCGGGTTCTCACCAACGGATTATAAGAATAATGATCATTGAAGCGCAGGGCAGTCGGGATTCCGATTGCTTTTTTTGTTTTAAAATCAAACCTTGCACACGTGAACATTGAAGTGGGACGGAAGCGAGAAAATTAACTTTTTAATTATAGTGGTAAAAATTGGTAATATTGATAATCTATAAAAAGCAAACCTTATTTCTAAATTTCATACATTGTAAGGGCTCCCATAAAAAGTCATAATGAAAGCATTCCAGTCAACAACCGAGGGGGATAAACAATGAAAAAGAAGAGTATGGCACTTCAAGCAGTTCTGGCAAGTACTCTCGCCGTCAGTCTGACCGCATGTGGAGCGGGAGCGGGTGATGGAAAAACGAGCAGCAGTACACCTCCCGCAACTCCGGCCAGCGGGGGCGGGCCGCAAGAGAAGAAGGTTGACAACATCACCATCACGTTCCAGAACATCTATCCTGATCCGACGGATCCGAAGAATAGTATGTTGAAGAAAATTGTGAACGATTACCAGGCGAAAAATCCGAACATCAAGATCGAACTGGACTCGCTGAACACGGACCAGCAAAAGCTGAAGCTCAAAACGCAAGCCGCTTCCAAGGAAGTGCCTGACATTACTATCGTCAACCCATCAGCTCAGATGAAGCCGTTTGTCGATGCGGGCCTATTTGCGCCGCTGAACGACATGGTAGCACAGAACGGCCTGAAGGACACCTTCCAGAGTGGCATTCTGGATTGGTATACGTTCAACAACAACCTCTATGCGCTGCCTGACGGCAACAACATCGCCGTTGTGTACTATAACAAGGAGCTGTTCAAGCAAGCAGGGGTCGAGATACCGAAAACCTTCGAAGAGATGGTTGACACCGTTAAGAAGCTGAAGGATAAGGGTATTCAGCCGATGGCGATAGGGGAAAAGGATTCTTGGACCGGTTCCTTCCTGTTCATGAACGTACTGCTTCGCACCAATGGCGGTCCTGGCTTCCTGAAGGATGTCGTGGACGGCAAGAAGACATTCCAGGACCCTGCTTTTGTTGATGCCGTAACCAGCTTCCAGAACTTGATCCAAGCGGGAGCTTTCCAGGAGGGTGCTACTTCCTTCGACTATAACGCAGGCGAGAACTTATTCAAGACCGGTAAAGCAGCCATGTACTTTATGGGCAGCTGGGCGACCGGCGGGATCGAAACCTCCTCGGTTAACGGCAAAGTAGGCGTGTTCAAGTTCCCAACGGTTAATGGCAAAGGGAACCCGGATGAATTCATGCTTGCCCCAGGCAGCGGGTTTGCAATATCTGCGAACAGCAAGCATCTAAAGGAAACAAAGGATTTTCTCAACTACTTCATGCTGAACTTCCCGAAGGAAGCATTCGCCGTGAAGGGCGCAGTTGGCTTGGCACAGAAGGTCGATGGAGACTTCAAGGCAGCCGGTTATTCCGAGATGGCCATGGAGGTGTTAGCTCTCTTCAAGCAAGTGAAGGGCGGTGACCTTGCCTTCGATAACACGATGAACCCGGGAACGGCGCAAGGCCATCTGAGCAGCATCCAGAACCTGTTCGTGCAGAAGAAAGTGCCTGCGGATGTTGCCAAGGAGCATCAAACAGCTTACGAAACCAATAAAAAATAAGCAGCCGAATCGGAATTTATCTTCAGCCCACCATGAGGCGAGGAGGTAAGTTCCGATTGCAATTCATAAGGAAGGAGGCTAAACAAAGTGAAGGTACTGCGAGTCTCCAAATGGACGATAGCCGCATTCGTGCTGCCTTGCCTGCTAATCTATATAAGCCTCGTGTTCGTTCCGATCCTCGTATCCTTGTACAGCGGCTTGCTGGATTGGAACGGGATTGGCGAGTCAAAATTCATAGGCTTGGAAAATTTCCGCACCTTATTGTCCGCAGATCCGGTATTCTGGCCTTCCGTACGCCGAACGCTGATGTTCGCCGTGTTTTCCATGGCGGAGATACCCGTTGCGTTATTTGTAGCCATTCTGCTCAGCCGATTCATCAAGAAGCCGAACTTTTGGGTGTCCAGCTACTTCTTGCCGGTGATTTTGTCGGTAGTCATCATCGGCCAGCTGTGGAAGACGATCTACAATCCCGCGGCTTTGGGAGGAATGCTGAACCAGGTGCTGGATATGATGAATCTGCATAGCTGGACAAGATCGTGGCTCACCGATCCTGCTATCGCTATGAACGCCCTCTACTTCGTTGCCCTATGGCAGTATTTGGGCTATCATACGCTGATTCAATTCACCGGTATTCAGAATATTCCTGCCGATATTTATGAAGCGGCCCGTATTGATGGGGCCGAGGGACTGAAGGCGGATTGGCATATCACATTCCCGATGAATATTCCGATCTTCAAAATTTCGATCGTTCTTGCTTTCATCGGCTCCCTGCAAGCATTTGATATGGTGATGGTCATGACTGGCGGCGGACCGGCTCATGCAACGGACGTCATCTCAACACATATGTATAACATGTCGTTCCTGTCGATGAAATATGGCTACGGCAGTGCCGTCGCGGTCTTTCTGGTCGTGCTGTGCCTGATTTCTACCGTTCTGATCAATACCGTATTCACCCGATTGGAAAACAAATTCTCGTAAGAGAGGAGTGTATTCATATGCAGGCAGCGCCAGGCACTGCTTCTGTACAACCGGCCACCAGAGTCAGCCGCAAGCCGCTCTCTTTCGCGAAGATTATCGTTGTGTGCTTCTTGTCTATCCTCGTAGTTACGCAGGTGTATCCCCTGCTCTGGCTTTTTTTGTACTCGATGAAAAGCAATGAGGAGATTTTGTCAGGCGCCTTCTTCGCTCTCCCGGCTTCTCCGCAGTGGAAAAATTTTAGCGATGCCATTGAATCAGGACATTATTTTCTCTATTTGAAAAACAGCCTGCTCGTGACCACGGTTACGCTGGCAGGCGTACTGCTGCTCAGCTCGCTGGCATCATTCGCAATCAGCCGGTTCCGCTGGAAATATGGCCAGGCGGTTATGGTCATATTTCTCATCGGGCTGATGATTCCGCTGCAAGCGACTCTGCTGCCGCTGATGATCATCTTCAAGAACATGAATATTCTCAACACCCATTTGTCGCTCATTTTGCCGTATATCGCTTTCCAGACCCCGATTGCTATCTTCATTCTGAGCGGGTTTATGAAGTCGATTCCCAATGAGATTGAAGAATCGGCCATCATGGATGGCGCGGGCGTGCTGCGCATCTTTACAAGCATTCTGCTGCCAATCTCCGTACCACCGATGATGACGGTAAGCATTCTGACATTCATTAACATTTGGAATGAATATATTTTGGCTGCTACGTTCATTTCATCAGAGAGGCTAAAGACGCTGCCGTTTGGCGTCAACAGCTTTGTCAGCCAATATTCGGTCAATTACGGAGCGATCGGGGCTTTCCTTGTACTGGGGGCGCTGCCAGTCATCATCATCTATTTTCTGTTAGCTGATAAAATTACAAAAGGGATGGTAGCGGGAGCGGTGAAGGGTTAATTCTCCGCCCTCCCTTTTTTTGTTCCCTATGATAAAATATGGTTTAGGGCATGAGGAAAGGGGATTACAATGTGACACGGGGCCTGAATTCCATTCATAATCGCTTATTTCTACTATTCCTGGCTTGCATGCTGGTCTTGCTGTTCATTGTAAGCTTCTTGTATTATCAGAAAACGACGGAGATCATCCGTGGAAAAATCAACGATTTGGCCGAAAAAAACATCTCCCAAACAGTTGGATTGTTCGATCTCCTGCTGCAAGGCTATGACAGCGTCACCAAAGCGCTTAACAGCAACTACGAAATGCTGCGGCTGATTGAGAGCCGCGATGCGAACAAGGACCCGGACATCAGCTTCATTAACGAAAGAACGATTACCAATATAATTGGCGCCATCTACTATTCGCGGGATGATATCGTCGGCATTCACATCATTACCAATGGTGGAAAAAATTACAGCTATGAGCGGCGCTTTGCAGGGGTTTTGGATGCCAATTATTCCACCTCCCCCTGGTATCAGAAGCTTGTTGATTCTTCAGGTGAGATGGTCTGGCTCGGCCTCTTTCCCGGCTCAGTTATCAACCGGTTAGGTGAGGACCCGGTGTTCGTATTCGGGCGCAAGCTGTACGATCTGACCGATCACCGCATGATTGGCGTCATGCTGATCGAGACGAACCCCGGACCGATATTGGCTGCACTTTCCAATGTGACGATCAGCCCGAACAGCCGGGTGTATATCGTCGACAGCGCCGACCGGATGATCGCCTCCACAGAGAAGGATCAGATCAAGCTGCCCTCCTTCAGTGGCCTTCCCCGCCCGCAGGCTGAGCATATCATCATCGACAACCGGACGGATCAGTTGATTGTTGCGGCCAAAGCGAAGATGTCGGACTGGACCGTATTCGGTCTTACTCCGAAAGAGGACATCAATGCGGAAGTTATCAAAACAAGGGAATATCTTTTTTTCGTGATCATAGTGCTTGTAATTGGCTCAACCGTGCTGGCTACTATAGTTTCCCGCAGTATGTCCTCGCCCCTCAAGCTGCTCATTCGCGAGATGAGGCAGGTAGAAATGGGGAATTTCAAAGGCTTGGTCAATGTAAGGTCATTTGATGAGATCAATTATCTCGTAGCTTCTTTCAATCGAATGGTGCATCGAATGGATGAATTAATAGAACGGATCACTATGGCATCCATCAGTGAAAAAAACGCAGAGCTGCAAGCGCTGCAGTCTCAAGTCAACCCGCATTTTCTATACAACACGCTCGACATGATTTACTGGATGCTGGATGAACGGGAAAATGACAGGTTAGGGCGGGTGATCCTGGCCTTATCGCATATGTTCCGCTACAGCAGTGATTGGAAGGAAGCATCGAAGACGACGCTGCGGCAGGAGCTGGAGCAAATGCAGCATTACATGACCATTATCGAAAACCGTTTGGAAGGAAGGGTGCGGACGGAGATCCAGGTGGGCTCCGAGTGGCTGGATGTTCCGCTGCCGAAGATGACCATCCAGCCGATCATTGAGAACGCTATTAAATACGGGCTTGAACCGCTTCATGATCATTCAGGATTGCTGCGCGTCTACACGGAGGCAACGGATGTGGAGCTTCGTATCGTTATGGAAGATAACGGAGTTGGTATCCATGAGGAGGTTCTGGCCCTGATCAGGGTATCGCTTGCGAACGATACGGCGCTGACGTCATCAGGGTATCGCACATTAACGGGCTCCACCACAGCCGAATCCCCAACAAATCGGGCCTTTCGCAATGGCGAAATCTCCGGAAACAGTTCAGCCCAAGGCGAAGCTGCCGATCACAGGGCAGGTAAAGTGCGCAGAGGCATAGGATTGACCAATGTTCACCGACGGATTGCTTTAATGTTCGGAGAATCCTACGGACTTCGCATCCACAGTACAGTAGGGAAAGGAACGACGGTAATTATTTCGATGCCGCTTCCTGGAAAGGAGCCAAAGCCGGATGATTCAGATCCTTATCGTTGATGATGAAACGGTTATTCGTGAAGGTATTCAGCGGACGCTGCACAATCGGTTTCCCCAATACCGAATTCACCACGCGGCTAATGCCGAGCAAGCGATTTCGCTTCTGCATGAGCATCGTATCCATATCGTGCTGACAGATATTCTGATGCCCGGTATGACGGGACTGGAGCTGATGAACGTCTCCCGTCATCGGCATCCGCATCTCAAATGGGTTGTCATTTCGGCTTATTCCGAATTCGCTTATGCTCAGGAAGCTGTACGTCTCGGGGCTAAGGATTATCTGCTTAAGCCTATCGGCAAGGAAATGCTCACTGAGATGATTGATAAGCTAAGCATGGAAATTGTCAAGGAAACCGAACTGACTGAAGAAGCAGAGGTGTTGAAGAGGAATCGCAAGTACTTGCAGGAAGCCGTTTTTCAACGGTTTGCGGCTGGACTTGATACGGGACGTATTGACATGGGACCGATCATAGACCAGCATCCGCACTTCCGCTTGATCATGGTCAAGATGGAATCCGACAAGCCTGTTCGCCTGGAGAACTTCATCATTGAGAATGTAATGGCAGAGCTGATCGAGCGCTATGGCAGAGGCTTTGTCACTGTCCATGACAGCCAGAGCTTGCTTGGCCTGATCACGCTCCAGAACGAGGCGAGTTTGCCTGAGCTGTTGTCCGAGCTGCGCACGCATCTTATCAAGTATTTGCGGGTGCCATTCCAGATTATGCATACCGAGAGGATTCAGCATTTCGAGGCCGTGCCGGAGGAAGTGCAGCGCATGCGCCAAGCATCAACGATACAAATCTACGAGCATTATGTGAGTGGAGGGGATCGCGCGGTGGAGGTTGCACAGCAGTATATCCGCAGCCACTATCAGGAGGAGCTGTCGCTTGAGAAGGTGGCGGCTATCGTTTATCTGAATCCGGTCTACTTCAGCCAGCTATTCAAGCAGAAGACCGGTCAAGGCTTCAAAGAATATGTTATTCAGCTGCGATTGGATCAAGCTAAGCTGCTGTTAGCCAATCCGAAGCTAAAGCTTGCCGATATAGCCGAGCGAATCGGCTATAAGGATATGCGCCACTTTACCCAGGTGTTCCGCAAGAAGTACGGCGTTACTCCTTCGGAATTTCGGCAGGGGTCCGGAGTGCATACGTTGGATTCGTGTTAGGCTATGTGTGTCTAAAAAAGGTCCTGAACGGAACAGAAAATTCCGTTATTTAGTCTACCACCTCCAATTTATGGCCATAGCGGAAGTCGGAATTCCGTCATGTGGGGCGAATCTTGAATATTATGCACAAAAACGAGAGATAACGGAATTAGTTCTTCCTCTATCTCTCTGTTTTTTGTGCTTTCCATACTATAGAGGAACGATTACGTCCGCTAATGATATGCTCACTTAAATAATCGTTGTTAGGAGTTGCAGGTTTCGTTAATATCAGCGCATAGGCGTTCAATTTCAGACGTGATGTAAGCCTCCACCCTAACACCAAGGACGCCGCGAGGTGTTTTTTTTGTATGTAAGCTATGCAGATTGTTTTCTCTATAAACCCTAATTACCTCAAATAACCTCGATATGCTCAATGAACATGCATCATGCTCCTCCACAAAGAACGGTGAACCAGATAATCCTCTTATAAAAAGTAAAATGCTCATCAAAGTCCTAAAAAATCTACAAATAGTTCTAAAACTAATCATGTTACGTTTCGCTCAAAAACTACTTACAATTAGCTTTGTTAATAATTTAAAACGCTTACATTGGATATTGCGAAATGGAGGGCAAGGAATTAATAGTTAATAAACCACGCTTTCCATCTATAGTTTTTCGTTTGATGTAACCTGCTTTCAAAGATTAGGTATGGAGCCGCTAGTGATTATTAAGCTTGCCGGCTTCAAGATTCACTGGAAAAAAGCAAGTGGAGCGCTGCTGATTATTGAACGCAACTAGAGCCTCGGATACCATTGTGAACGGGAACTTGGAAAACGTTTACAGTTTATTCAAAGAAAAGGATTAGTACGATGTTTCACAATTTGAAACGGTTACCGTGTGCATGAGCAGGAAAGATGACATCCATGCCGGATACGAGAATGTACGGATGTAAATATGGCGATGAAGGCGAGTCCCTCAGGGGGTTCAACCGACTGCCATGTAACATTGTAACGTGCATCTGTAATCTGGGGCTTGGTTTTCTTGAAAGGAGGGACATATGTTCTATCAACAGACATTTAATTACATAAAGAGCATCTAATAAAAAATGATGAGGAGATATCACATGCATCGTAAGCATTATTCATTGATTTGTTTAGCTCTAAGCATGACACTGCTGTTCAGCCTGTTCGTTCCCTTTCTTCCGGCTCCTGCTGTTTATGCTGATGGGGGGGCTCCCGATGAATTCGATCAATTAAGATTGAAGTGGAAATCGTACCTCTTAGGAGGCAATTATTCGGCACAGGATCCCGATGTGATTAAAAACCTGGAGAAAATTAACGCTGCCGCGAAGGAAGCCTTGGAGACTATGATTCCTGCGTCACCGACACGGAAGTATCTTTGGGTAGATTTAGACGATGCGGGACTTACAGGTCAAAATGTATCCAGTCCAATGACTTTAAGCTACGGAAGGCTGGAAAGCATGGCCTTAGCTTATTCATCTCTGGGAGTACCGCTTTATCAGGATTCGACCCTGCGTTCTGCAATTCTGGATGGACTCGATTGGCTGTACGCCAATAAATACAAGGAAACCATCGCACAAACAGGGAACTGGTATGACTGGGAGATAGGCACACCGTTAACATTAAACAATTCGATCGTCTTAATGTACTCAGAGCTGTCGGCGACGCAGCTCACTAATTATGCGAGAGCGATCGAGAAGCGTGCTCCTGATCCTACACAATTTTACGGAGGGAGTACAGCAACGGGAGCCAATCTCATGTGGAAGTCGATGGTTGTGGCAATTCGTGGTATTGCCGTTAAAGACAGCGCCAAAATCGCTGCTTCTCGTGATGCGATTAATCCCTTGTTTGATTACGTCACTACAGGGGATGGCTTCTACACGGACGGCTCCTTCATCCAACACACGGCTCATCCATATAATGGAGGTTATGGGACGTCGCTTGTAGACACACTGGTCCCATTCCTGTATGAGCTGAGCGGCTCCACTTGGGAAGTAAAGTCCCCTAAAGTATCCAATTTGTATAAATGGATGTACGATTCCTTTGAACCGTTTATTTACAAAGGGGCATTAATGAATATGATCCGCGGCAGAGAAATGTCCAGACGTAACAAGCAGGACCATAAGGCAGGCCACGTGATGATGAATCCGATGATTCAACTGGCGCAGTTTGCCCCCGAGCCGCACGCATCCCGATTAAAAAGTATGATTAAATACTGGATACAGGCCGACACATTCAGCAGCTATTATGAGGGGACACCGACTTATTTCCTCGTGCTGGGCAAGCAGATCGCGAACGATCCTCAGGTGGCACCGCGAGGAGAATACACGGCTAACATGCAGTTCCCTAATATGGACCGGACGGTTCACCTGCGGCCGGGCTTTGGGTTCGGAATCGCGATGTCTTCGAGCCGTATCTACAGGTATGAATCAATCAATGGCGAAAACCTGAAGGGCTGGTATACCGGAGACGGCATGACACATCTGTACACCGATGATTTGGGACAGTACAGTGATGAGTATTGGGGTACTGTGGATAAAAAGCGGCTTCCAGGCACAACAACAGATGTAAGGACAAGGACCGATGCATCCGGGCAGAGCACGTCAACCGGACAGTCCTGGGTTGGCGGAACAAGCGTCGGAAGTACGTTCGGTGGTGCAGAAGCTGCTGATTTGTACGGCCTGTCCGGTATGCAGCTTGCTGCATGGAGCAGTACACTGAAGGCCAAGAAATCATGGTTTATGTTCGATGATGAAATCGTGGCGCTGGGCTCCGCAATCAACAGCACGGACAATCGGACGATCGAGACTACCATCGACAACCGGAAGATTAAAGATAGCGCCGACAATAAGCTGACTGTGAACGGAACCGTCAAGCCTGGCGATTTGGGCTGGAACGAAACGATGTCCAGCGTAAGTACGATATCTTTGGAAGGAAACGTTCCGGGTTCAGATGTGGGGTATTATTTTCCAATGCCAACTGCCGTTAGCGGCCTTCGTGAAGCAAGAACGGACCAATGGGTTCAATCCAACAGCTATGCCAAATTTATTGATACCGAGGATGTTACCAAGAACTTTGTGACGTTAACGATGAATCACGGAAGCAATCCGATAGATGCAAGCTATCAATATGTTATTTTGCCTAATAAAACAAGTGATGAAGTAACGAGATATGCGCAAAATCCGGACATCAAGGTACTGGAAAACTCTCCGGATGCACAAGCGGTGCAGGAAATAAAAACCGGCGCAGCCGGTGCCAATTTCTGGAACGATAAGTCTTATGCAGTAAAGCTCGATGGGGTTGATTTTATTTCCAGCAACAAGAAGGCGTCAGTTATGGTGCTTGAATCCAATAACCAGCTGGAAGTGGCGGTAAGTGATCCTACGCAGTTGAACACAGGAACGATTAATGTAGAGATTAACCGGTCCGCTTTCCGTACCATATCCGCAGACAATGGGGTAACGGTAATGCAAACAAGTCCTACCATCAAGCTGGCCGTGAATGTGTCAGGCTCCAAAGGCAAGACGTTTAAAACCAAGCTTGCTCTAACCGACGATGGTACGCCGATCCTAAGTACGGTTACCATTGGCGGCACATTTGCCAATTTCAGCAGCGATCGGACAACGCTCTCCGTCAGTATGCCTCCTGGTTCTTCGCTGACGCAGTCCATAGGATTTATATCGAATGTAGCCAATTTCAAGATCAATGGGACTCCGCTTCTTAACGGAGACAGCTACAGCTTTACGCTCCCTCCAGGCACTAATGCCGCAATTCCAGTACCTATTATCGTTACAGGGGCGGATGGCCGAGAGACGAATTATATGCTGCAGGTGGATTTCCCTCAGACCTCTTTGTTAAATGATAATTTTAATACTGCCGCAATTGGCTCGAAGCCTGTAGATTGGGTTTTTAGCGCAGATTATTCGGGAAGTAATGGGGCTCTATCCTCATCCGTGCAGATGCCTTCTGTGGGCACCAGCAAGGTTATCAAAATGGTTGATACGATTAATACATCATCGGTAACTCCAAACTCTGTCACCATTTCGAAAAGCATAACTCCACAAAGCGGTATCATCATCGTCAAAGCCAAATTCATGCAGGATGCGAACATTGAATATGCCAATTTAGGGCTGGCGGATACGGCAGGCAACCCTATTGTGACCTTCATGACTATGACAGGTAAGCTGGGGTACAAGAACGGGGCGGCTAATGTAGCAAGCACTACTTCATACAGCCCCAAAACCTGGTATACAGTCAAGCTGGTTGCAGATACAACTACAGGCTTGGCTCAAATTTACGTCAATGATGTCTTGTTAACTACGCCAGGAGGGATTCCGTTTCGAACAAGCTCCGCATATGTCGGCGCCTTTACGGCAAGCACCGGGGCCTCAGGAGCAGGTACGATGTATATTGACGATGTGGAAGGGCCTTTGAAGCTGGACGAGACTTTTACAACGCAAACTGCGGGAAGTTCTCCAACTGGATGGAACGTGGCCGGTAGTGGAGGAAGCATTAAGGTGCAAGCTATTCCTTCAGCTGCTGACCCAAGCATGCTGGTGGATGCCGCGAGCGCTGCTGGCGGAATGACAGCTGTTAAGACATTTACTCCGCAATCGAATATTGTGATCGAGAAGTTTAAAATGATGCTTCCAGCCAAATCGGATAATGCCGGAGTAGCATTGAACGGCCCGGCAGGCGCAGTTGCTCGCATTTATACGAATTCCGGGAATATCAGCTATCAGAAGCTGGATGGAACTTATGCTCCACTTGTGACCAATTATAACGCTAACCAGTGGTATGCGATTACGGTTGTGTCCGATACTAACAAAGGAACTAGTGATTTCTATATAGATGATGTTTTGGGAGCCGCAGAGATCGCTTTTTTAAGTGCATCAAGCTCAATTCAATCCGTATCTGTTGCTGCAGGCTCAGGTGGAAAAATGTACATGGACAATGTGACTATTATTTCTTTAATTAATGACCAGGCTGGCTTATCGACCTTGCAAGTTGGAGGCGCATCTTCTGTTATAACGCTCCCGACCTTGTCAGCCAATGTAACCTTGCCTTATGGTGCGCCGCTCAATCAGCCGATTGCGTTTACTACAACAGGCGCCTCTGTAAAAATAAACGGAAATGCGTTGAACAGCGGCGATTCGTTGATGTTTACCCCCATCTCACGGAGCCAATGGCAGCCGGTTACGGTAGCTGTATATGCGGAGAGCGGACGCATCCAGAAATATACGCTCAAGACATCGGTGCTGAGCGCCCTTCCGTCCTTGAGCATAGGAGGCAGAGCCGCAACCGTGAGCGATGCTGCTTACTCGGCAACGGTTAGCTTGCCTTACGGGTCGAGCCTGACCCAGGCAATCACTTATGTAACAAACGGCCAAACCGTTAAGTTTAACGGAGTGCCGCTCAGCAGTGGAAATACTTACACCTTCAGCTCGTTAAGTCCTACGCAGATGCAGCCGGTTTCGGTTTCCGTCTACGCGAGCAACGGTTACTATGAGACGTACACATTAAATACTCGTGTTGCTCTTAGTAACGAGAAAGTGTTGTCGCAGTTTGCTTTTACGAAACCGAACAGCACTGGAACCATCAATGAAGCTGCCAAAACCGTTAATCTCACGGTTCCTTACGGCACAGATGTAACACAGTTAACCGCATCTTTCCAGATTACCGGAAGCGGATTGAAAGCGAATGGTCAATTACAAGCAAGTGGAGTAACGGTTAATAATTTTACCAATCCTGTGATTTATACCGTTATTGCAGCAGATGGCTCTGAGGCCAACTATACGGTGACCGTCGTTGTAACTCCAGCAAGCACGGATTCGACATTAAACAATTTAACTCTGAATTCAGGCTCGCTGCCACTCAGCTTTAGTCCAGATGTGAAAGAGTATAATGTTTCCGTGGACCATGGATTTGAAAGCATCCAGCTTACACCGACAGCTAATTCACCGTTATATCGGATAATTAAGGTGAACGAGCAGGAGATGCCATCCGGTATCCCAGTTGTCAAACCTTTGATTGTCGGGGAGAATGTATTCAAAATCTCTATTACCGCAGAGGATGGCTTGGCAGAAACTGTTTATACAGTGATCATTACTAGAGCTCCTAAACCGGTTACACCACCTGAGACTTCTAATGATTCCAGGTTAGGCAAGCTCATGATAGGTTCAGCCGATCTTTCTCCGGGGTTTGCATCGGATGTGACGAACTATACGGCAAGGGTCAGGTTTAATGTAAGCAGCATCACTTTACTACCAACAGCAGCGTCATTAAATTATAAAAAAATGACCTTGAACGATCAGGTTATATCATCAGGGAGCTCGAATACGCTCAATTTAGCCATTGGGGATAATTTATTTACGATTGCAGTAACGGCGGAGGATGGGAATAGTGTGACCTTATATAAATTGGTAGTGACAAGGGATCATGCTTCCGGCTCTTCATCGAAATCATCATCAAATCAAGCAGCAATCGACACCGGAAACCCAGCGCCAGTACCAACGGTGAATAGCCCGGATGTACGGCAAGAAACGAAACCAGAAACAAATCGTCCGTCAGCTGTAACATTTGAGGATATTCGAACTTATTCTTGGGCTCGTGAAGCGATTGAATCGCTGGCCTCCAAAGGAATAATCGAGGGAACCGCGGCTCAGAAGTTTTCACCAGAGGCGCAAGTTACTCGGGCGGATGCTTTACTGCTGATCGTCAGAGCTTTGGGTTTAAAAGCTTCTTTCGATTCCAATTTTGGCGATGTATCCAAATCCGATTATTATTACAACGCGATTGGGATCGCAAAACAGCTGGGGGTCGTGGAAGGAACGGGAGTGCAGAACTTTAACCCTAAGGAAGAAATCTCTAGACAAGACTTTATGGTTATTTGCGCAAGGGCGTTGAAGCTAGTTGGCAAAGAGAATACGGATGCCAATAATAAAGCTTTGGACTCATTTGCAGATAAAGCGGATATTGCTCCATATGCTGCTGAAAGTATTGCTTTCATGGTCCATGCAGGCATCGTGGAAGGAGAGGGTCCCCATCTGAACCCGCATAACAGCGCATCAAGAGCGGAGGCAGCCGTGCTCCTCTATAGAATTTTAAATATGAATCCAAAGAATTAAATGGAATAAGGGCAAGAAACTTCTGGGGAATCTCTCGGAGTTTCTTGCCTTCTTTTTTGTGTTCTAACGTTACATAATGTGATGTGGAAAATAAATGAACTTGATTTAATGTAGACAAATAAATAAAATATCTATATATTGATAAACATAATGTAACTATATCTATAAAATATAGAGTGGGTGACGTAAATAGACAAAAAGCTAAATGAAGTGGAGACCGAGGATATCAAAAAAATGAAATGAGGTAATCCGCTGTATGAGGCGGTTTACTCTAATACCATGAAAGGAAGTTATTATTTTGTTGAATAATCGCTATGTTAGAATCATCATCCTATCCCGTGTGCTTTTACAGCTGGGGATTTGGGTAAGAAACTTTGCAATCCTTTTGTACGTGACTGATTTGACGAACAACGACCCGCAATATGTGTCGCTCATTTCAGTCGCGGAATTTGCACCGATCTTTATTTTTGGCCTTATCGGGGGGACATTCGCTGATCGATGGAGGCCGAAACGTACGATGGTTTGGTGTGATCTGCTATCGGCCTTATCGGTCTTTATAGTATTGATTTCTCTTATGTATGGATCCTGGTATTCCTTACTAATGGGCACGCTGATTTCCGCTATTCTGTCACAGTTCTCGCAGCCATCGGCTATGAAGCTGTTCAAGCAGCATGTGCCCGATGAGAAACTGCAAGGAGTCATGGCTATGTTTCAATCCTTGATCGCTGTATTTATGGTCATCGGACCGATGCTGGGTACTGTTGTATATCAACAGTATGGGATTGAAATCTCATTAGTCATAACGGGAGTGATGTTCTTTGGATCTGCAATGGTACTAATGCTGCTTCCTCAAGACGCTAAAGCGTCAAACATCGCACCGGCTCACAGTTTTAAACAAGAGTTGATAGATGGGATTCGGTATCTATGGGCCAACCGTGTACTCCGAACATTGGGGATTATCTTTGCCGCTGCGGGGCTTGGAGTTGGTTTAATCCAACCCTTAGCGTTGTTTATTGTTATTGAAAATCTGGGACAGGATAAGCAGTTTCTGCAATGGCTTCTGATGGCTAATGGCGCGGCTATGTTCATCGGTGGGGGCATCGTTATGGGGATTGCCAAGAAGGTGAAGCCGCAAGCCTTGCTTGCGACGGGCTTACTTGTCAGTGCCTTTTGCACGGTTGGGGTTGGCTGGTCAACGAGTATTACGCTAACGTTTATTTTGCAGGTGCTGAATGGATTATTTAATCCTTGCGTTCATATTGGCATTCAAACTCTTATTATGAGAAATACAGAAGCTGCGTTTGTTGGCAGGGTTGGAGGGGTCATTACACCGATATTTATGGGACTGATGGTAATCGGAATGTCTTTCTCAGGCTATTTAAAGGATGCTTTTTCCTTGCTTACGGTTTATGTCCTCAGTGGATTATTGTTGTTGGTGGGTGTGCTGCTTCTGGTCCCGCTTTTTCAAAAAAGCCGGCATACGGTTAACAAACAGGAGTCCATAGCTAAATAACAGCGTATTCGTTATATTTTACCTGGAAACAGCTCGCTTCTTGTTATCACTTCCCTTAGGTACCGGCTGAAACGTTAACAGGATGACTGCGATAATGATGCCTAGACTGCCCAGGAGCTGGACGGTATCCATAGGTGTATGCAAGAATAGGGTGCCCACAAGCACGGCGGTTAACGGCTCTGCACTGCTTAGGATACTCGCCCGGGCAGCAGTAACAAATCGCAGGCTATCCAAGAACAAATAGAATGGGATGATAGTCCCGATTATTACAATAAACAGGAGCAGAGAATATAAGAATAAGGAACCCTGATTCCAATCAAAAGTCCAGGGAGGATTAAACAGGCTTAATCCAATGCCTCCAATAATCATGCTCCAGCCAACAACAGGAACCGCTCCCCACGTGGCGAGCAACTTTCTAGGGTACAGCGTATAAAATGCCGCGGCTAATGCGGATAGAATTCCCCATACTAACGCTTCAATCGTAATGGATAGTGAATGGAGAGAGCCGCTTGTAGTCATGAAGAATATACCTGCCAGCGCTAATAGGAAAGCCGCAAGCTCTTTAACGCCAGGCATCTTCTTCAAGCGCAACGATACAAAGACAATGATAAATACAGGCCCAAGATATTGCAGCAAGGTGGCAGTAGCCGCATTTCCATAGTGAATGGCTGCGAAAAAGGTATATTGAACGCCCAGCATCCCGATTATTCCGAATATTAGCAAAGTGAACCTGTCCTTTTTATCAGACCATATAGAAAAAGCGTTCGAGGTTCCTTTAAGTAGGCACTGCAGCAGGATCATTATAATGCCAGCCGATAATAAACGAATAGCGACTAGCATGCCTGGCGTTGATATGAAATGGTGGAAAAATAGCTGCGCCGCGATACCCGATAAACCCCAACAGGTGGCAGCACTTAAAACCATAATAATTCCTTTATTCTTCATGCTGAATTCTCCTCTTGCTTAAATGCGATAACAAGATCATAACACCCTGGGATAGCATTAGGGAATATACAGACTTCACATTAACGAGCAGGAAATGGCTATTACTGCGACAAACTCAATTGTGAATAGGTGCAAAAAGACAAGGCTCTAGTCATCATGACTGGAGTCATTTTTGCCTAAACACTGATAGTAATTGTCTGGAAAGGGGAGAATAAGCAAGTATTTCTCAGTCTTGAGCCAATTAGGGTCTGATTAATCTCGGAATATGGAAGTATACCGCATTGGATACATAAACAGGTATATGCTAAACTATTCATCATAGAATTTAATACATCATAAAATTATATACATCATAAAATAATAACAACCATACTGATTAACGGAGATAAGAACAACCATGGAAGGCGAGAAAAAGCAACATTCGGAGCAGTGGATTAAGCCATTTACGCAATATCTTCGTGAAAAAGGCAAGGAGGAAAGCACGGTAAAGCTGTATTCTATTGAAATCAGCCATTTTATTAATTGGCTGCAGCGAACGAATAAATCAATAACCTCAGTCGTTCAAGAGGATATATTCGCGAGCCGGGATGAGCTCTATATTCAAGGAAAACGGCTATCTACCATTAACAAATACGTTTCGATTCTGGCTTCCTTTTTTAAATGGGCTGGAGAACAGGGCTTGGTAAAGGAGAATCCAGCGGCGAGCGCCCGCTATTTCACTCCGAAAAAGAGTGAGCTTCCCAAATGGTTATCCGATGTAGAAGAGGCACGTTTACTGGAATTAGCTGAGCAGGAGAGAAATCCATTCAAACGAAGCCGCAATCTCGCGTTAATTCATGTACTTCTGTTTGCAGGACTCCGGTTGGAAGAAGTATCGGAACTGCAGATTCAATCCGTGTTAGAGGATGAATTGGTTGTTTATCAAAAAGGCGAGGAAATAAGACGGGTCCCTATCCAGGAGCAGACACGGGTTCGCTTGATGGAATGGATAGAGCAGCGAAGACTGGCTAACAAAGAAACTTATAACAATAGCACATTGCTGTTTGTCACGGAGCGTTCAGGCTCTATGCAGCCGCGCGCCGTTCAATTTGTCATAGAAGGTTATTCAGAGAGGCTCGGCTTTGAAGTAAGCTGTCATGATTTACGGAATACGTACTGCCGCAGACTGGCTGTCCAAGGCACGCCAATTCTGCTTCTTAAGCGTTGGGCAGGACATAAATCATTCCTTACCTCTTACCAGTACTACGCAGAGCTGCAGTAAATTCTAATTAAGGATGTGATAAGGAAACCGTTCGTACAAATGATTGAAACATCCCAACAGAAAGAAAGGTGAGTGCTCCTCATGATTCAAATGACGGGAGTTAACAAAGTCTATGACGATGGTTTTAAGGCTTTGAACAATGTGAACTTACATTTTAAGAAAGGAGAGATCACTGTACTTATTGGACCCAGCGGCTGCGGAAAAACGACAACCATGAAGCTGGTCAACCGATTGATTGAACCTACAGACGGGACTATCCTCATCGAAGGCCAAAGCATTATGGAAATGAACCCGGTAGAACTGCGAAGGAAGATTGGTTATGTCATACAAAACATCGGTTTATTCCCCCATATGACGATAGCGAAAAATGTGGCTGTCGTTCCCTCCTTATTGAAGTGGGATAAGTCCCGAACAGAGGCAAGGGTTGATGAACTTCTTCGTTTAGTTAATATGCCCCCTGAAGTATTCGGATCCAGGTATCCTTCCGAGCTTAGCGGAGGTCAACAGCAGCGTGTCGGCGTAATCCGTGCTATGGCTGCTGATCCCGAAATCATCCTGATGGATGAGCCTTTTAGCGCACTAGATCCCATTAGCCGTGAGCAGCTGCAGGATGAGCTCGTCCGATTGCAGCAGGAGTTGAAGAAAACGATTATTTTTGTTACCCATGACATGGATGAAGCGATCCGAATCGCGGATACGATTGTCCTTATGAAGGATGGGCATGTGGTCCAACAGGGGAAACCGGAGCAAATATTAAGACATCCAGCAGATGATTTTGTCAAAAGCTTTATCGGTCAAAAACGGCTGCAGCAAGGCATGCTTCCAGAAGAAATGCCGAGGGTGGATGATGTTATGGTGGAAAGTCCGGCTACGGCGCTGCCAACAAGGGGACTCGCTGAAGCTATTCAAATCATGGAAAAACGCAGGGTCGATTCACTGTTTATCGTAGATGCTCAGAGCATTTTGAAAGGTGTCGTCTCGGTGTACCGGGTTCTCGATCAATATGACGGGGAAGGACAGACGGTTGCAGATGTGATGAGGCCTGTGGAGCATTCGGTATCAACAGGGACTCCGTTAATATTGGCGCTTCAATTGATGAATAAGCATCAGCTGTCGAATATTCCTGTATTAGGTGAAGGAAATCGCTTTATTGGTCTGATTACGAGAGGTACCGTTGTCAGGCATATGGCTGATTTGTATACATCCATGTCCATTAATACGGGGGGTGCCGCAGATGTCGGGTAAATCTTGGTGGGCAAGCTACGCTGAGTTTTTGAAGGATCGGTATCCGGATATTGGGGCGGCAGCTTTAGAGCATTTGTGGATTTCGGCTATTGCTGTCATTCTGGGTGGCTTGGTTGCGATTCCATTAGGAGTTGCTTTGGCCAATACCCAAAATCGGTTTGTTAAATCTTGCGTATTCGGCCTGGCCAATTTGTTTCAAACGATTCCAAGCCTGGCTCTGCTAGCTTTGTTGATCCCGATTATGGGGGTAGGCATGAAGCCCGCAATCTTTGCGCTGTTTCTGTATGCCCTGCTGCCTTTATTAAGAAATACTTATGCCGGATTTGAATCTGCTGATCAGAGCATTCTGGAGGCTGCTAAAGGTATGGGCTATGGATCTTTTCAAAGGATAGCATTCATTCAGCTGCCGATAGCACTGCCCTTTATTTTATCGGGTATCCGAATGACAACGGTCTATATCATCAGCTGGACGACTCTAGCTTCACTTATTGGCGGCGGTGGACTCGGAGTACTGATTTTTTCGGGAATTGGCGTTAACAAGCAGGAATTGATTTTTACAGGAGCGATTGCCGCAATAGTGCTCGCTTTATTGGCAGACTATCTACTTGGCTTCATGGAGAGAATCGGTCAGAAAAGGAAGCGCCTGAATTCAGCTTTACCTTCAACAGTTTAAAATATACGGATCTTATAGGAGGAGTTCATGATTAGAGGAATCACAGGAACGATTGGAATACTGGTGTTGTCGATGTCGGTGTTATTAGCAGGATGCAGTAAAGGTAAAGGCGATACGATCAAAATTGGTGCTCAAACCTATACAGAGCCTAAAATTATAGCGGAAATGTACAAAGCGTTGGTGGAAGAACGGACTGAGTTGAAAGTACAAGTAGTCCCTGATTTGGCAGCAAGTCCTGTCATCATTCAAGCAATGAAGAGCAAAGAGCTTGATATAGCAACCTTATATTCAGGTGAAATTTTTAATGGGTACTTCGAGATTGAACAAACGAAGGACCGTGCTAAAGTACTGCAGCAAGCGCAAGCAGGTTTTGATAAGAGTATGGATTTCAAATGGTTTGATCCTTACGGCTTTGAGAACACCTATGCATTTACGGTACGCAAGGAGCTCGCTGATCAGTATAAATTAGAGAACATATCCGATCTGACAGATAAAGCCAAGGATATGAAAATCGGTGTGGACACAACTTGGCTGGAACGTGATAATGACGGCTACAAAGCTTTTATGAAGCATTACGGCGGTCTTTCCTTTGGGCAAACCCTTCCGATGGAAATCGGATTAGTATATGAAGCGGTATCGAATAAAAAGGTGGACATAGTGCTCGCTTACTCCACTGACGCTAGAATAAAGCAGTTTGAGTTAAAGACGTTGAAGGATGACAAGCAGTTTTTCCCTCCTTATGACGCTTCAGCGGTTGTAAGAAAAGAAACGCTGCAGAAGCATCCAGAGCTCAATGATGTAATTCAACTGCTGGTCGGCAAGATAAATGCGGAAACCATGGTAGGCTTAAACTACGAGGTCGATGTGAAGAAGCGGAACGAAAAGGATGTAGCGGTTGAATTTTTGAAGAAAACGGGTCTACTAAAGTAAAATTAGAGGGGGTGTAAGATGGAAACGACAAATCCCAACCTTTTGATGCAGCTGATCACCTATGTATCCGATCATAGCGGACAATTGCTGGAGCTAACGTTGCAGCATATACTTATGGTGCTTTGCGGAATTGGTCTGGCTCTCATCATCGGCGTACCTCTTGGAATTATAAGCGCCAGAAATAAGAGATGGAGTTCCATCATTTTGCCGGCCGCCAACGTGATACAGGTGTTTCCAAGCATAGCTTTATTGGCTATTTTGATGATAGTGTTCGGGTTAGGCTTTTATACGGTAGTCGTCGGACTGTTTCTATATTCTTTACTTCCTATTATACGGAACACATATGTCGGCTTGACGCAGGTTGACCGAAGTATTACGGATGCCGGTAAAGGAATGGGAATGAACCCGGTTCAGCTTTTGTGGAAGGTTCAATTACCGTTGTCTGTTCCATTTCTTCTAGCAGGATTACGTGTGGCGGCAGTTATAGCTATTGGTGTCGCTACTATGGCTCCTTTAATTGGAGGCGATGGGCTGGGGAGGGAGATTTACTCAGGAATTAACCTGCGAAATCCGGTTCGGATTTATGCTGGAGCGATTCCTGCGGCGCTTCTTGCTATTGCAGCAGATATAGGGCTAGGCAGATTACAGAACAAGTGGAAGGATTTATCCAGGCAATAAGGAATTGAAGAAAGGCTATATAGCGTAAGCGTAAGGAAGCTTAGTCATCGGTCGGTTTACGGCTGGCTGACTGGGCTTTTTTGCGTATAAAATCAGATTTAATAAGTTTTCAGCGGAGCTGAAGAAATCTGATATTGCAAGAAAAGCTACAAATTAAACACGAATGTATCTTCATCGAAAGGGCTTCGAATAGAAGCTTTTCTTAAGATAATAGAAAGTATAAATTTTTGGAGTTCCCCCACATTCAAAATATTGATAAATTAGTGATATGAAACAGGACATCTTACATCGGATATTTTTTGACGAACATAAGCATTGGGAAGCGTTCGTA
>NZ_JANQBD010000043.1 GCF_024722015.1 Paenibacillus radicis (ex Xue et al. 2023) | reverse complement strand
GCGTCTGTGTAGATGTTGCCTTCCAGATTCCGCATACCGTCGGCCTATCTCAATGTTAGTCAATTTCGGGGCTCCGTCACTTTTCAGGCCTACTGCCTGACTGTCTACGCTTAGCACTCAACATTACTGCTGATAGCCCAAGACTCGCTATTGGCAACGCGGCTGCACGTTCTACCAAGCAGGGGTTCCACCTGCTAAATTACACGACCTTGCCCGGTCGCTCACGGAATTCCGACTTCCGTTATCGTCTCCAATTTGCCGAGACAGATTGAATAGCGGAACTTTCAGTTCCGCTAAGGTACTTCATAGCTTGGTAATTTCTCAATACAGTAGCTTTAGCTAGTATCTGTCCAACTTCTAGAAACGATAACTCTACTCCAAGCTTTAGCTCAGTGAGGAAGTTAAGCTTTCTTAGCGGTTACACAGCAGCTGCTAAAGCTCTTTTTGCTTCTGCTCCCTGTATTGACCCGGAGTCATCCCCTCCAGCTTGCGGAACTGACGGATGAAATTTTGCGCATTGGTATACTGCAAGCGTTCAGCAACTTCCGTAATTTTCATTTCCGTAGCGCTCAGCCAGCTCTTCGCCATGTCGTGACGGTATCCGGATAAATAGTCGCTGAAATTAAGCCCGGTTTCTTTACGGAACATCCGACGAATATAATGGGTGCTGTAATTCATCCGCAGCGCACACTGCTCAAGGGTCAGGTCGCTATCATAATGCTCATGGATCAGATCCATCACTGAGCGGGAGATGCTTTTGCCGGATGATTCATGCCGTTTGCGTGTCAGCTCGATCATAGGATGAATAATCTGAGTATTGAACCAGCCTTCGATTTCTTGTGGTGTCTTTAGGCTGAACAGCTGCTCATACTCATTGCGGCGATCCTGGGAAAATAGTTCTCCTGTATCCCCCATGTCATAAATAACCCGAGCCAAATCCGTCAGCAGCATAGCGAAGGACATACGATAAAGGTTAGGGTCGGTTTCTACCCGAAGCACTTCTTGAATAAACTGTTGGAGCAGCTCACCCGCTTTGTCCCTGTCCAGAAAGGCAATCGCCTGTGTTAGCTCTGACACCAGGTGATGCGGATAGTAATGCCGGGACGCTTGCTGCGGCTTCAGGTCATCCAAATGCAAAATAGCTTTTTCCCCAAGACGTAATCTGTATTGCAGAGCTTCTTTGGCTTCTAGAAACGCTTGATGCGTTGCATACATATGCTCATATGGCCGGCTAATTCCTATGCTGACTTTAAGCTCCAGAAATTCAGCTGCTGCCTTCTGTACCGATTCAGCAAGAGCGCTCAAATCGCTCAACAGCTCCCTGTGATTCTCTACATCGCTGCCGACCAAGGTCACCTGATAATTGCCGATAGGCATTGCATGAATCCGCTGGGGCTGCGGGATCAGCTCGGAAGCGATATTGTTGATCGCAAACAAGAGCAGATCCTGCTCATTGGAATTGTACCGCGTTTGCTCCAGTGTATCGATTTGCAGAACCATTACAGCATACCGGTGCCAGGCAGGAATATGATACTGACTTGCTTTTTCATTCAGCTCACCGCGATGCATCTCGCCTTGAAACAGCTTAAGCATGAAGTAATCAATGAGCTGACCCGATTGAATCTTCATTTGACCCTCCAGCTGTTCTTTGGATTGATGCAGCGAAGCGAACTGTGTACCGATCCATTGCAGCTCATCCTTGACTGCAGCTCCTGAGCCGGACGCTTTACTGTGACGCATCGTAAATTCCATCAGGCTACGTACGGGGAAGGACATCCGCCTCGAGCCCCAATAAGCTAGCAGCGCAGTAAACAACAGCAACAGCAGACATGCCGTTAAAGTCGCCCACCCAATCGATGCAGATTCCTTCTTCGCTTCCTCTAAAGGAATTACCGATACATAGGTCCAATTATTGTACCGCGACTGATTATAGATCACGCTGTAGTCCTTACCCTGCAAAGTGCTATTGAAATAGCCCTGCATATTGCGAGTGTTCTGCAATTCCTTCAACCACGGCTCAGACAGGACGCTTTGACCGATTCGACTCGTGTTGCTGTGGATAATGACATTCATCTTGTCGTCAATAATCATCGTTTCCCGCGTTGAAAAACCTCCTGTCAGCAGCTTGGCCAGCTCCGTATTGGACACACGAACGGATAAATAGCCCTTTTGCTCGGAAGCCGTTGACGGAATAGGCTTCACCAGCTTAATGCCCGAGAAGGTTTGATCCATATCCGGCATCCATCGGGAGTTATAGACGGAATTGAATGTCCCGGCTTCCTTCCCTTTATCCGTACCAAAGTAAAAGCCGCCGTCTTTGATATACCATTCGTTCTGAAGACTGTGCAGCTCCACGGACTTAACGCCCAGTTCATACGTTTGCACACCCAGGAGACCTCTAACAAGCAATTCGATATCCTGAAAATCTTCAATTTTCATACGCTTCGCCACTGAATTAACAACAAATGGTGTTTCGGCATAACGACCGGACACCTGGTCAATTACTTTAAGAATTTGCTCGACCCTGTTTTGCGACTGCTGCAAGATGAAAACGTTTGCTTCGTTAACCTTGGTTTGGACTGTAGAAGTTGATTGGAAGAAGGAATAGATGCCAAGAGACAGAAGCGGAATCGTACTAACCAGTGTGGTAAACATCATCAACTTAATGAAAAAAGAGTATCGCGGGGGCATAGCATCCTCCATACGGCGGGTATAGTGCTTCCCATTGTATCATAAGCTTTCGCTTTTGAGGACAATTGTTTTGAGATAAATTACCATATATCTTCTCTAAATCCACAAAAAAAAGAAACCCGCCAACCAGGCCGATTTCTCGCCTTTCGCGGGTGCTTTTCATAATGATGCTGCCTACCTTACTAACAATGACGCCCAGGTGCTTTCGAGCCATGGATCAAAGTCAGCGCCCTTTTCACCTTCGTACGTATCGTATACATCGAGTCTCATCTTTTTTAGCTTCTCTTTAAACTCTTCAAACGTATGACCTTCCGGCAAACTCTTTTTAATTCTAAGCAAAATTTTAGTTACACCTTTAAATAATTCGCCTTTATTTTTGGACGGTAATTGAACTTCCTCACCCAATTCTCTGAGCTTACGGAAAGCCGCCTCTTGAACTTTATACACGGCATCGCTTTTCAATCTAGTCGTCAGCAAATCAATGATTTGTTTGTTTTTCCAACCGCCCAGCTCTTCAACAGCATCTAAACGCTCTCTCCAATTCGACGTTCGATTGACAGATTTTTTTAATTCCTCATAGTTGGGAGGCAAATCGATTTTTACTTCATTACTATTCAAGCCATTCAATCTCCTTTTATCTCCAAATGCTTTTGAACTGCTCCGTATGGAACGAGTATCCGTAAGGACAAACATACCACAGGTATGGCATTTACTCCAAATATATCTTTTAGGATGGCCACAATTGCATATACGCTGAGTTTGATCGTACGTAGACCAACGTGGCAGCAGGAAGCAACAGCCTATGGACCACGCAGAACAGGAATGGCCCTGGATGGGCAGTACTTCTTCTATGTGAATCGCAATTTCATACGATCTCTGCCGCTTCCGCAAGAAATTCTACAAGATGGAGCGCGCGCAGGGTGCCGGACTTATTTTCCCTCTCAATACCTAACTTCATTTGCAATAAGCATCCAGGGTTAGTTGTAATGATCGTGGCTGCCCTCGTGTCGTTCACATGCTCCATCTTTCGATCCAAGATCTCCATAGAAGCATCGAAATTGACGATGTTATAAATTCCCGCTGAACCGCAGCACATCTCCGCCTCTTTCATCTCAATAAACTCAACATTTGGGATGCTTCGGATTAACTGGACGGGTTCTTTGGTCACTCTCTGAACATTGGTCATATGGCATGAACGCTGATACGTAACGCGCTGTGGTGCGTGGCTTGCAAAGGGAAGCCCGCCGCATAAAACAAGAACTTGAGAGATATCTTTCGATTTGTCCGTAAACCTCTTCGCCCGTTCCACCCATTGCGGTTCGTCACATAATAGATGATCATATTCAACCAGCATCGCCCCACAGCCGCCAGCATTATTAACTATGAAATCCACTTCAATCTTCTCGAAAGCAGCAATATTTCTTCTGGCCAGCATTTTAGTTTCATCTAATTTTCCCGCGTGGGCATGCAGTGCCCCACAGCATGTTTGATTCTCGATAACTATGACGTCACATCCTGCTTCAGAGAGCAGCTTGACGGAAAGTTGATTAATTTTTCTAAACATGGCGTCCATCACACAACCGACAAAGAAGGCGATCGTATACTTTTTAGTTC
The DNA here is from genome assembly GCF_024722015.1 of Paenibacillus radicis (ex Xue et al. 2023). Taxonomy (GTDB): domain Bacteria; phylum Bacillota; class Bacilli; order Paenibacillales; family NBRC-103111; genus Paenibacillus_S. Next base: position 49,232 of record NZ_JANQBD010000043.1, on the reverse strand, counting down.
CCTTAGCCGGGGTAAAACGCGGGAGGCTTGAACGCTCCAGCGGGGATACCGTCGGCGGTGTGACTGCTTCAAATTCACCTAAGTGAGAAGGTAATTTTTTCATGAGTCCGCTTTTTCTTGCCAGCTTTTGAACACCGCTTTTTTCATACATCCACATAGCATTTCCTATGAGATTCATTGCTTTTCGGCTAGGGAAAACCTTTTTGAATAACGTATTGCGCAAAGCTCGTACCGGAATGGAATACTTTTTCCTTCGTGTGATGGCTGCCCGAGCTGCTTCCAGGATCGATCCGTATTCTACTCCTGTAGGGCAGACCGTTTCGCAAGCGCGGCATCCCAGACATAGATCCATCGGTTCCTCCAACACAGAAAGATCCGTAATTTTACCCTCGCCAACCATTTTCACCAAATTGATTCGTCCGCGCGGAGAATGCGTTTCCTTTCCCATCGTTGCATATGTCGGGCAAGCCGGCAAACAGTATCCGCATTGAACACATGGATCGGTCTTATCGTATTTCAGTTCTTTGCGCAGCGCCTCTAAATTTTCGTTCATTCACTTAACACCAACTTTTGCCCCGGCTCAGGGAAGATTTTCCCAGGATTCATAATATGATTGGGATCCCAAGCCAGCTTGATTCGTTTCATCATATCTAATCCGGCCGCCCCCAGCTCCATTTCCATAAATGGCGCCTTCATGGTTCCTATGCCATGCTCTCCGGACAAGGTTCCCCCCAGTTGAATGGCAGTTTCGAAAATCTCGGCAACGGCTTGCTCCACACGTCTCATCTCTTCTTTATCGGATTTGTCCGCCAAAATATTCGGATGGAGATTCCCGTCCCCGGCATGGCCAAATACGACAAGATGGATATTGTACTTTATCTTGATTTCCTGAAGGCGACGACACATTTCTGGAATTTGGCTTCGAGGAACGGTTGCATCCTCCGAGATTTTGGTCGGTTTAATCCTGACAATTGCGGGAGAAACCAGCTTCCGTGCCTTCCATACCTCTTCTTTTTCCGCTTGGGTTTGGGGAATACGAACTTCTCTTGCTCCCGCCTCTTTACATACCTTCGATACCTGTTCGGCTTCGTCTTTAACTGCCAAGGGATGACCATCAAGCTCGATGAGAATCAGCGCTTCCGCGTCACGGGGAAGTCCTGAAGGTTCATAGTTTTCTACAGCCACGATGGAGGCTTGATCCATCAATTCCATTTTGGAGGGCAAAATTCCGGAGGTGAGAATTTTTGATATCGCTTTCCCTGCATCAACGAGGCTATCAAAAATAGCCATCACCGTTTCCGATGCCGGCGGCTTTGGAATCAGGCGCAAGATCGCTTTGGTAATAATGCCCAGGGTACCCTCAGAGCCTACGATCAGCTTGGTCAAATCATAACCGGTAACGTTTTTTACGGTCCTGCCGCCTGTCCGAATCAATTCCCCCTCTGGAGTAATCACTTCCAGTCCAATGACATAATCCTTGGTCACGCCGTACTTTAGTCCGCGTGGGCCACCCGAATTTTCCGCCAAATTTCCTCCTATCGTGGATACGTGGGAGCTGCTTGGATCCGGAGGGTATAATAGCCCCTTCTGTTCGGCCGCTTTATGAATATTGGAGGTTAATACACCCGGGGATGCTACAGCAACCAGGTCTTCCTCGTAAACTTCAAGCACATCGTTCATAACGGACAAATCAAATACCATTCCTCCATGAACCGGAAGCGGACCCCCACTTAAGCTGGTCGCTTGTCCACGGGGATATACCGGAATTTTCTCTCGATTGGCTAATTTCACAAGTGCGACCAGTTCCTCTACACTTTTAGTCTGAATAACTACATCCGGCAAATAGGTACCAAAAGAAGCATCAAACGAATAGCTGAAACGATCGCTTTCATTCGTCAGCACTCTGCCGGTTTTTACTATGCTTCTGATCTCTTTCACATGGGAATCCGTTACCTTTTTCAATTTATTCTCTCCCTCCCCTTGTTCAACTAAGTAGGCAAGTTTAGAAAAATAAGCTTAATTTTTTCTCCGCGTTTTTCAAGTGAATGGCACACTGGATTTTTGCCAGCTCCGGCTCTTCCATTTCGATGGCCAGTACAATATCCTGATGTTCCTTATAGACGGCTTTTCGCTTTTCTTTTAAGCCCAGATTGGGCCGGAGAGTAATCTCTAACGCTCTTTCATATAGGGCAGATAAGCTTTCCATCATTTGGATCATAATTGGATTCTGTGTCGCCAAAATAATCGTGCGATGGAATTCAATGTCGGCCTCTGTCCCTATTTTATCTACGTCGCTAGATTCGATTTCGAGCCAATTCAGTGCCTGATGCATTTGTTCCAATTGTTCCGGAGTACGTCTAAGTGCAGCTAAATACGCAGCTTCAGGCTCTAAAATTTTTCTCATCTCGAATAAATGTTTGATGACCCCGGCATCATCATTTTCAATTCGAATGTGATGCAATAATGCCGATCCGCCTATTCTCTCCTCAACATAGCTTCCTCCCCCTTGACGCGAGCTGATGACACCCGCCGCCCTCAAGACGCTGAGCGCTTCACGAATCGGGACTCTGCTCACGCCAAACTGTGCTCCCAATTCCATTTCCGTTGGCAATTTGGATCCTGGTAGGAACTCTCCGGTTTCGATCCTATGTAACAGCTCACGGGAAATCAGTTGCGAAATTTTTTCTTTTTCAGTCATAATTCTATCTCCAATCAGTCACCATACCAATTCAAATGTTGTAATACAAATTATTGCATATTGGAAAATTCAAGTCAACGAATAGCAACTGAAATAGGATTAAACAACGAAATTTTTAACTTTTATAATAATGCGGAATGATCGATTGAAAATATGTAATACAAGTTAGAAGGGTATTGGGTTTCACGTTGCGGTAGCTGTTCTGGAAATCGATACAATATCGTCGGACGGGAATCGGTCAATTTAATAGGAAGTTAAGTTCATTCGACCCAAAACAATGAAAGTACTCCGCTAAAGTGATAAAATGTTTCTGTATAAGCAGCAGAAAGGCGGAGAAGCTATGGTACATGCGTTCATCATTGAGCCCAATACGTATAACGCCTTTGAAAACGAGGCGGCACAGCTTGAACAATGCAAAGAATGGGGCTTACTTTCAGAGAAAGCAAACAAAACTAAAGCATTTTTTTACAAAAGAAATGGTACGAGTCTGCCCTGCACCATTATCGGCTTTGTCGATAAAATAACCGCAGTGATCGAATTTGATAACGAGCAGCGGCATTGCATCCATCCTTCGTACCTTAAGGAGATGCAGGCAGCGAATTATGGTCAGAAGCTGGCTGCGGCAGCTGAAGAAGCACTAGAGCCTGAGAGCTTGGAGCTTGAGCCGACAGAGGAAGAAGCGCTACAGCCTGAAAGCTTGGAGCTTGAACCGCCGCAGGAGGCTGCTCCACCTGCAGAAGAAGCCAAGATCGAAGAAGCTAAGGCAGAAGAAAAACCTGAAATCGAAGAGCCGAAAGCCGAGGAGCCCCCGAAGGGGAAAGCCAAAAAAGAAAAGGCGCCCAAGCTTCAGCTTCCCGAAGAAAAGGTGAAAATGATCGCTACTGTAACGGAGTTTACAACGGTGCCCAACAACTTCTCCGATAATGAGGATGAAGTAATCATCTACGAGGCGGTTTCCATTATTGATCCGGAAACTCAAATCGGCTCAGCTTGGTCCAGCCACAGTGCCACGCTTAAAAAATTGGAGCTGGAAATTGGGGATACAATCACCTTTGAAGGCAAAATAGTAGCCAAGAAGCTCACCAAGCATCCAGTGCCTTACAAGATCAACAATCCATCGAAGCTGCAAAAGGAAAAAGCCTGAGGCGGTGTCCACGAATACAAATACGGCTAGGGGCCACTTTCCAACTTTGTAAAACAGAAAAAACCGTTTCTTGACAAAATGGAGGTACTATCAACCATTTATCAGGAGACGGTTTTTTTATATGGATGTCAGCTTCCAAACGGAACCCTCAGTGTCACTTTCGTGCCGATGCCGATCTCGCTTTCGATGCTTAAATCCGTGCCATACATAAATTTTAGCCGCTTACTTATATTTTGCAGACCCACACTGGAACGAGAAGTTAGCTGGGTTCCCGGATCAGGCATCAGTACTTGCCTCAACCGTTCCTGCTCCAAACCGACGCCGTTATCCTCGACCTCAAACCAATAATGACCTTCCGCTTCGTAGCCTTTTATGCGTACAACTCCACCTTTCAGCCGGCTGCCAATGCCGTGCCGAATCGCATTTTCAACAAGCGGCTGAATGAGCAAAGGCGGAAGCATAACACTTTGCACAGCTTCACTAATCTCATATTCGATCTGGATGCGGTCCTTAAATCTTGCTTTTTCAATTTCGACATACGATTGAATTAAGGCCAGTTCATTGCTGAACGGGACACCCTTCTGAATGTTGCTGAATGAGAAGCTTCCCCTTAAGTAATCGGCGAGATCCGTTATCAATTTTCTTGACTTCATAACGTCCGTATAGCTAAGCGCCATAATCGTATTTAATACGTTAAATAAAAAATGCGGTTTAATTTGAGACTGAAGAAATGCGACCTCCAAATCAACCGTCTTGCCGACCGACTCTTTCATGATCAGCAAGCTTTTGACTCTTGCTTTTAATTCTGCCACATTGAAGGGCTTTGGCAAATAATCGTTTGCCCCTGATTCAAATGCGACTATTTTATCCTCCGGCTGGATCGAGGCCGTAACCATGAGAACGGGAAGCTCCAGAAGGCTGTACTTCCTGCGAATTTCCCGAACCACATCAAATCCTGACAGACCCGGCAGCATCAGATCGAGAATGACCAGATCAATTGAATGTCCTCCTTCCATTTGCTGCAAGGCTTCCTCACCGCTTTTGACGGCAATAACTGTATAATTAAGCCGTTCCAACGGATCTATTAACACCTTCAGATTGGAAAATTGGTCGTCCACTACCAATATAGTAAATGTCCCCTTGCTCTCGGATACATACGGCGTCACAAAAGAATAACCATGCTCAACCGGGTTACGGAGCTCACTAGACTCAATTTCACCCCCTCGGTTTTCTGGGTTCTCCCCTTCAGTGCTGCCTCCAGCGGACGGCAGACTCATCGTGAACACCGTACCTTCCCCTTTCACCGATGTCACATGAATCTCCCCATGCTGCAGCTCCAACAATTGCTTCACAATCGGCAGACCTAAACCGAAACTCTGATTAGAATCAACCTTCAACGATTTAAACGGCTCGAAAATAACAGATAGATCCTGCTCATCAATACCTATACCCGTATCTTTGACGAAAATGACAATCATCCCGTCCTTTTCCGCGGCACCCACTTCGATAGTGCCATACTCGGTATATTTCACCGCATTGTCCAGTAAATTACTAATAATTTGCCGAAAACGGCTAGGATCCGCAAACACGAATGGAAGATTCTGCGGCACGCTGTTTATGAGTTGAACCGGCTTTCCACCGGTCATAAATACGAATATTTTCAAAATAACTTCTATCGCTGATCGAGCATGAATTGGAACAGGATTAACTGTCATTTCCCCTTGCTTCAGCTTGGAGAAGTCCAATATATCGTAAACAAGCATAGATAACCGCTTTGCAACCGTAGTAATTATACCTATATTTTCCTTTTGCTCAACCGTTAGCGGATAACGATGGTCCTCCAGCACCGACTGTGCAATGTTCATCATGCCATGCAGCGGCGTTTTAAACTCATGTGCCGTCTTCGTTAAAAATTCATCCTTCAGCTTATCCGCCTGAATGAGCTGGAATGACAGCTCCTCGTTTTGCTTAAACGCATTCGAAAACCGAAGTGACATGAGCAGTGTCAGCATCAGTAAGAACATGAACGGCTCCACCGGTGGAAATGTGAAAAGCGGAACAAAAAAATAGATATTCAAATTTTGCACAAATGCATAAAGGTTCAGGGAAACAGCGGCAGCAGCCAAATACAAGCTCCCTTCCACTTTATGCAGGGCGGCCAAAACAAACACATAAAGGGCATAAAAAATCGGAAACACCCCATAAAACGTCGTTACCGGCTGCAACGCGATATGTTGGAAATAGGAGAAAAACAAGGCATACCCGATGAGCATTATACATCCTAAACCCAGCATAAACCTTATAACCCGCTTAGAGCAAAAAAGTCGATACGCCGTGTAAACATAGAGACTCAAAGACATTCCAGCTGCTATGACTGACATGTATTGAATGCGTAAAAAAAGCCAGCCCGGCATGAAATCGATGAGTTCATACACCACTCTCTCGCCGCGGTATGCAGTAAAAGTGCCAATAAACAAACATATGAAACCAAACATGAGGACAGATGTATCTTTTCTGCGCTGGATATATAAGCCGATAAAATAAAGCCCTACCATAATGAAAGCGGTAAGTCTGATCCAATCATAGGCTATCGCTTTGCTCTGCAACTTCCCAATTTGATCGGCATACCCCAAATAAATAGAATGGATAATCCCGCTGCTTGCAGGAAAATCGTAATTCGAGACCTGAACAATTACTTCATTGGTTCCTGGCTGCAAAGTAAAAAAGCCGGCGAATGGCTTATTCCGGCCATCATAAGATCGATCATCTGACGGATTTCCGCTGGACCCGATTGATTGACCGTTTACGAATACGTGATTCGCCATGGGGATTGACAATGTTTTCAGCCCGTACATACGCTGTTCGGCGTCGTTATAGATACGCAGTCGATACGTTGCGCTGCCGAATGTGTCCATCCGGTCTGACCATGATCCCGGTACGGCAATCATCTGAAGGGAAGAAACGCTCCCCTCAGCAAAGTTTTGTGCGGACAATAACTGATTAGGATAAAACTCCCACTGGCCATCGAGCTTAATTATTCCATCCTCAGCGAACCGCCAGTTGGATATATCGAGCACCCCATACTCCGCCTTCGGTGCTCCGTTATCATCAAGCTTCAAAACCATTGGGATCGTACCGTATGTGCATACGAGCATTGCAAATGTAATGAGAAATGCCGCTATTTTCCGTTTCATTGGCCGCTCCTGATCCGGAAATTGGACGAAATCAGCTGCTGGTACAATCCGACCGTTTCCAGTTCCAATTCAACATCCAGACGTTCGCGTACTTCCAGCTCTAACTGCCGGTATACTTTAATGGCCTCTTTTCGATCCCCCATCTCCATGTGCAGCTTCATCAGCTCCCGGCTATCTTGCTCAGAATCTGGGGAGATGGCTACGATCCTGCCTAAGCATTCCTTAGCATTAGTTAACTGGCCTTTCTTTTTGAAAAACAGGAACAGTTTGCGTAGCGAATGTATATATTTGTCCAAGAGCTTTTCCCGTCTCGGATACACCCAATTGAAGCCGCAATCCTCCATGTAATCTCCTTTGTACAGAGCAACAATCCGCTCAAGCCGCTGTAAGCCGAGACCTGTCTCTTCCAGCGGCTTGTCGAGCAGCTGTTCGAGCTCCAATACATCGCAAATCAGGCTGCCGCAATCAAGCATATAACCATTACCCGTTTTTTGGACGGCAATTGGCAGGCCGCTCTCGCGAATATTTTTCCTAAGCAGCGAAATACAAGTATGCAGATACGATCTCGCCTTCTCGGCATCGGATTCCGGCCATAGCGCTTCAGTAATGACGGCACGCTCCACGGCTCTGCCGGATCGATGGACAAGAAATGCGCATAATTCCTTCTCTTTATTCGTCCGCCACGACAATTGCGTGCTCTCAGCTTTTCCCGATTGAACAGTGAAACCACCCATGCAGCAGATTCTTGGGTCATCATTCACCTCGTGTTCCCCATTCGATCCCGTTACAGCTTCCTCGATCCGCTTGAACGAATGATGCAGCCTCTCCAGCTTGATCGGCTTCAACAAATAGTCGAGAGAATGAATTTCAAATGCTTCAATCGCATACTCCGCATAGGCAGTTGTAAAAATAATGTGCACGCCCGGATGAACCGTTTGAATGGCACGTGCGGCGTCCACACCTTTCATTACTGGCATTTCTATATCCATAAAAACGGCATCTACTTGCAGTTGTTTAATGTCTTGAACAGCTTGCAGCGGATTCATATATTTGCCTACAATATCCACATTGCCGAGTTCAAGCAGCATAATTTCCAGCATATCCAGCGCATGTTCCTCATCATCAATCAACACGACGCGAATCATAGATGCTCCTCCAGTACTCGTATGTTCTCATTCATTAGTTCTTTTATTCGACAAATTTAGAGGATGTCCTGCTCTTTTTCCACAATCAGGCAAGCTATGAAGGATACTCTCTGAAGCCGCAGTGACGTGCAAAAAGAAAACGCCTTGCGGCGTTTTCGGTGTACGATATTCGTTTGTGCATTGCCTGAAATCAGTACTTTCCCTCCTCTGACCCTCACTTCCCGTAAAATCCTGCAAACATACAGTTATTTTCTTCAAAAGCTTGCTGTTGGGAGAAAATAACTGCGATAGTACATCAATTTTCATGGAAAACGTTCCAGTTCAGCTAAGAATGAAAAAAAAGATGCACATTTGCATGAATTCAATAATACTACGATAAGACGGTTAAAAGGATGTATGAATGCAGGTTTTTGAGGTAGCCAGAGATTTGAGTTCCGCCCTTCTCTTCTCTATTCAAACTTCCCATAGAATGCTTTACGGTAAATCTCTGCCAGCTCTGTTACCAGAGGCATTCTCGGATTTGCGGTTGTGCATTGGTCTTCGAAGGCGCGGTCAGCCAGTTCATCTGCCCGGGTTTCGAACAGCTGCGGATCAATTCCGAGCTCAGAGAATGAAGAAGGGATTCCAAGTGCCTGATTCAGCTTGCGGATTGCTTCGATCAAGCTGTTCACGCCTTCCTCCGTCGTCCTCGCCGGAAGTCCTAGAATACGGGCGATTTCAGCGTAGCGCTGATCCGCAATGAAGTGGCCGTATTTCGGGAACGAGGCGAATTTGGTTGGCTTTTGAGCGTTATAACGGATGACATGCGGCATTAGGATTGCGTTCGTCCGGCCATGCGCGGTATGAAATTCACCGCCCCACTTATGCGCCAAGCTATGATTGATTCCCAGGAAAGCATTGGCGAAGGCCATCCCTGCAATCGTAGATGCATGTGAATCTTTTCTCTCGCCAACGAATCTCCTGTAGCCCAAGATTTCTCCAGGTATTCAAAAACCAACTGGATTGCTTTTATCGCCAAGCCATCGGTATAGTCGTTGGCCATTACGGATACATAGGCTTCAATCGCATGGGTAAGCACATCCATACCTGTGTCGGCTACCGCTGTTTTCGGCAAGCTGTACACATAATCCGGGTCGATGATCGCTACATCCGGGGTAAGCTCGTAATCTGCAAGCGGATATTTGGTGTTGCCTTCGCGTTTATCCGTAATGACCGCGAAGGAGGTCACTTCTGAGCCCGTCCCTGAGGTTGTCGGGATCGCAACAAATTTCGCTTTTCTCCCAAGACAAGGATATTTATAAACCCGCTTGCGGATATCCATAAATTTTTGTTTCAATGATTGGAAGCTCGTATCCGGGTATTCATAAAACAGCCACATCGCCTTTGCCGCATCCATCGGGGAGCCGCCACCCAAAGCAATAATGCAATCCGGCTGGAAGCCCTCCATTATTTTCGTGCCGCGCTCAACTGTTTCCACAGACGGATCAGGCTCCACATCCGAGAAAACCTCGATATACACAGGGGTTTTACGTTTCCGCAAATAATATTCCACACGTTCTACATAACCAAGCTTTACCATCATCGGGTCGGTTATGATTAGAATTCGGGAAATATCCGGCATTTTCTCAAGGTATTGCGTCGAGCCCTTCTCAAAATAAACCTTGGGAGGAATCTTAAACCACTGCATATTCACGGTCCGGTAAGCAACGCGTTTGATGTTAAGCAGGTTGACCGCCGTTACATTCGAGGTTGTAGAGTTATGTCCATAAGAACCGCAGCCCAACGTTAAAGAAGGCAGGTTCGTATTGTAAATATCGCCAATTGCGCCATGGGTAGAAGGTGCATTTACGATGACACGCCCAGTTTGGAGAGCTGCTGCAAAATTTGCAATAACCTGATCATCCTTGGAATGAATGACCGAAGAGTGACCCATGCCGCCATAAGCTGTTACTTCTGCTGCCCGGCTGATGCCCTGGGCCGCATTCTTCACCTTGTAGCAGGCCAATACCGGACTCAGCTTCTCAGCGGACAGCGGATAAGCTTCACCTACTCCATTCAGCTCGGCTACCAAAATTTTCGTATTTGAAGGAACATGAATGCCTGCCATCTCAGCAATCTTCACTGCAGACTGTCCTACTATAACCGCATTAACGGCACATTTCTCCGGATTAATGACCAGCTTGGACACCGCTTCCGTTTCTTCCTTATTTAAGAAGTAGCAGCCCATCTCAATCATCAGATGTCTGGTTTGCGCATAGACCGGCTCTTCAATGATAACCGCCTGCTCTGAAGCACAAATCATGCCATTGTCGAACGTCTTCGATAAGATCAAATCCGTGACGGCTTGCTGCAAATCCGCTGTTTTGTCAATGAAGCAGGGGACATTGCCCGGCCCGACGCCCAGTGCGGGCTTACCGGTGCTGTAGGCGGCTTTTACCATCGAGGAGCCTCCTGTTGCAAGCACCAAAGCCACGTCCGGATGATTCATTAGCAGAGCGGTTGCCTCCAGGGACGGATGCTCGACCCACTGAATGCAGCCTTCGGGAGCGCCTGCCTTTACCGCCGCCTCCATCATGGTTCGAGCAGCCGCTTCACTGCATTTCTGAGCGGAAGGATGGAAAGCAAAAATAATCGGATTACGCGTTTTTATCGCGATAAGCGCCTTGAACATCGTGGTAGAGGTAGGATTCGTTACCGGAGTCACACCTGCCACAATGCCAACGGGCTCAGCAACCTTTTGATAATTCTCATAGACATTATCTTCGATTACACCGACTGTTTTGCCATATTTAATGCTGTGGTAAATATACTCGGAAGCGAATAAATTTTTGGTGATTTTATCCTCATAAACCCCTCTGCCTGTTTCCTCCACAGCCAGCTTGGCAAGAACCATATGCCGGTCCAATCCGGCCAATGCCATTTGCTGAACGATGGTATCCACCTGCTCTTGGTTCAACTGCATGAAGGACTGCAGCGCCCGCTTTGCATGTTCAACCAGCCGATTAACTTCTTCCTGCGCCGGAGTTCCGCCTGCAGCTTCCAGCTTCTTATTTACAGCCATAAGTTCCGCCTCCACAATCGATATATTTTTTTGCTTCCTCAGCCTGATACTTTGCTGCAATCCTCACAACTAATTATATATTGACATAACTGCTTAATATAAAGACTTATCGCGTAATCAGGCTTGAGCGATATGGCCGAAGGAGCCGTCATGGCGCTTATAGACTAACTCCGTCAGGTTCGTCTCCCGATTATGAAATAGATGGAAATCATGGTCCAGCAGCTTCATGTTCAGAATCGCTTCCTGCACATCAACCGGCTTCAGCAGCACGTTCTTCCTGCGAACCACTGCGAAGTCCTCCACTTCTGCCTGCTCAGCTTCTGCGATATTAGCAAGCTCCGGAATTTCAAGTCCCGACTTCCGCAGTCTGCCTTGAACCTTTTCCTTCAGCTTACGCATCCGCCGCTCCAGCTTATCAGCTGCCAGATCAATCGCCGCATACATATCGTCCTGCTTCTCCTCCACCCGCAGCGTCATTCCATAAAACCGAATCGTCACCTCCACCGTATGCTCATGCTTATGTCCCTGTACGGATAACGTTATATGCATATCCCCTTCCACATCGTACATATCGTCAGGCTTCCCAAGCTTCCGTTTTGCATAGTCGCCTAACACCGGGGTAATCTCCATATTTTTTCCATGTAAAATTTGTCTCATGGTTATCCGCTCCTTACATATTTGAATAATGCGTGCTTTATGATCCTTCGATTTTCAGGAAAATAAATAATCCAAATCCGTTAAAACCTGAGCTGTCATTGGAAAAACAAGCTGTTCTTCCTTAACTAAGTGCTCCTTAAGAATGCGGCACGCATGAATCAGATAAGCCAATGCCTGGTGCAGCTGCACAAGCTCCGAATCCTCCCCAACCTCATGAACAGCCCTCAAAAAATATTGGATATACTCCTCAGCTAGCTCATGATCCTTCTCAAGCGCCCAAAATGAAAGAATCATCGAAGGCGATGATTGCTGGTGGAAGTAACCGTTTAGAAAAGGAAACAGCTCCTCCTTCTCCCAATCCGAATGACGTTCCAATTCTTGCATAAATGCTTTCACCCAAAGTCTCAGATGCAGAAGCGATTGGATTGCCTTTCTCTTGTCCGTTTCCTGCTCCGCCAGCTTGGCCTGGCCTTCCATATCCAACAATATCTGCATTAATTCACCGTGCTCCTGTGTCAATCGGTCCAGTGCGGCACTTAATTCAGTGGAGTGGGCAGTACCTGATTCCATCGGATATTGATCGTTTTTCATTCTCATTCCCTCCAAGTTAAAGCATTCCTTACTCGCTGATCCCTTCTATCCATACCAACTATGGATTTCAGCAAGCAGAAAAACGAGTTCTTTCTGATACCAGTGCATTTGAAATTGATTTTCATGTGAAATAAATCACATTGTTGAAAGGAAGCCTGCACTATTATTAACAATGCGGGCTTTTCACTCAGCTATTTTATAATTAAAACCGGAACCTCCGCGTGCTGTACAACATAATGGCTAACACTACCCAGAAGCATTTCCTTCAATCCCGTAAGCCCACGGCTGCCCATAATAATCAGGTCGGAGCCCTGCTCTTTCGCGAAATGGAGAATTTCGTTCTCCGGCGAGCCTTGAATCAAGGAAACAGAATGAGGATTTTCCAATTGCGATAATTCCCCCTCCAGCCTCTTCACAATCTCGTTTCCATACAACAGGTCGGATTCATAAACATTTTCAGTAGTAACGGGATAAGCGCCTGCTATAAATGCATTAAATTTTATAACCATAATGACATGCAGAGCAATATCCGGACTGGTTTGAGCGATTTTTACTGCCTTGTCCAACGCCTTTTCAGATAATTCCGATCCGTCAAAAGCAACCAAAATCTTATTGCAAAACATTTTGAACACCAGCTTTCTTATTGGTTATGCATTAAGTATACGCCCTGCAAGCGCTGCTGGATGTGAGATAAATCACCGTTAAGTATAATCTTCGGATCGAAGCGTTATTCGTTGTATGAGAGAGACTTACGGTAAGCTATCCGATAAATTCCTGCAACAAACAAGCTTCCCCCTACAGCATTTCCTAGAAATACAGGGACAAAATTCGTTATATACTGCGCCCAGGTCGCCTGACCCGCAAAGATCGCAGCCGGTATTAAAAACATATTGGCGACAACGTGCTGAAAGCCGAAGGCAACAAAGGCCATGGTAGGGAACCAGACGGCAAGGATCAGCCCCGCACCATCCTCCGAACCGTTTGACATCCAGACAGCCAAGGAAACTAACCAATTACATCCAATACTGGAGATAAAAGCTGCAACGAAAGGCTCCTCCAGCTTGGCATGAGTTAGCGCGACCGTCTGGGCCAAATACGGCCCCTGCTCTGTCATCCCTCCAAGGTGGCCAAACACGTAAGCAACAAAGATCGCTCCGGCGAAGTTGCTTATAGTTATGACCAGCCAATTTGCGGCTACCTGCCAGCAGGAGGCTTTGCCCGCAAAGCAAGCGAAAGGCAGAGCCATCATATTGCCAGTTAGAAGCTCACCCCCTGCAACCAGACAAAGAATAAGACCTAACGGGAATACCGCAGCTCCCATAAAGCCCCTGAAGCCTTCCCAATCGGGAGGCAAGGCAGCACTTACCCGGATGGCTAACAAGAAGCCTAGTGCTATAAACACCCCAGCAGCAAATCCAAGCGGAAGTTGGACAGAAAGCGGCATATTCGCTTTTTTAAAACCGGCCTGCAAGGTGCGAAGGGCGATTTGATCCGGTTTGATGAAGCCCATTGCTTTCCCTCCTTAGTAAACATACTGTTGCTTAATAAGCCACATGTATCCGATCTATATTTGGCAGACTGCTGATAGAACCTTGATCAACATGTGAAAAATATCACAATTATAGAAAGAAGCAGTCCTCCCTTTGCATCCTAAGAGGATTCAACTGTTAGGAGATTCTGCAATCAAAAGCATGACCTTTAGTATAAGCTTGGGCATGCTTTTGATCATGATCCTTGTATGGCTATGCGACTGCTGCGCTTCTGTTCACTACTAGGTTATTAAGTACGGAAAACGGATGCTTTTTCCTTCAGTAAATCCGATTGGCGCTGCAGCAATTCCGACGAGGAAGCAATTTCTTGCATAACAGCACTTTGCTCCTGAGTAGAAGCGGCTGCTTGCCGGGCAGAATTTAATATCTCTTGTGCAATCGTATCTATGATTCGTTGCTTCTGTCCGGCATCTTGTATTTTCACCGCTTGCTTATCAACGGTTTGAGCGATTCGCAATACGGCGCCTTCCGTTTCATGAGCGCTGCTTCTAATCATCTGGAGTGCTTGTTCCGTCTGCTCACCTTTGGATGCTTCCTCGTGCATCGCTTCTCCTTGCTGCTTTAACCGTTCCACTACGTCATCCACTTTACTCTGGACCTGCCGAATTAACTCATCAATCTCTTGAGCGGATTTGGAGCTCTGCTCGGCGAGCTTTCTAATCTCCAGAGCTACGACCGAGAAGCCGCGCCCTTCCTCGCCTGCTCTGGCTGCCTCGATGCTTGCATTCAACGCGAGCAGATGCGTCTGGGCGGCAATTTCACCAACCAATTGGGTCACGCTCCCTATTTCCTTGGCATAAGCTTCAAGCTGCGCTGCTACCTCGATGGTCTCCAGCCCTGAATTAGACAGCTCTATCAGGGTATGCACTAGCGACCTGACAATCTGGCTGCTATCCTCAATGGTACGAACCATTTGCGAGGAGAAGGAGCATGTTTGCTCCGCCTGCTCACTGACCTCAACCGCAGCCTGAGTTACTTGCTCCATTGCATGGAAAGACTGTAAGGATTCCGTCTTTTGCCGTTCTGCTCCTGTAGCGATTTGCTCGGAAATGCGGGAAATTCGCTCCGCTTGATTCGTAGCCTGCAGGATCGCTTCGCTCAGTGCGGCAGAGCTTTGGCTGGCGGCTACTGCGTTCTGTGTAATATCTTGAACGATCTTCCTGAGCTGATTTACCATAAAGCTGAAGGACCTGTTCAAAATGCCCAGCTCATCCTTGGAACGATGCTCAGGAATAGTAAGCTTCAAATTACCCGCAGCAGCTTCATTAGCAACGGCCGTGAACTGCAGTAACGGTTTCACAATCCATCTCGCCATAAGCCAGCCAAGAATTCCTGTCCAGCAAATTCCCATACCAAGGGTTAAGGAAATGAACAACCAATCCGGTAAAAATCCAGCAAAGGAATCCTTCAATACAAAAATAAAAAAGGCACTGGTTCCATAAGTTACTGCAGAAACACCCGTTACGCCGATGACCATTTTTTTAATCAAACCAAATGACATGAAACAGCCCCCAAACCCATAGTGTTGACACATTTTGATTATACACAATTTTGGCAGATATTAACTGTGACAAAAATCATATACATCAAGTGCGCAGGTTGAAGGCTGGACTTATAACATTAATCAGATTGACGCATCCGTTCCCACGTATAGCTCTACTTCCAAAGGCAGCACGGTATCCTCTTCCGTTTGCAAATGCTCTTTGACCAACCGGCATGCTTGGAGCAGCTGATCCGTTAAGCGGGAGCCTGGAGCACGCTTTTGCTGAGCCAGACAACTATCTGCCTCTTCCAGGAAATAACGGAAAAACAGGTTAGCCAGTTCATGCTCATGCTCCAGCATCCACAGAGACGTTGTTGTATGAGGATGACCAGGCAGTTGGAAGTATTCAATCAATAGAGGGAACAGCTCGTTATCCTCCCACTCGGAATGTTTAGCCAGCTCTGCAATCAAGCTGAGTGCTTGATCACGAAGCACCTCCAGCTTACTTACATATTCTATAGGCTTCTCTACTTTATTAAGACGTTTGGCCCTATTTTCTAATTGATAGATAGTTTCGTATAAACAAATATGCTCATTTTTTAATCGTTCGAAAGCAAAGGTAAGATCAGTCGGGTCAGCTTGCTTCAGCTTCATTTCATTCATTGATCTTCAGCTCCTGTATGTCAGGTAAGTTCCACTCTGTCTTCCAATTCCAAATTCAGTTTCCCGTGAGAAGCTGCAATGCCTGATTGCACAATTCCCCATGCACGTTCCACCTCGCGTTCGGACGGAGCAGGCACACCTTCTAACGGGTAAGCTTTATTCAGCTGCTGCCATTTATATATGCCCATGCGGTGATAAGGAAGAAGCTCTATTTTTTGCACATTTCGCATGGTTCCTATGAAAGACCCCAAAGCATATAAATCTTCAAAACTATCCGTAATACCGGGGATCAGAACATGACGGATCCAGACCGGCTTCCTATGCTCCGACAGCCAATTGGCGAAACGGTGAATCCGATCGTTAGGTTGGCCGGTTAGAGTCTCATGCCTCGCTTTGTTCATCTGCTTCAAATCTAGCAGCACAAGATCGGTAGCTTCCATGAGCTCTTCCGCATGGTTCGGCTCACAAAAGCCGGAAGAGTCGAGTGCAGTATGCAAGCCATACCGCCGCTTGCACTCCCTGAACAGCTGAGCCACGAAGCTGGCCTGCAGCGTAGGCTCCCCGCCGGTGACTGTTATGCCTCCTCCTGATCTGCGGTAATACTCCAGGTAAGGCTCCAGCTCCCCAATAATTTCATCTACCGTAACTTGCTTGCCACCCTCGGTATCCCATGTATCGGGATTATGGCAAAACTGGCATTGCAGCGCACAGCCCTGCATGAACAGAACGAAGCGAATGCCTGGCCCGTCCACCGTTCCGAAGGTTTCTATCGAATGTATTCGGCCTTTCATGCGGGCCACCTCCCTTGTGCAGTAGCTATAGCTCTAGATGGCTCCGTGGAACGTGCGGTTGATTACATCGAGCTGCTGCTCGCGGGTCAATCTAATAAAGTTAACAGCGTAACCCGAGACGCGGATCGTCAGCTGCGGATAGTTTTCCGGATGCTCCATCGCATCTAGCAGTTGTTCTCGTTCGAACACGTTGACGTTCAGATGGTGGCCGCCGCTAGCCGCATAGCCATCCAACAAGGATACCAGGTTGTTGATCCTCACCTGCGGCTCTTTGCCAAGCGCCTTCGGAACCATCGAGAAGGTGTTGGAAATTCCGTCCAGGCTGTGCTCATAAGGAAGCTTGGCCACCGATGCGAGCGAAGCCAGCGCGCCTTTGCGGTCGCGGCCATGCATCGGGTTAGCTCCAGGAGCAAACGGCTCTCCGGCTTGACGGCCGTCCGGCGTGCTGCCGGTTTTCTTCCCATACACCACATTGGATGTGATGGTGAGTACCGACATCGTGGGCATAGCGCCCCTGTATGCCTTATGCTTGCGCAGCTTGTTCATGAACGACTCAGCAAGCTCGACGGCCAAGCTGTCGACTCGGTCATCGTTGTTGCCGTATTGAGGGTATTCTCCCTCGATCTCGAAATCTACGGCAATCCCTTGTTCATTGCGAATCGGGCGCACTTTTGCATATTTAATGGCGCTCAGGCTATCGGCGATAACTGACAAACCCGCGATACCGCAAGCCATCGTACGTAAAATTTCACGGTCATGCAGCGCCATTTCGATGCGTTCATAGCAGTATTTGTCATGCATGTAGTGAATTACGTTCAGTGTGTTCATGTACAGACGTGCCAGCCAATCCTGTACCCTATCGAATTTGGCCCTCACCTCGGTAAAATCAAGAACCTCCGATGTGATAGAAGACATCTCAGGTCCAACTTGAATGCCCAGCTTCTCATCGATGCCTCCGTTTATGGCATACAACAAGGCTTTGGCCAAATTCGCCCGGGCGCCAAAAAATTGCATTTGCTTCCCTATCCGCATTGCCGATACGCAGCAAGCAATACCATAATCATCACCGAAATAAGGACGCATCAAATCATCGTTTTCGTATTGGATAGAGCTTGTTTCAATCGAGACCTTTGCACAGTACTTTTTGAAGTTTTCCGGCAGCTCTGTTGACCATAGAATAGTTAAATTCGGCTCAGGCGCTGGTCCAAGATTATACAGGGTATGCAGAAACCGCATGGAATTTCGGGTTACACGTGTTCTCCCGTTCAACCCCATTCCTCCGACAGATTCAGTAACCCATGTGGGATCTCCGCTGAACAGCTCGTTGTAATCCGGGGTCCTCAGAAACTTTACAATCCGCAGCTTCATTACAAAATGATCAATAATTTCCTGCGCCTCAGACTCAGTCAGAGTTCCTTCGGCCATATCACGCTCGATATAAATATCAAGGAAGCTCGATACACGACCTAAACTCATCGCAGCGCCATTCTGCTCTTTAATAGCGGCAAGATAAGCGAAGTACAGCCATTGAACCGCTTGCTGTGCATTGACGGCCGGCCCCGAAATATCGAAGCCGTAAGATAGAGCCATCCGCTTTAATTCCTCAAGACTACGAATTTGCTCCGAAGTTTCCTCACGTGCACGAATAACCTCTTCGGTGATGGAATCCACTTCCAATTGCAGAAGATCCTGTTTCTTGCAAGCAACTAGCCGGTCTACCCCATACAACGCTACCCGCCGGTAATCTCCAATAATACGCCCGCGGCCGTAGGCATCTGGGAGCCCGGTTATAATACCGGCTTTTCGAGCTGATCGCATTTCCGTCGTATAAGCATCAAACACGCCTTGGTTATGTGTCTTGCGAATTTCCGTAAACAAATGCTCTATATCGGACGGCAGCTTGTATCCGTAAGCCTCGCATGCATCCACTGCCATTCGGATGCCTCCGTACGGTTGAATGGACCGCTTCAGCGGCGCATCTGTTTGCAAGCCGACAATTTTTTCATTCGATGAATCAATGTACCCAGGTCCATGTGAGTTAATGGTCGATACTGTGTTCACATCGATGTCAAGCACGCCGCCTTTTTCTCTCTCCTGACGAAGCATTTCACCAACCTTGAACCAAAGCTTCCTCGTTGCATCCGTAGGTAAGGCCAGAAAATCCTCATTTCCCTCATAGGGTGTTATATTTCGCTCAATAAATGACTGAATGTCAATTTGTTTCTGCCAACTACCCGGTTTAAATGTGCGCCATGCTTCTGTCGCATCTGCCTTTTTCGCAACATCTGATTCTTTCATTACCATGGGATAACACCTCCGTAATTGTTCTACAAGGATATGTTATCTTTTTCACAAAGTTGCTGCTATGAAATAAGTCACATTGGTCGCCATTACCTAGTTAATAATTCCCGAGTTGATTATTTCCACCCTTACTTGAGTATGAAACCGGACCTGAGTATAATTGTCGGTCCAATTCTCCTTTACCTGGTTCCAAACCTTTGGATAGTGGGCCATCAGCCTGCGGGCAAGTCCAAAACCATCATGATGCGCGCGCTGCATCTTATTAAGGATGGTTTTGCTTTTCTTCGTCAACTCTTCGGATAATAGCTGGTCCAGCTCATCAACAACTTCCTTCTTATACAGCTGGTTTTGAGGATCTTCAGTCACAGTAACCTTCAATTTCAAGTCAAGCTGAACATCGATCTGCTGATCATCCTGCACCTTCACTTTCAAAGCTCTCTTTATCTTTTGAACAGCAATAGTAACAT
Source organism: Paenibacillus radicis (ex Xue et al. 2023) (assembly GCF_024722015.1). Lineage (GTDB taxonomy): Bacteria > Bacillota > Bacilli > Paenibacillales > NBRC-103111 > Paenibacillus_S. The sequence goes on along the minus strand of NZ_JANQBD010000043.1, from coordinate 29,487 downwards.
AGTCAAAACCTGCCATTTTCCGCTCAGCTACTGCCTCTACAGTTAATTGGGCTGTTTTCCCCATTTGGTCGGCTAATAGTAAGTACAAAGTCGATTCATCCAAATTTAGACTCCCTGTCATCTGAGTTCCGTGAAACATCGCTATTCCATGTACGGTAGGATAAGGCTCGGAATTCGTCAAATAAGGGAGTGCAAAATCATATCCTCGATCTAACGGATGTATTGACTGAAGATTTACTTTGGGAATCGTAGATGAATCTTCAATACTCTCAATCAGCTTATCCAGGTATTGTCCAATAGTAGTGGTACCGATCATTTTCTTGCTAATCGTATCCAAAGCTTTGCCATGAACAACGGCTAAGCGTGCATTCAAGGGACTTCTCGGGTCACGATAATATACATCCAAATAAGGCAAGAAATCATGCTGTTTCACCAGTTCCTCCCCGAACAACAACACTCGCATTTTAGAGGAGGAATAACTCCCCCATAGTTGTTGATTAAGCAGTTCTCTGGCATGCTGAGTTGTTTTAGCGATAACCGAATGAGTTTCATTGGAGTTCTTAGGTCCGGCTTCCGAGGTCTTCATGTCACGGATGGAAACAGTAGCAAGAATCATGCCATTCGATGCCCGGTCCATCCCTCCGATACTAACATTCCTTTGGTTCTTCAGGAGCCGCTGATCCCAGCAGCCGCTAAGCAATACCCAGATTAATCCACAAGCAAGAAGTAAGCAGCATCTTTTCATGCCAGAGCCCTCCTCTTCCTGATTTTTTTGGTTAAATAGTGAATGCTCAGAAGAAGGATAGGCAGCCCAAATATGAAAATGTAACTTAAGTACGAAGTCATTTTCAACAAAGCACTGATCATGGCCTGATCTTGAGGAATCAGCGCAATGATAAGAACCACAATCGTAACGTAAGGAACGGCCTTGCTGTGCTGTTCTTGTCCAAAAAGCCTGGATACCCCTTTAACTGCCATAAATAAATAAGCCATAGCTGAGGTTGCAACTACAATAACCCATATCGACAGAAAATAAAGGTCAGGCCGCTCTATAATACTAAAGGATAGAGCTTTTATCATATATAGTACGGGCTGGGGAATAATTTTGAGTTCCAGCTGCGTAAATACCACCAGACATGTGAAAACCATGAACGTATAGAGTAATGTTGAGAATACATTAGCAAACAATACGGCCTTTAATTTCCCCATGCTTCCCCCTTCCACAAACGGATAACAGACCAGAATGATTTCAAAACCGTATATAGAATTCATGGCCTCCCTCATTCCCTTGACGATGTTGAACAAACCCGCTTGACCAATAGGTAAAATATATAAAAAATCCACTTGGGTATAGGCATAGGCAGCGATGAGAATCAACACAAAAATTAATCCGCTGACAAGTACAAAGAAGCGGGCAATAGTCAGAAAACTGTCCTGTACCAAATAAGCACACACAATCACCGTTAGAAGAAGAATGACCCATCTGGGTGTTTCCGTAAACATCCAGTCCCTGATTACATCCGTAAATAGAACCAAGATCAGGCTGCTTTCAAAAACAAAAAATGCGGCCAAAAGAAAATGGATGATTTTACCTAACACCTTACCGAGCAGCAGGTGCAGATAATCAAATATAGTAAATTCAGGAAATTTCCTCGCTAGATCCCACATGATCACAATAAACAATTGAGCTAACAGACCGGTAAGCAGAACCGATATCCATGCATCCCCCTTAGCAACCGCTTCAACTCTGGAAGGTAACGACAATACCCCTACTCCAATTTGCGTCTGAATGACCGTAAAAAACAGCTGTCCGGGAGTTATTTTATTCTCTTCCACGATCATTATGCTGCCACTCCCTCGACTCGGTTTCTTGAACAACTTTTTGGGGATGGGCATCCATCGGGCGTTCATTCAGCTTCCAGAAGGGAAGGCGAACCAGGGTATCCTTCCAATCTTTCCATCTAAATGGAGATGCCGGAGCTAAGTAAGGAGTCCCAAATGATTTCAATTTACACAGATGGATTAAGATCACAGTCACGCTGAGCACGATCCCAAAGAATCCTAACAGAGCAGCGGAGAACATGACCGGGAAACGCAGCAAGCGAACAGAAGCACTCATTTCATGAGCGGGGATGACGAAGGAAGCAATGGCGGTTAAGGCAACGACAATAATCATGGGGTAGGAAACCAACCCAACTCTGACAACCGCATCCCCAATGACAAGACCTCCGACAATACCAATCGTCTGACCGATGGGGCCTGGTAGTCGCATGCCCGCTTCCCTAAGCAGCTCGATCGTAAGCTCCATAAATAAGGTTTCCAAAATAGGTGGAAAAGGTATCTGATCGACACTCCCTTTAATCTGATAGAACAACTCCGCGGGAATGACCTCATAATGAAAAGAGACGACTGCAATATAAAAAGCGGGAAGAGCCACGGTAATAACAAGACTTAATAAACGGAGGACTCTTATAAATGACCCTGCAAGAGATCGGCTGTAATAATCATCAGGAGACTGAAAGAAGGCAAAGAAGGTGACCGGCATGATCAAGGCGCTGGGAGTCCCTTCGGTAAAAAGCACGGCTCTGCCTTCCAGCAGATTGCTCACTACCCTGTCTGGCCGTTCCGTATTCAACAGTTGCGGAAATGGGGAATAAGATTTCTCTTCTATATACTCTTCAATCACGTTGGTGGATACGACACTATCTGCACTTATCGCTAGTAAGCGTCGGTCGATTTCCTCGATCAGCTTTGGATTAGCGAGATTGTTTAAATAAACGACTGCTGTTTTGGTTTGAGTGATCGCGCCTAATTTATAGGTGCGAACCACTAGATTAGTGCTTTGAATCTGTTTGCGGACGAGTTGGAGATTAACCGTTAGGCTCTCAATAAAGCCTTCGTGAGAACCGCGAACTGTCTTCTCATTCTGTGGCTCGTTCACATCTCGATTATAAGTAGAGTTCACCTGAATGACATGGCATTCAGTTTCCCCTTCGAAAATGAGTACAGCATACCCCTGGATCAAGTCATGAATGACTTGTTCAAGCTGGGTTCGTTTTTCTACGCGGATTGAAACTAGGATATCCTCTAAGCTGCCTTCGCTTCCTTGCATCAGCGGCTTCAATATCATTTCAAAAATCTTCGCTTTATCGCACATTGAATCCAGATAGAGGAGGCTGCCCTTTTGTAATTGATAGGAAATAGAACGCTGAATCAAGTCCTCCGTATGAAAAAGTGCCTCCTGAACATAATCCGCATTTTCCTGAAGGGAGGAGAACAAGGCAGGTGCAGGATGCGGGGGGGTATTGAAACTACGTTTACTCTTAGTTTTATTGTTATTAAACATCTGCCGAAAAAAGTTCATAGTCATACCCCCCTCAATTAGTCATTCGTGTATAAATTTCCCTATTTACTGTCTAATTATTCCTGCCGATTCCCCGATCCTCCAATGGGATTGCGTAAGGCATTATCGCCGCCCTCCTTGTTTACAAAGTTCCTATTTAAACAAAAAAGCCTGAACCAGCAAAGGTTCAGGCAAACGACATTTAGCTTCAAATATCCGATATACTCATTAGTCTCACACTTAAAAGATAAGAGAAGACCGGAAGCAGCTACAGCCACTGCTGAGCTGCCCTGCGGCTCCAGGCAGAATCCGGCCGAAGCCCTGGCCGCCGATGGGCTCAAGGGACTCTCCTTTCAGAATCAAAGAAAACAATGTGGCTACCCGTCTGCTCCATTAAGATTTATGAATCGGGAAATAAACCGAGTAGCTCTCATCCTTGATTTCATAAAGAGGAACAAAGCGAAAGCCGCGATCCACACCCTTTGTGCGAAAGTATCCTGGATTCCACCACCCGTGATTCCGTTCGCGGTCAGGAGCCAGTAGCGTTTCCGGTTGAGCCGGATCGCCTGTAAGGACCCTTTCCTCAGGAGTTAGCCCGGCCAGCAGGATCGGACCGTCCATGAACGCATAGGTTCCCGGTTCTCCGGAAAGCGGCTCTGCTGTGAGAGACTTCGGAAGCTCGAGAGTAATCGTATCACCGCTGACCCACTCTCTAGTCACTTGAAAGAAGGATGAGGCTTCCAGCGCTCCCAGCTCCTGCTCCCGCTCGCCGCCATTGATTGAAATTTTAGGTGCACAGCTTAACCACCACGGCAAACGAAACTTCAGCGTAAACGTAGCAGCCTGTTGTGCCTCTATGGTGAGCTTATAGACAAAACGATCTGGGCGATGCACGGGAATCGAAGGAATATTTACCTTGGTGATTGCCGTCATCCCTTCAACAGACCAATTGTTGAGAGGATAAATACCGTGCTGACCGTCTTGCTCCAAGCGGATACGAATTGAGTTTCCGCTACGTTCGCAGTGCAGCTCCGAGGGCAGCCATTGACAGATTGTAATACCGCTCTCTTCCTCCAAAAAAATTGGCTGCACATAGGAGGAATTGGCCTGCATTAATGTCCCATGGCAGCACCAGAAGTGCTCTGTTGGCGAACCCCATGTTTTTTTACTGCCTGCGGCCAAACCAACGAAATACGTGATCATGCCGGTTTCCCCATGCTGATGAGCAAGCACACCATTGATGAAGCGCCGTTCCCAATAGTCCGCATACGTTGGATCCCCTGTCCACCGGAGCAGCACCTGTGCGAGGCGCATCATGTTGTAGTTGCAGCAGTGCTCCTGTCCGATGCCCATTCTGGCAGCCATATCCTTAGCAGGCATCCAAAGCTCACCATTATCGCCTGCTCCTGTAGCAACATAGCCTCGATTCGTGACTGCGCAGGCCCAGAATGCTTCCACCACCTTACGATATCGATCATCACCCGTCACTTCCCAAGCCCGCGCAGCCCCAAGAATTTCGGGAATTTGGGTATTCGCATGCTTGTTTGTCAACACGTCTTCGCCTTCGAGTAGTGCATCGAAAAAGCGCCGTCTATCATATCTTCGGATCAGCTCCAAATGTTTCTCGTCTCCGGTAATACCATAAAGATCTGCCCAACTCTCCAGCATGCCTCCGGTCTCTAGATCAAGCAGCTCGTCCAATTGCTCCTGTGAGAAATCTTTAGTCCAGCGATGAAACCATGCTGCGATCCCCGACATTAATTGAAGGGCTTGCTCATTACCTGCAATCGTATACATTTCATACAAGCCCATCAGCAGCTTGTGAATTGTATAGTGCGGAGCCCATACAAATTTGCCGTTGGCAATTCGACACATGTAAGTTTCCGGAAAAGCCGCAAGCCATTCGCCCCCGTTCGCCTCCTGACATCGGACCAATTCTGAGACCACATAATCCGCCTTTGCTTTAATCAACGGATCCATGGTTTGGGCGTAAGTTCGAGCCGCGGCCGAAAGCCAATGGCCCATAATATGGCCCCTAAGCTCGCATGTTGGCGATTCCCAACCCCAATGCCAACTCTCCGGACCGTCCATGCTGGTTGTAGTTGCGCTGGTTGTCCCCCCGTTACCACTATAACTCCATAGCCCCGCTTCCAAATAGAAATTACGGAGCAGATTTTCGTTAGTTAGGCTGCTGATGTACTGTTTGTTCAACTCAAATCGCTTTTTGAACGGACCCGGAAGCAATTTCACACAACCCGCAGGAAATTCCGACATGGCTGTTATTTTTTTCATTACTTATCACCCCGACACTTTTTTTGTTATCTGAATTTATTGTATTATCATTATATATAAGAGACCATGCACTCCTTTTTAAAATACCTGCACTTTATTTGGTTTCATTTTTATATTCACAACGATTATTAGGAGAAAACTGCCGTGGACACATTTACTGAACTAACCGCCGACAGGTTCCCGCTGATCCGGGATATCGGCAGGAACCGAACGGACAACCTCTATACTCATCCCGACCGGATATTGGACTACCATGTATTCCTATATGTCGCCGAGGGCAGCATGCAAGTCATCGAGGAGGGGACCTCTTATGTCGTTAAGGAAAAAGAGTACTTATTTTTAAATAAAAACCAGCACCATTGGGGGCTGCCTGAAACACCGGCAGAAACCTCATGGTACTGGATTCATTTCAATACACTTTCAGATGACCGTAAGGATTACAATGCTTATACCCCGCTTCCAGAGCTGGAATATTATTATCCGGATCATTACGAATATCGAGTCGCCTTGCCTAAATACGGCGTTGCACCAATTGGAACTGAACAACAATTTCTTTCTATGATCAAAGAAATGCAAGAACCTTCCATTCACAAAATGACGCGAATAAGCTTGAATGTCTTTCAGTTCTTCCTCGATCTGAATGCCGCTGCAAAGGACGGACCCGCTGGAGCTGCTCACCGCTTAACCGAAAGGGTCATGGCCATTCTGGCCGCTAACCTTGAGCAGCCTTTCGATGCTGCCCACCTGCAGGCACAGTTGAACATGAATTATAGCTACATATCCTCCTCCTTCAAGAAATCGACTGGCCAAACGATCGTGGAGGCCCACACAAAGCTAAGGCTGAGCAAAGCGATCGAGCTGATGCGCAGCAGCTCACTCAATATAGCGGAGATTAGCGAGCAGCTTGGGTATCAGAACCCTTTTTACTTTAGCAGAGTGTTCAAAAAAGTATTCGGTGAACCGCCATCCTCGTTTATGCGCCAATTCTACAGGTTGTAGGAGTTGGCTATAAGTAGCGAGCAGGCCCGCACACAGCTTTCCTTCGTCAGTTCCCCATTGTACATACAGTTAGCTTCACAATACTTTTAGCGAAGAGATCACCTGCACATAACCCTAAACAACACGCCAGTACTGCTGCACTCACGGAAGTGAAGGGTAATTCGGAAGTAATTCTTCCTTTATTACTTGAAAAGTCCCAAAATCAGAGTGATAAGGGAACAGCCAGTTCCGTTATTGCTCTGTTTTGTGCACAAATGCTCTAATTCGGTCAACATAACGGAATTCTCACTTCCGCTATTGCCCCAGATTGGAGGCGGCAGATGGAATAGTGGAACTCTCCGTTCCGTTACAAAATCCGCCAGGGCTCCTCGCCGCTATCCCTATAAAAATCCCCCTTGATCATGGGGGGCATTAAAGATCTTAAGCTCTAAGGTAGCTCTAATCTAAGCAAGGCAAGCAGGTTACTCGCTCATTCTTCATTCCTTAGAAAAGCTTTCTGATCGAACCCCCTCTTTCATTGAGGATACTCTATGTTTTAAAAATTAATAGCTGACAGTTGGCTCCATTACAGTTAATGTGCTATTAAATGTATTCAAATTTGCAATTGCTCCTATAGGAATTGCCGCCTTGTAAGGTCCGTGTGCGGTAGCCAGGTTTGTCATAAGCGGTTTGCCGAGTGGCACTACGAATTCTTGAATCAAATCTTCATATGACTTGCCATAGGCAACTGGACAATCCGTACATTGCCCCATGATAATTCCAATACATTCTTCGAATTTTCCAGCCAGCTTCAAATGGTTCATATACCTGTAAACGGTATTAACAGGCTCGTGAGTCTCTTCCAGGAGTAATATTTTCCCCCTCGTATCTATTTCGAAAGATGTCCCCAGAGTATCAACAAAGGATGTCAAGTTCCCCCCGACAATCGGACCAACTACGTTACCCGGAACCCTGCTTACCAGCGGCATTCCTGGCGGATTCTGAATTTGCCTATAAAAAGCTAGCGAAGACGTCGCAGAAAAAAATTGATTGTAGCTATATGCAGGAGTTTGAGGTGTAAAGTCAATAAGCATGAGACTTTGGAAGGTAATTAAATTGGAATATTGGTACAACACATTCAGCAGCACTGTGATATCGCTGTAGCCTGATACAATTTTCGGATTGCTTTGGATCAAATAATAATCAAGGTAAGGAAGAATTCCGGCGACTCCTACCCCTCCTCTCGTAGGCAGTATCATTTTAACCTGATTGTTCTCAAACATCCTCATCAAATCATAGGCTCGCTCTTGGTCGGTGCCTGCAAGAAATCCGTTTTGGGAGTAAACATATTGACCCAGTATTACATTGAACCCCATGCTTTTCAGAAAATTCACATTGGTATCAATCACATTTGCATCCAATGGACTACCCAAAGTAACGACTCCGATCGTATCGCCTTTTTGTAAAATAGTCGGTCGAATTGCCATTTTGCATACCTTCCTCCCGAAAATACATATCACTACCGCTTTTATAAATTATATGGACCCATTAGGCTCGACATAACAAAAATCCCCTGCTATCTATCGTTACTTATTATTAATGATCCTCAAGCGCAAAAAAGACCACCTTGCGGCAGCCTTTAAAAGGTTAGGATCAAGCCTTCGTCTAAGTCAAGGATTATGATTTCGACGAAGGCTTATTAAAACCGTGTGCTCTATTTTTGGTTATACAATCTGTAGATGACTACCGCTGCTTCCGCTCTTGTCACTTTGTTTTGCGGATAAAGATAGGAACTATCGCCTTCGATCAACCCTTTTTTCAGTAAGCTGCTGACACTCTTGATAGCATAAGAAGAAACAGAGGATGAATCCTTATAGCTGCTCAACTCTGCTGAGGCTGCTTTTTCACCTGCAGCTTTTACCAAAGCTAACGCTCTATCAAGAATGACCATCATGTCCTGCCTGGAAATCGTGTCATGCGGTCGGAACAAATTATCTTCCACTCCGTCAACGATACCGAGCGCCTTCGCTGTTCCTACGGCCTCATAGAAATAATCGTCTTTGCTCACATCATGGAATACGGCCGGATTGGCTGCCGTTAAGCCTAGCGTACGGTTCAGCAGCAATATAAAGTCAGCTCGGCTTACTTGAGCTCCCGGACTGTAAGCATCGTCTTGCGTGCCTTCCACAATAGCCTTTGATGCTAATACTTCGATCGCTTTCTTAGCCCAGCTATAGCTGGGGCTGGATAGATCTGCGAACGTTTTGTACACTTCGGTTACCGCATACAAGCTAAAGTGGTTTATTTTAAATTTCACAACGTTTTGTCCGGAATCGTATTTTCCAGATGGAACAGTTTGAGTTCTCCCTGCTGGATCTACATACCAAACAACTACATGCTCAGGATCCGCACTATTTGAACTTGGAGTGTATGGCACCGATACTTCAACGAATGAATCCGCGCTTTTCCATTCACTTAAGCTGCCGCCAAGTTTGAGCGCAAGATCAAGGATCGGTTTACCCGCCAGAGTCTTTTGCAGCTCAGCGGGAAGCTGGGCTGTGTTAGCTTTCGTAATAAGCAACGAAGCCGTTGCAGACCTTTGCGCATCCGCAGCTTTCAGCATTGTTGTTGACAGGATTATGGAAGCGAACTCGGTTTTGAGCTCCAGCTTTTTGGTTGTATCATTGGAGCTTAGGAAAGAAGCCGGCAAGGCGATTTCATATCCTTTTGAGCCCTCAATTTTGACTACATTTATCGTAAGTGTCTTAATTCCATCGGCATCTGGCTTTATTTTCTCAAAAGAACTGCTTAAAGTTTCCGAGGAAACGGCTGTCTTCGCTACATTTGTTTGGGGATCCAACGCAGGGGTCACTTGGGTTCCATCCTGCTTAGCTCCGTTATTATCGGCAGGTGACTGTTCAGGCTGCTCAGACTGGCCTACTTGGCCTGATTGTCCCGAATGGCTGGATTGTCGCCCAGGGTCTCTTGTCACAACAACATTGTAGCTCTTTGTAGAGCCGTCTGCTGCAGTTACGACATAGTTGACCGGGTTACTGAAATCATTGACTGTGACCCCGCTTACTTGCGCAATAGATCCTACTGACACATTTTTTCCTGTTGTGGTAAACATCGCGACTAAATTCGTCAAAGCAGTTGGATTGGGCACCCTTACAGCAATAGTTGTGCCAGAGATAACGCCGTTCGATGATGCCGGCAACCCTTGGAAGCTGAAAGAGGTCATATCCTTATCACTACTTGGAGCTTGCGGAATATCCAGAGCTCCTCCCCCTACAGGTGTAGTCGCTATATTTTGAACGGCTTGCCTACCCAGACGTTCTTGCAATTGCTGAGTATACAGGCTCAGCGGCTGTACATGGCGGCCTTCCTGCTCCCAGTAACCTTGCGCTCGTTCGCGGGTTGGATCCTTTCCTGCCGGAAAAGTTCCGTCTGCTGGAAAATTGCCGTAATCGCCTTGATAACGTTTGCCCACGAGTCCGATGGCATAGTTTTGCGCCGTAGGCGGTGCCTGCACGGCCAACTCCCCAGTTTGGTTCCACACGACATAATTCGCTCCAGCCCAGCCATGTCCTGTACCGTAGTTAGCCCGGTCGATGATATTGGCATTGCCCCGAATGTTGTCAAACAAGCCTCCTACAGACCAGCGATGATGCGGCTCGCTGCGGGCGAATGAGTTGACTGAATCGCTATCCGTAAAAACATTAGGCCCTGTGACCTGACTGTTAACAATAAACGAATGACGGGCTGTTTCCGTATATACCCGCTGTGTCAAAGCTAATTGCCCGGTATAGAAGAAAGCATATCTACGGCTACCCGTAATGATGCTAACCATATCATAAACCTTAGCATCCTGAATGGTGATCCATTTCGAAGATCTTCCCGTGAAAACGAGAGAAGTTTCCAAATGATAGCCACTTACATTCCGAAGCCACCCATTCTGAATATAGCCAAACCGTGCAAAGGTATGAGCTTTATTCTCATCCGAATAATAGGTGGTTCCATTCAATACATCTGTCACTTTAGGGTCGAATTCCACATCAACCCGAAGATTCTCCACGCCTACCCGCTCGATCCGACCTTTATCGTCATACTTGCGGATATCCCCCCCGCCCCATTGAAGCTCAATTGCATTCGGTATGGGAGCGTCGATGGTAATTTCATTTCCGTTTACTTTAGTCACCACTCGGTCGAATTCAAGCGAGAACGGCTCCCATTGAACGGTTGTTTCCGTTGTGCTTGGCAAAATCTGATCCATATGAATCTCATGGATCCAGCTGCTGTTACCATAACGCCGGATCATAATTTTATCTCCAGTTTTATAGCCGGAACCATCCTGAACATGAAATGTATGATTGCCTGACGGTACGTATAAATCTGTAATCTTTGTAAGTGTATCCCCCAGCAAGACAGGCGAAGCCGAGGTGTCCCCGATATTGAGGATATATCGCCTTGTTGTCCCGGTTGCGTAGAGAACGGTATCCTCTTTCCCCTCTCCCAAACCTCTCAAGACAACCCCGCTCTTCCGGATGTACAGCTCTCCGCCGATATCATAGCGGCCCTTCTTAAGCAGAACGGCTCCACGGAATCCGTCTTCTTGAATAGGCAATCCTGAAACATAATCTATGGCAGCCTGTATGCGGGCCGTATCATCACCGTCTCCCGGCTCCACGGCCACTCTAGCCTGCACATCCGGAAGCTTCACGCCGCCACCCATATAACCTACGTTGGAGAAATCCAGGATGCGATTCCCCCGGTAATCGGGTACATAGACCATCTTGCCTTCCGTTCCTAAGTAGGCAATCTGACTTTGATCATCTGGAATTTGATTCACATCCGCCACGGTGAAGTATAGCTTGTCGAATACAACGCTTCCATTCTCTAATTTTAACTGCAATTCGACTTCATATTGTCCGGGCGCTGCCGATCCCGGAATTTTTAATACCGTATCAGTCCCAGACCCCAGCTTAACTGCGTCAAATTGGTGAATGGTTTCATGACCGTCCCGTCGTACTTGCCCCGTCAGTTCGGCGCCTACAAAGGCTTTGACTGTCAAATCCGGATATTTGGACCCTGGTGGAATGAATGCGGGCGTTCCAATCTTTGTCTGAATGCTTGGATGCGTTAATCCGGTATCGGCTATGCGAGGCGTATCGTCCTGTACGATAAGAAACAAGGACGCCGATTTGGTTATCGGTCCATAGGTAACCGTTCCCGTCAAGAGTGAGACCCCACCTGCAAGCGCCTTGATTGTCCCGTCTTGCTCGATGCTCGCAACCTCAGGCAAGCTGCTCGTAAAGCTGATTTTTGCTTCACTCGGATTCAGATTCGTTTTATCAAACATCTTGCCGCCTATTGATAATTGCGCTGCGCTTCCTTTAGGAACATTAATTTCAGCTTTTTCCGGATAATTAGCGACCGTCTGGTCGTATAAATAGACGGAAGTCAGCGCATTGCTAAGGGGCGGCACAGGCGCTTCATTCGTTCGATAGACCTCCACCTCGTAGATCAGAGGCGATGCGGCTTTCGTCGCAAATACGTTAACCAAGAGATATCTGGCGGTAACCGGTTCGAAAATCGCCGTATCTGATTTGGCAATCAAAATCCGATTTTGATACAAGCTCTGCCAGTTTTTCTGGGAATTACTCCAGAGGATATCTTTCCCCAGGTTATCTTTCCCGAAAGTCTGAGACCAGTTTTTCTCGTCATTTGAGTAATAGAGCTCATAATTATTGACAGCTCCAGTGTCTCCGCTGTTCAAATTCATAACCGTTTTATTAAACTCAGTAGGTCTGCCGAAATCTATTATAAGCTGGTGTTGCTTATCATCATTAAAATCGGCAGTAAGCGCACGCCAGTATGTGCTAGAATCGCCGTCAACCGCTCTGTAGTCATAGGTTCCGCTAGAGCCGCCGCAGGTACTGCCGCAGAAGGAACTTGCGGCCACAGGCTTTTTCAGTGCCATATTCACTGTAGACATATCCGTACCCGGTGGATAAGCATCTACCCAGATGCGGGTCGATTTGGTGACGCCTCCCTTGAGCACGGAAACGTTAATGTAGGTGGTACCGCTACCTACTGCTGTGATCCGCCCGTTCTGATCAACCTGGATCACCTCAGGATAGCCGCTGCTGTAGGTGATCGCAGCATCGCTTAAGTCCGCAGCAGCTTGATTATCCGTCACGCCCCTCACCGTCAGCTGATGAGAGCCCCCGGGAGACAGCTTGAGAGTTCCGTTATTGGGGTACGGGTTCACACTGGCATCATATAAGTACACCGCGCTAAGAACGGTTCCACTCTGCTGCTGAGTTACATTAACCTGCAGATTTACGGTTTTCGTTACGCTATTTAGCGTAGCGCTTCCTGTAATCGTTGCCGTACCGGATGCTATGGCTTGGACCTGCCCGCTCCCGTTAACCGTAGCAACGGCAAGGTTGGAGCTGCTATAAGTAATTCCTGAAACGGTCAATGAGGCCGGTTGTCCGTTCGTCAGCTTGCCATACAGTTGAAGTGATGCGGTTTGCCCAGCCGTAAGAGTGAGTACATCATTGGAGGCATAACCCGTAAAGTATACGTTGTCGAGAACACTTGGATCCGTCGGTGGCGTAGCGCTTGTATTATAAATCTCTACCTCAGACAGCACATTAGCCTTTGCGGAAGCAGTCCCGACTACCGTTAGGTCAATTTTAACATACCGGGCATCCGTTGATGCAAAGGTGACTGACTCCGTTGAGGAAAGGCCGCTTAGCTTTTTAAACACTTCCGTTCCCGTTCCCACCGTGCTTCCGTTCTGCCTTGCAACCACCCTGTAGGCGGTAATGAAGGAAGTGTTCAGCCCTTTCAATACAACCTTATCAAAACGGGTGTTGCCAGACGACCCCAAATCAATTTCTATCCATACATTATGGTCGTCGGTTACATCTCCGTTGGTTGTTTGCCAATAGGTGTTCGCATCTCCGTCTATTACATTCGTAGCGGGAGATGTAGGGGTGCAGCCGGCACACTCGGAGCTTTTTCCGCTAATCGCTTTCGCCAAGTTTACCGAGTCAGCATGTACAACAGGGATCGAATACAGTAAGGGAATGATCATTGTAAATAAAATAAAAAATGTTATGGTTTGTGCAATCCTCTTGCGAATGGATTTCATTGTACCTTCTCCTTTTCGATCTCATTCTAACCTTTAATAGCTCCCAGCAATGCGCCCTTCACAAAATACTTCTGGAGAAAAGGATAAACAAACAAAATCGGGAGTGTTGCAATCATAATGGTTGCATACTTAAGCGTTTCTGCCAGCATGACCATGTCTCCTGACTCCGCCCCGGTAACCATTCCGGCCGTTTCCCCGGAGATTAGTATCTCGCGAAGAATTAATTGCAATGGAAACAGCTCCCGATTTCGAAGAAAGATCATTGCGTTAAACCACGAGTTCCAATGGCTAACGCCGTAATACAGTATCATAACAGCCATGATCGGCAAGGAGATAGGTATAATAATGCGAAATAATATGACAAAGTCATTCGCTCCGTCGATCTTGGCTGATTCCTCCAAACTGTCGGGAATGGCCTGAAAGGTGGTTCTCATGATTATGAGGTTAAACGTATTAATGGCTTGGGGAATGATCAGCGCCCACACGGTATTGGTCAATCCAAGTCCCTTGACCGTTAAGTAGTAGGGGATCAGACCGCCGCTGAAGAACATAGTAAATATGATAAACAACGTCAGTTGCTTCCGGTAGTAGAGTCCCTTTCTTGACAGGGCGTAGGCGCCGAAGGCTGTAAGTGTCAGGTTAAAAAGCAGTCCGACAATCACTATAAATAGTGTGTTGCCATATCCTTTCAGGATCATCGGGTTGTCAAAGACCATAGAGTAAGCCTTGAGCGAAAGGCCCTGAGGAACCCAGATCATGCCCTTATGAGCCATTAATTCGGTCGGATTGCTTATCGATGAAATGGCCACGTAATAAATAGGATACAATGTTACGAGCATTAACAGCGATAGGGCAATAACGTTAAACACATCAAATATTCTCTCTCCAAAGGTTGGATACTCGCGCATGCTGTCACTTCCTTACCATAAGCTAGTGTCATTAACCTTGCGACTAATGTAATTAGATAAAATGACTAAACCAAAGTTAATAACTGAGTTGAACAAGCCTACTGCCGCACTAAAGCTATAATTAAATTCCTGCAGCCCGACGCGATACACATAGGAGGAGATAACATCCGCTGTTTCATAGGTTGATGGATTATAGAGCAGAATGACTTTCTCGAAGCCTACATTCAGCAGTCGTCCCAGGTCCAGAATTAACATAATAATAATTGTCGGCACGATACCGGGAAGCGTAATGTACCTCATCTGCTTCCAGCGGTTAGCACCATCAATTTTTGCCGCTTCGTATTGTTCAGTATCAATGGTAGTCAGAGCAGCAAGATAAATAATAGTGCCCCAACCGACATGCTGCCAAATACCTGATGATATAAAAATCGTTCGGAAATACTCCGGCAGTAGCAGCAGACTTTCCTTCGGACCGCCGAGCCAACCGACTATTGCGGCAATAAAGCCTCCTGAGGAGGTAAAATCTTTAATCATACCGCAAATAACGATTAACGAGATAAAATGCGGCATATAAGTAATCGATTGAACCGCTCGCTTAAACCAAGAGAGCCGAATTTCATTCAACAACAAAGCAAGAAGAATCGGAGCCGGGAAACCAAACAGCAAATCATAAAAGCTTATCAGAAGTGTATTTTTCAACGTTCGAATGAAATAAGGTCCGTTAAAAAATTGGATGAAATGATCGAAACCCGCCCATTCGCTTCCCGAAATTCCACGTGTCGGTGAGTAATCCTTAAAGGCAATCATTGCTCCGTACATCGGCATGTAATGAAATAAAAAATAGTAGAGCAACACAGGAGCAAGCATCATATACAAATATTTATTTTTACGAATATCCCATAAGAGATTTATTTTTCGGTTTGAAGCAAGCGTTAGAGGGGCTTCCACCTTCGCTGTTTGCACTATAGTATCCCCTTTCAATCAGGGACATTCCTTGGAATGTCCCCATGGTCTATCATGGTCTATCATGGTCTATCATGGTCTATCATCGTTTACCGTTTGTTATATCGATCCAAAGCCGCTTGATAAATTTCAAGAATCTTTGGCAAACCGAGCTGATTCTGCTGGGCTACGAATTTATCGTAGTTTTCGATTGGCTCCTTGCCCATAATAAACTTGAGCTGCATCTCTTCCTTGTAGCTCTTGAGGGCTGTAGTAAGCTTGGCCAGCTCTTTGCTCTCGCTTTCGGTTGGCGTTATAAACGAAGGCAGGGTATGCTTCTTCGCATCGGTAGCCGACCACAGCTTTACCGCTTCTTCCTGCTGCGGATATTTCAAGATCATCTTGCTGTACTTCTCATCAATCATGAACGGCCCATTTTGCCTTGTATACTGAGACAGCATTTGTATCGTAGTATATTTCGGGTCCTTATTCACCTTATCCGTGAATGTTAGATTACCATTGTTTGAAGCATAGCTTTCATTCGGAATGCCAAAGTTGAACAGCTCGTTGCCATCCTTGCCATATGCGTAATCCAACCACTGGGCTGCAAGCTCCGGATTTTTCGTGTTGGCGGAGATGGCCACTCCCCGGCTCGGCTCTACCTTGAATTCATAATGGCCAATAAACGGAGTCTCTCCTTTGGTTAATGTCGGAAAAGGAGTGCCGACCATATTAAATTTTGGATCTTTTGCTTTCATAGCTTCCAGATAAGACTGAAGTCCGCCGCTCAGCAGGTATACCGTAGCACCGGACTGTCCGCTTAAAATCTTGTTATTGTTCGCTTTTGGATCTGTTACGGCAAAATCTTTATCCAGCAATCCCTCATTGTACCACTTGCGGAATAATAAGATGACGTCCTTGTACTGCTTGTCCGATGGTCCATATTTGACTTTCCCGTCATCACCCACATAAAAACCAGTTGCCGTCTTATACGCCCCGATGAAAGCTTCCTTAAGATCCATGCCGGCCGTATTCGAATAAATGATGCTTAGCGGAGCTGCAGCCCCTTTCTTCTCTTTAAACGCCCGTAAAACGGTTTCCCATTCATCGATTGTTGTGGGTACCGGCAGCCCGAGCTCGTCAAGCCAATCCTTGCGAATCATGGGTCCATTAAAAACTTGACTGAAGCTGTTGCGGACCATTGGAAACACGAAATATTTTCCGTCATCCGTTTGAAGCATTTTGGCCAATTCTTTATCTTCTTCCAATAATTTATTTAAATTCGGCGCATTTTTCTTGATCAAATCATTCAAGGGTATAATCACTTTATCATTGATGGCCTTCTGGGAGCCTCCAGGATAAACACCATTATTAAACCAGTTCGTTTCAATCATATCGGGAAGCTCGTTGGATGCGACCATCAAATTGAATTGCTCTCGATCCTGACCTTGGGGAGGATGCGTAAAATTGACTTGAACCCCGGTTCTTTTGTTGAGCTCCTTCCCGAATGGAGACTCCCCGATATTTGAGAAGAAGTTAGACATAGCCGAATTGCCCATTAATCCCCAATAAGACAAGGTCTGCTTGGTATTAATCGGATACGTCACAGCAGCTGATTGACTTTTATTTGTTGCAGCTTTGTCTTCGACCGGGCTGGCCTGCTTACTGCATGCGATGGTCAATGTCGATATCAGCGTAACTGCTGTCATACATTGAAGCATCCTTTTGCTTTGTTTGTTCATGGATGGTTAATCCCCCTTATGTATTTGATAGCACTCTCTTTGCTCAGACCGATCATAACCTAATTCTGGTAGGGTCCATAGAGGTAAAACAGTGAAACGAATGGTAAAACTGTTAATTAAACGCCCGTAAAAGTGCAATCCACTTGTAAAAAAAAGAAAACTGAGGTAGAAGCCCCTCAGCTTTGCGGTAATTATCTATATTTCCCTGGCGTAATTCCTTCATATTTTTTAAAAATCCGATTAAATGTAGATATTTCATTGAAGCCAACCTGGTTTCCAATCTCAAGGACGCTTGCGGAGGTTTCCTTTAACAAGCGCTTGGCATGAGCGATCCGAATTTTTTGAAGATATTCCAACAATGATTCTCCAGTATGATTCTTGAAAAGCCGGGCCAGATAAGGAGGAGTCAGGTCAAATGCAACCCCGATTACCGATACGTTCAAATTCGGGTCGCAATAATGCTGTTCGACATAAGCCTGTACCTTCTCCATCAATTCATTATTTGCACCTGATTGCTTCTCTGAATGACACAGAAGCTGGATAGTCCTGTCCAGTTCCTCTTCCAAATCTTTAATACTGCGGCATTGCAGCAGCTGATTGTGAACTCGCTCGAAGGAAAGGCTGTCCTGCTCGGTTCTTCCTGGCAGTTCTATCATAGCTTTCATAAAGGTACTGGCAAATTCAACTACAATGCAGCGAATGAACGGAATAGAAATCTGCCTGCGAGTAAGGTTCGTTGAAATAATATCCTTGGTTACTGCCATAGCTTTCTCAGCATCACCAGTCTTAATAAAATTGATTAATTGTTGTTCTGCGGCTAAAGGATAATAATAAGCTGGACGATGATCCTCTGAATCTCCTTGAGTCATTTCATCATATACCAGGATCTCCCCTCCGCCCATCAGGAATTTGTATTCCATAGCCTCCATAGCTTCCTCATAAGCTTCCTGCAGTCCAAACAAGCTTTGTTGCATAGAACTGATAGAAACAGTCACTACTACTTGTACATGTGTTGATAAAAACTCTTGGGTCTGCCTCGCAATAGATTTCCATTCTTCGAGCACTGCGGAATTATCGGGACTATTCAGAATGCAGCATAAATATTCATCCATTTCAACCATATACGCTACATTATTCTTATTTGCCAGTTCCTCTACTACATTGATCATCATAAAATGCAGCAGCTTAACCCTGTCGTAATGAGACTCATCATCAACAGGTGAATCCAGTTTGCCGTAGTCATCAATATACATCATTAATACGCCAAACCGCTCATGTGGAAAATACACTTCATAGGCGGCAAGCACTTCGCTTAAGGGGAGGGTCCGTTTCATTCTACCTTTAAGCAACTGACCTAATAAATGGTTGCGCATAGCAGGATGCTGCTCTTTAAGCTTATGCATGAAATGTTCCTTCTCCTGAATCAGGCTTTCTAGCGCGTTCTGAATAAAGTGGTATTCATTGTAGGATATGTTGTGCGGATCAGCCTTCTGATGATTCACCTTATTCATTAGAAGCTGAATTGGACTGTAGTTCCGGCGTAAAAAGAAATAAGCTGCCGCACTGCCTAATAATAAACTAAGGGCAACACATAGATAGATGATCCGCTTAATATAAATCAGCTTCTTCATGAAGACATCCTCAGGAGTTATAAATATATATTGCCATCCTGATTGACTGGAGGTGACGTAAGAAATAGCCAAATCACGTCCCCCATCCGACTCTTGAATGACTCCGCTAACACCTGTAAATTTAGGAAGCCATGAGTCGTAATTAGGGATAACGGAGCTTGTCGATGCGATGACCTCATGCTTCGCATTGAGGATCAGAATGTGCCCGTCATCGACGATAGGTACGTGTTTTATCGTATTCAACAGCTTGGATGAATTAAACATAAACATTACACTTACACCGGGGCGGTCAGGATAATTGGGTATTAACGTTCTTACATACATGACTGATTTCCCTTTATTATCCACTTCCTGCTCTAAGGCAAAATAGGTGTTGATATATCGTTCCTTCAGTAAGGAAGTCCAGTCCATATGATTATCCGGCTTAAGAAGATCGAATAAAAAATGGCTTTGCTGTGCATTTGAATCTGAAACAACCATGTCAATGCTGTGGAAATATACAAATACATAGTCGATAAAATCATTTCCAAACTTTGTCGTCTGCAAATCCTTCATCAGTTCATACATTTTGTATCTCTCATCATTCGTAAGGGGATTTTGGGCATTGTACAGACTATCCAGCTTTTTATTTATAGCCAAATCAACACTGAACTTGTCCATCTCCGCCAAACGGCTATCCACTCCGCTTTGAATTTGGGTCAGCAAAGACCGGTTGGATCGGTCAATCTCATTGCTTAAGACCTCGGTTGATTCTACATAAATTAATACACCTACAATAATAGGGATCAAAAGGATGGTTACATAGGAGAGCAGCCAGCCTTTCATGATTGTATTCTTTTTCATAGCTCTAACGATCATCGCATCTCTCTCCCGAGTCTAATTATTATCGCTGAGGTCTCTTCTCGGTTATCGTTGTATTTCAACATGGATCCATTTAGCGACTATTCGGCGAAACGCTTACCATCTGATTATAGGTCACAACATCAAACAATCATATCATCTTACTTGCATCATAACCATCCTGTTAACCGTACATCAAGCGTTTTTGCTCCGTTTTCACCAAAATGCTTTTCGATTCACAAAAATGACTATTGTGAAACAAGGCAGCTAAAAAGTAAATTGAATATTGTAATCAGAAAACGCTTTCATTATAGGAGGAGTGTGTTTATGAATTTATTTCGTGCTGCGTTTTTGCTTGTTGTGGTAGTCATTATGTCCCTGGAGGGCGGATTTGCAGCCCATGCAGCCGTGTATGGAAATACGGTCGTTAATTTTAACCAGTGGTCTGCATGGACTAATTACGGAACCACACAAGTAAACACCGATTTCGGCAATACTAAAACACTGCAAGGAGGAGATCGAATCAAAATCAACGCTAACGGTGAGCTTCGTTTCTTTATGCCTAAAGGGAAATACGGAAGTGCTGATGCCGGTGGTATTATTAAATCATCCATTACAGAAAAAACAGATTATACGATGGAGTATAAAATGAAATTCAGCGACAGCTTTCCATGGAGTAAAGGCGGTAAAATACCAGGACTTAGCGGTGGCGCGGGGTATACCGGCGGCAATCCCGCTTGGCCGGGTGATGGGTTTAGCGTACGCCTGATGTGGAGGGAGAACGGAAGGCTCATTCCTTATGTGTATCATATGGATCAGCCGGATAGCTACGGAGATACCTTCGGAGCCACAGTTGATACCCTTAAATCCGGACAATGGTACACTATAAAATACTGGATAAAACTAAACAGCGGCAACAACAAGGATGGAGTTCTCAAGATCTACGTAAATGATGTTTTGAAATTTCAAAAATCCGACATTCGTTTCAGAAATGATAATTCCAAGATCGATACGATTCATATTGCCAATTTCCCTGGCGGAAGTGACTCCTCATGGGCAATGAAAAATGATGGATACGTTTATTTTGATGATTTTAAGTGG
Source organism: Paenibacillus radicis (ex Xue et al. 2023) (assembly GCF_024722015.1). Classification (GTDB taxonomy): domain Bacteria; phylum Bacillota; class Bacilli; order Paenibacillales; family NBRC-103111; genus Paenibacillus_S. Next base: position 8,548 of record NZ_JANQBD010000043.1, on the reverse strand, counting down.
AACTAATAAGGCAGAGTATCTGACAAGCCTATTTTTCAACTAACCGAGAACCACCGAAGAACAGGAAAAAAAGGAAGCAGCCCGGCATTGCCGGCTTCTGCTTCCTTGCAGTCTTCGTGCATTCTTACTGCTGCATACCTCTATTTACTGTTCGTTATTACTGGCAGTCCGGTCACCAACCGTGACGGTGATATCTTGTTTATTACCGTTTCGGATGACCGACAAAGTCAGCTTGTCTCCTACTTTTAACGCTTGTACCTTTTTGGTCAATTCTGCAGGAGTTGAAATTTTGGTGCCATTCACCGCGGTGATGACGTCATACGGACGAATACCGGCTTCAAATGCAGGAGTTTTCCGTTGTACATCAGCCACCAAGGCGCCTTCGGTATTATCAAGCTTCAAATCGCTTAACATATCCTTAGTCAATTCACCGAGACTTACTCCGATAAAAGGTACCGGTTCCTTCGGAATTTGGACGTTATTTTTTAATTGATCCAAAACCGTGCTAATCGTGTTCGTTGGAATGGCAAAACCAATTCCTTGAGCCTGCGAGCTGACGGCCGTATTAATACCGATAACTTCACCATTAAGATTCAGAAGCGGACCACCGGAATTACCAGGGTTGATAGCCGCGTCGGTTTGGATCAGATGCTTATATTCTCTCGTCCCTTTATCATCCGGAATACTGATCGGCCGCTCTTTGGCGCTAAGCAATCCGGCCGTAACCGTATAGTCCAGATCATACGGGTTGCCGATAGCAACGACCCAATCGCCTACTTTCGCATTGTCCGAATTGCCGATAGGCAAGGTTGGAAACGGATTGCTGTCCTCAATCTTCAGAACCGCCAAGTCCAAATCATAGCTGTTACCTAACAGCGTTGCTTTAAACGGCTTGTCATAGCCTTGTATGGTAACATCAATTTCGTCCGCACCGTCAATAACATGCTCGTTTGTCAGAATATACCCGGATGATTCAAAGATGAAGCCGGAACCGATGCCAGCAGGCTGAAGCTCTTGGCTTTCATTCTGTTGCTGCTGCTGCTGGGATTCGTTCCCCCCTCCAAAGAACTGCCGGAAAAACGGATCGCTATAGAGCGGATTATTGCTGCCGCCGCTTTTAGGTTTTACCTTTGTTTCGATTTTTACTACAGCAGGACCGGCTTGCTGGGCAATATCAGCAATATTATTAGGCCGCATATCGACTGAAGCGGTTGTAGCTCCACCATTATTGGAGCTTGCTGCCGAAACATTGGAAACAAGAGGGACTTGGATGCCTCCGAATAAATTCATTTTGTCAGATGTATACATCAAGCCGCCTACCACCAGCGCTCCCGCCAAAAACGCGGCCAGCATACTTTTACCAGAAGAGCGTTTTTTACCTGAAAACTCATTTTGGCCAGAGCTGAATTGATTGTTAGCAGAGTTAGAAAATTCAAAGAAACGGGGCTTCACCACGGTAATATCTCCCGATGTCTCTTTGGCTGACTGCTCCTTGTTTCCTTGATGCTCGCTATTATTGTGCGGTTCTACGTCATATGGTTTTTGCTTATCGTCCATGATTACTACCTCCGTTTTTTAGAATAGTTATGAGTATTAGATATAAGTGCTAACTTACATAATCAATAATGCACCCTTAATCTTAATACCAACTTAAATGTTCATAAAAACGGAGTTAATTTTGATAATGTTTCGGTCATTGGAATAAATAAAGGAATATGAATTCGGGTAACCTAAGGATAAAATAGCTGTGAGTTCAAGATTCTCGCTAAAATCTCGGAATCGTCAGCTCGGGCAACCTGTTGGAATAGTGCATTTATCCATAATATTTCTTCACTAATCCTTTAAGATGATACCTCATCAATATGGTTTGTTCTACAGGATTCATTCCTGCCGCTTCTTCCGCGGGACCGTTCCAATATTCCATGGCTATTATTCCGTCCCAACGAAGTCCTCTTAACCTCTTGATAATGGTGTCAAAATCAATTTCACCGTGCTCAAACGGACATTTCGGCCAACCAACTGCCGCCTGTCTTGCATGCATATGTCCGGTGTATTCCAACAATTTCATAGACTCATCTTGACTATGTCCGTTAACCTGAAAATGTAAGAAATCAAGTGTATACTTTAATCCTGGCACTGCCTTTGCCATCTCAACAGCCTTCGACGATAGATTCAGCAGCGAGTTCCGGCTAGGCTCAACGTGAAAAGAAATCCCATGCTCAGAGGCGATCTGTACCATCTTTCCCAAAGTCAGCGCGGCATTATCAAATGAACGCTCATAGCCTTGTTCCTGGATTAACGTCCCTGCCGACCCCATAATACTTCGAAACCCGGCTAGACGAGCGTACTTGCAGATTTTATCGAAATTGACATACATGTTATTCCTTTTTCTAATATCGGGTTGGCTTGTCTCTATTTTTTCACCGTCAACCCCTACATTACCCAAAAAATATTCAGCCAGCTTAATCCCGTATTTCTCAGAAAGTTGTTTAACAAAGCTCGCCATGCTCTCCGGATTTTCAATTACATCCGCCTGACGAATCGTTCCTACAGAATCTACATCAATAAATTCAAAGCCCAGCTTCTTAATAAATTCAAATATTTCATCCGGTGTGCCGGCACCGTAATTTCTCGAATGGCAGCTGAAGCCTATCATGGATTCCTCCCTCTTGAACCTTGGGCTATCAGTCCAATATAATTTGCTTGCCTTTATTTTTCATCGACAATTTAAGCGCATCCAATACTTTCATGACTACGACGCTTCTCTCGCCGTTGCTGATATAGGATTCCTTTCCTTCAGCAATACATTCAAAAAAATGCTTGTACATAGCGGCATGTGTTTTTCCGCATGAGATAAGCGGTCTGGTTTCCGACAGGTGACCCGCTTCATGCTGCGTATAAATGCGTATGCAATCATCCGATAGTTCCTTATAGCATTTATTTACATCATATTTGATTAACCCCATATCTCCCTGAATGCTTACCTCATATTCGGCGGGAGCCGCTGCCGACCTCATCGCTTTATACATAAAGCTGCTGCCATTGTCGAATTGAATCAAGGCCAAGGAGCAATCGTCCACTTCGCCCTCTTCCCTTTGCTCCAGTGGGATAGAGATGTTGTCATATTTGTAGTATCCAAGACCTGTAACAGATACCGGTTTAGGATCTCCTAAAAAGAACAGCGCCCATTCTACATTATGTGAAGCGCTTTCCATACTGATACCGTCTCCGCCTATTGTTTTGCGTTTGGAGCTGTCTGCGCCTCTTGGGAACGATCGAGTGATGCTTACATTGAACACTTCACCGAGCTCTTTATTGTCGATCATTCGTTTGAACATCAACATCTGATTTTGCAGCATGCCATTGGAGCCGACAATAAATACTTTGCCGCTTTCCTTCGCCGCCTTCATCACATCCCGCATCTCGGCTTCATTCATAGTTGCGGGCTTCTCAAGGTACACATTTTTCCCCGCTTGCAGTGCATCAATTGCTATTTTTGCATGTGTGAATGTTGGTGTACAGATCGAAACGGTATTGATTTCATCCATCGCAAGAAGCTGTTTATAATCTTCAAAAGCATACGGAATAATAAGATCATCCGCTATTTTTGCGGCAAGTCCAGGCTTAGCGTCAGCTACCGCTACTAGCTGTACATTAGGATTATTTATAGAGCGGATCGAGGGAATATGTCTTTGTACCGTAACTTTTCCCATGCCAATGATCCCAAGACTTATCTGTTTAGTACTTTGCATGCCGAATCATCTCCCTTATTTTAGGTTATTGCAAGGTTGGAATGGATGGACTGCGCAGCTCGATGAGGCCGGTTCGATATCCTCGTCTCAAGAGGAACGTTGCATTGCGTAAGCATGGCTGAAAATGTCCCCCCAATACTGCATCCGCTTCCATTTTAGACAACCGATTCAGTGATTTTAAATAAAGACCTGCATCAAAATCCTCAGCTACCGTAACCCCAAGCCTAGGTTGGCCATTAGGTCCGGACATGACGGTATCTCCGGTAAATAGTATTACTTTGCCTTGATTATTCAGCTTATAAATAACAGAACCACGCGAATGCCCCGGAGTATGTATAATTTCGAAAGAAAGTCCGGCGATTGATATAACCTCTCCATCTTTTACTTTCACATCGACAGGACATGGAACAAAATCTTGCTTATAGGAATAATATAAGGTCCTCTCGTCTCCAAGCTCTATACCCTCCGCATCCCCAACACCGGCGATTAATTTAACGCCTTTTTTGCTGAATCTATGGGCGTTGCCACTATGATCAAAATGGGAATGGGTAAGCAGCAGATGGCTTATAGGGTATTGGTCCAACCCCCATAATGTCAAATTTTGCTCAATAAGCTTGTAGTCCTCATCACCGGTTCCACAATCAATCAATACGATAGACTCTTGGCCCATGACAGCGTAAACATTTGAAGATATGCCATAGGGTTGGCCGCTAAGTAAATAGACATCCTTCATAATTTGCATATTAAGTTCCCTTCTACTATTACTGCAATGTTATCTGATCGTGCCGAAAAGCTCGTCGATGCGCCAGCCCTTCCCTTCAATAAAGCTTATCTTGATGTCCTTCTCACTTGGAGCCTCACCTGATGTGCCATCGCCAAGCGGTACGCTGAACTTGAATGTTTTTTGTTTCGTATCGTTTTGGATAAGTTTGACTGTAGAATTCTCCCAGCTTAGAAGGCTTCCTCCATCCGCATTTGGCTGCGCAAGCTTCCCGTCTTTTTCTACAAGACTGCCGCTACCTATCTGTTTCTCAATAAAAGCAGCAACCTGCATAGGGGTATAAACCTCTTCCAGATATGCAGAATATTTCGCCTTTGTGTCCAAAGAGCCTGATAGCCAACGATAATCTTTTCCATTTACCATAAAAGTAGCAATCGGCTGCCCGTCACTTTGCTTATCGGGATTCGGATCACGGTCATTAACCAGACGCCCATCGATGACATGCCCATTTATTAATAGTCCGTTGGAGATGTCCCAATAATGATTTCTGGCGTTAACTGCCAACTGCAGCATGTCGACCTCGCTAAAATCCAGATGGCTTTGCTTCTCCACTATTACGAGTTGATGGGCCGCATCCCAGCTGACTTTAGCTCCCAATGCTTCTGCCAGAGCACGTGCCGGAACGAGTGTACTGCCATCAATAATCTGAGCGGGAACCTCGGACTTAATTTCCACGCCGTTTACCATCAGCTTTACAATCCCAGGGCCAGCATAAGAAATACCGGAAAACAAAACTGAACCTACCATAATTCCGCTAACAAATGATTTCATGTTTAGTTTTATTGTAATCAACTCCTTTGAATTATGCAGCGGCCGTGGATGCCATACGTAAGGATCATTTTTCATCCGTAGGCTGCCTTTGAGCATGAGCATCCCTTTTATTTTAACATACGTAGCTATTTAATTCAGGACATAGATACCAAAAAATATTTTTGTCAATACATGAGCCTCCGTTTTTGAACGTGTCCAACATTGTTTTCCTCTTCTCACTTTTGCTGATTTGAGCAACACTGTTTCTCTAGACCCACTCCTATTCTATCAAGTATTATTATCAACGACATAGATAGAGAGTGGGGTACAAATGGAAAACACGTATGAAGACATCAAGCAAGGTGAGAAGGGTGCATGGTTAAGTATTATTGCGTATATTTTCTTATCAGCTTTAAAGCTGTCGATTGGCTATTTTACAAATTCAGAAGCTTTGTCGGCTGATGGTTTAAATAACGCGACAGACATTATCGCTTCCATAGCTGTTTTAGTGGGGCTAAAAATATCACGCAAACCACCGGATAAAGACCATCGTTACGGCCATTACCGGGCTGAAACTGTAGCCGCTTTAATCGCATCATTTATTATGTTTGCAGTAGGGCTCCAAGTGCTGTACCAAGCATTTATAAAATTCCAAGTTCCGTCCATGGAGTCACCCGATATGATTGCGGCATGGACAGCCGTTTTTTGTGCCATTATTATGTACTTTGTTTATTTATACAACATTCGCCTGGCGAGAAAAATAAACAGTAATGCCATGATGGCTGCAGCGCAAGACAATCGTTCGGATGCATTTGTCAGTATCGGTGCTTTTATCGGAATTGTTGGTTCTCAATTTGGACTACCCTGGCTTGACCCTTTAACAGCTCTGCTCGTTGGAGTTATTATTTGCAAAACAGCCTGGGATATTTTCCGGGATTCTACTCATGCCCTTACGGATGGCTTTGATGATGCCGAGCTTCAAACCATTCGACAAACCATACGCAATATACCCGGAGTGGAAAAAATCATCGATATCAAAGCCCGTATCCATGGAAATAATAAATTAGTCGATGTAACCATTGGGGTAGACCACCAGCTTAATGTAAGCGAAAGCCATGAAATTACCGAACATATTGAGAGTCGAGTTCATGAGCTTCATAACATATCACATGTACATATTCATATAGAACCCTTCGAGAGTCAAAAAGGATGATGTTATAAACCATTTGCAAAAAGGGGCTCGCCGCATGCCGGCAAGCCTCTTTTTGTTATATATCTCCCCTATCAGAGCTTACATTCAAAGCTTCTTCCAGCCACACACCGCACCATAAGCCCCGTACTCAGGCGACGATTTACGAGATACCGTCCCATTTCGCAGCCCATTTATCCATCTCCTTAAGAGCCGTCTTAAAGTCCATACCTTTTTCCGTTAAAGAATATTCGACTGACACCGGTACAGTAGGAAATACTTTACGCAGTACAATCCCATTGTGCTCCAGATGGCGCAGCACATCCGTTAAAGATTGCGTCTTGACGATAGCTAAATCTCTATGGAGCTGTTTAAATCGTTTCGGCCCTTTAGATAATTCAGCAATGACCAAAAATGCCCATTTTGCGCCAAGAATTTGCAACACCGAACAGATGTTGGAGAAGCCCTGTTCTTCTTTTATAGGTTCCATTCGCCACCACCTACTTACTTATATTTAGTTAGTCAAAATATTTGGACAATATCCAAATATTTTGCCTTCTTACATAATTTATGTAGCTTAATTATAATACAGTCAAATGATTTCGCAAAGACATGAAAGGAATGAATCATATGAATCGACTGTCTATTTACATTCTTGCTTTAGGGGTATTTTTAACGGCAACTGCCGAGTTGGTTGTCTCCGGAATCCTTCATATCATCGCCAAAGACTTAAACATAACCATCGCCCTCTCCGGGCAATTGATTACAGCTTATTCTCTTGCTTTCGCAATTGGAACTCCCATCATAGTGTCACTTACTTCCCGCATGGGACGCAGAAAAGTATTGGTAGGTTCATTAGCAGTTTTCATTCTGGGCTGCATAGCTTGTTCTGCCAGCTCGAACCTTACGATCTTGATGGCTTCTCGAATGATTCTAGGGGGAAGCTCAGGCGCTTATCTGGTTGTCGCGTTTGGAGCGGCTGCCAAATTAGTGCCTGCTGAGAAACTAGGCAGTGCCATCGGCACGATTGTTCTCGGATTTAGCAGTGCTATGATCTTGGGAGTACCGATTGGGATAGCTATTACCAGCTGGATGAGCTGGCATGCCATTTTCATAATTCTAGGCTTATTCAGCCTAATAATTACATTAGTAATCTTGCGTCTTCTTCCGGAGATCGAAGGGGATGAACCGATTTCTTTCCAGCAACAATTCAAAGTACTGGGAAGCCTGGTCATCATAAGTGGTCTGTTCCTCACCTTTTTTAGGGAATCAGGCAATTCGATCCTGTTTACTTACCTAACACCTTTTATAACAGACATCCTTCATATGAAAGCCTCCAACATTAGTATCATCATGCTTGTTTTCGGTATTTTCGGCGCAATCGGTTCACGTGTGGGCGGCTATGGCGTAGATAGATGGGGAGCTTCTCGAATCATTACATTTAGTACTATCGTTCAAGTTGCAACATTAGCCCTTCTCCCCCTGTTCTCCGAATCTTTAGGAATCGGACTAGGGTTGATAGCTCTCATGATTTCTTCTATGTTTGTGGCAGGCCCTGCTATTCAAACCTACTTTATTCAACAAGCACCCCAATCGTCCAATCTCGTTCTTAGCTTAAATACATCGATTGTTCATTTGGGATTGGCGGCAGGGGCTGGAGCAGGAGGTGTGATGATAAATGCGACTTCCACTACTTTGTATAATCCATGGATGGCATCCTTCATCGTGACTCTCGGGCTGGCAGCCGCCTTCGTCAGTTTTTCGTTGGGGAAAAAGCAGCGTTTGCTTAAGTTTCATAACCAAGCATAAAAGCTTAAGCCCCTGGCTACAGGCATTAGCGGAAGTGGTCATTCCGCTATGGCACGGAAAGCACCATAAACAGTGCGGTAGCGGAAGTCCTGGTTCCGTTATTTCTCTGTTTGTTGTTCATGTGCCCCTATTTACCCCAAATAGTCGAGTAGGCGGGGCCTCTCCTTCTCTTGGATTGCGCCCCTTACCCCTCACAGATCCGTACGTGCGCTATTAACGCATACGGCTCTTCACTTCACCATTACAGGTCGACTGACGAACAGGTTC
>NZ_JANQBD010000042.1 GCF_024722015.1 Paenibacillus radicis (ex Xue et al. 2023) | reverse complement strand
TGACCGATAGGTTAGGCGCAGCAAAGAAAGAGGTAGCAGAAGGCAGTAAAGTAGAACTGTAAGAGGGAACGGGTGTGGGATGGAGGAGCGATAGCGTCCGCCTTTGAAGCTTGTGTTCCTCCCGCTGTAAGCCTTCCATTCAAAGGAACACGACTTCAACAGCGGCCGGAATCCCATACCCGATTCCCTCCCAACACACAAACGTAGATTGTACACCAAGGACGCCGCAAGGCGTTTTTCTTATAATAACAGACTTTATAAGTTTTCAGCGGAGCGGAACAAGTCTGTTATTGCAAGAAATGCTACCTCTAGAGACACGAATGTATCTTCAACGAGAGGGCTTCGAATAGAAGCTTTTCTACTACAGCTCTAGCTGTGAAGCTTACTTTCTTGCATTGAAGCGATCGAAGGCAGCCTGATAAATCTTGTTGGCATCATCTATGCCCATACTCTTCAGCCTTTTTTGGAATTCATCAATTTTGCTTACCGGATCGGCGCCCATAATAATTCTAAGAACGGTTTCTTGCTTATACGTATTGATATCGCTCATAATCGAGCCCAGCTTGGAGCTCTCATCCGTCGTTAAGCTAAGCGATGTTGTCGTATTCAAGGAAGTATCCGCGCTCGCGAAGGTTTTAATAGAGTCCTGCTGCTCCGGGAACGGCAAAGATATTTGACTCCAAGCGTCGTATTCCATCACTTTTGTATGTCCAAATACAGGTGTCGCGTAGCGGTAAATGGCTTGCTGAGGTGATTTGCCGTCTTTACTTTTCATAATATCTTCTGAATAGGATTTCTTGCCATCTTTAACCACATAGCTTTTGCCTTCCACACCCCAGTTCAGAAGCGCCTGACCTTCATCTGAGTACATGTAGTCAATGAGCCTAACGATTTCTTTAGGGTATTTGGAGCTCTTGGTAATAATAGCCGAAAGGCCAACCTTTTGAATAGTGGATGCCGAATAGTTATAAGCTTTGCCGCCTGGGCCAATTGGAGGCTTAACCCCGATTAATGAAAAGTTTGGATTTTTGGTTCTGGCGGCTGTGGTCGTGTTGCCGATGATAGATCCGAGCGAGCCATAAGTGGTACCGACCAATTCATTCTGCAGCTTTGTTGTTAAACCCTTAGCATCCGTAGAAGCGAATTCGGAATCGATCAGTCCTTCTTTGTACCAGGAAGCCATTGTTGTCAAGAAATCCTTGTATTGTGGCTGCATAGGCCCGTAAAGCAGCTTTCCGCTGGCAGGGTCTTTATAAAATCCATCCAAAATCCCCCAAGCAGCGGTGAATTCGGACATTCCGCTTCCGACACCCCCAAGCGCTGTGCCACTTGGACTTTTGGCAATGCTATAAGGGATCTCATCGGCTTTACCATTGCCGTTAGGATCTTTTTCTTTAAACGCTTTTAATACAGTGTGCCATTCGTCAATCGTAGTAGGCGGTTTCAAACCAAGCTTATCGAGCCAGTCCTTGCGGGTAATCAGACCGTTATAGCTTGTTCTCATCGGATCGGGATCCAATTGGAAGAAAGCTGGGTACGTTCCATCATCCAGGGTAACGAACTTTTTTAAATCCGGGTATTTATCGATCGTTTTTTTGTAGTTAACGGCATACTTGTCCATGTAATCGTTCAGCTTGATCGCGATACCATCATTAATTAGTCCTGTTAAGCCTCTAGGAACCGTTCCCCAATCCCAGAATACAACATCCGGATAATCGCCTGAAGCCAGCATAACATTCAATGCATCGGGAGTATTGGGTGGATGCACAAATTCAATATGAATTCCCGTCTTTTTTTCCAGCTCTTTAAACGCTTCCATTTCTCCCATGCTTTTCAATTCAGTTTCCACGTAATTTCGTTGATACCATTTGATTGTGATCGGTTTTTGCGTGATAGGCATCGTTAAGGTTTCAGGAGCGCCCTTATCCGGTGCCGCAGGTGTATTGGCTGCTTCTTTGCCGCTGCTGGAGCAGCCGGCCAGTGCACCACCTAGTAGAACGGAAGCCAATAGCGAGCTAACTAATTTATTTACTTTCATGAAAATTTCCCCCTACACTTTTTAGTTTATATACCCGAAAGGAAGTAACTATGGCTTAACCTTTGATGGCGCCGATCATAACGCCTTTGGCAAAATACTTTTGCAGAAATGGATACACCAGCAGCACCGGGATAGTTGCAACCATAATGGTCGTATATTTGATGACCTCGCTCATGTCCTGACCTTTTTGGTCAACTCCAAGGGATACCATCATGTCATCGGTGCTGTTGCCGATCAATATATTTCGGAGAACAAGCTGCAAAGGAAATAGCTCCGACTTATTCAAGTAAATAGATGCATTAAACCATGCATTCCAGTGTCCAACGCCGTAGTACAATATCATTACTGAAATAACCGGCATGGATAGCGGGATAATAATTTTGAGTAAAATAACCCAATCTCCAGCACCGTCAAGCTTCGCAGATTCCTCCAGGCTCTCCGGGATCGATTGAAAATAAGTTCTCATAATAATGAGATTCATCGTACTGATCAAGCCCGGTAAAACAATGGCGCCCATTGTATTTAAAAGTCCCAAGCCCTTTATCATAAGATAGGTTGGAATCAAGCCCCCGCTAAAAAACATCGTAAATACGACGAACATCATAACATGGTTTCGCAGCATAACTCCTCTGCGGGAAAGCGCATACGCCATTAATGACGTCACAATGATATTTAGCGTAGTTCCTACCACTACATAGATTAGAGTGTTCTTGTAGCCGGTTAGGATCAAATTATTGCTGAGCACAAGCTTGTACGCTTCCCATTGGAAGCCGCGTGGAAACAACAGTAAACCGCTGTGGCCCGCAAGCTCTGAAGGGCTGCTGATGGAAGCGAAAGCTACGTGCAAAAAGGGATATAATGTGGCAATGGTCAGTAAACCTAAAAGGATGACATTCGTTGTATCAAAAAGAGTCTCGCCTATATTTCGTTTCACATGTTTCACTCCTTACCATAAGCTCGAATCCGAATATTTCCGGCTTAATTTATTGGCCCCAATCAGCAGGATAAAATTAATGAGGGAGTTGAATAACCCGATAGCTGCACTGTAGCTGTAATTGGCATCAACTATCCCTTTTCGAAAAACAAAGGAAGATATGACATCAGCTGTTGCGTAAGTGGAAGGGTTATACAGCAGGATGACCTTCTCGAATCCCACATCCATCATATGGCCGATTCTCAGTATGAGCAAAATGATAATGGTCGGCATAATACCCGGCAGCGTAACGCTTAGCATCTGCCTGAAGCGGCCAGCACCATCAATATTCGCTGCATCGTACTGCTCCTGGTCAATTCCTGACAAGGCCGCTAAATAAATAATCGAACCCCACCCGATCTCCTGCCAAATGCCGGAGCTGACAAAAATCGTACGAAACAGATCTTCATTCATCAGCAAATTTGCCCGGGTACCGCCAAACCATTCGATGATATCGTTGATCAATCCGTTTTTGGAAGTGAAATCGACAATCAAACCGGATATAACCATTACAGATACGAAGTGAGGTAAATAAGTTAACGTTTGAACCGTTCTTTTAAACCACAGCTTCCGTACCTCATTCAATAACAAAGCCAAAATGATCGGTGCGGGGAAACCAAATAATAAGGAATAGAAATTAATTAATAGGGTGTTTTTAATGATTCGCAAAAAATAATAGCTGTTGAAAAAGTCTTGAAAATGTTTGAAGCCTATCCAGGCGCTTCCCCATATGCCGGCCACCGGTGTGAAGTTTTTAAATGCAATCGTAGCACCATACATGGGAATATAATGAAATACGATATAATACACAATCCCGGGAAGCATCATCAGATAAATGTATTTATTCTTCAGAAGATCCTTGCCGAGTACTTGAAGCTTGGTGGGCTCAGCACGCCGCTGTTTGAATACTTCCGTGGTTGCTTCCTTGCGGGTTGCCTCCATAACCTCTACCTCCATTCCTTATCTATCGCTGCATGAGGCTTATCATAAAGAAATCGCAGGATTCGGTAAAGAAACAATACTTCCAGGCATTGATTATATTTGCGGAAAGCGATTATATTATTTTCATTATCATTTCTTATGGTCCGTTGAAGTGTTTTTTTCCCTGTATTCACCGGGTGTCATGCCGACGTACTTCTTAAAATTCCTAATTAATACTACGTTATTGGAATAGCCTACTAGGGCTGCGATTTCTTGGAGGGATATCGATTGCTCCACTAAAATCTTTTTGGCGGCTTCAACTCTTAGCTTGTTTACATAATTCAGAAAGTTTTCTCCGCTCTGTTCTTTGAAAAATCCGGATAAATACGTGGAACTCAGGTTGAAAACACCTGCTACTTTCGTCAGGCTGAGATCGGGATCGGTATAATTTTCCTGTAAATAAGAGGTGATACGATCCTCCAGATGGTGGCTGTGCTTCTTTTTATCCTCCTGGATGTGCTCGCAAATTTGCTCGTAAATCCATAAAAGTGTTCCCTGCATCTCTTGGATGGTACGACTGGAAATAAGCAGCTCGTAGGGCTGCGGACCGCCCGCAAAAATCTTTTCGTAGTCCATAACCGAAGAGTTGAGTACCTTTATGGATGTTCCCATCATATCGAAGAAAAGACAGCGGGCCATTTCCAAAGGCAATTGACCGGATATAAAATTCATTTCATAAACATCATTCATGATTTCACGAACTTTTTTAAGATCACCGTGTTTAATACTGCTTATGAGCAGCTCCTCCGTCTGGATCGGGTATACATAGGTTTGCGCTTTATGCAGGGCTTTAATTTCATCAAAGGTTATGATGCTGCTATATCCTCTAATGATTTGATATTCCATCGCGCGGAAAGCCTCCAGATAGGAGTGATAAATGCCTTCCAGCTCATCATGTATGCCGCCGATACTAATCGTAATCGTGTTATTAAACTTCGCTCGAATAAATTCCAATGCTTTTACAGCGACATCATGTAAATTTTGGCGGTCGGCTTCGCTCTCATCAGCCAAGTTGATCAACAGCGCCACGCGGTCGACATCCAAGTCTACGGCATAGGAGGGCCCCACTTCTCTACCCAAATGTTCGAGCACATTGCTGATTACAAATTTGGATAAGTTTCGTTCCTTAAGCTTACTTTCGTGGTATTGATCCACATGCACAACAATGACGCTGAAATAAGGCGCGTTAAATTGTATGCCGATATCTTCGAAGGAGTTTTCCTCGACTGAAATGCTGCCCTTCATTAAGGTTAAAAGCATGTTGGAGCGCATGACAGGCATTTGCCTTTGCATAGCTTGCAGGAAGTTTTCTTTTTCCTTAAAAGCGGTGTCGGCAACCCATTCAATTTGCTGAAGCTCGTTAGCTGCATCGGTAGGTGCTGATCTCATTTTTGCCAGGAACCCGTCAGCCAATTTTTTGATCGGCCTGTACTTTCCTTTGGCGAGGATAAATGCCAGGACAATTCCAGCGGTAATTAAACCAATCGTAACTAAGATGACCAGATCGGTAATTCGTTTTAGATCATTTTTTAAAAATTCAACAGATGTGATCGATACATATTGCCTGTCACGGTAGGATGAGTGAATACTGGATACAAGAAAAGACTGGTTGTTCACGTGAATACGAGAGCTTTGATGGTTGACCAACTGTTCGTTAGACATGGCGGATAACAGAGAATGATCCCCGAGTCCAAATATAGTGCTGCCGGAACGATCCAGAACATAGAGGTTACCTAACGCTGAGGGTCCGTCCGAGAGAAGTGCTTCCACTTTCTTGGCATCAATGGTTACTACGATAGTTGCCACCGGCTGCTTGATGGACCCTTGATATACGGATTGCAGCAGACAGATGACTTGGTTAGGATCAGATGCATCGCTTAATGTGACTTGAGCTGCTCGATATTCCAGGTTGTGATTTTGATTGATTGAATATTTCCAGTCATCGAAGCCCCAGTCCGCATACCGATAAACATATTTATAGAAGTCAGGAACCGTCGATTTAGCGGTTTCCGTTATTACGGAGCCTGATTTTGGAAAATATATATAAATGCCATGAATAAAGCTGTTAGTTTTCTTATAGCTGGCTAAGCTTTCGATCAACTTGCTCATATTGTATTTATCAACCGCATCCATATTTTCCGATACATTAATAAATCGCTGAACCTGAGTATCCAATGAAAGATTGATCGTCATTTCCTCAATACTTTGCAGACGGTCGTCCAAAACCCGTTGGGATTGTTTGAGTAAGGATAAGTTGTACATTTCGGTTTCTTTATTGATCAAATTGGAATATTGAAAATAACTGAAGGTTTCAATTAACAGCGGAATAATGAGCATGAGCAAATAGGAAAATAAAATACTTGAATACATGGTACGGCGATTAAACCATTTTTTTAATATGTTCATCTCTAACTACCTCGCTTGCTGGTTTACTTGATTAAAATCTTAAAGACCAACCCCTTTTATGATTCAGGAGTTGGTCTTACTTATGAATTAAAACAATTTATGCAACCAATCGAATTTCATATATGGCGTTTGGAACGGTCATAAACTCATACTTTCCGGATGGCAGCTTCTTCACAGTAACAGGCTGTCCTTCACAGGTAATATGAATGTCGACCGGCGTCTGAATCGTGCAGAGTCCGCCTGCAAGAGACTGGATCTCCGCAAGCTCCAGCTGACCATCCTGCCAGCGAAGCGCAACTTCGTATCCGCCGCGTGCCCGTAGTCCGCGGACATACCCATTAGTCCAGGAGGTTGGCACCGCTGGAAGCAAGCGCAAGGCTCCTTCGTGGGATTGAAGCAGCATTTCCGCGATACCCGCAGTTGCGCCCAAGTTGCCGTCTATTTGGAAAATAAGCGGCGGATGAAGATCGAGCATGTTGTCTGCCGTACTGACACGAAGCAGCTTGGTGATCATTTCATTGGCGCGGTCGCCTTCTCCGAATCGTGCCCACAAGCTGATAATCCAGGCGAGACTCCAGCCCGTACCGCCGCCGCCATACTCTAGCCGGCGTTCTAATGCTGCTCTTGCCGCATCGGACCATTTCTCCTCGCGCAGCAGCTGGTGGTCCGGATAAATCCCGAACAGATGAGAGAGATGGCGATGCCCGGGGTCGACCTCCTCATAGTCTTCGTCCCATTCCTGAAGCTGTCCATATTGCCCAATCTTCGGTTCGGGCAATCGGCTGCCGGCCTCTTTCCATTCGTTTCGCAGCTGCTCATCTATTTGCAGTATAGCGGAAGCTTCTATGCACCGTTCAAAAAGTCCTTTGGCAATCTGGACATCCATCGCCGGATCCATGCAAATTCGACCTGTTTGCCCATTCGGAAGCCGGTAACTATTTTCGGGAGAAACCGAGGGCCCGATATGTAGATTCCCTTGTTCATCCTTAATCATAAAGTCCAGAATAAATAGGGCGGCTTCCTTCATTAAAGGATAGGCACGGGCTGCGAGAAACTCCTTGTCCAGGCTATATGTATAATGCTCCCATAAATGATAGCACAACCAAGCCGCTCCCATCTGCCATAATCCAGCCCGTGCAAAGTCGGTCGGTGCAGTATCTCCCCAAAGATCCGTATTGTGATGACACATAAAGCCTCGGGAATTGTACTGTACCCGCGCTGTTTCACAGCCGTTAGGCAGCATGGCATCCAAATGATCGAATAAAGGGAAATGCAGTTCCGAGAGGTTGCAAACCTCCGCAGGCCAGTAATTCATTTGAATATTAATATTAATTGTATATTTCGAATCCCAGGAAGGGACGTAGCTGTCATTCCAGATTCCTTGCAGGTTGGCTGGTATTGTGCCCGGGCGGCTGCTTGCAATGAGCAGATAACGTCCATAGTGGAAAAAGAGCGTCACCAGCCCAAGATCCTCTCCACCGTTTCTGACAAAATCGAGACGGTCATCTGTCGCAAGATTATGTAAATCGCCACTTTTACCGGAAATCGACAGCTCCATTCGGTCAAACCATTGGCGATGCTCTGCAATATGTCGCTCACGCAGTCGGTTAAATGACAGGCTGGCGGCATTTTGCAACTCCTCCAAGCAGTGATTCCGATACTCTTTATGCCGGTAGTCGGTAGCGACTGTCAAAATGAAAGTGACGGAATCGGCATCCTCTACGTAGATATGGTCTCCGAGCGTCCTGCTGCTTCCTCCTTCATGAACAGCTTTCAATTTTACGTGAAACCGCGTTCCCCATATTCCGCATTGTCCGTCCATGGAAACAGAATCCGTGCTTTCAATTTCCGTGAGCGCATCGAATTTACGGAACAAATTAGCGCCAACACGAATTTGATTCGGCTGATCGGCCGTTAATCTCACGATCAATGCCTGATCGGCAGCGCTGGCAAATACCTCTCTTGTATACACAATAGTGCCAATGCGGTAGCTCACTTTGACAATACCGGTTTCCAAATCCAGCTCACGGTAGTAGTCTGACGCTTCACTCTCGCTATGTCCAGGGAGGACCAGATTAAGCTCCCCCAACGTTTGATAAGGAGGCTGTCTTCGTGACACGCCCATCATGCCCATATCGGCCAAATCATGAGCTTCCTCAAGCTTTCCTTCTATTAGAAGTCTCCGGATTTTTTCGGCTGTGTGCTGAGAATCCGGATTGTTGCGATTTTTTGGACCTCGTGCCCAAACGGAGTCCTCATTGAGTTGGATAACTTCACGGTTGATTTCACCATGGACCATTGCGCCGATCCGCCCGTTGCCAAGCGGCAGCGCCTGGAGCCAGCGTTTTGCCGGATTGCGATAATACAGCTTGGTCTCTTGATTGTATTGGCTTGAACTCATATTGAATCCCCCTCAATTATGTATAATAGTATGCAAAAATAAACATTTGCGCCAGTCATTCATTCCCATCCATCTGCAATACCTGTTAGTGTATAGAGTTTTACGCCATAGAACAATAAACGATATACGTCTAGATTTATACAAAACTAATATGTTTAGTGATGATGGAGAAAACATTTTTAATCAGTAGGATAAATTGATGCTACAAAGAAAAATGATTGCCTTGCGTAATGGACTGGAATAAGATTACATCGATGACACACATTGGTGGGAGGAAGACTGGTGAACCCATTTATAAACATCGCCTTGCTGCTGTTTTTCTGGGTAGGGGCGCTTTTTCACGGATATTTGTACGAAATGGACTATTTGTATGCGGACATTTTTTTATTTATATGCTTAGCAGCCGTTGTTTTTCGCCAAAAGGAAATTAAATTGCGCGCTGAACATTTTTTGCTTTTCATTTTCATCGGGCTGTATATTATTAGTTTGTTTTATTCTGTAGACAAGGAAAAGGCACTGCTAGAAGCACTGAGAGTTATTGGCCTTATTCCGCTTTCTTTTCTTGTTTCAATCCAGACGACTGCAGGACATCAGGTTATTCTTAGATCTATTCCCTGGATTGGGATATTTCTTGTCGCAGTAGGATTAATATTTGAATTGGAACGGCAGGGGAGGTTGGAGTCGACTCTGCAGTACGCAAATGCATTAGCCATTTTTTTGCTGTTGGCCGTGCTCCTGTCCATATTGTTTTATATATTGGAGAGGAAGAGAAGCCAACTTATTCTTTTATTGATCAATGCTATAGGACTATGGCTGACGTTTTCAAGATCGGTGTGGGTTTTGTGGGCATTATTGATTGTGTGCTGCATAATTGCCTTTAAGCAAATGAGGGAAAAGACCGTGTTGGTTTCCATTATTTCGATGCATGCATTAAGTTTAGTTGTCTCCGCTATGATCAAACAAGATTTATCAGCTTTTTGGAATCGTGCCAGAAATATTCATACTCAAGCATCGGAATATCAACTTCGTACCGTTTATTGGCAAGACAGCTTGATGATGATAAAGGATCATCTATGGAGCGGGACAGGTGGCGGTGGA
Source organism: Paenibacillus radicis (ex Xue et al. 2023) (assembly GCF_024722015.1). Lineage (GTDB taxonomy): Bacteria > Bacillota > Bacilli > Paenibacillales > NBRC-103111 > Paenibacillus_S. The sequence continues at coordinate 43,674 of NZ_JANQBD010000042.1, read as the reverse complement.
TGGAGTGTCTTGCTACCCTATTACCGATCGGAACCATATTTCGTACGATTTGTACACAATCATTACTTACAGGTAGGGCTGGACGTAGGAGTAGTAGGTATTATTATATTAGTTGCTCTTATTATTCTATTTTATAAACAGGCAGGGCAAACGTTACATACAACAATGGACCCTGAAAAGGTTTTATGGACAAAAGGGCTGTTGATTGGAAACACGGTTTTGCTGCTTCATAGCGGATTTGACTTTGATTACAGCTTCTTGTTGTTATTCGGCCTATTTTTATTCTTCTCTGGAATTGTCAGTAGTGAGGGCCTTGCTTTATCGATCCAACTCAGCCGTATTAGAATTCCTATTGTAATATTGGGGGTCCTACCTGTAGTCCTTTGCATTCTCTGGATTGCTATAGGCCAGTTTTACAAGAATCAAGGTCAAGCGCAGGTTGAACAAGGTGAGTGGGTGAAAGCGCTGAATAGTTTTGCGCAGTCTGCCAAATGGATTCCATGGGCAGCATCAGCTCACTATGAATCGGCCAAGCTTTATATATTATTTGGTAATGCTACTCAAGATAGGAAGCACTACGAAAATGCTAAGACAGAAATATCACAATCTGTCCAAATGGTCCCGCGCGAACAACTATACCAATCCCTATTAACCGAAATTCAAAAGATAAAATGATAAAATAAGACAAAATATGATAAAAAGTTCATTTAAACCCATAAATTGTGTGATACAATGAATCGGTATTTTCAAAATGTGGCAGAGGTGGAATCAATTCATGAAGTATCGGAGCAAAATAAGACGTAAGTTCATTTTTAGCCTAATTGCGGTAATGGTTGTTCAACTGCTTATTCCTGTATTGACTTTTGCCATGCCGGGTCGATTTTTGTTCGGTGAAGAGTGGCGCGGCAAGCTCCACGGTTATGTCTATGTACAGGATCCACAGAAAGCCACTGTCACTTTCACTAAAGGCTCCGAAGTTACGACAGTCACTTATAATACCTATGGTGTTAAAGTTCCAAGCAGCCCTTCCCTGTATGATGACGATAATCGGGGATATTATAATGTAGTTTTTAATTTAGTCGATTATGAGGAGAATAAGATTCCGGATACGGTTTCCGTTACTGATGGGCAAGATGCTATTTTTTTTACTAAGACTGAGGAAGGAGATCATACTCGTTTCTCAGGAAATAATAATCCACCACGGCTGAGTCTTTATCGAATCCAAGGTAATCAATACCTTACCACTATCGCCGCGTCCTCATATATTCAGGCAAATAAGGCGCTTGTCGCCTTTACTCCAGTGAATAGTGATGCGAATGCAGTGGAGCTCAGCTTTCCGAATCTAGAAAATGCTCTACCCTATGCTACCAATATCGATTATACTAAGCTCTCCTTAACCGATTTCGTGATTACAGATACAACTACGGGAACGGATATTGCTTTGAGCAGTCTGAATAAACCTGCTATTTACGTAATGGACTCATCTAAGAATACAATAAATGTGGAAGCGGCGGCTCCGTTTATTCAAGGCCATACCTATATATTGAAGATGTCACCCTTAGCAGAAGGAAATGAAATCAGGGTCCCTGCTAATGGAACTTATTCAGGTAGGCTAACTATCGGTTCAGTTTTTACGTATCGTGTTGGTAATTATTCTGAGATCATGTATGATCCCAGTAATATTATCTTTTTCGATAACCTGGTCTTCAAACCCGCAAGCCCGGCGGTCAGTTCTCCGAATACATCCTCCGGAGGAAGAGGTGGGGGTGGAGGCATAGTTCCGGCACCGGATTGCGTGCCTGTTCAGGAAAAAGGTCTGAAGGTATCTGCACAAACCGTTCTTAATATACTAGATGGGGTATCCGAGGTTCAGGCGGTTTTGGATTCCGAAGCTCTTAAGAAGGCACTGCAATCGCTCCCAAATAAAACAAAGAACGAGCAGCGCATTTTGGTTTGCGTTGATAACTTATCCTCAAGAGCGAAGGTTGTGATGTCAGCAGCGGACTTAGCTGAGAATACGTCTTCAGAAGCTGTCATATCCCTAATTTTTAAAGAGTATAGCTATGATATGCCGTTGCGTGCCTTGAATATAGCTGCGTTGTCTTTCGGTTTGGGAACGGATTTAAAACAAATGGAAATCCATATAGGGATCAATCAGCTGGAGGGAGCTTCCTACGAGAGGATTCGGAGTGATGCGAAAAGGAATAACATTACTTTGCTCGGTCCAATTGTTGAGTTCAAAGTGGAGGCCGGGGCAGGCGGAAGAAAGCTGGAAGTAAATGATTTTGGCGGTAACTACATAACAAGTACAGCTGCTATTCCGCAGGCGGTTGACGGCAAAGTTGCGACAGCGCTGCTTTATAATCCTGATAAAAGGGAATTGACTTTTGTTCCCTCTGTTTTTTCAACTGTAGAGGACAAGTCTGTCGTAAAGATTAAAAGGCCGGGAAACGGTACATATGCGATTGGTTATACCCAGACATTGTATAATGATATAAGTGGACACTGGGCCAAAGCGGATATTGAGCAGCTTTCTAAAAAAATGGTGATCCAGGGAATCAAGGAGAAACAATTTGTACCGGAAGGGGCCTTGACCAGATCCCAACTGGCAGCGCTGTTGGTTAAATCCCTTGGTTTGGAGTCTGGGACGAAGTCAGTAAAATCAATTTGGAAGGACGTACCCGATTGGGAGTGGTATGCACCTTACTTTACAGCTGCTGCTAATGCTGGACTTATTCAAGGCTATGAAGACGGAATGATGAAACCAGATGATCCGGTAACACGCGAACAGATGGCGGTTCTGATCATGAGGGCGTTGAAATTTACAGGAACCCAAACAACCAAGTCAGAGGTTTCAGAAGAAGTACTTAACATTTTTGTAGACAAAGCATTCATTCAAGAATGGTCAAAAGAGGCGGCAGCGCAAGCTGTGAATACGGGACTTATGAATGGTAGCGACGCTTCTCGTTTTGTTCCGAATGGTAATGTAACACGTGCCCAGGCTGCAGTGATGATAAGAAGAATGCTTCAGCTAGCGGATTTTATGAATCGTTAATTGAGCTAGGTTACTATATACAAAAAATAGATTAGGTGGTTCAGGTGTATAGCCCAAAACTGCCTAATCATTTTTCATTACGGAGGGGGAACCGGGATGTACCAAAGAGACTATCTGCTGCGAATGATCGAACAATTCAGTGTGGTGCTGGGCAAGGTTATTTTTCAGCGGCGGAATCAGCGGTTTACCGAGGCGTTGGAGCTGTTGGCACAAGCGATGAAACAGCTGTTGGGGCTTAATTCGAAGCTGGTGAGAGCTTTATCTGCCAAAGATTTGATTTCTTTGCTGTCCTCGCAAGGATACTTTGATACGGGAAAAGGGCTGCTTCTTAGCGATATGCTGAAGGCAGAAAGTGAAGTACTGCTCGAAAACGGTCAGGAAGCGGATGGCTGGGGATGTCGGTTGAAGTCTTTGGAGCTGCTGCTCGAAATAAACCAACTTCCAGAGGCGCTGGATTACAAGTCGGATATTAAGGAAAGAATGGATGAATTATTGCCGAAGGTACAGCATTATCGGACGTCGTCACGGATTACGGAGCTATTGATGTTTTATCATTCGGAGAACGGGCAGTTGGCAAAAGCGGAGGATATGCTGTTTTTTCTGCTGGAGGATGACCCGGACAATGAGATTTTTCTTGAAAAAGGGCTGCAAATGGTTGAAAAATGGCTGGAATATACAGCAGAAGAGCTGTCAGCAGGGAATTTAACGGAAGAAGAAATTCGTGCAATCTATGAGATACTTATTAAATTGAAACAAAATGGAAGCTAGTGGAAGGAATATGACCTTTGATTTAGATGAAATGCGAACCTTTTAACGTGGGATTTCACATATCGTTCGTCTTTTTAGGTTGACATGAGCCTTTGATCACTGGTAAACTAAAAACGTAAAAGTTAACTGTTTTTTTTAGCTAAAAATGTCGATGCGTCTCGTATAATGTCGGGGATATGGCCCGTAAGTATCTACCCAGAAACCTTTAATTTTTGGACTACGAGTAGCGTAAACGGAAAGGTCAGCACAATGGTGCTAGGCCTTAGCTTGCGCTTGAGTTTATTCTTGTCGTCCTGTTGATAGGCTGCTTATAGGGATTGTCGATTTTGTTGAAGGGGAAGAATTTAGGTAATACCTTACAAACGACATCTTGTGTTAGGCGTTCTATTTGCCGGGCGTTTTTGTTTTTTTATATAGTGCAAACCATGGAGGTTCGAAATGTCTGTTCTTGTAGGAGTCATTATGGGAAGCAAGTCGGATTGGGAGACCATGAAGCATGCTTGCGACATGTTGGAAGAGTTAGGGGTTCCTTATGAGAAAAAGGTTGTCTCAGCCCACCGCACGCCTGATCTGATGTTTGATTATGCGGCATCGGCGGCTGAACGAGGATTAAAGGTCATTATCGCTGGAGCGGGCGGAGCCGCTCATCTACCCGGTATGGTTGCCGCGAAAACGGAGCTGCCGGTTATTGGTGTTCCTGTCAAAACGTCCACACTCAACGGTCTGGACTCGCTCTTGTCCATTGTGCAGATGCCGGGAGGCATTCCGGTAGCTACTGTAGCGATAGGCCATGCTGGGGCAACCAACGCAGGTTTGTTGGCGGCACAAATCATCGGGGCTTTCGACCCTGCTTTGCAGGAAAAGGTACGTGATCGCCGCGAGCGCACTCGTCAAGCGGTAATCGAAAGCAGCGTGCTGGAATGAGTGACAAGCGGAGTGGCAGTTTGGATGCGGCAAAGGTGATTCGTCCAGGTAGCACCATCGGTGTTCTGGGCGGCGGCCAGCTAGGTCGGATGCTTGCCTTGTCAGGTCGGGCGATGGGCTATCGCTTCGTCACACTGGACCCGACGCCGGATGCGCCGTGCGGCCAAGTGGCTGACCGGCAAATTACGGCGGCTTACCACGATGTGGAGGCAGCACGGGCACTCGCAGAGGAGTCGGACGTCATCACGTACGAGTTCGAAAATGTCGACGCCGATGTTACAGAGCTGCTGATGGCAGAGTCTTATGTGCCACAGGGCAGCAGGCTGCTGTACACGACGCAGCATCGTCTGCGCGAGAAGCGTGCTATTGAAGCCGCTGGCGTGAAGGTAGCGCCGTATGCGGAAATCAGCAGCGCATCTGAGCTGCGAGACGCGGTGATACGCTTCGGCACGCCATGTGTGCTGAAGACCGCAACCGGCGGTTATGACGGCAAAGGGCAGTGGGTTATCCGCTCGCTTGATGAAGTGGAGGAAGCTTACGAAACGTTGAGCCGTGCTAAGACGGAGCTTGTCTTGGAACAGTTCATCCACTTCGAGAAGGAGCTCTCAGTTATTGCGGCTAGAAGTCCGCGAGGTGAAGTGAAAGCTTTCCCGGCAGCGGAAAATATACATGTAAATAATATTTTGCATCTATCTATAGTTCCTGCCCGAACATCAGAGCATATTCAGCAGGAAGCAGAGCGACTGGCGGTGCAAATTGCCGAATCGATGGGTGTGATAGGGCTGATTGCTGTTGAGCTGTTTTTGACCCGGGAAGGTGAGCTGTTCGTTAACGAGCTGGCCCCGCGGCCGCACAATTCAGGTCACTACACGATGGAGGCCTGCAAAACATCGCAGTTCGAGCAGCATGTGCGAGCGATCTGCAATCTGCCTCTGGGTTCAACAGAGCTGCTGACGCCGGTTGTAATGGGCAATGTGCTGGGACAGCATGTCGAGCCTTTGCTGGATTGGATTGTGCAGCCTGAATCCGAGCAGCAAGCTGGTGGTGAAACCGCTAAAGTTCATTTGTACGGCAAGCATGAGGCTAAGCACAACCGCAAGATGGGGCATGTGAACGTATTAGCGGCTTCAGTCGATGAAGCACTGCAATGGATAGAGGCTTCAAACATATGGAGGTAGCCCCCACCCAAACCAGTAGCCCCCACCCAAACCCTCCCCGCCGGGAGGGCTCCAAAGGGCTGCCGCCCTCTGGACACCCGCCAGGCTGGGGGGAAGGAGATTGGCTTGATGCTTCAAAGGGGCTTTGGTGGTGGGAGCGCGTTTGTCGAGGCTGCTCTGGCTTCGCGGAGCGAGCCTCTCCACGCTTACATGCGGGAGGGCGAGGGCAGTTAGAGATACTTAGAAGTGCTATAGTGAAACTTGTTCCATAAGAGACCCAAAAGCATGAACGGTGAACCACCGACAAGCCTATAAGGAAAGGCTTGGGTGGGTAGAATATAGAAGGAGGATTTAATCAATGATCGATCGTTACAGCAGACCGGAAATGGCGCGTATTTGGACGGAGGAAAACAAATTCAATGCATGGCTGGAGGTTGAATTGCTTTCCTGTGAGGCCTGGGCCGAGCTTGGCGTCATTCCTAAAGAAGATGTGGTGGAGCTGCGCAAGAATGCCGCTTTTGACATCGACCGTATTTACGAAATCGAGCAGGAAACTCGTCATGATGTTATAGCTTTTACCCGTGCAGTTTCTGAAAAAGTGGGCCCTGAGCGCAAATGGGTGCACTACGGATTGACTTCCACTGACGTGGTGGATACGGCACTTGGGTATTTGCTACGCCAAGCAAATGAAATTTTGGAAAAGGACCTGCTGAACTTCATCGAGATTTTGAAGGATAAAGCAGTTCAATATAAAGATACACCTATGATGGGTCGTACACATGGCGTCCATGCAGAGCCAACAACATTTGGTTTGAAAATGGCGTTGTGGTGGGAGGAAATGAAGCGTAATCTGGAGCGTTTCCGCTTTGCAGCTGACGGTGTGCAGTATGGAAAAATTTCCGGTGCAGTTGGTACGTACGCGAATATTGATCCGTTTGTTGAAACTTATGTTTGCGAGAAATTAGGCACAAAAGCTGCACCAATCTCGACTCAAACATTGCAGCGTGACCGTCATGCTGAATATATGGCGACACTGGCTTTGATAGCTACTTCGATGGACAAGTTCGCAACGGAAATCCGCGCGCTGCAAAAGAGCGAATTCCGCGAGGTGGAAGAAGCTTTTGCCAAAGGTCAAAAAGGTTCATCGGCGATGCCTCATAAGCGTAACCCGATCGGCTGCGAGAGCATTTCCGGCTTGTCTCGTGTAATCCGTGGCCACATGATCTCGGCTTATGAGAATGTTACGTTATGGCATGAGCGCGATATTTCGCACTCCTCCGTTGAGCGGATCATCCTGCCGGATGCTACCATCCTGCTTAACTATATGCTGAATCGCTTCGGCAACATTGTGAAGAACTTGACGGTGTTCCCGGAAAACATGAAGCGCAACATGCAAAGCACTTACGGCGTGCCTTTCTCAGGTCGCGTTATGACGAAGCTGATCGACAAGGGCTTTAGCCGCGAGCAAGCGTATGATACGGTTCAGCCGCGTGCGATGCAAGCTTGGGAAGAGCAGCGCTCTTTCCGCGATATCGTGGAGAATGCTTCGGTCATCCGCGAGCAATTGAGCCTCGAGGAAATTGAGGACTGCTTTAATCCTAGCTGGCATTTGAAGCATGTAGACACTATCTTCACTCGTTTAGGTCTGAATTAATTTATTCTTTCTTTTTATATAAAATTTATATGTTTTTCAACCGTGCGCTGGCGACAATGAAAAGATACCGGAAAGTTTACGCGAATCTTTTTGAAGCTGTGTTACAACCATTAAATCTAATCAAAGTAACCCAGCTTCAATAGATTCTGTAGGTACTTTTCATTGATCGCTTTCTTGCACGGTTGAAAAACATAATCTCAGGGGAGGACCACGGACAATGGTCTCAACAAAAGCAATATCGAGCGCCGAAGCCTACGTTACAGCGCCTTTGCTTTACAAAGGCAAGGTTCGCGAGCTGTACGATTTGGGAGAGCATTACTTGATCGCAGTAACGGATCGCATCTCGGCTTTTGACTGGGTGCTGTCGCCAGCCGTGCCGGATAAAGGCAATGTGCTCAACAGCTTGAGCGCTTTCTGGTTTAAGCAAACGGCTCATCTGATGCCGAACCATGTGGTACACACTGATGTTGACCAGCTGGGTGACATCGTAACAGACCGCGAGATCATGAAGGACCGCTTCATGGTCACGAAAAAGGCTGAGCGCATCGACATCGAATGCGTGGTGCGCGGCTACATTACTGGCGGCGGATGGCGCCAATACGAAAAAACCGGCGAAGTCAACGGGCATAAGCTGCCGGAAGGCCTTCGCAAAAACGAACGCTTCGCCAAGCCGATCTTCACGCCAGCAGCGAAAAACGATGTCGGCCACGACGAGGATATCTCGATCGAGCGGATGAAAGAGCTGGTTGGCGCTGAATTGACGGAGCAGCTGGAAGCAAAAAGCATCATGCTGTATGAGTTCGCTCGTCAATTTTGTGAGGAGCGCGGCATTATTTTAGCAGATACGAAGTTTGAATTCGGCTTGATTGATGGAGAAATCATTTTGATTGATGAGATTTTCACTCCTGATTCCTCCCGTTTCTGGGCCAAGGAAAACTACGCTTACGATATTGAGATCGACGGTATGGATAAAGAGCCTGTACGGACATATCTGTCCAGTACCAATTGGGATAAAAACAGCGAGCCGGATCCTTTGCCATCTGAAGTAGTAGAGGAAACCTCCCGCCGTTACAGAAACATTCTTGAGCGTTTGGTGAAATAAATAGTAATTGGAACAGCAGCCATGATTCGTAAGGTGGCAGTGAGATTTGGACATGTAATTTTTTCTATTTTATATAAAACAAGTTTTAAAAAGCAGGTTGAGAGATAGGGAATGTGCCGGACAGTTTGCTTGCAAACTTGTTTCTGAGGTTAAGCTTACAGCGTGCATCCCTTCCCTTTTCGGAAAACATTGGCTTTTTTAACTTAATCCCACTCTCTAGGAGGATTCACCTCAATGTTAAAAGCAACCGTTTATGTAACGATCAAACAAAGCGTACTAGATCCGCAAGGAGTTGCGGTACAAGGCGCGCTGCATTCTATGGGTTTTGATGAAGTGGGCAAAGTGCGTGTAGGGAAGTATTTGGAGCTTGAGCTTGGTACAAGCGATCGCGCTGAAGCTGAGCAACGTGTGAAAGCAATGTGCGAGAAGCTTTTGGCTAATACCGTTATCGAAGATTACCGTTACGAATTGGTTTAAGACTTGGCAAACGGAATATAAAAGGCAGCAACCAAAGTGAAGGAGGACCATGTGATGAATTTCGCAGTACTGGTGTTTCCAGGCTCCAATTGTGATATTGATTGCTACAAAGCAGTTGAAGAAACGATCGGCCAACCTGTTGAATATGTATGGCATACCGAAACGGATTTATCTAAATATGATGGCATTATCGTTCCCGGAGGTTTCTCTTATGGGGACTACTTGCGCTGCGGCGCAATCGCACGTTTTGCTCCAGTTATGACTGCATTGGTTCAAGCGGCTGAGCAAGGCAAATATATTATCGGCATCTGTAACGGATTCCAAATTTTGCTCGAATCCGGCTTGCTGCCGGGGGCGATGCTGCGTAATGAATCCCTTAAATTCCGTTGTCATGCGGCTATGCTGCAGGTAGAAAATACGAATACGCCATTCACGGCGGAGTACAAGCAAGGTGAACTGATCAATATTCCCATCGCACATGGTGAAGGCAATTATTACTGTGACGATGAAACACTGGCAGAGCTTAAAGCTAATAACCAGATCGTGTTCCGTTATGAAGCGGGTAATAACCCGAACGGATCCGTTGATGATATAGCGGGAATTTGCAACAAAGCGGGCAACGTGCTTGGCATGATGCCGCATCCTGAGCGCGCGATTCATGAGCTGTTGGGCTCGGCGGACGGCAAACGGATGTTTACTTCGATTTTGAGCACATGGAGGGAAAAGCATGGCGCAGCAGTTAACAGCTAAGGAACCAACCGCAGAGCAAATCGCGGAGCAGAAAATATATAAACAAATGGGCGTTACCGATGCAGAGTTTGATAAAATCTGTGGGTTCCTGGGTCGCCAACCGAACTATGTGGAAATCGGTGTTTTTAGCGTTATGTGGTCTGAGCATTGCTCTTACAAAAATTCGAAGCCGGTGCTTCGCAAATTTCCAATCACAGGTCCTCGCGTATTGATGGGTCCTGGCGAGGGCGCAGGGATTGTTGATATCGGTGATAACCAAGCCGTTGTGTTTAAAATAGAAAGCCATAACCACCCTTCGGCGATTGAGCCTTTCCAAGGCGCGGCAACAGGTGTGGGCGGCATTATTCGTGATATTTTCTCCATGGGCGCACGTCCAGTAGCTTTGCTGAACAGCTTGCGCTTCGGCCGTCTGGAAAATGAACGCGTTAAATATTTGTTCGAGCATGTAGTTTCAGGGATCGCAGGCTACGGCAACTGTATAGGTATTCCAACGGTTGGCGGCGAAGTCATGTTCGATGAGAGCTACGAAGGTAATCCGCTCGTTAATGCAATGTGCGTTGGTCTTATCGACCATGACAAGATTCAGAAGGGTGTTGCTAAAGGCGTAGGCAACCCAGTGTTTTACGTGGGTCCTGCAACTGGACGCGATGGTATTCATGGAGCTACGTTTGCTTCTGAGGAACTGACAGCCGAATCCGAAGCGAAACGTCCTGCGGTGCAGGTCGGCGATCCGTTCATGGAGAAGCTGGTATTGGAAGCTTGTCTTGATTTGATTAATTCCGGTATCGTACTCGGTATTCAGGATATGGGCGCGGCGGGTCTTACATGCTCAAGCGCTGAGATGGCAAGTAAAGCCGGCAATGGTATGGAACTGTACCTTGACGAAGTGCCGCAGCGTGAGGTTGGCATGACGCCTTATGAAATGATGCTGTCGGAATCCCAAGAGCGGATGCTGTTCGTTGTTGAGCCTAAGGATGAAGCTCAGGCGAGAGCTATTTTTGAACGTTGGGGCTTGCATTGCGCGAAGGTTGGTAAAGTATCGAATGACGGCCGTTTGAAGCTGTTCCATGGCGGCGAGATGGTTGCTGATATGCCTGTTACAGCGTTAGTTGATGAGTGCCCGGTTTACAACAAGCCTTCTCAAGTACCTGCTTATTATGTAGAGAATGCGTCTGTAGATACAAATCGCTATGCGGAAGTAACGGATTTGAATGGCGCTTTAAATAAAGTATTATCTTCCCCTACAGTAGCTAGCAAAGAATGGGTATATAATCAATATGACTACATGGTGCGTACCAGCACAGCGGTTCGTCCAGGGTCAGATGCTGCGGTAGTGACGATTCAAGGCTCACGCAAAGCATTGTCCATGTCCACGGATTGCAACGGACGTTTCGTCTACCTGGATCCTGAAGTGGGCGGGATGATTGCAGTAGCAGAAGCAGCTCGTAATAACGTATGTTCCGGCGGAGAGCCGCTGGCCATCACGGATAACCTTAACTTCGGAAGTCCGGAAAAGCCGGAAATTTTCTGGCAGCTTGAGAAAGCGGCTGATGGTATTTCCGAGGCCTGCCGCAAGCTGAATGCTCCGGTTATCGGAGGAAACGTAAGCTTGTACAACGAAAATTCCAAAGGCGCGATTTATCCAACACCGGTTATCGGTATGGTCGGACTCGTTCATGATACAGATCATATTACAACTCAAGGCTTCAAAAAAGAGGGCGACATCATTCTCGTGCTCGGCGACACGAAAGCAGAGCTCGGTGGTAGTGAGTTCCAATATGTCATTCATGGCGTAACTGAAGGACGTCCTCCGCAAATTGATCTCGATGTTGAGAAAAAGCTGCTGGATACCGTTCTTGGCGCTATTCAAAAAGGCCTTGTGGCTTCTGCACATGATTTGTCCGAAGGCGGGCTTGCAGTGGCGTTGGCGGAAAGCTGCATGAGCGGTCGTCTAGGCGCTCAAGTCAACTTCAACACAGAACTGCGCAATGATATTGCATTGTTCAGCGAAAGTCAGTCACGTATATTGTTAAGCGCATCTCCGGAAAAGGCTGCTGAGTTAAAGCAGTTGATCGAACAGCAAGGAGTCTCCTATCAAGAATTAGGTCAAGTCCAAGGAAAAGATCTGCTAATCCAAGTTAACGCTAAACCAGTCATCCAAGCGGAAGTTACTCAATTAGAAAAGGTTTGGAAGGATGCGATTCCATGTCTGATGAAATAAAGACATCGCAAGAGCTATGGACAGGACGTTTCTATAATGATGGAATCAACAGCCATGATGGGCTGTTTGACAAGCTTCGCGAGGAGTGTGGTGTTTTCGGGGTGTTCGGTCACTCCGAGGCAGCATCACTTTCTTATTACGGATTGCATGCACTTCAGCACCGTGGTCAAGAGAGCGCAGGTATTTGCGTAGCAGACGGTGCTGGTTTTAAATATCACCGTGGAATGGGCTTGGTCAAAGAAGTATTCGTTAACGATACCTTGAGTACCTTAGTCGGTACTTCGGCGATTGCCCATGTTCGTTATTCGACAGCTGGTGAGAGCAAGCTAGCTAACGCACAACCGCTTATTTTCAAATACCGCGGCGGCGATCTTGCGATCGCTACTAACGGTAACTTGACCAATGCAGCGGCGATTAAGCAGGACCTTGAGAACCAAGGCTCTATTTTTCAAACAACAAGTGATACAGAGGTAGTAGCTCACTTAATAGCACGCTCGAAACACGATGACATCGTGCTGGCAGTCAAGGAAGCGCTGTTGAAAGTAGACGGAGCTTATGCTTTCTTGTTTCAAACAAAGGATAAGCTGATTGCTGCGCGGGATCCGCATGGCTTGCGTCCTTTTGTAATGGGACGGTTGGGGAACGCGTATTTGTTTGCTTCCGAGACCTGTGCATTCGACGCGGTAGGAGGTACTTACTATCGTGATGTAGAACCAGGCGAGCTGCTCGTGATTGATACGAAAAGCGGGATTGTTGAGGATCGCTTCTCACCAATCAAGCAACGTGCTATTTGTGCTATGGAATACATTTACTTTGCGCGTCCAGACAGTGATATAGATTCAATCAATATCCACTCCGCACGCAAACGGATGGGACGTCAGCTGGCGCTTGAAGCCTTCGTTGACGCTGATATTGTAACCGGCGTGCCGGATTCCAGTATTTCAGCGGCTATCGGCTATGCTGAGCAGACGGGCATCCCTTACGAGCTGGGGCTGATCAAAAACCGCTACACAGGCCGGACCTTTATCCAGCCGAGCCAAGAGCTGCGTGAGCAGGGCGTTAAGATGAAGCTGAGCGCGGTGCGCAGCATCGTAGCCGGCAAACGAGTCGTCATGATCGATGACTCTATCGTTCGCGGCACGACATCCCTTCGCATCGTGAACCTGCTGCGCGAAGCGGGAGCAACTGAAGTCCACGTGCGTATCAGCTCGCCACCGTTTATGAATCCTTGCTACTACGGCATCGATACGCCGGACCGCAAGGAACTGATCGCCGCGCAGAAGTCGATCGAAGAAATTCGCCAGGCGATCAACGCCGATTCGCTGCATTTCTTGAGCAAGGACGGCCTGCTGGGCTCCATCGGCCGTCCGAATGTGGAGCTGAACCGCGGCCACTGTACAGCCTGCTTCGACAACAGCTACCCTACTCGCATCACCGAAGAGACAGAGATCGGCTGTGGGTGTGACTAAGAGCCTGGCCTCAGGAATGGTTGGTAATATAGTTGGAGACTAAGGATCTGTAATGTGATTGGTAGTATAGTGGTGCTAAGATCTGAAGTGTTGGTTGGTTAAAAAGTTGTACTAAGGATCAGAAGTTGATTGGAAATATAATGGTGCTAAGGATCAGAAGTGTTGATTAGTAAGTGGTCGTGCCGAGATCTGAAGTGTTGATTGGTAAAATAGTTGTGACTAAGGATCAGAAGTGTTGATTGGTAAAATAGTGGTGCTAAGGATCAGAAGTGTGGATTGGTAATATGGTCGTACTGAGGATCTGAAGTGTTGATTTAGTAAATAGTCGTGCCGAGATCTGAAGTGTGGGTTGGTAAAATAGTTGCGCTGAGGATCAGAAGTGTGATTGGTTATATAGTTGTGCTAAGGATCAGAAGTGTTGATTGGTAAAATGGTCGCGCTGAGATCTGAAGTGTGGGTTGGTTAAATAGTTGTGCTAAGGATCAGAAGTGTTGATTGATAATATAGAAATTTGCAGTTTATTTGGTAATATATATTGGATTTGGCGCCAAATGTAATAACTCTACATCAAATTACTGGCTGCTGTTGGTCTTCAAAAAAATAACTGGAAAAGGTACCGCTAATCTGTTCATTTTTTTGAATGGACGAGGATTAACAGGAATTTCTACCTCTAATTTGACTGATTCCTTGTGTTGAGGCGGATTTTGGCATAATTAGCAGTAGGTTTTCCAGCTAAATCATCTTACAGGCCGTATTAGGGAGAAATTAGCGGGAGTTTTTCCAGTTAGTGTTGCAAGATGGAGCACTTGCACGTGCCCTCCATCATTACTCCACACACACTCCTGTCTGTGTGGAGTAACAATAAATGGCTGGGTGGCATGCGCCATCCCCGCCCAAACCTATAAAACGCACGGTTGTTGCGTGCGTTTTGTTTTTAAAGCAGCTGATCGCCGGCAAGGCGGAGGTCTGTGTGCCAGCCGGAGAGTTTACGAGCCGCCTTTGAATGCGTGTTGCTACGTCCTATTCTAATCAGGGAACACGCATTCAACAGCGGCCGCAGGCGGCACACAGAACGGAGCCGGTTTAGGCGGTCGAATTACTGCTCTAATCAAAACCCAAAGGAGATGATTCCCAGTGTCGGATGCATATAAGAAGGCCGGAGTCGACATAGCGGCAGGCAACGAAGCCGTAGAACGTATGAAAAAGCACGTGAAAACAACCTTCCGTCCCGAAGTGATGACGGATTTGGGTGGATTCGGCGGGCTTTTCGGCTTGAATAAGGATAAATACGACGAACCAGTGCTCGTTTCAGGTACAGATGGCGTGGGTACGAAGCTTAAGATTGCTTTTGCCATGGATAAGCATGATACGATTGGTATTGATGCTGTGGCTATGTGTGTGAATGATATTATCGTACAAGGTGCAGAGCCGCTATTTTTCCTGGATTACCTGGCTTGCGATAAAGTCATTCCAGAAAAAATCGAGTCGATCATCAAAGGAATTAGCGATGGCTGCGTACAATCCGGCTGTGCTTTAATCGGTGGCGAAACGGCCGAAATGCCAGGGATGTACTCCGAAGGCGAGTATGATATTGCAGGCTTTACGGTTGGCGTAGTGGACAAGAAGAAGATTATCAATGGTTCAACAATCACACCGGGCGACGTAGTTATCGGCCTTGCTTCCACTGGCGTACACAGCAATGGGTTCTCGCTAGTTCGCAGACTGCTGCTTGAGGAAAAAGGCTACAGCCTGCATGATCACGTAGATGCACTGGGCGGTAAGCTGGGCGATGTGATTCTGGAACCGACCAAGATCTATGTGAAGTCCGTTCTTGCAGCTTTGGAGAAGGTACAGCTTAAAGGACTGGCGCATATCACAGGTGGCGGTTTTATCGAGAATATCCCGCGTATGCTTCCAGATGATGTGAATGTGGATATCGATTACGGCTCATGGCCGATTCTGCCAATTTTCCAGCTGATGCAGCAAGAGGGTGGTATTAGCAATAACGATATGTTCCGTACCTTTAACATGGGCATCGGTATGGTTATTGTTGTATCCGAGCAGCAGGCAGCGGAAGCCAAAGCAATTTTTGAACAGCACGGAGAAAAAGTATACACACTGGGTCGGGTAACAGCCGGTGAGAGGATTGTTACGTTTCAAGGAGCGGTAGTATGACGAAACCGTTTCGCATCGCCGTTTTCGCGTCCGGTAGCGGCTCGAATTTTCAGGCTATCGCGGATGCGGTGAATGCAGGCAGGTTGGCTGGTGACTCTGTCACCGACTCGCCCATGCATCCGAGGCTCGATGTTCGCATCGAGCTTCTTGTATGTGACAGACCGAAGGCTCAAGTGGTGGAACGAGCGAGGCAATTAGGGGTGCCTGCGTTTGTGTTTCGCCCGAAGGACTATGCAGACCGCGAAACTTATGAAAAAGAAATATTAGAGCGGCTGCAGGCGCTTGAGATCGATTTGGTAGTGATGGCCGGTTATATGCGTCTTATTACAAATGTGCTGGTCGAGCCGTTGTATGGACGTCTGATTAATATTCACCCGTCGCTGCTGCCGTCTTTTCCCGGCTTGGATGCTATTAAACAAGCGCTGGATTATGGTGTAAAAGTGACCGGAGTTACGGTACATTACGTTGATGGCGGTATGGATACAGGGCCAATTATCGCTCAGAGGAGCGTTGAAATTACACCTCAGGACACGGAAGAAAGCTTGGCTGCGCGCATCCATGAGATAGAACATGTGCTGCTGCCTCAAGTCATAGAACGAATTGCTAGAGGACAGGTTCAATTGCAAGGGAATATCACTATAACCAGTTAGGAAGGGATAAACCAATGAGTAACTCGAACGAGCTTCATTTACGCTATGGCATGAACCCGCACCAAAAGGAAGCAAAGATCTACAGTGAGAACGGCAAGCTGCCTCTAACGGTAGTAAATGGCGATCCTGGCTTCATTAATCTGTTGGACGCTCTTAACAGCTACCAGCTTGCAAGAGAGCTTAGACAGGCAACAGGGCTTCCTGCTGCCGCTTCATTTAAGCATGTTAGTCCGGCTGGAGCAGCGGTTTATGCACCGATCAGCCCTGAGTTGGCTAAAGCTTACTTCGTAGAGGGTCTGGAGCTGTCTCCACTTGCAACAGCCTACGCTAGAGCCAGAGGAGCAGATCGGATGTCCTCATTCGGTGATTGTGCGGCGCTTAGCGATATTGTTGATGCTTCCACAGCCAGATTGCTGAAACGCGAAGTATCCGACTTGGTTGTTGCACCTGGTTATACAGAGGAAGCTTTGCAAATTTTGAAAGAAAAGAAAAACGGTGGTTACTTAATTTTGCAGATCGATCCGGAATACGTGGCGAATCCTGTTGAAAAGCGCAATTTATTCGGCATGACCTTAGAACAGCAGCGCAATAATGCAGTGATAGACGAATCTGCTCTGACTAATATTGTTACGAAAAATAAAGATTTGCCGGAATCAGCCAAACGCGACATGCTTGTTAGCTTGGTTACCTTGAAATATACGCAATCCAACTCCATTTGTTATGCCCTTGATGGTCAAACTATAGGTATTGGTGCAGGACAGCAATCCAGAATTCATTGTACTCGTCTAGCCGGTGATAAAACGGACCGTTGGTTCCTTCGCCAGCATCCCAAAGCGCTTTCGATGGCGTTCCGTCCGGGCTTATCCCGTGCTGAGCAGAACAACGCGATCGATCTTTGGCTGGAGGATGAAGTTACTGCTGTAGAAAACGCAAGCTGGGAAAGCTGCTTCTCGGAAGTTCCGGCACGTCTGACACGTGAGGAGAAACGCGAGTGGTTGAATAAGCTGCAAGGTGTTACCTACGGTTCGGATGCATTCCTGCCATTCCGCGATAACATTGACCGTGCGAGCCGCAGCGGCGTGAAGTATGTTGTACAGGCTGGCAGCTCCATGCGTGATGAAGAGGTTGTACAAGCAGCTAATGATTATGACATGGTCATGACCTATTCAGGCGTGCGTTTGTTCCATCATTAGAAGATAGAGCTTATGCAGCAACCTTTAACTAATTTATAATTCAAGCTCACTTGGCAACGAGTACAAGCTTACGAAGAAAAGTTTGGTAAGAGCCGAAACTAAGTACAGGCATATAAAGAAAGTATCGTAAAAAGCGAAACTCGAACTAGCTTACGAAAAAAGTTTTGGCTCAAGCCAAAACTCTAAGGAGGAACTAATCGTGACGGCAACAGCACAATGGAGCAGTACAGCTGAACATAACTTGGATGGACTGAAACAAAATCCTTATCCAGGACGCGGAATTGTTATTGGTTTAACGCCGGATGGCACACGCTTGGTTCAAGTATATTGGATTATGGGGCGCAGCGAAAACAGCCGCAACCGGATTTTTGTACAGGAAGACAATGGTTTTCTACGTACGGAAGCTAAGGATCCGGCAAAGCTTACAGACCCGTCCCTTATTATTTATTATCCTGTGAGATATACGGATGGTGCACACATTGTAACGAATGGTGACCAGACTGATACTATTTACGATGCATTGAACAGCGGGGGCTCCTTCGAGCAAGCCTTGACTACACGGACCTTTGAGCCGGATGCGCCTAACTACACGCCGCGGATATCTGGTTTAGTTGATTTGAATAACAAGCAGTGCCAATACAAGCTGTCGATCTTAAAAACGAATGCAGGCAATCCGGAGCAAACGCTTCGCCAGTTTTTCCACTATGAACAGGGCATCCCTGGTTTTGGACACTGCATTCATACTTATTCTGAAGACGGCAATCCGCTGCCATCCTTCAATGGAGAGCCTGTGCTTGTACCTGTGTACAACGATATAGAGCAAACGGCAAATGCCTATTGGGACCGTTTGAATGAAGAAAATAAAATTTCATTGCTGGTTAAAACGATCTCTATCGATAATGGACAGACGGAAATGCGGGTTATTAACAAGTAGGAGGTGCACGGAATGCGGGTATTAGTCATTGGCGGCGGAGGCCGTGAGCATGCGATTTGTTGGGCTTTGAAAAAAAGCCCCAAGGTTCGGGAGCTGTACTGTGCGCCGGGTAACGGAGGTATTGCTGAGGTTGCGGAATGCGTGCCCCTACAAGTGAATCAGTTCGAGGAGATTGGGGAATTCGCTTTGGACCACTCCATTGATTTGGTCGTTATCGGGCCCGATGATCCGTTATCCGAAGGTATTGTCGATCACTTGGAGGCAAAGAAAATTCCAGTGTTTGGTCCGCGGAAGAATGCGGCGATTCTTGAGGCAAGCAAAGTATTCTCCAAGGATTTGTTCAAAAAGTACAACATTCCGACCGCAGCCTACGAATCCTTCGAAAGCTACGATGAAGCGTTAAGCTACTTGCATAAGCAGCAAATTCCGATCGTTATCAAGGCGGATGGCTTGGCGGCCGGAAAAGGCGTTGTAGTTGCTCAATCGATGGAGGAAGCCGAGAAGGCGCTTCATGATATCATGGTTACTAAAATTTTCGGAGCTTCCGGAGATCAGGTTGTGATCGAAGAGTTCCTGAGCGGACAAGAAATGTCTATCCTGTCCTTTGTGGACGGTACAGTTGTGCACCCTATGGTGCCTGCGCAGGATCATAAGGCTGTGTTCGATGATGACAAAGGCCCGAACACAGGCGGCATGGGTACGTATACGCCGCTGCCGCATATTCCTCAATCTGTCATCGATGAAGCGATTGAGACTATCATTAAGCCGACCGCAGCAGCGATGGTCAGCGAAGGCCGTTCTTTCCGCGGCGTGCTGTTTGCAGGGCTTATGATAACGCCGCAAGGCCCCAAAACCATTGAGTTCAACGCGCGCTTCGGCGACCCGGAAACTCAAGTTGTGCTGCCGCGGTTGAAAACCGACCTTCTTGATATTTTCTTGGCGGCAGTGAACGGTCACCTGGAGCAAATGGATATCCAATGGAGTGACGAGGCAGCTGTATGCGTAATTCTGGCTTCGGAGGGTTACCCTGGCTCTTATCCAAAAGGGCTTCCAATTGAAGGCTTGGATAATGTGAAGGATGCTCAGGTGTTCCATGCTGGAACAGCGTTGAAGGACGGTCAGATCGTAACTAACGGAGGCCGTGTACTAGGCGTTACCGCGCTCGGCAAAGATATCGCAGAAGCACGTGAGAAAGCATACTCTGCTGCGGATAGTATTCGGTTCGATGGTAAGCATTACCGTTCGGATATAGCTAAGAAAGCATTGGTATAATAAATTAGACCAAAAGCTGGATTTCCTTACACTAAGGAATCCAGCTTTTATTTGTAGTTGTCCTTGCGGGCGTGTTGTTATTTAAAAAAACGTCCTGCTCCAGTGGAGTCAAAGGACGTTTTTGCGTTGAGCGATTATTGTTCCTGCTGCAGTTGGGTTAAGATTTCTCACCTTCGGATGGCTGTATATATGATTTATCATTAGGAGTGCTGGAAGTGAAAGATTGTTTCGCTATTATTTGCAGTTTTCTCCGTTTGAGTTCAGCGAATAGCATGTCTATGAAATCTTGGTCGAGCTTCATTCCTACAGCATTTACATATGAGTTAACCAAATCTGTATCTTTAAGCGAGTCATACATTCTATTATCCCTTACTCCCTTCATTCTATGTCTATAAGTCATTCATGTAATCTTCCACAAATGTAAAATATATACTTATATCATAAAATAAAAGGGACTCCAACGCTGTGCAAAATGTTTGCATTTATGCACATTTTGTTTGCATCTTTATTTACTTTTATGTGACAAAATATGAAAAAGAGATTGCAAAATCGGACAAGTCCCGATATGCAATCTCTTTTTCATTTGGTAAAATAAAGAAGTAATATTAGCTCCAGCCGTCTATATTGTTTGATTTCTGTATGCGATCACTTGATGGCTTTGCAAAAAGCTTCATTAAGCTAGTGCCTTCTTCTGCGGACAATGAGAAAGCTTCAAACCATTTTGAATCTTTGAAGAGAGCAACAAGTTGTTGTGAATCAAATTGCTTAAGCGAACGAACTGCGTTAGTAAGTCCTGGTGAGTAAGTTATGCTTTGCATGATTATCACCTCGCTTCCGACAAATATTTACATATTATGTGCATTTCTATTATACCAGAAATTTGTGAATTGCAAGGGGGAATATTCCAATTAATAAGAAAATTTATATTCGAATCGGTATAGCTTTGCTAATCGCCATTCATATTTGGTTTGTTTATCTTACATTTTTATATCCTTTCTTAGGTGTTCTTTTGATAAAGGATGAGAATAACCAATATATTATTCGGAAACTAGACACGGACAGCGCCAGCTTGAACTTAAATCTGCAGGTTGGTGATATTATTAAAGAGGTGGATGGACAAGATCCGGGTGATTACATTACTGTTAAGAAATGGAGAGCGATTGAGCAAGCAGAAAGAATTGTAGTATCTCGTAATGGCGAGCAGATTGAAGTATTGACCAAAAAAATAAGCTCGACTGCAAGTACAGGTTTTTTTCCCGTTTTAGGAGAAATTTTATGCCTTATTTTTGCAAGCATGATTTACTTAAAGGTACGTAATTCCTTGTCAGGCCGATTTCTATCACTTGTTTTTTTGAACATTGGGTTTATTTTTGCGAGCCTTGGCGCTTCCGTTAGAGGAGACTCCTTAGGCAAATTATTTATTAATGTACTTATGATGACGTTGCCAATTCTCTTTCTTTATTTTCTGGTTGTTTTCCTAAAAGAAAGGGGAAGTATACAACCTCCGAAGAGATTCTTAAACTATTTATACGGGATAGTTCTTATTGTGTTATTGCCACATGTAACTTACTTGATTCCACCCTGGACTTACTATTACTATCAATTTGCTACTAACCTCGTCATATCAGTCTTCTTAATAGGGCTCTTTGCTACATTCTCGTTTCTTACTTTTTATTATTTTAAATACAGGAAAGAAAGATCTAATTTGTCTGCCATAATTAAGACGGTTTGGTGGAGTTTAAATATTTCATTTTTCCCGTTTGCTTGTTTTTCATTTATCCCCCGACTATTTCTGGGATACGAATGGGTAAATCCTTACTATAGTTCATGGTTTGTATTGTTCTTTCCTATTTCCTTTGCTTATCTCATTATTTCCAAGCAATTATACGACATCGATATTGTGCTGCGCCGTGTAGTGTTTACAATTTTATTATCCATTGTACCAAGCATAGCTATAGCAGCATTGAATTTGGTTATTTTTCAAAGTGAAACGTCTGTCACACACATCCTCCTAAGCTTTATTTTCTCAGTTGTCATTATTTCGTCTGTGCTTTATTCATATGAATACTTAACCACGAAGCTGCAAAAAATTATGTTTCCACGCAAATACCATCTGCAGAATGCATTGAAAAACATAGCTACAAAGCTTCGATCTATTTCCAGCTTCCGCGAGCTGAAGGATATTATTTTGGTTGATATGGTTAATACGCTTGAAGTATTCGGGGCGGCTATCGTATTTAAGTACAATGACAGCGTGGAGACGGTTATCACAGGAGACATTCAGTCTGATGAAGTTGAACGGATGGCAGCATCAGGGGCATGGGACCATCCATCCTATTCGTGCATAGAGATCAATCGTCATGAGGAATACTCGAGCTACCTCATCATCACAAGGAAAAGAACGAACACGCTTCTGGGGCAAGAGGAATTACAATGGTTGAATTTGATTATTTCGTATTTGGCGGTAAGCTTGGAAAATTTACATTTAATAGGGAAGCTGAATGTGCGATTACAGCATTTGGCGTCTCAAATGCCCAATGAGCAAGTGGCGCAGGATTTCATGTGGTTCCGCAAGCTGATGTTTGAGCTGCAGGAGACGGAGCGCAGACGTATTGCCACCGATCTGCATGATACTACGCTGCAGGACTTGTTTTTTCTGAAGAAAAGATTCGCCGCTATTTTAAATAGCTATCCTTTTCAGGCAGAAGAGCTTGAGAAAATGAGCGGAATCATCGATTATGTTGAAATTATCAACACTAATTTACGCCAGAGCTGCTTTGAATTGAACCCCCATCTGCTTCATGAGATCGGACTTATTCAAACGGTGACTAAGGTCGTTGAACAAGAAGGTGCGCTACTTCCGTTTCATTTGGAATTCAGTGCCCAAGGGGCTGAAATGATAGAGTTCTGGGATATGGAAACCAAACGTCATGTTTTTCGCATCATACAGGAGCTGTTAAATAATGCGAAGAAGCATTCAGAAGCATCTAAAGTG
Organism: Paenibacillus radicis (ex Xue et al. 2023); assembly: GCF_024722015.1. Classification (GTDB taxonomy): domain Bacteria; phylum Bacillota; class Bacilli; order Paenibacillales; family NBRC-103111; genus Paenibacillus_S. The sequence continues at coordinate 20,878 of NZ_JANQBD010000042.1, read as the reverse complement.
AGTATTCGTATAACAAAGGAGGCGGATTCCTTTCGGCTGCTGTACGAAGATGATGGGATAGGGTTTACACCAAAGTCTGAAGTAGAGAAGCAAATTGGAGCATCAGGTATGGGAATGGAACAAATGAAAAGTCGTGTCCTGCATCTAAACGGGCATCTTGAGGTGGCGGCAAATCGGGGAACAGGGATGACAGTGTGGATCACATTACCGCTGAGAAGGGTCTTGACGGCATGAGGAGCATTCTGAGAGTTCTAATTGTTGACGATCATCCGGTCATGGTTAAAGCAACAATGGCCATTTTGGAGCAAATTGAAGGAATAGAGGTCATAGGTAATGCCGGTAACGGGAAGCAGTGTTTGGATTTTATCGAGCTGAATCAACCGGACATTGTTTTTCTGGATTACCATCTTCCGGATCAATTTGGAAGTGCCGTTGCTAAACAAATCAAGGAGAGGTATCCGAAAACCCATGTTATTATTTTTACAGGAATCGATGTAGCCGATATGTATAACCATTTGCTAGAATTAGGGGTAAGTGGAATTATTTCCAAGGAATCCAGTGAGAATGTTGTACGTAACATGGTATATTGCATTATAGAGGGATATACAGCACTGCCGATTTCTGTTTATCGTCATATGAGGCTGGTGGCTAGCGATTCCCCTTATGAGATTATGCTGAGCAATGACGAGGTCCAAATTATGGCTATGCTGGTAAGAGGCGCAACACATGAACAAATTGCCAATGAGATTTACGTAAGCAAGCGATCTGTCGATAATTATTTGAAAAAAATCTATGAAAAAATGGAAGTGAAATCCAAGGCGCAAGCTATAGAGAAGTTTGTCCAGAGTAAATATTATACTTAGAAGTGGGGTGAATAATATGGATCGTTATGTGGTAGAGGAAATATACCGGGTTATTGATGAATACATATATTCCAATGATCTGAATATTCTAATCAAACAGTTTGTACAAGAGAAGGCTTCAGAGAACAGCATATGGTCTAGGATTACGGAATATAGTCACAGAATGCTGGGGGGGACATTCTCTCATATTGGTCAAGTGGCCGCCCTTAGTGAAATAATTATTCTAGCTCTGGATATAGTTGATGATCTACAGGATCAGGATAATACGGCTAAACCATGGATGACTTGTGCTCCACAATTTACTTTAAACGCGCTGCTCGCATTTCAAACGATATTTATGGGTGAAATGGGGAGGCTTCAGCAAAGTTATGGCGGGTCGTCAAACCTCGTAGAGGAAGCTAGCCGCATTCTGGCGGGAGCGATCAATGGCCAACAGAAGGATTTGAACGGTAGCGTTACTATGGAAGCGGATTGCTTGGTTATGGTTAGGGAGAAATCAGGCTCATTGATTAAGCTTGCTTGCTATATGGGTTATGCGTTTGTAGAGAACTGCTCTCAAGAGACAATCGCACAAATGAACGAGTTGGCTGACTGTATCGGTATTATGGCTCAAATTGAGAATGATATGAAGGACGTTATGAGATTTGATTTGAAAAATGATCTGCTCCAAAAGAAACGCACGCTGCCAATTATATTCCTTCTACAGCATGGCGATCAGGATTTTCCAATATTGAAGCAATTTTATGAAGGAGATTTATCGGCGGAGCAATTTCTTAAGCATAAGCTGGCATGCCTGCAATACATAGCGGATTCAGGGTGCATAGAGTATTGTAAAATCGTACAGTCGCTATACTTTAACAGGGCGAATGATCTGTATGCTTCGATGCCATCATGCTCGCCTTGGAGAGAGGAATTTAAAGAAATCACGTTTGCCTCCTATGAGATTAAAGAAGAAAGCACAAGATAAATCATAATGGTGTGGCAGAGGAAAACAAGCGCGGCAATTGGGAGAACAGGATTAACGGTATTTTTGAAAATGGTTCTGTTTTTCGCTCATTTTTTGACTCGTACAATAATCCTCTGCCGGTTTCAGTACAAATCTGCTTGACATCATCAACTGTAATAATTATAATAACAGTATAACTTAGCTGCAATAAGCCATACAGAGTAAGGAGGGCATTCAATGAATAGCGAGTTTACTATAGCGGTTCATAGTTTGGTCCTGCTTGCTTATAGACCCGATCATATGGCAACGAGTGATATGATTGCCCATAATGTTTGTACCCATCCTGCAAGAGTTCGTAAAGTGATGGCGCTGCTGCGGAAGCAAGGGTATGTGGCGGCGAAGGAAGGAACCGGCGGCGGGTTTTTGTTGAATTGTGCTCCCGATCAAGTGACACTTGCAGAGATTTATCGTCTGACCTCGATGGGATCCGTGAAACCGAATTGGTGCTCTGGTGATGTGGAACAGGATTGTATGGTTGCTTGCAACATGGCGAGTGTGATGGATCAATTATTTGCAGGTGCTGAGAAGCATCTGATTGATTATTTTAATGCATCCACTATTCAAGATGTGCTTAAGCAGGTACGGGAGAAAGCAGCTAAATAGTTGAGTATAGAATGGTGATTCGCTCAGCTCTATCTTACCTGTAATTCCTTGAGGATGGTGTTATCGTTTTCTCTCTAGTTAAACTGTTACTTGATTTGTTTCAGTTTTGGAGGTAGTATTTGTAGTAAGTCATTTACTTACTATTAGGTGTGTAGGTGTTATGAATTGCACAATTGTTTTTGAACTGTTACTTAAATAGTATCAGTTCGGTTTTGAAATTAGGAAGGGAGAGTGGCAAGTATGGCATGGGCAAAACAACAAACGGTTCAAGTTGGCGATTGGGTAAGTGGTACTTCTTTGTTAGATGAAAGATTTATAGGGTATTTGGAGTCTATCAACGGAAACGGCAAAGTGATGGTGTATGTTACCCAAAGCGATCATGATGAGGCCGTAGGCGAATGGATAGAAGGTACTTTATCGAAGCTCGAAAAGCTGGATGATTATGTGCCTAATGAGGTGAATGATCTGCAAAGCCTGATGGATTTGGCTCTAATGACGCGTGACCAAGCATGGTTTAACGAATTGGCTGCCGCTCTCCGAATCGCTCAAGAGAAGGCTCGCGGCTCCGCCGGTAAAGGCAAGCATAATGGCAATGGAAATGGGAGCTGGGCTCGCAGAGTAAAAATTGATTAAACATGCTACATGTTTACCATATAAATAATGAATGTGTTTAACGAGGCTCAAAGGCTGTTTAAATGAAGTTGGATAAACTAAATTTATTGTAGGAGTGATGCGCTATGGCATTAATAAAAGTAGAAGATAATAATTTCAAAGAAACGATTGCACAGGACGGGTTGGTGCTGGTTGATTTCTGGGCTCCATGGTGCGGTCCTTGCAAAATGATTGCTCCAGTGTTGGAGGAAATGAGCAACCAGCTGGGAGATCGGTTGACGATTGCCAAACTGAATGTTGACGATAACCCGGAAACGCCAGGAACATATGGCGTCATGAGTATCCCGACGTTGAAGCTGTTCAAAAACGGTGTAGAGGTATCCACAATAGTCGGCTTTAAACCGCTGCAGGATATGATGGCTTGGGTAGAGCCGCAATTAGCATAATACGATAGTAATTCATACGGTACAAACAAGGACAGGAGTATTCCCTTATAGAGGAATGCTTCCTGTCCTTTTCTTTGTAGAAAAAAGCTTTTCTTATGGCTCAAAAATAAAATCAGCGCTTGATGAAGTCATTCGATTTTGTCTCCGTGCCGTGCCCTACTCAGTTGAAGCACCAAACTTTAAGAACGGCCATGCTAGCACACACGACATTATCCGAATTATTCGATTCGAAGCCAGCACCTCTTCCTAAAACCTGCTTTTATACATCCTTTTGGCTTGCATGTCGGCAGTCTTCTTGAATTCATGCAAATGTGCAGTTATTTTTTCATTCTTAGCTGGATCCAAGAGTCTTCCATGAAAATTGATGTATTTTTGCAGGTATGTTCCCGCAACAGCAATTTTGTTAGAAAATAACTGTATGTTTGCAGGTTTTTTTGAGGACCGATGTTCGAATGAGGATCAAGCACTGATTTTGAGGTTGAGCCTTTTTTATAATATTAGTATAAGTTTGAACCGGAGGTTAACCTTTCTAATATTGCAAGAAAAGCCACCGCTTAGACACGAATGTATCTTCTTCGAGAGGGCTTCGAATAGAAGCTTTTCTTATATGATAGAATTGGAACAGGTGCAGTTATCTGTTTGAGAAAAGAGGAAGGGTGACCACTATGCTACCACGAGTTCCCAGTGTTATACTCCCGCTGTTACAGGACTATGTACAGCTGATTTCCTCGCATATACCGGAAGTTGTTTATGGAGTTTACCTTCAGGGCTCAATAGCTCTGGGTGGATTTATTCCCGGTAGAAGCGACATTGATTTTATTACCGTTGTATCCGGACCGTTAACATCGGATGAAATTAATCGAATAGATCTCCTCCATGAACATTTGAAGAGCAAACATGACTATTACAGCGTTATGGAGGGCCAATATACAACACTGGATCATCTAAGAAAAACCGCTCCATTGGAGCGGGAGCAGTTTCCGAAATATTTTTATGGCGAGAACAGGGGACTTACAAAAGGTCAGATAGACGATACGGCTTTATGGATTTTAAAGAAGCATGGTCTGACACTTTTGGGACCCGAGGTTAGTGATCTGGATATTCATGTCGGGTGGCCAGATTTGCTGAAGGCGATGAAATATAATTTACATACGTACTGGACGGAAAAAGCGGATAACTATGAGTTGTTTTTACAGGACAATTGGGTAGATGATACAGTATTGACGTTAGGACGGATTGCCTACACTCTTGAACACCAATCTGTGGTAACCAAGGATCAAGGTGGCCGCTATCTAATGCAGACACTCCCGCCTGAATGGCACGCCCTTATTTATGAAGCTATGCGAATTCGTCAAGGGATGAGTGAGAACGAATATTTCCCTTCTATTGCTGAACGCGCAGCACAGACACAGAGCTTCATCAGATACATGGTGAAAGTGTGCACCGAGCAATATCATTTAGATAAATGATTCATAGGACATAGCGAAAATGGAAAAGCAGGCAGGTTAGAAACCTGTATTTGATTCAGCAGCAGCTATCGTGGCTTGTTTTCTCATAAACCAGCACATCAGCAGCGCACTCGCGACAAACGAGATAACAATCAAAACAAATGGCAGCCGTGGGTTAATAGCGTATGACCAGCCTCCTATAACGCCAGATGGGGAAACGAAAATTAAAATCATGACGGATAGAATGGAAAACACTTTGGCACGTTCTTCATCCTGTATGACATTGGCAACGGAGGCTTCCAGATAAGGGTATGTAATAATAGTGCCTACAGCGAATAGAATGGTGCTTCCGACAATCCAAAAAGTGCCTTCGACAGGCGCCACAATCTGCAGCACCATAGCCGCGGCCGATAAAAGGAACCCCATAACCATATACCGGTTTACATGGACGGGTTTAATTCGCGGTACCACGTACAAGATTAACAGCAGCATGGACACAGAGGTGACGGCAGGAAACCAGGCTATAAAAGCTTCGCTAAAATTAAGCGCTTTCACAAGGTGTATGGAAAGATAGGTATTGCGCATATTAAGCTGAAACTGATACAGAATATAAATGCCGAATAGGAGCAGCAGCGGTGTATTGGCGAAAACCATTTTCACTACTTGCCAATAATCGCTCAGGATAATGCGGGGCTGAAAGGGACCCTGCTCCTGACTTTTGCGAATCCCCATTTCCGTTTCATGGGTGGCGTAATTACGACCTATAAACATCAATGTCATACTTACAAAAGCAATCAAGTACATGATTCGATTCGCGGGAACTAAACCGTAGTGGCTGACAAGAAGCCCGCCGAGAGGAGCAAATAATCCACATATTATATTGATCAATTGAAGGACATTAAAAATATGCGGGCGTTCATCCGGCTTCGTATCTTCAACAAGCAGACAATACCATGCGGTATTGGGAACCTTTTGAAAGCTGTTAAAGATGGCTGCCGCCAGGAAAAACCAAATATTTTGGGAAACAGCCCACAGCAGAGTCGCTGTACTCCAGCTCACGAAATCAAAAATCATCAATGCTTTTTTACGGCCCATCCGGTCGGTTAAATATCCGCTTATTAGTGAAGTGAATATTTGAAGCATAAGTCCGAGGGACGTAAGTAAACCGATCTGCGTTTCGCTTACGCCAAGCTCCAGCATATAGACCGAGGCATAGGTCAAATACAGGCTGTACGGCAATAGAAACATCGGCTCATACAGCATGCATCCTCTGGCGTTTCCTTGTAGCTTGTTGAACAAAGCTTTCCCTCATTTCATAATTGGTTCCGTTCAATAGGAGATTTAACTGAACATCCAGCACCCTAAGCTTAATGTACCCAGTTGATATTGTTGATGGAGGAGAGTAGCTTTTCTCATGCGATCTGCGGCCCCCATGCTAATAAACAGTGGAGCAAGATGTTCTTTGGTTGGCACGGCTTTGGCAGCAAAAGGCGCGCGGTTCTCATAATCAAATAAAGCTTCCAAATCCCAAATATGAATTCGCTCCGCAATCCATTGATCGAATTCGATAGCCCAATCCTCTGCATCTTTGGAGTCCCAGCTTAATAAGCCGGCATTGTGCACGGTGCCTCCGCTGCCAATGATTAGAATGCCTTGCTGCCTTAAGTGCAGAAGTGCTTTACCGATTCGATATTGTTCTTCCGGCACCAGGCGAGGGTTCACGGAAAGAGCTACTATGGGCGTATCTGCTTGTGGAAGCAGCAGTGAAAGGGGCGCCCAAGCACCATGGTCCAGCCCCCGTGAATCGTCTATAGAGCAGGCAACCCCTTCGGATGCAAGGAGTCGCTGGATATGAAGGCTCAGCACAATGTTTCCAGCAGCAGGATAGGTTATATCGTATAGTTCCTGCGGGTAGCCGAAGAAATCATGGAGTGTCTCCAACTGGGAAGCTCCTGAAATTAATTGTCTAGGGCTCTCCCAATGGGCACTCACTATGACAACACCTTCGGGTTTGGGTATCTGTGCACCAAGAATTCTCAGAAAACGCGTGTACGGATGGTGCTCCAGTACGAGTGTCGGTGCGCCATGAGCCATGAAAAAGGATGGGAACATAACAGCACCTCCAATTGGTTGATATAAAGTTATCATATGCGCAAAGAGATGCTCAATACAATCAGATATTTCAGAATATTTGTAATGTTCACGTTAACATAGATATATTTTTAATTGCCTGTTATAATTTCAATAGTGGCAAAAGTTCAATACAAGCTGGAGGTTACTCTAATGAAATTATCTGTTTTTACTGTAGTTACACCGGATTTGACACCTGAAGAGCTTGCCGTAGCAGCCAAAGAAGCAGGTATTGATGGTATTGAATGGCGTTTTAAAGACATTCCACAAGATGCTTTGGAGGAAAAACCTTCCTTCTGGCGGAGAAATCTATGTTCCATTGACCCAGCAGCAACCGATGCTGAGCTGGAGCGCTTTGCTCGTGCAGCTCAAGATAACGGATTGAAAACAGTAAGTGTTACCCCTTATTTGCAGCCAGGTGATTTAAAAAGTACAGAACGTGTGCTGCAAGTAGCGCAAAAGCTGGGTGCAGAGACGATTCGTGTAGGCGTACCGGCATACAATGGCACGCAGCATTTTAACGAGCTGTATGCACTTGAGCTTGAGTACCTGAAGGGCGTAGAGTCGCTAGCTAAGCAGTATGGCGTGAAGTGCTTGGTGGAAACTCATCATAATACGATTACCGCAAGTGTTTCAGGCGCTTATCGTTTGGTAAGTCAATTTGATCCAAAGCATATCGGCGTATTATTCGATCCGGGCAACATGGTACATGAAGGATATGAAAATTTCCGTATGGGCTTGGAAATTCTCGGACCTTATCTGGCTCATGTTCACATCAAAAATACAGGTTGGAAGAAAACGGAAGTTCGTGAAGACGGCTCTCAAGCCTGGACTTCTTATTGGGAGCCTAACTTCCAAGGTGTTGTAAATTGGAAGCAAGTGCTAACTGATCTGAAAGCAGTTGGTTACGAAGGTTACCTCGGCGTCGAAGATTTCAGCGGCCTTTATGGTTCGAAGGAACTGCTTCAAAAGTACGGCGAAGAAACCCGTGCTCTTTTGGCAAGCATCTAAATCATACGAATATTGAACACCCGCTCAGTAGGTTATCAAACTACAAGGAGCGGGTGTTTTTTCGATGCTGTGAAAAATATTGTTATAGGAGAAGCTGAGTACCTACATCACAGTCTTAAGTGTTTTTGCAAGTGAGTCTCTTTCGACTATAATAATAAGAAACTGGCAACTATATTAGGAGGTATTGCATTGAATCCTGTAGCTAAGCTGCTTATCATTGGCGGAATTGTTATGATCGTCGCAGGAGTTCTGTGGGCTGTTGGAGGCAAGTTTCTGAACCTGGGAAGGCTGCCAGGAGACATTGCGGTTGAGAAAGGAAACTTCAAAGTTTATTTCCCGATAGTGACCTGCATTATTATTAGTGTGGTGTTGTCGCTAATTATGTATATAATCCGTTGGTTCACCAAGTAACAGCCTGATATGTTTATATCTGGATAAAAGTAATTCCTACAGCTCTCCCCGTTAAGTTAATCCCCCGGTTTCCATACACTTCTACTTCCCTTCGTATAATCGCGGAAGTCGGCTAAGCTGTAAAACAGGGCCAGACAAGAAGTATAATATAGAGCAAGGTGCATACACTCCTTATATGCAAAAAAGTCCCTCAATCGACATTATGCTTATGTTAGACGGAACTCTAAAGGAGGAATGTTGGTGGTTACAAGAATGACCCGTCTCATTGCCACGTTAATGGTAACATTTCTGATTACATCTTGCAGCTTCGAGCACGGGGCGGCTAAGACATCTCCTGCAATGGCACCCGCAGTTCCTGTCCCGACTCCGTCCGTAGCCCCAACAGCAGTTAAAGAACGGGAAATGCTGTACAAGGCACCTTTTACAGGTTTATTTTCAGAGCAAAGAAATGAGAGTCGTCCCCTGTTGGTGATGGTGAACAACCATCAGTCAGCAAGGCCCCAATCTGGCCTAAGCTACGCTGATGTGCTGTATGAAAGCCTGGCTGAAGGGGAAGTCACCCGGATAGCAGCCTTATATCAAAGCGCGGATGTAAACTTTACTATTGGGCCTGTACGCAGTATTAGACCCTATTATATGGATCTTGGAAAAATATACGATGCTGTGCTTATCCATGCAGGCGGTAGTCCTGACGCTTATACTCAGCTGGACGAGCAGAAGCTCGATCACCTTGATGAAATCACTAATGCAGGAAGATTCTTCTGGCGGGAAGCATTTCGAAAGGCACCTCATAATTTGTATACAGGACTTGAGAAAATAAGAATGGGAACGGAGAAGCTGGGCCTGCGTAACGAATATAGTGCCGTTCAAGCGATGCCAGCTTATTTACCGGAGAATACGGACAAGCCAGGAATGCTCGCCTCAGGTATGCGCGTTACCTTTTTGCTGAAGAGCTATGCAGTATCCTATACATATGATGCTGAGCTTAAGCTGTATAAGCGGTTTATTAATGATGCGCCACATCTGGATTTGGGTAATAATGAACAACTAGCGGCATCGAATGTTGTCGTTCTAGCCGCAGAGCATATTGTGTTAGATAATGAAGGGCGAAGAGATATCAAGATGGTTGGGAGCGGCACAGGATATCTGTTTCAAAGAAACATCGCCCAGCCCGTTGAGTGGAGAAGAAATGATGTGTTTGACCGATTCCATCTGTATCAGAATGGAAAAGAGTTAGGCTTATTCCCCGGTAAAACGCATTATTTGATCGTGCCGAATAAGCCAACCTTTGAGGAGCACCTGACGATTCAATCTGAAAACCGGTAGCTGTACATAACATTCAGGTGTATGTTTAGTCCATTCAATATTTTGGTGACAATGGTAAATGTTAGATGAAAATAATGAAAATAAAAAAATGTCGTACAATAACTGTTGTACGACATTTTGTGCGAGGAAATTCCAAGATTTGACCAAATATTACTTATTTACTCAATAAAGTATAGTCCACTAGAACTATTAAATCAATAAATTTATGAATATTTCGACTTTCCTAACGGTCCCAAAATGTTGTGTTTTCACTTTAGAAACTCGCTTAATCCATCTTGAACAAAATCAGGAGCTGCTTTTTTCAGCTGCTCTACCGTATGTAAATATCGTTGGGTTGTGTTGATATGGGAGTGTCCCAGGTTCTGTTGAACCTGTTGAAGAGATGCTCCATAGAGCAAAGCTAATGTAGCATTTGTATGCCGCAACCAGTGAGGAGTGAATTTTTTCCCCAGATTGCACTGCTTGCTCGCTTTTTGAATGACGCGTTCTACTTGGCGCGAAGACAATAAAAATACCCGTTGATCCTCAGAGCTTGTATCCCTGGATTTCGCATACTCCATAAATAACTCCGATAATTGCTGCGGTACCTTAATCGTACGTTTTTTGCCGCCTTTACCATCCATTATCGTTAACCAGACCGATGTCTCCGTTACATCCGTAGCAAAATGTCCCCATTCCATTGAACTGAGTTCAGATACGCGAAGACCCATTAGAACAAAGGTTAAACCGATAAGATAGTCGCGAAAACGTTGTTTTTTTAACTGATCTAGCAGGTGTCCGACCTCTTGTTTGGTTAAATAATGATTGCCGCTGTTAACTGTTATTCGGGGAGTGCTCACGCAAGATGTCGGATTAATTTGGAACAGCTTTATATTGGGATCGCTTCCCCATTTGTATAATGAACGCAATGGAGCGATAAAGCTAGCAACAGTAGCTGATGACATCGGTTTTTTTTGTTTGCTGCAAAATCCTTTTATTAAACCAATTTTATAAACTTCAATTTCTTGCCAGGTTACCTCGGATAATGCTTTGTAGGAAATAAACTGCCGAAAGCGTTCTATCGCCAATTTGTAATTCCGTATCGTATATTTAGAGCGGTTACATACGGCTAGAAACATTTCTATTATTTGTTCATCTGTGTAGGATTCGTGGTTGTTGTTGTAAATAGAGATCTGAGTAGTTAAGGGTTCTTGCTTCAACATAAGTTGCCTCCTCTGCAATATTGTGTCGTACAACAGTTATTGTACGACATGATGGAACAGGTACGAAATCTGTATTAACATGCAAATGTATACGTGATGTGTATTTTTTTGGAAGGTGGTGCAGACCGGCGAATGCAAATGCAGTTAGTTTTGATGCACAACGAGATGAATCAATTATTGGAAAGGGACAGCGAAACTTATGATCACAGTGTAAGAGTAGCATCAATGGCTAAGGTTATGGCCCATGGGTTGAAATTGGACCCTAAGCAAACCTATCAGCTGGTAAACGGTTGTTACTTGCACGATATCGGAAAATTGCGGATTCCTATGGAAATATTGAATAAACCTTCAGGATTGGCGCCGCATGAATGGGATTTGATGAGGCTACACCCAACCGTGGGGGCCAACATGCTGAAAGAGTATGCTTTTATAGATCAGGAAATCATCGACGTGGTCGAATTTCATCATGAAAGATGGAGTGGGGATGGATATTGCGCTGGATTAAAGGGACAGGATATTCCTGTTTTTGCGCGGATATGCTCTATTATTGACGCTTTCGACTGTATGATTTCGAGGCGATCCTATCATAGGGGATTAACCGTGAATGAAGCAATAGACCAACTGGTGCTAAATGCAGGGACGCAATTTGACAAGCAATACGTGCATATTTTTATCCAGCAGTTGAATCTGAATGAATAAATGAATCGACAGCTGCAATTTTAAACTCGGATGTGATCATATGAGTATATGTGTACAAGAGCAGTACATCGAAATTGTGTTGGATAAGGGTTATTTTGCAGTAAAAACTAGAGATATTTATAAGATTATTAAGATGGAAGCATTGGAGGAAGCGGAAACGCCCGATCCTTATCTAAATCATGTGCTCTATCTGCGCAGCAAAGAGGTTAAGCTAATAAGCCTGAGGCGATTATTTGATTTACCGGAAGCGGAGTATACAAAAGCTACAAGGGTTATAGTAGTGAGGTGTGATCGAGGCTACGCAGGTATTGTTGTAGATCAAGTCAATAAAATATCAACGTATGATACGATTCAAGCCGCCCCTTTAAAAGATATGAGAATGGTTAACGGTTCTTTCTTTTCGGGAATCAGTCAATGTGACGGTAAACAGGTGGGAATTATTAATATGGACGAGGTGCTTCTTCGGTTTTAGGATAGCTTTTTGTGGATGGCTAGTGGAAAAGCTTGAAGAAGCAGCTCTGTCAAGAGCGCCAAGATTAAAAAATTCTTATTTGATTCTAATAAACGGAATGAAAGCCGGATGTAATGAGGGTTTGCAAGGCCCTTGGTACATGTTGGCTTTTTTTTACGTGGTATACTCGAAATCGAGACAGGGACAAGCATCCTGTACTCCAATCTATTGTTGATAAGGAGAGAAATTATGAAACTTCTGAAAAAACAACAGTTGGGTAAGACATTGATGGTTGCCACTGTAGGTCTTTCTGTTATGTTATCCGGAACCATTGCAACTCCATCCAATACAGCTTATGCTTACAGCTCTTCAAAGGCGAGCAGTGTTATTGCAACAGGTAAGCGCTATATGGGCGTGCCTTATAAGTTTGGGGCAACGGCCGGACAGACTCGTAACTTTGACTGTTCTTCTTTTACACAGTATGTATATGGTAAATATGGCGTTCAGCTGCCACGTACTTCACAAGCACAATCTCATGTGGGTACTTATGTGTCAAAAAGTAATTTGAAGCCTGGGGATCTTGTATTTTTCTATTCTCCGATTCATCACGTGGGTATCTATATCGGAAATGGCAACATGCTTCATACCTATGGAGCCGGAGGCGTAAAAATTTCTAATATGAACAACAGCTTCTGGAAATCGAAGTATAAAACAGCTCGCCGCGTTTTGTAGTCTCGCAATAACAAACTCCGTTCAAAATACCTCATACATCGCGGGCCCCTATCGACAGGGAGAGTTTGTAAGAAGAAGTAGCACGTTTGGTGTCATGAGTAATGACGCCAAACGTGCTCTTTTTGTTGCAAGGAAATTATATGCAATTACATCCTTGGGAAGGCGGTATTTTTGGCAGTGGGTAACTTATAGGCCTAAAAATACCCTAATCAATGCATCGCCTCCTTGGCTTAGCGGCAAGGAGGCGATGCGTTCAGTGGCAGCTTCACGGTGATACGCGTGCCCTTGCCGGGCTTGCTGTCGATCACGATCGTACCCTTGTGCAGCCGCACAATGTTATGCGCGATCGAGAGTCCGAGTCCGCTCCCGCCCGTGGAGCGGCTGCGAGCCCTATCGACCCGGTAAAACCGGTCGAACAGGCGCGGGATATCCGCGGGCTCGATGCCGATGCCGCGGTCGGTTACCTGCAGCACGGCGATCTGCGCATCGCGCGGATCCGGCTGCAGCGTCACAAGTACAGCGTCCTGGCTGTACTTGATGGCGTTATCAAGCAGGATGATCAGCAGCTGCTTGATCTGCCCTGGGCTCCCGCTCATGGTTACGCTATCAAACGCGTTATCCAGCTGGCAGCGAAGCTCGCGGTGAAAGGCTTGCTGCAAGGTAGCTGCCGTTGTGCTCACTAGCTCGGAGAGATTAAAGGCTTCCCACTGCATATGCTCTCCTGATTCGGTATTAGCGACTGTAAGCAGTTCATGGGTGAGCTTGCGCAGCCGCGCGGCTTCGGAGTGAATGGCTTCAACGGCTTCCGTTCGCACCTCCGTATTGCTGCCGCCCCAACGCCTCAAAAGATCGGCATAGCTTTCTATGATAGTCAGCGGAGTTTTTAGCTCGTGGGAGGCATCAGCCAGAAATTGCTTTTGCAGATTGAAGTTATGCTCCATTTTCCCGATCATAGAATTAAAGGTATGTATCAGCTGCCCCAGCTCGTCTTGGTGTTTGGAAGGGGGGAGCTCCAGCTTCTTGAAGACACCGTTTCGTTGATTCGACTCCATAACAAAGGCAAGCTGGTGGATAGGCCGAAGAATGATTTTGGCGTAATACATTCCACAGGCCAGCGCGAATATAACAGACCCCATGGTGGTCAGCATGAGTACATTGATCAGCACGTCCAAATATTCTTCCAAAGTATCCAGCCTGCGTATGATTTGCACAGCGCCGAGAGTTTCATTTTTATCATCAATAATAGGGGTCTGAATGTAGACGATCAGTGCTTCGGGTGTTTTGAGTGTTCTGGAAAAGCTGCGAATGCTGAACTCGGCCGGAATCTCCTTGAGCTTATCATTTGTAGCTAGTTGTGTTTGTATAACAGAATCCTTATCAATAATACGGATCAGGGCTTGTGGCATCAGGAAGGGCTTGAGCCATGAGGTGCGGGTCCAGCGTGCTGGATTGTAGAGCTCGGTTTGAGACATCAAAGGTGTGATCGCATTCCACAGAAGCTGGATCTGGCTTTTCGTTGTGATGCGCACAACCGTAAAGTACGTGACAATATTGAACAGCAGCATGACCAGCAGCAATGAAGCTGCGATCAGAAGTGTGATTTTGATTCGAATCCTCATGTAGCCGTATCACATTCTTTGACCAAATAGCCGACGCCCCGTAGCGTATGAATAAGTTTGCAGGTGAACCCTTGATCTACCTTCTGCCGTAAGTAGCGGATATACACATCTACAACATTGGTATCACCGATAAAGCCATATCCCCATACATCGGATAAAATTTGCTCGCGGGAAAGCACCTCACCCGTATGAGTTACCAAATAGCTCAGAAGATCGAATTCCTTCGGGGTAAGCTCGATGAGCTGATCTTCCCGGATAACCTGACGGGTTCGTATATTCATAGTCAAGCCATCGATACGGAGCTCATCTTCGTTGTGGAAGGTAGCTCCGCCTTCGGCATTCGGCTGGTTAGCTGTCATTCGGAGCAGGTTGCGAATACGTGCCAGCAGCTCTTCAATGGCAAAGGGCTTTGTTATATAGTCATTCGCACCCTGATCAAGCCCGCTCACCCGGTCGGGTATGGTGTCTCTGGCTGTCAGTAAAATAACAGGAGTATGACAGCCGCTCTGCCTCATTCGGCGCAGTACCTCCATACCGTTCAGCTCAGGCAGCATGATATCGAGCAGGATCATGTCCCAGCTCTGGGCCAGTGCCATATCCAAGCCTTCGCGGCCATCTTTGGCATGCTGAGGGGAGTAGCCTTCATGTTCTAATTCCAGCTGCAGCACCCGTGCTATTTTATCCTCATCTTCAATAATTAATATGGTTGGCTTCATGATATCCCTCACCGTTTCTTTGCATAGATGTAGTATGTGTTTGAAAGTTGGAAATATGAGAGGGAATGCGTACAAAACAGTTTTTACAATTTTTCCAGGGGCAATTGTACTCCTGCGGAGGCATTGATAAGATGTATGTAGAGATACATAACGTAAGACTTGATAGTGGAGAGTTACCTGTTGAAAAGTTGAAATGGGGGATTGTAGATGCGTGGATTACATAACCAAGTAGCGGTCATCGCCGGAGGCGGAAGAGGAATCGGGAGAGCCATCGCTGAGAAATTAGCAGGCTATGGATGTAAGGTTATCATAGGCAGCCGGACGCAAGAGCAATATTTGGGCACAGCTGAACACTTGCGGCAGAATGGCGGCGAGGCACACGGGCTGATGCTAGATGTTCAGGATCAGGGAAGTATTCAGCACTTTGTGAAGCAGGCGAATGAGCTGTACGGACGTATCGACAGCTTCGTCTATTGCGCCGGCATTAACAAGCGTGTACCAGCGGAGCAATATGCAGTAGAAGATTGGGACGAGGTAGTCGGAGTGAACCTGAAGGGCGGATTTATGAGCTGCCAGGAGGTTGGGAAAAGGATGATTGAGCAAGGAAGCGGTTCTATAGTAACGATTACTTCCATGCTTTCGCATATTGGTACTCCGAATCAAAGCGCGTATGCGGCTTCCAAGGGAGGCCTGATGCAGTACAGCAAGGTACTAGCTGTGGAATGGGCCAAATATGGGGTACGGGTCAACTCAGTAAGTCCGGGCTACATTGAAACCGATTTAACAGCGGGCAACTTCAAGAAAGAGTCATTTCGAGACGCGGTGCTAGGAAAAACTCCTATGGGACGTTTCGGTGGGACTGGTGAGGTAGCGGAAGCTGTCTGTTTCCTGGCATCGCCGGAGGCGTCCTATATTACAGGTACCTGCATACCGGTCGACGGGGGATTTTTGGCGGGGCATCAAAGCATTATCATGCAGTAGTCAGATAATCAGGTGATATTGCAGGATTATAAGAATCCTGATTTTCATAAGAAATGATACCAATACCTGTTTTCGATAGAATCTGCCTTGCAAAAGGTTTCGTTTCTAACGAGAGCAGGTTTTTTTCTGTTATTCGTTGGCTGCTTAACAGCAGATGAATGAAAATATCTCTCCCCAGCAATATTAGAAGAGTAAATATTTCTGTTGAAACATCATATGACTTGTTATATATTATAAATACATCATATGAATGTTTGTTATTTATAAAGTCTGCAGGTGGTTATCATATCGAAGAAATTAACTTACGAAACCGTATACGACCGTATCAAAAGCAATATTAAAGCAGGTCACTGGAAGCAAGGGGAGCAGCTTCCGCCATTGGAGCAGCTATCGGCTGAGCTGGGCGTTGGCATATCCTCTGTGCGAGAGGCCGTTCGTATACTCGGGAAGCAGAAAATTTTGCGAATCGAGCAAGGGCGAGGCACCTATGTAGACAATGATTTGACTGATGCGCCAGCCGACCGACTTGATTTCCTGGAGCGGGCTACCATGCTGCAATTGACGGAAGCAAGGCTTATTATCGAACCGGAGCTTGCCGCTATGGCTGCAGAGAAGGCTACCGATGAAGAAGCGAAGGCAATCATGGCTACTGCTGAGGCTATGAAACGCAAGGTTGAGAAGCAGCGGGATTTCTTGAAAGAGGACATCCATTTTCATGAATTGATCGCGAAAGCTTCCCACAACGATATTATGTTCCACATGCTGGACCGAATGAGTGACTTGCTGGTGGATAGTCGGCGTAAATCCATGAAATGGCCGGGGATGCATGAGAAAGCCTCGTCATTTCATTACTTGATCGCACAGGCCATTATTCAGCGGAATCCGACTCAGGCGCGTGCTCTTATGAAATGCCATTTGGAGGATATGCTGTTCGAATTTCACAAAGGAGAGGATTCATTATGAAAATAAAATCTATGGAGCTATTTAAAGTGCCGCCGCGGTGGTTGTTTCTCAAAATTACGACGGATGACGGTATCGTCGGTTGGGGAGAGCCGGTTGTTGAGGGTAAAGCGGATACGGTGCGCACAGCCGTGGAAGAGATGAGCGAATTCCTGATCGGCAGAGATCCGGGCCACATTGAGGATTTGTGGCAGGTGCTGTACCGCGGCGGATTTTATCGCGGCGGGCCGATCTTGACGAGCGCTATCTCCGGAATCGAGCAGGCGCTGTGGGACATTAAGGGCAAGAGCCTGGGCGTGCCCGTCTATGATTTGCTGGGCGGCCCGTGCAAGGAGAAGATGCGCGTCTACGCCTGGATTGGCGGGGATAAGCCATCGGATGTGGCTGAGGCCGCGAAGGAAAAGATCGCGCAGGGCTACACTGCGATCAAGATGAACGGCACCGCCGAGATGGAGTGGATCGATTCGTCGCTCAAGGTGCAGGAGGCGGTTGAACGCCTGGCTGCTGTGCGCGAAGCAATTGGTCCCGGCAACGGAATTGGCGTGGACTTCCATGGACGCGTCCACAAGACAATGGCCAAGGTACTGATCAAGGAGATGGAGCAGTACAAGCCAATGTTCATCGAGGAGCCGGTTCTATCGGAGAACAACGAAGCGCTGCTCGAAATCACAAGAGGGTCCAGCGTTCCGATTGCTACAGGCGAGAGGATGTATACGCGTTGGGATTTCAAACGGCTTCTTACGCAGGGGGGAGTCGACATTATTCAACCGGATTTAAGTCATGCCGGTGGAATTTGGGAAGTGCGCAAGATTGCGGCAATGGCGGAAGCCTTCGATGTTGCAGTTGCGCCTCATTGCCCGCTTGGGCCTATTGCGTTGGCTTCATCGCTGCAGCTTGACTTCTGCACGCCGAATGCGTTTATTCAAGAACAGAGCTTGGGCATTCATTACAACCAAGGCTCCGATCTGCTTGATTATTTGGTCGACCCTTCGGTGTTCGATTATAAGGATGGTTTCGTGAAACGAATGACCAAGCCTGGTCTTGGCATCGAGATTAATGAAGCTAAGGTTCGTGAAATGGCCGCAATAGGCCATCAGTGGCGTAATCCAGTGTGGCGCACTGAAGACGGCACGGTTACGGAGTGGTAAAATTTAACGAGTAATACGGATATAATTTTGATAGTAGAACTAATCCTTTTAATTCTAATATGCATACAGCAAAAAGCCGCTCTCTGCCGAGAGTGGCTTTTTCGGGATAAGATAGGTTAGGCTGAAGGCCTTCGACCCATCACTAAGGTCAAGATAAACAAGATCAGGAACACAACGAATAGTACTTTGGCTATGCCTGCTGCCGCTGAGGCGATTCCCAGAAATCCAAATACACCGGCGACTATAGCAACGACTAAAAAGATAAGAGCCCATTTTAACATGCTAACACACCTCCTGGATAATGTTTTTCCAGTGCCTTTGCGGATTACAGCTATTGCTGCTGCTTAAAAATTACCATACATTGTTTCGGCCGGGACCCGGTCGGTTCGTTACGTAGACTCCGTCCTTAGGAACGACAACCTCATCTCGGATCCCGCTGTTTCTGCGGTGAGCATTCATGTCGTCATGATCCAGATTGTCGTTCCACACCATAACAAGTATTTTCCCTTTATCCAGCTCTTTCTCGAAATGATCGGCTTGCGCTTTGGACAGTCCTAACGACTGCATTTTGGAACGCAATTGATCGCCTCTGGAGCGAAAGAGATTGGCAAAAGCATCTCCAATGCCCTCCTCCATGACTCCAACTGTATTCGTGCTCATCAGCTTAGTTAATCCTTCTGTTGTTTCATCATCATGCGCTAATACGTAAATCTCGTCCAGTGTGTAGCCTTCCCTTTGAAAACTGCGAATTTCCTGAATAGCTTGCTCCTCATAAGATACCAACTTGGCTTTGTTGTCCATAGGTTGTTCCTCCTTTGAGTTGCGCCAGGCGACACTTGTACCGTAAGCACGGCTGAGCTTTGCCTTAGCGATTTTTCTGAACGAAGTACTAAGCGACTAAGCGGCCCGAAAAATTCCATGTAAGTACTGCAGTCGACTGGCTTGTTATATGGATAGATTCGGTTGTGACCGGCATGTCCTCTATTAACCATCTGGGAAAATCATGAACCATTCTATTTGTTGATTCAGAAGGCCGGATTGGCGGGTACATAATTGTTATAGATAGCGCTATAATGTAATGAAAAGTAGAAGCCACGAAAGTTAGGAGTCATGTAATGAATATCGTAATAGTTGATGACAATCCTGTAAATTTGATGGTAATAGAAAAAATAGTGAAAAGCGCCGGATATAAGCACTGTATTAAATTGCCCTCTGCTATTGAACTGCTGGAGCTGTTGAAGGTGGGGACTGGAGAAGGGCCCGAGGTGCCGGTGGATTTAATCCTGCTCGATATGATGATGCCTGTGATGGACGGTCTTCAAGCCTGCCGTTCTATACAGGAAGATGAGGCACTGCGCGATATTCCTATCATTATCGTGACCGCTATGGGGGATTCGAATCTGCTGGCTGACGCTATGGAAGCGGGTGCCGTTGATTATGTAATGAAGCCGATCAATAAGGTGGAATTAATTGCGCGGATTCGTGTAGCTCTGCGATTAAAGTATGAGAAGGATTGGCATAAGGAGAATGAAGCACGTATCCGCAGTGAACTGGATTTGGCCAAACAAGTGCAGAGCAGCGTACTAAGCCAACCGCTCCGAAAAGAAAGATTGGATATAAGCGCATCCTATCATCCGTCCTTCGAGCTTGCCGGAGATTTATACTCTTGGTATCCGATTGACTCGAATCGGCATGGGATTATTTTGCTCGATATGATGGGGCATGGGATTTCCTCCTCGTTGGTTTGCATGTTTATTTCATCTGTTATGCAGGATACCATTACCCGGTTCGTTCAACCGGAAACAGTTATAGCGGAATTGAACCGTTACATGAATCAGTTGAATCGAAATGCCTCCGTGAGCTATTACTTTACCGCCATTTATTTGGTTATTGATACTCATCACCAAACAATCGAGTATGTTAATGCGGGCCATCCTCCAGGCATTCTTATGGAAGCGAACAAGCCTACTATCCTGCTGGATCAAGGTAGCTGTGCGGTTGGGTTCTTTGAGCAGATGGATATTGTAAAAGGCGTGTTGTCCTATGAGAATGACATGCGGCTATTTCTATACACTGATGGACTTCTGGAAGCTATAGAAAAGGAAGACGAGGATGAGGTGGAGACGCTCGTTAAGTCTATTGAAGCTTGTGAGCCTCGGGAACTCGTGGATATTATGAATGTTCTGCTGCCGGCTGAAATCCGTGATCAGCAGGAAGATGATATTTGTATGGTTATGCTGCGCGCTCATTAGTGGGAGTAAAGTCATACAGTGGTATAGTGTCTTAATTGGAAAGCCTGCTTCATTTCCATCCTAGGAGTGCAAGGTTTTCAATTTTCGATAGTTTTAGAGAAATATATTAATAGAGAAATATAATAAAAGGAAATCTGGATCTCTGTCAAGAAAGTAGACACTCAAATAAGAGATATCACACAACCTTTTTGTAATACATGGCCTCGTATTGATCCGGTGAAACATAGCCCAAAGAACCATGAATTCTCTTACGGTTGTAAAA
>NZ_JANQBD010000041.1 GCF_024722015.1 Paenibacillus radicis (ex Xue et al. 2023) | reverse complement strand
GAACCTGTTCGTCAGTCGACCTGTAATGGTGAAGTGAAGAGCCGTATGCGTTAATAGCGCACGTACGGATCTGTGAGGGGTAAGGGGCGCAATCCAAGAGAAGGAGAGGCCCCGCCTACTCGACTATTCGGGGCAAATAGGGGCTCAATGAACCAAAACAGAGAGATAACGGAAGCAGATCTTCCGCTATCTCTCTGTTTTTTGTGCTTTCCATGCCATAGTGGACGAATTACTTCCGCTAATGCTTCGACTAATTCATTTAAGCAAAGTAACCGTTAAGGCACGAAGGTATCTTCATCAAAAGGGCTTTGGTCAGAAGTTTTTACCCTCTACATACGGGTAAAGCCCTCTTCCAGTAAATATTCCTCAGCTTCCTCATAGGTTTCAAACGCGAATTCCAGATTAATGCCGAAATATAGATTCCAAAGATCTTCCTCAAGAATTAGAGTGAGGATTTGATTGTCACTGCTGATCCAACGCTGAGAAGTCTGTTTCTCAGGGGCAGGCTTAGGGGCCTCGGCATTTAGCGCAGCAGGATCTGCCGTAAGTGACTGGATAGATGCTTGAATTAGCTCATGAAGAGCCTCTGCTGAGTACTCCCGTATATTAACCATGTCTTTATCATCTTTCTGATAGCCTTTTAGAAATCCCGCATAAACAAAGCCGTTACCGTTAGGGTGCAGGTGGTAGACGACATTTTTTTTATCATAGCAGCTATTTTCATAATGGAAATTAACCCGTCCAAGTGACACATCATGGCGCTGTAATTCGGGGAATGATTCAATAATAGTTAATTTTTCTTGAAAAGTCAGCATGGATGCGATGCCTCCGTATAGTTTGGATGAAATATTTATGTATGCTAATTATAGCATATGCTGTACATTCGCCCCAATTTCCATACAAAAACCCGAACCCCAGTGATAAACCTGTGGATTCGGGTTATTTGTGATGCTTTATTTCAAAGCGCTGCCGCCAAACATAAAGCGGTATTCCCAATGTTTTCCTGCAATGCTATCTATTCTAACACCACCGGAGTCCTTGGAATATGTATGCAGAATCTGTCCGTTTCCAAGATAGATACCTACGTGAGTGATGGTCTGATTCGATGTGTTGCTTGGGTATGCAGACTTGCTAGTACCCTTGTAATCCATAAAGAACATCAGATCGCCAGCCTTGAGGTTGCGCCAATTTGATGTGGATTTCCCCAGGCTTTTAACATAGCTGCCTTGTCCTCTAGAATCGCTTGGCAAAGTAACACCTGCGCCATCCTTGAAGGCTTGACGAACAAAATCAGAGCAGTCGAAAGTGCGTGTATTGGAGCGGTCAGATCCGAATTCGTAAGGTGTACCCAAATATTTTTTGCCTGCGCTGATGATTTTGTTAACAGTGTTGCTGGACGAGCCGCTTCCACTTCCGCTTCCGCCGCCAGTTGATGAACCTGCGCCTGCATATTTTACATATTTGCTGCTGGTTGAAATGTAACCTAGTTGGCCTTGGGTAGTTTGAACATAGTACCAATAGTCATTTACCTTGGAAATAATTTGAATTTTCTCTCCGGTTTTCAATAAACGTAGGGATGATGCGCTGGTGTTAGGAGCACTTCTGAAGTTAACACTGCTAACAATAGTTGCTTCGGGGGCGGCATGTGCTTCAGTAGGAGCAATAAGACTTGCGCCTGTAGTGACAGTTGCGGCAATCAGCAATGTAGCAAGGAATTTCTTCATAAATGGTAGTACCTCCGTTGGTCTAAGATGAGTTTTCAAACCTTTTATATGAATTGCTTTCGGCTTTCTAGGCCGTTAGCAAAGGCTTGCAGGAGAGAATCTATAAAAAATACATGGTACGGTTATTAAAAACGTTAATTTGACTTGTCACTGCCCTCAAGCCACAATGTAGTCAAGAGATGCAAGCTCTCCCTCAGAAGGCTAAGTAAGTGCTTACGGTCTAAACTCTGGAAAATCGCTGGAAGGAGAAACCAATTGGACGCATGGGTGCTTGGACCGCTAGTGTTACAAAAAAGCGTGCTGCTCATAGCGGTTGCGATCTTGGCAGGCTTTGCAGTTATGAAGCTGCGCTTGCGCCGCGAATCGGATTTAGATAATAAAAGCTATGACCGGGCATTTGAAGCATTGCTCATCTGGTTGTTTACCTGGAAGCTGAGTGTGCTGTTATTGGATCCACAAAGTGTCATCGAAAGCCCGTTATCCCTGCTGTATTTCAGCGGTGGAGAACAAGGAACGTGGATAGCTGCAGCAGTCGCAGGTGGTTATGTATGGTTGAGAGACCATAAATCGCCTAGGTGGCCCCTATATATAGATTCGTGGCTTGTCTCCCTTTTGGTGGGGTACATGGTTTATCGGTTTTTCAAAATATTATTTGAAGAGGTAAATATTGCCACAAATGGTTTACTTCTAAGTCTGAGTGCCGTGATAGTGATTCTATTGTGGAAAGGGAGGGTTAAGGAAGGACGAAAGAAACTACAGCAGCTGTTCCTTGTCTTTGTACTTGGACATGCTGTTATAAGTGTGGTGGCCTCAAATACTTGGGAAAAAGCTGGATTAGGAAGCGATTTGGCGTTTGCAGAAGCCGGAGTTGCAACTGGAACCCGTGTAGGTGAGAGAGCCCCTGACTTTGAACTAGAAGCTTTAGGAGGTGGTCAGATCAAGCTGTCGGATTACCGCGGCAAAAAGGTGCTAATTAATTTCTGGGCAACCTGGTGTCCTCCCTGCAGGGTAGAGATGCCGCATATGCAGCGGTTTTACAGTGAGTATAAGGATCGGGATGTTGTTATTTTATCGGTTAATGCAACGCAGACGGAAGCAAGCAAGGCTGTAGTTAATGCTTACGTTAATCAATGGGGGTTAACATTTCCAATTGTGTTGGATTCGCTAGGTGATGTGGGGAAAATCTACAAAGTCGCTGCTTATCCTGCAACCTATTTGGTCGACGAGCAAGGTATCATTCGAAAAAAGGTGCAGGGCCCGATGAACGAAGATTCACTGAAAAAGGCAGTGAGGTAACTTCATGAATTGTCAAAAAATAAACAATCAGAAAACTAATTTTAGGAGTGGTTTTAATGGCTAATACAAGTATTATTTTGCGTGTAGAGTTGGCTCATGATCAAGTTTCGTTCGGTGATGTTGCTTCTGTGATAAGCCGGGCGGGCGGCGATGTATCGTCGATTGACGTTATACGTGTAGGCAAGGAATCTTCAGTGCGTGATATTACCGTTGATGTGCAGGATTCTTTGGAGGTTGAGGTCGTTACGGCCATTAAACAGCTTAAAGGAATAACCTTGATCAACGTATCTGACCGTACGTTCTTGGCTCATTTGGGAGGAAAGATTTCCATGCAGCCGAATATGCCGATCAAGAACCGGGATGATTTGTCACGTGTTTATACACCTGGTGTGGCACGCGTATGCACGGCTATTCATGAAGACCCGCAGAAAGCTTATTCATTAACTATCAAAAGAAATACGGTAGCCGTAATTTCCGACGGCACAGCGGTTCTTGGATTGGGTGACATCGGACCTCAGGCAGCTGCACCGGTGATGGAAGGAAAGGCGATGCTGTTTAAACAGCTGGCAGGAGTGGATGCGTTCCCAATCTGCTTAGATACAAAGGATACAGAGGAGATTATTCGTACAGTTAAGGCGATCAGCCCTATATTCGGCGGTATTAATCTGGAGGATATCAGCTCGCCGCGCTGCTTTGAGATTGAGTCGAGGCTCGAAGCGGAACTCGATATTCCTGTGTTCCATGATGATCAGCACGGAACAGCTGTAGTCATGCTGGCAGGGATCTTGAACGCACTGAAGGTCGTTGGGAAACCGATCGACTCGATCCGTGTAGTGGTGAACGGGATCGGGGCAGCGGGCGTGTCCGTGTGCAAGATGCTGCTTGCCGCTGGAGTAAAGCGGCTTGTGCCTGTGGACCGCGATGGGGCAATCGTTCGCGGGGAGACTTATTCACAGCCTATGTGGCAGTGGCTAGCTGAGCAATCACAGGTAGAGGCAACGGCAGGTGGCTTGGACCAAGTAATTGCAGGTGCCGATGTATTTATAGGCGTGTCCAGAGCTGGCTTATTGAAGGTTGAGCATGTTAAGGCAATGGCAAAAGACCCCATTGTATTTGCACTAGCCAATCCGCAGCCCGAGATAGATCCTGATCTTGCCGAACCGTATGTGAAGGTGCTTGCAACCGGACGGAGTGATTACCCGAACCAGATTAACAACGTGCTGTGCTTCCCGGGAATTTTCCGCGGGGCTCTGGATTGCCGTGCAAATCGTATTAACGAGGAGATGAAGCTTGCGGTAGCAAGGGCTATTGCCTCTGTTGTTAGCGATGATGAGTTGAATGAATTATATATCATTCCGAGTATTTTTAATGAGCATGTAGTTGATAAGGTGCGCCATGCTGTTATCGAAGCTGCAATCCGTACTGGAGTAGCAAGAAGGATTCCGCCGGATTTCCGTTAAGTTGAGCTCGGGAAGGATCGTTTGGAACGAATCGCTTTTTCATGAGGACTCATACCGACTATAGTTCTATTATTATTGCAGAACGCTAAATCCCGAATAGGGGATTTAGCGTTTATTAATTGACTAGAGAATGAATCCCTCACCTCATTTCGCTGAGAATACTCAGGAGGCTTAGTTGGAGGGATACACCCAAATTGTATTATAGGGATTAATGGATAAGAATACCGGCAAACTGTCCGAACCGCTAGTTTCCATTGATTAACGAATAAACGACAGCTTGCTGTTATTCGCCTGAGGAATATCATTCCACGTGCGGTTCTCCCCGTTGAACTGCGGCAGCCAAGGGCCAAGAGCATCGAACATCTCGTCGCACATCCGCCATACTTCATCGGTAGTGCAGACGGCAGCAGTCAACGGATCATGCAGAACGGCTTGCTTAACTAGCTCACGATTGCCGGTGAGCGCTGCTTCCACAGCCATTTCCTGCACGTTGATGCTAACCTTGCATGTAGCGGCGCAGGCTAGCGGCAGTTGACCGATGAACGTCGGCTGTATGCCGTTACGATCTACATAACAAGGAATTTCAATCGTTGATTTGTCCGGCAGGTTGGTGATCAAGCCTTGATTCTCGATGTTGAAATGCCCGCGGTAAACCCGGCCGGTTTCCAACGCCTCAAGGATATATGAGCCGTGCTCTTCAGAGCGCTCGCCAAGCTTAATGAATTCCAACTCACCGCTCATCCATTTCGGATAATTCTCCTTGTACTCATCCCCCCGGCTTAGGCAATGATTCAAGTAGCCGCCGGTTGCTCCGCCGATCCACGTATCCGGACAGATCCATGAATCCGTTTCACCCTTACGTTTGCGGTACCAAGGCAAATATTCGCTCAGATGACCGTTCGATTCTGTTGAAAAATACCCGAAACGACGCAGCACATCGATCCGGCAAGGCTCTTTGCGTGAAATATCTGGATGCTTCTCCATGCTTTCGAGAATATGAGGAAGCATGTCTTTGCCTTGATGGGCAACCTGAACGAACCAGGTCTGATGGTTAATGCCAGCTGCGGTGAAATCGACTTCAGCCTTAGGAAGGCCAAGAGCTTGCGAGATCAAGGTGTGGCTGTGCTGAACCCCATGGCATAGACCGACTACACGAACACCGCCAGCGCGACGTACAGCCCATGTATTCATCGCCATGGGGTTGGAATAGTTGAGCAGCAGCGCATCTGGCGCGAGCTCGCGCATGTCGCGGGCAATATCCAGCAAAACCGGGATCGTGCGCAGCGCGAAGAATACGCCGCCCGGCCCCAGTGTATCACCTACGCACTGATCGACTCCATAACGGAGCGGGATTTCGATATCGTGGCGGAATGCTTCCAAGCCGCCTACACGTGCGGTACAGAACACATAATCAGCATCGGCAATCGCTTCCCTCTGGTTCGTAGTAGCTTGGATGGTGGCGGGCAAGCCGTTCTTCTGAATCATATTCCGGCATAGATCGGCTGCCATATTCAGACTCTCTTCATTGATATCCATGAAACGAAATTGCGCATTCTGAAATTCTTGGACAGATAGAATATCCATTACGAGACGGCGTGTGAAGCCGATACTTCCTGCCCCGATCATTGCGATTTTTAACATGAGAAATAGCCCTCCTGCTCCATTTTAATAAATAAAAATATTATCATTCCGTTGACTTCCCAATTGAACAGTTTCATGATAAAACAAAAAGACAGGGCGTACAATGATAACATATTTTCGAAAGGATGAGACTATATTGCTGTTACCGCATGAGGTTTGTGAGAAAACAAGCTTCGGATTTAAATATCTGAGTCCTGCTGCATTGCCCATTCGGCTCATTAATATAGGGTGGGATAGGGTCGTTTCAGCAGACTATCGTTGGAACGGTTTGAAGCGTGGGGGAGGCTTTGTAATTTTTCAATATACACTATCGGGAAGAGGCGCTTTACGCGATGGGACGGCCTTATATTCATTGGTGAAAGATAGTGCGTTTATTACGGTTGTACCTGGTGATACGGAGTACTATTTGCCGGAGGATTCCGATGAATGGGAGTTTCTTTATGTAGTTGTGAACGGTGCGGATGCCGTAAATCATTTTACAGAAATTCAGAAGAAGCTGGGGACGGTCATTTCGTTCAAGGATCACTCGGAGCCATTGATGATATTGAGTAAACTATATGCTGAAGTATTCCATAACCCTCAGTTGGATAAGTTTGCAGTATCCGCTGTACTGTATGAGCTTCTGATGAGCCTGCACCAGCTTGCAGAAGGGCGAGACATCATACGTGCAACGGAGGATATGCCGGCTTCGATCCGTGCGGCTATTAAACTGCTGAAATCGCAATATGCGCAAGATATATCGGTGGACGATATGGCGGGTGCGGCCGGATTGACGAAGTATCACTTTTGCCGGCAGTTCTTGAAGAAAACGGGGCTGAAGCCCAATCAATATTTGCGTAAAATCCGCGTCGAGCAGGCCGCCTGGCTGCTAAGGCACACCGAGAAAACAGTCGAAGCTGTCGCTAAGGAGACGGGCTTTGAGTATACGAACTATTTTATAAAAGTGTTTCGGAGCTTTGTCGGGGTTACACCGAATGAGTACAGGTTAGGGAAGAAAGTAGATCCGGTCTATTTTCTTCGTATTGAGCAGTAATGGAAGAATGCGGTTAGCGGTTATGAAGTTACAGCAATTATTTAAATTTCGCTTATGGCCGCTATCCCCATTGCTCAGGAATTAAAACTGAGACAGTGGGATAGTGTACATAAGTGTACCCAGCACCCATGCTGAGACAATGGGATAGTGCACATAAGAGTATCCAGCGCCCACGTTGAGGTTTAGGGTGTGCAAGATTGGGCTCCAGACGCGGCGGAATTTCGAGGAGCACAATCAGCCCGTCGTGGTGAAGCTAATGATTTTTTATAAAGCAGAAGATTCTTTGAAAAGCTTACGGTAAAAAGCCCGCTTGGCTTATAAAAATCCGGTCTTCTGCGAAATGTTCCTTCATCTGTTCTTGTACATGCAGATAAGCGTTGCGGTTATACCACTGGGTCATACCCATATCCTCATAAATTCGGCGTATGCCGAGCCTTTCTGTACGCTTGCCGAGACTTCCATCGCCCATGAAGAAATCATCGAGGCATACTCGACTGACGACGGACGCCAGGCTGGCGGCAAACTGCTCGGAGCTTGGCAGCAGCGGAGAGACCGCCGCTTGTACGTCAAGCCCTGCGGAGCTGAGCTTATCCAGAGCACGCAGCCTAGCTGCAATTGGAGGGGCGCCCGGGGTGAAAGCCTTACGTACCGACTCCAGATCGGTTTCGACTGTGACGCTTATGCGAACCCGGTCCTTCATCTGCAGCAGCACATCCATATCACGCGTTACGAGCGGGCTGCGGGTCTGCACAAGCAAGAAGTCGGGCAACTCCTGTGCCATCGTCTCCAGCAGGGAGCGTGTTAGCCTTTCTCGGTATTCTAGAGGCTGGTAGGGATCTGTGGCGGACGACATGAAGATTGTAACAGGGCCCTTCTTCTTCGCTTTGACTAATTCTTTATGCAGCAGCTCGGAGGCGCCTTCCTTTACATCGACCCATGTTCCCCAGGCTTCGCGGCGGAATTTGGCCACAGGCATTTCCCTAACATAGCAGTAGGAGCAGGAAAATGAACAACCGGTATATGGGTTAAGCGTGTGGCTGTAGCCGGTTAAATAACCGCTGGCAGGGTTAAGCAGTTGCTTTGGTGCTTTGCGGGATACGATGGGCTGCATGGATATTCGCTCCTTTTTGTATATTTATAGGTCAATACTTCACATGGGACGGTGCTTACTACTATTAGGAAACTTGGCGGGCTTCTGTACTTTGTCGAGTATGTGGTTGGGCATTATCAATATCAATCGGTCGAGATGGGAATGTTTCATTCTACCTCATCAATTATATCAACCACCTTACAAGTTTAAACTGAATATTGAAATTGTGCATTACTGGGGCTTGCTCTTTTGTTCAAATGAACAAGCTATAAAACTGTTGACTTACCCATGGGGGGTATAGTATGATTAATCCATGAAGAATAGGAGGCAAACAAAATGGATACTCTTAAAGCAACTAATGCAGAACTCGAAGAGGCTCCCAATTGCAGCTCAAATAGACAAAGTCATCATTCCGATAAAACAAAAGCAAATTTGATTACACGACTTAACCGTATTGAGGGCCAGATTCGTGGCGTCAAAGGTTTAATAGAGAAGGACACTTACTGTGACGATGTATTAAACCAGATTGCTGCAATTCAAGCGGCATTAAATGGTGTCGGTAAGCTGCTGCTGGAAGGTCATATGAAAAGCTGTGTGATTGATCGCATAAAGGCTGGGGAACATGAAGTTATCGATGAACTTTTGATTACCGTTAATAAGTTAATGAAATAATATTATAATTAATGGAGGAATGGATATGCAAAACGTAACATTAGAAGTAGAAGGTATGACTTGTGGACATTGTGTAAATTCGGTTGAAGGTGCACTTAAGAATATTGGAGCTAAGGGGCAAGTAGAGCTTGCAACTAAAACCGTAAAGGTTCAATTCGATGAAAATAAGCTCACATTGGAGACAATCAAAGAAACAATTGAGGAACAAGGATACGATGTAGTGTAAGAAAGAAAGCACAGCGGGAGATAGACTCGTTGTGCTTGAGTGCTATTTTTTTTCAATTAAATATACCCCCCATAGGTATTGAGGCGGTATTAGGAGGAAGCAGGCTATGGAAAAGCAGCAAGCAATACAGGAACAACAAACAACATTGCAAATTACCGGAATGACATGCGCCGCGTGTGCAAACCGCATAGAAAAAGGATTGAACAAGCTGGAAGGTGTGTCCGGAGCGAACGTCAATTTTGCTTTGGAGCAAGCTTCTGTTACATTCGATCCAACTAAAGCGAACTTGGAACAGATGGAGCAAAAGATCGAAGCCTTGGGCTATGGAACCGTAAAACAGGAACAACAGGAGACTGGTGATCATCGGCAAAAGGAACTTAGAAACCATAAAATCAAACTGATTACTTCAGCGGTCCTGTCTTTGCCTCTACTTTGGGCTATGGTCAGCCACTTTTCTTTTACTTCGTTCATATGGTTGCCGGATTTGTTCATGAACCCGTGGTTCCAATTAGCTCTGGCTACACCTGTTCAATTCATTATAGGAAGACAGTTTTATGTAGGTGCCTATAAAGCGCTTCGGAACGGCAGTGCGAATATGGATGTCCTGGTTGCTCTGGGAACCTCTGCAGCTTACTTTTATAGCCTGTACCAAACTATTCAATCAATAAACAGTCATGGTCATAATGAAGTGGCTTTATACTATGAAACAAGCGCTGTTCTGATTACATTGATTTTGCTTGGAAAGCTCTTTGAGATATTAGCTAAAGGCAGAACCTCTGAGGCTATTAAAACACTTATGGGACTTCAGGCTAAAACAGCCACCGTTATTCGTGATGGCAGCGAGATTAGTGTACCCATTGAGGAAGTAGTGGTAAAAGATGTGGTTATTGTTAAGCCCGGTGAAAAAATTCCGGTGGATGGAGAAGTTATTCAAGGTTCATCCTCAGTCGACGAATCGATGTTAACTGGCGAAAGCATCCCGGTGGATAAGCGAATTGGAGATCCGGTAATAGGAGCCACCATCAATAAAAATGGGATGCTTAGAATTGAAGCCACAAAAGTAGGTAAGGAAACCGCCCTTGCCCAAATCATCAAAGTAGTAGAGGAAGCCCAAGGCTCCAAAGCACCAATTCAAAGAGTAGCTGATGCCATTTCCGGTATTTTTGTTCCTATAGTGGTCGGGATTGCCTTGTTGACTTTCTTTGTTTGGTATTTCGCTGTGGAGCCGGGCAGTTTTTCGAGTGCCTTAGAAAAGGCGATTGCGGTCCTTGTCATTGCTTGTCCTTGTGCGTTAGGGCTTGCTACTCCTACGTCTATTATGGCCGGTTCGGGGCGGGCGGCGGAATTAGGCATTCTGTTTAAAGGCGGGGAGCATCTGGAGACCACCCATCGTATAAATGCTATTATTTTAGACAAAACCGGTACGGTAACCAATGGCAAACCTGAACTTACAGACATTATGGCAACTGAAGAGGTGAGCGAGGATAACTTCTTACGATTCGTAGGTGCAGCTGAGAAAAATTCAGAGCACCCGTTAGCCGAGGCTATTGTGAATGGGATTAAGGAAAGAGGAATCGAGCTTCCGGAAACGGAACAGTTTGAGGCTATTCCAGGCTTTGGTATACGTGCAGTAGTTGAAGGTAAGGAGCTGTTGGTCGGTACAAGAAAGCTAATGGCCAAATATGAAGTGAATGCAGAAGCTGCTTTTGAAACAATGAACCGTTTGGAAGAAGCGGGAAAAACGTCCATGCTAGTAGCCATCGATGGTGCATATGCAGGAATGGTTGCAGTAGCCGATACGATCAAGGATACATCCAAAGAAGCGGTGGAGCGTCTGAAAAACCTCGGAATCGAGGTTATCATGATCACCGGGGATAATGAACGTACAGCCAAAGCGATCGCTGCTCAAGCGGGTATTGATCATGTTATGGCCGAGGTATTGCCGGAAGGCAAAGCTGCCGAGGTTAAAAAGCTTCAGGCAACCGGAAAAAAAGTTGCCATGGTAGGGGATGGAATTAATGATGCTCCCGCATTGGCAACGGCGGATATCGGCATGGCGGTGGGAACCGGCACAGACGTAGCCATGGAGGCAGCAGATGTAACCTTAATGCGCGGCGATCTGAACAGCATTCCGGATGCTATATTTATGAGTAAAAAGACAATGGCAAACATTAAACAGAATCTGTTTTGGGCTCTGGCCTATAATGTGATAGGTATTCCGATTGCTGCATTAGGCTTTCTGGCTCCGTGGCTCGCAGGGGCTGCTATGGCTCTTAGCTCCGTATCCGTAGTATTAAATGCACTAAGACTTCAGCGTATTAAACTTTAAGCATATAAATTTAACTATTTAAGGTGCTATAAAGGGCTGTATGCTTTCCTTTAGTGTAGCAACAGGTCCGCCAATTAATTGTTCCAAATCCAGAGAAGTGGAAGAAGTATCAAGCTTGCTCAGGAACCCATAGATCCAGTTCTGGACCTGTGGGTCCTGTCGGTGAGAGATGGGCTTACCAGAGAGCTCAGACAGAGTACTCGCTAGTTCCTCAAAGCTCCACGCTCGAGAAGCGGTAAGCTCATATGTCTTGTTCTTGTGATCGGGTGAGGCCAGCACGGCTGCAATTCCTCCGAGCACAGTGGTGACCTGGAGGGATGTTAGTCTGCTTAGTCTTCCTCCGCTACTTCCCAATGAATGCGGATCATCTTGTCCGCCCATGTACGGATGTTTATTTCGATAGCTTGTTCAATCTCTTCATCCGTAAGCTCCCCCAGCTTAGTTTCCGCGATCGAAAGATTCTCTTCTTTTACCATTTGATCACCAATAGACAATTGGACTTTAATTTTCATCTGTGCCCCTCTTTTCATTTTCCGGTTTTTCATAAACGCGTATAATGTATACTTTATAGTATATCTAATTTCTTAGGTAGTTGTCCCGTGACCAAGTGTCCAGCTGCCTCAAAGGAGAACGTTGCATGAGTGAAATTGAAATTCGATGGGCTGAATATGCAGATTGGAAGGTATTGGCTCATGTTCATTCGGAATCATATCGCAATGCATATATTGGCATCATTCCAGATCATTTTCTAGAACGATTTACAGTTGCAAAGCGAGAGGAGTATTATCAAAAATCGTTAAGTGAAGGTATTGAAAAAATAGCGCTTCTGGTTGTCGATAATCAGGCTGCTGGCTGCATGATCGTCGGAAAATGCCATGACGATGATTTGGACGAAAAATACGGTGAAATTGAGGCCATTTATTTGTTGGATGCGTATAGGGGGAAGGGTTTGGGCAAGGTGTTTATAAACTGGGGTATAGATAGACTAAAGGAATTTGGGTATGTAAAAGCCTCCCTGTGGGTGCTTAAGGAAAATATTAATGCCATAAGCTTTTACGAGCGTTTAGGTTTTGTATTTGACGGGGCAGAGAGGTTGATTAATAGAGGCAAAGAATTAGCTCAAGTGAGATGCCAAAAGACGATTGAGTAAAAAAAGTAGAACCTGTAAAGGATCTACTTTTTGGTTCCTGCTTTTTTAATAATATAGTTTAAGCTCTGACTACGCTTTCGAACTTGCCCTTATGGGCGCCGGTACAAAACGGCTTGTTACTGGAGAGACCACAGCGGCACAGGTATGTAGCTTCTTTGGTAGCAAGCTCCTTACCCTCGCCGTCGAGCAGATCAATCCCTCCGTTAACAATGAGAGGACCGTTATCTGCTACCGTTATTTTCACATCGGTCGTTACATGAACTTCTGACATAAGAATCACCTCCTTCAGTAAGGAGTATGGACTTTATCTTGTTTTTGTAGTCGGCCAAGGCGCCAAAACAGCAAAAAGTGTAACGCAGATGCCTGGCATCGCATTACATTCCTTGTTGGTGCTATATCGGGGTTCGTTCCCTGATTGTATGATTAATCGGAATGGTGGTTTGTTGGCATAGCTTCCGGAGAAGTCAGTTTGTCATAAAATTCAACAAACTTATCTCTGTCATCGCTGGCACGCAGCGCCATACCTGAACGTGGATGCTCGTTAAGCACGCCTGCGATCATGTAAGGAATGACGTAGCCCCATTCAACTTTTTGACGGATAGGCACTAGATGTCTTTCGACCAGATCAAGCACCGGACGCAATTCGTATCTAGTATTTTTCAGGTAGCTGACAAGCAGCTCAGTAGGGCAGTTGCCTGCAGCGCGGCCCATGCCATATACGGAGGAATCCAGGAATTGAACTCCTTTGCCTGCGCCCAAAATCGTATTGGAGAATGCCAGCTGCATATTGTTATGCATATGTACACCCAGCTTTTTCTCAGGAAGCAAACGTTGGAACTTAGATACCATGTAATCTACATCTTTGTGATCCATGCTGCCGTAAGAATCGACTACATATACAACGTCTACAGGGCTTTTGCCGATTTCTTCAAGTGCTTCGGTAAGCTCGTTCTCCATAACGTGAGACAGCGCCATAATGTTAATGCTTGTCTCGTACCCGTAGCCATTGAATTTCTCTACAAGCTCTAACGCTTTATCTACATCTTTAATGTATGTAGCTACACGAATCAAATCCAGGTGGCTTTGCTCGCGCGGCAAAATATCATTCTCGTCAACGCGGCCGATATCAACTAATGCTGACAGCTTAGTATCGGTCTTCGTTTTAATAACTTCCTTCAAGAAATCTTCGTTCAAAAAGCGCCAAGGACCCGCTTCTGCGCCCTTCAGCAATTTAGCGGAGTTTTTATAACCGATTTCCATATATTCAACGCCAGCTTCGCTCAAGCCTGCGTACATATCCTGAACCATCTTTACGCTAAAATCCCAGTTATTAACGAGTCCTCCGTCACGAATGGTACAATCTACGATTTTGTGGGTGTAATCTTTTGTCATTTGAATTAGCTCCTTCCAGCTATACGGCACAAGTCCGCAAATTATCGGTCATTACCGATTTATATAAGGCACTTTAAAGCTTTTCGGCTTTTGTGCTTCTACGCTTCTGCGCTTTTAAGCAGTAAATCATTTTCGCTTAACTTATAATCACATACCACCCCTAGTTTTGTCAACGAAAATAAATGGTTTTTGTCAAATGCTGTCGCTATTAGTGTTTCCATTAGGATAATAAAAAAACAGCCGCTCAAGGAGAGCCGGCTGTTTGCTGCTGCTATTACGATGTAGCTCCGCTCAAGGAGTTTTGATGATAGTTATGCCTCCGATTAGGGGAAGCGGCTTCAGTTGGCCGTTAGCGGCTTGGATGATACCGAGTATGGCAAGAACTAATGTTGCCAAATTGGCAAGCGGCAGCAGAATCCAGCCAATTACCGGGATAAGCCCGAGCACAATGTTGCAGGCAATTCCAAGAATGAGCAGAACGAGTCCCTGATTGGCATGGTACATGGCGAACCTGGATTCCTTAGCGGCAAGCAGCGGCAGGAAAAACAGGATGTAAGCCAATACTCCAATCCATTTGTTAGCATTCACATCGGCGGGATCAGCTGTCAGAGTACTGTTGGACTGACCGGGAGAATTGTTTTCCGGAATTGAAGACAAAGTATCCACCTCTTTCATCAGAATGGTATGTATGTAATGTATGTAACGATAATTCAGCTTTGTAACCATCCTATGCGCTGCCAACGTACTGTATGTCTATGGAATAACAATAGTTCCAATAGAAATAATCATGCTTCATTAGGAATAAGCTGGGCTGCTCATGGAAACGCTAAGTCAGACTATTTTGCGATAAGAAAGGGAGCTGTCCGAATGAATGCTGAAGCCATTTTTTTCGAATTTGATAGCGTAGCATCCGCAGAGCTGGCCCAGAGCACATTGGAGGAGCTTGGATATAAATCAGGCGTTCACTCCGAGCTAAGCAGCCCAACGCTGCATATCCAAATCAACCATACTGAATTAACTTCCGCACTTGAGATTGCTCAAGCTCACGGAGGCCGTCTGATAGAGCATGGACAAGGAGCTAGGGAGATAGATGCCTATACACAAGCGTATAATAATGAAGATCTCATTTCTATTCCTGCCCATGTCGTGAACGAGGATTGGACGGATGACTATGCGACTAATGCAAATGTAGATCATTCGGCAGCTGATAGCACTGAAGAATCCGGCTCCGGTAAAGGTGAGGAGAAGTTCGATCCATCCGAGCAGGATTATAACCATTTCGATGCAGGGGTGCATTTGTAAGTGACGGCAGGTTGGACTCGGGAGTGATGGCAGCGTGTATCCGTGGAAGCGGGCCGCTGCTTCTTTTTACCTGAGGAAAAAAAGATTTGCCATGGAAAACAAAGTTGTGCCATCCCTAATTTTCGTTGCAAGGAGAAAACTGTTTCTCTAGACCCACACAAGGTTCGTTTGATATGATGAGGTCGAAATTAAATCGAGCATGTTCGACATGGAGCTGGAGGAGAGCCACACGTGGACACATACGACAATCTGAAGCAGGGCGAGAAGGGTGCATGGGTAAGTATAGCGGCCTATATTTTTTTGTCTGCATTCAAGATCACTATGGGCTATATCACGGGCTCGGCAGCATTAACGGCAGACGGTATTAACAATACTACGGATATAATCGTTTCCCTTGCTGTTCTAATTGGTCTGCGCATATCCCGCAAGCCGCCGGACCATGACCATCCTTATGGTCACATGAGAGCTGAAACGGTAGCATCGCTGGTTGCTTCCTTTATTATGTTTGCCGCGGGTATTCAAGTTATTATCGAGGCGGCTCAAAGCTTTATGGCAGGCGATATAAAGGCACCAAATTTGTTGGCTGCATGGATTGCGTTGTTTTCAGCTGTATGTATGTGGATTGTGTACAAATACAACAGCAAGCTGGCACACCGCATTAACAACCAGGCACTGATGGCTGCTGCCAAGGATAACCGTTCCGATGCCTTTGTCAGTATAGGTGCAGCAGTAGGGATCATTGGTGCGAGCCTCGGCTTCCCGTTGCTCGACGTGATTGCCGCTTTTATTGTAGGTATTGTCATCTGCAAGACAGCGTGGGATATATTCTCTGACGCTACACATGCGTTGACGGATGGTTTCGATGACCAGAAGCTGCGGGTGTTTAAAGAGACCGTAAGTGAAACTCCGGGTGTTAAGCGAATTCGGGATATTCGTGCCCGCGTTCATGGCAGCAACGTGCTGTTGGATGTTGTGGTCGAGGTCAGCGCCGAGCTTAGCGTTGAGCAGAGCCACTTTATCAGTGACGACATTGAACAACGGATGCATAAGCAGCATAAGATCGACAATGTTCATGTGCATATTGAGCCATATTCCAATTAAGACAACCAAACGGGTCTCCGAAATTAAAACATAGCGGTCCGCATAGCTGCAGCAGGTACATTACCTGGCTGTGGCTTTTTTTATAATGTTAGAAGTATAAGATTGAACCGGATAGAAGCTTTTCTTATAATATCAGACTTAATAAGTTTTCAACGGAGTTGAACAAGTCTGATATTGCAAGAAAAGCGACCTCTTAAACAGGAATGTATCATCACCGAAACAGCTTCGAGTAGAAGCCTTTCTTATGGTGAAATTGCGTTATAAAAGGCTCTGTTTTTCCCTTGAGGTTAAGTGGAATCCAAATAAAAGAAAATTCAGGAAGTTTAAAGTTGGCGCTCAGTGTATTTTCAGGTAGGTGGGCTAAGATGTATTTGTAAGCAGCAAACAAAAAAATAAAAACTTTGGAGGAATCATACTATGAAAAAATTGAACAAGAAATTGGTCGTAACAGCATTGGGAGCCGTATTAGCACTAAATTCTTTTGGATATGCATTCGCTGCAGACACTGCTCAAACAACAGACAATCAAGGGTCTTCTAAATATTTTACAAACAAGCAAGAGCGTGGCAATAAAGGTGGATTTGGCTTCGGAGGCGGTAAGAGTCTGGAAGCACAAGCCGCAGAGAAAGGCATTACTGTCGATGAGCTGAAAGCTCAACTGGAGCAGGAGCGCCAAGCAAAGCTGGAGAAGCTAGCTGCAGAGAAGGGCATTACTGTCGATGAGCTGAAAGCGGAGATGGAGAAAAATCGCGGTGAAAAAGGAGGCAGAGGCGCTGGCTTCGGAGGCGGTAAAAGTCTGGAAGCACAAGCCGCAGAGAAAGGCATCACTGTCGATGAGCTGAAAGCTCAACTGGATCAGGAGCGCCAAGCGAAGCTGGAGAAGCTAGCGGCAGAGAAGGGCATTACTGTCGATGAGCTGAAAGCGGAGATGGAGAAAAATCGCGGTGAAAAAGGAGGCAGAGGCGCTGGCTTCGGAGGCGGTAAAAGTCTGGAAGCACAGGCTGCAGAGAAAGGCATCACTGTCGATGAGCTGAAAGCTCAACTGGAGCAGGAGCGCCAAGCTAAGCTGGAAAAGCTAGCGGCAGAGAAGGGCATTACTGTTGATGCACTAAAAGCACAAATGGAGCAGGAACGTCAGGCGAAGCTGGAGAAGCTGGCAGCAGAGAAAGGCATTACCGTCGATGAGTTGAAAGCGGAGATGGAGAAAAATCGCGATGAAAAAGGAGGCAGAGGCGCTGGCTTCGGAGGCGGTAAAAGTCTGGAAGCACAGGCTGCAGAGAAAGGCATCACTGTAGAGGCGCTGAAGGCCCAACTGGAACAGGAGCGCCAAGCGAAGCTGGAGAAGCTAGCGGCAGAGAAGGGTATTACTGTCGATGAGTTGAAAGCGGAGATGGAGAAAAACCGCGCTGAAAAAGGTGACAGAGGCCCCGGCTTTGGTGGCGGGAAATCCGGTGACAGAGCTAATGGAGCTAACGGAGCAACCAAAACAAAATAATCTTATTGATACTTGATTCCCTAATCAGCACAAGGGTATGAGTTTACTCTAAGATTTTAATATAGAACCTAGCGGTGATATTTCCGCTAGGTTTTTTTACGTTGAGGTTTCGGGATAACATGAATTCCGCTGACT
The DNA here is from genome assembly GCF_024722015.1 of Paenibacillus radicis (ex Xue et al. 2023). Taxonomy (GTDB): domain Bacteria; phylum Bacillota; class Bacilli; order Paenibacillales; family NBRC-103111; genus Paenibacillus_S. Next base: position 41,940 of record NZ_JANQBD010000041.1, on the reverse strand, counting down.
AACGGAACGTCAGTACTCTATTAGTTTGAAAACCCTCCCATTTCATGAAGTCGCGGAACTACAGTGCGTTATTTCGACTTTAATAGACAGGAATGCGATATTTTAAACAAATAAGAGATCTTAGTTCCGTTTCACTTGAAAAATACCGTTAAAACAATGAAATAGCGCACCTCACTTCCTCTCTTCCTACCATGCAATTGATTTGCAGCCCTAAAGGGGACGAAGACATGAAGACATGAAGACATGCCACCCCTTTAACTGTGAAAGTTTCATATGGAAACCTACAATAGGGAATACGGCTAAGTATACCGGATGGCAGCCTAAAATATCGGTGGTAGCTGTAGAAGGATATGCGATAGCTGGAAATCCTCCCGCTAATTTGAGTCCAAAAGCTCAAGAAATCAATTTAGCTGGAAATCCTCCATCTAAACAAGGTGCTATTTTGGTATATGGGCCAAATGAGAAGAATTAGCATGAGAATTTCCAGTTATAGGATAGTAATGCTCTATTAACGGGTTAACTAACAGGACATTTTCCCGATAACCAACGCGCGCGATTCCCGGGCGCGCGTTGCGGCATAGCGGCGGTCGGTCGAACCCCACATCGTCGACTGTGTTGTGTCTCCACATGCTGCTGAATATGCTTGAACGTCTACGATGAGAATCACAGTTGTGCAGTTGCTTTTTTTGAAAATCGCGATACGTACGTTCAAGTCAAGTAAGCACTGGAACTCCTTTTGCATACGGCGTATTTGTTCTCGCATCAGAGGCAAATGTCTGAAATTGACCTTGTGGTGGGTCCTTATTGTGCTATTAAACTAATATTCTTACAAACCGAAAACCTCCAGTTGATAATCTCTTAACAAATGCTGCTCATAATAGTAGAAAGATAAAACAATTTTAAGGGAGAGAAACCATTTGTTTAAAAAAAGCGGATTGATGATGGGGTTGGCAGTATTAATGATAGCTGGTGGATGCGGTACGAAAGACCAACCAACACCTGCACCTGCACCAACACAAGGATCAGAACAAACTAACGTGAATAAACCTGCAGCCGACACAGTAGCAGGGGCCCTATCGTTCTATACGTCTCAGCCGGAAGAGGATGTAACGAAATTACTGGCTGCCTATAACAAGAAATATCCTAATGTGAAGGTTGAAACTTTCCGTTCCGGTACGGAAGAAGTTGTAGCTAAAGTACAGGCGGAGAATCAAGCAGGCAAAATTCAAGCGGATGTCCTGTTGGTGGCAGATGCGGTAACCTTCGAAGGCTTGAAAAAGCAGGACCTGCTGCTTGCTTACAAATCGCCTGAATTAAATAAGATTCCCAAGTCGTTAGTGGACCCGGACGGCCTGTATGCCGGAACTAAAATCATAGCGACAGCCTTGGCAATTAATACGGAGAAGGTTAAAACCGTTCCGACTAGCTGGAAGGTGCTGAGCTCTGCTGAGAGCAAAGATAACAGTATCATGCCGAGCCCACTTTATTCTGGGGCCGCTGCCTATAATGTGGGTGTATTTTCACGTACGGATGGCTTCGGATGGGATTACTTAAAAGGGTTGAAGGCTAATAACATATCGGTTGTTAAAGGAAATGGAGCGGTTCTGCAGGCGGTAGCAAAGGGCGAGAAATCCTATGCCATGGTGGTCGACTACCTGGTTGCACGTGAGAAAGCCAAAGGTTCGCCCGTTGAGCTGGTGTATCCTTCTGAAGGAGTGCCGGTTATCACAGAGCCGATTGGTATTATGAAAAAGTCGGCTAATGATAAGGCGGCCAAGTCTTTTGTCGATTTCGTACTGTCTGACGAAGGGCAAAAAGTGGCTTCTGACATCGGTTATACCCCGATAAGGGAAGGCATTGCGGCGCCAAAAGGATTAAAATCGAGCTCCGAATTCAAAGTGCTTTCATCCGATATTTCCAAGCTGACTGAAGCTCGCGAGGCGGATAAAAAGGAATTCATCCAGTTGTTCGGACAGTAAGAAGTGGAGCGAAACCCCAATGATTAATTCTAACTCACCTAATAATGAGACGAAGGGAAGCAGACGGGAGATCAAATTCGATCTTCTGTTCTCTTCTTTTTTTGTCGGCAAGAAAGCATGGAGCTTGTTAGGTATCGTATTTCTTATCATTTTCTTCCTTGTACCGATAGGTAAATTACTTTATTTAAGCATCCAGATTAAAGCGGGATTTTCTTTAGGAAATTATATGGAGATTCTCCAGCAAGCCCGAACGTGGAAGTCGTTCAAGGATACTTTTATTATTGTGGCAGGTTCTACGCTTGTGTCCGTGCTCTTAGGTGTAATCACTGCCTGGTTGATGGCCTATACGGATCTTTTACACAAAAAAGTGCTGCACATGGCGATGCTGATTCCCTTTATCCTGCCCTCCTATGTATTAACCTTGTCATGGTCCTCCTTTATGGGTTCTCAAGGTTTAATGGCGTATATTCTGCATATTTTCAATCCAGCTGCCAAATCTTGGAGTATGTACAGCTATGGTGGCATCATTTTTGTTATGGGGCTCCATCATTTCCCGCTTGTGTATATGCTAACGGTTGATGTGCTCAAGAAAATCCCCAGGGATTTAGAGTGGGCCTCAAAAGCAAGTGGAGCAGGCAGGATTAAAACCTTTGCATTAATCACTCTTCCGATGGCATTACCGGGCTTGGCGAGCGGGGGACTCCTTGCATTCCTGGCTGGATTGGATAATTTCGGGATCCCGGCTTTTCTGGGTATTCCAGCTAATATTTCTGTGCTAAGCACTCTAATTTATGAAGAAATAATCGGATTCGGCCCGACGGCATTTGCCAGGGGGGCTTCCTTATCCGTAATTTTGGGTGTAGTTGCCGTAATGGGTACACTTCTTCAGTGGCTTTCAATCAGAAAAATCAAAGTAACGGATACGGTGCAGGTCGATGAGCTTCCTCGCTATCATTTAGGTCGATTTCGCAAGTGGGTAAGTGCGCTCTTATGGTCTTTATTGACGCTAGTTACGGTCGTCCCCTTGTTCTCGATGGTAGTAACTTCTCTTAAGAAAGCTTATGGATTGCCTTTTAAATTAAGTAATTTAACGTTTTCTCACTATAGCTACATCCTGCTGGAGAATCCAAAGGTATGGAAATCGATTCAAAATAGCCTTACTCTGTCCGTTACGACGCTTGTAATTTGTTTAGTGCTAGGTACGCTGCTTGCCTATTTACGGGTTCGCCGGCCTTCCTGGTTTACCAAAACGGCTGAAATCATCATTGGGATTCCCTTCGCTTTGCCTGGGATTGTATTCGGTTTGTCGATGATCTTTACCTGGATGGAGCCTATTCCCGGATGGAACCCTGGCATTTATGGTTCTATACGTATTTTATTTATCGCCTATGTGTGCCGTTTTCTCATTTTGCAGGTTCGGGCGAGCATCACCGCTTTCATGCAGATTGATGTTTCTATGGAGGAAGCAGCCCATATTTTTGGAGCTAACGGGTGGAGAAAATGGGCGTTTGTCCTGCTGCCGCTGCTGCTGCCAGGATTGCTCAGCGGTGCTTTCCTTGTCTTTTTGACGGCTCTCACAGAGCTAACGGTGTCAGCTCTTCTCTGGTCATCGGGATCTCAAACGATAGGTGTTACCATATTTAACTTTGAACAGGCAGGAGACACGGTGTATTCGACTGCGTTATCCTCGTTGATTGTTGTTTTGATTGCTGCAGGAATGGGAGTTTTGCATGTCGTGCAAAAAGTCCAAATGAAAAAAGGAGTTCAATTATGAGCATTGAATTGATTCAGGTGAGCAAAAAGTTCGGAAGCTTTGAAGCATTATCTTCAGTGAATCTAACTATAGAGGACGGAGAATTTGTGGCCATTTTGGGCCCTTCCGGCTGTGGGAAAACGACCTTGCTGAGGCTATTGGCGGGATTTGAGCAGCCTACATCCGGCGAGATTCATATGAATAAGGTGCCTGTAGCCAAGCAGGGCTTCGCACTGCCACCGGAAAAAAGAAGGATCGGAATGGTGTTTCAGGCTTTCGCCTTATGGCCTCATATGAATGTCTGGGAGCATGTTCGTTTTCCTATTCGTCATCATAATGAAACACCTAATGCCATTCGTGCCAATGAAAAAGAACGAATTTCCAAGGTGCTGGATATGGTAGGACTGTCTGAGCTGGGAAAACGCATGCCTCATGAATTATCAGGGGGACAAAAGCAGAGGGTGGCTCTTGCAAGAGCCATCGCAGCGGAACCATCGCTTCTATTGATGGATGAGCCGTTGAGCAGTCTGGATGCTATGCTGCGAATGGATATGCGAAGGGAAATTCAGTCGATCCACAGGCAAACGGGGTCGGCAATCGTCTATGTGACGCATGATCAGGGGGAAGCTCTGGCTATGGCAGACCGTATTGTGGTAATGAAAAACGGATATGTTGAGCAAGTCGGAACGCCGGAAGAAATCTACTTGCGGCCGGAAACCGAATTTGTCGCCAAATTCGTTTCGAAAGCTAACCTTATCCGTGGCCGATGGAATGACGATGTTTTCGTACCTCAAGGATCGGATGATACCTGGGTATGGCAGGGCCGAGATGTGGCCCGCGATTTCAAAGCAAGCGGGCTGTATCCGTTAAGGCCGGATCAATTTGAATTGAGCCCGACAACCCGCCCGGGGATTCAAGGTGAAGTGGTTAATGTCCAATTCCAGGGAAAAGAGTTTCATTATCATATCCAAGTAGAGCAAGAACAATGGGAGATTGTTTCTCCCCTACGGTTTCACTTACATGAGAAAGTATCCTTAAATAGGAGCAGCGGCTAAGGATTATTCTTCTAGCGACAGGGCAGCGCTTTTCCCGGCAGTATAGCCGGTTGAGAAAGCAGCTGATATATTATAGCCGCCGGTATAACCGTGTATATCCAGTATTTCACCGCAAAAATACAAGCCGCCGGTTAGCTTGGATTCCATTGTGGTAGGATCTACTTCCTTAAGGTTAACGCCGCCGCCTGTTACAAAGGCTTCTTCAATGGAAAGAGAGCCATTGGCAGCTATAGTAAATGCCTTGATGAGCTTACACATCTCCATCCATTGCTGTTTGGGGATGTTATCGTACGTAATATCTTCTTTTAGCCCAGCTTTATGTAGGATGAGAGGTATCATCCGATCGGGCAGAACGGTTTTCAGTAAATTTTTGATGGCTTTTTTAGGATTGGTTTTGGCTAGATTCAATGTGTGATCGAATACTTCCTGAAGGTTCATATCAGGCAGCATGTCCAAAGTTACAGCGATGGTGGGCACATTAAATTGTTTTAATGCTTTTACGACAAATTGACTGCAGCGCAAGGTGGCCGGACCCGAGATGCCAAAGTGGGTAAAAATCATATCTCCCTCATGTTCGATAAGTTTCTTGCCCTTGGGGTTCCAGACGGACAACGTAATATCTCTTAGAGAGAGTCCTTGCAGCTCGTTACTTCTAATAAATGGCTCATTGGAGGTAAGGGGGACTTCGGTCGGATAAAGCTCGGATATGGTATGCCCGGCTCTTTCGGCCCATGCGTAGCCGTCGCCTGTTGAACCGGTGTGGGGCACGGATTTGCCCCCGGTTGCCACAATTACCGACTTGCTGCCGATGACTTCTCCCGATTTCAAACGGACTCCGGCAGTCCGCTCATCCCTGTACAGCACCTCTTGAACAGGGCTATTTCCTCTAATGTGAACCCCCTGGCTTCGAACCTTGTTAATTAATGCATCTACAACCGTTTTGGCTTTGTCCGTTACCGGAAACATTCTTCCGCGATCCTCTTCCTTGAGCTTAATTCCCATACCTTCAAAAAAGGCAATAATATCTTTGTTGCTAAAATTAGCGAATGAACTGTACAAAAAACGACCGTTTCCGGGAATGTGCTTTATTAATTCATCCAGCTCCTTGTTGTTCGTAACATTGCAACGCCCTCCGCCGGAAATACCCAGTTTACGACCCAGCTTGTCTCCTTTGTCCAGCAATAAAACCTTTGCCCCGTGTTCGCTTGCAGCTATGCTTGCCATAAGTCCTGCAGAACCGCCGCCGATTATAATAATATCGTACATGAATAAAGCTCCTTTACAGAAAACAAAAGGTAATAAAAGAGGTTCCTTGCTTACCTGTGCGTTTTGCCGATTGATTGTACTGTACATTTTATCGTTTTTATAAGCTGTAGGCAATTTGCAGCGGCTCTTCATATTTCTCCCAGCGCAACCAGTATTCCTACAGATGCTGCAGCAGGTTCTGAAGCCATAATAATGGTACTATTCCGGCCAATGGGAGGACTGCCATGAATAAGCCGCTTCTATGGGCGTTTGCTGTTGTTTGTGCGGGTTTGATCCTTTGTTTTTCACTGTTTAAACCGGATAAATCAGAGCAGCGAGCCACCGATTCATCTGCTGGATTACAAGGACAGAGTGTGGGATTTCAGCATTATGAAACAAATAATAACGTTCACCCCGCAGCTGCAGCAGATACGGATAATGCCAATCTTGAAACAGTTCTAACTCAGCTTCAGCTTACAACTGCTCTTGCTCCAGAGGAAACGGCAATTATGGGTCCTCAACTACCCGATACTCGGGAATTGGATTACGAACAGATTGTCACCCCCAATACAACTAGTCCAGTTGAGGGGAAGGTAGCTTACCTGACATTTGATGACGGTCCCTCACAAAGCACACCTCGAATTTTACAAATTTTAAACGAGTATGAAGTTAAGGCGACTTTTTTTGTAATAGGCAAAACCTCGGAGGAAAGCAAGCGGCAGCTCAAAAATATTGTCAATCAAGGTCATGCGCTAGGCAACCATACTTTTACACATAATTACAATCAAATTTACAAATCCGCAGAAGCATTCAAAGCAGATGTCGATAGGTTGGACCGCTTTTTGGAGGAAACTGTAGGTGTTAAACCCGAGGTTCTGCGCTACCCTGGAGGGTCGAATAATCAGCTAAGCTGGCGTGCAGGAGGTCGAAATGTGATGAAAACTATTACCCGGGAAATGTCGAAACTTGGGATTTCATACTTTGACTGGAATGTAAGCTCTACGGACGCAGCTGCGCCAGTGCAGGACAAACAATCTATTATAGACTCTGTAATAAGTAACAGTGCAGGCAAATCGAAGATTATCGTACTCATGCATGATATGGATTTAAAAACCACCACCGTAGCGGCATTGCCTGCCGTCATCACTCATTTAAAAAACCAAGGATACAGGTTTGATGTATTGAGGAAAAACTCATTTACATACCAATTTTTGAAGCCTTGATTGAATTTTTTCTAGGGTACACATAATAACGTTGGACTATTAAAACTACTTTTAAGTGAAGGGAGTTAAAAACCATGGGAACCAATCAAACTTCAAACTCCAAAGAGCAGGAGCAGCAGGCTCAAAAAAATAAACAAGCTGCCTCGGCAAAGGCAGATACGGTCACGGATAAAAAGCTGGATGGTCCGAACCGCCCCTCCGTTTAAGAGGTTGTTCAAAAAACAAGGACTTATGGAATAGAAGGAGTGATGCTGGATGGACCGCAATGAGAAGGATAAATCCACGCCTGGTACCAAAGCAAGCAGTGAGGACCAGAGTGAACTGGATCCGTTTGAAATTAATTTCCTGCCGCAATTTTTGGAGGGCCGAGGGCCGAGGGAGCCGTTTGTCAATTCGCAGGGCGTAGTTATCGGGGATCATATGTATCAATCGGAAAATTCGCCGCTGCAGCAGTGGAGCAAAGAAACGGATCCTGTCGTTATGGCTGGCGATGAGTGGGTGCATCCTTTTAAGGATGTGGGGTTCCATACCGCGGAGAATCGCGATATTTTTGAGGAGGGCATTCCTCCCCAAAGCGGCATTTTTATGCACCCTGATAAAGACGTAGCTTACCCGGCCTACAATAATGAGGCGGATGGCAGCGCAGGCGATGAAGCTCCAGCCAAGGCTGCGGCTAAAACTAACAAGGCTGCAAAAGATTAAAAGGCGCTCATAGGAAAAGGCTGCTTTGCTTTCATCTCTTACCGTTGTATAATAAGAACATATGATATTTTGTAAACCCATATGTAGGTAAAAGGAGTGAAAGTATAATGTCTATGTCATTTGAGTCATACATGAAAGATATGGTTCAACCGATGCGCGATGATTTGACTCGGATTGGAGTTACCGAGCTTCGCACACCGGAAGAAGTTGTTGAAAATTTAGAGGGTTCCAAAGGAACTACCTTGGTTATTGTCAATTCCGTCTGTGGTTGCGCTGCAGGCCAGTGCAGACCAGGCGTTGCCAAAGCTTTGCAGAATGAAGTTAAACCGGATCAGTTGTTTACAGTATTTGCCGGTCAGGATAAAGAAGCAACGGCTAAAGCCCGGGAATACTTGGCTCCATATCCGCCGTCTTCTCCGTCTATCGCTTTGTTCAAAGATGGACAGCTAGTACATTTCATTCAACGCCACCAAATCGAAGACCGTTCTGCGGACATGATTGCTGCTGATTTGGTCGGAGCATTCGAAAACTACTGTAAATAAGCTTAAGCTTATTGAAACCAAGACTCCCGTCTTCAGCCGATATTATCGGTTAGACTGGGAGTTTTTTTCTATACGGAGAGCAATCGTTTTTCACACATAACTTTGCAATCTTTTTCGTCTGGATTATACTAAAAGGAAAACGAGTGGGAGAGGTGCGTTTAAGATGAGCCTGCAGCAGGAAATTATCGCTAAGCTTGGCGTGAAGCCAGAAATCAATGTAGATGAAGAAATTCGCAAAAGAGTTGATTTTTTAAAGGACTATGTGCTGAAATCAGGTGTAAACGGGCTGCTTATTGCCATAAGCGGAGGAATTGACAGTGCGGTGGCAACAGGGCTGTGCATCCAAGCGACCAATGAATTGACCGAGGAAAAAGGTAAAGAATATAAAACAGTCGGAGTATTCCAGCCGTATGGCGAACAGGTGGATATCGCAGATAGCTATGCTGTAGCGGAAGCTTTTAACTTGAAATACAAGATCGAAACGAATATTGAAGAAGCAGTGAATGAGATTGCATTAGAAGCTGAGTTCGGCTTGAAATCCATCGGCGATTCCCGCCATTTGAGCCGCGGCGGCAAAGGCAATGTGAAGGCAAGAACCCGGATGGTGCTGCAATATGCATTGGCATTTGAGCTGAATTTGCTGGTCGTAGGAACTGATCATGGATCAGAAGCAATCACCGGGTTCTTTACGAAATATGGCGATGGGGCTGTCGACATTACACCACTAAGCACTTTGAACAAGCGCCAGGTTAGGGAGCTTGCAGCCAAGCTGGGAGTACCACAGAGCGTGTTGGACAAAGCGCCGACCGCAGGGCTGTGGGAAGGTCAAACGGATGAAGCTGAGCTTGGTATTACTTATGGAGCTAACAGCGCTTATTTGGAAGGTAAGACCATTGATCCTAAGGAACAAGAGAAGCTGGAGAAGCAATACTTAAAAACGGCGCATAAGCGTGAGCCGATTCCAGGCATTTAATTCTAAAACAGACCGTGCGGCCGCACGGTCTGTTTTTTTGTGTCAATTTATTAGTTATCTCTAAAACAATCGGTTTCTCTTGCTCTTTGGAATTTTCAAGGATCAAATGGTGGAATCGGAGGTTTTTGATACTTTCCAATTTGCATACCAAGTTGAAATATGAGGTTGCGGCTCCGTTTCAAACTCCTCGTGAATCATTTTGTTCAAGGAGATAAATTGCTTTTCTACAGCAGTCCATTCCATACATTGGTCATATAATTTCATCAGAATAAAATATATTTCTTCCACATGCGGAAACAAGTATTGAATTCGGTTATACAGGATGATGGCCTCAGCTAACCTTCCTTGGTCTATCAAAAGGTGACCGACTTCAAGGGCATGTTGATACCAAAGGATCCGCAGCCTCTCGCGTTCTCCTTCCGCCCATAGGTAATCATAGTCGATCAAGTAATCCCCGCGGTATTGGTCAAGTAAATCCAGATGATAGGCAAGTGTATCGGGTGTAATCGGAACAGCTGCTTGCAGAGTGGATTCCCATTCATCGGTATCTAGCTTCATACCATTAAGCTCAATCCGGTAGCCCTTATCCGAACTTAGAATGCGAGCGTCAAGCCCCAAGTCACGCAGTGTTTTGCGAATTTGATAAATAGCTGTATACAGCTGGGTATAACCCTTCTGAGCGTCTGTATCAGGCCACAGCAGCTCAATCAGTACATCTTTTCGCACAGGATGGAAGCGCCGGTGAATCAAATATGCGAACAGCTCCTGGGCTTTCGTTGTACGCCATTGAATAGATTTGGGCTGGTCGATATCGATCTGAAGATATTGAAAGCACCGGATCGTACCTTGTGAATCGTTAGTTTTGGCAGCGGGAGCTGCTGTGAGATTGATAAGACGCCCGAGTGTGCGTGACAGTCTATCTTGCATGACGGGTTTAAGAATATAATCGATTGCATTAAGCTCGAACGCTTTGACAGCAAATTCCTCGTAGGCAGTAACGAAAACAATATTTATGAATGGCAGTCTGTTTTGCAGCTGCTCGGCAACTTCAATCCCGCTTAGTTCAGGCATATCAATATCGAGAAATACAACATCAGGCTCTTCGTCAAAAGCTGCATCGAGAGCTGCTCGGCTCGTTTGGTAGGAGCCAATGATTTCAATTTGGTTGGTTTTATTGAGCTGCCTCTCCAGATCGCGAAGCGCTAATTTCTCATCGTCAACGAGTATGGCTTTCATCTATTTGTACCTCCATAAAAGAGAGTAGGAACGGCCTGCAATTACTCCCTTGTTGTATCAGGAGTACATTAGTATAAGAATATAGGATCATAGGACCATAGGAGAATAGGGCTATAGGATCATATGAATAAAACTTGTAAGAAACAGATTCGTTTCCTTTAGGTATTATCGTATATTGACAGTAATTAAAACGTTAAATATTTCACGGAATCCAGACTTTTTCCAAATATTATCCGAAACCGGTTTTGCGGTGTTCGGATTTTTTGTTGTTGTCTATGGGATGAGAATACGCAGTTAATGGATGTTGATAACCGTGGATTCCAATATGTTCAATAATTGTTCAGAGCGCTAATGTATTATCGGAATCCTATGTGTATAAATCATTGTATTCGATGAAGCTGCGGTAAGAGCATAGGAGGGGGAGGCGAATGATCACGAGTAATGAGATGTTCTACGGTAAGCAATTGAAGCAGGATAAATTCAACCATTCCGGTATTCTCATAGTGCCGGCTAGGACGCTGCTTGGTTTGGAACAATTGCAGGTCTTAAACCAGCATGGGATTTCATTGGATGAGCACGATGTCAACGAAGGAACCGAGAGAACCGATCATAGTGCACTTGTCGACGAAAGTGTCTTGATAATTGAGGAAATTTTTCAAGAAATACGTTACACGAAACAAATTCCTTTGTTAACTATTCGAAAGCAGATATTTCCAATGATTTACCATACTACGGAGCAGCCTAACCTGTTCGGCCTCTTCGCCTGCCTACAATCCAAAGATGACTATACGTTTCGTCACAACATTGGTGTGGGAGTTATTGCAACCCTTATCGGCAGGTGGCTTGAGCTGAAAGAAAATGTGTTGTCTCAACTAACGATAGCGGCAACTCTCCACGATGTGGGTAAGCTGAAAATACCACTTGAGATACTCAATAAGCCCGATAAATTAACAACCGAGGAATTCGAGCTTATGAAACAGCATGCTTTTTTTGGTTATGAAATGATTAAGAATACAGTAGGGACAAACCAAAGGGAGGCGCTTGTTGCCTATCAGCATCATGAGAGACAGGATGGCAGCGGATATCCGTTGGGAGTTAAGGGTGATGAAATTTCGTTCTTTAGCCGAATCGTTGCAGTTGCCGATGTTTTTCATGCAATGACCTCTAAGCGGGCCTATAGAAATGCAGCACCTTTTTATGAAACCTTAAAACAAATGCATGATAATGCTTTTGGCGTTCTGGACCCCCAAATCATACGTTTGTTCATGGATAAAATTATGCAGTCTATTATTGGAAATGAAGTTTTACTAACAGACGGAAGAACAGGAACCATTGTAATGGTTAATCCCCATGATCCTCTTCATCCCTTGGTAAGCATGAGTTCAGGCTTTCTGGACTTAAGCAAACAATCCTCATGTCATATTGAACGCATACTCATCTAACTTTTAAAATAACGATCCGGTCTTATTGTAATATCAAGGCTGTTTCGGAAAGGAGCTGTAAAAGTAATTGCCGTTTGAAGGAACTTACAATTATTATCTCATCGCTCTTACGGTTGTAATTGCAATTATAGCCTCTTTCCTGGCGTTGAAATGTAATAAGCTTGAAAAAATGGCGTATACGGATGCTATGAGCGGCTTGGCGAACCGCAATGAGATGAAACGTTTTTTTGACAAGCAGAATGGAAAAGAAAGCATTGCTGTCTTATTTCTTGACTTGGACCAATTTAAGGCGATAAATGACACGCTGGGACACAACATAGGCGATTTGCTGGTTAAAGCAGTGGGAGGCCGTTTGCATAGCTTTATAACCGGAAAACAACAGGTTTTTCGAATAGGCGGGGATGAATTTTTAATCATTTCCATAGACTGCCTTCAAGATGGAGCGGAACTACTAGCGAAGCAGATTTTTCAGAAAATAAAGGAGCCTTACTTTCTCGAAGGAAATGAGCTGACTATTACGGGAAGTATCGGCATCAGCATTGGCTCTGTTCAAGGCAGCGACCACTCGATACTGTTAAAAGCAGCGGATATTGCTATGTATAGAGCTAAAGGCCTGGGTAGAGATCAGTATTATGTGTACCAAGAGGAAACGGGGATTCAAGCAGCTCAAATGGAGGAAGATGACTAACAGCCCGATTTGTTCAATTATTGTTCAGAATCATTTGCTACCATAAATTTCGTTCAAGGTAGTACGACACTAACTGACAGTGTAAAGTTTGAAAGGAGAGAATGTTTTGAGGAAGAAGTGGAGAAAAAGTAGTCTTTTGTCATTTGTATTATCTATATTTATTGTATTTAATTTGGTAACTCCTGTATTTGCTGCCGGCGGAGCAGCTGTAGGCATACAAGGAGATACATACTTCCAAGATACGGATAACTGGAACGGAAATATTACAGGCGATGGGGTGCCAACTCCCAGTGAAGAAGATTTGGATGTAGGCGGCAGCAAAATAAAAAATGGGGATGCCAAGTATCCTATCGAGTTTAAAGTAACAGGTGTTAACAAACAGCCGCAGAAAAGCGCCTATTTCCTCGTCCGCGCTCTTGATGTGGATGAATATGACGGCACCAGCAGCGCCAGCACCGGGGAATGGGACCGAGTTTATTTTTCCTCGAACCCTGCGGATATCCAATTAGGCGCTCCTTACACGGCATGGCCTACCAGCGGTAATGGTTGGAATAACGCTACGGCCAACTATAAAAAGGAATTTAAACAATCGGCCTATATCGGAGCGTTATCCGGCAATAACGATACATGGAATACTACTGTACTCAGTGTAGATCCCGCAACAATAACAGCGGATCACACCGAATACTTTGCCGGAATCTCTACCCATCACTATTATAAGGCTACTAATAGCTTTAATAGCGGGTGGGTTGTTCAAATTGACTGGGGCCAGCTTGTTATTGACGGCGGTGTCCGGGAGACTGGTGAAATAACCAAGGGCAACTTTCAGATCGTGAACGGCGTTATGAAAATTAATACAGAATTTATGCCCAAAGTGTCCGGCAACTTTGCTATGGAAGTCAGCTTGATTCGAAAAGAAATCATTGACGGAGAAGAAGTTGAACAGAATTTGGATACGGCTGTCCAACGGTTTAATGGCTCTGTGAAGGATGTAGCAAAGCCTTGGACAGGTATTTCGCTTGGGACAGGCCTTGACCCAAATAAAGAATATTTTATTAATATTTTACTGTTCGATGATCGTGGTGCTACGAAGGATAATAATAATACTGCCATTCCTATTGATCCTGGGAAAGCACAGCATATATACAGAGTATCTACATTCGATCCGCAGGTATCGGATATTACGAAGACGGGGCTCCCTCAGTACGAACCCGTAGTATTTACAGCGAATGATTTTAAGAATAAGTTTTCCAAGCTTAACAATGCCCCTAACGGAGACAATCTGACGAAGGTTCAAATCAAATCTTTGCCAGACCCTGCAAAAGGGAAACTTGTGCTCGATGACGGCACTAACCCGCCTCAGGATATCACGTCTGATCAGGAGCTCAATGTAGCCAGCGAGCTGCCTAATCTTAAATTCATCCCGGTGAGTGGCGCTTTTACTAGTAAAGCAACTTTCCTCTGGAATGGATTCGACGGAACTCAATATGCCACTTTCGATGCGAATGTGAATATTACTCCCAATTTAGCGCCAACACTTGGGAATATTACAAAAACTGCAAATAAAGGCGATACAATTAGCTTTGCACCAACCGATTTCACAGGCAAATATGTGGATACGGAAGCTCTGAATACTATTATACTCGTGACTTTACCGGATCCTGCGAAAGGGAAGGTAGTGCTTGATAACGGAGGCATACCGGTAACGGTTGCTGCTTATCAACCAATCCCTGCTACAGATCTAGGTAAACTAAAATTCATTCCTGAGCCGGGAATTACTGGAACTGTCGCTTTTGACTGGAATGCTTCAGATGGAGTCCAGTACGCTCATGAGCCGAAAACAGTTAACATTCTGATCAACAACCCGCCCGTCGTGGCAGATGTAACTAAAACAGGTCTCGCAGGAGCGGTCATTCATTTCAGCGCAGCTGATTTTTCAGTCTCCCCAGCCTACTTGGATGCAGATAATGATGACTTGGCACAAGTGAAGCTTACATTGCCTAGTAATTTCGATACTAAGGGCAAGCTGTGGTATACACCTGTTTCCAGCGCAGTCTATATCGCTCAGGGCTCGACTGTAACTATCACCAAAAGTCAGCTGAGCACATTGAAGTTTCAACCATCGGCAAGCCTGCCGAACGGCAGTACAGTCACATTTGACTGGAATGGGAATGATGGCAAGGTATTTGCAGCAGCATCTGCCCTTGTGAAAATCGCCTATAACGGCGTTCCTGTTGCCTCTGCTGTGGAGATCAGCGCGGAAGAGGGAACTCAACCGATTACAATTATTCTGAAAGGTTCCGATTTAGAGACGGTTACCGGCCTTGTATACGGGATTCAGTCGAATCCGGCTAAAGGCACACTTGTTAAGGCAACCGTGAACAATCCGGATGGAGACAAATGGATTTATACCCCGAATCCAACCTTTACAGGAACAGACAGCTTCACTTATACAGTGACGGATGGTAATGGACAAACAAGCCTGCCGGCAACTGTACAAATAGAAGTGAACAAATCGCTTGACGGATGGGCAGGCAACAAAAATCAGGGAGATCCGACCGTTGTCAAAGTTATACCTGGACAGCTCCTTCAGTTGTCAGCCGTAAGCTCGCTCAAAGCAGCTGAGGTTACAGCAACAGTTAATGGAAAACCTGTAGCCTTGACCCTTCTGAACCCAGCCACCGCTGCAAGCGACGGCTTCAAAAAATGGGGTACGGCTGCATACACACTGCCTGAAGGAACAACTCCGGGCGAATATACGGTAAGCTTCACAGCAGCAGCTGCAGATCATACTGTACTTCCTGCGGAGCCTGGCTCCAGGCTGGCAGATAATAAATTCAAGGCAGCAGAGCCGGCAGTTCTTAAGCTGAAAGCAGATCCGGAGAAAATTTTGGGTGATGGGAAGTCGACAACAAAGCTAACTGCAGTTCTAACGGATGTGCAGGGTAACCCTATTGCCAACTCAGAGGTTGTATTTAGCGCAACAGCCGGGGGATCTATTGTTGGTCCCGATCATGTTCTCACAGACAGTCAAGGTATCGCCATAGTTACCTTTAAATCCGATAAGATCAGTGGTGTAGCTGAGCGGCAGATTCCAGTTAAAGCGAATGTGCTTGATATACCGAAGGCCGTATATGCGCACGATCAAATTGCAATTACCTTCCTGCCTCCTACAATCAGCGGTGTGATCACAAAAGGAGATTCGCATCAGGCTGTCGCTGGAGCAACGGTTAGAGTGACGTTGGATATTAACGGGGACGGCAAGATTGAGCCAGGGGTCGATTTTGATCAGACGATTGTAACTCAAGCAGATGGATCTTATTCCTTACCGGTTCCTGAAGGGGACAGAGAGTACACGCTCGAATTCACCCAAACCGTAAATATCGGTGGTGTGGAAACTCCAGTAACCTATACGCAGAAAGCGGCAGTTGGAAGCGTGAACGGCGATGGGCATGACAACTTCGATTCCGAAGAAACCGTAACAGGTATTGTTCTATTCAAAAAGCAGAATGGTCAACCAAGTCTGTTCAATACGGATCTGACCAATAAAATGAAGGTCTATTTGAAGGATGCTCAAGGAAACTATATTTCTGAAGGAGACGGTAGTCCAAAAGGATTTGAACTGCAAGGTCAAGGCGTATTCAATGCTTCCGGATTAAGCAAAGGCATGGTCTACAGCTTGGAAATTCGTTATGAAATTGAGCCAGGCCAGCAAATCGTCATTAAACGGAGTACGGTACAAGTTACGGCATCGGGTGAAATGAATATTTCCCAAGAGCTGGTCGATCCTTATGGAGTGATCACAGATGCAGTAACGAAGGAGGTTATACCAGGGGCCAAAGTAACGCTGTATTATGCGGACACGCAAAGAAACAAGGATAACGGTAAAACTCCACACACAGGTGTTGTGCTGCCGGTACTTTCGGGTTTTGCACCGAATGATAATAAGAGCCCTGAACAGCTTACCGATGCAACAGGCTTTTATGCCTACATGGTACATCCGCATACGGATTATTATCTGGTCATAACCAAAGACGGCTATGTGGCGAAAACAAGCGATACAATCAAAGTTGAGACTGACTTAGTCGAATACGATGCGGAGCTTGACCCGATTCGAAGATCATCCAGCAGGTCCGGAGGATCATCTTACGTACCGGTTTCACCGGATGTAACCTTGAATCTTTCCATTGATAAAAACATTGTAAAAGAAGGCGGTCAATCGATCATTACGGTTGATTACAAAAATCAATCCAGCTCGACTTTGGAAACCGGCGTAATCTCCATTACGCTTCCTGCTGGAGCGGAGTTGGTGAACGCAAATGGCGGAACAGTTGACGGTAGAACGATTTCCTGGAACGTCAATAATCTATCTGCTGGACAAGTTGGAAGCTTTAAGGTTGATGTGAAATGGGGGCTTCTGGCAGCATCAGATGCGAATTATGATATATCGGGACAATTCATAGCTAATGGCAATGCTGCCAATGCTGTGAAGGTTGATTCGGCAGTGAAAGTCCAAGTGTTTTCAGACCGTTTCGATAATTTGAAGCATCAACGTTATATACTCGGTTATCCGAACGGCAAATTCCAACCGGATAATTCATTGACCCGTGCCGAGCTCGCTGCTATCGTGGCGAGATTGACGGAGAATGTTAAAGTAAGCGATGCTCTCTCTTATAGTGATATTAATGAGGGACATTGGGCCGCAAATTACGTTAAGATTGCAACCAAGCATGGCTATTTCAGCGGGTTTGAAGATGGAAGCTTCCGTCCTGAGGCTCAGGTATCCAGAGGGGAATTGGCAGCTGTTATGACTCGTTTCTTGAAATTGAACGTGAGTGGGTCCGGCCAATTGCATTTCACAGATACTCAAGGCCACTGGGCTGGTGACGCAATTGAAGAGCTGTACCGCGGCAAGTTCCTCTCCGGTTATCCGGACGGAACGTTCAAGCCTCAAGACAGCATTCGCAGAGTCGAAGCAGTAACCATGATCAACCGCATGCTGTACCGCGGTCCATTAAAAGGAATTGAAGCATTGTTCCCGGATGTTACGGAAAGCCACTGGGGCTTTGGAGATGTGCAGGAAGCAACCTCTTCACATGAAGCGGTCCGTGATGCAGATGGAAGCGAGACTTGGAAGAGCAAGCTCTCAGACGACGTGCAATAAACCCAGAAAATCAGCCGCGCTAGGGAAGGCGGCTGATTTTTTGTCGTATCAATCAATAGATTGATGCGGGAAAGGTTGCGTTCCACAGCTGAATTCGCTAGGATGTAACTATATTTAACGGTATAGAAACGAGGTTGCGCTATCGTTATGATCATCGGGGTCGGAACTGATTTGCTAGAGATTGCAAGAGTGAAGAAGATTATGGAGGGTACGTCCGGCGACAGGTTTGCCGCCCGTGTGCTTACGCCTGAAGAGCAGGAGCTAGCGAAGAAACGTCAGGGACGAATAGCTGAGTTTGTAGCAGGCCGATTTGCCGCGAAAGAGGCGGTCAGTAAAGCGTTAGGCTGTGGTATTGGCAAGCAAGTGTCGCTGCAGGATATTGAAATCATTCCAGACCGGCTAGGCAAGCCAATTTGCCGTGTTAGCGCTGAGGCTCTCCAGCGGTTAGAGCTAGAGTTGGAAACCACGGTCATCCATCTTAGTATTACTCATACGGAGTCTATGGCTATGGCCTATGCAGTAGTGGAATTAAGGGCGATTGGGAAGCGCGCATGATTTTTGAAGCTTAAGGCTAATTTGTATAGAAAAAAACATCCTGAACCTGCACTGAAATGCATGGTTGCTCGGATGTTTTTTTCTAATATCAGACTTATAAGTTTTCAGCGAAGCTGAAGAAGTCTGTTATTGCAAGAAAAGCTACCGTTTAGACACGAATGTATCTTCATCGAAAGGGCTTCGAATAGAAGCCCTTTCGAGAAAGATATAAGAAAGTTTAAGTGCCTTTAAGATTGAAATGTATCTTCAATGAAAGAATTTCGATCTTGAATGCACCCCATGATCAAGGGGATTTTTATATGAATAGCGGCGATTAGCCCTGGAAGATTTTGTGCGGAACGGAGAGTTCCGTTATTCCGTCTGCCGCCTCCAATTTGGGGTGATAGCGGAAGCGGAAATTCCGTTATTTTGGCCGAATGGAGCATTTATGCACAAAAACAGAGTGATAACGGAACGGGCTGTTCCTTTATCACTCTGTTTTTTGGACTTTTCAGGCGATAAAGGAACAATTACTTCCGCATTGCCCTCAACTTCCATGGATGCAGTACTGGCGTATGGTTTAGATGCAGGGGATCTCTTCGCTAAAAGTATAGAGAAGCTAACTGTACATGGAACACCTGCAGGGGAGTTCATGGCTATCAATAACGGCTCGAAGACCGGCTTAGGGAAGTAAGGAAGCGGCGCAAAGCACAGAGTAGAACAAAAGAGGGAACGGGTGTGGGATGGAGGAGCGATAGCGTCCGCCTTTGAAGCTTGTGTTCCTCCCGCTGCAAGCCTTCCATTCAAAGGAACACGACTTCAACAGCGGCCGGAATCCCATACCCGATTCCCTCCCAACGCACAAACGTAGATTGTACACCAAGGACGCCGCAAGGCGTTTTTCTTATTTTACTTCTTCTCTGCCAGCCAACTGGCCAAGGCATCTATTTCCTCAGGCTTCAGCTTGCCGCCAAAGCCCGGCATCCCATTGCCGCCGCCAGTAATCTGTTTGGTAATTTGTTCCTTGGTCAGATGGCCTCCAGCCTTCTGAAGATTGGTTTTCGGTCCAACTCTTCCTTCCAGACTATTGCCATGGCAGGATAGGCAGCTCTGCTTATACACCGACTGCACCTGCTCAGAGGCTCCTGCGAATGCCTCCGCTTGGCCACTCGCCATGTTATTCTTAGCTCCTCCGAAGGGCTGCTCGGCGTTTTTATCAACACTGCCGCACCCGGCAATAGCTGCAATAAGCAGCAGGGCTGCAGCAGCGCGTATTCCAGCTTGGTTGATTGTCATTTAGATACCTCCCGGGTTCTGGAGTTTCGGTTCCAGCTGCGTATTATCCAAGCCACGGCAATCATGCTCAGTCCGCCGAAGCCGCCAAGCAGCATCGAGGCGAAGCCGAGATACCAAACCGCTACCACGGATGTAAGCAGGAATAACCATAGGCTCATGTAGATAAGCGGCTTGCCGAGCCAAATGGCCAGCTGGGCATAGGCGATTGCCAGAACGAATGATCTTAACAGCGGTGCAAAAAACGGATCCACCGCTTGTACATACTGGAGCACGCTGACGGCTCCTATAATCATAAGCAAGGGCAGCGCTGCCTTGCCGCCCTGGTCGGCAAGCTGTCGCCATTTGCCAGAACGAAGGCTGGCAACTAGAGCATACAGGCTGGCGGCCAAAGCCAACCAGACAGTAAGCTTCTGCCACAGCTCAACGTCCTGCCATTGACCCCAAAAGCCAATGCATGAAGAAAGCACCCACTGGGTGCCCCATATATAAAGAAACACGGTGTAGGGCAGTCCCCAGCTTATATTGTTCAGCTGTAATAACTGATGTCCAGACGCTTGTCCAGTTTTCATATAACGATCACCTCATCCGCGCGAAACTGCTAAGCCGCTCACGTTTTATCACTTGGTAGCGTAGCATTTTTGAGCTGGACAAGTCAAACTTTGCAGAGGCTAATGGTGGTCCGCGACAGGCGAGAAGCGATGCTTTTTGGCATAATCACGCGGCGAGACACCGGTCACCTTTTTGAAGATTCGGCTGAAGTAGAATTCATCGGCATACCCGACGCTGCCTGCAATAGACTTTAAGCGGTAATCGGACAGCACAAGCAGCTCCTTGGCACGGTCTACACGCAGATGTGTCAAATAATCAATCGGGCTGTAGCCGATGTGTTTTTTGAACAGCCTGGAATAATGGCTCACGCTCAAACCTGCTGATTGCGCCAGACCTTCTAGTGTTAGCGACTCTTGATAATGTCCGATCATATAGTCTTGAGTCTGCTCGATGGCAGCCGTTGTGTCTCCCGATATTTTTTGCGCCCGGAAATCTTGAATCAAGGTCATGAAAAATTCCAGAAGCAATATTTTTCGCCGCATAACGGTCATATGGCCTCTGCGCTTCCACAGCAGGTCGAGCTGCTCGAATAAATAAATCAGCTGAGGGGTATTCGTTACGGTGTACATTCCATCAAGCGGGAATGGGGAGTCCGCAGAGCTGCGATAAATCCACTGTTCCTTCTCTTCATAAGTTTCCGTATAATGAAAGCGGAGGAAGTAGTATTCGAGAGGTTGCTCAGGATCGGTCTGACGCTCAACTACCATTCCCGGGCTGAAGCAAAAGAACTTCCCAGGCTCAGCAGGGTAAAGCGTACCGTTTATTGTAAATGTACCTTTACCTTTAATGATTAGCCATATGGAATGATGTTGAATCGCTCTAGGAATCTGATGCCACTGTGGGCTGCATTTTTGATGACCGACAAGCAGGATGGAAATAACCAGTTTATTCAATCTTGCCGCCAGCTCACCGGGAGTTAACATTCGACTCACTCCTCGAGGGTTAATTTCAGATTATTTTATCATATGAAGGAGAACAAATGGACACCTCAATTCAAAAACATTACTTTTCAACCCATCTGCTTACCTGGTACCGCCGCCATCGCCGGGACTTGCCTTGGCGCCGCAGCCGTAACCCTTACTATATTTGGATATCTGAAGTGATGCTGCAGCAAACGCGCGTTGATACGGTAATCCCTTATTTTCACCGGTTCATTGAACGGTTTCCGACTATGGAGTCATTGGCTGACGCGCCTGAGGAAGATGTGCTGAAGCTGTGGGAGGGACTAGGCTATTATTCGCGGGCCCGCAATCTGCAAGGGGCAATTCGGGAGGTACAGGAGCGGTATGCCGGTAAGGTTCCAGATACGCTTGAGGAAATTTCAACGCTAAAGGGAGTTGGCCCTTATACGGCCGGGGCCGTTCTAAGTATAGCCTATAACAAACCGGAGCCGGCTGTAGACGGCAATGTTATGCGTGTACTGTCGCGCTACTTTCTCATCGAAGAAGATATTATGAAGCCCAAGACGCGGAGTATTATGGAAAAGCTGGCCAAGGAGCTTATTCCTGAAGGGGCAGCGGGTGATTTCAACCAGGCCCTGATGGAGCTGGGCGCAATGGTCTGTACACCCCGTTCGCCTCACTGCCTGACCTGTCCGGTAATGGAGCATTGCTCGGCTAGAGACGCAGGTATGGAAGAAGAACTGCCTGTGAAGAAAAAGGCCAAGCCCCCTCGTCCGGAATACCGGATAGCAGCTATTATTGAAGGCAGCGGTGACAATGCCGGTAAAGTGTTAATCCGGCAGCGGCCGCAGGAAGGACTTCTTGCACGAATGTGGGAACTGCCTCATGCAGAGGTGCCTTTTACTTATGAAGCCCAGGAGCAGACCGTTCTGCAAGCCATACCGGCATCCATAAGCTTGTTGACGGATCAGCTGGCAGAAGAAACGATAGGTGTGTGCCCGGAACGCTGGTTTATGAAGGCCGAGCACACATTTAGTCACATACATTGGGATATGCAGGTCGTTGTTTGCAGCCTGGAGCCGTCCGTGCTGTCTACAAGCTCAGGCATGCTTATGCCTTCTCGTTATCAATGGGTGGATTCGTCGATGATGGAGCAGTTTGCTTTTCCTAACGTGTTCTTAAAGCTGTTGAACCGCTATTTTCAAGAAAAGCAAATGTCATGAGGTAGGAGGGGGGAACAGCTTTCTCATTGCTTCCAGATTATTAATGTAAATCATCTTTTTCTGAATCGTAATGATCTGATCCTCCTGCAGCTCCTGCAGTACCTTGGTAACTGATTCTCTAACGGTTCCGGCCAGGTTAGCCAACTGTTGGTGGGTCAGCTTCATGTTGATCATCAAATTGCCCTGCTTGATAACACCGTGCTCCTCAGCCAATCGGTGAACGACTTTAATGATACGCATCCTGACATCGAGAAAGGTTAGGTCGTAGATTTGCTCATTGGCTTTGCGCAGTCGTTCCATAGTTGCTTCGAGTAGTCTCAGGCTAAGCTTGGGTGTTCGTTCTAGAAATTGGTAAAATTCTGAGCGGACCAAGGTGTAGATTGTGCTTGTCTCAAGAGTTTCAGCAGTGGCTGAGCGAGTTAATCCTTTTTGGATCAGGGACATCTCACCGAAAAAATCACCATCACGGAACAAAGCAAGAATAATTTCTTTTGCATAATCGATTCGATAAATTTTGACGACACCTGATTCAATCAGAAAAAACTCATCCCCCAAGTCGGCTTCAAAAAATAAGATCGTGCCTTTCTTGAAAGTGCGTTCTACGAACAATGGGGCAATGGCTTCCAACTCACCAGTCGTTAAATCTTGAAAAATCGGGACATTCTGTAATAAAGGTACAAGGTTACGCATAAAGCTTCATCTCTTTTCCGGACTTATTGAACCAGTGCATCTTCCCCAATGCGAAAAATCATGATGTGAAGGTGTTTCGAGAGATCAATCTCTTCCGGATGCCGTAAGTCCATGCCATGCTCATTTGTCAAAATCCGAACCACAGGCCGTTGTTTGAACGTCGGGTTGATTTTGGACACAATGCCCAACTGGCCGGTACTTAAGCGAACGCTGAGGCCGACCGGATAAATAGCCACCTTATTTCGGAAAAATTCCACCTTACTCATATCATACAACGTACCGGCTCCTGTGAAAAGGACTTCAATAGCTTGATCTGGAGGTAATGATGCACGATAAGGCCGAGGATTCGTCATGGCATCATACGCATCCAATAATCCCACCCATTGGGCAAAGGGATGTACGCCGGTTCCAGACAGTCCGAAAGGGTAACCTGTACCGTTGATTTTCTCATGATGCTGTAAGGCGCAATGAGCCGAAAGCAGCGGAACGCCAGGGGTTTCCTTCAGTAGATTGAAGCCGTGCTCGGTATGTTTTTTTACTTCTTCGAACTCCACAGTTGTGAGTGCGGATGCTTTGAGCAGAAGATTTTGAGGCACTTGAGTGTTGCCGATATCGTGAAGCATAGCACCCAAACTTAGCGCTTCCAAATCTTCCCGGTTATACCCTTCGATCATTCCGATTCTCGAGGCATAGACGCACACATTGAGTGCATTCTGGAAAAAGTGCTCGAAGATAGAGAAGCTGCTCCGATTCATCAGCATGAGCATAATGGTGTCATCCGATGGGCGAGTATGCAGCCGCAGGTCATCATTAACCTGCCCGATGCATTGCAGCGCAGTTTTGGAAAGCGCATTTCTGTCGCCTGCCGTCAGTGCTCTGGAGCTTTGCAGCATTTGGAAAGTACGGATCAATTGGCTTCTTACAACAGCTCTTGTTTCTTCGCGGATAGCATCCTCGATATAAATATCATCGGTCCGGTTGTCTTCAATATATAGCTGCTGGTAGCCCATCTGCTTTAATTTATTAATCAGGCCCTGAGAAAGCTCTACCTGATAGCCGAGCAATGTTTGCCCTTCCTCTGACATAATTGGCTTGCCGAGCCGCATGCCAGGACGTATCATCGAAATTGGAATTAGTCTCATCGAACCAAACCGCCTTTATACTCTAGTTATTATGTCACAAGCTATGAGTCATAAGTCATGTGAGCATACTTCCCATTGTTTCATAGTATAGGACTTATTTCTGTGATTTTCGAAACAATTTTGGATAAAAAAAGACCATTTTCGTCATTTTAGTTAAATTTTGGGCAAGTAAATTAATTTTTGGGCAAAAAAAACCCGGGATCAAAGGATCCCGGGTTTTTGATTTTTACTAATTCTTAACTTATTTGCTTACAGCTGCATCGTAACGTTTGCCAACTTCAGACCAATTTACAACGTTCCAGAACGCTGAAATGTAGTCAGGGCGTTTGTTTTGATATTTCAAGTAGTAGGCATGCTCCCAAACGTCCAAGCCGAGGATCGGTGTGTTGCCTTCCGAAATCGGGCTGTCTTGGTTTGGAGTGCTGCTTACAACAAGTTTGCCTTCTGGAGTTACAGAAAGCCAAGCCCAGCCGCTTCCGAAACGAGTAGCGCCTGCTTTAGCCAAATCTTCTTTAAATTTGTCAAAACCGCCAAGCTCGCTAGCAATAGCATCAGCTAAAGCGCCTGTTGGTGCTCCGCCGCCGTTAGGTCCGATAATTTCCCAGAACAAGGAGTGGTTAGCATGACCGCCACCATTGTTACGAACAGCTGCACGAATACCTTCCGGTATACTGTTAAGATCTGCGATCAAATCTTCGATGCTTTTAGCTTGAAGCTCAGGATAAGCCTCCAAAGCTGCATTCAGGTTTGTAACATATGCGTTGTGGTGACGATCGTGGTGGATCATCATCGTTGTTTCGTCGATGTGAGGTTCCAAAGCGTTGTTTGCATAAGGCAGAGCTGGTAATTGATGTGCCATTCGTAAATCCCTCCTAATGGATATGTAATTGCAATACATATTATCCCTTATTTTTGATATAAAAGCAACATGTATGTATATAAAGTGTCCGATTGATCATGTTTCAAAGCAACTTTAATGCTCAATCTCTTTTTACAATTTCTTGAATGATCTGGCTCAGCATAGCTGTTCCCTGTGCATTAAGCCAAGGGGACAGATCGCTCATTACGCGTTGGTGATAGTGAAGCTCCTCGTTCGTCCAGGCAGAGGACTCTACATCATTTAGCTCGTGAATACGCCGAATGTCGGAGTCGATTGTTGCATTGGCCATTTGAATATACCTCCTTAAGTGTCAGCATTACAAGGGACTTTGTGGACAACCTCCTATAGTAAAATATCACTACTTGGATATTTTTATGCAAAACAGTTCCTTCTAAATGAAAATAAGTATAAATACCTAGGAATTACTCGGCTGATACTAAAAATATAAGAAATACAGCAAAAAAGCCTTCTACAAATGAATGTAAACGCTTAATATAGAGCGCTTTCATGAGCATTTTAAATTATTGTTAAGTTTTTCACACTTTTTTAGACAATTGAGCAGGAATATAGCGATATTTGTCGTATTTTATTTTAATGCATAAAAATTATAGTTGCGGGGAGAATGCAGAAGATGCTTGTTCGTTCCTTCCAATTGTCCGATTATGTTTCCGTTACAGAGCTATTCAACAATGTGTTGACTGAGGCCTGTTATGAGGAAACTATGGAAGCTTTTGCAAGACAACTTTCCTGGGATAGTGAGCTTGTACTTATCGCTATCGAAAACGAACAAATCGTAGGTGTTATCGTAGGAACGATCGACAACCACGAAGGTTATTATTATCGCATTGCGGTAAGCGAGCAATTTCAACGCCGAGGGATCGGCAAAGCATTAATTGAGTCCATGAGACAACGTTTTGTGCAAAGAAAAGTACGCCGGATTATGATTACAGTAGATGTACATAACGAAATGATTTTACCGGTGTATGAGTCGGCTGGGTATCAAGCTACCGATTTTTCACGTACGGCTCATCGCCTGAGTATCGTAAACGGCTAACAGCTGCATCAAGACTATACGGAATAAGGTGCTTAGACTAGCATAGCCAACTCGCACATGCAGAGGCTGTGCTTTTTTGTTGTTCAGTGAATATTAATTTGTGTAGAGAGTGGCCCTTGTTTTTAGTATCCATGGAATTTTTGTTTTATCGAATTGTCTTGGCTCTTGAAAGCCGTCCTGCATAAGTTTATGCTAGTAAGAACGGGCTTCTTTATCCAGGCCTTTTAATGAAGACGCGTCTGTCGTTTGCTGCTATCGGTAAAGACTGCCAATCAGTGATTGCAGTACGTGGGCATGTTAAAATAGAAGGGTTTGGACCTCTATGTCGACTTTTTCTTCCTATATAATAAAAAGCTTCAAGCATGATGGACATCTGCATAGAATGTGGCTCGAAAATGCACTTGTTCCCGATACGCTGCTGCATGAAAAGCATAAATTTGAAGCGATGAAGGTTTTCATCAACTGTCAGACTAAAATTGTAGAAGCGGATGGAAAAGAATGGGTTAGCCGAATCCCGGGGATTTCTTTTTTCATTCCAAAGCAATGGTTTAATGTTGTTGCTCTTCTGGAGGAATCCGGTGTGCGTTATTATTGCAATATTGCTTCTCCGCCTTATGTTACAGGCAATGTCCTGACCTATATCGATTATGATTTGGACGTGATTCGGATGCCAAGCGGGGATGTGCACATCGTTGATCAAGAGGAATACGAGAGGCACAAGCAAAGTTACCACTACCCGGGCATCGTTGATAGCAAGGTGAAGCAGGGTTTAAGGGACTTGTTGAAACGAATTGAGAAGAACAGTGCGCCCTTTCATGAGGAATGGATCCATTACTACTTTCGTGAATGGGAAAAGTGGAAAGGTCGAGGGACGGAGGCGTAGCATGAATTTTTTTGCTCCGAGGAAATCGAATGACGAGCTGGCCAAGGAAAAAGTGATGGATGATAGCTCTACCGGATTTTTAGCGGAGGTATGGGATTGGATGAAATCGATAGTGATAGCCCTTTTCATTGTTATCCTCATTCATCAATACGGTTTCCATCTTTCTACCGTGAAGGGGTCTTCCATGAAGCCTACCCTGGAGGAAGGGGAATGGCTGTTTATTAATAAAGCTGCACGTTTTACAGGACCTCCCCAGCGGGGGGATGTTATTGTTGTAAAGGAGCCTGAAGGAATTGAGACGGACCACCCTTATCTGGTGAAGCGTGTCGTTGCAATTGCAGGGGATGAAGTGACGATACGGCAGGGAAAATTGTTCATCAACGGCGATGAAATACAGGAGGCCTACACGGATTCTCTGATTGAGGACGGGCGCTTCGATCCTTATACCGTTCAGCAGGGGTGCTTGTTTGTTATGGGGGATAACAGACATCGCCAGGCTAGCTATGACAGCCGTAGTTTCGGCGCTGTGTCGGTGGAGCAGGTGGAAGGGCGGGCTGACTTGATCGTCTGGCCGCTGAAAAACTTTAGAGAGCTATAAACAGGCGAGGTGATACTTGCAATGCCGGAGACTGCAGCAGAATGGCGCAGCATAGATTGGGATCAGTTGAAGGTTGATATGCAGAAGGCCGCCGCAGATTTAGGCATCGATAAGATTGGGATCTCCAGTGCTGACCCTTTCGGTGAACTGAAGCATATACTGCTTCGCCACCGTGAGCGGGGCTTTGAATCGGGCTTCGAGGAGCCCGATCTGGACAAAAGGACGGACCCTGCGCTTAGTTTGCCTGAACCTAGGTCTATCATCTCGATCGCTATAGCCTATCCGTCCAAGCTTAAGGACGCGCCGCGTTCGGAGAAGGGGGCTTACCGCGGCATTCTATCGCGGTCGGCCTGGGGGATGGACTACCACCATGTGCTTAGAAGCAGATTGCAGCGGCTGGAGGCTTGGATACGCGAGCGGCTTCCCGATGCTCGCATGGAAAGCATGGTAGATACCGGCGCCTTAGTAGACAGGGCTGTTGCTGAGAGAGCGGGCATTGGCTGGAGCGGCAAGAATTGCTCCATCATTACACCGGAGTACGGCTCGTGGGTTTATTTGGGGGAAATGGTTACCAATCTCCCTCTAAAGCCCGATACGCCAGTAACGGAAAGCTGCGGCGATTGTACATTATGTATTGACGCTTGTCCGACGGGAGCTCTGGTAGGTCCCGGACAGCTTAATGCCCAGCACTGTATTTCATTCATTACGCAAACCAAAGGTCATATCGAAGATGATATAATGAAAGAGAAGATTGGCAATCGGCTATATGGCTGTGATACATGCCAAATCGTATGTCCAAAGAATAAAGGGAAGAACTGGACGCATCAGCCTGAGCTGCAGCCTGATCCTGAGCAGGCCAAGCCTCTGCTCCTTCCCCTTCTTGAGATGAGCAATCGTGAGTTTAAGGAGCGGTTCGGCTCAAGCTCTGCGGCTTGGCGGGGGAGAAAGCCGATTCAGCGCAATGCTATATTGGCTCTGGGACATTTTCGCGATGAGAGTGCAGTATCCGCGTTGATCAGGCTTTTGGAACGGGATGAACGGCCGGAGATTCGTGCGGCAGCTTCATGGGCGTTAGGAAGAATCGGAGGCGAACTGGCGATGGCTGCGCTTAATGAGCGGTTAGCGGTAGAGCAGGACGCGGTCGTGCGTAAGGAGATGGAGAAGGCCTATGGCACATATGAGCTACATTGAAATGGAATCACCCATTGGCCCGCTTGTGCTTGGTGCCACCGAGAAAGGGCTTTGCCATGTTGAGTTTGGACGATTTGCCGATGTGGAGACCAAGCTTCAAAAGTGGTCTGGGCGTTGGTTCCAAACGTATGAGTGGCAGTTGGACATGCCGTTGCTTAGGGAAGCAATAGAGCAGCTGCAGCAATATTTTGCTGGGGATCGAACACAGTTTGAGCTGGAGCTGGATTTAAGAGGGACTCCTTTTCAGGTAAAGGTGTGGCAGGCGTTGAGTCGTATCCCTTATGGTGTCGTATGTTCTTATAAGGATATTGGACAAGCGGTTGATTCCGTTAAGGCTGTTCGAGCTGTTGGCGGTGCTAACAACCAAAATCCTGTCCCGATTATCGTGCCCTGTCATCGTGTTATAGGGGCAAACGGGTCCTTGGTAGGGTATGGCGGGGGACTGAATGTCAAAACTTTTTTACTGCAGCATGAAGGCTACAAGATCTAGACTAAAGAAGCTCTAAGGAGAGGACCCGATGAGGTACGTACACGTTGATAATGTCGAGCAGGGGCAGCATTTGGGAAGAACGATTTTTTCCGGTAACGGCGCCATATTGTTGTCGGAAGGGGTTCAGCTAACGGTTTATATGATCACAACATTAAAACGCATCGGGGTTACAATGGTTTATATTAAGGACCCGCTTTTTGAGGATATTGAAATTGTCGATATCATTTCTGAAGAGACGAAGCGCGCTGTAATACAGCGGATGGGCGATACTTTCGATTCTATTCGCTCTGGCAAG
The DNA here is from genome assembly GCF_024722015.1 of Paenibacillus radicis (ex Xue et al. 2023). GTDB lineage: Bacteria > Bacillota > Bacilli > Paenibacillales > NBRC-103111 > Paenibacillus_S. Next base: position 12,151 of record NZ_JANQBD010000041.1, on the reverse strand, counting down.
GACTTTAACACCAAGAATCTGAATGTCAGCATAGACAGTCTGCTGGAAGAAGTTATGAGAAACAAGGATGTATTGGTTCAGCTATCCGACATTAGAACCAAGGATAACGAAATGTATGTCCATGCTCTTAATGTAAGCATGATGTCGGTGATGATTGGTATTCAGATGGAACTCCCCGCTACCCAATTGCGCGAGCTGGCGATAGGGGCTATGCTGCACGATATAGGCAAGGTTGAGAAAATCACAGATGACGAAGCAGATGATATTAAGCTGCATCATACTTGGCGCGGATTTGAGGTACTGAAAAATAAACGCGAGCTCAGCTTGCTGATCGCTCACGTAGCTTTTCAGCATCATGAGTGTGTGGATGGCACCGGGCTTCCAAGGGGGATGCAGGGGGATCAGATCCACCTGTATGCCAAGATCACAGCGGTTGCCAATACTTACGATAACCTGCTGTTCGATTTATCGCTTGGCCGGCGCATGCTTCCTCATGAAGCTTGCGAGCATATGACGGCTCTGGCCGGCACACAATTGGATCGGGAGATTGTAATTCACTTCTTGAGAACCGTATCTGTTTATCCAACGGGTGCTTCGGTTCGGTTGTCCACTAAGGAAACCGGCGTGGTGGTTGGACAGCACAGAGGACTTCCGGGTCGTCCGGTAGTTCGAATTGTAAAGGCGGAGTCAGGTACTGACCTGGAGGTCAAGGAAGTCGATCTTGCCAAGTCGACAACCGTATTCATTGATAACGTTTTAACGTAGTGAAATGGAATAAAGACCTGTTTGAATGCGGACCGTTGATTTGCTATGATGATACAATGATAAATATTGAATGGGGTGGAATCCAAACATGTGGATATATATTACTTCGGCTATAACTTTGATTGTTGGTGCAGTAGGCGGTTTTTTTGCAGGAGTGTACTATTTGCGTAAACAGCTTGAGAAAATGCAAAGCGACCCGGCAATGCTTCAGGAGATGGCCAAAAAAATGGGCTACAACATGAACAAGCAGCAGTTAAACAAAGCTCAACAAATGATGAAAAAACAAAAATTCCGTTAATAGATGCGAGTTTACAGCTTTTAGCTTATGCCAAAACTAAGAAAATGCTTACGAAGTGAGTTTCGCCAGAGCGAGGCTCTTAGGAGGTAAAGTTATGCCGGCAAAAGAATATAAGAACACTAGCGTTGAGGCAAACCGCGCATTAATTGAAGGACATGTGCGTGAGATATTGCGGCTGATCGGTGAGGATGTTGACCGGGAAGGCTTATTGGATACACCGGCCAGAGTTACCCGGATGTACGAAGAAATTTTTGCTGGCTATGAAGCAGACTACAAGGATATTTTGGGTGTAGCGTTTGACGAAAAGCATGAGGAACTGGTTATTGTCAAAGACATCGTCTACTACAGTCAATGTGAGCATCATATGGCTCCTTTTTTCGGTAAAATTCATATTGGATATATACCGAGCGGGAAAATTGCAGGACTTAGCAAGTTTGCTCGCCTCGTTGAGGCGGTCACACGCAGGCTGCAAGTGCAAGAGCGAATCACTTCGGAGCTTGCCGACATCCTGGATCAAGAGCTGTCTCCTCACGGCTGCATGGTCGTTGTAGAGGGTGAACATTTGTGCATGTGCGCTCGGGGAGTTAAAAAGCCTGGCAGCAAGACGGTTACATCCGCTGTTCGCGGTTTATTCCGTACGGACTCTGCATCAAGATCCGAGTTTTTATCGTTGATCCGGCACAACTAGCCAAGGATGTGTTAATGACCGAGGCTGAGGTTGGTGATCAGACTGGATTGAAGCTGGCTTTGTAAGATTTAATCGGCAATCCAGCATACAGGGAAGTGTGCTCAGAGGAAAAGGATATGGGGTATGTAGAGGGCCGCCATGAAAGACGTGTTTTTATTGAATGATCCATTCATTGAAAGCATGTTTTCGATATGGCGGCTGCAGCCCTGTTTCCTCTTCCTTTTTTTAATGCTCGATTACAGAAAAGGTTCGTGGCAGCAGTAAATTATACTTTGAACAGAAATAGAAGTTGATAAAAAAACAGCGGCAATTTATAATCAAGTAGTAAAACGTTATCCTAAACCTACTGCCATATTTGTTTGTTGATAGGAAGTATGAGTTTCTGTACACTCGTGTAGGATAATCTGGTCGACCTGATATTCCTTGAGGAATAGCTGGGTTGAACGGTTATTCTTATAGTAGTTCAACAAGTGAGACAATTCGTACGGCTTTAAGACAACTGTGGAGTAGTCATGGATTTCACCAAAATAGTGAAACGTTATACTAACCAAGAAATGTATAGGAGGAAAAGGAATGAGTAGTATGAGGAAATTTATTAATGATCCCGAGAATGTAGTTGATGAAATGCTGGAAGGATTGCTGCTCGCTCATTCGGATCAATTAAAAAGCGTTAGAAAAGATAATCGCGCTCTTGTTAGAGCGGATGCGCCCGTGCAAGGTAAGGTTGCTATTGCTACCGGGGGCGGATCCGGACACCTTCCGTTGTTCTTGGGCTACGTAGGAAAAGGAATGTTAGACGGAGTGGCTGTAGGTGATATTTTTGCATCGCCCAACCCCAACCAGATGCTGGATGCGACTCGTGCTATCCATGGGGGCAAGGGAGTTCTGTATATCTACGGTAATTACGGCGGCGATGTTATGAATTTTGATACCGCTTCCGAACTGGCTGACTTGGAAAATATCCGTGTAGAGAGCGTAGTCGCAACAGATGACGTTGCCTCTATGCCTAAGAATCATGAACAGCAGCGGCGTGGTGTCGCCGGGATGTTCTATCTGTATAAGCTTGCCGCAGCCAAAGCTGAGACAGGTGCTGATTTGGATGAGGTTAAAAGAATTGCAGAAAAGGCTAATGCGAGAGTTCGTACCATGGGCGTGGCGCTAAGTCCGTGCATATTGCCTGCAGTGGGACATCCGACGTTCCACATAGGTGAAGGCGAGATGGAAGTGGGGATGGGGATTCATGGTGAGCCGGGCATCCAACACGGAACCATTCAATCTGCCGACGAAATCGCTCAAACGCTGGTTTCCTCGATTCTTCAGGACATGCCGATTGAGAAAGGACAGAAGGTATCCGTACTGATCAATGGTTTGGGTGCGACTCCACTGGAGGAATTATACATTGTTTACAAAGCTGTTCATACCTTGCTTGAAGGATATGGAATCGAGATTTACAGCCGATATATTGGCGAATTTGCCACATCTTTAGAGATGGCAGGACTTTCCGTTTCAATTCTGCATCTGGATGATGAGCTTCAAGAACTGATTGATGTTCCATTCAATACCCCATTTCGCGTGCAAATTTAGCAATAGTAAGCTGAAAGGAGAATAAGGATGAAAGAGCTTCTTGAGAAAGCGGATTTGATTCAAATTTTAGAAACAATAAGCAAGATCATGGATGACAATAAAGACGAATTATGCAGGCTTGATGGAGCATTGGGAGATGGCGATATCGGATTGACGATGTCCAAGGGGTTTAAGGCAATCGTCTCCAATATTCCAGCTATTGCAGATGAGGATATTAGCGGGTTGTTTATTAAAAGTGCACTTGTTATGGGAGAAACGGTAGCCTCAACGATGGGCACTCTATTCTCAACAGCTTTATTGAGAGGCGGCAAAGCGCTATCGGGTAAGACGGAATTATCGGGCGAGGATTTAATCCTGTTTATCGAGGCTATGATTAAAGGAATAAGCGATAGAGGTAAAGCGCAGGTGGGCGATAAAACGATACTGGATGCATTAGTACCAGCTGCAGAAGCGATGAGCTTAGCCAATCGGGAACAGGCTTCGTTAAAAGAAATCATTTGCAAAGGCTACGAGGCTGCTGAGGGTGGTGTTACAAAGACAATTGCCATGCAATCCAAGCACGGTAGGGCGGGCAGATATATGGAGCGATCTATCGGTCTTCAAGATCCGGGGGCTACTGTGGGAGCGTTATTTTTAAAGGGTTTTGTTAATTATCTAGACTAAAAGCATGCTTTAATAAGTATGTCTATTATTTTATGATGCAACCTTGGCTAAAACTATGCTAAGACTATATACTATAATAAAACATAATCTTAGTCATTGTGTTTGTTATTGCCAGGAGGATTTTTTATGAAAAAAACTACAATAGTAGATGTTGCTAAAAGCGCGGGAGTATCCATTGGGACAGTCTCGAAAGTTTTAAATAATAAAGACTACGTCAGTGTTGAAGTTAAGAAAAAGGTGCAGGATACGATAGAACGGCTAAACTATCAGGTAAATGCTAACGCAAGAAGCTTAAAAGCTTTGAAGACGAACAAAATCGGAGTTATTGTTTCGGATATTTCTAATATTTATATGATGTCTTTGGCCAAAGTTATCGAGGATAGAGTTCGATCCATGAATTATCACATGTTGATTATGAGCCATAATGAAGATGTGACTACCGAACGTGAGGTGCTTCAACTAATATTGGAGCAGAGAGTAGATGCATTGATTCTTGTTCCCACAGGCGGCAACGTCGATATGATCCAATCCGTTATTAACAACAAGATACCTGTAGTTATTGTTGATAGGAAGGTAGACGGCATAACGAGTGATATTATTGTTGATGATAATTATTACGGATCATACGAAGCTGTTTCTTATTTGCATTCTTTGGGTCACAGAAGGATTGGCGTCATACACGGTACAGAAAATATTTCAATCGGAAAAGAGAGACTGGAAGGTGCGCTCGCGGCCATAGACAAGCTGGAATGCTCCAAAGACAAGTCTTTGATAGTAGCTGGAAAATTTAAAGCCGACGAGGCGTATAAGGCAACTATTGAATTGCTGCTGCTGCCTGAGAGACCGACAGCCATCTATTGCTGTAACAATACAATGACCGTAGGTATGCTTAAAGCTATACAAGAACAAGGACTCAAAATACCTGAGGAAATTTCTGTCATTGCATTTGGTGATAGCACGCAATGGGAGCTTGTGCAGCCTCCATTAACCTTAATCACTCAATCTTTATTAAGAATTGGAGTCGAGGCGGCGGCTATTCTTAAAAATAGGCTCATCATGACAGAATCATTTGAACCCAAACAAATTGTTATAAGACCAGAGCTGCTAATTCGAGGATCATGTTCAAGACCTCAACAGTAGATTGGTTACTGCTGGCGTTAACCTCCCCTGAACTATTTTAGTATTTTGAGTATTGAAATGTAAGGGGAAACAAATTATAATACAAATGTAGTGAAACGTTATACTAAATTAGATGGAGGTTATTCCTATCTGGCATGGAATGGTAGTGATATACCCCATTACGGTTGTTTATTAATTTAATAATCTTATTTAATTAATGAAACGTTATACTAAAAGAGTCATTGATTTTCAATAAGTCAAGAAAAAAATGGATTTGAATAGGCAACACAATGCTGTCGCAAGAGAGACTCACTAAAACTAGGAGATGAAGAAAATGAAACATTTATACGGTGTGACTACAGCTATGGTGACTCCATTCGATGAGAATGGAAAGGTGGATTTGGGGAAGGTTGAACAAATCGCCGAGTTTCTGATTTCAAAAGGAGTCCACTGTTTATATCCGCTTGGAACAACGGGCGAAATGCTGAGAATGTCTGTGGAAGAAAGAAAAGCAGTTGCTGAAGCGGTTGTAAAAAAAGCGAACAAACGTGTAACCGTATACATACATACAGGAGCTATGAATGAGGAAGATACAATCGCCCTCTCGAAACATGCTTATGAGATTGGCGCAGACGGTATCGGCGTAGTTTCCCCTGTGTTCTTCCTTGCAAATGATAAGGAGCTGGAAACTTATTTTGTCAATGTAGCTTCGAGTGTGCCGGATAACTTTCCGATGTACTTGTATGGAATCCCCCAATTAGCTGGAAATGATATTAAACCGGAAGTGGCACAGCGTGTCGCAGATCGTTGCAAGAACGTAATTGGCTTTAAATACAGCTATCCTGATTATTTGCGTGTTAACGAGTATCTAGCAGTAAATGAAGGCAAGTTTTCGGTTGTGCCTGGTGCAGATAAATTATTTCTTCCGGGATTAGCCATGGGTTGTGATGGTGTGGTGTCAGGTGTTTCATGTGCATATCCGGAGCCTTTTGTAGCTGTTTATAACGCATTTATAGAAAATGACATCATCAAAGCGAGAAAAATGCAGCGTATTGCGATTAAATATTGTGAACTGCTGAAAAATGGAAGCAATATGTCCTATTATAAAGAAGCTCTCAAATTAAGAGGAATTGAGGCCGGATTCATGAGGGCGCCGCAATTGGATCTGACCCCCGAAGAAGTAGAAGCCCTCGGAGCAGCGTTGCAAGAGTTAAATGAAGAGGCAAGCGAGTTATTCGCATAATCGTCAAAGGAAGTGAATCGGAATGGGTAAGCAAAATGCGGGAGTGTGGGTAGGTGTTACGGTATTCCTTTTCGCTGCAGTCCTTTTTTGGCAGTCATTGTCTCTGAAGTATCAGACAAATTTCGGACCTGGGCCGGGAATGTTTCCAAGATGGTTGATTGCCATTCTTATGCTGTTTTCCTTGATCTACATATGGCAGTCGATTAAAAAGGTTGTTATACGTTTTGCCGATGTGTTTCCAAAGGGGAGAGAACTTGGGAATGTTCTCTCCGTCCTGGCTTCGGTCGTAGTATTTATGCTTATTGTCAATTATGTCGGCTTTATTACTGCAGGCACTGTATTGCTGTTTATGTTGTTTGCTCGTGAGTACAAGTGGTATTCAGCGCTAGGCATTTCTCTTTTAGTATCCATCCTCTTGTTTGTGATATTTAAGTCAGCGTTCAGTATTCCGCTTCCAGTAAATGTGTGGGGATGGTGAGGTGTAAACGATGGATGCTTTTTCACAACTAATAGCGGGATTTGAGACAGCGCTTACACTTTGGAATCTTCTCTATTGCTTAATTGGCGTCACCGTAGGGATGTTTGTAGGTGTGCTGCCTGGGCTGGGTCCTACAACGGCTACCGCACTCTTGATACCCATCACGTTTGGGATGGAGCCTGTATCCGCAATCATCATGCTTGCAGGTATTTATTATGGCGGTATGTACGGAGGCACTATTACATCGGTGCTGATTAATACTCCGGGCGAGGCGGCTTCTGTTATTACCTGCCTGGATGGACATCCGTTGGCTAAACAAGGGAGAGCCGGTGTTGCTCTCGGTGTGGCGGGAATTGGTTCATTTATCGGGGGAACCGTTTCTATTATCGGCTTGGCGTTAATTGGCCCTGCGCTTGCGGAATTTGCCCTTCGGTTTGGGCCACCGGAATTTTTCTCTCTTATGTCCTTTGGATTGATCATGGTCATTGGTTTGATGGGGAAATCGCTAGTGCGAGGCATGATTGCGGCATTCCTCGGATTAACATTATCCCTGATCGGGATGGACCCGGTTTCAGGAGCCATCCGGTTTACTTTTGATCAACCGTTTCTATTGAATGGCTTGGATTTAGTAACCGTTGCTATGGGACTGTTCGGTCTTTCAGAAATTTTGATCGGTATGGAGAACCTGGCGACCTCGGAGAGACCGGCCAAAGTGAAGGGACTGCTGCCCGAGCGTAGTGAGTGGAAAGGGACGGCCAACTCCATCGGTCGAGGAACAGTGCTTGGGTTTATAACAGGATTGATACCGGGGACAAATTCGGTTATACCTACTATGCTTTCCTATTCATTGGAGAAGAAAATTGCCAAGGATCCATCGAGATTCGGTAAAGGTGCTATCGAGGGGGTAGCTGGGCCAGAAACGGCTAATAACGCTTATTGTGGCTCAGCCCTTATACCGTTGTTCACCTTGGGCATTCCGAGCTCGCCGACCATTGCCATTTTATTAGGTGCATTCATTATGCATGGTTTGACTCCAGGGCCTGTACTGTTCCAGACTAACCCGAATTTCGTTTGGGCTATTATCGCCAGTATGTTTATAGGCAATTTATTTCTCCTATTTATGAATCTGCCAATGGCGGGCATGTGGGCCAAAATCGCAATGGTACCGCCCAAGCTTCTATATCCGGTTATTCTTATTATATCGGTGTTAGGTGCCTATACCGTCAATAATGATCTATGGGATGTCGGAGTTATGTTTGTATTCGGTATTGTAGGTTATGTGATGAAAAAGCTGGATATTCCGATGGCTCCAATCGTGTTGACGTTTGTGTTAAGCAAGCTGATGGAAAGCTCCTTGCTCCAATCGTACAAGCTATTTGAGGGAGATCTTCTTCAATTTTTCACCCGCCCCATTTCTGCAACCTTGCTGATACTGGCTTTCATTGTGTTAATTTTTAGTGTTACAGCGGAAATAAAGAACAGGAAGTCCAAGTTTGCCGGAGATGTCGAAATGTAAGATAAATCTTAAATTAAATTTAATTCACGATGGGGGAAATTCAATATGAAAAAAGCAATTTTGGGTGCAAGCTTATCATTGGCATTATTATTGGGAGGATGCGGCGCACAAGGGGGAGCGGCTACAGGAGGAGCGGCAGGCGGGCAAGCAAAAGATCAACCGAAAAAGGCGGCATTTCCTGAGAAGGAAATTACGTTAGTAGTTCCATTTGCTCCTGGAGGCGCATCGGACAGCACAGCTCGTATTATTGCTAAAGGTATGGAAGAAAAATTAAAGAAACCCGTTGTGGTTATAAATAAATCAGGCGGTACCGGCGGTGTAGGCTTATCCTATGTACAAGCAAGTCCAAAAGACGGTTATACACTCAGTTATGCTCCTGTTGAGCTCGTAATGCATAAAGCTTTGGGGCTTTCTGATCTGGAACCAAGCAAGTTTGACATGCTGGCACAAGCAACCGTAATTCCGGCAGCATTAACGGTTACAGCTAACGCTCCTTACAATACGGTGGAAGAGTTTATCGAATTCGCCAAAAAGAATCCGGGCAAAATTAAAGTAGGAAATTCCGGAGCTGGTTCAATTTGGCATGTGGCATCAACAGCATTTGCAACTAAAGCAGGTGTAACTTTTAGTGATATCCCTTTTGACGGAGCGGCTCCTGCGGTAACGGCTTTGATGGGTGGCCACTTGGATGCGGTAACGGTTAGCACGGGGGAAGTGAAAAGTGCAATTGAGTCCAAAAAAGTGAAAGTGCTTGCAATTATGGACAACCAACGCGATAAAAACTTTCCGGACGTTCCAACGTTGAAAGAAAAAGGAATTGATGTACAGATAGCGGGCTGGGGTGGATTTGTGCTACCAAAGGGTACACCGGAAGACGTTAAAGCTGTATTAGCTGACGCTTTGAAGGAAGCGGTTAATTCGGAAGCCTTCAAAAAATTCGCAGCCGAGCGTGGATTTACACTATCCTACAAAGCACCTGCCGAGTATACGAAGTATGCCGAGGATCAATTCAAATTTTTCTCGGAGCTAATCCCTACGATGAAGTTGAAGTAAGTGTTGGAAACAGCAAAAAGATCACTCTCCACTTGGAAGGGTGATCTTTTTTTGCTTGGTTTACATTAGAGAGAATGGCTGCTTAATTGGCTTGTGCCATGCTGCTGGATGGTGTGGCAGATAATCCATTCAAAAATCCCATCGTTAAGGATAAGTAGTCTTTTTTATTGCCTTTAAAAATCAGTTCATGTCTTTCTTTAGTCAGCAGCCATAGCTGTGAACCGGAATTGTCAGGCTGATTGCGGAATACCTCCTGTGCCATTTCGAAGGGGGCCCGTTCATCGTTTTTACTGTGAATGAAAAAGATTGGCATGCTGTATTTGGCTTCTTTTACTTTATCATAAGGAATCTGGTTCAAGCTGACCCCATTGAGGAGCGGGAAGAACAAATGGACAAGTGGTTGGGAAGGAAACTTAGGTAAATTCGCCACCTGAATCATGTTATGGTAGAGAGTATCCGGTTCAAGAATGAATGTGCTGTCTAATATCATACCGTCAATATCTTCAGTTTGAAGGGCGGCTTGCAGCGCTGTTCCTGCTCCCATAGAGAAACCCCAAACATAAACTTCCCCTGATCCATGTTCTTTCGCATATTTGATAGCGCCAAGTAGTTCTTGAGATTCGCGAATACCGCCGGTTACGCTCTCCTTCGGCTGAACATAACCATAATCGAACATGAGGACATTGTAGTTTTGCTTATGCAATTCCTTGGCCAGACTGTACAGGGGAACCCATATTTCTTCGCGATTTCCGCCGTAGCCATGTGAGAATACAATCGTTTTACTTTTCTCAGCCAAGGTTTCAGAAGGGATGAACCAGCCGGATAGATTCGAGCTGCCATTCAAGCTTGGGAACTGAATATTTTCATACGCTGCTCCAAATGATAAGGCTGGGTTGGAACGAAGCGGGTCAATATGCGGCCGTGCTAAGGTCCAGGCAATGTAAGCATGAAATCCCAGGATTAGACTGAAGCAGAGCAGCATAAATGAGATCATTGCAATAAGCAGCTGTTTGATTCTGCGACGGGCAATGGAGGGTTTAATGATAACGTTTTCAATCTGGGTTTGTGCTGTATGGAGCGGGATAGAAGTAAGTGTTTCCGGTTCCATCGGGATCCCTCCTCATGATCTTAGATGTCTAAAAATATATATAGGTAGTGGGTAATGAATAAAATGAGGGACTTAGTTAAGGATAAAAACCATGTTCTTATTTCTATAGTAAGATGTGGGCGGCAGGTGCGTCAATCCTCCGCGAAAAATGTAAACTGGCTGTAATCTAACTGTAACAGAGAGTGTTTCAGAAAAGGATAAATGGAGCAGCTGGGCCATTATTTTCTACCTGAACATAATGATTGTTGAAGAATCAAAAGAGGCCGGATAGTTTTAAATAATATTCCTTTACGGTGTTATTGGCATGAGTTATACTATATGTAACTGAGTTTCATCAAGTGAAACTGATTGCTGGAGGAAATGTCGATGGAAGATGGTAAGCTGACGGTTCGCGCGGTAGAACGCGCTTTAGATATTTTACTTTGTTTTACCGATTCTTCAGATATAAGCTTAACTGAAATTTCGGCAAGGGTATCGCTTCATAAAAGTACAGTGCATAGGCTGCTTGCTTCGTTGGAGGGTAAAGGCTTCGTTCTGAGGGATCTTTCATCGGATAAATATCGGCTGGGCTTCCGTATTTGGGAGCTATCGGCTAATTTGACCCATAGTGATGATCCTGCGCAGATTTTACTGCCGGACATGGAGGGGCTGCGCGATCAGCTTGATGAGACGATTAGCTTATACGTGCGAGACGGCTTGGAGCGTGTCCGTGTACAAGCCGTACAGAGCAACCAGGCTATCCGACGTGTTGCGCCTATTGGGGCGAGGATGCCGTTGTACGTTGGCGCATCGAGCAAGATCCTTGTAGCCTTCGCCGAGGAGGAGGTGCAGGAGGTGCTGACGGAAGGCCCTGCTTGGCCGCAGGGGCTGGAGCGCAGCTCCTTTATGCAGCAGCTCGCTGAGGCGAAGACGCTGGGCTACGCGACGAGCGTCGAGGAGCGTGAGCCTGGCGCCGCTGCCGTGGCGGTGCCGATCTTGAACGGCTCGCATCGGCTGGTAGCCGCGCTTGCAGTGAGCGGTCCCTCCAACCGATTAACGTTGGAGAAGATGAAGGCGCATGCGCCAGTGCTGATGGAAGCGGCGCGGCGCATGGGTAAGATGTTGAAATAAAGCCGGTTTTCATCCCGATAAGGGATGTAAGCCGGCTTTATTTTTGCTTTTGCCCTAGGCGAAGGCAAAATTCTATTTAAATTGCGCAGGTATTTGGGACTAGTTCTATCATTTTCTCTGCTGCACCAAAATACGACAGTGTTTTTAGCGGATTTCGTCTACTATCAAGTAATTGGTGTAGAAACAAGCTATAAACTGAAAATAAAGTTTGGGACCTTATTTGTATTTGATCTGTATTTGTATTTCTATCTGTATCTGTCTATCAGGTATTAAATAACAGGAAATGCTCCATCTATTTAAGTTATTTTGAGCCTTGTATGGGTTTTATCTGGAATTAGTCCTGTTATTTCGGCGCATTTAGTCTTCATACAGGATATTCAGTTAGATTAACTTGAGTTTTGGATCTCTGTCAAGAAAGTAGACACTCAAATAAGAGATATCACACAACCTTTTTGTAATACATGGCCTCGTATTGATCCGGTGAAACATAGCCCAAAGAACCATGAATTCTCTTACGGTTGTAAAA
>NZ_JANQBD010000003.1 GCF_024722015.1 Paenibacillus radicis (ex Xue et al. 2023) | reverse complement strand
GAAAACCTTCACTTTGTGAGCTCGCCCATCCTGATGCTTAGCATAGCATTGAAATTCGCGCCAGATCATATCCATGAGCGTACGTATCTCGATTCGCAGTGTAGAACGTTTGCGGATCTCTGAGCGACGTGCTCGAGTTAGTACGCGAAGATGCCGCTGAACGCCTTCAACCAAGCGGGATTCTGTCGCCTTGTTGTTCTTGAGAGCGTGGGCAATGGACACCAAATCCAGGTCGTCTGTCTTGCACCAACTCAGGGCACTTGAACGCTCTTCAAAGGTGGTGTAGGCATTGAGGATTTGCACATGGTAACCATGTAGTGCCATCTGTCTGACGATATCCTCATAGTAATGGCCAGTAGCTTCAATGCCAAGAAGCAGACGAACAGCTCCCGTAAAGGTGATGGCCTGTTCAATTTTGCGATACAGCAGCTTCATTCCCGCATCACTTACCGAGAAAAAGAAGGGTTTCTCAATGATGTCACCGAAATAATTGCAGATCAGGGCTTTTTGGTGAAGCTTGGCCGCATCGATTGCTACGATGAGGACTTGTTCCAGGTTAACACCCCGTAGTAGTTGACTGAACTTTGTTCCCTTTAAGCCTTGAATATTTGAGGATTTCCCCATGCGACTTCAACCTCCTGTGGTAGGGTAGGTATAGATTGAAGCTCTTTGTCAGGTGCTTCGTATCTTCGATAGTTGCTGGGGATTTCCCTTCTTTAGTGGATTATATTACACGCCAGAAGTTATATTAATGAAACCACTCCATCTGAAGTGAGTTATGTCTTATGAATTCCAGGATATGGTATAATGTGGTAGGCGGTGAGATTTGATTACGTAATGTTGATTAGTATACGAGTAGTAAACCTTATGTATTTATTCGGTGGCACCTTGTAGGATCCAGGAAAAGAACTACAATTCATTTAGTGATTTTTTATGATGTTTTCGTGTTTTTTATTTTTTGCATAACATAGAAATTTCCATACAAGTATTGTAGTGGCAGGACGTTTAACGTATTTTGCTGTGGTTATTTTCATTATGCCTGTCATTCTTTTAGGATGGATGTTGTAGTTAAAAGATTGCAGTGAAGATATTATCGGTTAGTTGTTTCAAAAATAGTGGGGGACATTGGAAGATGAACATTGAATTCTTGGTAAAAAAACTGAAAACAATGCCTGATAATGTTATTTATTCACCAAGTGGGCTTCCATTTTTAGAAGGAGGAGTTGCTTTGCCTTCTGATTTGACTAGTTTTTATCAACTTTGCGGAGGGGGAAAGTTTTTTACAAAAAGTGATCATTCGATTTCCATTGTTTCTCCAAAAGAGTTTGTGTTAGCTAATCCAGTTATTGTTGGTGATAGATGCGAAGATGATATTTCTTCAGGTTGGTACATAATTGGAAGTGACAATAACGGTGATTATCTTACCATTGACCTTCATAAAGAAAGACTAGGAAAATGTTATGATAGCTTTTGGGATAGGCATGGAGTGGTTGGTGATTGTCCAGTTATTGCTCATTCGTTCACACATCTACTTATTCAATTAATTGAGAACAGTGGACATAGTTGGTATTGGTTAAAGGATGATTTTGAATCATTAGGTGACGCTTATGATTCGGCGAATCAATAAAACATGGACCTCTATATCTTGTTGAAAGAATTGATTTTATTGGAAAAGGTTAGATGGATTGAGGTACTTTGGTGGACAATTTGCAGAATTAATAGTAAACAAGATCAGCAGTATTGGAGTTCTCAAGGTATCAGGAAAGCACGATTTTATTGATGGAGTAGATGCGAATGGGATTTGATATAGTTATGTACGGAAGACTGAGTGAGCGATTGGGGGTTATAGAAATATCTTACTCTTTACATGAAGCAATTTATTTGAAGACAAGTGAATGGGAGAGTTACCAATTCTTAAGGGAATTAAAAGATTACTACAAAACAGACGTTACCTTCGACAGGAGTGGTATTAATGGATTTCTATTTGACTTGGAGCAAATGAAGCCATTAATTCATCAGCGGCGTGAAGAGCTAGACATACTTATTAGTTCTCTAAGCGATCTATATGTTGAACAGATTCACGTTGCAAGTGACTGAACGAAGAGCATTTTTTTTCTAAAGGGGTTCCCTATGAGGAAATACGTGGTTCTTGAAAAGCCGGTAGACAGTGTAAAAAAGGTAATGATATATGAGTCAAACGAAGGGGTGGTTGTCTTTTTATATAATACAGATGAAGATAAATCATGCTCCGCAGACCAATGGTATGAAGGCATACAGGACGCTAGCGATTACTGCATAGAACAGTTTAATATAAATGAAAAAGATTGGATTCTCATTGATGACCCCAATGATGGGTGCCAGCATGATTTAATTAAATGTGAATAAAACATGGCTTTTACTGTACAGGATTATTTCATTGTCGGCAGTAGCTAAAGGTTGATAAAAGAAATATGATTTTAATGTTGAAAGAGGGACTACATGCCATGAATCTGTATGAACAATGCGATGCTGTGAAAACAAAAGATGACCTAATGATTTTTATTCAAGTATTAAGAAATGACTTACAAACGAATAACGACGAATGGGAGAACATCACTCTTGAGCACTATTTAGAATCTATTGAAGCTTGGATAACTGATACTACGTCATTGCCAAACGAGCCTAATTGGAAAAGCCTTGCTCAAATCATGTATGCTGGTAAAGTTTATGAATGATGAATGCACTATCTTATCTAAGTGGTGAATCTAAATGAATGATAAAGAAAAGAGAAAATGGAGATTACAACAACTTCTACAGAAAAACAAAGATAAGCTTAAAAAGACCCACAAATATAGCGAATTGTTTAACGAATGTGTCGAATCGCTAGGTGATGCTACTATTGTCTTGTCAGAAGAATCTGGAAGAATGATAATGCATGAACTAGTAAGTATCTTTCCTTTAGCTTCATGGGGGAGAATTGATTGGAGCAAGGTTGAACGAAAAATAAAAGTGAATAGTCCTACCGAAATTATTAATATTCTTGGAAAAGAACTTGACGGAAATGACACTTACTTTTTTATACTTTGGGGCTACAGTGACTCACCTTGTCTTAAAGCAAAGTTAGGGAGAATAATACAGTATGTTGATGGCGTGATGCGTGTGGGTACAGACCAATTTGTTTTTTGTCTTGAAAATAGTGTAGTAATTGAATTTTATCATGATGGGGACATAACGATTGGCTTTGCGAAATGAAAGAGCATTTTTTATGAAAGGAAGTAGACCTCTATGGCCGAAGCATGTTGTATTGATTTCAGGTGATGGACATTGGTGGATTGCATTAGATTACCGGGATCGGAAAGAAGAACCGCCTGTAATATACATTGAGAGTGACGGTGGAACAACTTTTGAGTTGGCGAAAAATTTCAATTCTTTTTTAGTGGGGTTGTGTCATTGGGGATATGAGGATTGAGCCTATAAAAAAGGATTAGTAAAGAAATGAGGAAGTTTGAATGGGCAATCCTATTATTTGGTGAAGAACCCATTTAAAGAGTTACAAAGAGTCAAAATAAGATACGCTTAGTAAAGAAACCACACCAAAAGGATAAGTTCATATTTGTATTATGCAGTAATTCATTCGGAACTGGGTGGGTTCTTATGAACTTGCCACCTTGGGGACGATAAAAATGAAAAATACAAGGAGAGGATTAGTCGCATTGTGGTAAAAGACTAGTTTATAATTTGGCTTGAAATTTTTAACCAAGAAGTGATGGGGATTGGATAATAGTTTCTTCAAGTTCTTTAATATTAGATAAATTGCATTTAGGAATTGTTGATTTCTTGGAAATTATAGTAAATATTTCTTAGCTACATCTCGAATCAGGGGTGTTACTGCAAAACAATTATCTAAATCTTCTTCCAGCAATGCCCAATATTGAATAGTATTATAATGAATTTTTATTTCATTTACAAGATGATGACTAATTTTTCCCCATAAACCACTAATTTCATATCCTTCTTCTAAAGCATCGTCTAATGAGGATATTATCAATGACATCAAAGCAAATTTTTCTTCATTATTTAATATAGCATCTTCATAAAACAAAATAAATTCAGACACTCTCGAAGGATCTGATACCTCGTATTGCCAATCTTGAGAGTACTTATCCCTGACCGCTAAATTCAATTTCTCGTCAAGCATTTCAATTGCTTCTTTTGTAATATACTGTGGGTAACTGTTCTCCATTTTTGCCTCCTAATATTCAATTGTTAGTCAGAAGTGGTTCTTGTGGTTTTATGAATTGTTGTTATGCTTTTCTTTCATCTTTTTCTCCTTGAGTAACCGAAACGTCTCTCACTTCCTCTTCCCGCTACTGTTTTAGAGTGTCTTAATTGTTGTTGATATAAGTGTAAAAGCTTAGCATTTATTCCAAGCAGTTTTTTGAGTTGGATTTCCAATTACGACCAATTAAATCATTCAGCATGCTGGTTTGGTTCAAATATTTCATTATCTTTTCATCATTTCATAAATAACATCAAGCTAGCGTAGCAGAAAGGAGGGGAATAACAAAAAAACACAATACGATTATGCATTGTGGTTCTTTATTAAGGGTATGGTAACGGCATTAATAAATCATCATTTTTTCTCGCCCACCATCTTGAGTTATGACCATAATAAATGTCATACGCCCAAAAATCATCAGTTTCATGGAATATTATATCATCGTTAGTAATACATTCAACATTAATCCATCTTTTATTAAGTCTTCCAATCGCTTCTTCTTTGGAGATACTAAAGCTATCACTCATTTTCTGAACAATAGATTCACAGAATTTCTTAGCTAAATCTTCTGTCTTAAAAACAAATACCTCCAATGCGATCACCCTTAACACACTATTTACCTAATATTATCATAATTAGGTTCTGTTTTTTCTTTAATCTTCGTTACCTTTAACAACGGAACGTCTCCAATTCCTCTTCCAGCCGTTGCGATAGAAGGGCGCTTAATCGTTGTTGAACGTGAGTAAACCTCTTAATACCGAGGGAAGTAAAGTGTCCCATTACTTCAATTGTCCCTAACCGTCTTATTCTGCTTTGCGAGTAACTTTCTGTACATTTTAAATGATCGTTCTGCTTCTTGAATATTACCCATTTTTGTCAGCACAACGCCCTTGTTGTAGTAAAATTCTAAATCGCTTGAATTTATTTCAATAGCCTTATCATAATGTTGTAATGCCTGTTCAAACAATCCTTGGTAGTACAATAGGCTCCCTAAATTGTAATGAGCTTCTTCCTTGTAAGGGTCAATTTCAATGCATTTATAATAGCTTTCAATTGCTGCATTATCTAATTTTAATTTTTTCAATACAATCGCTTTATTTAGATGGGCAGATGAATGGTTAGGCTCTGCTTCTATCGCTTTATCATAAGCTTCTAAAGATTCCCTGTATTTTTTAAGCTTCTTAAGTTCATTAGCTTTGTTATAGTACGCGGAGCTAAAAAGAGGGTTAAGATTTATGACTTGATTATACAAAGTAATGGCTTCAATCGACTTTCCCTGAGACGACAAAGAATTAGCCATATTATAAATACAATTTAAGTTGTTCGGTTTTAATTCTAAAGCTTTGTCGAAATAAATAATTGCTTCATCATGACGCTCTAATCTAGCTAGTGTATTCGCTATGTTGTAGTATATCGTTGCATTTTTTGGATCCAAATATAACGCTTGTTGAAAGTATGAAAGTGCCTCTTCAAATTTAGACTGTTGGGCTAATTCAATACCTTCCCGGTTGAATTGGTTTGCTTGTTTTTTTTGATTTCTCATCTATAACTCACTCCGTTTTAAATACTGTTCAGCGTTTAGCATACTGGTCCACTAAGTTTCGGTTTCAATTTCACTATCCTGCCAGTTCAATAACGCAAGAAACGGAACCATGTGTTGTTATTAGGCCCCGTTCTCCGGTGTATTATTTACTATTATTTACCTTCAGCTTTTTACTTTTAAGAGACTAAACTCCAGCTCCTCTTTAAGCCGTTACGTTAGAAATGGTCTTAGTGATGCAGAGTTATCAACAATTATTGAAGGCGTCATCAAAAAGTTTTCTGTAGTGATACATCCCAAACTGAATTTCCAATGAGTCTATTGTGCTCCAGAAGATTTCCTCATCGAATCCTTCAAAATCTTGAACTATATATTCTGCAAGATTATGGAATGCATGTGCAATTCGAAAAATTCTATAAAAGCTGTCCTCGTTGAAACTGCCACTGTTCTTTATATCTAATAAGGCTTGATAGTTCAGTGCTTTATATGCCCTTTTTCGGATGTCATCCATAATTCAACTCCGTTTCTTGCATGATACTCCATATTTTAACATAAAACACAATCCAAATCTGTTCAAAACGAAAGAAATGGATGATCCTTGCGAGCTTGAAGGTTCCATTTTTATAATGCACTCTTTTTATTGATTTTTTTCTTTAATTTTTTACACTATGATGAAAGCTGAGCAAAAACAGGTAGTAGATGAAATTTAGAAAAATTTCGATGAACTTAGCACAAATATTAGTGATATACCAAGGGGAAGGACGATTAATTTATCGAAAAATTGGGATTTTGGAACCAAAATAATTTATAAGATCTATGGCACAACGGATGACTTTATATCATAGCGCCAATTATGAAATTTAAGATGCGAAAAATATCAGCTTGTTCTATTGGAATAGGCTGTTTTTCTTTGCGTATAAATAATTATTAAATCACGGAGGTGTCACGTTTGAAAACCAAAGCTAGGTTACTTGCACATTATCAAGAAGGACTACTCGAGAATGAATTAAATGAATTTTTGGATGACTTAGAATTAAATGGAGGCGAGATAATTGATATTAAATACAGCAGTGCTGTTTGTTTAGATAAAAACAGTAAAAGCAATGATGGTACGCTAGAACTTTATTCAGTACTAGTGATTTATCAGATTGGAATTTGATTTTATTGTCGGCTCTCGAATAAATAATGCATCAGGAACTTTTGTTATATGGGGTTGATTAATGGTGAAATTAGAATACATTGCGATAGGATTCGTAATTTGATGACGACATTAAGGAGAAATAGCAGAAAATAAAAATCGAAAAGGACATCTAATGTATCACCGAATGAACTGGCTTACATTGCTTACTATTTACTTTTTAAGAATATTATTAAGCACCTTAACCGGTGCTTTTTCTTTTTCCCATGGTCGATCGGGCAGTCGATTTGAAAGTACTGTGCTCATTTCCTCTATTTATATTTATATGAGCACAGCATTCTGGTGTTTGCTAATTACACGAGGATAAGTTGCATTAATCGATTATAAAGACCAATGAACGATCCCCCGAGAAATAAGTAATAAAGCACACTGCCACACATTGCAAGAAACAAAAATTTAATAATTTTCAATAATTTCGACCCCATTTTTATATAATTTCTTCTATGTTACTTGTTAAAGTTACTTTATAAATATGAAAACAGCAATGTTTTTTTCCATGTTCTAAGTTTTGAAGAAAATCCAACTTATTAGGGGAGATTCAGAGCAATCCAAGGAAAATTCGGGTTCTGGACAAGCTGCAGGCAGTGATCCGGAGGATGTTGAGGGAGTTATCTTGAAGAATAGCCTGTCCTTTGAAGATATTCAATTTGACTTCCCAGGGCTGCTGAAACGTAAAAAGGCCGGAGAGACGTGGATGGAAATTGCACAGAGTTTGAAAATCCCATCAACGACACTGCAAACGGCTTGAAATAAATACAAAAAGAAAGTGAAAGAGACAATGAAGGGGAAAGACAGGGCGGCGTAAGCTGCTCCTCCCAATTATAAGGAGGGAGAACGAGCTAATGAAAAAGCAAATGCAGCCGACTCGCCTTTTAAAGAAGCCGGCTGGAATCTGGCTAACTGGTTAGTAGAAAGGGATACAACATCAGAATTAGTGATTGTACGGCGAGAAACAGGCACAGTGAAGGTTATTCGAAAAGAGGCTTGATATCCATTCTATCCAGGTATCCATCTATAGGGGAAGCCCCTATACGGCTGCCGCCTTCGGCAAGGTTGGAAACGAGTAGGTCATAAGTCAGACGAGGATTTAACTTTTATCTCTTTTCGTTTGGGCAATATCCATAATAAACTGTTCTTTCCAATCTTCAACCTGTGCAGGGTCCATTCTTTTAAGAAAAGAATCTGTACTCCAAATATGTATGGCCAAGCTCTCATTATCAGATTCAAGTTCTTTATTTAGTTTGTTAAGAAAATTTTGATACTTAGTCATCTAGGGTAGAGCCTCCACATTTTCTTTAATTATAACACGTAATAAAAAAAGTTTAAAAACGGAAATACATGGGAGGGTTCAAAATGAATCAAAAACACACTTTGAACATTTGGTCGGAGCAACTTCCAGGATGAAATAACACCAAGCAGGGACAAGCGCAAAATGGTCGAAATCCGCAAGGGTGACAGAGGCTACGCCGTAGGTGACATCCTTGTCCTGAAGGAATACAGTCCTGATGAAAAACGGTATACAGGCCGGGAGGCTATCGTTAAAGTATCTCATTGTGTTATCACTCATTACGTAACAGGGAAGGAAGTCGGGAGGAATTAAAGAGAATAGTTGAAAAAAGTCATCTAAGCAGCCGGAAAAATGCAAAGGTTATGATTGGGGTAAATAGGATGGACTGAAGCAGGTTTGTCCAAAGCTGTTGTGTGTGAAAGTTTAGTTGAACTACTGCTAATAGACTGATCCTGGGGGAACTCGGAATCACTTAAAAATAATAAAAATAATCCCAGACCTACAAAAAGGCAGGGATTATTCTTTTATTATTGCACTTTATTCTGTTTGAAATCAAAACCGCCATTAATTAGAGGAGTTTTGTTGCCCTTTTCATCAGTTGTAGAGTAACTTAACTGAATCTTATTAAACTCCAAACTAATGGTTTCATTTGTATTGTTAAAGTCATAGTTGGATACAACCACATCGCTTAATTCTATAGTCAATAAAGGAGTGGGGGAATCACCACGGGATACGAATACAATTTTTCCATTTTTCATATGTTTGCCGGTTAAAGTATTCAGAAATAAAGGTACTGATGAGGAATCGAATTGTTTAATGACCATAAACTCTTTGACTGTGGGTTTTCCAGAAGCACCGCCACCTCCGCTTGAGTTTGATGAGGTATTAGAAACTTCAAAATGAATATCAGAGAGTACAATCCACTTTTCAAATTTTTCAACTGTTGCCTCACCTTCAATGCCTTCTAACTTCATATAAACATCGTAGTTAAGATCAACTTCGGTCTTGCCAGTTGTTGCTGCTGCTGCTGGAATCACACTAAAAGTTAGCATCAATGTCCATGAAATCAACATGGATAGAAGCATTTTTTTTAATGTTATCATGAAAATCACTCCTCATTAAATATTGATACAAAATTATTGATATTCAACGGAATGATGTTAAATGCAGGCCTGACAAAGAAACATCAAAACATTAATACAACTGATGTTTTGACAAATGATCTATCAGAAGGAAAGAGGGCTTTTTTGTTGTTATGATCAGGAAAATTTTCCTTAGCCTTAATAACAATAGATGGTGCAATAAATGCAACCATCTATTTAGAAGGAGAACTATGGGATGTGGAATTACTTGGAGAATAATCCACATCATATCATATGAAATTCTATCAAAATTGGAACGACATATTTCCCTTGAAAGTGTCTAATTTTTGGAAAGTCCAATCTTTTAACTCGATCTGTTCATAATATACAGAATGTTAACGAAAGGAGGCTGAAACCATGGGACTTGGAGTTGGAGGAATTGGTGGTGTAGGTAGCTGTAGCTGCGGTGGATTTTTTACATCTACTGGAGTGATTCTTGTACTTTTCATTTTGTTGGTAATTGTTTCTCGTTCATTTATCTAATAAAAAAGCAGCCCTCTTTCCGTTGGGTGAACTGTGACCCGAAAGATAGACACTTTGAAAAAAGTGCCCGTCTTTTGGGTTTTTGTGTTTTAATAAACAATACTACAGTGAATGAGGGAAGCTAACAACATGTCAAAACATCTTTTCACAACAACTCAAATAAGAATACTTGAAGCAAATCCTAATATTGTCCATGTATCCGAAAAAGCAATAACATATAAACCTGAATTTAAGCTGCAGGCCGTTCAAATGCACAAGAATGGTTATATGACCTATGCAGATTTTCCTTGAAGCTGGTTTTGACATTAAAATGATCGGAGTAGAAAAGCCGAAGAAGTGTTTAAAACGTTGGAGAGCAATCGATGATACCTACGGAGAGGAGGGATTACTGATGGACCGCAGAGGTAAAGCAAGTACAGGCAGGCCCCCATCCAAGGAGTTAAGCACAGAAGAGAAGCTTAGACGTGCTGAGGCGAAAATTAAGCTCTTAGAAGTGGAGAAAGAATTTTTAAAAAAGCTCGATGCTCTAGAAAGGCAGGTGAAGCGCGAACGCTAACACCTGCTGAGGCCTTTGAGCTTATTGAGATGACGATTCGTAAGCATCAATTGCAAGGCTTAACGGCCTATCTATGTGATGTTGCAGATGTAAGTCGTAGCGGCTATTACGCTTGGTTAAAAGCAGAGCCAAATCGACAAGAACGTGAATGTGCCGATGAGGCTGACTACCAGCTCATTCGGAAGCATTTTCTTTCGCTTCATGGCAAAGCAGGAGCGCTGACCGTTAGGATGCATTTGGAGCGCAGCGACGACGTGATTATGAATCATAAGAAAATTCGTAGACTGATGCGTAAATACAACCTGGTTGCTAAAGTAAGGCAGGCTAACCCTTACCGTAAGATGGCCAAAGCTACCCAAGAGCACCGGACCTGTCCAAACTTGTTAGAGCGCCAATTTAACCAAGGAGAGCCCGGGAAAGTACTGTTAACGGATATCACCTATATGAGGTATGGAAAGGGCCAATGGGCTTATCTGTCTTGTGTAAAAGATGGAGCAACGAACCAAGTGCCCGCACACGTTCTATCCACATCCTTGGAACTCCCTATTGTAGAAGAAACACTTGAAGAGCTACTAAGAAGCATGGATTACTCGGTTCATCCAGAAGCGATTCTACATTCCGATCAGGGAATGCATTACACACATCCCCTATTTCAAGAAAAGGTGAAGAAAGCTGGATTCAGACAATCCATGTCACGCAAGGGTAACTGTTGGGATAACGCACCTATGGAATCCTTCTTCGGCCACATGAAAGATGAACTTGAATACGAAGATTGCCAGACCATCGAGGAACTGCGGCAAAGAGTGAATGAATATATCCTTATGTACAACACTTGCCGCTACCAGTGGGGATTAAAAAAGATGACCCCTGATGAATACAGAAGTCATCTTCTTTCAGCCTAGTACCTTACCTTTTTATTACGTGTCCATAAATTGGGTCACAGTTCATGGGATTGAGGGTTGCTTTTTTATATGGGAAAATTCCCTATCGAAACACGAATGTGAGTTCGCCATTATGGATAAAATACAAACATGAGCTCTTATTTCTGGAGGGGCGGTGTTCGGTGATCCAAGCGAAAAAAGCACCATTACTTACACCTGGCGAGCTTCAACTCGTTAAGATGGGGATTATCTTATCCGTCATGCTTGATGTGCTTCAAAGGGATATCAAATAAATGAATCAAGTTAAGCTGAAGCTAAATATTCTTTATGTCACGAGTCTTGGTAAGGCTCTGTGCTGCTCTGAAACAGGCAATTGGCCGCACAGGTACATCCAAAGGACTTATTGTACATTCTGATCGCATCATTCAATACGCCAGTAAGGGCTACCAGAAACTCCTTGAGAAGAACGGGTTTATCTGCAACATGAGTCGCAAAGGTAACTGTTACGATAATTCTCCAATGGAATCCTTTTGGGGAAAGTTGAAAATGGAATGGCTCAATGATTACACATTCAAGACGCGAGCTGAGGCTAAGAAAGCTGTGTTTGAATATATCGAGCTCTTTTACAACCGTTGGAGAACGCTTTCATCCAACGATTATGTCCCACCATTCCTGGTCGGAGAAAGTTAGGCTAATTGGGTTCACTGAGGCTTTCTACGTGTCTACTTTTTCAGAGCAAGGCCATTCCTTTTAAAGCAACTTTTACCTCATCTGTATCTAATCCTTCACTTTATCAAAGTTTCCTAACACAAATAGTGGGAGAGCTAAACACAATCTTAGTGGAAGTGGGACAACACTGTCTGTAACAACTGGCTCTGCCTATGATGTTGAAGTTATCTTTGGCACTAGAAATGAGTTATTTGGAAACACAGGCACTTATGTTTACAATGGCACATGGGAGAACATTGTGTCAGGTGGGTATTTAGATTGGGGAAGAGTTAAAATTGGAATTGACTATGTTGGCTCTTCCCTAGAGGGAATAATGAGAGAAGAATTAGCTCAGGTTTTAGGGGGAGGAAATGACTTTTACCCTCTGCTGCTTCAGTAGGAACACCTATCACTGCCTTTCTTATGAATAGGATTGTTGAATTTGTCAATTCATTCGAATAAGCTTCTGCGATACCATCTGTGCTTTTTATTTGAAAATGAACTAAACTCCCTTTAAATCTGTAGTAATGCGAACCTCTCCAGAAATCGGAGAGGTTATTTTATTTTCTGGAGGGAGCACTTGTATGGCTGAAGGCGTTCTTAAAATGCACATTATAGCCGATTTAACAAAAGATCGCGTGGAAGAAATCGGCAGCTGCATCATGATCTTGGCTCAAGCTAGTCAAGACCCAGTAACAACGCTAAAACAAATGGATTTATGGTTAGGTGAGTAAATCGCCAAACTGGAACAATTAAAACCACTTGGATCCTAAACAAAAATATGTAAATAAGGGGATGAAATTTCATGTTGCTAATCGAAGAAGAGACGAAGGCGCAAATCAAACAAAGCAAACTGCGGCAGCTTAGTATGCAGCATTATGAAATGATGTTGCAAAAAGTGATTTATCAAGCCCGTGGCGTAGAACAATTGGCTATGCAAGCCGAGAGTGAAATCAGCAAGATTGAGGCGGCTTACACAGCCGTCGAAGCTTTAGAGTAAAATTTTTTTTGTGCCCGAGAAGGGGAGAGGGGGCACGGTATGCCACACGATGACGAGACAGGAGAAACCTACAGCGGTTGACTAGAGTTGAAACCGAACTCGATTTAATGATCAATGCCTGTGATATTGCAAACGAAGCCTTACTGTCAACTAAAGCAGGTCATAAGCGTATGGATAAGATGGAGGAAAACCAAACATGGCTCTGGAGGACAGCAATTGCCGCCCTTATTGTCGGAGGCATTGGGTTGTTATGGAAAGGAGTAGGTCACTAATGGATAGTCAATTCTTTACTTGGGAAGCTCTTTCCGCTATGGGAGGAGCTTCTTTGCCGATATGTCACTTTACCAACAGATGTATATGCCGTTTTCGTAGCATATTTTGTCCTGTTGCTTGCGCAGCTGGCGTTAGGAGCAAGTTGGTCGGACTGGAGAGTATACGCTTTGACGTTTGCTAATTCGTTTCTAGTAGCGGCTGCAACTGGGCAGATACAACATAAATCTATTAAGCCTCCAGGGCAATCGCAAGATTCGAAAAATTCCAATTCTGCATAAACTATTAAAAATGGAGTTGATAGCTGTGAAAGCACAGAATTTCATAGACACACTCACGCCCCTTGCTGTAGCAGAGCAAAAGCGAACCGGCGTCCTAGCGAGCATTACAATTGCTCAGGGAGCGTTAGAGAGTGGATGGGGAGCTGCTGCCCCTGGGAACAACCTGTTTGGTATTAAAGGTACAGGGCAAGAGTTTACCACACAAGAATACTTCAACGGGGCTTTTGTAACTGTTACGGACGGTTTTCGGGTTTACTCCAGCTGGGAAGGCTCAGTGATTGATCACAGCAATTTCCTCTTAGAAAACAGCCGCTATACAAAGGCCGGATTCTTCGACCGATGCGCGGAGCTAGACTATGCAGGTGCTGCACAATCACTTCAAGCAGCTGGTTATGCAACGGATCCTGGTTATGCCAGGAAGCTGATTTCGATAATTGAGAGTAATGAATTGGCTCGTTACGACATTTTGGATGAGTCACAATTAGAGGAGGAGGAAACAAACATGCCTATGAAACTGGAGCAATGGCAATGGGATATGCTGTATCAAGTGATGGGAAAAGCATACAATGCGGACCAAATGGACTGGAACTGGATGCAAAAGATCGTAGACAAGACACTCACAGCCTCTGAGCTGGCTTTCCTGAACACGGTGTTGGATGGTCGGATTGATCGGAAAATAGAAGTGTAGTTCGGAAAAATTACCTTAGCATATTCTCAAACAGTTGAAAATTTCATAACCTCATCCTTCGAAAAGGGGGGGGGGCTCTGTTTTATATCGAAATCGAAGTGGCGAGAAGACAAAGTCTTGTTTTATCACTCAGTGAATTAATTTAATTACAATTAGAAGTCCTATCACTACAACAAGTGGTACTACTGTAAAAAAACCAATGATGCATGCAAAAATAATAAGCCACTTTTTTAGCAAGTCACCTGATTGAACTTGTTGTTTTATTGCATATCCAGCTGGCACGGCAACTGAGACAATAGGGCTTACTTCAATTGGTACTATTTTATTTAATCTTATTAATAAGTCTTGATACTCCTCGAGAGCTTCTGGCACGAAAATAAATTTTTGAGGGTCGTCCGACTGAATGGAAACCCCTCCGGCTAATTGAATGATTCTCGTTATTTCTTTAATCTGTATCTCTGCGTTAGGTGTTTTTGTTTGGGTTTTTACAAGCAGATCATCTGAAAGTAATATTCTAAAACTATACCAATCTCTCCTAACCTTATAGAAACTATAAAAGAACTTCACGATGGCAGACGAACTTACCATTAGAATCATTAATACAATTAAAAGTTTTGTTAGGCTATCATTTGCAAAGCGATTAATTGTTGAATAAACAATGATTGGAACCACTAGAAAAAAAGTGACAATATATTTTGCGAATTTCTTGTAACTAACGTTAAACTCTTCTTTCTTTAAAGAATATTCTTTCATGAATATGTTCTTCCTTTCGGTTTTGCGGTTTTCATTGGCCAATGAATAAATCACTTTATATCCCACAATACCACAGCCCCCAATTGATTACCATAAAATGGTTAAGTGGCCAGGAAACTTTCCCTTACTCAAATTCCCGAACACTCGGGAATATCAAAAGCCCTCATCCTTCGGGATTGAGGGCTTTTTTGTTTCATGTTATTTTAGTCTGTATAATAAATAATGGATTAATTGGGATAAACATGGGTGTGAGTGATAATGGTCTTTTCATTTACGACAGCAATTATTCAATTATTGTCGCTAGTATTTTGGGTTTTTATTATTTATGTGGCGGTAACATTAATGAAAAACTCAAACGAAAGTAAAAAGAGATTAGAAAATATTGAGTTGGAACTTCGTGAAATTAATCAGCGACTTAGTAATACTTCAGACCACGAATAGATCATAAAAAATTACCGTACCCCGCCAGCTCATCACTAGCGGGGCTTTCTTTGTGGTGAAGGGTTAGAACCCATTCGCCCATCAAATTTTAATTACTATTCAACTCTCATGCTCGTCCTCCGATGACCGCGAAAAAACAATACCCCTCTTAATTAACTCTTTTTCTAGTAATTCTATAAATGCCTTCTCAAGCTTTAGTTCAAGTGCCTTGTTGTAGCATTGAAGTAGATGATTGTCATTAAGATTCAATAGAACATCATTCTCCTTATAGCGAATGGCATCCTATCCCCTCACCTATTAATAATTATATTATTATTAACATCATTTACTTTATTTTACTTTAAATGTTTGAACATTCCATGTAAATATTTGTATTCTACTATTTGTGTCAATACATAAAAAGTAAATTGAGGGAGAGATTTGTTTGAAGAAGCGTATATCTATTTTTTTGTCTACTTTAATTATCATCCTGATGCTTCCGGTTTCATCGGTTTTTGCAGCAACAGATTACAGTGGTGGCTTACTCGATGGTAAAGCATTAGTCCGTTCAGATGGATTTCAGATAACAACATTAACTGATAATAATGAGGAAACTAGTTTCGTAATGGGAGCACAATTGAGTCCCGATGGGTCAGGAGTATTTACTTACACATTTGAATCAACAGCGGATATTACTGGTTATCGCTTAAAAGCCCCTGTAAGCCCTATTGCGGAGTTTTGGTTTTATGGTTCCGATGGAAATCAAAAAAAATACATTTATCCAATGATTTACAATGGTTCGTTTGTTAGTCTAAACATTATGGGTGTTAAATCTATTAAATATCGATCTGGTAGTTCGGGAGCTTACACTGTTTCGGAGTTCAATTTATACGGTACTCCCGCACAACCAGAACCGCCAATAGTTCCATTGGGACTTACTACATCTGGTGGTAATGCCCAAGTAGTGCTCTCTTGGAACGCAGTAACCGGAGCCACTGGCTACAATGTTAAACGTTCCACTACAGCCGGTGGTCCCTACACAAGTATAGCATACGGTGTAATAGGCTCGTCTTATAATGATTCCACAGTCACCAACGGTATTACTTACTACTACGTCGTTACTGCCGTTAATGCTGGCGGCGAAAGCGCCAACTCTGCTCAAGTATTAGCTACACCTCAAGCACCTATGACCCCAATTCCAATAGCACCGGTACTGATGGGACAAGCGGGTGATACACAAAACATTTTGAGTTGGACAGAATCACCAGCAGTAACTGGTTATATAGTTAAGCGTTCCAAAACAGCCGGTGGACCTTATACTGCAGTAACAAGTATTGTCTATGCTTCTCCTTACATTGACACATCTGTTGTTAACGGCACAATCTACTATTATGTTGTAACAGCCGTTAATGCTGCTGGAGAAAGTGGCAATTCTAACGAAGCATCAGCAACACCTCGAGGAACCATTACTCCACCATCTTCAAATAAAGCTCTGCTAGTCATCACTTTAGTAAGCGGCCTTGAAAAAGAATATGATCTTCCTATGAGCGAAGTAAATAACTTCATCACTTGGTACAACAGCCGCGCTGCCGGCACTGGATCAGAAGTCTTTACAATCAACAAATCGTTTAATAAAGCGAACTTTTTATCAAGAAAAGATTATATTTCTTTCAATAAAATACAAACATTTATAATCAATGAATATCAAGCAACTAATTAATAAACGAACCTTTTATCGATAGAATTTAAAAAAAGTGTCATACTTTGGAGGTACTATATGTATTCATACATCAAAAAGCTAACTTTTCTTATTCTTAGTATATTTATAATAGGTCTAAGTCTCTCTTCTATAAGTTTTGCTGACGAGCCTGCTCTGCAAGATCTAGCGAACGATCCAACTAAAGCAAGTGCGAGTTCGCAACATAAAGATAGGGCGGCCTCTCGTGCTTTCGATAATTTAAACACTCATTATTTTGTTGATGCATGGGAAGCAGAAGGGAAAACTGGATGGTTAAAGTATGACTTTGGAAAAGGAAATGAAAAGGTAGTGAAGCAATACAGTATTACAGCTTCTAACTTCCCTACTTCCTCTCCAAAATCATGGTCTTTTGAAGGCAGTAACGACAATCAGAATTGGATTGTATTAAACAGTTTATCCAATCAATCAATGTTTGAAATGTTTGAAAAAAGAATATATGCAATTTCTAATGAGGATATGTATCAATTCTATAGAATAAATGTTACAGAAAATCATAGCGACGGTTGGATGATAATAGGTGAAGTCGAACTGTTGGGAGATGTTGAATCCCAAATACCGCCAATTGAGTTGATAGCAACGCCTTCAGATTCTCGAGTTAGTTTGAATTGGTCTGGATTTAAGAATGCTAGCAGCTACAATATTGAACGATCTACATCTGTAAGTGGTCCATACACAATTATTGCGACTAATATAGCAGGATTGACTTATGTTGATACAGCAGTTACCAATGGAACTACATACTATTATGTTGTCACCGCGCAAAATACAGCAGGAGAAAGCAGTAAATCCAACGAAGCATCAGCAACACCTCAAGGAACGGTTACGCCGCCTTCATCAAATAAAGCCTTACTCGTCATCACCCTAGTAAGCGGCCTTGAAAAAGAATATGATCTTCCTATGAGCGAAGTAAATAACTTCATTACCTGGTACAATGGTCGGGCTGCCGGTACTGGATCGGAAGTCTTCACAATCAATAAATCATTCAATAAAGCTAATTTCCTAACACGGAAAGACTATATTGCTTTTGATAAAGTTGAAACGTTTGAAGTAAACGAGTACACATCAACGCCATAAAAATAGTAACCCTCAATCCTTCATTTAGGAAAGAGGGCTTTTGTTTGATTTTCAGATACTTTTCGTTACCATCACTATCTAAGTAGTACTGTGTCCCCGATCACCTTTGTAAATTGGTGCCAGCATCCTTTACCTCATCAAACACCTATTTTTGGTGACATATTAAATTTGACTGATTGCAAATTTAGTCGACTTTTAGGAGGAAATATATCCCTTATGTCGAATACCGTAACTAAAAGTAGGATATTAATAACCCAACTGACTTTATTGCCTATTGAAGAAGGTGAAATGCATGGAGCATGGAACACATTTCTCTACAATTAATTAGGCATGATGGATAATAAACTAGAAAGGAAGATTCTAATGAAGAAATATACTATTTGCTTTTTCCTAGTCTCAGCGTTATTAACCCCTACGCTAGCATCGGCCTCTTTTAATGACTCATACGACGATTTCAGTAAAGAGTATCGTGATTGGGGTGGTATAGGAATTTATAATCTAGTATTTTCGTCATACCGTCCTCCAGCAGATCATCGTAAAAAAGAAAAACTCTATTATGGCAATAAATCGTTATATTTTACGAAAGAAGAAAAATTAATAGGTGTAGATTGGTTGTATGGATTCACAAACGTACCTAGTGTTAGTTCCATACTCCCCCAAAGATTACTTGATCAGGAACCTGAAATTATCGAGAAATGGGAGTTCCCAGACAGTCTTTATGGCGATTTTGGTATAAGAATAGCGGACAGTGAAGATGGAAATATACATGAACTTGCGGTTTTCGGGTCTATAGATAACTGGCAAGAAGCATTAGTGTATAAATACGCTGAAGTTGATCCGGACTACTTTACATTTAACCGTAAGCCAGGAAGGCCAATTAAAGTTAGAATTTCCGGAAAAGAAGTGCTTAATGACTTTTTACCTTACTTGGATCGCACCACTTCCATAGCAATGGTACCCCTAAGAATAATAAGTGAGAATTTAGGCGTACAGGTAACATGGGATGGGGAGAATCAGAGTGTGATCTTGGGTCAAAATACGAAAAAAATTGTTCTCAAACTTGATCAAAAGGAAGTTCTCGTAAATGGGAAATCATTTGTTTTGGATGCCCCTCCATCTCTCTATTTAGATAATACTATGGTGCCAATAAGATTTATCAGTGAACATTTCGATTGTTCTGTTGAATGGGATCAAGATACCTATGCAGTAAATATTATTCCCAAGAAAGTAAGTTAAAAAAGTGCTAAACAACCAATTGAATTTCCGAAGCAATAAGCGCTACTGGAGATTTAACGACATGTGCTTTTGAATGTTTTTCGGCTTACTCTTCCACTATGAAGAAGATTGAACGTGATAAGGAGAGCTCCGGTGAATAAATACCGGGGCTTTTTGATTGCAAAAATTTCCTTTTGAAATACGAATGCGCGTTCGCTATTATGGGTAATATACAAACACATGTTCTTATTTTTGGAGGCGGTGTTCGGTGATCCAAGCGAAAAAAGCACCATTACTTACACCTGGTGTACTTCAACTCGTTAAGATGGGGATTATCTTACCTGTCATGCTTTATGTGCTTCAGCGTGATATTAATCAGATGAATCAAGTTAAACTGAAACTAAATATTCTTTATGTTATGAGTCTTGGCAAGGCGCAGGACAGTGCTCACTCCGAGTTAATGGAATTGAAGGGCAGAGCTGCGTAAGCAAGGTATTAAGATTATTGAAGAAGTTCGCGCAGCCGAAGGGATACAGGCAAGGTTCAAATGCCGCGGCTACGATCATAATCTTTTGCTCCAGTGGGAGAAGGTTAGAACGGAAATCCTAGAAAAAGGTAGCCATTACTGGGGCATTAAATTAAATGGAGGATGACAGTGGGAATGGGGAAAAAGCTTGAAGAAAACGGAAGGTGGGAGAGTAGCCGTATGATGTTGCCGGAACACAAAGACAGGATTAATTTACACAACGAGCAGAAGATTAAACAGACCAAGCCTGAATTGACTGAAGAGGAGCAGCAGGAATTGTATGGCAGACTAAGATCATCAATGCTGCATACACTCAGAGCCAGCATAATAGTGTTTAAGGAATACGGTAACAGACAGATTAATGGGGTTGTAGATTGGATAAATCCGAGGACACATCTCATTAAGGTGGATATAGGGGCAGACTGGGAGTTGATTGATTTCAAGGATGTGTTGAAGGTTGAGTTAGATACTCCAGGATATTGAAAAGTCGAACCACACGATGGTGTTGTGTGTTTCAAGAATGGAAGAAGAACTCCCACGATGGAGGTCCTTGGACTAATAAAGATCCGAACGCTTAAGATGAAAATGTATATCTACTATTAAATACCCTGACCGTCCGGGCCAGTATGGGGTTGATCACTGAAACTGGATTCACGCACGGATAAGTGCACATTCAATAGATCGGCGATCAATCGAGTGGATGTTCATGAAAGTACAAAGTCCTTGAGCAAGCTCTAGGGCTTTTGCTTGTGTTAAAATTAGTACATATTATTAGGAAGTAATCTGATACTATCTAAATATTTCTGTGATCAACCCGTGATCAAGTAATGAAAATATTATTAAAATAGTTCGGATACAAATTCGAGAAACAAGCATAAAGCCTTGATAACAAAGGGTTTTAAAGGAAGTGTGAAATAAATAAATTCGGGCACTCTTTCGAGTGCCCTTCATGGGAGAGGAGAAACCGGACGAAGAACTTATGGGGAACGTAAGTCTTCTCCGCGGTTGTCTACGACATTTTCGGATGTCGATACTATAAGGATGAACACATTTTTAGGAAAGTATACATGAATGTGACAAAGTTTTGTGCAAAACTTTCCGTTTATGGTACGATAGTATTACTATCCAGTAGAAGGTGGAAACGCATGAGAGTTATTTCAGGTAGTGCTAAGGGGAGGCCGTTGAAGGCTGTACCCGGTACAGGGACGCGTCCAACAACCGATAAGGTTAAGGAGGCGATTTTTAGCATGATCGGCCCTTATTTTGATGGAGGGCATGTGCTGGATTTGTTCGCCGGAACCGGCGGATTGAGTATAGAAGCGCTCAGTAGAGGGATGGAGCGGGCTGTGCTGACGGATATCGACAAGAAAAGCATCGATACCATTCGACACAACTTGGATGTATCAGGGTTTAAGGAGCAGGCAGAGATTTACCGTAACGATGCACTTAGGGCAATAAAAGCTCTAATCAAAAGAGAGGCGAAATTCGATCTCGTTTTTCTGGATCCGCCTTACCGCTTGAAGGTGGTCCAAGACTTAATTGAGCAGCTTGACCAGGCAAATATGCTGAATGAGGGTGCGACCATTGTAATGGAGCATGACGCCGCGGATGTATACGAAGAGCCTATCGGACGACTAAAATGGGTTCGAAGAGCAGAGTATGGTGACACAGCGGTTACGATTTACAAAAACAGAGTACAAGACTAGCGGGTAATGTTAAAGGGAGAGTTGGAATCATACATGTCACAAGAACATTTCGGAATGAAAATAGCCGTGTATCCAGGCAGCTTTGATCCTGTTACTAATGGACATTTGGATATTATTCGCCGATCGGCGAAGGTTTTTGATAAATTAATTGTAGCGGTTTTGAATAATACCAGCAAAAATCCGCTTTTTACTGTAGAGGAACGGACAGAGCTGCTTCAGAAAGTAACCAGTGATCTGCCGAATGTAGAAATCGATAGTTTTCGCGACCTCTTAATTAATTATATGAAAGATAAAAATGCGCACCTCATTGTGCGCGGCTTGCGGGCGGTATCCGATTTTGAATACGAATTGCAAATGGCATCAACCAATCAGAAGCTGGATGAGAATATTGAGACCTTTTTTATGACATCAACACCAATGTATTCGTATTTGAGCTCCAGTATAGTTAAAGAAGTTGCCAGGTTCCATGGACCTGTAGGCGATTTAGTGCCTGTTGAGGTGGAAAAAGCGCTTCACGGTAAATATGCCCGGAGCTAGCAGCTGGCTGACTAGCGCTTATTTTTGTGCGGTTTAAGATCGCTATGAGATAAAACAAATGCTGTAAATACTGATAAGAACAACATAATGATTACAATGCAGCTAAACCATACCATCATCGGACTGACCAGTGGCCACATGTTGAGATTGTGGATGTTTACGCTATTCGAGGCCTCAGCTGTAACCGATAAAAAGACCGGCGAGGTTGATTGTTCGATCCAGCTAGCTATCGGATGCCAAAGTGTACCTGTTGAGATAAAGGCAACGACAGAATGCAGCAGACGTGTACGTAAAAATGCAGAGTAACGAATGTCTGTGCCGATCGTAAAGCTTTTAACTTGAGCATGGGTGGAAAGTCCACCCCAAGCGAACAACGCGCTTAAAACGGCATATTGCCAAGGATCAGAAAAAAGCAGGTTTTGACCCATTGTATAAGCTCCTAAGTGGGCTTCGAATAAACCCGGCATGACCGAAGACAACAATTGTTCCACATCAGAAGCAGAGTCGAGTCCTAAGTTGGAAAACAGCATACTTACATACGGGATTATTTGGCTTAAGGAAATAGCGTGGATGAGTACAGAAAATATCATAATTAGACCCCCTACAGCCATCAGGTGCTGTACGGAGTGCACAACGGAATCGCCAAGCAGCTTGCCAAAAGTCCGTCCGTCTGCAGCTTGCGCTCTCTGAAGATCTGAAATGCTTTTATTGAATAATCCTTTACGTGGCTGTGATCGTGCTTCTGCGCGGCGGTTGGTAACAACTTCGGGCTCAGCAATGGTTCGGACAAATGTAAGCCTTTGAAAAACTGCAATTAAAATAACGGAGCCATAGTGAAGTATAGCCAATACAAGTCCAGCTTTTGCGTTTTGCAAAAAACCGACTCCGACAACCGTAATCAGAAAGACAGGGCTGAGTACATGACTCAATGTCAGCAAACGCTCTGCTTCATCTCTCGTAACGAGCTTGTCACGCCGGAGTCCGCCTACGGCGATGACGCCGCTTGGTGCCCCCGCGGTCAAGCCTGTGGCGATAGCCCAACCGCCAATTCCTGGCAGTTTGAACAGAAGGCGCAAAAGCGGCTCCAGAAGAGCGCCTAGTCCGTGCAATATGCCCATTCCGCTAAGGATTTCGGTAATAATCAGAAACGGAAGCAGGGCGGGGAAAACCAGTTTCCACCAGATGGACAACCCCTGCAGCGATGATTGGAACGCTTGATCAGGGAATACTATGATACATATCACAAGCAGTAAAGCCAGGCAACCTAACAGCAGGGTGGTTAAGCGCCCAGAGGACATCATTCTTAAGCGTACCATGAAGACCAACTCCGTATGACAGGATGGTACATGTTTACGCTTTGTCGGAATAGTTTAGACCTAGCCTTGGGAATCAACCATGCGGGCAATCCCAGCACTGATAAGCAGCACAAGCGGTTGAGGGGGAATTTAAATGGGAGAAGCAAGAGAAATGAAACGCGCTTCAAGGATTATTGTATCTGTATTTATCGCAATTGCATTGGTATACGGCGTTTATTTTATGCCTTTGCCGTTGTTTATATTTTCAGCAGGCACTGCTGAAACGATTCAACCGATGGTGCATACCAAGCCGAATGGATCAGAGAAACGTGGAGCCTTCATGCTTACAACGGTTCGGGTTAGTGATGCTTCTGTGTTTGGATATTTAATGTCATTCGTTCATCCGTATGATGAACTGCGCAGAAAAACAGAGCTGCTGAGAGATAACGAATCGGAGCAAGAATATACGCAACGTCAGGAAGTAAGTATGCTGACTTCACAATCCAGCGCTATTCAAGCGGCTTATCATATGCTGGGGATACCTTATCATATTAGCAATGACGGTGTTGTAATCATGCAGATTTATAAGGATTTTCCCGCGGCGGAGATATTGGTAGCAGGCGATTATATTGTAAAGGTGGATGATAACCCAATCCAACTAAGCGAGGATCTGCAGAAGCAGCTAAAGGGTAAGAAGGCAGGTGACACGGTAACGATTGCCTACAAACGAAAAAACGTTACCCGAACGGCTCAGATCAAGCTGGCTCAGCTTCCTCTTGAGAAAGGAGCTGCCCCTGTAAAAGAAGAGGATCGACGTGTTGGATTAGGTGTTGTTCCTGCTAATGTACAAAGTGTAAAGGCCAATAACGGGGACAAGCAGGTCACCATCAAGGCTGGTGAAATCGGTGGGCCTTCTGCTGGTCTAATGTTCTCCCTGGAAATTGTCAATCGACTAAGTGTCGATGATATTTCAAAAGGTTATAAAATTGCAGGTACTGGAACCATTGATGATAAAGGCAACGTAGGAGTAATTGGTGGCATTCAGCATAAAATAATAGCTGCCGATCAGGCGGGTGCGGAAATATTTTTTGCACCAAAGGATTATACTTCCCCCAAAGGGGAAAAAATCCCTAATTATTCAGATGCGGTAAAACGAGCAAAGGATATTAACACAACTATGAAAATAGTGCCAGTCGGCAATATGGACGATGCTCTGCAGTATTTGAAAACATTGCCTGAGAAGCCTGTTAAAGCGGGTTAAATGCCCTAACCATTTCTGTGTAACTTGAAGCTTTTACTGATGTGCAGTTGATTGTACTGGAGCTGCCACTTGCTACCGTTCTATTCGAACCGGCGGCTCATAATAATCGCGAAAAAAATCTTGTTTAGAAGCGGATGCATAGGCAAGTGCATAAATGGATGTGGCTTGAATATCCAACGCCAAGAGTGGAGAGGGGTTGGTTATTGAAGCTACTTTAGTTATTATTGGAACACGGGCTGTTGTTTTCATCTTTTTTAGCAGATCTTGTCCCTTATTGCTAAAGCCGAGTACACGCAAGTAGGGAACGCCTTGCGCGAGAACACTCGGGGATAGCTGCTCTTTCGTGTGATTAAGTAGGATACGAAGAAGCATTCGCTGTAGCTTGGTGCGTGTATAGCGTTTTGTTTTAAGAAGCGCTACCAGCTTTTCTACCAGGTCGGTTGAGCCGAATAATTCAGGCAGTGCCTGCTTGATACGGTACTCAAGCCCTTCGGTGACCTCATGAAACGTAGAAAGCTGGGCAGGACTGTGATGCAGCAGCTGTAGCAGAAGAGGCTTAGCATAGTGCTCCCAGCTGACAGGAGCTCTTCCTGCTTCCCATTCGTGCCTGAGGACACTCATGGTGCCCTCAGGCACGAATGAGGCGATCTCCTCCAGCATCTTTTTCTCGAACAGGATGTGCCGCAGTGCGGTAGCGCTGGCAATGACAGCATCCGTAATATCCTGTTGGTTATACTCTGCCTTTTGTCGAGTAATGGTGAGTGGCTCTATTCGGCTTTGCAGCCTGCGTAATGCGATCAAATAATGCAGTCCCAGTGTGTTGTTAGGCTTGGCAAGCTCAGCAGCGTCAATTCCGGGTATATAAGTGGCAACTGCTTTTCCGTAAGCGGCTGGATAAGATAGGCCTGTTTTAAGCTCCTGCTGAAGCAAGGAGTGGAAGGCAGCCGATTCTTCGTGCATAACTGCGGATACAGCGTTCAGAGAGGCAATGTCGCCGCCCTCGCTGCCGAAGCAGAGACTGTCAACGACACCTGTCGCATCAAGCGCGGACACAGCTCCATAAGCAAACCATTCAGCGGGTTGGGTGGAATAAGCAACAGGCAGCTCGATTACGAGATCAACACCCATACGCAGGGCCATTTCGGTCCGCGCCCATTTGCCAACCATTGCCGGTTCACCTCGCTGCAGGAAATGACCGCTCATTATGGCAATGACAGCATCAGCGCCCGAGCTTTTTTTGGACTGTTGGAAATGATAATAGTGACCGTTATGTAAAGGGTTGTATTCAACAATCAAACCGACGGTTTTCATTTTTTGTCTCCTTCCGCAGCCTAAGGTTAAGTTAGAACTGAATAATTTTCACTATAGCATGATCTGAAAATCTTGACAAAATATAAGGATTATCGCTATAATAATCTTTGTTTGTTTGGGGTGATACTCATGTTCATTCGTTTAAGAGAGTTGGCACAAAAAGCTGACACGGTACATATTGATGAAGTCGTCGATTTGACCGGTGTTTTTATGCAACGCAACGATTTACTGGGCTTTGGTCCGCTGCATGTTAAGCTGCATGCGCAATATCAAGGTGAAGTGGCTGAGGTAACTGGAGAATTGAGCATCGATGTGGAGCAGCCTTGTTCCCGATGTTTGGTTCCGGTAAAGCAAAAGCTCGAGATTCCTTTTCACGAAACGTTTGCCCGAGCTGCAGATGAGTCGAAACCGGATGACGATGATGAATTTGAATATCATGAAGATGATTATCATGAAAATGAAGAGATTCATTACGTCAAGGATGAGAAGATAGAATTGCTTCCCTATGTGTTAGAAAATGTTGTGCTGGCTTTACCGTTAGTACCGCTGTGCGGTGAAGATTGCCAAGGATTATGTCCGGTGTGTGGAACGAACCGTAATGAACATGCTTGCGGCTGCAAGCAGGATAATACGGATCCAAGGCTCGCCGGATTAGCGGACTTTTTTAAAGAATAAGTTTTCTTACAGGTTATGAATTCGTTGAAGGAGGTGGGATATATGGCAGTACCTCAAAGAAGAACATCCAAGACACGTCGCGACAAGCGCCGTACTCACTTTAAATTGGTAGTACCAGGCATGGTGAAGTGTGACAGTTGTGGTGAATTGAAATTGGCTCACCGCGTTTGCAAAGTGTGTGGATCGTACAAGAAAAGAGAGATCATTAAGCAATAATTTCTCTCAAACCAAAACGATAGTACTTCATCCTAGGGTGAGGTACTATTTTTTTCATCGCTTTTCAGGCATGATTTTACTTCCCTTTTCTATAGCAATCCATTATACTATCTCTTATTACTTGGTCATAAGATATAGTGATATCACATAAATGATATGAAACTAAGAATCGTTTATTTTAGCAAGGCTACTAAAGAATGATGATAAAGGTGGTGTTTGATATCGAACGCCTTCCTAAACGTCAGCGTCAGCAGCAGCTGGCCGGAGCCATCGATGAGAATCCTTTTATAACGGATGATGAATTGATGCGAACGTTTCAGGTCAGTATTCAGACGATACGATTAGACAGGATGGAGCTCGGGATACCCGAGCTGCGCGAACGGATCAAGCTGATGGCAGAACAATCCTATGATCAGGTTCGCTCATTACCTTTGCATGAGGTGATAGGCGACGTTATCGATCTGCAGCTTGATAAGACAGGGATCTCCATGTTTGAAATTAAAAATGAGCATGTATTTTCCAGAACCAAGATTGCGCGCGGACATCATGTTTTTTCTCAAGCCAATTCATTGGCTGTCGCTCTAATTAATGATCAAATTGCATTGACGGCGGCAGCGGATATCCGTTTTGTGAGGCCAGTTAAGCTTGGTGAGAAATGTATTGCCAAAGCCTATGTGCGCTCGATTACAAAAGGTAAAGCCAAGGTAGAGGTTTTCACTTACGTAGGCGAGGAAGTAGTTTTTCAAGGGAATTTCATCATTTATCACTCAGCGAAGGAACGTACGGAGGGAGGAGAGCCTGATGCGGATAGCGATTGATGCAATGGGCGGGGACAATGCTCCCGATGTAGTAGTAACTGGTGCGTTGGAGGCAGCCAAGGAGTGGGGTGACATAACCGTCATTCTGGTTGGAGATGCGTCAAAGATTGAGCCGCTCATAAATAAAGCTGGAGGGAAACCTCAAAATGTGGAAATTCGCCATGCAGCTGAAATCATTGAAGCGGACGATGAGCCGGTAAAAGCAGTCCGACGTAAGAAAGACGCCTCCATGGTAGTGGCGGGGCGTATGGTACATAATCGGGAAGCTGATGCGATGATTTCAGCAGGAAATACTGGAGCATTGATGACTACGGGCTTGCTCGTTGTCGGCCGGATTAAAGGGATTGACCGCCCGGCGCTTGCTCCCATGATTCCTTCCATGGATGGAAAAGGGATGCTGGCTCTGGATTTAGGCGCTAATATGGACGCGACTGCAGAGCAACTGCTTCAATATGCTATAATGGGCAGCATTTATAGAAATAAAGTTGACGGCATAGCCAAGCCTAGAGTCGGGCTGTTGAATGTAGGTACGGAAGCGATGAAGGGCAATGAATTGACCAAAGCAGCCTATCCGCTGTTGGAACAAGCACCCATTCATTTCATAGGCAATGTGGAATCACGCGATGTACTCAGAGGACCCTGTGATGTACTCGTATGCGATGGATTCGCTGGTAATATTATGCTAAAGTCTGTAGAGGGTGCGGCATCCGTTATCTTTTCTACGTTAAAAACAGAATTTCTAAGAAACTTTGCGACCAAGCTCGCTGCTCTGGTGTTGAAGCCTGGTTTAAATCGGTTTCGTCGCAGCTTTGATTATACGGAGCATGGTGCGGCACCGCTTCTAGGTATTAACGGTTTGCTGTTGAAGAGCCATGGTTCATCCAATGCTACAGCTATCAAAAATGCAGTTCGTCAAGCGAGGATTGCATTGCAGAACGACCTGGTAACAAGCATCTCAACGGAAATTAGTAATGGAAGCGAGTTGTAATTTATGAGCTTACTGCCAGTAGGCATTATTGGGACAGGAAAATATGTGCCCGATCGGGTATTGACGAATAAAGAATTGGAACAAATGGTTGAGACGAATGACGAGTGGATCGTATCTCGTACAGGGATTCGCGAACGCAGATTGGCTAGCGTCGAGCAGGCTTCCTCCGACCTGGCATATGAAGCTTCGATACAGGCATTGCAGGCCGCTGGAATCACCGCAGAGCAGCTGGATTTAATTATCGTAGCCACGATCACTCCGGATATGTCGTTCCCGTCGACAGCATGCTTGCTGCAGGATCGGCTTGGAGCGAAGAAGGCTGCGGCCTTTGACCTGTCAGCGGCTTGCTCCGGATTTATTTATGGACTAGCTAATGCCTCCAATTTTATTGCTATGGGTCAATATAAATACGCTTTGGTTGTTGGTGCTGAATGCCTGTCCAAAATTACGGACTATACGGACCGCAACACCTGCATACTCTTTGGGGACGGGTCCGGTGCTGTTGTACTTGGAGAGGTCGCTGAAGGACGGGGCTTCAAATCGTTCGAGCTTGGGGCAGACGGCTCAGGCGGAGAACTGCTAAAAGTAACTGGTGGCGGCTCCCGTTGTCCGGTGTCTTCGCAAAGTATAGAAA
Organism: Paenibacillus radicis (ex Xue et al. 2023); assembly: GCF_024722015.1. Classification (GTDB taxonomy): domain Bacteria; phylum Bacillota; class Bacilli; order Paenibacillales; family NBRC-103111; genus Paenibacillus_S. The sequence goes on along the minus strand of NZ_JANQBD010000003.1, from coordinate 350,825 downwards.
ATAAACAGCATTTTATTTATATGGCTGGCAGCGAGGTGTTTAAATTTGCTGTTCGCATCATGGGGAATGCTGCTGAGGAAGCTCTGCGCAAAGCTGGAATGGACAAGAGTGCCATCGATTTGCTTGTTCCGCATCAGGCTAACATTCGAATTATCCAATCAGCGTTAAACCGATTAGATCTAAGTGAAGACAAGTGCATGATTAATCTTCATAAATACGGTAATGTGTCAGCAGCTTCTATTCCTATCGCTTTGGCGGAAGCCGTTGAAGAGGGAAGAGTAAACGAGGGCGATTGCCTGGTTCTGGTTGGCTTTGGCGGCGGCTTGACTTGGGGAGCCTCTGTTATTGTTTGGTAAAGGATATAGCATTAATAAAGGGAGCTGTTAAAATGGGGAAAGTAGCATTCGTATTTCCGGGCCAAGGAGCGCAAGCCGTTGGAATGGGACGCGATATTTACGAGGCTGACGCTTTAGCTAAACAAGTATTTGAGCGTGCCGATGAAGCTCTGGGCTATTCGCTATCCTCGATTATTTTCAATGGACCTGAAGCTGAATTAAAGATAACTTATCATACTCAGCCTGCTTTATTGACAACGAGCATTGCTTACCTGGAGCTTTTTAAGGCCAAAGGTCTTCAGCCTGACTTTGTCGCAGGCCACAGCTTAGGTGAATACAGCGCGCTTGTTGCTGCTGGAGTGCTTGGATTTGAAGATGCAGTTCGCACAGTTCGCGCACGAGGCGAATTTATGGACCAGGCAGTACCGAGTGGACTCGGTGCAATGGCTGCTGTGCTCGGTGCGGAGCGAGATGCGCTGCAGCAGTTGTGTAAAGAGATTTCCGGGGCAGTCGGCGTAGTGGAACTGGCTAACTTGAATTGTCCGGGACAGATTGTTGTGTCCGGAAGCAAGGATGGGGTTCAGGCTCTAGTCGAAAGAGGCAAGGAAATCGGGGCAAAGCGGGTTATCCCGCTTGAAGTTAGCGGACCATTCCATTCTTCCCTGATGAAACCGGCATCGGATCGACTGTCCGCTGTTTTGTTAGACTTGCCAATGCAAACCGCCGCTGTGCCGGTCGTTGCAAATGTGACAGCGCGTCCTGTACTGGAGCCTCATGAAATTCGTGGGCTGCTGGTCGATCAGGTTTATTCCTCCGTCTTGTGGGAGGATAGTGTAGCTTGGTTGATCGAACAGGGAGTTGATACCTTCGTAGAGATAGGATCGGGAACGGTTCTTGCTGGCTTGATCAAGAAGATCGATCGTTCAGTAAAAATATACTCGATCAACAGTAAAGAAGCTATCGATCAATTTCAACTGGAACCTACGGTTTAAGCGTTCCCGTTAGGGACGAAAGCGATCCCCAACCATATGTAGCTCAGGTACACCGGCGGGTGTCCAGAGGGCGGTAGCCCTTTGGAGCCCTCCCGGCGGGGAGGGTTTGGGTGGGGGGAACAAAAAGGAGGAAGCAGCATGCTAGCTGGAAAAGCAGCTTTGGTGACAGGGGCTTCTCGGGGCATTGGCCGCGCTATTGCGCTGTCTCTTGCTGAAGCGGGAGCTGATGTGGCCGTAAACTACGCTGGAAGCGAGGCGGCAGCCGCTGAGGTTGTTAGTCTAATCGAAGCGATGGGTCGTAAAGCAATTAAGGTTAAAGCGGATGTCAGTTCCTCTCAGGAAGTTGAGGACATGTTTAAGGTTGTACTCGAAACCTTTGGCAAGCTGGACATACTAGTGAATAACGCTGGCATAACCAGAGACAATTTGATTATGCGGATGAAGGAAGACGAATTTGATCAGGTTATCGCTACCAATTTGAAAGGCGTATTTAACTGTGTTAAGGCAGCCACACGCCCGATGATGAAACAGCGCTCTGGTCGAATTATTAATATATCGTCTGTTGTTGGGACTCTTGGCAATCCTGGACAAATCAATTACGTAGCGGCCAAGGCCGGTGTAATTGGTATGACCAAATCGGCTGCCAAGGAACTAAGCTCCCGAGGCATCACTGTTAATGCGGTTGCCCCCGGCTTTATCGAGACGGATATGACTGACAAGCTGTCAGACGTTACGCAAGCACAGCTTCTGCAGCAAATCCCTCTTGCGCGGCTAGGCAAGCCGGAGGATGTAGCCAAAGCCGTACGTTTCCTGGCTTCGGAGGACGCTTCTTACATGACCGGACAAACCATCCATGTAGATGGCGGCATGTATATGTAAGCGGATTTTGAAATGTCGCGCAACACTGAATTGTTGCAATATTTGTTTTTTTTAATGGAGCTTGCGCTTGCTATGGCAATTTGTCCATAACTCCAGTATAATACCAAAGGAGGAGGTGAACCGGATGTCCGATGTTTTGGATCGTGTAAAACGTATCGTCATCGATCGTCTTGGTGTTGACGAGGCTGAAGTAACCCTCGAAGCATCTTTTAAGGATGATTTAGGCGCTGATTCTCTAGATGTAGTAGAATTAGTCATGGAACTAGAAGATGAGTTTGATTTGGAAATCTCTGACGAAGATGCAGAGACTATAACTACTGTAGGTCAAGTAGTTGAGTACATAAAATCTCATATTTAGTTGGTATAAGTCCCGTTTCTTATTTGACACGGGACTTATCTCCATTCAACCTAATCGGTGGCTAACCAATCAATTAATTGACTCAATACATAACATTGTTATTTTAAATAGAGGTGGGTTACAGTGAAGCAAAGAGTTGTCATAACTGGTATGGGCGTCATGACTTCATTGGGTCATGATTTGGAAACATTTTGGAGCAATTTAATGGCAGGCAAGTCCGGTGTTGGGATGATTGAGTTATTTGATGTAACCGAGTATCCAACTCGCATTGCTGCAGAAATTAAAGATTTTGATCACGAACCATTTTTTGATCGTAAAGAAGCTAGACGGATGGACCGCTTTGTACAGTTTGCTGTTGCTGCCAGCTTAATGGCTCTCAAGGATGCTGGATTGAACGTGAAGGAAGATACGGACCCGGAGCGAGTTGGCGTAAGCGTTGGTTCCGGAATCGGCGGTTTATCCACTTGGGAAGAACAGCATAAAATTTTATTGGAAAAAGGACCTAAGCGTGTTAGTCCGTTCTTTATTCCAATGATGATTGCCAATATGGCGTCAGGCCAAATTTCCATGCTGACGGGTGCTAAAGGTCCAAACAGTACAGCGGTAACAGCCTGTGCCACAGGAACGCATTCGATCGGGGATTCATTCAAAATGATTATGCGTGGCGATGCCGATGTTATGATTTGCGGCGGCGCTGAAGCAACAATTAGTCCAACGGGCGTTGCAGGCTTCTGCGCGCTGAGGGCAATGTCTACACGCAATGATGAGCCGGCGAGAGCAAGTCGCCCTTTTGACATAGACCGAGATGGTTTTGTAATGGGGGAAGGATCAGGAGTATTGATCCTGGAATCATTGGAGCATGCAACTAAACGTGGAGCCCGCATCTATGGAGAAGTTATCGGCTATGGAATGAGCGGCGATGCTTATCATATGACCGATCCTGATCCGGATGGTGCAGCACGATGCATGAAGAAAGCCATTAATGATGCTGGAATAGCACCTGAAGAGCTTGATTATATCAATGCACACGGGACTTCAACTCCTGCTGGTGACCGTTCCGAAACTATAGCAATTAAAGCTGCTCTTGGCGATCATGCTTACAAAGTCGCTGTCAGTTCGACCAAATCGATGACAGGCCATTTATTAGGTGCTGCCGGAGGCGTTGAGGCTTTAATATGTGCATTGGCATTGAAGAACGGTGTCATTCCTCCGACCATTAATTTGGAAAATCAGGATCCTGAATGTGATCTGGACTATGTGCCTAACAAGCCGAGACAAGCAGACTTGAGAGTGGTAATGTCCAACTCATTTGGCTTTGGTGGCCACAATGCAACGATTATCTTAAAGAAATTCGCAGAATAATAAATTACCTAGTGATTGAAACTAAGTAAATGGTAACGTGAAACGGTTGTTCGAGTAGGTGGTGAAGGCATGCATCGAAACCTGAAGCAGCTTCAGGCAGCGTTAAACATAAATTTTCGCAAACCGGAGCTATTGAGGCAAGCGTTTACGCACTCCTCCTATGTAAATGAGCACCGTGTCAGCAATTACAAGGACAATGAACGCTTGGAATTTTTAGGTGATGCGGTTCTGGAGCTAACCGTGTCCGAATACTTGTTCGACAAATATCCGGAAAGATCCGAAGGTGAATTAACAAAGCTCAGAGCTTCTATTGTATGTGAGCCGTCTTTGGTTAATTTTGCAGAAGAGCTGGACTTCGGGTCCTACGTGTTGTTAGGCAAGGGTGAAGAACTGACAGGCGGTAGAACGCGTCCCGCATTGCTTGCTGATGTATTCGAATCATTTATTGGAGCTTTGTATCTGGATCAAGGGCTTGAGGTGGTAAAAGCGTTTCTCCACAAGTATTTGATTCCCAATTTACCACATCAAGGAAAGCTGCTGACGGTGGATTTCAAAACCCACCTGCAGGAATATACACAGCAGCATAATATGGGTGTATTGGAATACAAGATTGTAGATGAGCGCGGCCCTGCCCATGAACGTGAGTTTGTGGCCCAAGTAGTTGTAAATGATACTCTTCTGGGTCAAGGGTCCGGTCGTTCCAAGAAAGAAGCGGAGCAACATGCGGCGGCTCAAGCATTAGAGGCTCTGAAGGTAGAGGTTCAATAATGCAACGGAAAAAGAGATGCATCGGGACAGCTTAGAGGCTGCCGCCGGTGCATTTTCTTTTTAAAATTAGACTGTTGGCTGGTAGCAAGGTGAAACACAATATAGAGGAGCAGTTTTAATGTGCGTGAGACAGTGTTGGCAACTGATAGCAGTTAGGGAAGCGGTAGCTTAACATTGTTCAAGCAATTGGGAATTTGTGATACAATAGCGAGGAGGTGAGACGATGTTTTTAAAGCGTATTGAGCTGGCTGGTTTTAAATCATTTGCCGATAAAACGGAGCTGGAATTCGTACAAGGCATCACCGCTGTAGTAGGTCCAAACGGCAGTGGGAAAAGTAATATCTCCGATGGTATCCGCTGGGTATTAGGGGAACAGAGTGCCCGCAGTTTGCGCGGCGGCAAGATGGAGGATATTATTTTCGCAGGTAGCGACGCGCGTAAAGCAGTTAATTATGGAGAAGTATCGCTCACACTGGATAATACCGATCAGGCACTGCCGCTGGATTATAATGAGGTGACGGTGACACGCCGTGTGCACCGCAGTGGTGATAGTGAGTATTTAATTAACAGACAGCCGTGCAGACTAAAAGATATTACAGAACTCTTCATGGACACCGGAATCGGTAAAGAAGCTTACTCCATTATCGGACAAGGGCGAATTGAAGAAATTTTAAGTACAAAATCGGAGGATCGCCGGGGCATTTTTGAAGAAGCTGCCGGGATCGTTAAGTATAAATCGCGCAAACGAGAAACAGAAAAAAAGCTTCAGGAAACGGAGCAAAATCTGCTAAGGATTCACGATTTGGTTACAGAGCTGGAGGATCAGATTGAACCTCTTCGTGTGCAGTCGGAAAAAGCAATTCGTTTCAAAGAGCTAAAAAATGAGTTAAAGAGCAGCGAAATAGCTATGTATGTGTACCAAATCGAGGAAATTTATTCTTCTTGGACGGAGACTAACACAAAGCTGGAGAAGCTGAAGCGTGAACAGTTAGAGTTCTCTGCGATTGTAGGACAGCATGATGCGCATTTGGAAAAGCATCGGTGGGAGACTCGAAGGCTTGAGGAGGAAATCGAGCGTTTACAGGAGCATTTGCTGCAGCTAAGTGAGGAATTTGAGAAGTGTGAAGGCCAAGGTGAGGTTCTTAAAGAACGCAAGAAAAATTATTCTTCCAACCAGATGCAGCTGAAGCAAGCTGTGACACAGCAAGAGCAGAGAATGGCCGAGAAGGAAGTGGATTTGACCCTTTTTCGAGAGAAGATTGGTGTTATATCGAATGAATTGATACATTATCAAGCTAAGCTTAAGGCTGAAGAGGATCTGTTACTTGGGGTTGCTGGAGGGATCAGCAGCGGCGAAGAAGACCGATTGAAGGGCGAAATGCTGGAAACCTTGAACCAGATGGCTAATGCGCGCAATGAAGTACGTTATACAGAGCAGCAGATTGAGGCTTTGGGTAAACGGCTCGATCGTCTTGTGGACGAGCGTCGCAAGTGGAAGGAACAGCAGGATAGTATTACTGAACGCAAACGTGTGTTCGATATCCGACTTGAAGGAGTCGTTCGTCAGATTGAAACGGCACGCAATAAGTATCTTGAGTTAACACAAGGTCTAAAATCGAAGCAGCTTCTGTCTGAAGAAGCTCTGTCTACCGTGCGTAAATGGGAGCAGAAGCTGGATGCTCTTGTATCCCGGCGCGATACGATGCGTGAAATGGCCAATGATTATGATGGCTTTATTCATGGAGTTAAAGAAGTTTTGAAAGCCAAGGATCGTAACGAGCTCCGGGGTATTCGCGGCGCTGTGGCTGAGCTCGTAAAGGTACCGGCTAATGTAGAGGTGGCCATGGAAACCGCGTTAGGCGGAGCCTTGCAGCACATCGTTGTAGACAGTGAGTCCAATGGACGCGAGGCCATTGCTTTTTTGAAAAAAAGGCAGCTGGGCCGTGCAACATTTTTGCCGCTTGACGTTATTCGTGGGCGTTCAATTCCAGATAATGAAAAGCGCTCAATCGAAGGAATGGAAGGTTTTGTAGGGATCGGTGTTGATTTGGTCCAGTTTAACGATACATACCGCAATATTATTGGAAGCCTATTAGGTAACGTAATTATTGCAAGCCAGCTGGAGGTTGCCAACCGCATAGCAGCCAAGATCCAGTATCGATACCGTGTTGTTACGCTTGAGGGAGATGTGGTTAATCCCGGCGGTTCGATGACAGGCGGCAGCCAACAGAAGAAAACTACAAGCTTACTTAGCCGTCAACGTCAGATAGAAGAGATGGACAAAGAAATTGCTGATTCAGATAAGCAATTGCAGCAGCTGAGGATGAAAGCTGAGCAAGTGCGTAAGGAGATTGCTTCGGAATCAGGTAAGCTGGAGGAACTACGCTTAACAGGTGAAACTCTGCGCATCGAAGAGCAGCAGATTCGTGCCGGCTTGGAGCCGCTGCAGCATGAAGCCAAGCAGGTAGCTGAGCAGCTGGCGTTATATAGCCAGGACGGCGACACGCTTCAAGCGGAGCGCCGTGAGCTTGAAGCACGCGGCAAGACCGCGGTGGAATCGCTCGAACGATTGCAGGAGGAAGAAGCAATCATACAGCAGGCAATTCGTGAAGCGGAGCTTGCGCGTAAGGCGGGTGAACTCCAGAAGGAGGAGCTGCAGACGCAGCTGACCGACCTGAAAATCAAGGTAGCCTCTTTGTCACAAGAGAAGCAATCGCTGCAGGATCAAGAACGAAGATTTAAGACAGAGTTGTCCGAGCTGCTAACTGAGCTAGATTTAAATCGCAGCCTGGTGCAGCAGTTGGAGCTCGATTTAGCTAATCATCAGCAGGAGACTATACAGCAAATAGAGCAGCTTAACGATATCAAGCTGAAGAAACAGCAATGTTCCGATCAGTTGGATATGAAGCGTGCCGAGCGTTCTGGATGGTTAGTCAAGCTGGAGCAAGAAGAGAACAAGACGCGTGAAGAGCGGGGACAATTGCGCCAAGTCGAGGAGCAACTGCATCAAACTGAGGTACGAGTGACTCGCCTTGATGTGGAGCTTGAAAATTTGCTGAAGAAGCTTGCGGATGATTATGAGCTAAGCTTTGAGCTTGCAAAAGAACGGTATCCGGTACCTGAGGATGTATTGGCCACTCAAAATCAGGTGCGTGAGCTGAAACGTGAAATTGCTATTTTAGGCGTAGTCAATCTTGGCGCCATTGAAGAATTCGAGCGGGTTAATGAGCGCTACCAATTTCTCAGCGAGCAAAAAAACGACCTGGTTGAAGCTAAAACTACGCTGTACCAGGTTATTCATGAGATGGATGAGGAGATGGGAAAACGGTTCCGAATAACATTCGATGCCATCCGCTCCCACTTCGTAGTCGTGTTTGCGAAGCTGTTCGGCGGTGGCCGCGCTGATCTGATTTTGTCCGAGCCTAATAACATGCTCGATACCGGGATTGAGATAGTAGCCCAGCCACCTGGCAAAAAGCTGCAAAATCTGCAGCTTTTATCGGGTGGGGAGCGGGCACTGACGGCCATTGCGCTGTTGTTCTCGATCATCCGTGTGAAGCCGGTACCATTCTGTGTGCTCGATGAAGTCGAGGCTGCATTGGATGAAGCCAATGTGGCAAGGTTTGCCGAATATTTACGTGAATTTTCACAGCAAACCCAGTTCATCGTCGTTACCCACCGCAAAGGAACGATGGAGGAAGCGGATGTGTTGTATGGGGTAACGATGGAAGAAGGCGGCGTATCCAAGCTTGTATCCGTCCGATTGGAAGAGGATGAAGCAATCATTGCCAGCTGACGGTTTGTTTGAAATAAAGAGTAATTGAGAGAAGTTATAATCACATCAAAGGTAAAGGGAGTTTGGCTGGTATGAGTTTTTTTAAACGACTGAAGGAAAGCATTTCCTCAAAGGCTGAGGCTGTTACGAATAAATTTAAAGAGGGCTTAACCAAAACACGGGATGTGTTTGTTGAGCGGGTAGAAGACCTGTTCAGTCGCCGCAAAAAGATTGATGAAGATTTTTATGAGGAGCTGGAGGAAATCTTAATTGGCGCTGACGTTGGCGTTAATACGGTAATGAAGCTGATTGAAGATCTGCGTGCCGAAGTGCGCAAACGGAAGATCGAAGAGCCAAGCGACCTCCAGCCCATTCTTTCTGAAATGCTTATCGCACTGTTGAAGGGTGATGAAAACGCGGGCTTGAAAATGGCCCCTTCCGGCCTTACGGTAATTTTGTTCGTTGGTGTTAATGGTGTTGGTAAGACTACAACGATCGGCAAGCTGGCTCATCACTTGAAATCGCAAGGGAAAAAGGTGATGCTAGCTGCCGGTGACACGTTCCGTGCCGGTGCGATTGAACAGCTGGAGGCTTGGGGGCAGCGTGCCGGAGTGGAGGTCATCAAACAGCATTCCGGTTCCGACCCTGCGGCCGTTATGTTCGATGCACTGCATGCAGCTAAAAGCCGGGGCGTTGATGTGCTATTATGTGATACGGCCGGACGTCTGCAGAACAAAGTCAACCTGATGGAAGAGCTTAATAAGATTTACCGTGTTATTCGCCGCGAAGTTCCAGATGCGCCTCATGAGGTTTTGCTGGTGTTGGACGCTACCACAGGTCAAAATGCGTTAAGTCAAGCGAAGATGTTCGATGAAAAGTCAGGCTTAACGGGACTGGTGCTAACGAAGTTGGACAGCACATCCAAAGGCGGCATTGTAGTAGCCATTCGTCAGGAGCTGAAGCTGCCTGTTAAATTCGTTGGTCTTGGTGAAAAAATGGATGATTTACAGCCGTTCGATTCAGACCAATTCGTTAATGCGCTGTTCAGTAAGTGGATTGCTTCTGAAAACGAAGTGAATTCTGCCTCTGAAAAGGGTTAGTTTAGCGGGAATTAGCAGGGCGAATAAACTGTCAAGTAAAGATGCTTGACATCGTTCTTCATTTTGAGTATGATAGGTACTGTTGTTGCTGTAAAGTGTTTTACCTTAACGGAGGCGAGGCACTGTGACGGAAGATAATATCAATATGCTTACGAAAACGAACCGAATCAATATGTTGGTCGATTTTTATGAGAAGCTTTTGACCGATAAGCAGCAGACATTTTTGAAGCATTACTTTTATGATGATTATTCGCTTGGTGAAATTGCTGCTGAGTTTCAGATCAGCCGTCAAGCGGTCTACGAACATATAAAACGGGCGGAAGCTGCGCTCGAGGATTATGAAGCTAAGCTCCAGCTGCTGTTGAAGCATGAGCAAAGACAGCAGGTTGTGCAGCAGCTTCAACTATTCATGACTGAACTAAAGCCGGAACAAAGGCAGCAAGCCCAGTCTATGATGGAGCAATTGATCAACCTGGATTAGCAAGTAAGTGGTTCTGCTCTTAACCAAGAAGTGCAAAGTAACACTTGAGAGGTGAATTCGGATGGCATTCGAAGGATTAGCAGACCGGCTGCAGAAAGTGTTCAGCAAGCTGAGAGGCAAAGGAAAGCTAACAGAAGACGATGTGAACGAAGCGCTCCGCGAAGTTCGTCTCGCGCTTTTGGAAGCGGATGTTAATTTTAAAGTCGTCAAAGAATTCATTGCCAAAGTAAAGGAACGTGCAATCGGGCAGGAAGTATTGCAAAGCTTTACCCCTGCGATGGTTGTCGTTGACATTGTAAACAAAGAATTGACGGAATTGATGGGTGGATCTCAAAGCAAGCTTGCACGGTCCAACCGTCCACCTACTGTCATTATGATGGTCGGATTGCAAGGGGCGGGTAAAACAACCACAACCGGAAAATTGGCTAAGATGCTCCTGCAGCAAAATCACCGACCGCTTCTGGCAGCCGGAGATATATATCGGCCAGCCGCTATCAAGCAGCTCCAGGTTCTTGGAGAGCAGATAAAGGTTCCCGTGTTCTCGATGGGTGACCAAGTGAGCCCGGTTGAAATTGCAAAGAATGCGCTCCAGCATGCCAAAGATCATGGCAATGACTATTTGATTGTCGATACAGCCGGACGTCTACATATTGATGAAGCGTTGATGGATGAGCTGAAGCAAATCGTTGAAGCCGTTAAGCCGGATGAAATTCTGCTTGTTGTCGACGCGATGACCGGACAAGAAGCCGTTAATGTGGCGGAAAGCTTCCACAAGCAGTTGGAGCTAACGGGTGTAGTACTTACGAAGCTTGACAGTGATACTCGTGGTGGTGCAGCGATATCAGTTAAAGCTGTAACGGGATGTCCTATCAAGTTTGCGGCAATGGGCGAGAAGATGGATGCTCTGGAGCCGTTCCATCCGGATCGGATGGCTTCACGGATTCTCGGTATGGGTGACATGCTTACCTTGATCGAGAAAGCCCAGGCAGGCATCGATGCCGATAAGGCAAAAGAAATGGAACGCAAAATGCGGACCGACGGATTTACCTTTGATGATTTCCTCGATCAGATGGAGCAGGTAAAGAAGCTTGGACCACTCGATCAGATTTTGGATATGCTCCCCGGAGCAGGCAAAATGAAGGGGATTAAGGATATCAAGGTAGACGATAAGCAGATGGCGCGTGTTGCTGCAATCGTTAAATCGATGACCAAGGAAGAACGGCAAAATCCGGACATGCTTAGTCCAAGCCGACGCAAGCGGTTGGCTGCAGGCAGCGGCAACTCGGTGCAGGATGTGAACCGTTTTATCAAGCAATTCGATGATATGCGCAAGATGATGAAGCAGTTTTCCGGCATGATGGGGCCTAAGGGACCTAAGGGCGGACTTAAAGGCTTGAAAGGCAAGTTCGGTAAAGGAATGAAGTTCCCGTTCGGTTAATCCGAAGGAGGAATAAAATCATAGGCAGTTTATTCTAAGTTGGAGGTGATTTTCAATGGCAACACGTATTCGTCTTAAGCGTATTGGTGCTCACAAAGCTCCTTTTTACCGTGTGGTAGTTTCGGATTCCCGTTCTCCGCGTGACGGTCGCTTTATCGAAGAGATTGGTACTTACAACCCGATTACTAAACCGGCAATCGTAAATATTGATGAGGAAAAAGCGCTTAAATGGCTTCAAACTGGCGCTCAAGCTTCTGATACTGTACGCAATCTTTTCAGTCAAGCAGGCATTATGAAAAAGTTTCACGAGTCCAAGCTGCAGAAGTAATCTGCCGATTCGGAGGGTATTATGAAAGATCTAATAACCGTTATCGCTAAGGCGCTGGTTGATCATCCCGACGAAGTAAACGTGAAGGTAGACGAGGACGAACGCGACATTACGTACAAGCTGTCGGTTCATCCCGATGATGTCGGGAAAGTAATCGGTAAGCAAGGGCGTATTGCAAAAGCGCTTCGTACTGTAGTCACTTCAGCAGCAGTTAAAGAAAGCAAGCGGGTCTCGGTTGAAATTGTTTCATAATGGAGATGATAAGGGTTAGGAGAAATCCTAACTCTTTTTCTTCATTTATATATTCATATTCAGATGGCCGGAGGGGCTTTCATGAGCGATAAATTATATACGATCGGTAAAATTGTGAATACTCAAGGAATTCGCGGCGAGCTTAAAATTTTTCCTGAGACGGATTTTCCAGATGAACGGTTTGCCAAAGGAAGCGCTTTAGTTTTCTACGATCCAGAAAAACATACGACCTTACCTGTCATTGTGGAATCGGCACGCGAACATAAAAAGCTGTTCATTATTAAATTTGAAGGCTTCAGCAACATTAATGAAGTTGAGAAGTATAAGGGCTGGCTTTTAAAGGTGGAAGAAAAGTATGTGTTCGAGCTACCCGACGATGAGTTCTATCACCATGAGATCATTGGCTGTACTGTAGTTACGGACGAAGGGGAAGAGCTCGGCACTATTAGCGAAATTTTATCTCCTGGGGCCAACGATGTATGGGTGGTTGAACGTGAGGTTGGAAAACCCGTTTTATTGCCTTATATCGATGAAGTAATCCTAGAGGTCAATATTGCCGAGAAGCGGGTTAAGGCACATATTATGGAAGGTTTATTGGACTGATGAGAGTCGATGTTCTTACTTTGTTTCCCGACATGTTTGACGGAGTCTTTTCAGCGAGCATATTGGGAAAAGCCCGTGACAAGGGATTGGTTGACCTACATACAGTCAATTTCCGTGATTATGCCAATAATAAGCATAACACTGTAGACGATTACCCTTACGGCGGTGGTGGGGGTATGGTACTGAAGGCGGAGCCGATTTTTTCAGCAGTTGAAGCATTAACAGGCTCTTTAAATGGAAGCAATAAACCTCGCATTATTTTAATGTGCCCTCAGGGAGAGCCCTTTTCACAGCGTAAAGCAGAGGAGTTGTCAAAGGAAGAGCACCTCATCTTCATTTGTGGTCATTATGAGGGCTATGATGAGCGGATCCGAGAGTATCTCGTTACTGATGAGCTATCCATTGGAGACTATGTTCTAACAGGCGGTGAACTGCCTGCTATGGTCGTCATCGATAGTGTTGTCCGGCTTCTGCCGGGCGTGCTAGGCAATGAAACCTCTGCGGTCACAGATTCCTTTAGCACGGGCTTGCTGGAATATCCGCATTATACAAGACCCGTTCAATTCCGCGACTGGGAGGTCCCAGAAATATTAGTTTCTGGCCATCATGCTAACATTGAGCAGTGGCGTAGACGGCAGGCGATTTGGCGAACTTGGCAGAAACGTCCTGAGCTGCTGGAGCAAGTGGAGCTGACAGCTAAGGAGAAGCAGTGGCTGGAGGAGCAAAAGGGTAGAAATCGGGACAGCGGGCAGTAGCTTTCTGTTTATATCCTTAAGCTTAGCATCTAAGTCTTTAGCTCTAAGGTTTAAGCGCATCCCAAAGGGACAGCCGTGTTTTGCGTGGCAAAACAGCCGCTTCTAAAACAGTAGCTTAACGCAATAACGGATGGTTCATGCTCCAACTGAGAGCGTGTCCGTTAGGACGATAGCGTTCCTACATGCGGGAGATCCAACGTAAAGCGTGTCTCGTAGGGACGATAGCGATCCCTCCATCAAACTACCTAAGGTGCACCAGCAGGTGTCCAGAGGGCGGCAGCCCTTGGGGCCCTCCCAGCGGGGAGGGTTTGGGTGGGGATTGTCGGGACCCCTTGTATTCGTTCCCCCTTTATGATAATATATACAACGTTGTGGCATTTTTGCCCGATTACGGTGGTCCTCTACGCATGACATCTATAGATTCGACATCGGAGGCGGAATGAACACCTAAGTGGAAGGAGGAAGTCATATATGAGTTTAATTCAAGAAATTACAAAAGAACAAATTCGCCAAGATCTACCTAAGTTTCGTCCAGGTGACACTGTTAAGGTTCACGTGAAAGTTATCGAGGGATCCCGCGAACGGATTCAGCTTTTCGAAGGTGTTGTTATCAAACGCCGCGGGGGCGGAATCAGCGAAACCTTTACTGTTAGAAAAATTTCTTACGGTGTAGGCGTTGAAAGAACGTTTCCTTTAAATTCCCCGAAGATTGACAAGCTCGAAGTGGCTCGCCGTGGTAAAGTTCGTCGTGCGAAGCTATACTACCTGCGTGGTCTTCGTGGTAAAGCAGCTAGAATTCAAGAGATTCGCTAAGAAGAAAACAAACGGGGGCTTGTTTACCAAGCTCCCTTTCGTTTTTTTTGGAGACATTATTTTGTTGAAAGGGCAGGTCTGATATGGAGCAAGAACAAACCATGGAGAAATCGAATCCACTCAAAAATGAAGCATGGGAATGGGTTAAAGCGCTGCTGATTGCTGCGGCTCTCGTTTTTTTTATTCGCTGGTTGATTTTTGCCCCCTTTATTGTCGAAGGGCCGTCCATGGAGCCGAATTTCCACACCGGTGAACGATTGATAGTGAATAAAATTATTTATTCGATGGGAAAACCGGAACGCGGTGAAGTAATTGTATTTCATGCGACTAAAGATAAGGATTACATAAAGCGTGTGATCGCACTGCCTGGTGAAACCGTTAAGGTGGAAGGCGACAAAGTATATGTTAACGGCAAATTGTTAGATGAGCCTTACTTAAAGCAAGCTCTGGATGATGCAGCCAAAAGAGGGACACCCTATAATTCGAGAAATTACTCAGAAAAAACAGTTGCCGATGGAACGGTATTCGTAATGGGAGACAACCGGTCGAACAGCGCAGATAGCCGCGATATCGGGTTTATTGAATATGATAAAATTGTAGGAAGGGCCGATTTAATTTTTTGGCCATTCAAAAATATCAGCTTAGTTCATATGTGAAATATAGAAAGAACTGCTGCTGTACTGAAAAAAGTTGAGGTGACCGTATGACGATACAATGGTTTCCAGGTCACATGACAAGAGCTCGCCGACAAATTGAGGCAAAGCTCAAGCTGATTGATGTCGTGATTGAACTGTTGGATGCACGAATTCCGCTTTCCAGCAGAAACCCGATGATTGATGAAATTTTACAAAATAAACCGCGTTTGGTGCTTCTGAACAAAAATGATTTGGCTGACCCTGAAGTAACTGCTCAATGGGTTACCTATTTTGCTGATAAAGGGCTTCAAGCATTGCCGGTAGATGCAGCTAATGGGAATCAGATGAAAGAGATCATGTCGCGTTGTAAGCAGCTTATGGCTGCGAAGTTCGAGACGCAAATTAGAAAAGGGATTAATCCTCGAGCGGTACGTGGACTTATTGTCGGTATTCCGAATGTCGGAAAATCGACACTGATCAATCGATTGGCGGGACGCAAAATAGCGGCCACCGGAGACAAGCCGGGTGTTACTAAAGGCCAGCAATGGATCAAGGTAGGAACAGAGATGGAACTGCTGGATACTCCAGGTATTTTGTGGCCGAAGTTTGAGGATCAAGAAGTCGGTATGCGGCTTGCTGTTACAGGTGCCATTAAGGAAGAGCTGTTGTATACAGCCGATATTGCTTTGTATGCAGTTCGTTATCTGTGCACTCACTATGGATCGTCTTTAAAAGAACGCTTTGGTATCGAGAAGCTGCCGGAAGATCCTAGTGATACGGATGCCGTCATTGAGGTAATGGAAGCAATAGGGCGAAAAAGAGGAGCTCTGTTAAGCGGCGGCCGGGTAGATTTGGACAAGGCATCCTTAACTATTCTACGGGAGCTGCGTGCAGGCAAAATGGGTAGAATTAGTCTTGAAACGCCAAGTGAAGTATAAATCTTGCAAGCCGGTCACTCCTCAGGGGTGGCTTTTTTGTTTTTTATTCGTTTCCGGCAGACATCGTTTCTAGTATAATGTGCTGTACAAGCTTTTTTTGCTGTAGAGAAAGGAAGAAATACATATATGCTTTTGGAATATGAGCAATCGATTTGGAATCAGGGGATGCTCCATGTAGCCGGAGTAGATGAAGTTGGAAGAGGCTGTCTGTTTGGGGATGTGGTTGCTGCAGCAGTTATTTTACCCCCAGGGCTCGTTTTGGAAGAAGTAAATGATTCAAAGAAGCTGAGTGTAAAGAAACGGGAGCATTTATACGAATTGATCAATAAGGAAGCTATCTCTATCGGAATTGGAATAGTAGACGTGAGGACGATAGAACAAATTAATATTAAGCAAGCGGCGCGTCTAGCCATGAAGCAAGCTGTAGAGAAGCTGGATCCATGCCCTGATTATTTATTGGTGGACGCTGAGAAGGTCGATCTCCCATTGGAGCAAATGGCTATCATTCATGGAGACGCATTAAGTCAGTCGATTGCTGCTGCGTCGATTATCGCTAAAGTTACCCGCGACCGTATGTGTTTACAGTGGGAGGTACAGTTTCCAGAGTATGGTATCGCCTTACATAAGGGTTATGCAACAAAGCTGCATCGTGAACGCATTCAAGAATACGGCGCAACTTCCCTTCATCGAAAAACATTCCTGAAAAATATTTTGGTTGAGGTAGAACAGCAGGAGCTTTTTTAACAGAGCACCTGGAAACACTGCAAGATGTATCAACAAAAGCCGATATAATAGATAAATATAAATTGCTGGAAGGTGTGCGGTCTTGAATATTAGCGGATTAATTCGAAGCTTAATCGGTGACACCCAAGCGGCTGAGCCCAGAAAACTGGAGTTAAAGGTAGGGGAAGTTGTTAAAGGGTTGGTACTGCAGCTGCTAGCTGATCAGGACGCACTTATAAATATTGGCGGCGTGCAGGTTAGAGCCAAATTGGAAACACCTCTGAAGCAAGGTGAGGTAACTCTGCTTCAGGTTCAGCCGGAAACAACGCAGTCTGGCCAAATCGTGCTTAAGCCACTAGATGCATCGGGCGTGCAAATTGCAGATACTTCTTTGGCCGAGGTGCTTAAGAATGTCTCCATGCAGGATAACGCGCCTAATCGGCAAATCATTCAAACACTTCATCAATCGGGTATTCCGATTACGAAGGATAATGTTCAAGCCTTCACTCAACTCCAGGCTCAGGTGACTTCTCAGCAGATGGAAGATTTGCTTCCTTCAGCAGCTGTTGCTTTTCAAAAAGGACTTCCTCTAACATTGGATACGGTATCGGCAGTAAGACAAACAATCGCTGGACCCGCGTTTCATGAAACGATTCAGCAGCTGGATTCACAGTTGAACAAGTTGCTGGGCGAGGAGCACGGTTTATCAGGCGCAACACGATCTGCTCTGGATACCGTGAAGCAAGTGGTTGCCATGATCAAGGATTCCTCGAATCAAGTCCTACCGCAGCAGACGGGGCTTGCTACAGAGGTTTTGTCGAGCGCAGGTGAGAGTGAAACCCAGACTGCCAAAAGTACGGCCGTTGTGACAACCAGCCCCCTGTTAACATCAGGTGCAGGTGCTGCGAATTCAATGAATGAAGGTTCTAATCTTACTGGGCAAACAGGAAGTGCACAAGCGACGTTAAATGGAAATAACAGCATTCCCAAGTCGGGGCCTTCTACTCTACCGCAAGGTGATGTAACGGGAACTTCTGCTTCTACAGTCAGTTCAGACCAAGCCGAACCAAACGGACAGTCTGCTCAAGCGTCAGCTGCATCCAGACTGACAGCGCAAACCGTAGGAGCGGCTGCTGCAGGTTTGAATGGCGGACAAGCAGTAACGACTGATGACGGACTTGGTCAAGCACCTACTGCGACAAACACGCCATCACCACTTGCCAGCCAAAGCGTAACTCCAACAGCTGGCAAGGCTAGCTCCGGGAGCACTGCGGAACTTAACAATAATCCCACTGGCAATACAGCAAAGGGAGCTGAAACAGCTGTAACATCAAGTGGTGGAAATTCACAAGAAACAAGCTCTAATGACCATTGGCTTCCCAAGATGATGAAGGCATTGGGAATTGAGCATGAGCATCATATTGGCAAACTGCCTGATAGGATGGTCCAAGGTGGCTCATCCAATAGCGAATGGGGAACACAAGCTACTCCGAATCCGGCTGCGACTTCATTGGAAGATCAGCAGAAGTCCAGTGAAACGTTAAAAAGCGCATTGCTGCAATTGATGCAGGCAGATGATGTGCCACCCGCGTTCAAGGAGTCTGCTCAACAGGCCGTTCAACAGATAACCGGTCAGCAGCTGCTATTGAATTCAGACAGAGCCTCGATGTTTTCGCATATTACATTGTTTGTACCGTTGATGAATGCGAACGGTGAGCAAACGGCAGCGGTTCATATCCAGTCACGCAAGGGGGCGCGAGGGGAAATCGATGCGCAGAATTGCCGTCTTGTATTTGATCTCCGAATGAAATCTCTTGGGGATACGATGGTTGATGTGCAGGTGGTGGACCGAATTGTAAGCTTGCGTGTGTTAAATGATCAGCCCTTCATCCATGAGCTTTTGGAATCGAATCGCGAAGAGATTGCGGCAGGTCTTTCAAGTATTGGCTATCAGTTTATCTCCATAAAATGCGGTCCATATCCAGAAAAAGGACAAGATTTACAAGGGGCATCCGCTGAATCTTCAGGAAATAAGCAGGAAAACCCTGTGACCTCTCACCTGCAAGCAGTTTACGGAAAAAAAGCATACAAAGGAATGGATGTTCGCGTATGATGGAAAACAACCGGAGTCCCATCAAAAAAGCGGTAGCTCTAAAATATTCGCCTGATAATAAAAGTGCCCCCACATTGGTTGCCAAAGGTAAGGGGAATGTAGCTGAAGCCATCATGAAGAAAGCTAAGGACAACGGAGTTCCTGTCCAAGAGGATTCCTCGTTGGTTGAGGTTTTGTCCAAGCTGGACCTGGACCAGGAGATTCCTCCGGAGCTGTACAAGCTTGTGGCCGAAGTTTTAAGCTTTATTTACCGCTCTGATGGTCGTGCGAAGCAGCAGCAGATCAGAAAGAGGTCTAATGAGTAATGTGAAGCTTACACGTAAAATGCTGGGTGCATTGGGAGAACAATATGCGCTTGAGCATCTACAAGCATTGAACTACTCGATTCTGGCTCAAAATTGGCGCTGTCGGACCGGAGAAATTGATTTGATCGGTATGGATGGAGAATTGCTGATTATTATTGAGGTTCGTACTCGCAGCGGAAGTACTTCCTTCGGCATGCCGCAGGAATCCATTAATGCTTTGAAACAACAAAAGGTTAGGGAAACGGCATATTTCTACACTCACCGTCACCAGCTTCTCGATCGCCAACTAAGGTTTGATGTCATATCTATTGTTACAGACAGGGAGGGGCAGCTCCTCACATTAGACCATATACCGAACGCATTCTAGCAGGAAATGGCTTAGAGTGCTTTTTTTTGTATTTCTCAAGAATAGTTTAAAGGTTATGTCACATCTATGAAATCGCTTGCATATATATAAAATATGATAGAGCAAGCAGATGGAGGTGTGACCATGATTGTCAAAAATGTATTGTCTTCTTTTATTGGCGTATGGTTTATATTCACCCCTTGGATTTTTGGCTTCACGGGAAATAGCACAGAATACTATACTTGTCTCACATTTGGAAGTATCCAGTTTATTTTCTCGCTTCTTGCAAGTATGAAACCATGGAAATTTTCTGTAATGAACTGGGCCCCTCTTTTAACTGGCGTATGGTTTATCATTTTTCCTAATGCATTCGATATGTATATTGTGGATATTGTGGTGCTTGAAATACTGGGGCTTGCGACGATTTTGCTTAATTATGCGCTCATTTTTCCTGAATCCCAATAACCAACTATAATAATAAATATCCCCTCGATTCATAATAACTGCATATTTAGTACAAGAAACGTGCAGACTTTACCTATTAACTTATCGAGAAGAAGGGGATAGCTGTGTTTTCCAAGGTAAAAACAATGTTTAAAGATTATTTTATATCTGAGCAGAATAATGACTACGTTTATTACCCGACTGAAGACGGTGTTTTTGCTTACTATTACCGCGAAAATGAAGAGAACAATACGGTTACCAATGAATTGGAAAATGATATCGGCAAAAACAGTTAATAAATGAGCGTAGTTTTTCTACTTAGAAGCCTAAAACTCCTCCGTCAAGGTTGAGCTTTAGGCTTTTGTTTGATTCAACCCGTATAAAAATTTTTAAATTAAAAAGAACGAGAATAGTTTTTTTTATCCAGGCTCCGGTATTGCAACGCTTCGGCAATGTGGGGGGACTCTATGTGTACACTTTCTTCAATATCAGCAATCGTTCGGGCTATTTTTAAGACACGGTCATAGGCTCGCACGCTTAATCCTAAGATTTCAAATGATTTCCGAAGCAGCATTTCAGCATCGGTTTGAAGTCTGCAATGTATTTTCAGAAGCTTGCCTGTAAGCTCACCGTTAAACATGATGCCACATTTTTTATAACGTTCAAGCTGAATGTGCCTCACACGATCCACTTGTTCTTTCATTTCCAGTGAGGACAGCTGCGGCTGAGCTTCCAGAATTTGAGCATAATCGATTCGAGGAACCTCTACCTGCAGATCGATCCGGTCAAGCAGGGGACCCGAAATTTTGGAACGATAGTGTTCAATCTTCAACGGGCTGCATGTGCAGGGATGTGAAGCAGTTTCAGCACCAAAATATCCGCACGGACAAGGGTTCATTGAAGCAGCCATAATAAACTGAGCTGGGAAGCTATATACTGCACGGGCTCGTCCAATCGTCACATGCCGGTCTTCAAGAGGCTGCCGAAGAACTTCAAGCACGGCTCTTGAGAATTCGGGGAGCTCGTCAAGAAATAGTACGCCGCGATGAGCTAGGCTGATTTCACCTGGCTTGGGAATAGTGCCTCCTCCGACTAATCCAGCAGCTGAGATCGTATGGTGAGGCATACGGAAGGGGCGTTTACTAATCAAGCTGCTGCGGTCGGAAAATTTTCCGGAGGCGCTGTATATTTTCGTCACATCCAACGACTCCTGCTCGGACATGTCAGGGAGGATCGTAGGCAATCTTTTAACCAGCATTGTTTTGCCAGTACCTGGAGGACCTAACAGTATAATATTGTGCATACCTGCGGCACATATCATCAAAGCTCTTTTAACATGCAGTTGTCCGCACACATCGCTGTAATCCTCACTATATGAAAGGGCATCATCAGCTTTACTGTCCGGATTTATTAAATGCCGATAAATATTAGTATCATTAACAATAATCTTGTCCTGTTGAAGCTCGCTAATATGGGACAATGACGATACCTTCATCCCTGCGATAAGTGCGGCTTCTTCCGCATTGTGGCGTGGAACGATGACGCGCTCTATTCCTTTATCCTTGGCGTTAGCCATCATGGACAGAACGCCTGGAACCGGACGGACAGAGCCGTCCAGCGCAAGCTCCCCCAAAATCAGAGTATCCTCTGGCTGCTCCAGCTTTAGCTGCCCGCTGGTGGCTAAAATACCGAGAGCGATGGCCAAATCGAATGCAGCTCCTTCCTTGCGAACATCAGCGGGAGCCAAATTCACAGTGATTCGCTGTAAAGGAAACGTGTATCCGCAGTTTTTTATAGCCGCACGTACGCGCTCCATCGATTCTTTGACAGCGCTGTCCGGCAAGCCTACTATATTCATTTGAGGGAGACCATTACTTAAATCCACTTCTACCTCGACCAGTTTTCCTTCAACACCATGCAAGCAGGCACTTATTACTTTACCGTACATAACAAAGAACACCTCTCCTTGGAATAAGATCCATGGCCAAAGGTGCTTCCTTATATGCCTTATGATTTGGTTTAATTGTACATGCAAGCACAGTTTTTGGCAATTCACTTTAGAGTCAACGGTTAAACCTGATGAAAACTGGTTATACAGATAAAGAGGTGATGAGAAATGCAGGACAAACCTTATTTCTGTCCAAACTGTAGATCAAACCGGGTAAAATTCAGTGTGATTTCAAGTTTCTCGCAGCGGTTTCTTAAGGATGCTCTATCAGGCTCTGTACAAGAGGTAACAGAAGCTCAACAAATTCAAGAAGCAGAACCTATTATTCAATGCTTGGTGTGCAGCTTCACGGGCAATGAAATGCGGTTTATTAAGCAAGCAGAGAGAGAACCGCGGATGACGACGTCCACAGATCCCAGCTATACGTGATTATTAATATGGATGGCTATGCCAATGAGAATTCAGCGCATTTTTCTGAAAGATTGTTCAGAAGAATGCGTTTTTGTTATGCTTTCTATTTCCTTGGGAATGATATAATACGTGAAATTTTTCAGTGGCATAAAAAAGATTGATTGAAAAATGACAGCTTTACAAGAAAAAAAGAGGAAACCGTCGAAGAAAAGTGGTACAATTATGAAGGTTTTGTTGCACTGGCTGCAGCAAGCAGGATTCCGCATGATTTGCAGCGAAAGAATTCTTCGTTTGATGCGGGACTCGCGTACGAGCCGCAAGTTCTGATTCAAATAGTAAGCTATAACTGATAGGAGGATTTTGCTAAATGAATATCCATGAGTACCAAGGCAAACAAGTACTAAAGCAATATGGGGTTGCCGTACCTGAAGGAAAAGTTGCTTTTACAGTCGATGAAGCAGTTGAGGCAGCTAAGCAGCTCGGAACTTCCGTAGTTGTAGTTAAAGCACAAATTCATGCAGGCGGACGCGGTAAAGCAGGTGGCGTTAAAATTGCCAAAAACCTGGACGAAGTCCGTACATACGCACAGGAAATTTTGGGTAAGGTTCTTGTAACTCACCAAACAGGTCCTGAAGGTAAAGAAGTAAAGCGCCTGTTAATTGAACAAGGCTGCGATATTAAGAAAGAATACTACATCGGTGTCGTTGTAGACCGTGGAACAGGGCGTGTAGTAATGATGGCGTCTGAAGAAGGCGGTACGGAGATTGAGGAAGTTGCTGAGCATTCTCCTGAGAAAATTTTCAAAGAAGTGATCGATCCTGCGATTGGTTTGCAAGCATTCCAAGCACGCAAGCTGGCCTATGCCATTAACATACCGTCTGAATTAGTAAATAAAGCAGTTAAGTTTATGATTGCCTTGTATACAGCGTTTGTTGAAAAAGATTGCTCCATTGCAGAAATCAATCCTCTTGTTGTAACAGGCAGCGGGGATGTTATGGCTTTGGATGCGAAGTTGAACTTTGATTCCAACGCATTGTACCGTCACAAAGACATTCTTGAGCTTCGTGATTTGGAAGAAGAAGATGCAAAGGAAATTCAAGCTTCCAAGTATGATTTGAGCTACATCGCACTTGATGGAAACATCGGTTGCTTGGTTAACGGCGCAGGTCTTGCTATGGCAACTATGGATATTATTAAATATTACGGTGGCGACCCGGCCAACTTCCTTGATGTAGGGGGCGGTGCTACAGCGGAGAAAGTAACCGAGGCTTTTAAAATTATTCTTTCTGACGAGGCTGTAAAAGGTATTTTCGTTAACATTTTCGGCGGCATCATGAAATGTGACGTAATTGCTAACGGAGTAGTTGAAGCTGCTAAACAAGTGGGCTTAAGCCGTCCTTTGGTTGTCCGTCTGGAAGGCACGAATGTTGACCTCGGCAAGAAGATTTTGAATGAGTCCGGTTTAAATATTGTGGCAGCCGATTCAATGGCGGATGGAGCACAAAAGATTGTTGCTCTTGTATCGTAATTCGTACCATTGTACTAAACTCCACGACTTCTTCGTGAAAAAAATCAAGGGATGTGACCAAATCAAATGAGTATTTTAATTAATAAAGATACAAAAGTAATTACACAAGGGATCACAGGTTCCGTGGGCATGTTCCACACTAAGGGTGGTTTGGAATACGGTACGCAAATGGTTGGCGGTGTAACTCCAGGTAAAGGCGGAACCAATATCGATATTACTTTGGATAATGGCTCCGTAGTTTCCTTGCCGGTTTTCAACACAGTAGCACAAGCCAAAGAAGCAACCGGTGCGACTGTATCCGTTATTTATGTTCCACCAGCTTTCGCGGCTGATGCTATTATGGAAGCAGTAGATGCTGAGCTTGATCTGACGATTTGTATAACTGAAGGCATTCCAGTACTGGATATGGTTAAAGTGTCTCGTTACATGGAAGGTAAGAAAACTCGTTTGATCGGACCGAACTGCCCGGGTCTTATTACACCAGGTGAAATTAAAATCGGAATCATGCCGGGGTATATCCATACTCCTGGTCATGTAGGCGTAGTATCCCGTAGCGGAACATTGACCTATGAAGCCGTTCATCAATTGACGACCCGCGGCATTGGACAATCCTCTGCTGTAGGTATTGGTGGAGACCCGGTGAAGGGCTCTGAGTTTATTGATATTTTGACACTGTTTAATGAAGACCCAGATACTTACGCGGTTATTATGATCGGCGAAATCGGCGGTACTGCTGAAGAAGAAGCTGCCGAGTGGATTGCTGCTAATATGAAAAAGCCGGTTGTAGGCTTCATTGGCGGACAAACAGCTCCTCCAGGCAAACGTATGGGCCATGCTGGCGCGATTATTTCCGGTGGTAAAGGTACAGCAGCAGAGAAAGTATCTACATTGGAACGCTGCGGTATCAAGGTTGCTCCTACACCTTCTGAAATGGGCTCCACTCTTGTGAGTGTTTTGGAAGAAAAAGGTCTCTTGGACAAATGTATCACTAAAAAATAAATGAAGTAGATAGGCAAGCAGCCTTCTATTCCTGATAAGGGAGTAGAGGGCTTTTTTTCGTTCGTATCGGTCAAAAGTTGTTCTCAATGAAGGAGTGATATATACTAATGAACAATACAAACATTTTAATAGCTCTTCATCACATTGAAAATATAGGCTGGAAAACCATTCAAAGAATTGTTAACCACTTTCCAGAACTATCCGAAATGTTGCATTTGCAAGCTGCTGATTGGCAGGCATTGGGTTTGACTCCTTCTCGTGCAGTTGAATTAGCGAGGAATCTTTATGAGCTCACGCCTAAAAAAATGGAAATCCTGCTGGAAGGATATAATAGTAAGGGAATCGGTATCGTTACTTACTTCGATGAGGAGTATCCGACTCTTCTTAAGGAGACTGCACAACCGCCGTGGGTTTTATATTATCGGGGGAATCCGCATCTAATGAAACGCCCGTGCATTGCAGTCGTTGGGACTCGAACGCCGACAGTCTATGGGCGCAAAACGACTGAACAGCTGTCGGAAGCGCTGTCAGCATCGCAGCTATGTATTGTCAGCGGAATGGCTAGAGGAATCGATAGTGCCGCACATGAAGCTGCTCTCCGGGAGAGCGGAGGCACCATCGCCGTTCTGGGCTGCAGCATTGAGCATGTTTATCCTCCTGAGAACAAGCTGCTGTATCAGCTTATTGCCGACAAAGGCTTAATTATAAGCGAATATCCTTTGCAAACTAAACCGCATCCAGGATTATTTCCACAGCGGAATCGGATTATTGCAGGTTTAAGTCTTGGTGTGCTTGTAGTAGAGGCCGCTCTTCGCAGCGGATCACTAATTACAGTAGATCAGGCTTTGGAAGAATCACGTGACGTCTTTGCTGTACCGGGGCCCATCTCTTCACCGAAAAGTCAAGGTACTATAGCGTTGATAAAACAAGGTGCCAAGTTAGTCAGCGACGTTCAAGATATTTTGGAGGAATACACACATCGGATACCGGATGTTCAATCCGCATATAGTAAGCGTGTAGTGGAAATCAAGCCCGGCTTATCGACTGATGAGCAATTTATTGTAAATTTACTGCAAAATCAAGCCCTATCTATTGATGAGCTGTTAGCCAAAAGTCAATTTACCTTTGGACATTTGCACGCAGTTCTGTTAAATTTACTATTGACAAAGCGAGTAGAGCAGTTATCTGGGTCCATCTACGCTTTAAATTGAAATACTTAAGTGAGAACCTGCAGAAAATTGAGTAGAAGCAAAGGCAGCATGAGATATGATAGCCAGCTTCATTCTCACTACAAGTGAGGATTTCACTATATCTTATAATCGAGGGGGGAAGAACGGCTATGGCAGATTCTCTAGTCATTGTTGAGTCACCCGCAAAAGCGAAAACCATTGGCAAGTATTTAGGCAGCAAATTTATTGTCAAGGCATCGATGGGCCATATTCGCGATCTTCCGAAGAGCCAAATTGGTGTTGAAATAAAAAAGAATTTTGAACCTAAATACATAACCATTCGTGGTAAAGGCTCTATACTGAAGGAATTGAAAGATGCCCGCAAAAAAGTGAAAAAAGTTTATCTGGCGGCTGACCCGGATCGCGAAGGGGAAGCAATAGCTTGGCATTTGGCTCATTATTTGGAGCTGGATGAAACCGAGACATGTCGGGTTGTATTTAATGAGATAACGAAGCAGGCTGTCAAGGATGCTTTCAAAACGCCTCGTAAAATCAATCTCGATCTTGTAAACGCCCAACAAGCGCGTCGTATTCTTGACCGGTTAGTAGGTTATAAAATAAGCCCGTTATTATGGAAAAAGGTTAAAAAGGGCTTATCAGCCGGACGTGTACAGTCAGTAGCCGTTAAATTGATTTATGACCGCGAGAATGAAATAAAAGCGTTTGTTCCCGAAGAATACTGGTCAATAACGGCCAGGCTTCTGGCAGGAACTACAGAATTTGAAGCCAAGTTTCACAGCTTCAAAGGCGAGAAGAAGGAGCTTAGCAACCAGCAGGAAGTCAATGAAATATTAGCTGGTGTAGAAAAAGCGGTCTTTACTATTAATGAAGTAAAA
This sequence comes from Paenibacillus radicis (ex Xue et al. 2023), assembly GCF_024722015.1. Lineage (GTDB taxonomy): Bacteria > Bacillota > Bacilli > Paenibacillales > NBRC-103111 > Paenibacillus_S. The sequence goes on along the minus strand of NZ_JANQBD010000003.1, from coordinate 324,131 downwards.
GAAAAGGAACGGCAGCGCAATCCTTCGCCTCCGTTCATCACAAGCTCGCTGCAGCAGGAAGCCGCTCGTAAGCTGAACTTCCGTGCATCCAAAACGATGTCCGTTGCTCAGCAGTTATATGAAGGTATTGATTTGGGAAGCGAAGGGACGGTAGGTTTAATTACTTACATGCGTACCGACTCTACCCGGATTTCACCGGTAGCTCAGGAAGAGGCTAAAGAGTTTATCACTCAAAAGTATGGTGACGCTTATTATCCCGAGACCCCGCGGGTATATCTGAAAAAAGCGGCTAATGCACAGGATGCTCACGAAGCGATTCGACCCAGTTCGGTGCTGCGGGAGCCAGATCAAATCAAAGAGCATTTAAGCCGCGATCAATTGCGTTTGTATAAGCTGGTATGGGAGCGCTTTGTAGCGAGTCAGATGTCCTCTGCAGTGCTAGATACCATGACCGTGGATATAACAGCAGGTGATTCCATATTCAGGGCAGTTGGATCGAAAATGAAATTCCCTGGCTTTATGAAAGTTTATGTTGAAGGGAATGACGATGGTACAACAGAGGAAGATAAGCTGCTGCCGCCTATGAAGCCTGGTGAGAAGGTTAAGAAAAAGCAGATTGATCCCAAGCAGCATTTCACTCAGCCTCCGCCGCGTTATACCGAGGCAAGGTTGGTTCGCGCTCTGGAAGAGATGGGAATTGGCCGTCCGAGTACGTATGCGCCTACCTTGGAGACGATTCAAAAGCGCGGTTATGTAGCTATCGACGAGAAGAAATTTATTCCGACTGAGCTTGGAGAGCTGGTAATCCAGCAAATGATTGAGTATTTCCCTGAAATTCTTGACGTTGAGTTCACAGCGCAAATGGAGGGCGAGCTCGACCAGGTTGAGGAAGGCAAAGAGGATTGGGTCAAAGTACTTGCAACCTTCTATGAATCTTTTGAGAAAAGGCTCGAGGTTGCCGAAGAAGAAATGGAAAAGATAGAGATTCAAGATGAGGTATCTGATGAAATCTGCGAAAAATGCGGACGTCATTTGGTATATAAAATGGGACGTTTCGGTAAGTTTCTGGCCTGTTCCGGTTTCCCGGATTGCCGCAACACGAAGCCTATCGTCAAAGATATCGGTGTTACCTGTCCGAACTGTAAGGAAGGGAAAATCATCGAGCGTCGCAGTAAAAAAGGACGAATCTTTTATGGCTGCGACCAATATCCAGGCTGTGATTTTGTATCCTGGGATAAGCCGGTTGAGCAGCCTTGTCCGAAATGTGGTTCTATGATGATTGAGAAGAGGAACAAGAACGGCACCTTCCATCAATGCATCCAATGTGATTTCAAAGAAGAACAGCAAGAGAAAGAGTAAAGATTCAGGAGGAAATGATTTTGTCAGAGACATCAAAAGTTACCGTAATTGGAGCAGGCTTGGCCGGCAGTGAAGCTGCATGGCAAATTGCAAGTCAAGGAGTGCCTGTAATTTTATATGAAATGCGTCCGGTGAAGAAGACACCGGCGCATATTTCCGATCAATTTGCCGAGCTGGTATGCAGCAATTCACTGCGCTCTAATGGTTTAGCCAATGCTGTCGGCGTATTAAAAGAAGAAATGCGGATGTTGAATTCATTAATTCTTCAATCCGCGGACAAGCATGCTGTACCTGCCGGCGGCGCATTAGCTGTTGACCGTGACGGATTTTCAGCGGAAGTAACATCCAAGCTCAGAAATCATCCTTTAATAGAAGTACGGAATGCTGAGCTGGAGTCTTTGCCTGACGGCATAACGGTTGTTGCTACCGGACCCTTAACCTCGCCTTCACTTTCCTCTCATCTAAAGGAGCTTATGGGAGAGGAATATTTATATTTCTATGATGCGGCGGCACCGATCGTAGAGAAAGACTCGATAGATATGAGTAAAGTATACTTAGCTTCTCGATACGACAAGGGAGAAGCAGCCTATTTGAATTGTCCGATGACAGAGGAAGAATTTAATATTTTCCATGATGCGCTCGTATCGGCGGAAGTGGCTCCCATCAAGGAATTTGAGAAAGAAATTTATTTTGATGGCTGTATGCCGATTGAAGTCATGTCCAAGAGGGGCAAACAAACGGCGCTGTTCGGCCCAATGAAGCCGGTAGGTCTTATCAATCCCCATACTAATGAACTCCCTTACGCTGTGGTTCAGCTTCGTCAAGACAATGCAGCAGGTACCTTATATAATTTAGTAGGTTTCCAAACTCATTTGAAATGGGGAGAACAAAAGCGGGTCTTTTCATTGATACCAGGATTGGAAAATGCAGAATTCGTTCGTTATGGTGTTATGCATCGTAATACATTTATTAATTCACCCAAGCTTTTGAAACCGACTTATCAATTTGTAAATCGGGACAATCTGTTTTTTGCAGGTCAGATGACAGGTGTAGAAGGTTATGTAGAATCAGCTGCATCAGGCTTAATTGCCGGACTGAACGCAGCGCGCTTTGCAAAGGGTCAGGAATGCATAGTATTTCCGGAGGATACGACTCTTGGAAGTATGGCTCATTATATAACGACAGCCGATTTCAAACATTTTCAGCCGATGAACGCGAATTTTGGATTGTTCCCGCCATTAGGTGAAAAAATTAAAAACAAGAAGCTTAAAAATGAAAAAATAGCTTTGCGTGCAATTGAGAAAATTCAGAATTTTTCGCAAAACGAATACAATTCCACTTGTAAGTAAAAGCTGTATTATGTTACGATAATGTTGTTTTGATAACATCTTTTATTGGTATTCAGCAGAGCCTTTGTTGAATGGTTTGATAGGAGCGCTGCTGTTTATTCTTTAATAGTCATATATCATGTAAATCCAACCTCTGCATCGCGGCTGCCCTGTTAGTGCGTCTCGAACGAGGTTTTTCTATTGAATGACTGTTTTGTTTTGGGAGTACTATCTTTGGAGGTAGGTTGGAATGGAGCAAGCTTTTCATGCAACAACGATTTTTGCTATTCGGCATCAGGGCAAAGGTGCTATTGCAGGGGATGGCCAGGTTACTTTCGGCAACAGTATGGTAATGAAGTCACAAGCTAAAAAAGTGAGAAGACTGTACCGCGGGAAGGTAATAGCAGGCTTTGCAGGCTCTGTAGCAGATGCAATAACGCTTTTTGAGAAGTTCGAAGCCAAGCTTGAGGAGCATCAAGGCAATTTGCAGCGTGCAGCTGTAGAGCTTGCCAAGGATTGGCGGTCTGATCGTGTTCTAAGAAGATTGGAAGCTATGATGATAGTTATGGATACTTACAATGTGCTGCTAATTTCAGGCAATGGAGAAATAATTGAACCCGACGATGGAATTCTTGCTATCGGTTCGGGGGGGAGCTTTGCCTTATCAGCCGGAAGAGCGCTTCATCGCTATGCATCGCATATGAGTGCCAAAGAAATCGCACAAGCGGCTTTGACAATGGCAGCCGAAATATGTGTGTTTACCAATCACAATATTATAGTAGAAGAAATCGAGTGAATGAGGAGGTACTCTCTTGAAGCATATGGCTCTTACACCCAGAGAGATTGTCACCCAGCTGGATAAATATATTATCGGTCAAAAAAATGCCAAGAAGTCAGTAGCGGTTGCGCTTCGCAATCGTTACCGCCGCAGCCAACTGGACGAAGCAATTCGAGATGAGATCGTTCCTAAAAATATTTTAATGATTGGACCAACCGGTGTTGGAAAAACAGAAATCGCTAGACGGCTAGCCAAGCTGGTGAATGCTCCTTTTATTAAGGTTGAAGCGACCAAGTTTACGGAAGTAGGCTATGTCGGCCGTGATGTGGAAGCTATGGTGCGTGATTTGGTGGAAACCTCAATCCGCATGGTTAAGGTGGAGTGGGCGGATAAGTTGAAGGATAGAGCCGCTCAGCTTGCTGACGAACGGATTGTTGCACTGCTTGTACCAGGACCTTCCAAGCAGAAGTCTCAACGTAATCCATTAGAAATGCTGTTCGGTAACAATTCTGCCAATGAACCGCAGGAACAGGAGAATGACCCTTATCTGACGACACGGCGTCAGGAGGTTAAAGAGCAGCTGGCCAAAGGCGAGCTGGAGCAGAAGATCATCGAGATTGAGGTGGAGGACAGCACACCTACTGTACTCGATATGATGTCGGGTCAAGGCAACGAGCAGACCGGCATGAATATGCAGGAGTTGTTTGGCAGCCTGATGCCTAAGAAATTGAAGAAACGTAAGCTTCCAGTTAAAGAAGCGCGTAAAGTGCTGATTCAAGAAGAAGCCCATAAGCTGCTGGATATGGATGAGGTCATTGAAGAGGCCGTCCTCCGAGCTGAGCAGCTGGGAATCATTTTTATAGATGAAATTGATAAGATTTGCAGCTCCGGCCGCGGAGGTGGACCCGATGTATCCCGTGAAGGTGTGCAGCGAGATATTCTGCCTATTGTGGAGGGCTCAACAGTCATTACGAAATACGGTCCGGTGAAAACCGATTATATTTTATTTATTGCTGCAGGAGCTTTTCATATAGCAAAGCCTTCAGACCTAATTCCTGAGCTTCAAGGAAGATTCCCAATTCGGGTGGAATTAAGCAGCCTGACTCAGCAGGACTTTATGCTCATTCTAAAAGAGCCTAAATATGCTTTGACTAAGCAATATACAGCTTTGCTGGAAACTGAGGGCATTCAGGTTCAATTTTCAGATGAAGCCATAGAGGAAATTGCGAAAATTGCAGCAGAAGTAAACCAAAATACCGATAACATCGGAGCAAGACGATTGCACACAATCCTTGAGAAGCTGCTTGAGGATTTATCATTCGAAGCACCTGAAATTACGCTGGAGCAGATTATGATTACTCCTGAGTATGTGAGGGAAAAGCTTTCGGATATCGTGCAAAACCGAGACTTGAGTCAATATATCTTATAACATAAGAATTTATAAGTTTTCAGCGTAGCTGAACAATTCTTATGTTTCAAGAAAACTTACATCTGAATCGCGGTCGCTCATCCTGAAAGGCCTCGATAGAGGTTTTCTTATAACATAAGAATTATAAGTTTTTAGCTTCATCGAAAGGCTTCGAATATTTTTTATAAAAGTTTAATAAACCGTAGGTCGCACTGGGAGGCAGTACCATGACATTGTTGGAAAAGACTAGAAGGTTAAATAAATTATTGCAAAAGGAAGCCGGTAACTCGGTAAGCTTTAAGAACATGGCAGAGGTTTTAAGTGATATATTGCGTGCAGATATATTTGTTGTAAGCCGTAAGGGAAAGGTGCTTGGGAGGGCGGTTTCAACAACGGAGCAGCATTCAGAGTTGCTTGAAACGATCCTGCAAGAAAACCGATTTTCCGTAGAATATAACCAACTGTTGTTGAAGGTTGAGGAAACCTCATCCAATATGGATGCCAAAAACGATCATCATTTGTTTGGTGACCATTTGCCGGAGGAAGCTATTTCCATTACCATTGTCCCTGTTATAGGTGGTGGAGAAAGGTTAGGTACATTGATATTAACTAAGCGGGACGGTGCATTTATTGATGACGATCTGATTCTGGCCGAATACGGATCAACGGTCGTCGCGATGGAGATTTTAAGGGAAAAGACGGAGCAAATTGAAATTGAAGCACGAAGCAAGGCTGTAGTTCAAGTGGCGGTTGGATCTTTATCCTTTAGTGAATTAGAAGCTGTAGAACATATTTTCGAACAGCTTGAGGGATCGGAAGGTTTACTGGTAGCGAGTAAAATAGCAGATCGTGTCGGAATTACGAGGTCGGTTATTGTCAACGCCATGCGTAAATTAGAGAGTGCAGGAGTCATTGAAACACGGTCGCTCGGCATGAAAGGAACCTACATTAGAGTACTAAATGATCAACTAATACAAGGTATCCAAAGTATTAAATTATAGTGAATGTCTTATTCTAAGCCCTATATTACAAATATAGGGCTTTTTTCATATTGTAATTCTTTCTTTATTTATTCAATATAGATATAGTCCAGATTTACTAAAAAAAAGTTAGAAAATTCTCCTTACATATCAATATTTTTTTCGCTTAAATTGTCGAAGAAAGGAGGATAATGCAAACAACTTGTTGAATAGTACATTCAAACATCACACAAAAGGCAGGGAGATCCAGTGGATATACTCAATAAACCGGCATTTAATCAAATGGAACGATCTTTGAACGCCTCGACCATTCGTCAGCGTGTGATTGCTGATAATATTGCCAATGCGGATACTCCTTATTTTAAAAGATCCGAAGTTCAGTTTGAGGAATTACTGCAAAATGAGTTAAATGGTTCATCCATCCAAGGATACAGAACCGACCCAAGACATTTTGTTATCGGACGTCCTGCTAAACCAGAGGCTCAAATAGTTAAAGATGGCTTGTCCACGATTAACAATAATTTGAACAACGTGGATATGGACTATGAAATGTCTCTATTGGCAAAGAATCAGCTTCGGTATAATGTCATGGTTCAACAAGTCAGCAGTGAAATCAAAAAAGCCAGAACAGCCATTGAAGGGAGATAGCGTTAGATGAAGCTTACTAATGGTTTTGACATCAGTTCTTCCGCATTAACGGCACAGCGATTTCGAATGGATGTAATTTCTTCCAACATTGCTAACGCTGATTCGACTAGGGCAAGGCTGGTCAATGGAAAATGGATGCCATACCAAAGAAAATTAGTTACAGTTGAGGCAAAACAGCCATCGTTTCAGCAGACGCTTAGAAATGCGCAAGCAGAAACGGCTGGAGAAGGGGTTAGAGTAACGAAGGTCATTGAAGATACTTCTCCCTTTAAGCAGGTTTACAATCCTACGCATCCTGATGCAGACGAGAATGGATTTATTATGATGCCAAATGTTGATGTGCTTAAAGAAATGGTGGATATGATCTCAGCATCTCGTTCATACGAAGCTAACGTTACCGCTTTAAATGCTTCGAAATCACTTGTGACGAAGGCTTTGGAAATAGGAAGATAAGCGAATCGTGAAGAGGAGGTTTAATGATGATAGACAAGTTGGGGTTGCAGCCTTTACAAGGAGTGTTACAACCTGTTGCATCTAAAAGCTTGAGCGCTTCAGAAGTAACGGATCAATTCGGAAATTTTTTGACTGATGCTATGAATAAGCTGAATCAACAACAGCAAAGTGTTGATAAACTCAATGATCAGTTTGTGAAGGGTGAAATTTCGGATGTGCATCAGCTAATGATCGCAACGGAGAAAGCTTCCTTAGGTTTACAGCTGACGGTTCAAGTTCGAAATAAAGTAATCGATGCATATCAAGAAATTATGAGAATGCAAGTGTAATTGATCTGTTGAGTCGTAGCTACGGTCTTTGGATGGGGTGGAATAGTGAACGAGAATATAGTCCAATATTGGAACCGTGTGAAGCAATATTGGAGTCAATTTAGTAAAGCTCAAAAAATTACTTTTGTTTCAACATTAGTGCTTGTAATATTGACTATTGCTATAATAAGCTACAATTTTTCAAAGACTGAATATGCACTGGCATATACGAATTTGCAGCCAACGGATGCTGCTTCGATTAAAAATTATTTGGATGGCGCTAAAATTCCTTATCAGCTTAGTGAGGATGGGAAAAGCATTGGTGTTCCAAGAAGTGAGGTTGCCAATGTCAAGCTTGCCGTTGAATCCCAGGGATTAAATAAGACAGGTAACGTCGGTTACGGTGCATTTAATCAGAGCAGTACTTTCGGGACTACAGACAAAGAGTTCAACATTAAATATGTAAATGCGGTTCAAGGTGAGCTGCAGCAATTAATTAATTCAAACAGTGCAGTAGGCAGCTCAAAGGTATTAATTAATTTGCCTGAAGAGAGCGTGTTTCTGGCCAAGGGGTCTGAGAAGGCGAAGGCTAGCGCATCCGTTGTGCTTAACTTGAAGCAAGGCTATACATTGGATCAAGCCAAAGTGGATACCATGTACAATCTAGTATCTCATAGCGTAAAAGATTTACCTATAGAAAATATTACAATTTCCGATCAGAACGGTGAGCTGCTTGAGTATTCTAAAGGAAAAGGCAAGGTTTCAAGCGCTAATCTAGCAACTCAGAATTTTGAAATTAACAATCAATTCAAAAATGATATTCAAAAGAATATTCAGCAAATGCTGGGTGCTATTCTTGGAAAAGACAAGGTTATCGTTCAAGTTTTCTCAACTATGAATTTTGATCAAACCAACTCGAAGCAGCAACTGGTAACAGCACCGAATGCGGTTGATCAAAAAGGTTTGGAAATTTCTGTACAGGAAATTCAAAAAAACTATAATAGTGACGGAGGCGCCGCAGCGGCAGGTGTTCCCGGTACAGGACAAACGGATGTTCCAGGATATCCGGGCAGTACTAACAATGGGAAATCTCAGTCAGAAGAGCTTCAAAAAACGGTGAACTATGAGGTTAACCGAATTACTAACGATATAGTAGCAACACCATACGTTGTTAAAGATTTAACCATTAATGTCGGAGTTGAACCACCTAACCCGGCCGATCCTAATTCTTTGACACAGGAAACAAAGGATGCGGTGCAACAAATATTAGTAAATGTGGTCAGAGCTGCGTTGGCAGATAACAAGCCACCGGTAGCAGAGGCAGACCTTGCTAAAAAAGTAACCGTTTTTGCACATTCGTTTGCGAGACCGCAAACCGAAGCTCCAAGCTCGAATCAGCTATTGATTTACGGAGGTTTAGGCGGACTTGCATTGGCACTCCTCGTTATTGGCGGTTTCATGCTTATGCGTAGACGCAAAGCCCAACAAGAGGCTGAGAATGAACTGGCTGCTGAACCTGCAACGGTTGAGTTTCCGACTATTGATATTGATAATGTGACTAACGATAACCAAATACGCAAACAGCTTGAAACATTGGCGAAAAGAAAGCCGGAAGAATTTGTCAATCTGCTGCGTACTTGGCTAGTAGATGAATAGAGAGGTGTACTTTGTTGGCAAAAGTTCAGCAACAAGGATTAACAGGGCGTCAGAAAGCAGCCATATTGTTAATCAGTTTAGGCCCCGAAGTGTCGGCTCAAATATTCAAGCATCTACGCGATGAAGAAATCGAACAATTAACTTTGGAAATCGCAAATGTAAGAAAAGTCGATAATATTGAGAAAGAATCTATCTTGGCTGAGTTTCACCAAATATGTGTGGCTCAGGAGTTCATCTCTCAAGGTGGTATTGCTTACGCAAAGGATATATTGGAAAAAGCTCTAGGCTCCCAAAAAGCGTTGGACATTATCAATCGGTTAACAGCAACATTGCAGGTTAGGCCGTTTGACTTTGCAAGAAAAGCTGATCCTGCACAAATTCTCAACTTTATTCAAAATGAGAATTCACAAACGATCGCACTAGTATTGGCTTACTTGCAACCGGAACAGTCGTCCATTATTCTTTCCTCGCTCCCACAGGAGAAACAGGCAGACGTTGCAAAGCGGATTGCATTGATGGATAGCACTTCTCCAGAAGTTATCAGCCAGGTTGAACGAGTATTAGAACAGAAGCTATCAGCGACTGTAACACAAGACTACACAAATGCTGGTGGTATAGCTGCTATCGTTCAAATATTGAATGGTGTTGACCGTGGTACAGAACGTACCATTCTGGATTCCTTGGAAATTCAGGATCCTGAATTGGCTGAAGAAATCAAGAAAAGAATGTTTGTATTTGAAGATATTGTCAATATTGACAATCGTTCGATTCAACGTATTATTCGTGACATTGAGAATGCAGATTTGCAGCTAGCGCTTAAAGTTGCCAGTGAAGAAGTACGCGAAGCGATATTTAAAAATATGTCGAAGCGGATGGCTGAAACGTTCAGAGAAGAGATGGAATTCATGGGTCCTGTACGTTTGCGTGATGTTGAAGAGGCGCAAACACGTATCGTGGCCACTATCCGGCGACTAGAAGAGGCCGGCGAAATTATCATCGCTCGCGGTGGAGGAGATGATATTATTGTCTAATGTCATCAAGTTTACTCAATACATAGCTTTAGACGATAAAAAAGTCGTAGAAGTTGCGGTTAAACCTGAATTAAATGCAGTTCAAGATGATTCAAGTGAAGCCGGTAACCCGCATTTGGAAGAGCTTAATGAAGCCATACAAATTAAAGAGCAAATATTACAAGACGCTGAAGCTTTTGCTGAAGAACAGGTAAAGGCAGCAATGGAAGAAGCGGCAGCAATTAGACAGCAAGTTCAAGCAGAATCAGAGCTCTGGTGGAACGAACAAAGACAGCGGGATCTGGACCTGCAAAATCAACTTAAAGATGAAGGCTTCCAACAGGGCTATCAAGACGGACTTAAGCAATCAGAAGCGGAGCTTCGCGAACAATACGATGGAATGCTTCAGGAAGCTTCCCAGATATTGGATCAGGCTTATATTTTGAAGCAGCAGATCATTCAGGAGTCTGAGCCGTTCCTCATAGAATTAAGCTGCTCGATTGCAGAAAAAATCGTAGAACGTCAGCTAACTATTGAATCGGAATGGATCGTTGAACTTGTTCAAAAGGTGCTATCGAGAAGAAGAGAGAAAGGGATTATTACACTTTGTGTAGCTCCTGTTCATTTCTCTAATATTCAAGATGCAAGGGAAGAACTGCTGCTGCACATCGATTCTCAAGCGGAGCTGCAAATTATTCCCGATCCTTCGGTTCACGATCAAGGCTGTGTGGTCCGTTCATCATTTGGAAGCATAGACGCGAGAATTGATACACAGCTTAAGGAAATCAAAAATGCTTTGCAGCATCTAGCCGTCAGAAATGAGGGAAACTAGATGAGTCAAATACCGAATGCTTCCAAATACATTGAGCATCTTAGACAGATAGACCCAATCCGTGTTAATGGAAAGGTCACACAAGTCATAGGGCTGACAGTTGAATCTGAGGGTCCTGATGCAAGCATTGGCGATGTATGTTACATATATCCACTTAAATCCAATCAGCCGCTTAAGGCGGAAGTTGTAGGCTTTAAAAATAACAAAGTGTTGCTTATGCCATTGGGAGAGCTTCATGCGATTGGGCCTGGCTGCGATGTCGTAGGAACAGGGAAGCCTCTTACCGTACAGGTTGGCCATGAGCTGCTTGGTAAAGTTTTAGATGGCCTGGGACAGCCGTTGGATGGTACGTTTCTTCCTTCTAGAATGACTCAATATTCAACAAACAATGCGCCCGGCAATCCATTGAAGAGGCCGCGTGTATTGGAGCCAATTAGTGTAGGAGTACGATGCATTGACGGACTGCTTACAATCGGCAAAGGTCAGCGGGTTGGTATCTTTGCAGGCTCAGGCGTTGGTAAAAGTACACTTATGGGTATGATCGCTAGAAATACCTCGGCTGATGTAAATGTTATCGCTCTAATCGGTGAACGTGGCCGCGAAGTACTTGACTTCATAGAACGTGATCTGGGTCCGGAGGGCCTTGCAAGATCTGTCGTTATTGTTGCCACATCTGATCAACCTGCATTGATTCGTATTAAGGGAGCCTTGATCGCTACCAGCATTGCAGAGTATTTCAGGGATCGTGGACTTAATGTGATGATGATGATGGACTCGGTAACTCGTTTCGCTATGGCACAACGTGAAGTTGGACTAGCTGTAGGTGAGCCTCCTGCGACACGAGGATATACCCCTTCAGTCTTTGCCATGCTTCCTAAGCTTTTGGAACGCTCAGGCACTGGGCCTAAGGGTTCCATTACCGCGTTCTATACCGTACTAGTGGATGGCGATGACATGAATGAGCCAATTGCAGACGCAGTACGAGGTATATTGGACGGCCATATTGTTCTGGACCGGAGTATTGCGAATCGCGGTCACTATCCAGCAATTGATGTACTGTCCAGTGTAAGTCGTGTAATGAAGGAAATTGTATCCTCTGAACATTTGCTCGCTGCAGAACAATTGAAACGATTATTATCTGTCTATAAAGATTCGGAAGATCTTATAAATATAGGGGCGTATCAAAAAGGTTCGAATCCTGAAATTGATCTTTCCTTGGAATACATTCAATCAATTTGGGATTACACGAAGCAAAGAGTGACAGATAAGATGACTTATAGTGATGCACGGGAAAGATTAATCCAAGAATTCCAAAAAGGATGAGGGATGAGAACAAATTATGAGATTCCGTTATGCTTTTCAGAAAATTGTTGATCTAAAAACAAATGAGAAAACACAAGCGGAGTGGATGCTCTCCGAAGCTATAGGCAGGGTAAGGGAAGAGGAGTCATCTTTGACAGAGCTGCATACGGAAAAAGATGATCTTCATGATCAATTACATACTGTTTCTTCGAATAAAGCGACAATCTCACAAATATTGATGCTGCAGCAATTTGTTGATCACATCGATCAGAAAATTGTAACTAAGAACAAAGACCTTCAGCAAGCACAGCAGGTAATGCTTACCAAGCAGGAGGTACTGAATGGTAAAATGCTGGAAGAAAAAATTTGGTGCAAAGCCAAAGATAGAGCTCAGCAGCGTTTCACTGCAACGGCCCTTAAGAAAGAACAAGAGCAGCTAGATGAAATGGCAACCACCCGGTTTCGGAGATTGTCATAGAGCTTAAACGTACAAGGAGGTGAGTTTTGTGGCAGATGTGGATGTTGAGAATAACTCCTCGTATGGCGCAATGGAACGGTTTTTAATTTGGTTCTTGATCCCTTTTGTATTCACTGCCGTACTGCTGGGCGTGTTGTTGACTATATTTGATTACGATGTAATGAATAATGTTCTGCGTGCAGCTAACAAGATACCGATAGTTAATACAGTTCTCCCCGCTCCGAAAGATAAATCAGCTGAGTCTAAGCCATCCGATAAGACGGCGCAGCAACAGGCGGCTTCGGCCCCTGCAGCGGAAGAAACGGCTCAAGCACTCAATTCGAAACTGGAGCAAAAAGATCAGGAGCTGAAGAAAACAGATACTCTTGTTCAACAGAGGGACCAAACCATCAAAGAGCTTCAGCTTAAAAACAGTACTTTGGAAGAGCAAATGAAATCAAAAACACAAAATGATGACGAATATACCGAAAAAATTCAACAGCTATCTTCCATGTATGCGAAAATGTCGCCTTCCAAAGCAGCACCCATCATGGAAAATTTAACTACGGCCGAGATGGTGCTCGTTCTTAGCATGATGAAAGTAGATGATCGCGTAAAGGTTCTTGAGAAGATGAATCCTAAAAAGGCTGCTGACGCCTCGATTTTGTTGAAGGATCTCACAACAACAAAGGACAAGCAAATCGCTGCTCTTCAGGAACGATTAAAGCAGGTATCGACTCCAGATCCAAATGCCAGTCAAAAGCTCAGCAAGGACGATCTTGGAGCTACCTTCTCCAACATGACTCCCAAAAGCGCTGCATCCGTACTTCTGGAGATACAAAACACCAATCCCGAGAAGGTGATCTCTATTTTAAGCTCTATGGATAGTGCAGGGCGTTCAAAAATTATTACGGCTATTTCAGAGCTATCTAAAGAAACTGCGGCACTTATCTCAACTCGTCTAGCACAATAATATCGAAAGGAGGTGAAAAATAAAAATGGAAATTCAAGCGCAAGTATCAGTGAATCCAACAGCTTCGGCCTCATCGAATGCTTCGAACAACGCTAACGGAAGTACATCTGCAGCACCCGTATTATCCGGTCAAGCCAAGACAGGCTTCTCTGCAACTTTGAACAGCATGCTGGCTGGTGAAGCTGATGTGAGTCAAGGGGACTCACAAATCTCGTTAGTTGGTTTAAATGTGCTGGCTCAGTTAATGGCTGCTCTAAAAGAAGATTCAACCGTGTTACCGGAACAGGGCTTGGGAGATTCTTTGAAGCAATTGGATGATCTTATTAACCTCATGGACTCTGATACTGATTTTGCTTCAGCCTTTATGGATGATCCTGGTGTGCAAGCTTGGCTCGCACAAATTCAAGCACTTTTACAGCTCCAAACCCCAATTGCTTTAAGCGTGACTCCAACTCAAACAAATGAGACGGGTGAAGCTACAGTTAATGAAGCGGTTCAGCCTTCCAATGGGAATGCTCAGAATTCTAGGTTGAATCCGTTGCTGTTTGTTCCTTTGGAGACATCGTCTACTGACAATGAAACTGCTCAGACAGTACCGGTTACCGATTTGAAGCCTGTTACCAAAGCTGAAGCACATAAATTGCTGGAAAGCTTTAAAAATCTTTTGCAATCAAACCGTGACCAGAATTCCAATCTTTTGACCGGGAATACATTGCAAAAAATAGTAGCTGATCTTCAGCAAGTATTAGCGCCATTAGTTGCCGCTCCTGCTGTTAGTGATAATTCAAAGGATTCGGTTACGGACAGTGAAGTAGCTACACAGCTATTCCCTAATCAAACGAATGATCGGTCATCAGGAGTATCGACTGTTACCAATCCAATTAAAAGAGATACCACTTTTCAAGTGAATGTAACGGCTGTTAATCCTAAATTGGAATTTCTGGCAGCTAGAGTATTGCCTCCCAAGACAACGGTAGAAGAAGTGGTAAATGATGCACCATTATTTGAGCCGTTGCAGGAAATGGTAGTTGATACAACTGCTGACAACAGTGTCATGCCTATGCATGAATTTCTGAAGCAGGTTCAAAGCGGAGAACAATTAACGAAGACCCCGGTATTGCTGATGCACTCGCATAGCTTTACGGAAGATATGACTGATTTTGTTAAAGCTTTTACACTGGATGCAAGAGCGGATGGGATTACAGAAGCGAAGCTTTCCTTATACCCGCAGCACTTGGGTCAAGTAGATGTGAAGCTGACGATCCACAACGGTCAATTGATTGCACAGTTTATGGCTGACAGCTTGACTGGCAAAGAAATGCTGGAAAGTCAATTGAGTCAACTCAGAGCTACATTGCAAAGTCAGGGCATTCAGGTAGACAAGCTGGAAGTAACACAAAGCCAATCCTTCCAATCCGGGATGTTCCAGGAACAACGGCAGCAGCAATCCCAGCAGTCCAATAAGCAGCAAAAGGGTAACGGCACGAATAAAGCTTTATCCTTGGATGAAGAATTGGCTCAGGCAGCTGCAAAAACTGCACCGGTTTCAAATCGTCTTGGACAAACTTCTATCGATACTACGGCATAAGCCCTAACTCGGCTTTTACGAATGATTAGGAGGTGAACAAATGTCTGATTCAATAGTAAGTACCAGGAATGTGTATCCTTATTACTCTAAGACGAACATCCAAAATTCAGGTACTGTAAAAAAAGAGGATGCTGGCAAGCTGGGCAAGGATGAGTTTTTGAAAATTCTGATGACTCAGCTTAAAAATCAAGATCCTATGGAGCCTCTCCAGGATAAAGAATTTATTGCACAAATGGCTCAATTTACGTCTGTTGAGCAGTTAACCAATATGAATACCGAGATGAAGAATCTCCGTCAAACTTTGGGATTTGCCTCCGGCTTGATCGGAAAAGAAATTTCCTGGACTAATGTTACAAGTGACAGCAATAACCCAATTATTAAAAAAGGAATTGTTAGTTCGATCGTAGTGAAGGCTGATGGGCAATATGCTGTGATTGATGGTGAGCAAATCGGTTTGAATCGAATCACAGAAATTGCCAATTCGGAGGTTAAGCCATGACCGAACGGATTTCTGTAGGCCAGCTATATCCAGGAAGTTTAAGAACTCAGCAGTTAAAGAGAAACGATGCTCCAGCCCCGGCTAAGGAAGGAACGTTTCAGAATGTACTGCAAAATGAGTTGGTCCGTTTTAGTCATCATGCAGAGCAGAGGCTGCGTCAGAGAGGGATCGAGTTTCAGCCCGAGCAATTGGCCAAAATTCAATCTGCTATTGATAAAGCCGCGTCCAAAGGCGCCAAGGATTCTCTAATGCTGATCAACGATACCGCACTTATTGTGAATATTAAGAACAGGACTGTAGTAACCGCGCTTGATGAAGCGTCGATGAAAGATAACTTGTTCACTCAAATTGACAGTGCGGTCATTATTTCGTAACAGTAGGGCCGGACCTTTTAAGGAAGCCCCTGGTTGTGGATCGACCGAAGCAACCTAATCATATAACTCAATGGGAGGCAACATTCTATGTTAAGATCTCTATACTCTGGAGTTTCCGGTATGAGAGGGTTTCAAACCAAATTGGATGTGATCGGTAATAATATCGCCAACGTTAACACAGTTGGTTTTAAAGCCGGACGCGTTATGTTTAAGGATATTCTTAGCCAAACGGTTGCAGGTGTTACTCCCTCTGTAGATGGAACCAAAGGTGGAGTCAACTCAAAGCAAATCGGTCTTGGTGTGTCGATCAGTTCTATTGACACTATCCATACACCAGGTAGTGCAATGACTACAAATGTACCGACCGACTTGCGATTAGACGGGGATGGGTTCTTCCTTGTTAGTGATACTCCTGGTACAGGCGAACCTTTCTTGACTCGCGCAGGGAACTTTTCATTTGACGCCAACAATCAGCTTGTTACCTCAGATGGTATGTTTGTTCTTAGCTCGGATAATGCAATCATCGATCTGGACAATTTGGGAGCTGGCGGACCTGTAACTGCTTATTCCATCTCCAATTCAGGTGAGATCATTACGGTTGATAGCACTGGAACGACTACTAGCTCGGGTGTCTTTATCGGTATTGGTAAGGTTTCTAATCCTTCTGGTCTGGAAAAGGTTGGAGGTAATTTATACCGTCAATCTCCAAACTCCAATGATGCAGGAGCACCTGTTTCCGGAGCGATTCTTACAGCTAATGATCCGGTTAACGGAACAGGAGCAATCGTCGCAGGCCAACTGGAAATGTCCAATGTTGATTTGACAGGTGAATTTACAGAAATGATTGTGGCTCAACGTGCTTTCCAAGCTAACTCACGGATTATTACTACTTCTGACCAAATCTTGCAAGAAGTTGTTAATTTGAAACAATAATAGAAATGATGGGGGAGCCTAACCTCTCCCTCTAATTTTTATAAAACGGAGGCTAGTCATGATTCGACTAACACGGCTCAATGGGAGGATAATTACAATCAATGCTCTGCTGATTGAAAGTATCGAGGAAACCCCTGATACTATGATTACATTAATTACAAGTAAAAAAATTACCGTATTAGAGCCAGAAAAAGATGTGGTCCAGCTAGTGACCCAATATATGAAATCAATCGGTGCGGTTGCCGGAACAATTAAGAGTTTGGATTCGGAGGGGTTGTAGTTGTTTAAAAGTAAAATCTTCTTGCTAGTGGTGGCAATTCTTATTGCTATAACCTTAATATTAACAGCGGCTTTCATATTATTGGAATATTTAGACAAAAAACCAATCTCTGATCCTCAAGAGCTCGCACAAAATTCGGCAAAAGAAGTAAAGCCGGCCAAAAAGCTTTCCCCTGAAGAAACTAAGGCCAGCACTGTAATTTTAAAAGATATATTGACGAATCTTGCAACCAATAATAGGTTCATTAAAGCAAGCTTCGCTATTGAATTGGAAAATACGAAGGCCAAGGATGAATTTGAAAAGCTGGATTTCAAAATGAAAGCCATTATCGTACAAACGCTCTCCGATATGACACCAGAGCAGGTACAAGGCAGCAAAGGCTTGGATAATCTAACTTCGGCCCTTATGAATAAAATGAACCCATTGCTCTCCTCCGGGAAAATCAAGCAAATTTGGATTACAGACAGTGTTCTTCAATAATAATGGGTCTTAAAGGAAATTGCATGAAGGAGGTGACGAGATGGTTGATGTGCTTTCGCAAAATGAGATAGACGCCTTGTTGGCCGCGTTATCCTCCGGTGAGATGGATGCAGAGGAGCTAAAGAAGGAAGATACCCAGAAAAAAGTCAGAGCTTACGATTTTAAAAGGGCGGTTCGTTTTTCAAAGGACCATATTCGAAGCTTAACTAGAATTCATGAAAATTTCGCGCGCTATTTAACGACATATTTTTCGGCACAATTACGAACATTTGTGCAAATAAATGTGGTACAAGTCGAACAATTGCCTTATGATGAATTTATCCGCTCCATTCCAAAAATGACCATACTTAATATTTTTGAAGCAGAGCCTCTGGAAGGAAGAATGGTGCTCGAAGTTCATCCTAACGTAGCGTTCGCCATGTTGGACCGTTTGCTTGGCGGAGCAGGAACTTCACCTACCAAAATCAATGCGCTGACTGAGATTGAGACTATTGTAATGGAACGAATATTCAGCAGAGCGTTCGAGAGCCTCCAGGAAGCTTGGAAAACAGTCATTGATCTTTCTCCTCGTTTGGAAGCATTGGAAACCAATCCGCAGTTTATGCAGATTGTTTCTCCTAATGAGACGATTGCCTTAATATCCTTAAGCACTAAAATTGGGGATACGACGGGTATGATCAATTTATGTATTCCGCACGTGGTTATTGAACCAATTATGCCAAGGTTGTCTGTCCATCATTGGTTTGTATCGCAAAAGAAAACTAGCGCACCCGAAGAAGTAATGGCGCTGCAATCCAGATTACATAAGGCCAAAGTTCCTATTATAGCCGAATTAGGCGAATCCCAAATATCAATCCGCGAGTTTTTGAACCTGAATGCTGGCGATGTCATTGCATTGAACAAGCCGGTAGAAGATTTGTTGAACATCCGGATTGGAGAGAAATTGAAATATATAGGAACTCCAGGTACGAGTAGAGGAAAACTGGCTATTCAGATTACAGAGATTGTCACTGAGGAAGGAGCGGATGAGAATGACGAATAATAAAGATTATTTGTCTCAAGAAGAAATAGATGCATTGTTAAGACAGTCTTCCGGTGATAGTTTTGATAACGCGAGTGGAGAGGTTCATATCGATGACTATTTATCTTCCCTGGAGCAGGACGCTCTTGGAGAGATAGGTAACATTACTTTTGGCAGTGCAGCAACAGCGTTATCCACATTGCTCGGTAAAAAAGTCGATATTACAACTCCCAAGGTTTCTGTTATTCCAAGAGAAGAATTAGTTCAAGAATTTCCTAAACCTCATGTGGCTGTTCATGTAAATTATGTAGACGGGTTTGATGGCATAAACTTGCTTGTAATTAAAACGCGTGACGCTCAAGTAATTGCCGACTTAATGATGGGTGGAGACGGTACGGGACAAAATATTGAATTGTCAGAAATTCATATTAGTGCTGTACAAGAAGCCATGAATCAAATGATGGGTTCTTCCGCAACATCGATGTCTACCATTTTTAACCGTTTTGTCAACATTTCTCCGCCTGGAATTGATATTTTAAATTTGGCTGAAGGAGAAGGGGCCAGTTCACTTCCTCCTGAGGACGTCTTTATTAAAATTTCTTTCCGGTTAACAATTGGAGATTTGATTGATTCCACAATCATGCAATTGCTGCCGGTTCCTTTTGCTAAGGATATGGTATCGATACTAATGGGAGGGGGAGACGTAGTTGAGGAAACCGCGGCGGCCGCAGCCCCTGCTGCTCCAACACCACCACCAGCGCCTGTTCAACAGCAGCCTGTAGCACCACCTATGCATGATCCATATGCACAGCCGATGTATCAGCAGCCGATGTATCAAGATCCATCTATGCAGCCACAGCAGCCGATGTACCAGCAACCTATGTATCCGCCACAGCAGCCGATGTATCAACAGCCTATGTATCCACCACAGCAACCGATGTATCAACAGCCTCCAGCGCCTGCGGCTTATGGTGCCGGTCCTGTAAGGGATGTTAACGTGCAGCCAGCCCAGTTCACAGGGTTTAATACAACTCAACTAACCCCTGCTGAGGATACTAACCTTAATCTATTGTTGGATATACCACTTAAGGTGACCGTAGAGCTAGGTAGAACACATAAGGTAATTAAGGATATACTTGAGCTTTCGCAAGGTTCCATTATCGAGCTGGACAAACTTGCCGGTGAGCCGGTTGACATTCTTGTCAACAATAAGCTGATCGCTAAAGGTGAGGTCGTCGTAATCGATGAGAACTTTGGGGTACGTGTAACTGATATAGTGAACCAGTGGGATCGAATTCAAAAATTACAATACTAACTAACCCCTAGGAGGACTGTTTACCCATGGCAAACCGAATTTTGATTGTAGACGATGCAGCTTTTATGAGAATGATGATCCGAGACATTTTGACTAAAAATGGTTATGAAGTCTGTGGCGAAGCGAATGATGGCGCCCAAGCTATTGAAAAATTTAAAGAAGTGCGTCCTGATTTAATTACTATGGATATCACGATGCCCGAAATGGATGGAATTGCTGCACTAAAGGAAATCAAAAAATTAGATCCGAATGCAAAAGTTATTATGTGTTCCGCTATGGGACAGCAAGCTATGGTTATTGATGCTATTCAAGCAGGTGCCAAAGATTTTATTGTGAAGCCGTTCCAGGCAGATCGTGTTATCGAAGCCATTAAGAAAACGTTGGGATAATAACGGTAAGGGGAGAGTCTGACATAAACCGAAAGGAATGTGAAACTTGAATAGACTCGCAACCAGAATTTGTTCATTTATATTCGTGGGGATGATTCAACTAGCTGGATTCTCTATAGTTTGTTATGGGGAATCCGGCACTGCTGCGGATAAGTTTCCGAATGATGCGCCTAAAATGGACTATCCTGGAATAAGTACAGCTGATACTATGTGGATGGTCGTTAAAGTTATTTTTTTTCTTATTCTTATTATCGGATTGTTTTTCGTGATTATTAAGTTTCTAGCCAAAAAAAATAAATTTTTATTTGGTCGTTCTCTTCGCTCCTTAGGCGGAGTGCCGCTCGGGCCAAACAAATCCATTCAAGTCATTGAAATTGGTCACTCACTTTATATCGTTGGAGTCGGAGACAACGTTCAACTGATGGAGAAGATTGATGATGCCGAAGAAGTTGCTTATATAACGGATATGCTGACAGTCGGCGGCTCTAATACAGTCAATTTTGAAACTTTCAGCGGATGGCTGAGCAAACTGAGAAAGAAGCAGGATGACACGATTGATGTAGAAGAATCCGATATAACGGCATCCTTTCAGCAAGTATTCCACAATAAAATGCAGCATTTGTCTGATCGCAAGAAGATGGTGGAGGAATTGTTGATGGATGACAAAAACAAAGATCGGTTGAATGATAAGCCATGAAATGGAAAGCTGGAGCTTTAACCGCATTATCCTTGTTAGCCATAATGTTCTATAGTACATATGCTTATGCGGCTGACCCGATACCTGGAATCAATATTGATATTGGTTCCTCCGGTAATACAGGTGGGGCTGCAAGTACAATTAATATCATATTGCTAATCACCATATTAAGTATATCGCCTGCAATTCTTGTTCTGATGACCAGTTTTACTCGAATTATTATTGTGCTTGGTTTTGTCAGAACATCGCTTGGAACCCAGCAAATGCCGCCCAATCAAGTGCTGATTGGATTAGCTTTGTTCCTGACCTTTTTTATAATGGCCCCTACTTTGGGTGATTTAAATCAGACGGCATTGCAGCCGTATCTCAAGGGCGAAATTACTCAAACAGCAGCATTGGATAAAGCTTCATTATCGATAAAAAGTTTCATGTTTGAGCACACAAGGCAAAAGGATTTAAAACTGTTTCTGGATTATTCCAAAGCACAACCGCCAAGCGGCGTCGCGGATACACCTTTAACAGCTTTAGTTCCCGCCTATGCAATAAGTGAACTTAAGACAGCCTTTCAAATGGGATTCATGATATTCATTCCATTCTTGGTCATCGACATGGTAGTAGCAAGCACACTCATGGCAATGGGGATGATGATGCTTCCTCCCGTAATGATTTCATTGCCTTTTAAAATATTGTTGTTTATCTTGGTCGACGGGTGGTATCTTGTCGTGAGATCCTTGCTGCTAAGCTACAATACGTAAGGTCGGTGCTTACAAAGTCAGTTTTTGCCTAGTCAAAAACTCTTAGGGTACTCTGACCCAAGCAGGAGGAGAAGAAATCGTGAGTTCCGAGTTTGTCATCCATCTGGCCGGTGAGGCTGTGTATACGGTCTTGAAGGCTAGTGCTCCCATGCTGGTACTCGCTCTGCTAGTTGGATTGATCATTAGTATTTTTCAAGCAACCACTCAGATTCAAGAGCAGACCTTGGCTTTTGTTCCGAAGATTGTAGCCGTACTTCTTGCGGTATTGGCCTTTGGTCCTTGGATTCTGACAACGTTGGTTGACTTTACTTATAACCTGTTGAATAACCTTTATAAATATGTCGGCTAGGTAGTGAGTCTATTGGAATGGGTTAATCAATTTTTTCCTGGCTTCATGCTTTTCTTTTGTCGGATAACCTCCTTTTTTGTCGTAGTACCCGTCTTTTCGGCCAAAAATGTCCCGGCACATTTTAAAGTTGGGATTGCTTTTTTCGTAACATTAATGGCATACACAGTAACAGGCACAACAACTACGGTTCCGCTTGATTCTCTTTACTTGCTGACGGTCATACGGGAGATACTTGTTGGTGTCTGTCTTGGTTTTATTGCTTATATGTTTTTTACTATCGTGCAGATAGCCGGTTCCTTTATTGATATACAGATAGGGTTTGGGATTGCCAATGTTATTGATCCTATGACTGGAGCATCCTCGCCCGTTATCGGTAATTTGAAGTATATGATCGCGATGCTGTTGTTTCTGTCTTTTAACGGGCATCACCTTCTGCTCAAAGCAATAATAGAAAGTTATGAATGGATTCCATTATCCAATGACATGTTCACGAGGATGTACGGTGGGCAGATTTCAGAATTTTTGTTGAAAACTTTCTCAACCGTATTTGCTATTAGTTTGCAGATGGCATCTCCGGTTATCGTAGCCCTTTTTTTAACTGATATTGGACTTGGCTTGCTAACCAGGGTAGCCCCTCAATTTAATATTTTTGTTATTGGTGCGCCACTCAAAATGATCATAGGCTTCGTATTATTGATTTTGTTATTTCCGGCTTATGAGGATGTATTCAAGGATACCTTTATTTCAATGCTCGACCATTTGCAAAAGTTTTTTGGGTTATTTGCGGGTTAACCGGGAGGACTGGATGTGGAACGTATTCGTTTACAGCTAGATTTACAGATGTTTGCGGGCGAAAAAACAGAACCGGCTACTCCCAAAAAACGGCAGGAATCCAGAGAAAAGGGACAAGTTGCTAAGAGTATGGATTTGCCTGCTGCCTTTATTTTGTTTTTCGCATTCTTATCGTTCTATTTGTTCGGCGGTTATATGAAGGATCAGCTGATGAATGTGTTCCGGTCTGTATTTAACGATTATTTATTGCTTAATCTATCTATCGAAAATGTGGGCTCACTCTTCAAACAACTGGTTATTCAGAGCTTGATGCTTCTTACACCGATCCTGTTAATAACTGTAGTCACAGCTATTTTCAGTAATTATTTGCAAATAGGATTTCTAATGACTACCGATCCACTCATGATGAAATTCAATAAGCTGAATCCGATAGAAGGTGCCAAAAACATTTTCTCTATGCGGACTGTTGTAGATTTTATGAAGTCTGTACTTAAAATGTCCATTATCGGCTATGTTGTTTATTCAACGCTTTGGGCTGAGAAAAGTCATTTAATGGATCTTGCCAGACTACCTCTGGAAAATATATTTGTGTTTGCCGGATCCGTTACGTTTAAGTTGGGAATCAAAATCGGACTTATTCTGATCGTACTAGCACTGTTTGATTATATGTACCAGAAATATGAGTTTGAAAAGAACCTGAGAATGTCCAAGCAGGATATTAAAGATGAATATAAGAAGACGGAAGGGGATCCGTTAATAAAAGGTAAAATCCGTGAAAAGCAGCGAAGAATGGCTATGCAGCGTATGATGCAGGAAGTTCCAAAAGCTGATGTTGTCATTACTAACCCTACGCATTTCGCTGTAGCATTGAAGTATGATTCGAAAAACATGCAGGCGCCAACGGTTCTTGCGAAGGGCACGGATTATATTGCATTAAAAATTAAGCAGATTGCGAAAGAGAACAGTATTGTTACTATGGAGAACAAACCTTTAGCTCGCGCGCTTTATGCTCAAGTTGAGATTGGAGAAGCCATTCCGGCCGATATGTTCCAGGCTGTCGCTGAAGTCTTAGCCTATGTATATAAGGTAAAAGGTAAGGCTAACTAGCTTAGGAAAGGAGGACATGCGTAATGAAAGTAAAAGATCTGGTCGTACTGATAGGTGTAATTGGCATTATCATGATGATGGTTGTTCCTATACCCGTATGGCTTATAGATGTATTGCTGATCATTAATATTTCTATTGCTTTGATGATTATCCTTGTTTCCATGAATACTCAGGAAGCCTTGCAATTTTCAATATTTCCTTCCCTTTTATTAATAACCACCTTGTTTAGGCTAGCCTTAAATGTCTCGACAACTCGTAACATTTTGGCAAATGCGGATGCCGGTAATGTGGTCAAAACCTTTGGTTCTTTTGTCGCCCAGGGTAATATCGTAGTCGGTTTTGTAGTGTTTATAATCCTGGTTATTGTTCAATTTATCGTTATTACCAAAGGTTCTGAGCGCGTTGCCGAAGTAGCTGCCCGATTTACTTTGGATGCTATGCCAGGTAAGCAGATGGCTATTGATGCAGACTTGAATGCAGGCTTGATCAATGAGCAGCAAGCGAAAGAGCGCCGTGAGAAAATTTCCAATGAGGCTGACTTTTATGGAGCGATGGATGGTGCCAGTAAATTCGTAAAGGGAGATGCCATTGCCGGCATTATCATCCTGATTATCAATTTATTGGGCGGACTCGTTATAGGAATGAGCATGAAGGGTATGAGCATCTCCGAAGCAGGAGAACTATACTCGATCATGACGATAGGTGATGGACTAGTTAGTCAGATTCCTGCTCTTCTAATTTCTACGGCAGCGGGCTTGATTGTTACCAGAGCTTCATCGGATGGTAATTTGGCTCATGATTTAACGAAGCAGCTTTTCTCTTATCCTAATCTCCTGTATATTGTCGCCGGTACCATTACTTTGCTGGGTATTTTTACCCCTATTCATTTTTTCACTACATTCCCGATTGCTGTTCTGTTGGCTTTTGCGGCAATGAAAATGAAGCAAAATTTGGTCAAGCAGCAAGCAAAGGAAGAATTGCTGGAGGAAGAACAGCAAATTGAGGAAGTTCGAAGTCCTGAAAGTGTCATTAGTTTATTGCAGGTGGATCCCATTGAGTTTGAGTTTGGCTATGGATTAATTCCACTGGCAGACACTCAACAAGGCGGGGACTTATTAGACCGTATTATATTAATTCGTCGACAATGTGCGCTTGAGCTGGGGGTTGTCGTACCGGTAATCCGAATACGTGACAACATTCAACTGAAGCCAAATGAATATGTAATCAAAATTAAAGGTAACATGGTTGCCCGCGGTGAGCTTCTATTGAATCATTACTTGGCCATGAGCCCGGGCATAGACGATGATTCAATCACAGGTATCGATACTCTGGAGCCTGCTTTCGGATTACCAGCCATGTGGATCGATGAAATAATGAAGGAACGGGCTGAATTATCCGGTTACACTGTAGTTGATCCGCCTTCTGTTGTAGCCACCCATTTAACGGAAATCATTAAGAAGCATGCTCATGAGCTGCTGGGACGTCAGGAAACAAGATCATTAATAGAGAATGTCAAAGAAAGCTATCCTGTGTTGGTGGATGATCTAATTCCTAATGTGTTATCCATAGGGGATATCCAGAAAGTGCTTGTGAAATTATTGAAAGAAAAAATATCGGTACGTGATCTGGTCACAATACTGGAGACTTTGGCGGATTATGGAACTTATACCAAGGATCCTGAAATCTTGACCGAATATGTTAGACAAGCTTTATCCAGGCAAATTACACAGCAATTTGCAAGTAATGGGGATTCGCTTAAGGTGATAACCGTTGGTCCCACACTCGAGAAGAAAATTGCTGAATCCGTACAGCAATCGGATCAGGGCAGCTATCTGGCTTTAGACCCATCTTCTACGCAAATGATATACCAACGAATAACCGATCAAGTGACGAAGCTTCTTCAATCAGGCCAACAGCCAATCGTATTGACCTCTCCTACGATTCGGATGTACTTAAGACAGCTTTTGGAACGGACTATGCAGGATATACCGGTTCTTTCCTACAGCGAACTCGAACCCAACGTTGAAATTCAAAGCATGGGGGTAGTTAATTTATGAGAGTGAAGCGCTACGTAGTTGATTCTATGCCAGATGCTTTACAAAAAATTCGAACTGACTTAGGAAAAGATGCGGTCATCTTAAGTACAAAAGAAATACGTTCGGGCGGCTTTATGGGGATGTTTTCCAAGAAAAAGATTGAAGTGCTCGCGGCAACGGATTCAACAGCCGCAGCAAGCTCTACTAAAACAGCCTCATCGCCAACACCTGCGGTGCTGCAGGAACAAGCACCTAAGAGCTATAATTCTTTACAGACTGCTCAGATGGCGTACTCAAGACCGAACAACAGTGCGGGAGCTGTGCTGCCAAAAAGAAACATGGATGAGCCTGCACTGTCTTTTCCTGAGGTACCGGATGTCCTTATACCCAGCCCACCTCCGGTTGCCGTAAAGGTTCAAAATCATATGCCACAAGCACAACAGGCGCAATATGTACCACAAGTACAACAAACACAACAGGCACAATACGTACCACAAACACAACAAGTACAAAACGCACAACAAGCGCCGCTAGCATCAGCAACGGTAGCGGTTAATTCAAAGGAAGATATATTGCTCCAAGAGCTTAAGCAGATGAAAGAGTTTATGCATAAGCTTTCAGTCCAGGGCTTCCAGCAGTCTCCCATGGATCCGTCCTTGGCAACGCTGCAGCAGCGGATGCTGGATCAGGAACTAGACCCGGTTCTCGTCCAACAAGTTATTACTGAAGTGACGGAAATAGTCAATGCTGAAGGTATGACATTGACAGACGAGCTGGCAATGAAATTAATTCGCAAGCAATTGCTTGGTCTGTTTATGGTAGGGGAATCGAAGCATATGGCCCCTGATACAAGAATAGTTCATTTTGTAGGACCAACAGGGGTAGGTAAAACAACGACGATTGCCAAGCTGGCTGCAGAGCAGGTGCTTAAATATAACCGTAAGGTCGGATTCATCACTTCCGATACTTACCGAATTGCAGCGATAGAACAGCTAAAGACGTATGCGACCATTTTAAACGTTCCGTTGGAGGTTGTTTTTTCTCCTCAGGACCTGTCTAAAGCCTACGAGCAATTAAAAGATTGTGATCTTATATTTATGGATACTGCAGGCCGCAATTATCGCAATGAGATGTATGTATCCGAATTAAATTCGCTTTTACGCTCACAGGGAAAGAGTGAAACGTTTCTTGTATTGAGCTTAACAACCAAATATAAAGACATGAAAGCAATAACGGATAACTTTACGAAATTTAAGCTGGACAAGGTATTGTTCACTAAGATGGATGAAACCGACTCATTCGGCTCCGTCGTCAATCTTGTCCATGATTTCAAGCTTCAATTATCCTATGTTACCAATGGGCAAAGTGTACCGGATGATATTACGGAATTGGCGGAACAACATATCATTGACTTGATACTGGGGGCCAGTAACAATGAATGATCAGGCACAAGGACTTCGGAATCTCATTTCAAGCCATCAAAACCAGCAGTTACCCAAGACGACACGAATTATTACTGTAACGAGCGGCAAGGGCGGGGTAGGCAAATCAAATTTTACTTTGAATTTTGCTCTTACCCTACAGAAGAAAGGCTATAAGGTTCTTGTGTTTGATGCTGATATCGGCTTAGCCAATATTGATGTTTTGATGGGGATTACAGCTAAGTATAATTTGTATCACCTCCTCAAAAAGGAAAAGACGATCTGGGAAATTATTCAAACCGGCTATAATGATCTTCAATTTATCGCAGGCGGATCCGGATTTAATGATTTAATAAGGCTAACGGAGGAACAGCTCGATTATTTTGCAAATCAGGTTAATCAATTAAATGGTTCAGTTGATTTTATTATTTTTGATACGGGAGCTGGATTGTCGAAGGAAACGTTGAAATTCATTCTAGCTGCGGAAGAAACATTCGTTGTTACTACACCGGAGCCTACATCCATCACAGATGCTTATGCCATTATAAAAATGGTTAACTCTATGAATGAGCCAGTCAAGTTCAAGCTTGTTGTAAATCGGGCGACGGATTGGAAGGAAGGCAAGCAAACAGCAGACAAGATCAGCATGGTAGCCAAGCAATTCCTTCAGCTTGATATTCCGACACTAGGGTTTGTTGCTGATGATAACCATGTATCAAAAGCAGTTAAAAAACAGGTTCCTTTTACAATTGAATTCCCTTCTTCTCCAGCTTCTCAGGCTATAGATAAGTTAGTGGAGGATTACATTGCCAAACAAACACCTGCTGAAAATCAAGATGGGGCGGTCAAAGGATTTTTATCGAAAATGATAAGACTTCTTAAACAGTAACAACCTCTTGTGCCAACCAAACAGACAACATGGAGGTGTTAGATCATAGTGAAACCATATGGAGTGCTCGTAGTCGATGATTCTGTTTTTATGAGAAAAATCATTACTGACCTCATTACGGAGGATCCTCAGTTTCAAGTAATTGCAACCGCAAAGAACGGTAAGGAAGCCGTAGAGCTTGTGAAAAAGCTTAAACCGAACGTGGTAACCATGGATATCGAAATGCCCGAGATGAACGGACTTGATGCTCTGAAGGCCATCATGTCTGAGCAGCCGACACCAGTGGTCATGCTGAGCAGTTTAACACAAGATGGTGCGAGGGAAACGATAACTGCATTAGAACGAGGTGCCGTTGATTTTATCGGAAAGCCATCAGGGTCCATCTCTTTAGATCTTCACAAAGTAAAAACAGCACTGCTGGAGAAGCTTCATATAGCAGTTAAAACGAATGTCAACAAGTTTCAATTAAATCCATTGGTTGCCAAACCATCACCAAGAGTAGCACCAGTCTCAGAAACCGTAGTTCAGTCGATTTCTGAAAAGCAGCAGCAATTGAAACCGTCATCACATGTAAGTCATCTTGTAGCTATCGGGACTTCGACTGGAGGGCCCAGGGCACTTCATCAAGTCATTTCGCAAATTCCTGGACATATACCGGCTCCAATCGTAATCGTTCAGCATATGCCGCCTAATTTTACCAAATCTTTGGCGCAGCGGCTGGACTCTGTATCCGAGCTGAAGGTAGTGGAAGCAGAAAATGGAATGATTCTTCAAAATGGCACTGCTTATGTAGCGCCTGGAAGTTATCATATGACTATAGCCCGGAACGGCCCAGGAATGTACAAAATTCATTTGAATCAAGAGGAGCCAAGGGGCGGTCATCGACCATCCGTTGATGTCCTTTTTGAATCGATACTTCCGCTCAAAGAATTAAAACGTCACATCGTTCTTATGACAGGAATGGGGGCGGATGGCGCTAAAGGGATGCTGGCATTAAAGCAGGCAGGGGCTGTTACTACTATCGCGGAATCGGAAGAAACCTGCATTGTATATGGGATGCCAAGAGCTGCTGTGGAGTTGAACTGCGTTATGCATGTGCTGCCTCAGCAGGAAATTGCCCGGAAGATATCCCATGCAGTCATTACGAATACGAATTGAATTTAATTTAAGTGAAGTGTAACTACTGCATTAAGGATGAACTACATTGACGGAGGTGTATGGTTTTGGAGATGAATCAATATTTATCTATGTTTATTGACGAATCCAGGGAGCATTTACAAGCTTTGAACGATAATTTGATGAGTCTTGAAAGCAGCCCTGAAGATATTAGTATCGTACATAACATTTTCCGATCTGCGCATACACTCAAAGGAATGTCGGCAACGATGGGCTTTGAGGATCTGGCTTCACTAACACATGAGATGGAAAATGTTCTGGACCTGGTCCGGAATAGTAAGTTAAAAATGGATTCTTTTATTTTTGACTGTATCTTCAAAAGCTTGGATTCCCTGGAATCTATGGTTGAAGATATCATTCAAGGGGGAACGGGGAAGGCCGACGTATCCGTGATCGTTGCAGCCTTGAAATCCATCGTAACTGGCGAGTATTTAAAAGGTGGCGGAGCTGCCGGAAATGCTGCTCCTGTGAAGGGGGAAGCTTCCTCTGCTGAAGTATTGGATGAATTTCAATTATCCATTATCCAACAGTCGATTGAAGCAGGAATTAGCGTATTTTACATTGAGGTTGGGGTTCGTGAGGATTGTGTTCTCAAGGCTGCCCGTGCCTATATGGTGTTCAATGTATTGGAGCAGAATGGTGAGGTTATTAAGTCGAACCCTCCTGTAGAGGATATTGAACAAGAGCGATTTGATAATGAGTTTTCTGTCTTTTTCATATCCAGTACGGATCAGGCGAGCCTCCAGAAGCAAATATCCAGTGTATCCGAAATCGATAAAGCTATAGTTAGCGTATTGGACTCGGCCAAGCTGGATGAACTGATGAAGCCTCCAGTTATGGCTGCTCAACAAGAGATTGCAGCAGCTTCAGCAATAGCCGAGGCTGAGTCACCGGAAAAGGCAGAAGTTAAGAAGCCGGCAGCAGCAGCAAATGCTCCAGTGGCTAACAGAACCATTCGTGTTGATATTGAACGATTGGATACGCTTATGAACCTGTTTAGCGAGCTGCTGATTGATCGGGTCCGTCTGGAACAGCTTGCCAGTGAAATTAAAAAGAGCGAGCTGACCGAAACAGTTGAACATATGACTAGAGTCAGCAGCGATCTTCAAGGAATCGTATTGAAACTGCGCATGGTTCCAATAGACACTGTATTTAACAGATTTCCGAGAATGATTCGTGACGTAGCCAAAACCTTGGATAAAAAGGTGGATTTAATCATTACTGGTGCCGACACAGAGCTGGATAGAACCGTAGTTGATGAAATTGGCGACCCGCTTGTTCATTTGCTGAGAAATGCGGTTGATCATGGAGTTGAGCCTACAGTAGATCGAATTGCAGCTGGAAAGTCAGAAACGAGCACAATCAATTTACGGGCATATCATAGCGGAAATCATGTGTTCATAGAAATCGAAGATGATGGACGTGGAATTAATCGTGATAATGTTCTGAGAACGGCAATTAAAAAAGGAGTCGTAACGCAGGACCAGGCTACTCGATTGTCGGATGAAGAAGTATATTTGCTGCTTTTCGCATCAGGGTTTAGCACAGCTGACAAAATTTCTGATTTATCCGGTCGTGGCGTAGGGCTGGATGTTGTAAAAACCAAGATTGAGAGCTTGGGAGGAAAAGTACAGGTTACTTCCAAACTAGGTAAAGGCTCCAAATTTTCCGTTCAATTGCCTCTGACCTTGTCAATCATTTCAGCAATGCTGATTCGTATGGGCAGTGAGAAATATGCGATTCCGCTTTCCTCTATCGTGGAGACAGCAGCTATTAAACAAGAGCAGATTCGCGTCGTACATGGCAATCTGATGGTGGATTACCGCAACAGTGTTATCCCTTTGGTTCCATTAGCCAAGCTGTTTGATGTACCAGGTGCAGCCGATGAGTTTACAGGGGAAACACAGATTGTGGTCATACGTAAAGGTGAACGACTTGCGGCCCTTGTGGTAGACGAATTTATTGGTCAACAAGAAATTGTTCTAAAGACGCTGGGTAAATATTTCACCAAATTGTTTGCTGTTTCCGGTGCAACTATTTTAGGAGACGGGCAAGTGGCGTTAATCATTGATACGAATGCACTTATTAAGTAATCTTCAGTAAATTAACTTAACAGATGCTAGCTGATAACTAAGAGGAGGCACGGGGATATGGGAGAAGAAATCAAAGTAATCGTATTTGCCTTGGCACATGAAGAGTACGGCGTTGAGGTAGAAAAGGTGCGTACGATCGAGCGTATGCAGCCAATGACTAGAGTTCCCAAAACACCTGAGTTTGTTAAGGGTGTCATCAATTTGCGTGGCGTGGTTACCCCTGTTATCGATCTTCGCGGCAGATTTGGATTTACCGAAAATGAATATACAGACAATACACGAATTATTATTGTGGCAGTAAAGGATATTGAAGTAGGCTTGATCGTTGATTCCGCTAATGATGTCATAGATGTCGACACGGATTGCATTGATGACCCGCCTGAGGTTGTTGGAGGAATTAAAGCCAGATATTTGCAAGGAATAGCGAAAGTAAGCGACACTCGACTCTTAATTCTTTTAAATCTTGAAGAAGTTTTAAACAAAAGCGAAATTATCCAACTAGAAAATCTGGAGGAGTAATTTGTGTGGGATTATTTGATCGATTCGCAGATTTTCAAGTGGACGTCCTCAAGGAAGTAGGAAATATTGGCGCTGGACATGCAGCTACTGCTTTGTCCAAATTGCTCGATAAACCGGTAGATATGTTGGTTCCGCAAGTCCGGATGGTAGCTTTTGAGGAAATTGCGGATAGTGTCGGCGGAGATGAGCAAGTGGTCATTGCTATTTTCCTGAGGGTAGAAGGAGAGACTCCAGGTAACTTATTTTTCATATTATCGCTAGATTCCGCCAAAAAATTATTGCGTAACCTGGTAGGGATTGACGTGGTTGATGACGAACATTATACAGAGATGGAGCTTTCCGCTTTAAGCGAAATAGGCAATATTTTAGCAGGTTCTTATTTATCTTCATTAGCTGATTTTACAAGACTTTATATGTCACCAACGGTACCTTCCTTGGCTATCGATATGGCGGGTGCGATTCTGAGTTACGGTCTTCTCCAATTCGGTCAAATGGGAGACTCTGCTTTACTTATTGATACGAAATTTTTGGACGGCAATGATGAAATAGAAGGTCATTTTTTCCTCATCCCCGATCCGGAATCTTTCGACAAAATTTTTGCTGCTTTGGGAGTAGAAACTCCATGATTCAAGATAACTATATTAAAGTAGCCATGGCTGATCTGAATGTTACACACTTGACCGGGGTGCTGAAAACGACAGGGTTAGGGTCTTGCGTTGGTCTTACTCTATATGATTCAAAAGCTTTGGTCGCAGGAATGGCGCATGTTATGCTGCCTGATTCCGATATTGCGAGAGAAGGCAAATTAAATATCGCCAAGTATGCTAATACTGCGATTCCGGATATGATTTCCAGGATGCAAGCATTAGGAGCTGTGGTCAGCAGATTAGAAGCAAAAATGGCGGGTGGCGCACAAATGTTCGCTTTTGCAGGCAATTCCGACACGATGCGTATTGGACCTAGAAATGTTGAATCCTGCAAAGTGATGCTGAAGCAATTTTCCATACCATTGCGGGCAGAAGACACGGGTGGCAACTATGGAAGAACCATTGAATTCGACTGCCAAACGGGCGTCCTTTTAATCCGAAGTGTATTACAAGGAGTAAAGGAGCTGTAGGCTATGTTAGGTACTATTCGCTGGAATTTTATTGTTGGCGGCATATCGTTTGTACTTACATTTTTGATTTCTATTTTCAATAATATTTGGATGACGACGTTGTTAAGAAGCTTTTACAGTTTCATTATATTGTTTGCGATCGTCTTTTTGTTCCGTTGGGTGCTAGGGACGATTGCAGGATTTAACCAATTAGCCGTAACTGAGGCGCTACACCATGAACCAGCAGATGAACATAAAGGGACAACACTAGATATGTCAACACCGGATGAAGATGCGGCCCTGCACGAAATGCTTAAGGGATCGAATTCATCCGGTGGAGGAACGGGCTTCGCTCCATTGAATCCCCCAAAGCTATCTAGCAAACAGAACTTGGATGCAGGGGAGCTGGCTCAAGCCGTACGTCACATGACGGAAAAATAAGGGTGGTGGCAACCGTTAATGATTCAACAAAAGTCGCATTTATCCAATATTGACGTCTGGAAGCAGTGGAAAGAATCCGGCTTGATTGAAGCAAAACAGTCGCTGATCGAAACTTATTTACCTTTAGTGGATTATGTTTCGAACCGTCTGTCTATTGGCTTACCGAAAAATGTGGCAAAAGATGATTTGGCCAGCTTTGGCGTTATGGGATTAATTGATGCTATTGAAAAATTCGATTACTTGCGTGGTTTGCAATTTGAAACCTACGCTTCCTGGCGTATCCGTGGTGCCATTATAGACGGTCTGCGCCAGGGAGACTGGGTACCAAGATCCGTACGTGAAAAATCAAAGAAAATTGAAGAGGC
Organism: Paenibacillus radicis (ex Xue et al. 2023); assembly: GCF_024722015.1. Taxonomy (GTDB): domain Bacteria; phylum Bacillota; class Bacilli; order Paenibacillales; family NBRC-103111; genus Paenibacillus_S. Next base: position 290,024 of record NZ_JANQBD010000003.1, on the reverse strand, counting down.
TTACCAGAAGCTGGAGCAGCAGTACTTGCGTTCCGTTACCGATGAGGAAATTAGTTCGTATTTGCAAGTTAGTGAAAATGATTTTCGGCAGATGGTGCAAGAAATAGCTATTACTACCGTTTGCTCTATTGACGACCCTATTCGTGAAGAAGATTCGGAAACGCGGCTTTCCTTGCTCATAGATGAGAAGGCTAAAAATCCTGAATATAAAGTAAATGAGTTTTATTTGAAAGAAACTTTGGCCAAAGCGATTGAAAGGCTGACAGAAAAGGAAAGAACGGTAGTTTCACTTTTTTATTATGAGGAATTATCCTTAAGTGAAATAGCTGAGGTAATGAACCTGTCGCCTTCACGGATTTCACAGCTGCACTCCAAAGCGATCTTAAGGCTTCGAGGCTCACTCGGGCGTTACCAAGAGCAGTTGTTTCAAGATTCTTGATACTTAGAAAGTGAGGGAAATTATGGCGGAGCAAGCAATTCCACTCAGTTTTTTTATGGAAATTTCTTTGTCCGATGATAAGCTTAATGCTTTCTTACAATTTAAAAACTATGAAGATAGCTTGACTTTTAATATGGAACAGCTTGAAGAGGTTTTAAAAAGCTATCAAATTATTCATGGAATCAATCGCTCAAAATTGAATGACATTATCCGTAATCCTAAAGAGATATTTTTGACCAAAACATTGATTGCTACCGGGACGCCACCGAAAAACGGTCAAGATGGATATATTAGCTATCAATTTGATTTGGGCAACGATTCCAAAAAGCCAACAGAGCTTGAGGATGGCAAAGTCGATTTCAAAGAGGTTACAACCATCCATAATGTACGCAAAGGGCAATTAATAGCTCAACGCATTCTTGCGACTAAAGGTATTCCTGGCAGAGCTGTAACGGGAGAGGCATTGCCTGCGAAGGACGGAAAGGAAGCTCGTCTCAAACCTGGGAAAAATGTGGTTATGGATGCAGAGCAAATCGCTATGTATTCGGCTATTGACGGAATGATCACTCAAACTGAACGTGAAAAAATAAATGTATTTCCTATTTTTGAAGTTAACGGCGATGTTGACTATAACATAGGAAATATAGATTTTGTAGGTTCTGTTGTTATTCGCGGTAGTGTCTTGACGGGATTTAAAATTAAAGCTGCTGGAGATATACGTATTACGGGTAGCGTTGAAGGCGCCGACTTGGATGCGGATGGGTCTATTGAAATTAGCGCTGGTATTTTGGGTCACAATAAAGGTACAATCCGCGCCGGCAAACGGATTAAAAGCTCTTTTATACAAGACGCTACTATTATAGCTCATGAAGTTCTGGTCAGCCAAAGCATTATGCATTCAACGATTCGTGCAAGTAAAGAGGTCATTTGCAAAGGAACCAAGGGACTTATTGTGGGAGGCACTATTCAAGCTGGAGAGCTGGTTGCCGCTCGAACAATAGGAAACTCGATGTCTACGGCAACTGTAATTGAAGTTGGAGTGCTGCCTGACCTGCGCAATGAACTGGTACAATTAAGAACACAGCTGCGAAATGTAAACGAGAATGTGGATAAAACCGACAAAGCGTTGGTCCTGTTGGATCAATTAGCAGCAACGGGGCAGATGGGGCCTGATAAGGTGGCCATGCGGATAAAGCTTAACCACACCAAAAGACAACTAACAGAAGAGCAAAGTACGATTAAAGATCGAGTTTTTGAGATTGAGAAGTCGCTTGAGGATTCCGACCAAGCCAAGGTCGAAGTCGTTTCTACTATTTATAGTGGTGCAAAAGTGGTTATCGGACGTTATACAAAATTTATTAAGGATCCCATTACTCGTGTAAGGTTTCGTTTGGCCGACGGAGATATAGCGATGATGCCGTTATAATAAAACCTTTTATAAACTCAAGGAGGAGTTTCCATGAGTATGAGACCGGTTGAGCTCCAATTCGCCTTACATAAAAATGATGAAGCAGGCATGCTGCAGAATCAATTGAATCATAAGCCTCAGCAGGATCAAGTTCAGCTTGCTGCAGCTTCCCTTAAACATGCGGAGAAAGAGCGCCAGGTGGCAAGTAAAGCGGACGATGTGCTTCATGCATCCGTTCATGACCAGGAACGGGACAAGTCGGGTGATCGCAGACAAAAGTCAAGAAGTAAACCGGCAGCCGGTGCCACAGAGGATTCGAAGGCAAGTGGCCGGAATGATCACCCTTATAAAGGAAAGCATATTGATTTATCTCTGTAATCTAATGATTGGAAAAAGGTGAACACATTGGATCAACCTTGGGTCTATATTGTTTTGTTTGGTTTGGTTTTTATTGTATATGCCAAGATTATGCCTAAACCAAGCATATCCAAAGGACAACAAAATCCTACTATTTATGAAATTGAAGAAACCATGGAGCATTTTACTGCAGAATTGGATGAACAAAATAAAGCATTGATTCAACTGCTTGCTGAAACTAGGCGGGACTACGAATTGCAAGCCGCCAGATTAACCTCCCGCATTGAAATGCTTGAGAAGCAGTCGGGTCAAGTTGGACAAGAAATCATGAAGCTTGGTGTTACTACGGAAGAATTGCAAAAGCAACTCTCCCGCCAGAGAACAGAGCCTCTTTCTATTACTCCAGAGCCGCGTCAAGCTTTTGCAGACATTGCCGTTGAAGTAATAGATGATAAAGCTGAAGCGGTGCAATCTCCGATGAATATGAAAGTTCGTTATTCCGAGTTGTTTACTATGTATGATCAAGGCAAATCTATTGATCATATTGCGAAGAAGCTAGGCATGAACAAGGGAGAAGTCAACCTGATCATCCAGTTGGCAAAGCAGGAGGAACGTTTGAATGCCCACTAACAAATCATTATTGTACGGTTTAGGAACCGGCTTGATCGCTGGGGCTATTCTGCTGCAATTGATGAACATTGCGGCCTCCCCGAGCAAACAGACAGGTGCAACTGCGAATCCTGCTTCTCCTGCCGGGATGGACCGACAGCAGCTCAAGGATGCGGCTTCTAAATATTATCAGGTTTTTGAGAATGATCAGAAGCTGTACACTCAGGCGCAGGTAGATACTCTTGTGCAGCAGAAGCTGAAGGAAGAGAAGGACAAGCAGCCAGCTGCTGCTGGAACCCCGCCAGCAGTCAAAGAAACGGTTAAGGAGACTTATATTCTTATCAATGGAGGACAAACCGCAGGGGTTGTTGCCGATATGCTTTTGAAAAGCGGTGTTATTACAGACCGTGCGGCTTTTGAAGATATAATGGCCAAGCAGCAATTAAATGATAAGATTATAGCCGGGATTCATGTTTTTAAAGGAGCATTGGATCTTAATCAAGTGGTGTCGATTATTACTTCACGATAAAAGCTGAACCTTTTATAAAGGTTTGGCTTTTGTTCTATTTACTTCAGGTATTGCATACAATTTTCAGTTGTGGTATAGTTATTCACGGTGTTAAAACGCACGCTGATCAATTCGCGTAATGGTGCTTCCTGGTGGGAAGTTTTATGTCGAAAGTGCGATCTGGCGGAGGAGACCCAAAAACCAATTTAGAGGAGGTGTGTGAAGATGGCAGTAATCTCCATGAAACAGCTTTTAGAAGCAGGGGTACACTTCGGTCATCAGACCCGTCGTTGGAATCCAAAAATGGATCGTTACATCTTCACTGAAAGAAACGGAATTTATATTATCGATTTGCAAAAGACGGTTAAGAAAGTTGAAGAAGCTTACAACTTTGTTAAATCCGTTGCAGACGATAACGGCACGATTTTATTCGTAGGTACTAAGAAGCAAGCTCAAGATTCCGTTGCGGAAGAAGCAGAGCGTTGCGGAATGTACTACATCAACCAACGTTGGTTGGGTGGTACTTTAACAAATTTCCAAACAATCCAAAAGCGTATCGATCGCTTGAAGGAATTGGAAAGATGGGAAGAAGACGGTACATTCGAAGTGCTTCCTAAGAAAGAAGTTATTATTCTACGTAAGGAGCAAGAGCGTTTGGAGAAGTTCTTGGGCGGTATCAAGAACATGAAAGGTCTTCCTAGCGCATTGTTCATCATCGATCCTCGCAAAGAGCGTATCGCGGTTGCAGAAGCTCGCAAATTGGGTATCCCAATCGTTGGTATCGTTGATACAAACTGCGATCCAGATGAAATCGATTATGTCATTCCTGGTAATGACGATGCGATTCGTGCGGTGAAGCTGTTAACAGCTAAAATCGCTGATGCAGTTATCGAAGCACACCAAGGTGAACAAACAACAGCTTAAGGGCTGAATAGGAAAGGGTGGTTCAAAGGTGCAAAATCCTTTCACCGCCCTTTTTTTAGAGTACATAGTCTATCTTACAAGGAGGCCAAATCATGGCGGTTAATGCAGCAGCAGTAAAAGAATTGCGGGAAAAAACAGGAGCAGGTATGCTCGATTGTAAAAAAGCGTTGGAAGAAGCGAACGGTGATTTGACCAAAGCCGCTGAATTGCTTCGTGAAAAAGGATTGTCAGCAGCAGCTAACAAAGCAGGACGTATTGCAACTGAGGGTGTTGTTGAATCCTACATCCATGCAGGCGGACGTATTGGTGTACTTGTAGAAATCAACTGTGAAACTGACTTTGTTGGTAAAACAGATCAATTCCGTGAGTTTGCAAGAGATATTGCTATGCAAATTGCAGCAGCTAACCCTTTATTTGTACGCCGTGAAGAAGTGCCTCAAGAAGCGCTTGATAAAGAGCGTGAAATTTTGAAAAATCAAGCTTTAAACGAAGGCAAACCAGCTAACATCGTTGAGAAGATGGTGGATGGCCGTATCGGTAAATACTACGAAGAATATTGCTTGATGGAGCAATCCTTCATTAAAGACCCTGACAAAAAAGTAAGCCAGCTTCTTAACGAAAAAGTAGCTACAATTGGCGAAAACATCACGATCCGTCGCTTTGTTCGTTTTGAACTAGGTGAAGGTCTTGAGAAGAAACAAGAAAACTTCGCAGAAGAAGTTATGGCACAAGTGAAGAAGTAATAAATAAGGAAACAAGAAACGTAGGAACACTTAGTGTTCCTTCTTTTTTAAACATAAACAACCATAGCTGCTTTTTTGAACGGGGGTATTTAAGCTTGGAACGTCCTATCTTTAAACGAGTTATATTGAAGTTGAGTGGAGAAGCATTGGCAGGACAGCTTGGGTATGGAATCGATTCAGAAGTCATGACATCCATTGCCTTGCAAGTGAAGGAAGTTGTCGAGCTCAATGTTGAAGTGGCTATTGTTGTAGGCGGCGGAAACATCTGGAGAGGCATTGCGGGTAGTGAAAAAGGGATTGACCGAGCAACAGCAGATTATATGGGAATGCTAGCCACTGTGATGAATTCACTTGCGCTTCAGGATGCATTGGAAACCATTGATGTCCCAACGCGTGTGCAAACATCCATTACGATGCAGCAAGTAGCGGAGCCTTACATTAGAAGGAGAGCAATCCGCCATCTTGAAAAGGGCAGAGTTGTTATTTTTGCTGCAGGTACGGGTAACCCTTACTTCTCCACCGATACAACTGCAGCATTGAGAGCGGCTGAAATCGAAGCAGAAGTAATTCTGATGGCCAAGAACAAAGTAGACGGAGTCTATTCGGCAGATCCGTTTAAGGATCCAAGCGCAGAGAAGTTCGAAACCCTTACTTACATGGAGGTTTTGAATAAAAACCTGGGTGTTATGGACTCGACGGCTTCATCGTTATGCATGGACAACAATATTCCGTTAATCGTCTTTTCCATTACCGAGAGTGGTAACATAAAACGCGTAGTACTCGGAGAGAAAATAGGTACGATTGTAAAAGGGAGTGTTTAATAATATGCCACAATCAATTAAAAAGAGTGCGGAAGACCGCATGGATAAAGCAATCGGCTCGTTAAAGAAGGATCTTTCCAGCCTGCGCGCAGGAAGAGCTACTCCAGCGTTGCTAGATCGTGTACAAGTTGAATATTACGGAGCAATGACGCCAATCAGTCAACTTGCCAATATCAATACCCCGGATTCTCGTACTTTAATGATCCAACCATGGGATAAAAGTTCCGTATCCGCTATTGAGAAAGCTATCATGAAATCGGACCTTGGTATTACCCCATCCAATGACGGGTCGATGATTCGTATCGTTATACCGGCATTGACAGAGGAACGCAGAGCGGATCTTGTCAAGATGACCCGCAAGTTCGGGGAAGAGGCTAAGGTAGCCATTCGAAATGTTCGCCGTGATGCGAATGATGACATCAAGAAGCTGGAGAAGAACGGTATTTCTGAAGATGAATCTCGTAAACATCAAGAGGATATTCAGAAGTTTACTGATAAATATATCGGCGAAGTTGAAAAAGTTCTAGCATCAAAAGAAAAAGAGATTATGGAAGTATAATTTGAAAAGACCCCCTCTTGAGGGGGCTTTTAGTCTTTCCTTATTGGAGGCAAATGAAATGATACCTTTCAAAAAATGGTTTGGAAGTAATCAACGCAGTGAGGAACAGATCTCGCGCATTGATGCTGAAAATATTCCGAACCATGTCGCGGTCATCATGGACGGCAATGGTCGATGGGCGCAGAAGCGAGGGCTGCCGCGCATTGCCGGTCACCATTCGGGGATGAAGAACGTTAAACGAATTACAATGGCTGCGAATGCGATCGGTGTGAATGTGCTAACGATGTATGCATTTTCCACAGAAAATTGGAAACGGCCGAAGGAAGAAGTCGAATATTTAATGAAGCTTCCTCTTGAATTTTTTCCAAAGGAAATTGAAGAATTGATCGCCAATAATGTGCAAATTCGGATGACAGGATGGCAAGAAGGGGTGCCAGACTATACCCTTAAGGCAGTCCACGATGCAATTGATCAAACGAAGCATAACACAGGACTTATTCTCAATTTTGCTTTGAATTATGGAAGTCGCAAGGAGATGCTGTCTGGAGTCAAACAGATGGCGCAAGATATAGCGGACGGTAAAATAACAGCTGAAGCCATCGATGATTCGGTTTTTTCAAGCTATTTATTAACGCATCCACTACCTGACCCGGATTTGTTAATCCGTACCAGCGGAGAGCTCCGCATTAGCAACTTTATGCTGTGGCAGTTGGCTTATTCGGAGCTTTGGTTTACTGACTTATGCTGGCCTGAATTTACAGAACAGCATTTTTATGAAGCCGTGGCAGAATATCAACGTCGGGCGCGCAGATATGGCGGCTTGTAGCAAGTAATGGAGGAATGGAATTGAAGCAGAGGATCATTACTGGGATTACTGCAGGTCTTGCTTTTTTCATCTTATTGTACTTGGGATCCTATTGGTTTACCGGTTTAATCCTTATACTGTCCATAATCGGATTCAATGAATATGTTCGAATGAACAGTTTACAAGCGCATAAAATAACGGTGTGGATAGGCTATTTGGCTGTGGTCTGTTTAGCATTTCCTTGGAAAGCAGCAGGAGATTATTCCATAACATCGTTAGATCATCTGACATGGCTGATTTTATTTATTATGCTGTGTATTACTGTAACATCCAAAAATAAAGTGACCATCGATAAAATTTCTACGCTGTTCTTGGGTGTCGTATATATTGGGATTGGATTCCATTATATGATTGAGACTCGCATGATGGAGCATGGTGGAATTTTTTGGACGCTGCTTGTCTTTTTTTGTATTTGGGCGACAGATTCCGGTGCGTATTTTACCGGCTCTGCGTTTGGAAAACATCCATTATGGCCAACGATTAGTCCGAAAAAATCAATTGAAGGGGCTGTTGGCGGTATCGTCATATCCATGGCTGTCGCCGTCAGTTTCTCTTTCATTCAACCGGACATGCTATCCTGGAAACAAGCCTTGTTATTAGGGCTCATAATTGCAATAGTCGGGCAGATGGGTGATTTAATCCAATCTGCATATAAAAGGGTTAAAGGGATTAAGGATACCGGGACGCTTTTACCCGGACACGGCGGTGTATTGGACCGAGTGGACAGCTGGTTGATTGTGTTTCCAGCGGTTCATCTGCTTTCTTTGATTCCTCATGCCTAATTCATTGTTGAGGTGAAGTAAGATGAAACGCATTGCGATCCTTGGATCTACAGGTTCAGTTGGAACCCAAACGTTAGATGTGATCTCACATTATCCGGAGCTTTTTACTGTTGAGGGGCTTGCTGGAGGTTATAACTTAACGTTGTTAGTCGAGCAAGTCAATCAATTTAAGCCCAAGAAGGTATCGGTTGCAACGAAAAGCTTAGCAGATGAATTAAGGCTAATGATTCCCTCGACGACTCGGATTTATTACGGTGACGATGGTTTACTAGAGGTTGCTGCCGGGACGGATGCCGACTACATGGTCAGTGCCTTGGTTGGCAGTCAAGGGCTTCGACCGACACTTGCCGCAATTGAGGCTGGCAAGCATATAGGGCTGGCTAATAAAGAAACATTGGTTACAGCAGGGCATATCGTAACAGAGCAGGTTATGCGCCGCGGCGTTAAATTGCTGCCAATCGATAGCGAGCATTCAGCTATCTTTCAATGTCTTAACGGCGAATCCATGAAAAATGTACATAAAATAACATTAACAGCTTCAGGCGGTTCATTTAGAGACCGCACGCGTGAGGATTTACAGGATGTTACTGTTGAGCAAGCGCTGCAGCATCCTAATTGGTCCATGGGCGCAAAAATCACTATTGATTCTGCGACGATGGTAAATAAAGGACTCGAAGTGATTGAAGCTCATTGGTTGTTCCAATTAGAGTATTCGCAGATCGAAGTGCTTATCCATCCGGAGAGTATCATTCATTCCTTTGTAGAATTTGCTGATCATAGCATAATAGCTCAGTTGGGCAACCCTGATATGAGAGTGCCGATTCAATATGCGCTTACTTATCCGGAACGTTTAAAGACACCGACGGCATCATTGAACCTTGCACAAATAGGGAAACTGAATTTTCGTGAGATGGATTTTGATCGGTTTCCATGTTTGAGAATGGCTTATGACAGTGGAATAGCAGGGGGTACGGCTACAACAGTATTCAATGCGGCTAACGAAGCTGCGGTTGATCGGTTCTTAAAGGGTGAAATTAAATTTCTGCAAATAGAAGAGATTATTTCGGATGTGTTGGACAAGCATGTTATTGTATCTAAGCCTGATTTAGATCAAATTTTGGAAGCCGATTCCTGGGCCAGACTTGCTGCCAAACGCATAAATTAATATGTTCGAATGAAGATGTTCTCTAGCATGAATTCGTTAGCAAGATAATATGTTCATAACATGGTGCAGCTTGTATTCGTATTGTGAATAATGTTAATCTTAAAGAACGAGCCTAGCCATGGCACATACTTGACTAAACGATGCTAAAGGGAGGACGTTGCGAATTGGCTACGTTGCAGAATGTTTTTCAAATAGTACTTTTGTTTTTTGTACTGGTGACCATACATGAGTGGGGGCACTATTATTTCGCTAAGCGTGCAGGAATTTTAGTGAGAGAATTTGCCATTGGATTTGGCCCCAAACTGCTCTCATTTAAGAAGGATGAGACTCGCTATACACTCCGCTTATTACCTATCGGCGGCTTTGTGCGCATGGCAGGGGAAGATCCGGAAATGGTTCAGATTAATCAAGGACAACGGGTAGCGCTTGCTATACATGATGATCAAATCACTCATATTTACCTGAATGATTTCGATAAACGTCTGGATAGTCTAGTTGGCGTTGTGGAAGAAATTGATTTGGAACACAGTCTAATGATCAAGCTGGATGTGGATGGGGAAATAAGGCATTTAAAGGTTCATCCACAAGCAATGATGGTTAGTAAAAACAAAGAAACCCAAATCGCACCCTGGAATCGTCAGTTTGGCAGTAAGACGGTAGGACAACGTTCTCTCTCCATTTTTGCAGGACCGATGATGAACTTTATATTGGCTTTTGTTCTGTTCGTCGCGGTTGTATTTATGGCAGGAGTTCCGGACAAAGTGAAAATTCGCAGTACCGAGCCTGGTTCACCCGCTGAAAAAGGCGGGCTGGTCGCTAATGACATCGTGTTAATCGTTAATAATGAGCCGATAGGCGCCGATGGCAATAAGCTTAAAAATTTAATTAAGCAATCCGCTAATAAGCCGATGGTTTGGATAGTAGATCGAGGCGGAGAGCAGATGCGCAAGGAAGTTACTCCTGAGGATAAAGGTGGAGGACTTGTTGGCGTTACTCTGATGGCCGAAAACCGTAAAGCTGGCGTTACGGATGGATTAGTTAATGGATGGAAAAGCATGTCCTCTGCTACAGTTTCTATACTAGATAGCTTTGGCAAGCTCGCAACACTGCAGTTCAAGATGGATGATCTTGGCGGACCGGTACGAATCGTTGAATTCACAAGTGAACAAGCTAGCGCAGGAATAGCTCAATATACGTTCTGGACAGCTTTAATGAGCTTGTATTTAGGTTTATTCAACCTGCTGCCTTTCCCAGCTCTGGATGGAAGCCGACTTGTCTTCCTGGGCTTTGAAGCCATTCGTGGGAAGCCGGTTGATCCAAGCAGAGAAAGCATGGTCCATTTTGTAGGATTTGCGATGCTGATGCTGCTGATGATCGCTGTCACATACAATGATATATTAAGGCTTATTACAGGATAAACTACGTAGTTAACTTTAAGGTTGTTCAAAAAGTCGCCATTTGATCACGAAGCATCTCAAGAGGTTTATCCGGCTGACTTTTTGAACATGTAATCATTTGAATATTAATTACGTTAAGGTTTTTGGGAGGAACGTCAACTCATGTCGAAGGAAAAGCAATTTGTTAAGGAGATAACACCTCAAGGTGAAGATTTCTCCAGATGGTATATTGATGTAATCAAGAAAGCGGATTTGATGAGCTATTCTCCCGTTCGCGGTTGTATTGTGTTTAAGCCTGACAGCTATGAAATTTGGGAAAACATTCAGCGTGAGCTGGACGGACGCTTCAAAGAAACAGGTCATCGCAATGCGTATTTCCCAATGTTTATACCGGAAAGCTTCTTCCAGAAGGAGAAGGATCACATCGAAGGCTTTAATCCCGAATTACCGTGGGTAACGGAAGCTGGCGGTGAGAAACTGGAGGAACGGCTTGCTATTCGGCCTACTTCAGAGACGATGGTTGGTCACATGTATGCGGAATGGATTAATTCCTATCGTGACTTGCCACTGCTGATCAATCAGTGGGCAAATGTTGTACGTTGGGAGAAAAGAACTCAGCCGTTTTTGCGGACAAGCGAGTTTTTGTGGCAGGAAGGACATACGGCCCATGAGGATGAAGCTGATGCACGCCGCGAAACTATGCAAATGTTGGATATTTACAAGGACTTTGCAGAAAATTTCCTGGCGATTCCGGTCATTATCGGTCAGAAAACTCCTTCTGAAAAGTTTGCAGGTGCAGTGGATACATACTCCATTGAAGCGATGATGAAAGACGGCAAAGCTGTTCAAGCTGGAACGTCGCATTATTTAGGTACAAACTTTGCAGTAGCATTTGATATCAAATACTTGGACCGTGAGAATCAGCATCAGTTCTGCCATACGACCTCCTGGGGTGTGAGTACAAGGCTGATTGGCGCTTTGATCATGGTACATGGAGATGATCGCGGTCTTGCTTTGCCGCCTAAGGTTGCTCCAACACAGGTCATCATGATTCCTATCGGACCTCCGAAAACAAGAGATCAGGTAGTAGGACGAGTGGACGAGCTGTTTAAAGAATTGAAGCAGGCTGGAGTAAGGGTCAAGGTTGATGATCGCCCGGACCAAAGTCCTGGCTGGAAATTCAACGAGTACGAAATGCGTGGAATACCGGTACGTGTTGAGCTGGGGCCGCGTGATATGGAGAATGGGCAAGTGGTGCTTGTTTCAAGAATTTCCGGTGAAAAACGGATCGTGAAGCAGGAGAACTTTGTCGAAGAAGTGAAAAACATGCTGGCGGAAATTCATCAACAAATGTATGATAGAGCTAAGCAGTTCAGAGATGATAATTTTAGCTCTGTAGATACATTGGACGAGTTCAAAGCCTTCCTCGAACAGAAGCGCGGCTTCGCTTTAGCGGGCTGGTGCAGCTCAGAGGCGTGTGAAGCACAGGTTAAGGAAGAAACAGGCGCAACCAGCCGTAATATTCCATTTGATCCAGTGGAGCATAAGTCGACTTGTCTCGTGTGCGGCGAGGCTTCCAAGCATACCGTTGTATTTGGCAGAGCTTATTAGAACACTAGTTGAGTAAATATAGGGCAAATCGGAAAGTAACATCTCCTGTTTGCCCTTTGTATTTTTTTTCGGGGATTTGGGGGAGGAAGTTCATGAGTAATACAGCACTGAAAAGAGAACGGTTTGAAATGCTGATGGCTCAGGCTCGGGTGCCTGATGAGGTTGTGAACTCTTTTTTTCAAGATGGCTATATCGATAAAGTCGAAACGAGCCGTACGAATCGGGAATGGACATTCTATATCATCAAAAACAGCATTGTTCCTCAAGAGGTATACCGTTCATTTTGTAAAATGATTCGTGATAAATTCGCTCATATTGCGGCTATTCGTTTTATGCTTAGATATACCGATGAGGTGCCGCCTGATTCAATTGCCCACGAGTATTGGGGGATGTTTGTTGAATGGGTGCAGCGTGAAGCGACTTCGGTCAACGGCTGGATGAATAAAGCGAAGATCGAGGTTCAAGGGGATCAATTAACGTTGCTTATGCTTGATTCCATAGGGTTGGAGCTGGCAAAAAAGAAAAATATCGGGCAGTGGATTCAAACCTATTTTTCCAATTTTTTTGGTGTTGAGCTGCATGTTCGCTACGCAATGAATGAGGCAAGGGAAGAAGAATACGAGAAATTTGCCCAGCAAATCGCTGAAGAAGGAAAAGTTGTTACTCAAGAGATGATGATTTCAATCGAGGCTGACCAGGAAGCAGATGCGCTAAATGAGGCAGAGTTGAAGCTAATGGTAGGTTACGATATTAAAGATGCACCGATTCCAATCCAAATGGTTCAAGACGAAGAAAAGAAAATTACACTTCAAGGCGCAGTATTCGGGCTTGATTCGAAAGAACTCAAAAACGGGATGACCTTGTTTACGTTTAATATAACCGATTTTACGGATTCCATGATGGTCAAGGCTTTTGCCAAAACTAAGGAAGATGTAAAGATTTATAGCTTAATTCAAAACGGCACATGGCTCAAAGTACGGGGCAAAGTAGAATATGATCGATTCATGCAAATTCCTGAGCTGGTCCTTATGCCTAATGATATTAACGAAGTGTCGGCGCCCCCGGATCGTAAGGACGACGCTGAAGAGAAGCGTGTGGAGTTTCACCTGCATTCGACCATGAGTACTATGGATGGAATAACATCTATTGATCAGTACATAAAAATGGCGGCCAAGTGGGGTCACAAAGCGATAGCAGTAACCGATCACAGTGGCATTCAATCTTATCCGGATGCTTACAAGTATTCGAAGAAGCATGGGATTAAAATGATCTACGGTGTAGAGGCTAATGTAGTGGATGATGGGGTTCCTGTTGTTCTTAACCCACGTTCAGATGATTTGCGTGAAGCCGAATATGTAGTGTTTGATATCGAGACAACGGGTCTATCCATTGTAAGCAATAAAATTATTGAAATAGCCGGCGTGCGAATGCAGAATGGAAAAGAGATCGATCGTTTTGCCAGCTTCATTAATCCTCATGAACGGATTCCTTATAATATTCAGCAGTTGACCAATATCAACGATGATATGGTTAGTGATGCGCCGGAGTTGGAAGAAGTACTCCCGAAATTTATTGAATTTATCGGTGACAGTATACTGGTTGCTCATAACGCCAGATTTGATATGGGCTTTATTCAAGCTAACTGCAAGCGGCTTGGTATGCCGGAAGTGACTAATCCTTCATTAGATACGCTTGAGCTGGCAAGGCTGCTGTTTCCAACGATGAAAAATCACCGGTTGAACACATTGGCTGATAAATTCAAGATTGGTTTGGACAACCATCACCGAGCTGTGGATGACTCGGTTGCTCTTGGTTATATTTTATTTAACCTCATTAAAGAATCGGCAGAACGCGGTATGACGGATTTGAACCACTTGAATGATAATGTGGGTAAAAATTTGAAAACGACGAGGCCGTTTCATTGTTGTATTTATGCTAAAGATGCGGTCGGCAAGAAAAACTTGTTTTCTCTGATCTCCCTTTCCCATACGGAATACTTTCATAGGGTTGCCTGCATACCTAAGAGCAAGCTTATGGCTATGAGAGAAGGCTTGATTATTGTTTCCGGCTGCGAGAAGGGCGAGTTTTTCGAGGCTGTGTTAAACAAATCTGTGGAGGAAGCGGAGCAGGTTGCGGAATTTTATGATGTTTTGGAAATTCAACCGATCTGCGTCAATATGCATCTAGTGGAAAAAGGGCTGGTTGGCAGCAAAGAGCAGCTGGAGGATGCCAACCGCAGGGTGCTGCAGATCGGGCGCAAGCTTGGTAAAAAAGTGATAGCTACCGGCAATGTTCATTATCTGAATCCACGGGATAAAATTTGCCGCGACATTACTATTAATGGGATAACCGGGTTTAGCCCATTAAAAGACATTCGCAAACCGGAAGTTCATTTGCGTACAACGAAGGAAATGCTTGCGGAATTCGAATATCTCGGCAAGGAAACAGCTATGGAAGTTGTAGTTACCAACACTTCCGAGCTGGCGGACCAGTTTGAAGAGCTTGAGCTGTTCCCAACCAAGCTGTTCACGCCTATTATCGAAGGCGCTGACGATGAAATCCGCAATACCTGCTATGATACAGCCAAACGTATATACGGAGAACCGGTTCCTGAAGTTGTAACGGCTAGGCTGGAGAAGGAATTGGTACCAATTATCAAGTACGGCTTCTCTGCCAACTATTTGATTTCAGAGAGACTCGTTAAGAAATCGAACCAGGACGGGTATTTGGTAGGTTCACGGGGTTCGGTGGGTTCGTCCGTTGTGGCAACGTTTCTTGGTATATCAGAAGTTAATCCTCTGCCGCCGCATTACATTTGTGCCTCCTGCCAGCATTGTGAATGGATTCTTGATGGAAGTATACCAAGCGGATTTGACTTGCCGGATAAGGATTGTCCGAGCTGCGGGGCCAAGCTCAAGGGTGAAGGCCAGGATATACCGTTTGAAACGTTCCTTGGCTTTAAGGGAGACAAGGTGCCGGATATAGATTTGAACTTTTCGGGTGAATATCAACCGATTGCCCATAATTACACGAAAGAAATATTCGGTGAGAAATGTGTGTTTCGTGCAGGAACTATTGGTACCATAGCGGAGAAAACGGCGTTTGGCTATGTGAAAAAGTATGAGGAAGAACAAGGCAAGAAATGGCGCGGCGCTGAGATCAGCCGTTTGGCACTTGGCTTTACGGGAGTTAAGCGAAGCACCGGTCAGCATCCCGGCGGTATTGTAGTAGTACCGGACTATATGGATGTGGATGATATTACTCCAGTACAATTTCCAGCCGATGATACGAGCTCGGAATGGAAAACAACTCATTTTGATTACCATGCCTTTGATGCCAACTTGCTGAAGCTCGATATTCTCGGTCATGACGATCCAACGATGATGCGGATGCTGCAGGATTTGACGGGCGTTGACCCAACAACAATTCCTATGAATGATCCGAAGGTAATGAGCATTTTCAACTCCACGAAGTCACTTGGTATAGAGCCTGAGAAGATCCGAACACCTGTTGCTACTTACGGAGTTCCGGAGATGGGTACTAAATTCGTAAGGCAGATGCTGCAGGAAACACAGCCATCCTCTTTTGCAGACTTGCTTCAGATATCCGGTTTGTCTCACGGTACCGGTGTATGGCTCGGAAACGCACAGGAGCTGATCAAGAAAGGCACCTGTAACATTAAGACCGTTATCGGCTGCCGTGACGACATTATGCTTTACTTGATTTATAAAGCAGGCATGGATGCCGGGCTTGCCTTCAAGATTACGGAGAGTGTGCGAAAAGGTAAAGGATTGACGCCGGAGTGGAAGGAAGATATGAAGAAACACAAGGTTCCGGCATGGTATATTGAATCTTGCGAACGTATTGAATACATGTTTCCAAAAGCACATGCCGCTGCCTACGTTATTTCCGCGGTTCGTACGGCCTACTTCAAGTTATATTATCCAATCGCTTATTATGCGACCTATTTTACGGTTCGAGCGGATGACTTTGATTTGGAGCTGCTGTGCCAAGGATACGATGCGATCTTGCGAAAGTTGATTGAAATTGAGGATAAAGGGTTTCAGGCTACGCCGAAAGAAAAGAGCATGATCTCTATTCTCGAGATGGCTTTGGAGATGACGGCTCGCGGATTTTCTTTCAAGCCTATCGATTTATTCAAATCAACGGCCACCAAATTCCTTATAGAAGGCGATTCACTTATACCTCCATTTTCTGCAATGGCTGGTATCGGGGAGAATGCGGCTATCAATATTGCAGCTGCAAAGGATGGCGGTCCGTTCCTTTCCATAGAAGATTTTCAAAGCCGCAGCAAAGCATCCAAAACGATTGTAGAGCTGCTGGGCAGTATGGGCTGCTTCCGCGGACTGCCGGAGACCAATCAATTATCGCTTTTCTAAAAGGGTCAAGCACTCATCTTATTGCATACCTATAAGCCTTATGGTATAATCTTCTTTGGTAACAACGTAATAAGTTCCGATCTTAGAGAGTGGGGAAACCCACTCTTTACATTTTGTTATAGACATGAAAGCATTCGGCTTTCATTGACGATAGGAGGAAAAGCAGGTTGAGCGCGCAAATAAAATCCGTAGTAGAGTCGCTTCTCCAGACTTATATGGAAGAGAACGGATTTGAGCTGGTCGAAGTAGAGTATGTAAAGGAAGGCAGTAACTGGTTTTTGCGTGTGTATGTGGATAAGGAAGGCGGCATCGATATTGATGATTGCGGCCGTATTAGTGAATTTTTAAGTGAAAAATTAGACGAAGATGACCCTATTCCTACTGCCTATTTTTTAGAGGTTTCATCGCCGGGTGCGGAACGTCCATTGAAGAAAGTGCAGGATTATTATAACGCTGTAGGCGAAAATGTATTTGTAACCACCTATGAGCCAATTAATGGATTGAAGGAATTCGAAGGTACGCTGCTGTCGTTTAATGAAGAAACCGTTGAAATAGAAATCGGCAAAAAGAAGCATACAATCCCTTTTAACAAAGTGGCTGGTGCGAGATTGGCAATCGTATTTTAAATAAATAGTGGATTTTATGAGAGGGGGAACTCCGTTCAAATGAATACCGATTTTATTGATGCTCTGTCGGAAATCGAAAGGGAGAAAGGTATAGCCAAGGAAGTGCTGATTGATGCAATCGAAGCTGCGCTAATCTCTAGCTATAAACGTAATTTTAATACAGCCCAGAATGTCCGAGTCGACATTAATCGTCACACTGGATTGATCAAAGTATATGCACGCAAAACGGTTGTAGATGATGTATTGGATCCGCGTCTGGAAATTTCGGTGGAAGCTTCGCGTGAAATTAACGCCAACTACCAACTGAATGATATTGTCGAAATTGAGGTCACACCACGCGACTTCGGACGGATCGCAGCACAAACAGCCAAGCAAGTAGTTACTCAACGCATACGTGAAGCGGAGCGCGGATTAATCTACAATGCTTTTGTTGATAAAGAAGAGGATATCGTTACAGGTATCGTTCAGCGTCAGGATTTACGCAATATTTACATTGATTTGGGAAAAATTGAGGCAGCACTGCCGTTAACCGAATTGATGCCAACCGATAAATTTAAACAAGGCGATAGGGTTAAAGCCTACATAACCAAGGTTGAGAACACGACCAAGGGGCCACAAATTATTTTATCGCGTACGCATCCCGGTTTATTGAAGCGTCTTTTTGAGCTGGAAGTGCCAGAAATTTTCGATGGTGTTGTTGAAATTCGTTCGGTAGCCAGAGAAGCAGGCTTTCGTTCTAAAATTGCCGTTCATTCCCGCAATGCAGAAGTAGATCCTGTTGGTTCATGTGTAGGCCCTAAAGGGATGCGCGTGCAAACCATTGTGAACGAGCTCAAGGGCGAGAAGATCGATATTGTGCGCTGGATCGAGCAAGTGGATGAGTATGTAGCCAATGCTTTGAGCCCATCGAAGGTGCTGGAAGTTAATGTGTTCGAAAGCGAGAAAATGGCACGTGTAATCGTACCTGATTATCAGCTGTCGTTAGCCATTGGAATTAAGGGTCAAAATGCCCGGTTAGCCGCTAAATTGACGGGCTGGAAGATTGACATCAAGAGTGAAACTCAGGCTGAGCAAGAATATGGCCGCCCGAAAACATATAATGATGAGATGAATCAGGATTCAGTAAGCGTTGACTGAGTCCAGCAGCCGGTACAGGTAGTGGTGACAATATATACGCTGTGCGGTTGCACCGGAGGTGATCACGGATGAAGCAAAGAAAAATTCCTCTTCGCAAATGTGTTGCCTGTCAGCAAATGATGCCGAAAAGAGAATTGATCCGCGTTGTCAAAACGCCAAGTGACGAAATACTGATAGATTTAAGCGGTAAAAAAGCGGGGCGGGGTGCCTACCTTTGCGGGAAGTTGTCCTGTTTTAAGCTGGCTAAGAAGAGCAAGGCCTTGGACCGCGCATTGAAACAAACGGTAAGTGCAGACATCTACGATGCTTTGGAGCAAGACTTCATCAAAGTGGAAGATGAATTTATTGCGGGCAAGGAAGCAGCGGTGGATGATGAAGAATAACTTTTTTAATAATTTAGGCATGGCTATGAGAGCCGGCAAAATAACTACAGGTGAAGAAGCCGTTATCGATTCAGTTCGCAAGGGCGAGGCTAAGCTTGTCATTGTTGCTGAAGACGCTGCGGTCAATACAAGTAAAAAAGTGGGCGATAAATGCAATACCTATCGGGTTCCCCTACATCAGTACGGCAGCCGTGAACAGTTGGGAGCAAGCATCGGGAAGGAATCGCGAGTTGTTATAGCCGTGACCGATGCGGGGTTTGCGAAAATGCTGAAGAAAAGTCTGGAAAATCGTACGGAGGTGGACAGTATTGAGTAATCAAGACAACAATAAGGAAAAACTAAGAGTATACGAATATGCTAAGTCTTTAAATATGAGTAGCAAAGAGATTATAACAATATTAAAAAGACTAGGTATCCCGGTTAACAATCATATGAGCGTAATGGAGAATAATACAGTGGATAGTGTAGAGAAGTTTTTTAAAGACATTAAAGCAAATGCAGCTGCCAAACGCAGTTCAAGTGCGGTTAGTACAGTTGCCAAGGAAACGGCGCAGCAAGTAACGTCTCAGCCCCAAGCACAAGCACCGGCATCAGCACCGGCTCAACCGCAGGTTCAGCAAGCAAAGCCGGAAGCAGAGAAGACAGTTCAAGCGGCTTCAACTCAATCAGCAGCACCAAGTTCAGCTGCACCGGCACCAGCACCAAGACCTGCAGGTTCCCAATCAACACAAGGCTCAAGTAATCAAACTGGCGGCGGCTCTCAAGGGCAGCAGCGTTCCGGCTATCAAGGCAATAGGCCTCAAGGCCAAGGTTCACAGCAAGGCGGCGGTTATCAACAGCGCAGCGGACAACAAGGCAGCGGTCAAGGCGGCTACCAGCAGCGCAGTGGACAACAAGGCAGCGGCCAAGGCGGTTACCAGCAGCGCAGTGGACAACAAGGCAGTGGCCAAGGCGGCTACCAACAGCGCAGCGGTCAACCAAGCGGCGGTCAACAAGGAGGCCAAGGCGGAGGCTACCAGCAACGCAGCAGCAGCCAGCCAAGCGGTGGCCAAAGCCGTCCAGGCGGCTATCAAGGAGGCCAAGGACAGCAAGCTAACCGTCCAAGCGGTACGACTGGCGGTAATGCCGGACGTCCTGGCGATCAAAGAGCGAGCCGTCCTCAAGGACAAGGCACCTTTGAACAGCGCAAGCCTTTTGAGCAAAGAGGAGCTGGAAGCTCTGGCCCGTTTAATAAGTCAGTAGGTGCCAGACCCGTTGACAACGATCAAGAAAATGCTGGTGGAGTAAACGGCAAGACGGCAAAGAAAACCAAGCCTAACGAAAAGCGTTTTGACGATAATAAATTCAGTTCATCCAGAGGTCCACAAAACAATAGAGGCAATAACAAGGGCAATAACAGAGGCAGATATCAACAAGAGACGGTTAAGAAAGAAAAGATCGATAATACACCTAAGAAAATTATTGTCCGCGGCACCATGACGGTAGGTGAAATGGCGAAGTCTCTTCATAAGGATGCTTCGGAAGTTATTAAGAAGCTATTGTTCCTTGGTGTTATGGCTACCATTAACCAAGAGCTTGATCTTGACGCCATTCAATTGCTTGCAAGCGACTATAAAGTAGAAGTAGAACTGAAAATTCCGGTTGAGGAAGATAAGTTCGAGCAATTCGAGGAAAAAGATGAAGAAGAGGATCTGTTTGAACGTCCACCGGTCGTAACGATCATGGGTCACGTCGATCATGGTAAAACGACATTGCTGGATGCTATCCGTAAAACAAGTGTTACGGAAGGCGAAGCAGGGGGAATTACCCAGCATATCGGTGCCTATCAAGTTGAAACTCATAACAAGAAAATCACTTTCCTTGATACACCTGGTCACGAAGCCTTTACTTCGATGCGTGCTCGTGGAGCTCAAGTAACGGATATTACGATAATTGTTGTTGCCGCTGACGATGGTGTAATGCCGCAAACGGTTGAAGCCATAGCCCATGCTAAGGCTGCCAAAGTGCCTATCATCGTTGCAGTTAACAAAGTAGATAAAGAGGGCGCTGATCCTGAGAAAATCAAACAGGCGCTAACCGAGTATGAGCTCGTTCCGGAAGAGTGGGGCGGAGACACAATATTCTGCAACATTTCCGCAAAACAGCGTATCGGACTTGAGAATCTTTTGGATATGATTTTATTGGTAGCTGAGGTTCAAGAGATTAAAGCTAACCCTAATAAACGTGCCAGAGGAACCGTTATTGAGGCTGAGCTTGACAAAGGTAAAGGCCCAGTTGCCCGTGTCTTGATCCAGCATGGTACATTGAGAGTAGGCGACAGCTTCGTAGCTGGTGTTTGCTTCGGTCGTGTTCGTGCAATGGTTAATGATAAAGGTAAGAAATTAAAAGAAGCAGGCCCTTCGACTCCGGTTGAAATCACCGGTTTAACTGAGGTGCCGCAAGCTGGCGATCCGTTTATTTGCTTCGAGGATGAGCGTAAGGCGAGAGCTATTGCCGAAAAACGTGCAGTAACCTTGAGACAATCGGAGATGGGCGCGAATGTTCGCGTTACATTGGATGATTTGTATAAACATATCAAAGATGGTGAGATTAAAGACCTGAATGTTATCATCAAAGGTGATGTTCAAGGTTCAGTTGAAGCACTGCGTGGTTCGTTGGAGAAAATCGATATCGAAGGCGTACGTGTGAAAATTTTACATCATGGAGTTGGCGCTATTACCGAGTCGGACGTAATTCTGGCTTCTGCTTCCAACGCTATCGTCATCGGATTTAATGTTCGTCCTGAGCCGCAGGCTAAAAATACCGCTGATCAGGAAAAAGTGGATATTCGTCTGCATAGCATCATTTACAAAGTAATGGAAGAAATTGAACATGCTATGAAAGGGATGCTTGATCCAATCTATAAAGAAAATATTATTGGTCAGGCAGAAGTTCGTAATGTTTTCAAAGTTTCCAAAATCGGGGTTATTGCAGGTTGTATGATCACCTCAGGGAAAATTGCTCGTAACGCACAAATGCGTTTGATCCGCGCGGGTATTGTCGTATTTGAGGGTAACATTGACTCACTTAAACGGTTCAAGGACGATGCAAAAGAAGTATCACAAGGTTATGAGTGTGGTATATCTCTGGATAAATTCAACGATATTAAAGAGGGCGACATTATTGAAGCCTTCGTTATGGAAACTGTTGAGAGGTGATTTGAATGGCTCGAGTTCGAGTAGGTAGAGTCGGTGAGCAGATTAAGAAGGAATTGAGCCAAATTATTCAGTCAGAGATGAAGGATCCGCGTATCGGTTTTATTACTGTAACCGGAGTTGACCTCACGAATGACTTATCTCAGGCCAAAATTTTTCTTAGCGTGCTGGGGACCGATGAGCAGAAGGAAGAAACATTGAAAGCATTAGGCCGCGGAAGCGGGTTTATCCGTTCAGAGATTGGTAAAAGAATTCGCTTGCGCAAAATTCCGGAATTGCTGTTCCGTTTTGACGCCTCCATTGATTATGGAACTAAGATCGAGCGTCTATTGGATCAAGTTAATGCGGAGAACGCAGGGTTATGACGGTATCGTCTCATTCTGAAGCTTACGCAGCCGAATTGGAAGCCGCAGCTCAGTTCATACGGACCCATGATGATTTCCTGGTAGCGTCACACATCCAACCGGATGGGGACGCTGCCGGGTCAACATTTGCGGTTGCCTGGATATTGAGTGCTTTGGGCAAGCGGTTTACTTTAATCAATGAAGGACATATGCCTGATAAATTTATGTATATGGCAGCAGGGCAGCAGTCTATAGTTAATTATGAAGCGAATCCTGCCGCGATAACTGCTTATCAAAATATCATTAGTGTGGATTGTGCGGATTATTCCAGAATCGGTAGCGTGCACAGAGTATTTACGGATGACGCCCAAATACTGAATATCGATCATCATTCAACCAACGACCGTTTTGGCAGCGTTAACTTAGTTATGGATAGTGCGGCAGCTACTGTCGAGATTCTGTATGATCTGGCTTTGCAATTGGATATTCCATTATCCCACGAGTTGAACGTATGTATATATTCAGGCTTGCTGACAGACACAGGCGGCTTTCGCTACGCCAACACATCTGCTAAGGTAATGAATATTGCTGCGGACATGCTGAAGCGGGGCGTTAAGGGGCATGAGCTGGCTGAGCATTTATTGGAGAAGCTTACTTATCCACAAATTTCTATAATCAAGAGCAGCTTGAATACATTGGCATTTGCTCACGGCAATCAAGTAGGCTGGCTTGCGGTTTCACTGGAGGATTTGGTGAACAGCGGAGCATCAAGCGATGATCTGGACGGTCTCGTCAATTATCCTCGAAACGTTGAGGGTGTTGAAGTAGGCTTGCTTTTTAAGGAAAAAGCAGGTGGCGTTGTAAAGGTAAGCTTACGCTCCTCGGGTAAAGTGGATGTGGCGCAAGTCGCCAAAACATTCGGCGGTGGCGGTCATGTAAGAGCTGCAGGTTGTGCGATTTATGGTACTTTAGAGGAAGCTGTCCAACAGGTTGTTAAGGAAGTAGGGTTGGCACTGGCATGACAAAAGAAACATTCGAAGGGATACTACCCGTTTGGAAGCCCAAGGGGTTTACTTCCCACGATGTAGTAGCCAAGGTTCGGGGGATTCTCCGAATTAAGCGCATCGGCCATACAGGAACACTTGATCCTCAGGTAACGGGTGTACTTCCGTTGTGCATAGGTCGCGCTACACGCCTTGTGGAATATATTCAAGAGCTTCCTAAAGCCTATGAGGCTACTCTTAAGATTGGTATTGCTACGGACACTGAGGATGCAGGCGGAGAGATCATTGAGCGTGCCGATGAGGTTCGTCTTTCGCAAGCTCAAGTGGAGGAAGTCATCTCATCATTCGTAGGGGAGATTGAACAAGTCCCTCCAATGTACTCGGCTGTAAAGGTAGATGGCAAACGATTGTATGAGCTAGCACGTCAAGGGCTGGAAGTGGAACGTAAATCAAGGAAGGTAACCATCTACAAAATCGATATTTTGCAAATGGATCTAGATCTTCCATGTCCGGAAATCCGATTCCATGTACAATGCTCGAAAGGCACCTATATTCGAACACTATGTGTAGATATGGGCAAAAAATTAGGTTATCCAGCTGTTATGTCGGATTTGGTTCGGACCTCTACTGGAAGCATCGGTCCTGAGCAATGTCTAACTTTGGAGCAGATTCAGCAGGAAATGCTGCAAGGAACACTTGCAGAGAAACTGATCCCGGCACAAAGAGCATTAGCTCATTTACCTTCAGTCAATTTAACCGATGAACAAGCCCGTAGAGCGCTTCTCGGCCAAAAGGTTGTGTTTACACCGTCCGATGAGCAGCTTCAAGCAATTCATGACCGGATGCTTACCGCTTATTCCCCCAATGCCCAATTTGTTGGGATTTTCCAATGGGATTCCGGCAGCTCCGAGCTCCGTCCTGTAAAAGTGTTCTCTTAGAATGTTATCGTCTCATAAGAATTGTAGGTGAACTTTGTATTTATGCAATCGCTAGAATTAGCATATCCTATAATATCACAAGGCAATCTTTCAGAAATGGGGCCGCAGGTACTCGCTATTGGAGATTTCGATGGTGTTCACTTGGGACATCAGGAAGTTATCAAGCGTGCCATTCATACTGCAGAAGGCTTGCACATACCCGCTTCTATCATGACGTTTCATCCTCATCCCAGACAAGTGTTGGGCCAATGCAAATATGTCCAGCTTTTGACACCCGTGGAAGAAAAGAAACGGCTTATGGAAGCATCAGGCGTAAATAATATGTACATTGTGTCTTTCAATAATGAGCTGATGAAGGTTTCTCCTTCCGATTTTGTTGAAAACATGCTCATACCAATGAAAGTCAACACCGTGATTGTTGGGTTTGATTTTACTTTTGGTTATTTGGGGGCTGGTACTCCCGATACTTTATGCGAGCTGGCACAGGGGCGGTTTGCTGTTGAAGTGATTCGACCGTTTCATCAAAACGGAAGCAAGGTCAGCAGTACATTGGTCCGTGAACATTTATTGTCAGGAAATCTCGAACGAGCGAACGCTTTATTGGGACGACCTTATTCGTTAAATGGGATCGTTGTACACGGAGATGGCAGAGGGAAAACGATCGGGTTTCCTACGGCCAATATTGATTTACTTGATCCTTTCCTTATTCCTGCCTTAGGTGTGTACGCGGTTCGTGTTACCGTTGATGGACAAATCTATAACAGTGTGATGAATGTCGGAAAAAAGCCAACCTTTGAGACAAATCTCGAGCAGCCAACTTTGGAAGCGCATCTGTTTGAGTTCTCTCAGTCTATTTACGGTAATCAGGTGACTGTAGATTTCATTAGTTATCTGCGGCCGGAGCGCAAGTTTTCGGGAGTCGCTGAGCTGATAGCACAAATTCAAAGAGATGCAGAGCAGGCTAAGCTGCTGTTGGCGTAATATTATAGAAAATGACTAACTATTATTTTACTTTTACTAGCAACTTATGTTATAATCAACAACGTTGTCGTTAACGGCAACATTAGAACCTTGGCATGGAGAATCGAGAACTCCGACGATCTCTGGGCCTTTGGGGATACCAAATCATTCATGGAGGTGACTCAATAATGGCATTGACACAAGAACGTAAACAAGAATTGATTCAAACGCACAAAACGCATGAGTCCGATACAGGTTCACCGGAAGTGCAAATTGCAATTCTTACAGAAAACATTGTAAACTTGACTGGCCATCTTAAGACTCACAAGAAGGATCATCATTCCCGTCGTGGTCTTTTGAAAATGGTAGGCCAACGCCGTAAACTGTTAGCTTATTTGAAAAACAAAGACGTTAGCCGCTACAGCGCTTTGATCGCTAAGCTGGGACTTCGTCGTTAATAGGATTAGCTGCAAAAGAGCAACCATGGTTGTCTGCTGTTCGGGTCCGGTTTGGGCTTGGACAACAGATAGCGAGGTTGCTTTTTCGTATGCATAACTTCGTTCTTTGTGGAATAGAGAGATTTATTTCGATTAAAGAAGGAAATACTGAGCATTATGCAGAAATGATATATAGATTAAATTAGCAAAACCTAACATTCATTTTCCGAGGATGCTTATGAAGTAAGTTTCCTTATAATATTATGATAACTTTCAGGAGGTTTTTATGGAAAAAAGAGTGCAGATGGATTTAGGTGGACGTCCCTTAATTCTTGAAACGGGCCGTTTTGCCAAGCAAGCGAATGCCGCGGTAATGGTTCGCTATGGAGATACAGTAGTACTATGTACGGTGACGGCTTCGACAGGACCAAAGGATCTTGATTTCTTTCCTTTAACTGTGAATTATGAGGAGCGCCTGTACGCGGTTGGGAAAATTCCTGGAGGTTTCATTAAACGGGAAGGTCGTCCAAGTCAAAAAGCGATATTGTCAAGCAGACTAACTGACCGTCCGATTCGTCCTTTATTTCCGGAAGGCTTCCGTAATGATGTACAAATCGTTTCCATCGTAATGAGCGTAGATCAAGAGTGTGCACCGGAAATTGCTGCTATGATTGGTACTTCTGCGGCGTTGAGCATTTCGGATGTTCCTTTTAATGGTCCGGTTGGCGGAGTTATCGTTGGGCGCGTGGATGGTCAATTTGTGATTAATCCGACGTTGGAGCAGGTTGATAAAAGTGATATCCATCTAGTTGTAGCCGGTACTAAAGATGCTATCATGATGGTTGAGGCAGGAGCTAATGAGGTTCCGGAAGAAGTTATGCTGGAAGCAATCATGTTCGGTCACGATGAAATTAAGAATATCGTTGCCATTCAAGAGCAGTTAGTTGCAGAGGCTGGCAAGCCTAAGATGGAAGTTAAATTACATACGGTAGATGAAGAAGTCAATCGCGATGTTCGAGCATTTGCGCAAGCCAGATTGGTTGAAGCTGTTAAAATTGCTGAGAAGCATGCTCGCCAAGAAGCCATTGATGCGGTGAATGAAGAAACGGTTGAACATTTCAAAGGTGTGTATGCTGAAACACCAGAGAAGTTGGCCGATGTAAAAGAAACGTTATATGACATTGTTAAAGAAGAAGTACGTCGACTCATTACTCACGATAAAGTAAGACCGGATGGACGTGGCTTAGACGAAATTCGTCCTATTGAATGCGACATTGATTTGCTGCCGCGCACACACGGCTCCGGATTGTTTACACGTGGACAAACACAAGCTCTCAGTATTTGTACGCTTGGAGCGCTTGGGGATGTGCAAATTTTGGACGGGCTTGACTTGGAAGAAACCAAACGGTTTATGCATCATTATAACTTCCCGCCGTTTAGTGTCGGCGAAGCAAGACCATTGCGTCCCCCAGGTCGCCGTGAAATTGGTCATGGAGCACTTGGCGAACGCGCGTTGGAGCCTGTTCTTCCTTCAGAGACGGATTTCCCTTATACGATTCGTCTTGTATCCGAAGTATTGGAATCTAACGGCTCCACTTCTCAAGCAAGTATTTGTGCGAGTACCCTTGCCATGATGGATGCTGGAGTTCCGATTAAATCGCCAGTTGCCGGAGTAGCTATGGGATTAATTAAAGATGGTGAACATTTCTCAATCTTAAGTGATATTCAAGGGATGGAAGATCATCTTGGTGACATGGACTTCAAGGTTGCAGGAACAGCAGCAGGAGTTACAGCTTTGCAAATGGATATTAAAATTGACGGCATTGACCGTGCTATTTTAGGACAAGCGCTAGAGCAAGCGAAACAAGGCAGAATGCACATTTTAGGCAAAATGCTGGAGCGTATTCAACAGCCTAAAGCTCAGCTTTCCAAATATGCGCCTAAAATTTTAACTATGCATATCAATCCGGACAAAATCCGTGATGTTATCGGTGCAGGCGGCAAAATTATTAATAAAATTATTGAAGAAACCGGCGTAAAAATCGATATCGAACAAGATGGCCGAGTATTTATTGCTTCCTCCAATCAAGAGATGAACGATAAAGCTCGTCAAATCATTGAAGGTATTGTTAAGGAAGTAGTTATAGGCGAGACGTATTTAGGTACAGTTAAGCGCGTTGAGAAGTTTGGTGCGTTTGTGGAGATTTTGCCTGGGAAAGAAGGATTAGTTCACATTTCTCAGCTATCTACAGAACGTGTAGCTAAAGTGGAAGATGTGGTTGCGGTTGGAGACACTATTACCGTTAAAGTAACCGAAATCGATCAACAGGGCCGCGTAAATCTTTCTCGCAAAGCCGTTCTTACTCCACAAGTACCAGCTCAATCATAATCGCTTTATTTCATAGTATTGCAACGACAAAGAGCCAGAGCATTCTGTCTCTTTTTGTTTTGGTCTAATCTTGTCCTCCGGTGCATATTTATGGGACAAACGATTCCATTGACAGGAGCAAGCTTATGAAACATGTTCAGGTGATAGTGATGACCTGTCTGTTTGCAACGGTCATGCTGGTGCTGCAGAGCTCAGAAAGTGTGCAAACCTTCATACAACAGGCCAAACAACATTCAACGAATGTACCTGCATCAAGTCCGTTTCATTTGGATATTCCTTCTGCCATAAAGGCTAATGCGGGTTGGAGCAAGCTGCAGGATCAAACGGCAATGCTTCAGGAACAGATCATGTTGGAAGCTGAAAAACGTCGGATTGCCCCTATCAACGCGCGTTTGGATAGAGTATGGAAGGCGATACCTGGCTACAATGGGGTGGAGGTTGACATAGAAAAGTCGCTTGCCCTCACACTTGAGCGGCAATCACCAGGTCAATTGCATTTAATCATGAGGGAGGTGCCGCCGGCCATCGGTTTGGATCAATTGGGATCACATCCTGTTTATAAGGGAAATCCAGAGAAACCCATGGTAGCACTGATGATCAACGTTGCATGGGGAGAACAATTTTTACCCAAAATGCTTAGTATTCTGGAAAAAGAAAACGTCCGGGCGACCTTTTTCTTCGATGGAAGCTGGTTGAAAAAAAATGTTCCAACTGCACAAATTATTAAGGATAAAGGGCATGAGCTTTCCAATCATGCGTATTCCCATAAAAATATGAGTCAAATATCACGAGATCTAGCCTATCAAGAGATATACAAAACCCAACAGCTGCTTGAAAAAGAACTGGGAGTAAACAATGTGTTGTTTGCCCCTCCTTCGGGAGATTTTAACCAAGCAACAGTCGATATTGCCCGTGAGCAAAAGTTAAGAACCATATTGTGGACGCTCGATACCGTAGATTGGCAAAAGCCAGTGCCTTCCACTATTGTGAATAAAATTTCTACAAGAGTAGAGCCGGGCTCATTAATTCTTATGCACCCGACGTCATCGTCAAGCGAAGCGTTGGAGCGGATGATTAAAGTGATCAAAAACAAAGGACTACAGCTTGGGACCGTAAGCGAGGTAATTTCCACAAACCGTGTTCCCAAAGTTGAGTCTGCTGAGCAATAATGGTAATATAAGAAAAGCTTCAGATCGAAGCAGTACAAAGAAGATACATTCGTGTCTAAAAGCAGTTGCTTTTCTTGCAATATCAGAATGATTCAGCTTTGCTGAAAAAGTAGATTCTGATATTTAAAGAAAAGCTTAAGATCGAAGCAGTACAAAGAAGATACATTCGTGTCTAAGCAGTTGCTTTTCTTGCAATATCAGAATGATTCAGCTTCGCTGAAAACAAGCACATTCTGATATTTAAAGAAAAGCTTCAGATCGAAGCAGTTCGAAGATGATTTTTACAAAATTGATACATAACGAGATTTTCCGAGGAGGCTCCCTTCATTGAATAAATATACCTTGAACAATGGGCTGCGGGTCATCGTGGAACCTATTCCAACTTGCCGCTCCGTATCCTTTGGGATTTGGGTGAAAACAGGTTCGCGTAATGAGAGCAGAGAGATTAACGGTATTTCACATTTTATCGAGCACATGCTGTTCAAGGGGACGGATAAGTACTCCGCCAAGGATATAGCAGAATTGTTTGATGGCATTGGAGGCAATGTCAACGCATTTACGTCAAAAGAGTATACATGCTACTACGCCAAGGTGCTGGATGAGCATTTGCCTATAGCGGTTGAGGCGCTGGCTGATATGTTCTTCCGTTCGACCTTCGATCCAACTGAACTTGAGAAAGAAAAGAATGTCATTTTCGAAGAGATATCCATGTATGAGGACACACCTGATGATATGGTTCATGATTTAATTGCTAAAGCTGCGTTTGAAGACCATTCTTTAGGTTATACAATCATTGGAACCGAACAAAACCTGACGGCTATGGACTCAAATACACTGCGTCAGTACATGAAAGAGAAGTATAGTATCGAGAGCACGGTCATCGCTATTGCCGGCAATGTAGATGATTCCATTCTTGCTTTAATGGAACAGCATTTTGGAAGCTTTCAAAACAATGGTACTGAACAAACGTTCGCTGCACCTACTTTTTTCAGTAATCTGGAATACCATGAGAAGAAAACGGAGCAAAATCATATTTGTCTGTCACTGCCAGGTCTGTCTGCTAAAGATGATCGTTTATATGCAATGGTCTTGTTGAACAATGCTATCGGCGGCGGAATGAGTTCGCGATTATTCCAAGAAATTAGAGAAAAACGTGGCATGGCTTATTCAGTGTATTCCTACCACACGTCTTACCAGGATGGCGGTATGTTTACTATTTATACAGGTACAGCACCCAAGCAGACGGCGGATGTGCTGAATGTAACTATGGAACTGCTGAGCGAACTTAAAAACGAAGGGCTCACTGCAAGCGAGCTTAGAAAAGGCAAGGAGCAGATGAAAGGCAGTCTGATCCTCAGTTTGGAGAGCACGAGCAGCCGGATGAACCGTTTGGGTAAAAACGAGCTGATGCTCGGCAAACATTATAGCTTGGATGAGATCATAGAACGTATTGAGAGTGTAGAACTCGATCACATTCAAGCGTTGACACAAGAGATGCTATCAACCCCTTTTGCACTAGCCATGGTGGGTCAAAAAGCAGATGTGATCGATGGCTTCAGGAGGGATCAACTTGTATAATGTTCAAATCAAGCGTTTGCCAGGTAGTGAAGATATACAGCTGCCACAAAAAATGTCGCTTCTGGCAAGCGGCTTTGATCTCTATGCCGCTGTTACAGAATCAGTGGAATTGAATCCAGGTCAGCGAATGCTTATCCCGACTGGCTTCTCATTGGCAATGCCCCCCGAGCTGGAAGCACAGATTCGTCCTCGGAGCGGGCTAGCGCTGAAGCATGGAATTACCGCTTTAAATTCACCGGGAACGATTGATGCGGATTATCGCGGCGAGGTCAAGGTGCTGCTTATCAATCACGGCTTGGAATCATTCATTATTAAAAGAAATGAGCGAATTGCCCAGATGGTATTCCAGGAGGTTCCTAAGGTTCAACTAATCGAAGTTGATGAACTTGAGGATACGGACCGTGGAGCAGGTGGTTTCGGTCATACCGGTACTAAATAACAATGCTTGCTTGAGAACATTTGTAGATCGTTTAAGATAACTGAATATCTAATTAATTTTGAGCACTTTTCTGTTTGCAGCAGCAAGCGGGAAGTGCTCTTTTTGTTTTTTTCAATCGGTTGTTTGTGCAGCCGTTTCTTTGTCGAGCGAAGTAACCCATTATTGGGCGAGAGCATAGTATGAGTTATGGATTGCGATTAGAAAGAGGTGAGAATGAATGCTTACAGGAATTCAAGTGGCTTTGATCGGCGGCGATGCCAGGCAGCTTGAAGTCATTTATAAATGCTCCGAGCTGGATGCTTCCGTCATCTTGATCGGGTTTGATAATCTGCAAAATCAATTCAGCGGAATTACGAGGTCCGAGCTGAGTCCTGAGGCTCTTGAAGGGCTTGATGCGGTGATTTTGCCAGCGGTAGGAACGGATGATCACGGTAATGTGGAAAGTATCTTTTCGACATCGGAGCTTCGCTTGACAGATGCACATATCCAAGCATTGCCCAAACACGCTAAAATTTTTACAGGAATGGCTAAACCTTACTTGCGCAATTTGGGTGCGAAGTATTCGATTCCAATTGTTGAGCTCTTCGATCGGGATGATGTGGCCATTTATAACTCTATTCCGACGGCAGAGGGTGCCATAATGATGGCGATTCAAAATACGGATTTTACCATACACGGCTCGCAATCTATGGTGCTTGGGTTTGGTAGAACGGGGATTACTTTGGCACGTACACTGCAAGGACTGGGGGCAAAGGTGAAGGTAGGCGTCAACAAACCCGAGTACTATGCGCGTGCTTGGGAGATGGGGTTTACGCCCTTTTACACACAGGATTTACACAATCAAACAGCTAATATTGACTTGCTTTTTAACACAATTCCGTCTATGATAGTCACAGCACAAATTATTGCCAATATTCCACATCGTGCAGTGATCATTGATTTGGCCTCTAAGCCAGGCGGAACGGATTTTCGTTTTGCAGAAAAAAGAGGAATCAAAGCGATGCTCGCTCCAGGACTCCCCGGAATTGTTGCGCCGAAAACAGCCGGTCGCATCATCGCTGATACCTTGAGTCGAATTATTCTTGAGGATGCAGGACAGAGGAGGAATGTGGAATGAATTGGCAGGGAAAGACAGTTGGTTTTGCTTTGACAGGGTCCCATTGTACGTTTGCTGAGACGATGCCGCAAATACAGCGATTTATCGACGCTGGAGCCCATGTGGTTCCTATCGTTTCTTATACAATACTTACTACGGATACGCGCTTCGGTACATCAGAAAATTGGCAGAAACAGTTGAAAGAGATTACAGGGAATGATATTATTTCTTCAATTGTTGATGCAGAGCCGTTAGGTCCGAGCAAATTGTTGGATGTGCTTGCAATAGCTCCATGTACAGGTAATACAACTAGTAAATTGGCGAATGCCATGACTGAAAGTCCGGTTTTGATGGCCG
Organism: Paenibacillus radicis (ex Xue et al. 2023); assembly: GCF_024722015.1. Taxonomy (GTDB): domain Bacteria; phylum Bacillota; class Bacilli; order Paenibacillales; family NBRC-103111; genus Paenibacillus_S. Next base: position 257,385 of record NZ_JANQBD010000003.1, on the reverse strand, counting down.
CTAAAGCACAGATGCGCAACCACCGTCCAGTGGTATTGGCAATTTCTACGAATGATGGTCTTGGTTTGAATGCAATGAATATTAGCAAGCTTTTAATTACCAAAAACATTTATTTTGTTCCGTTCGGTCAAGATGCACCAACGGCGAAGCCAAATTCCTTGGTTGCCCGTATGGACTTGATTATGGAAACCTGCGAAGCGGCCCTTCAAGGGAAACAGCTTCAACCTATGGTTATTGAACGGTTCAATTATCAATAATGATTACTTCGCATAGGGGAGAGACGAACAGATGTCGAATCAAAAATTATTCAATGTTGCTGTTGTTGGAGCAACAGGTGCTGTAGGAGAACAAATCTTACGTTTGTTAGAGGAACGCAATTTCCCCATTAATGAATTGAAGCTTTTATCTTCCGAGCGTTCCGCTGGAAGTAAACTGCAGTTTAAAGGACAAGAGATAACTCTGGAAGCGGCAGCTCCTGATAGCTTCAAAGGTATTGATATAGCATTGTTCAGTGCTGGAGGTAGCGTAAGTTTGGAATTAATTCCTCACGCTATCAAACATGGTGCTGTATGTATCGATAATACGAGTGCATACCGGATGGATCCGGAAACTCCACTTGTCGTTCCTGAGGTTAATATTGATAAAATAAACGAGCATAAGGGAGTTATTGCAAATCCGAATTGCTCCACGATTCAAATGGTCGCAGCTTTAAAGCCTTTATATGATCGTTACGGGATTTCACGCATTATCGTTTCCACATACCAGGCAGTTTCCGGTGCGGGAGCGCGTGCTATTGATGAAATGCTTCGCCAATCTCGTGAAATTTTAGAAGGCAACCCGGTTGAACCACAAATTTTGCCGGTTGGAGCTCTTCCAGTTAAACATCAAATAGCGTTTAATGCGATCCCTCAAATCGATAAGTTTACTGACAATGGCTTCACTTATGAAGAAATCAAAATGATCAATGAAACTAAAAAAATCATGGGCGATGATTCATTGGAAGTAACGGCTACTTGCGTTCGCATACCTGTTATTTACGGTCACTCGGAGTCGGTTTATGTTGAATTGAAACAGGATTTCGATGTTGAAGAAGTAAAGCAGCTGTTAGCAGATGCCCCTGGTATTATCCTTCAGGATAATCCTGCAGAACAACAATATCCGCTGGCTACTGATGCTGCCGGCAAATTGGAAACATTTGTAGGGCGGGTACGCCGGGATCTAAGTAATCCTAAAGCTCTTAACATGTGGATTGTTTCGGATAATTTGTTAAAAGGCGCAGCTTGGAACGCTGTACAAATAGCGGAATATATCGCCATTGAACAGAAGTAATTACAAGTGGGCTTCCTGAGTAGGGAAGCCTGGCTTGTGTTTTTTGAAGCATACGCTTACGAAAGCCAAGTATATGCTTATGCAGCAAGCATCCTATGGATGCTCGAGATTGCGCTTACGAAGAAGGCTTTCTACGAAAGCCCTGAGGAGGGACCCTCATGAAAATTCTGGTACAGAAATTCGGAGGCACGTCCCTTTCCACTGTCGAAGCAAGAGCACATGTCATAGAACACATCCAAGACGCATTAGCACTAAACTACAAGCTAGTTGTCGTAGTATCGGCTATGGGGAGAAGAGGCGAGCCCTATGCAACAGATACATTGCTTGATATGATAAGCAAGAATGGCAATCAATTGCCTGCCAGAGAGAAAGATATGCTGCTTTGCTGCGGGGAACTGATTTCTGCTGCGACGCTATGCAGCTTACTTAATGCGCAGGGCATTACTGCAACCGTATTAAACGGAGCGCAGGCGGGTATAACGACCAATGACGATTTTGGAAACGCCCAAATTGTTTCTATTCAACCGCAGCGGATCTTGGATCTGCTAGATCAAGGAAAAGTAGTCATTGTTGCGGGATTTCAAGGCCAGACTAAAGGCAATGACTTTACGACTTTAGGCAGAGGTGGCAGTGATACTTCAGCTACAGCGTTAGGTGCTGCTCTAAAGGCAGAAATTGTTGATATTTTTACTGATGTAAACGGCATTTTGACGGCGGATCCTCGCATTGTGGAAGATGCTAGACGTTTGCCCATAGTGACGTATATGGAAATATGTAATATGGCTCATCACGGAGCCAAGGTGATACATCCTAGGGCTGTTGAGGTCGCGATGAATGCTATGATTCCTATTCGTGTCCGCTCAACCTTTAGTAAGGACCCTGGCACTCTAGTGACCGTTGCGGAAGCAATCCCGGGTGAAAAGGACAGGATTCAGGATCGAAGCGTTACAGGAATAGCCAGTTTTGAGCATATTACTCAAATTCAAGTGAGCGCAGGAGAAGGCATATACGACCTGCAGCTGAAAGTTTTTAAAGCGATGGCTCAACATCATATTAGTATTGATTTTATTAATGTAAATCCTGCGGGAGTAGTTTACACGGTTTTTGATCACGAGGCCAAGAACGCTGTAAACATTTTAACTGAGCTTGGATATAAACCGAGTATCGCTTCGCATTGCGCCAAGGTTTCTATTATTGGCGGTGGAATGAACGGTGTCCCCGGCATTATGGCGCATATTGTCGAAGCGTTGACGGAGAAAGATATACAGATTTTGCAATCTGCGGATTCTAATACAACGATTTGGGTTCTTGTTCAAGGGCAGGATATGGCTGATGCGGTCCGCGCACTGCACAAGAAATTTCAATTATACCGATAAGTAAATTATTGATAAAAGAGTAGGAGGAGTTTGTCGTGGATTTCGGAAGACTGATTGCGGCAATGGTGACGCCTTTTGATGCCAATTTACAAATTGATTGGGATCAAACAGGAAAGCTGATAGATTATTTAATTGAGGAACAGGCCAACGACAGCTTGGTAATTTGTGGAACAACAGGGGAATCTCCAACACTTACGGAGGAAGAAAAGCTTCAGTTGTTCGCATTTGCTGTAAAGCATGCCAACGGGCGCTGCAAAATTATTGCGGGAACCGGAAGTAATGACACAGCCCATTCCATCCATTTATCCAGGGAAGCCGAGAAGCTAGGCGTGGATGCTCTTTTGCTTGTAGCTCCTTATTATAACCGCCCTTCTCAAGAAGGTTTATACCAGCATTATAAAGCGGTAGCCGAAGCCGTCACCATCCCTTGTATTTTGTATAATGTACCTGGTCGTACGGGGATAAACATTAATGTAGATACAACGATTCGTCTGTCACACATACCTAACATTGTGGCAACTAAAGATTGCGCTGATCTTGATCAGTTGACACAAATTGTGAATGGAGCTGCTGAAGGCTTCCGGGTATACAGCGGTGAAGATAATATGACATTGCCTGTTTTATCTATCGGGGCTTATGGCATTGTGAGTGTCGCCAGTCATGTGATTGGAAAAGATATGAAAAATATGATAAACTGTTACTTACAAGGGAATGTTCGCGAAGCGGCGCAAATTCATGCTAAACTCCATCCTATTTTTAAAGGATTGTTTGAATGTCCTCATCGCGTTCCTAATCCTACAGCAGTTAAACATGCCCTGAATGTGAAGGGGATGCAAGTAGGCGGATTACGATTGCCATTAATGAATGTTACCGAAGAAGAAGGACTATTCATAGCATCCTTGTTTGAATGAGTTTACTCAAAATCGGTGCGTTCTATAAGCATCGGTTTTATTTTTTTAGGGACAATAACGGTAGAAGTGACTACTTGTAATTGTAGTTTTTGATCGGGTATAATGGTGGCAAGTGACTGGTGCGGTTTTGGATTTGGTTAATGGTTCATATAAAAATTCGTCGTCAAATTTAAATAGGAGGTATTTCTAAATTGTCTAAGAAAAATATAGATAAGCTTTCGATTTTTGCCCTGGGCGGCGTGGGTGAAATCGGAAAAAATATGTATGTCGTGCAATATGCTAACGATATTGTTGTTATTGATTGTGGTCTTAAGTTTCCTGAAGAGGACATGCTCGGAATTGACATTGTTATCCCTGATATCACTTACCTAACAGAAAATCGGGACAAAGTTAGAGGAATTATTATTACTCACGGACATGAGGATCACATCGGTGGACTTCCGTATGTATTGAAATTCCTCAACGTTCCTGTATACGGTACCAAGCTTACACTAGGATTGATTGAGACGAAGCTTAAGGAAGCCAATCTGCTGGGAGAGACGAAACGGATCTTGATTTCCTCAGAGACGGAATTGCCGCTTGGTTGCATGACGGCTACTTTCTTTAAAACTAATCACAGTATTCCTGATTCGGTTGGTGTATGTTTGGAAACTCCTGAAGGTAATGTGGTCCATACAGGTGACTTCAAATTCGACCAGACCCCTGTAAATGAACAATATGCAGATATACACCGTATGGCTGCAATCGGCAGCAAGGGTGTACTCGCTTTGTTATCTGACAGTACGAATGCAGAGCGTCCAGGTTATACAGGCTCTGAGAGAAGCGTTGGCACGGAGATTGAGGAAGTGTTCCGGAAAGCGAAGCAGCGTGTTATTATTGCTACTTTTGCCTCCAATATCCATCGTATTCAACAGGTTATTGACGCAGCGGAAACAACTCGTAGAAAGCTTGTTGTCATAGGTCGCAGCATGGTTAATGTTGTATCTATTGCAAGCGAGCTTGGATATTTACGTATTCCAGACGGTATGCTGATCGAGCCTGAGGAAGTGAATAAAATGGCCGCAGACCGTGTTGCTATTTTATCCACAGGAAGTCAAGGCGAGCCTATGTCGGCTTTGACCCGTATGGCAAGATCTACACATCGCAAGGTTGATATTTTACCGGGGGATACAGTTATTATTGCAGCTACGCCTATTCCTGGTAATGAACGTTATGTCGGCAGAACCGTTGATGAATTGATGAGAATCGGAGCACACGTAATTTACGGTCCTGGATCGATTACAGGCGTGCATGTATCCGGACACGGAAGTCAAGAAGAGCTCAAGCTTATGTTGAATTTAATGAAGCCTAAATATTTCATTCCGATTCATGGTGAGTACAGGATGCTTCGCCAGCACGGACAGCTAGCAGAATCCGTTGGGATCGCAAAAGAGAATATTTTTATTGTCGATAATGGCGATACCGTGGAAGTTCTGGATGGCGTTGCTCGTAAAGGCTCGAAGGTAACTGCGGGTAATATCTTAATTGATGGTTTGGGCGTTGGGGATGTAGGCAATATTGTACTTCGGGACCGCAAGCTGCTGTCTCAGGATGGCATACTAGTTGTTGTGGTTACCTTAAGCAAACAAAACGGTGCTATTTTATCCGGGCCTGATATTATTTCCAGAGGTTTTGTATATGTAAGAGAATCCGAAGGCTTGCTGGATGAAGCTAACCGTATTGTAACCAACACTCTGAATCGTTTGATGAGTGAGAATGTAAATGAGTGGGCTTCATTAAAAACTCATGTGAAAGATGCACTTGGACGATTTTTATATGAACAAACCAGAAGAAGACCTATGATCCTTCCTATCATTATGGAAGTATGATCCAAAACCACCAGTCGAAAGCTTGAAACCTTAATAAATAGCTAATGTTATTAACCATTGATTCCGATAAAAGGAACCACCTTTAGGCGTTTTAGTCGCTGATAAGGTGGTTTTTTTGTATAATTTTGCACGATAAAACCATACTAGGGGAGATGAAAAAACGGATGAACAGGGGGAATTTATAATGACTGATATTAAACAGCAGGATCCACAACCTAACCAACCATTAACAGGTCCCGATGACAAAAGAAGCACGGTGGTTGACACGATACAGCAGCTGGGACAAACAGCTACTCCAGCAGGGGAATCCAACATATTTTGCATGACGATAATTGGACAGGTGGAAGGGCATTTGGTGCTGCCTCCACAAAACAAAACAACCAAATATGAGCATTTGATTCCACAGCTTGTGGCTGTTGAGCAAAACCCAAAAATTGAAGGGGTCTTTATTATATTGAATACGGTTGGCGGTGATGTAGAAGCAGGTTTAGCTATAGCTGAAATGATTGCGACTCTTTCCAAACCAACCGTTACACTTGTACTTGGGGGAGGGCATTCCATCGGTGTTCCAATTGCTGTGTCCTCTAATTATTCTATAATTGCCGAGACGGCAACGATGACCATTCATCCTATCCGTCTTAATGGGCTTGTTATAGGCGTGCCGCAAACATTCGAGTATTTGGATAAAATGCAGGAGCGTGTCATTCGCTTCATCACCAGTCATTCACGCGTAACAGAGGAAAAGCTCAAGGAGTTAATGTTCAAAACAGGGGAACTGACAAGGGATATAGGGACTACAGTTATTGGCATTGATGCGGTCAAATATGGCTTAATCAATGCAATCGGTGGAGTAGGCGATGCCATACGTGAATTAAACCGTCAGATTGAAGTAAGACGAAATGCGGGAACAGGAGGCATGGTACAATGATTCACTATACAGTGCTGCCTATGGAAGTCGTTATGGAGGGAATAGAAGAGATGGAGGTAACCAGTGTCGAAATAGTAATGAATGGAATTATGATGCAGGTTCAGCCTCTTAACTCAACTCAAGCAACGATTGTCCGAATTACGAGCTGTAACCCGCAAGATTATTTAAATCCGCAATATAGCCCAGGGCGTATAATTGAATTTCAGCCGGTTAGCTAGTTCAAAGGTCTGATTTTTTTAGCCTAGTTAAGTTGATCCCCAAAGTATGGTATAATTTTGAATTGGGGGGTGAGCCGTGTGGCAAGACCAAAAAAGAAAGCCAAAGCAGCAATTAGAACCAATTTGAAGTATGAACTGTATGGGATTGTCATTCTGACCCTTTCCATCATTGCTTTATCAAGGGAAGGACCGGTGGCCCGGGCCTTGACTTATTTGTTTCGTTTTGTGATAGGTTCCTGGGATTTCATTTTCCCGCTCATTTTCATTTATGTGGGTCTGTATGTAATGGTGAAGCGCCAATGGCCGACATGGAAAACATCCCGCAAAGCTGGAATTTTCCTAATGCTTTTAGCACTCTTGATGATGAGCCATATTAGCTTGTTTGAGCAGCTTTATCCGAAAGGCAAGTTTACAGCTGGCATGATAATGAGTCAGTCATGGAGCAGTATGGTAGACGGGCTTAAAGCGACGGACAAAGGGCAAGCCATCCTTACTAATGAAGTAGGCGGGGGAATGCTTGGGGCTTCTTTATATGCGATCTTGTATTCCTTATTCGCGAATATTGGGGCTAAGCTGATTCAATATACCTTGCTAGTCATCGGATTTATATTGTTAACAGGTATATCTATTGTGGATCTGATCGAGAAGCTAAAAGGGAAGCAGTCGTTTTCCGATTCATTGCTGGCTCAGTACATAAAACGTAAAATACTAGAAAGAAGAACGAAACTAGCGGCTGTACCGAATATAAAGAAAAAAACTATGGTTCCTTATATTCCAGATGAGAGCGAATTTGATGAGGAAACATTAAAACCGGAGCGTAAAATAAAGAAGGATGGCAAGAAGCGCTCTTTATTTTATGACTTGCTTCAACCCAAACAATCTGTTGATCGTGAAATTGAAGCAGTGAAAAGCAGTGACGAGATTGAAGAGGAAGTAAAGGTACCAACAATGGCTAAGCCTCCTGTAGAAGAACAATTGGTATTCCAGCGAGAGGTGGAACCCGAGCCATTGATTCCGGTTATACGTGACTTTCAGGAGCATGTTCAGCATGAGGTATCAACAACGCAAAGCAAAGGTTCGGATGTTGTAAAGTCAGCTCCTGATGCAAATGCCGAGCCTTCCAATGATGATTCTGGCGCTGTAGAGGATTTCACGATCAATAATAAACCGGTTGCTCTACCTTATGAGCTTCCCTCATTTGATCTGCTATCCAAGCCGAATCTTGGCAAGGGTGCTGATTCGTTGGATTATAAAGCGGTAGCTCGCAAGCTGGAAGCGACCTTGGAAAGCTTCGGCGTAAGAGCCAAAGTGTTGGAAGTCGTTCGTGGCCCATCAGTTACGCGGTATGAAATTCAGCCTGATGTAGGTGTTAAAGTTAGCCGAATCGTCAGTTTGACGGATGATATCGCTCTTGCTCTGGCTGCTAAAGACATTCGGATGGAGGCACCAATCCCTGGAAAATCGGCAATTGGGATCGAAGTACCGAATTTGGAAGTGTCTATTGTCACTATGCGTGAAGTGATGGAAAGCGGAGCTTTTCAAGAGTCCAGCTCCAAGCTGTCTATCACATTTGGCCGCGATATTTCTGGACAGCCTATTGTCGGTAATTTGGCGCGTATGCCGCATATGCTTGTAGCAGGTGCCACTGGATCAGGAAAATCTGTATGTATAAACGGGATTATTACGAGTATTTTGTACAAGGCTAAGCCCGATGAAGTTAAGTTTCTTATGATTGACCCTAAGATGGTTGAATTGAATGTTTACAATGGCATTCCGCATTTGCTTGCGCCTGTTGTAACGGATCCTAGAAGAGCTTCTTTAGCGTTAAAAAAGGTTGTTGTTGAGATGGAAAAGCGTTACGAGCTCTTCTCGAAGAGTGGTACGCGGAACATCGAAGGCTACAATAATATGCTTGTGGAAACTCAGACAGGAGCTCCGCTTCCTTACATCGTTGTTATTGTAGATGAGTTAGCCGATTTAATGATGGTCGCGGCCAACGATGTTGAGGATGCGATTTGCCGCTTGGCCCAAATGGCACGCGCTGCCGGAATTCATTTGATCATCGCCACACAAAGACCATCCGTAGATGTTATCACGGGTGTAATTAAAGCCAACATTCCATCCAGAATTGCATTCGGGGTTTCTTCACAAGTCGACTCCAGAACTATTCTCGATATGGTAGGAGCTGAAAAGCTGCTCGGGCGTGGCGATATGCTTTATCTGCCTATGGGAGCATCTAAGCCCGTACGCGTCCAAGGAGCCTTTCTATCGGATAACGAGGTGGAAACGGTTGTTAATTTTGTGCGGACGCAAGGTCAGGCGAACTATGTTGAGGATATGGTTCCGCAGATCGAAGAGCAGCCTGAAGTACAAGAGCAAGTTGAAGATGAATTGTATGATCAAGCGGTTCAAATTATTTTGGAAGCCAAGCAGGCTTCGGTATCCCTGCTTCAACGTCGTATGCGTGTAGGCTACACTAGAGCAGCCAGATTAATTGATTCGATGGAAGCGAAGGGTATTGTAGGTCCTTATGAGGGAAGTAAACCGCGCGAGGTGTTAGTTTCACTGGAACAATATCAAGATAGAATGAGTTCTTAATATATGGAGCATGCCGTCTGAAGTCGACGGTATGCTTTTTTTAATATCAGACTTGATAAGTTTTCAGCGGATAGCCGTGAGTGAAACTAGCCTTGCAAGGAGGAGAAGCGAAATACTTCTCCTCCTTATGACACTGCTTGCTATTTTGACTTCGAACGATTACCGCCTTGGCTTCTATTGCTCTGACTTCTATTGCCCTGCCAGCCGCCATGCCCGTGCTGACCGCTGGTGTTGCCTTGCCAACCGCCTTGCCCATGCTGACCGCCTGTATTGCCTTGCCAGCCGCCATGCCCATGCTGACCACCTGTATTGCCTTGCCAGCCGCCATGCCCATGCTGACCGCCTGTATTGCCCTGCCAACCGCCATGCCCTCCTTGCCAGCCATGTCCTGTATGACCGGCGTTCCAGCCACCCTGCCATTGCTGATGATACCAGGGGTTATATGGATGAGGGTAAGGATGTGGATGTGGATAAGGGTACTGATTATAAGGATTTCCATGTGGGTTATATGCCATTGGATTACCGCCTTTTCGTAAGATAACACAGCGTATGCTTCCCAAGTGAAGCTTGAAGCTTGGCATTTAGAAATAGGCCTATGAATAGGCTGTGAAATAAAAAGGAAGCACCAAGTTCAAGTTATTTCCATATTTTTAATCATCGTCATCGGATTCCTGCATTTTTTTTAATGTTGATTTTGGCGGGAATGCAATAAAGATAGTCAGCACAGAGTTTGATACAGACAAGGGAATTCTAAAGGGGAGAGCAGGAAGAAAAAATCGCAAGGCCGTATACCAAATAATGGTGCAAGAAATAACAAATAATACATAAATGACAATTAAAAATAGAATATGCTCCAGCTTATTCATACACTTCACACCCCATTTCTCTCAGTATATTCTGGGTAGTGGACAGTGTGATTTCACAATTGGAAAAGCGATGATCCTAAGTAAGCTGTTTTATCAGCATTATCTGAATAGAAGCGCCCTTCCTTTCTCATAATAACCTTAAAAAGGTTACCAATATGCAGTTAAGAAAGGTGAGTATCCATTGATGAACAAGCGGTTGGTGTTAATTACATTTTGTTTGATTTTTGTTTTATTCTCGGGTTACCAAATCAAGCACCATTTTGATGTAGAGCAAACCTTCAGTAAGAATGATGTTAGATACGGTGAAAATGGCAAAGATGTTTATGAGCTGCAAGGCCGTCTTAAGTTTTTGGGATTTTACAAAAATGAAGTGGATGGTGATTTTGGTTATAATACACTGCGTTCCTTAAAATGGTTTCAGTCGGAATTTGGTTTAAAAGTTGATGGTATTTTGGGTGCTAAAACAAAATTGAAGCTGTGGGAAGCGACGAAAGAATATAAGCCAACTGCGGGCGAGCTGCCCTCAACCTCTGGTGGAGGTGGAGGAGGTTCAGCGGGATCGTCAGGAGGCTCGACAGCCCCTTCAGACAATGGAAATTTGGCCCCTTCCAGCAATATGGGGCTGTCGGAGCAGGATCTAAAGCTGATGGCCAACGCAGTATACGGCGAATCTCGTGGAGAGCCTTATATAGGTCAGGTGGCTGTTGCAGCAGTTATTTTAAATCGAGTAAAATCTCCCAGTTTTCCAAATACTGTCTCTGGAGTCATCTTCCAGCCTGGCGCCTTTACGGCGGTAGCAGACGGTCAAATATGGCTAACCCCTAATGAAAGTGCAAGAAAAGCAGTACAGGAAGCATTGAATGGTATGGATCCATCGGGCGGCTGCATATATTATTTTAATCCGGAAACTGCAACGTCCGCATGGATATGGAGCCGGCCTCAGGTAAAGCAGATCGGGAAGCATATATTTTGTAAATAAGGTTAGCGTGAAGCAACCCTTGCGGTTGCTTCTTCTGTTTCCAAAGGAATATAATGGATTTGTAGATCTGGAAAGGAGCAATGTCCCTTTGAAAAACATCCAATTTGAACGCGGAGCGATTGGTAACATTCGTGTCCATGTATTGCCCACGGATCAATTTAAAACGTATGCCATATCGGTATACATCGGTACTCCGCTAGGGGAGGAAACAGTAACACCAACTGCCTTCATTCCGTTTGTGCTTCGCCGTGGAACCCAAACTTATCCGGAAACCAAGCAATTCAGAGAGAGGCTGGACGATTTATATGGTGCAGGCTTCGGCTTTGATATTTACAAACGCGGCGATTACCAAATGGTTCAATTCCGCATGGACTTGATTCAGGATCATTTCGTAAGCAGTAAGGATTCGCTGCTGCAGCAAGGCATCCGATTTGTCGGCGAAGCTATTACGAAACCGGCTTTGAGCAATGGCCGTTTTGTGGATAAATACATTGCCTCAGAGAAAATCACATTGCAGAAACGAATTGAATCAATCATCAACGATAAAATTAGATATGCTGCTGAACGATGTGTGGAGGAAATGTGCAAGCAAGAGCCTTACAGGCTGCATCCGTTGGGTAATATCGATGCTTTACAGAAAATTACGGCGGATTCCTTATACGCTAATTATGAGCAGTGGCTGCAAACTTCACCTATTGATGTCTACATTGTCGGACAGACGACTCTAGAGGAAGTACTCCCTTTAATCGAGAACAGCTTCAGTTTGCAGCGCCAAGCTGCAGGCAGCTATACAGCCAAAGTGCAGCACCATCAAGTAAGCGATGTACGCGAGGTTGTTGAAAGGCTGGATGTCAATCAAGGCAAGCTGAATATGGGTCTCAGAACGAATACAACCTATGCGGATTCGACTTATCCTACCATGCTCATGTACAACGGCATCCTGGGTGGTTATCCACACTCGAAGCTGTTTACTAATGTTCGGGAAAAAGCCAGTCTTGCCTACTATGCATCCTCACGTTTGGATGGACATAAGGGCATATTGACTATCCAGTCCGGCATCGAATTGGATAAATATGAGAAAGCGGTTGAAATAATACGCCAGCAGTTGGACGCCATGATTGCCGGCGATATCAGCGAAACTGAAATGCAGCAAACAAAGGCGATGATTACAGGGCATTTAAGAGAACTGCAGGATTCCGCATTCGAGATCATTTCATTTGATTTTAACAATATATTGTCTGGAGTTGAACGTACGGTTCCGGCTTTAATTGATGATGTCGTTTCGACGGAGAAATCACAGATTCAAGAGGTTGCCAAACAGGTTAAGCTCGATACGATTTACTTCTTGCGCGACCGGAAGGGAGGAGAATAGACATGAAGGTGATTCCATATCCCCATGTGAAAGAAACTTTATATGCGGAGCAGCTCCCTAACGGATTGTCTGTATTTGTGCTTCCCAAAGAAGGCTTCTCCAAAACCTATGCGACCTTTTCAACCAAATACGGTTCAATTGACAATCACTTTCAAGTAGAAGGCTCTCAGGAAATTAAGGTGCCGGACGGAATTGCGCATTTTCTGGAGCATAAAATGTTTGAGGAACCTACAGGAGACATTTTCTCAGTGTTCGCTTCGCGTGGCGCTTCAGCCAATGCTTTCACAAGCTTTGATAAAACGGCTTACCTCTTTTCAGCAACCGAGGATATCCACGACAATTTGCAAACCTTGCTGAATTTTGTCCAAAATCCTTACTTTACCGATGAAAATGTCGAGAAAGAAAAAGGGATTATCGGTCAAGAAATCAAGATGTATGAAGACAATCCAGATTGGCGTTCTTACTTTGGCTTGATCGAAACGATGTATCATAAACATCCGGTACATATAGATATTGCCGGAACGGTAGAGTCCATTTCCCACATAACCAAGGAGCTTCTATACGATTGTTACCACACCTTCTATCACCCAAGCAATATGAGCCTTTTTGTCGTGGGTGGAGTGAAGCCTGAGGAAATTATGGAGCTGGTCAAACAAAATCAAGCCGTTAAGGATTATAAGCCGCAAGGCACTATCATAAGGCATTTCGAATCAGAGCCACCTGGTGTCAAGCAAAAGGAAAAGGTTACTTTACTACCCGTTTCATTACCCAAATGTTTATTTGGCTGCAAGGAGCCTGAGCAAACGGCTAAAGGCAAGGAGCTTCTTGAGCGCGAACTAACGATGAAGCTTTTGCTGGATATTTTACTAAGCCCAAGCTCAACCATTTACCAAAAGCTGTATGATGAGCAGCTCATTTCTGACAGCTTTGGCAGTGAGTATAATATCGGAGAAAATTATGCGTTCTCTGTGCTTGGCGGTGATACCAAGGATCCGGAGAAACTCATCTCCCGAGTCTGCGAGGAAATCGATCTTGTCAAAGCTAAGGGCATCGATGCTGCAGATTTTGAAAGAAGCCGGAAAAAGAAAATAGGCGGATTCATGAGATCTTTGAATTCACCCGAAGCGATTGCCAATGAGTTTACGAAATACAGGTTTAAGGATATCGACTTATTCGATATATTGCCTGTTTACGAGAAGCTGAAAATAGAAGATGTGAATAAAGTGCTTCAGAAGCATTTTGACTGGAATCAGCTTGCTGTATCAATCGTAAGAAGTGAGCAGAAATGAATAAACCTAGACCCTTCACTGAGCAAACAGTTCTGATTATGGGGGGGAGCCGCGGCATTGGTGCAGCCATAGCCGAGCGCTTCTCCATGGTTGGGATGAATGTGGTTATTCATTATTTGCAGTCGCATGAGGCTGCTAATGAAACGGCAAGAAATTGTATGAAGCATGGAGCCAAGGTGCTTACGGCAACTGCTGATTTGAGAAGCAAGGAACAAATTATGCGGCTTCAGGAAAAGCTGAGCCATCATGAAATGGTACCGGATATATTGGTTAACAATGCTGGAATCAGCCAATATGGTCTGCTGTCGGATGTAACCGAAGAGCAATGGGATGACATGATGAGCGTTAATCTGAAAGGAACCTTTCTAACCACACAGCAATTTATGGGACCGATGATCCGGCAAAAATACGGTAGAATTATTAATGTATCCTCTATCTGGGGCATTTCAGGTGCTTCCTGCGAGGTCGCTTATTCAACAGCCAAGGGCGGGGTTAATGCTTTTACCAAAGCCTTGGCGAAGGAGCTTGCACCATCGAATGTAACTGTGAATGCAGTAGCTCCCGGTGCTGTGGACACACAGATGATGGCTAATTTTGATCTTTCTGAAAAAGCGGCGATAGAAAATGAAATTCCTGCAGGCCGCCTTGGACAGCCGGATGAAATCGCTTCGCTGGTGTACTTTCTGGCATTACCAGAGTCCGGATACATTACCGGTCAAATCATAAGCCCTAATGGCGGATGGCTTACCTAACCATCTGCATATTTCCCTCCCTTTTAGTGAACATTAGTATTCGTAGTACAACTTCATTTCTAGGGAGGCATAATCAATATGGCAACTGTGTTGAAGGTGTTTGACCGATGGAAAGAATTTTTGAATGAGCGTGTGCAGCAAGCTGAAAATGCCGGTATGAAGGATGAAACGATTAATAAATTGGCCGTCCAAATCGGAGAATTTCTTTCGGATAAGGTTGATCCCGAGAACCAAGAAGAACGGGTATTGAAGGAACTATGGGATGTAGCCGATGAGAATGAGAAGAAAACTATTGCGCGCCTTATGGTAAAGCTTGTAACACCTGGGATATCCTAATTTTACAAATTGCGATTGTTATTAAATTTAATACCTTGCATTTCTTTGGCCTCCTGCTCGGGAGGCTTTTCCCTGGTTTTCATGGTATACTTATATGGATAGTCTTAAATTTTATGAAAACTCTATGTAGGGTAAACAGGATGATGAAAGGCGGCTTGGAGAAGTTTGATTAAGATGAAACCTGCAGGATGGTTGATGATTATTTGTTTGGTTTTATTTATTAGCGCATGCGGTAAAAATATACCGACAATAAATCCTCAATTACTACAATCCAAACAATCAGTATTGGTAATAACAACTCCCGGTTTAAATGAGTCAACAGCAGCTTTATTTCAAAAAACGCTGCTTGCATGGCGAGATACTAATCACATAGCATTTGAATGGTTACCTAATGTAGCTGCGATTGAGAATCCGCTGGTCGAGAAAATAAAAACTTCGCCTTATGATTACATAATCGTTATAGGCAACACGCTCACTTCGCAGGCAGCCACTCAAGCTGCTGCATTGGCGGATAAAAAATGGATTTTGCTGGATGATGCCATTTCACAGTCCACGGTGCCTATCAGTGGCGAGCATATTGTGTGGAAGCAGACAGGGCAAGGTTTTTTAGAGAAACAGTGGCAGGAATGGGTTAAGCAGCAGCAAGTCATAGGTAAAAGATTGGAGTGGGTCACAACCTCTACCAATCCTATTCCCTCGATATGGGCGCCTTCAGAGGAAGCGGAGTATATATCCCTGTCTGATGCCGAAGGATGGTACCCGCCATTTCAATCTCAAGTCAGACAGCATGGTCCAGATTGGTTAGTTGTTTATTCTCCATTGGAAGCGACTGTATTGCAGCGGATGAAAGCTTTGCAGGTACCGATCATGAATATTTCCGCAACCACTATTAATGTACAATGGGAATTCGTAATGACCGCTGTATTGAACCAGTTGAAAAAGCAATGGACACCGGGCTTACAAGCTTATCAGAACGAAGAAATTACGGTTATTAAGCCATAATAATCTTTTTCCTGACATGCAGAAGGAATTTATCGAAATTTGTAGAATATTTTCGTAAACTATTACAATAAAATATAGATGATCATTTAAAATTACTATGGGGTGTAAAAATGGAAACAAAGCAGTGGTACATGGAATACAAAATTCACAAGAACCGTCCCGGTCTTCTAGGGGATGTCGCATCCTTAATGGGGATGCTTGATATTAATATTGTTACCATTAACGGGGTTGAAGACCGCACTCGCGGCATGCTCCTGCAAACCAATGATGATGAAAAAATTGATTTAATGGGTAAAATGTTGAGAAAAGTGGATAATATAACTATAACAGCTCTTCGTGAGCCCAAACTGGTTGATATTTTAGCTGTACGTCACGGCCGTTACATCGAACGTGACTCTGATGATCGCAAAACATTCCGTTTTACTCGCGACGAGCTTGGTTTATTAGTTGACTTTCTAGGCGAAATTTTCAAACGTGAAGGCAATCAGGTCGTGGGGCTGCGCGGGATGCCTCGAGTCGGCAAAACCGAGTCCATTATTGCAGGGAGCGTTTGCTCTAACAAGCGTTGGACATTTGTTTCATCAACATTATTGCGTCAGACGGTCCGCAGTCAATTGTCAGAGGATGAAATGTCAGCGAACAGTGTGTTTATTATCGATGGTATAGTTTCGACTATACGATCAAACGAAAAGCATCACACCTTGCTGCAAGAGATCATGAGTATGCCTTCTACGAAGGTAATTGAGCATCCGGATATTTTTATTCGTGAATCCGAATATACATATGATCATTTCGATTACATAGTCGAATTGCGCAATAATCCAGATGAAGAGATTTCGTACGAAACCTTTACCAACGGTTTTGGAGATTATTAAAATCAGCACATCATGACGGCATCGAAAAGGGGTGAGAATATGTCCGATCTTGGCCAACTGTTGCGAAAAGCACGGATGGAGAATAAAATTTCGCTGGATGACCTGCAGGAAACAACCAAAATCCGCAAGCGTTATTTAGAGGCAATTGAAGAGGGGAATTACAAGATACTGCCTGGTACTTTCTATGTGAGAGCGTTTATAAAAAGCTATTCCGAAGCGGTGGGCTTGGATCCAAATGAAGTATTGCGGTTATATCAAAATGTAATACCGGCACATGAGCAGGAGCAGCTCATCGAACCAATCCGCAGCAAGCGAACGCGCCGCAATACCGAGAAAATCGGTAAGTGGGCTTCTAATGTTATGATGGTGTCTTTTGTAGTACTTATATTAGGGATTATTTACTACTATTTGAATATGCATTATCCGGGGAATCCGAATGATGCTAAGCCTACTGATGAACCTAATCGGGTAACAGACAAAAAGCTAGACCCTTCGACCAATTTAAATAGCGGAAGCGCATCAGTGTCCTTGACCGAGAAGAAGCCTGAAGCACCGGTTCCGACACCTCCCCCTGCTCCCAAAATCGAAGTTAAGCTCGTGAAGAGTCAGAGCGGTACGGATTATTATTCCGTCTCCAATGCCGATAAACTGACCATTCAAATGAAAGTAACAGGTGAGGCATGTTGGGTCCAGATAGACTCATTAGGGCAGAATCGAGAGGTTGTTGAGCAAGGCACCTATACTAATGGGAAATCTCAAACCTGGGAGGTAGCTAACTCAGCATTTCTCATTTTTGGCCGCTCCAACGCCATTGAACTAACGGTGAACGGAACTTTGGTACAGGTCGGAGATACACCTAACGCTAAACGGATTCAAATCGATTTGCAAAAGGTTTGATTGTGACGACTGCGACTGTAGACACCCCAAGCGTTGGCTGGCGGTGTCTTTTTATGTTATTATATTAGAAAATTATGTTAGGTAATATCTAGAAGGCCAAGTAATGAAGAAATATTCACGAAGGTGCCTTCGTCGGATAGACTCCTAGGGTTCAATAGGATTGCAGAATTATGAAGAAAAAGGAAGTGTAGCCATGAGTAGCGCAGAAAGTTCTTTTGATATTGTGTCCAAGATGGACATGCAGGAATTAAACAATGCGATCAATCAAGCTGAAAAAGAAATAGGCACCCGGTTCGATTTTAAAAACAGCAAAAGCAAAATCGCCATCGAAAAGGAAGAACTGGTCATTGTTTCCGATGACGAATTCAAGCTGCAGAATGTATTGGACATTTTGTATTCAAAGATGGCTAAACGCGGAATATCGTTGAAAAACCTGGATTACGGCAAAGTTGAACCTGCATCTTCACAAACCGTACGCCAAAGAATCAAGCTAAAGCAAGGTATAGACCAAGATAATGCCAAAAAAATTAATATCCTGATTCGCGATTCCAAATTGAAGGTTAAGAGCCAAATTCAAGGTGATCAGATTCGGGTTACAGGGAAAAATAAAGATGATCTTCAACAAATAATCCAATTGCTTAGGAAAGAGGATATTCCTCTGGAACTGCAATTCTTAAATTTTCGTTGATTTTGTAGATCGACAATAAGTAATGAAAACCTTTGCGGGAGCATGAATGCTGCTTTTTGCACAGGTTCTTTTTTTGACACTATTCAGTCCGTTGTATTATACTTGATACTATTAGAGGCAGGCTTAAATATTGGAGGAAGTTACATGACAGAGAAAGTAAAAGTAGTTACGTTGGGGTGCGAGAAAAATCTCGTTGACTCCGAAATTATGTCCGGATTGGTTTTTGGACGTGGCTACGAGCTGGTGAGTGATAAGGAAGATGCAACTGTTATCATTGTTAATACATGCGGATTTATCGACGCCGCTAAGGAAGAATCGGTAAATACGATATTAGATATGGCTGATTTGAAGGAAACAGGTCAACTGAAGGCACTGATTGTATCCGGCTGTTTAACACAACGCTACAAGCAGGAACTAATGAGGGAAATGCCTGAGATTGACGGTATTGTTGGAACAGGTGACTTTGATAAAATTAATGACATCATTGACGATGCGTTAGCTGGGAAGAAACCGATGCTGGTTGGAAACCCGGTATTTAATTATGACAAGCCACTGCCTAGAAGGGTTACAACGCCGCGGTACACCGCTTATGTGAAGATTGCCGAAGGCTGCGATAATGCCTGTACGTTCTGCAGTATCCCGATTATGAGAGGTAAATTCCGCAGCCGGAGCATGGAATCTATAATAGCTGAAGTGGAACAACTAGCTTCCCAAGGAGTTAGAGAGATCAGCTTAATAGCTCAGGATTCCACCAATTACGGTACCGATTTATATGACGGCTTTATGCTGCCTACGTTACTCAATAAGATTACAGAGGTATCTGGTATTGAGTGGGTACGACTGCATTATGCTTATCCAGGTTTCTTTACCGATGAGTTGATTGAGACAATAGCGAGTAATCCGAAGGTTTGCAAGTATATCGATATGCCTTTGCAGCATAGTGAAGACAGCATATTGAAGCGTATGAGAAGACCGGGCAGACAGCAGGATGCCAGAGCTTTGCTTGAGAAAATTCGTGCGAGAATTCCTAATGTATCATTGCGTACTTCACTTATTGTCGGTTTCCCTGGTGAGACTGAGCAGGATTTCGAAAATCTGAAACAATTTATTCAGGATGTGCAGTTTGATCGTTTAGGTGTGTTTGCTTATTCCAAGGAACTGGATACACCTGCCGCTAAGCTGCCGGATCAAGTGCCTGATCAAGTGAAGGAATACCGTGCCAACACATTAATGGAAATTCAAAGGGAAATCTCTAATTTGCGCAACGGTAATCGTATTGGTCATACTGTAGACGTATTAATCGAAAAGTATGATGGCCGCAATGACGTATATGTTGGCAGATCTCAATATGATGCACCTGAAATTGATGGGGAAGTATTCGTAACAGGTTCGCAGCTTGCAATTGGGGAATTAGCAAAAGTTCGTATTACCCATTCGTTTGAGTTTGATTTATCTGGGGAGGTTGTGGCATGAACCTGGCCAACAAGATCACCTTGGCGAGGATCTTTTTAGTTCCAATTATCATGCTCTTTTTACTGGTCAACGTGAAGTTTCCGCATATTCGCATTGAGCAATTCAGCATTACCTACAATCAGATTATTGCCGCGCTTATTTTCATCATTGCCGCTTGGACGGATGGTCTTGACGGGTATATTGCCCGTAAGCGGAAGCTCGTAACTAATCTGGGTAAGCTGCTTGATCCGTTAGCGGATAAACTATTGGTGTCAGCGGTCCTCGTCTCTCTTGTAGAGATGGATAAAGTAGGGGCTTGGATTGTTATTGTCATTATCAGCCGGGAATTTGCGGTTACGGGCTTGCGTCAAATTGCCTTGCTGGAAGGTCATGTCATAGCGGCAAGCAAGTGGGGCAAATGGAAGACAGCTGCACAAATTACCGCGATCATCTCTCTACTGATTAATAATTTTCCGTTTGCCTTCATTAACTTCAGGTTCGATATGTTCGCAAGCTGGATCGCAGCTATTATTACGCTGTACTCAGGCTTTGATTACTTTATTAAAAACAAACATGTAATTAATTTTAACGAATGAAACAGTAGGATTTTCCTATTGTTTTTGTTTTATTCAGAGGAGATGAGAATATGAAAGCGGAAATTATTGCGGTTGGAACTGAACTGCTGTTAGGGCAAATACTGAATACGAATGCACAATTTCTGGCACAATCTTGTGCTGATTTAGGAGTAAGCGTCTACTTCCAGACGGTTGTTGGCGATAACATGAGCCGCTTGACAGAGGCGCTGCAAACGGCCAAAAGTCGTGCTGATCTGATCATTTGTACGGGAGGGCTTGGACCTACACAGGACGATCTCACCAAGGATGCGCTCGCTGCGTTTCTCGGCCGGCAAATTATTATGCATCAACCTTCAATGGACGCAATAGAATCGATGTTCAGTACGCGTGGGATCCATATGGTCGAAAGCAATCGCAGACAAGCGCTGATGCTGGAAGATAGCGATCCGTTAATCAATGATGCAGGTCTTGCGGTTGGAATTGCATTGACTCAAGATCAAACGCACTATGTACTATTGCCAGGTCCGCCTAAAGAAATGAAGCCGATGTTTGAAAGGTATGCCGCTCCATGGATCTCTGCCAAAATGAATCATGTGCATCCTCTATACTCTCGGATGCTTAAATTTGCGGGTATCGGGGAATCGTCACTAGAGCATGAATTACTGGATCTTATTGAAGCTCAGACCGATCCTTCGATTGCCCCCTATGCCAAGGAAGGCGAGGTCGCCATTCGTTTGACAACTCGGGCGGCTTCGGTAGAAGAGGCGAACCTGAAGCTGGATCCAGTTGAACTTGAAATTCGTAGCAGGCTGGGACAATTTGTCTATGCATCGGAAGATGTAACATTAGAGCAAGAAATTGTGCGCATCCTGAGCGCCAGAAAGCAGCTTCTGGCTGCGGCGGAAAGCTGCACAGGAGGATTGTTCAGCAACATGCTCACATCGGTTCCAGGAAGCTCTGCAGTGTATAGAGGAGGCATCATATGCTATTCCAATATGCTGAAGCATAAGCTGCTGAATGTGCCTATGAATGTTCTTGAAGGTCCGGGAGCACCCGGAGCTATCAGTGGCGAGACTGCCAAGCTATTAGCCGAGCAGATGCTGGTACAAGCCGATTCAGATTACGCGGTAGCTATTACCGGAGTAGCGGGTCCCGATTCTTCGGAGGGCAAGCCGGTTGGTCTTGTGTATGTGGGGATTGCTCGGAAGCAAGGGGAGACCGTAGTCGAGCAGCTGCAGCTTACCGGCAACAGGGACTCTATCAAATGGCGTGCGGCCAAAAGCGCCTTATACAAGCTTTGGAAGCTTCTTTAAAAAATACTCTTGTATTGTGAGTTCATATTGTAATATAATAGATTTACGGAAGCACCGTAACAAGTCAAAGCTACTTTGTTACGGTTTTTCTTTTGACTTTTAATCGAATGTATGTTCGCAAAAAAATGCTTGGCAACACAATCAAAACCAGTTATCATGTAATTATCCAATATAAAAAAAGGAAGTGACTGTTTTGGCAGATCGGCGTGCAGCATTGGAAAGTGCCCTTCGTCAAATTGAGAAACAATTTGGTAAAGGCTCTATTATGAAGCTGGGTGAATCCACCCATATGAAGGTTGAGACTATTCCCAGCGGTTCTTTGGCTCTTGACATTGCACTGGGTATCGGCGGCTATCCGCGCGGTAGAATTATAGAGGTATACGGGCCTGAATCTTCTGGTAAAACTACAGTCGCATTGCATGCAATTGCTGAGGTACAGAAAGCCGGCGGACAAGCTGCTTTTATCGATGCTGAGCATGCATTAGATCCACTATATGCAAGCAAATTAGGAATTAACATTGATGAATTGCTGTTGTCTCAGCCTGATACGGGTGAGCAAGCGTTAGAGATTGCTGAAGCTCTTGTACGCAGTGGTGCAGTTGATATCATCGTAATTGACTCTGTCGCAGCTTTGGTTCCGAGAGCAGAGATTGAGGGCGAGATGGGCGACTCCCATGTAGGCTTGCAAGCCCGTCTCATGTCGCAAGCATTGCGTAAACTTTCTGGTGCTATTAATAAATCGAAAGTAATTGCGATCTTTATTAACCAGCTCCGTGAGAAAGTAGGCGTCATGTTCGGCAATCCAGAGACGACTCCAGGGGGGCGTGCACTGAAGTTTTATTCAACCATTCGTTTGGATGTCCGTCGAATCGAGACAATCAAACAGGGCAATGACATGGTTGGTAACCGCACACGTATCAAGGTTGTAAAGAATAAGGTAGCTCCACCGTTTAAACAAGCGGAAATCGATATTATGTACGGCGAAGGTATTTCCAAAGAAGGCAGTATTATCGACATTGGTTCTGAAATGGATATCGTTCAAAAGAGCGGAGCCTGGTATTCGTACAACAATGATCGTCTAGGACAAGGCCGTGAGAACGCGAAGCAATTCTTAAAGGATAATCCACATATTGCAGATATGATCGATAGCAAGATACGTGAAAATAGTAATTTGATAGTAGCTACTGGGTCCGACTTGGATGAAGTGGAAGAGGATGAAGATTTGGAAGCAATTGAATAGCAAGGTTGGAGGCACCTTTACTATTAGTATAAGGTGCCTTTGCCTTAGGTTTGGAGTGTTTTATTTATGGAAAATGAAATGAATTTATCCGGCACGATTACAAAGGTGGAGCGGCAAAAGAAATCGAAGGACCGGTATAATTTATATATTGACGAACTATTCGCATGTTCCTTGCATGAGGATATTTTAATTAAGTACAGGCTTGTTAAGGGAACAAGGGTCAGCATTAAAGAAATGAATGAGATTGCACAAGCGGAGGATAAACAGCGGGCTTATTTGGATGCTGTAAGGCTGCTGGCTTCAAGACTGCGTTCCCAGCATGAGCTGGCCAACCGCTTGAAGCAGAAAGGCTATGAGCCTCCACTGATTGCTGCCACAATGGATCGCTTGAAACAGGAGCAATATATTGATGATCAATTGTTTGCTGATCAGCTGACGAAGCAGCGGATTCAGTCACAAAAGAAGGGCCGGAACTGGGTAAAACAGGAATTGAGGCAAAAAGGCGTAAAGCCGGAGCAAATTACACAGGCGCTCGATCAAATCGATGAGGATGCGGAATATCGAAGCGCCCTCGATTTAGGGGCCAAGAAGTATCATAGTGAAGCAAACAAAGATGTCCAAAAAGCAAAAAGTAAGGTGATGATGTTTCTTCAACGGAGAGGCTACAGCCTCGGTACCATCTCGCGTGTAATGAAAACAATAAGCAGCTCAGCAGATTTCGATGAAGAACATCTGATAGAAACAGATGATTTCGATTACTAAATTAAATTAATATTGTATATTATTAACATAATTAAATAATAGTCATTTGATTGCTCTATCGAGCTTCTTTTCATATGGGAAATCAATTATACAGTGGACACCTTGACAAGCTTCTTCGACAAAAGATAAAATAATAATGTGTATATTTATACAAGGATCATCTTGACCTGCCTGATCGGGGTGATTCGCAAAGTAAAATCGCCAATTTTTACTTTATTCTTACGCTTGTAAAACGGATTAAAAACCATACTGTCCCAAGCTTACCCCTTGGAGAAACAACGAGGAGGTGAACTGGATGCAATTGAATCCGGTCATCTGGATCTTAATCATCCTCTTTGTTGGTGCAATATGCTTAGGGATTGGTTATTTTATCCGCAAATCCATTGCAGAAGCGAAGATTTCAAGTGCTGAGCAAGCCGCCCAGCAAATCAAGGAAAGCGCGAGTAAAGAGGCGGAGGCACTAAGGAAAGAAGCGGTTCTGGAAGCGAAGGATGAGATTCATAAGCTCCGAACCGAAGCTGAAAAAGACATTCGTGATCGTCGAAATGAAACACAACGACAAGAGAGACGTTTGTTGCAAAAAGAGGAATCGCTGGATAAAAAATTAGAATCTCTGGAAAAGAAAGAAGAGCAAGTCGCCAACAAAGAGAAGAGAATTGAAGAAACCCAATCGCAAATTGATGAGCTTTACAAAAAACAAGTTGCGGAGTTAGAGCGAATTTCTGCTCTTTCCACGGATGACGCTAAACAAATCATCCTTAACAATGTTGAACAAGAAGTTCGCCATGAAACGGCACAGTTGATCAAAGAAATTGAGCAGCAAGCTAAAGAAGAGGGCGACAAGAAGGCACGCGAAATTATCACGTTAGCAATCCAAAGATGCGCTGCTGATCATGTAGCCGAAACTACTGTATCCGTAGTTTCATTGCCTAATGAAGAAATGAAAGGCCGCATTATCGGACGCGAAGGAAGAAATATTAGAGCTTTGGAAACATTGACGGGAATCGATCTTATTATTGACGATACCCCTGAAGCCGTTATTCTGTCCGGTTTTGATCCGATCCGTCGTGAAATTGCACGCACTTCACTTGAGAAGTTAGTTGCTGACGGCCGGATACATCCCGCTCGCATTGAAGAAATGGTCGAGAAATCCCGCAAGGAAGTGGATGAACGCATTCGTGAATACGGGGAGCAAGCAACATTTGAAACTGGTGTTCATGGGCTGCATCCGGATTTGATCAAAATTTTGGGCCGACTGAAATTCAGAACAAGTTATGGACAAAACGTGTTGAAGCATTCGATGGAAGTGGCCTATTTAACAGGATTGATGGCGGGAGAGCTCGGGGTAGACGTGACATTGGCGAAACGTGCCGGTCTCCTGCATGACATCGGTAAAGCTTTGGATCATGAAGTTGAAGGTTCTCATGTTGAAATCGGCGTAGAAATTGCCAAAAAGTACAAGGAACATCCGGTCGTCATAAACAGCATTGCGTCCCATCATGGTGACTGTGAAGCAACTTCGGTTATTGCTATGCTGGTTGGCGCGGCAGACGCTCTGTCCGCTGCTCGTCCGGGAGCGCGCCGTGAAACACTCGAAACTTATATCAAGCGCCTAGAGAAACTTGAAGAGATTTCGGAGTCGTTTGAAGGCGTGGAGAAGTGCTACGCCATTCAAGCCGGCCGTGAAGTACGTGTCATGGTACAGCCTGAGAAGGTCGATGATACAGAGGCATTCCGCTTGGCGCGTGATATAACGAAGAAAATCGAGAGTGAGCTGGATTATCCGGGTCATATCAAGGTTACCGTTATACGTGAAACGCGTGCAGTCGAATACGCTAAATAAACAAATGCATATAGTTAAAGGAGAAAAGTGGCTGAATAGCCACTTTTCTTTGTCTTTATAACAGTAGTACGGTATAATAAAAGTTTGAACCAGAAGAGCATAACCGCGGTGTACAATTATTTTTATTACAATTGATGGGAGATATAGCATGAGAATTTTGTTCATCGGCGATATAGTGGGGTCGGTAGGTCGCAAGGCCGTAAAAGCCTGCCTGCCAAGATTAAAGACGAAGCTGAATCCAACCTTTATAATAGCCAATGGCGAGAATGCAGCAGCGGGAAGAGGAATCACAGCGGCCATCACAAAGGAATTGTTCGAGCTTGGAGTTCATGGTATTACAATGGGCAATCATACGTGGGATCAAAAGGATATATTCGATTTTATCGATGATGAGGATCGGATGGTAAGACCGGCTAACTTTCCAAAAGGGACGCCTGGCAGAGGCTTTACGACAATCAAAGTAAAGGACCAGGAGCTGCTGATTATTAATTTGCAGGGACGTACCTTTTTGCCTCCATTGGATTGTCCTTTTGAGAAAGTGGATTCAATCCTTGAGTCCCAGAAGAAGAAGCATAAATACGTGCTTGTAGACTTCCATGCGGAAGCAACCTCTGAGAAGCTTGCAATGGGCTGGCATTTGGACGGGAAGGTGTCTGCAGTAGTTGGGACACATACCCATGTTCAGACGCATGACGAGCGTCTCCTGCCTTCAGGAACGGCATATGTGACGGATGTGGGGATGGTTGGTCCTCAGGATGGGATTTTGGGCATGGAGAGAACAGCGGTTATGCAGAAATTTAGAACGCAGCTTCCGGTCCGTTTTGTAGTTGATGAAGGCAAGTGGCATTTTCACGCGGTTTGTATTGATTTAGATCCTATAAGCGGTTTAGGCAAAAAAATACAATTAATTCGGATGGATGAGGATCAATTACTTTTTGAGTAAAATGAGCCATTCAATAATAAATAACTGATAATTCTTAATTATTAGAAAATTCGATCTTCGGGATGAAGGAATTAACTGCAAAATTCTAGAATATGAATAGTACTGGAAGCAATCCATCATTCCCGAGGAGGTACTTTTCATGGATGTATTAAAAGTTTCAGCAAAGTCTAATCCTAACTCCGTAGCCGGCGCACTAGCAGGGGTATTACGTGAGCGTGGTGCTGCCGAACTGCAAGCGATTGGTGCCGGTGCTCTTAATCAAGCTATTAAAGCCGTTGCAATCGCTCGTGGATTCGTAGCTCCCAGCGGGGTTGATTTGATTTGTATACCAGCATTTACAGACATCGTGATTGATGGAGAAGACCGCACGGCTATTAAATTGATTGTGGAGCCAAGATAGCTCAGCTTTCATTATAAGTTTCATAGTAAGCGCCTGTTTACGTTGTAAACAGGTTTTTTTATTTGCAGTTCTAAGGAAACGCCGTATATCCTTCATACGTAAAATTTAGAGGGGGAAGTTAAATGGTTATCATTGATGGTCATTGTGATGTGTTATGGAAAATGTATGAGAATCCGCTGATCGATTTTTATGCTCCTCAACAAGCTGAGCTGGATGTTAACTATGAAAATATGATGAAGTCGGGAATTAAGATTCAATGCTTTGCCATTTACTTGCCGGAGTCCATTAAGCAGCCTAAATTCGATGATTACTTGGAGTACATAAATATTTTTTATCAGAAGATCGCAATAATGGATAAATTGACCGTAATCAAAAACCAATCCGACTTGCAGCAGGTGATGAATGGGACGAAGGTTGGAGCTATTCTTACATTAGAAGGTGCAGACGCTATTAATGATCATTCGTTGTATACGCAAATATTATTTCGTCTTGGTGTCCGTATGATCGGAGTAACTTGGAACTACGCGAATTGGGCGGCGGATGGAATATTGGAAGCAAGAAAAGGGGGATTTTCAAAAAAGGGAAAAAGATTTATTAAAGAGTGCAATGATTTGGGCATAATATTAGATGCCTCCCATTTATCGGTTCGTTCGTTTTGGGATCTTGCAGATCATTCGAAAAAGCCTTTCGTAGCAACACATTCGAATGCATACGCAGTGTGTCCACATCCGAGAAATTTGAATGATGATCAAATACGTGCTTTAATTACTAGGGGAGGGCGAATAGGAATTACGTTCGTACCTTGGTTTGTTAGTGATAAAGGGGACGCTTCTATTTCCCGACTAATGAAGCATATAGAGCATGTGTGCGCGCTGGGCGGAGAAAAACAGGTAGTATTAGGCTCCGACTTTGATGGATTTAATATTAAGATGCCCGGCTTGGAGCATGCAGGTCAACTGGATAATTTGGCGCAACAGCTTTCCCGGTATTACAAGGATCAAATAGTGGAAAACTTCTTGTATCGGAACTGGTTGACGTTTTTTGAAACGAGTTTACCCATTTCATAAACGCTTACATCTGTCTTGGATATGTATAATAGATAAACCAATCTCAATTTGATATGGATATCATCTAAAAATACTATGTTTGTTTTATTGAAAAGCACTTGCTTTTTATCGCTTAAAATCATAAAATTTGGTTGACAACTGAAAGAAATTTTTTATCTAAATATTAAGTTTCTTTTAAACATAAGTTGATCAGTTGCAAAGTCAGTGACTATCAAAAGGAGTGGACAACGGTGATTAGCCAATTATCTTGGAAGATCGGAGGACAACAAGGGGAAGGTGTTGAAAGTACCGATAAAATATTCTCGACGGCATTGAATCGTCTTGGATATTATTTGTATGGGTACCGCCATTTCTCCTCTCGTATTAAGGGGGGACACACCAATAACAAGATCAGAATCAGCACAAAGCCAATTCGTGCTATTTCCGATGATCTGGACATCCTTGTTGCATTTGACCAAGAAACAATCGATTTGAACGCATTTGAGCTGCGTGACAACGGTGTAATCGTTGCAGACGCCAAATTTAATCCTGTTGTACCTGAAGGAATTAAAGCTCGCTTGTTCCCGGTACCGATTACCGCTATCGCTGAAGAGCTAGGAACTTCACTATTTAAGAATATGGCTGCTTCCGGCGCATCTTGGGCTTTGCTAGGCTTGCCGCTGGAAGTGTTTAATAAAGCAGTTGAAGAAGAGTTCGGACGTAAAGGCGCGGCTGTTGTTGAGAAGAACATTGAAGCAGTTCGTAAAGCGGCTGAATTTATTTTGGAAGCTAATGGCGGACCATTGCTTGAGTTCCAATTGGAGCCTGCTGACGGTAAGCAGAAATTGTTCATGATCGGCAACGATGCAATCGGTCTTGGTTCTCTTGCAGGGGGATGCCGTTTCATGCCTGCATACCCAATTACACCAGCGTCTGAGATCATGGAATACTTAACCAAAACCCTTCCTAAATTCGGCGGTGCCGTAATTCAAACGGAAGATGAAATAGCGGCTGTAACGATGGCAATCGGAGGCAACTACGGTGGCGTTCGTACAATGACAGCATCCGCAGGTCCTGGTCTATCCTTGATGATGGAAGCAATCGGCCTTGCCGGTATGACCGAAACTCCTATTGTTATTGTGGACACTCAGCGTGGAGGTCCAAGTACAGGTCTTCCTACGAAGCAAGAACAGTCCGACTTGTATGCTATGATTTATGGTACACATGGTGAAATTCCAAAAATTGTGCTTTCCCCATCATCGATTGAAGAGTGCTTCTACGATGCGGTTGAAGCTTTCAACTTGGCTGAGAAATACCAATGTCCTGTAATTTTACTTACTGACTTGCAGCTATCACTCGGTAAACAATCCTGTGAAATGCTGGATTATAATAGAATTCAAATTGACCGCGGCCGCTTGGAGCAAGGCGAGCTTCCGGAAAATGAGCCTAACAAGCTGTTTAAACGTTACGAGTTTGCTGAGGATGGAGTTTCTCCTCGTGTTATTCCGGGCCAAAAGCATGGGATTCACCATGTTACCGGCGTAGAGCATGACCAAGAAGGCCGTCCATCTGAAAGCACGGATAACCGTAAGAAAATGATGGATAAGCGTATGGAGAAATTAAAGCATGTAAAAGTAACGAATCCTATCCTTATCGATGCACCTCATGAAGAGCCAGAACTGCTGATCATTGGCATGGGTTCAACTGGTGGAACAATTGATGAAGCAAGAACTCGTCTGGAAGCAAAAGGAATTAAAACTAATCATGCAACTGTACGTCTGTTGCATCCGTTCCCGGCTGCAGAATTAGAGCCTTTTATGAGTAAAGCAAAAACTGTTGTTGTTATTGAGAACAACGCTACGGGTCAATTAGCTTCCTTAATCAAATTGAACGTAGGTCATGCAGACAAAATTAAGAGCTTGCTTAAATATAACGGTAATCCATTCTTGCCGGCAGAAATTACTACATTTTGTCAGGAGCTGAACCTTGTATGGCAACATTAAAAGACTTTCGTAACAATATTAAACCTAACTGGTGCCCGGGATGCGGAGACTTTTCCATACAAGCGGCAATTCAAAGAGCGGCTGCTAACGTAGGTTTGGAGCCTGAGAATCTAGGTATCGTTTCCGGTATCGGATGCTCCGGCCGAATTTCTGGTTACATTAACGCTTATGGCTTCCATGGTGTTCATGGTCGTTCACTTCCAATCGCTCAAGGCTTGAAAATGGCTAACCGCGAGTTGACGGTTTTAGCTGCAGGCGGCGACGGCGATGGCTTCGCAATTGGTATGGGTCATACCGTTCATGCGATCCGTCGTAACATCAATATTACTTACATCGTAATGGATAACCAGATCTATGGTTTGACCAAAGGCCAAACTTCTCCAAGAAGTGCTGAAGGCTTCAAAACAAAAAGTACACCTGCCGGTTCAATCGAATCTGCACTGTCTCCGTTAGAAGTAGCTTTGGCGGCTGGCGCAACCTTCATTGGTCAATCGTTCTCCAGTAACTTGAAGCAGTTGACTGCTTTGATCGAAGCTGGAATGAAGCATAACGGCTTCTCATTCATCAACGTATTCAGCCCATGTGTTACTTTTAACAAAGTAAACACGTATGACTGGTTTAAAGAAAACATCGTAGACTTGGAAGAAACTCCTGACTACGATCCATCCAACCGTGTCATGGCGATGACTAAAATTATGGAAACCAATAGCTTGCTTACAGGCTTAATTTATCAAAATACTACTAAAACAAGCTATGAAAATCACGTTCCTGGTTTTAAAGAAGAAGGAATGTCCAAACTTAACTTGAAAATCTCTGAACAAGAGTTTGATAAATTGGTAACTGAATTTAAATAGATTTTCAATCCAAAAGCATATGGCTGCTTGCCATATGCTTTTTTCATAGAGAAACGATATAATAAAAATCAGAAGAATCAGCATTTCTTAAATTAATACAATCTGAAATAGTATGAGGTGTATGTGATGAAGCAAGTACCGATTGGGGTATCAGCCCGACATATTCATTTATCTGAGGAGCATATTGAGCTGTTGTTTGGAAAAGGACATCAATTGAAGGTGCTCAAAGATCTGTCACAGCCAGGTCAGTATGCCGCGGAAGAAACGGTAGCGGTTGTTGGACCGAAGGGGAAGTTCGAGAAAGTGCGTATTTTGGGTCCGGCGCGAGGAAGTACACAGTTGGAGGTTTCGCGGACAGATGCTTTTTTATTAGGTGTGAACCCGCCGGTTCGTGAATCAGGAAATACAAATGGAACTCCAGGGATTCAGCTAATTGGACCTGCGGGAGAGGTTACTCTTGCGGAAGGGGTTATCATTGCAGCCCGACATATTCATTTTCATACCGATGATGCCGCTAAATGGGGGATAGTCGATAAGCAGCTCCTTTCAGTTAAAATTATGGGTGAAAGATCGTTAATATTTGAGCAGGTGTTGGCGCGTGTATCCGATCAGTATGCGCTTGATATGCATATCGATACGGATGAAGCTAACGCGGCTGGTGCTAAGACAGGGGATATGGCTCTGATCTTATCGTAAACGACGAAATCTGTTACATAGAAGCACTCCACATTACTCATTGTGGAGATTTTTCATTTTAATAATTTGTGCGGATTTCGCCTTTTTATAGCACTTGGATTAAGTTAAGAAAAAATGCTATAATTTATTGTCAGACTATAAAAAGAGAATTTTGTTTATATAGAAGGAAGGTGCAACATTGCCTAAAGAAACGAAGGATTATGAGAAATATTTCCAACCTCCTTCTCTCACTAATGCAAAAAAGAGAGGAAAAGAGGACATTCAGGTTCATTATGATTTCGGCATTCCTGAAGAAATGACTGTTTTTGGGAAAGATAAATATTATTATATCCAAACCTACGGCTGCCAAATGAATGAACATGATACGGAAACGATAATGGGACTTTTGGAGCAAATGGGTTACCAGTCAACCGAGGATCGGCGTCAAGCTGATGTCATTCTGCTGAATACATGTGCGGTACGAGAAAATGCTGAGGATAAAGTGTTCGGTGAATTAGGGCATCTAAAGCATCTAAAAATCGAAAAGCCTTCGCTGGTGCTCGGCGTGTGCGGCTGTATGTCACAAGAGGAAGCCGTAGTTAATCGTATTTTAAAGAAGCATCCGTTCGTTGATTTAATATTTGGAACCCATAACATACACCGCCTCCCATTGCTGTTAAAAGAAGCTTTTTTCAGTAAAGAAATGGTAATAGAGGTGTGGTCTAAAGAAGGCGACATCGTAGAGAATTTGCCGAAGAAGCGTGAAGGAATTAAGGCTTCTGTAAACATAATGTATGGCTGTGACAAATTCTGTACGTACTGCATTGTTCCTTACACCAGGGGCAAAGAACGCAGCCGTAAGCCTCAAGATGTATTAGCTGAGGTTCGGGATTTGGCAAGACAAGGTTTTCAGGAAGTTATGCTGCTCGGTCAAAATGTAAATGCATACGGGAAAGATTTTGAGGACAGCAATTATCGCTTCGGGGATTTGATGAATGATATTTCCAAAATTGATATTCCTCGTGTTCGTTTCACGACTTCGCATCCTAGAGATTTCGATGATCATCTAATTGAAGTTTTATCGAAAAAAGGAAATCTGGTGGAGCAAATTCATTTGCCGGTTCAATCGGGCAGTAATGAGATTTTGAAACGGATGAGCCGTAAATATACGCGTGAGCATTACTTGGATCTCGTTGCCAAAATTAAGCAAGCCATTCCTGATGCCAGTTTAACTACGGATATTATTGTCGGTTTCCCGGGCGAGACTGAAGAGCAGTTCGAGGAAACGTTGTCTTTGGTTAAAGCGGTCAAATTCGATGGTGCTTACACCTTTATTTATTCACCGCGTGAAGGTACCCCTGCCGCAGATATGGCGGACGATGTACCGATGGAAGTTAAGAAGAACAGGTTGTACCGTCTGAATGACATTTTGGGGCAGTTCAGCAAGGAATGTAACGATAATTATAAGGGACAAATTCTTGAGGTACTAGTTGAAGGTGAGAGTAAGAATAATGCGGAAGTTCTAGCAGGACGGACGCGTACGAATAAGCTCGTGCATTTAACGGGACCGAAGGAATTGATTGGCAAGGTCGTTCCTGTTAAAATAACGGATGCTCAAACCTGGTATATCAAGGGTGACTGGGTACCTGCAGCAGTAGCCAACTAATTCATACATTTCAAGGAGCGTGAGGAAGCAATGTCAGGAAACCATAATCATGACCATCATGATAATCATATGCAATGCAGCGATATGGAGCATTATACCAATACAGAAATGATCGTAAGAGAAGATATTTTATCAAAAGCCAAGGAATTAGCTGATCTAATCTCAACCTCAAATGAGGTACAATTTTTTCAAAAGGCTGAAGTTCAAATTTCATCCAACGATCAAATTCAAACGTTAATTAGCGCAATCAAAAAGAAACAAAAAGAAATTGTTGCTTTCGAATCGTTCCAAAATGCAAAAATGGTTGCTAAGATTGAAAAGGAAATTGAGGAGCTGCAGGATCAATTGGACTCGATACCTATTGTTAATGAGTTCCGTCAATCCCAAGAAGATATTAATTATTTGCTTCAGCTTGTCATGTCTGTAATCCGTGATACGGTTTCAGAAAAGGTGACTGTAGAATCTGGCGCTTCTGAATAGTCTATTTTAAAATAAAAAAACTTATAAGCCGTCTTGCATCGGATTTTCGATGAGGGCGGTTTTTTAGCATTTTATGGTATAGAAATAAGAAAATAAAGGATACTAAATGCAGCGAAGCACTTAGGAGGAAACAGCGTTGGTAACCACTAAAACACCCGGGCCAAAAGGATTGCTGATTACTGGTAATTTACTGGCTTTTCGTAAGGATCCGCTTGGTTTTCTGATCAGAACACAGCAGGAATTCGGAGCTGTCGCACATATGCGATTTGGCCCGGCACGTCATTTGTATTTGATCAACGACCCGGATCTTATTAAGGAAGTACTTATAACAAAGCAAAAATCGTTCCAAAAGGCAAAAGGGCTGCAGATAGCCAAGGCGGTTGTTGGAGAAGGGGTGTTAACTAGTGAAGGAGATGCACATTTACGCCAACGCAGGCTGATGCAGCCATCCTTTCGCAAAGATCGTATAAGTAAGTATGCAGATTCTATGGTTGAGTTGACCTATGAGCTTCTAGAAGGCTGGGAGGATCAAACTGAGCGCTCTATAACGGACGATATGATGAAGCTGACTTTGAATATTATTACTCGGACGATGTTTGGCACAAGCTTGAAGGGAGGGTTGCATGATATAGGACAAGCGGTGGAGGTTGGGATGAAATATGTGAGTAACAAAGCTTCTTCCATCTTTGACATCCCGGAGAGCATACCGACAAAGCGCAATTTGGAGTTTAAGGAGGCGGCCAAGAAGCTGGATGACGTCATATTCGGAATTATAGAAGAGCGCAGAAACAATCCTGATACGAATGGTACCGCTGATGACCTGCTCTCCATGCTGCTTGCCGCTAAGGATGAAGAAGATGGAACCGGCATGACAGATCAACAGGTACGTGATGAAGTAATGACCATCTTCCTGGCGGGCCACGAAACTACAGGAAACACTCTTTCATGGACCTGGTACTTATTGTCAACTTATCCGGAAGTAGAATACAAATTGTGGCAGGAGCTTGATCAAGTGCTTGGGGGCAGGAAACCGACCATTGACGACCTTGGAAAGCTTGATTATTTGCAGCAGGTGATATGGGAATCTATGAGGTTGTATCCCGCTGTATGGGTAATAAATCGGGAGGCGACTGAGGAGGTCGAAATTGGAGAGCACAAGTTTAAGCCTGGTGATACTTTAATGATGAGTCAATTTGCTATGCATCGCAATCCGAAATACTATGACCACCCGGAACAATTTATCCCGGAACGTTTTGCTGGCGGGGAACTATTGAAGCGAATTCCACAATTCGCGTACTTTCCTTTTGGTGGAGGTCCAAGGGTGTGTATTGGCAATAACTTTGCACTTATGGAGGCGGCTTTGATTTTAGCCACGATTGGCAGCCGGTATAAACTTAGCTTAGCACCTAATCACCCGGAGGTGGAGCCTGAGCCTCTCGTTACGATGCGGCCCAAGCTAGGCTTAAAGATGATCGTAGCGGCTAGATAAAGGGATCAGGCTCGGATGGTTACTTGTGTACCAATAGATACGAGTTTGGATAAAGTCAGGACATCCTCATTATACATACGAATGCAGCCGTGAGATACCTCGTGACCGACTGAAATAGGTGAGTTAGTTCCATGAATCCCATAGTGAGGCCGTGAAAGTCCCATCCAAAAGACGCCGAAAGGTCCTCCTGGATTTGGGACTTTATTAATGATCGTATAAATTCCAATAGGGGTCTTGGTTAATTCCTTTCCAATACCTATTGGGAATCCTCGAATTACCTTATTGTCATCCAAAAGATAGAGCATTCGATCTGATAAATCAACAATGATCCGCCTCACCGTAATTCACTCCTTCTCAGAGAACTAGTAATACTCAGTGTTATATATATCGAATGGAAACTTCCCGGTAGGCTTTGTTGAGCTTCTTTTTGCGGATTTTAATTTGTAGGATACCTTCTTTATAAGTGGCCCTAGCTGTGCTCGGAATAACAAGGCAAGGCAGACGAATGAGCTGGTGTTTTTTATTGTCAAGCATTTCTTCAATTTTAATAAGATCCGTCCTGACCTTTACAGCCGGATTGTTTTCATAAGATATAGGCGTTTTAACAATAACATGATAATGGGTTTCAAACACTTCTGCTTTACTTCGTACACTTTTCTTGACTTCCTGTTTGGGCATAGTTTTCTCAAGTATGTTTTGAACGTATCCTTCGATCCAGGAAGTATCCTTCAATAAATCCATTTGTTTGCTAGTTGGCAATGCTGGCAGCTTACTGCCTAGCAACGTTTCAATTTCATGCCATTGAGACGGTTTGTTATTATTTCCTTTGTCGGCCATCATGCACCGCTCCTCTCCGCCCAGTTCTCTTTTATTTATATGTAAGTGGTCACTCTCTTGATACAATAAGGAATTTTGATACAGGTATAAAGTAGCCTATAGGCGTATGCTGACATACACTAACCTATGAATGGAAAAAGGAGAAGTGTCTATGCCGTCAATTGTAGGTAACATCAAAGTAATAAGCGTAGGCAACGGTTCAATCGTACAAATAGGTGATGCTGTGCAGCTCTCGCCTTCCAGCAGTTCCAAAACGTTTGCGGGAGCGGGATCATTTAACGTAGGTGATTTTGCGCACACGAACAATGCGATCAGCAGTACAATTACTAATGATCAAGACGAGGAGGATTTGGGCCAAACCAACGTTGGGAATCAGGGGGTCGTTTAGCATGAATTTAGTCGTTAATCAAAACATAGTGATACATCAGTTGAAGGTAAATAATGTAACGAACTCTTCGGTACTCCAGATTGGTACAGCCGGCTTGATTAAACCTCTCTCTAATATATATAATTCCGGTGGTTACACGCAGCCAGCAGCTGAAAGCGATGCTTCGGCTTCGGTTGTTTCCCTCGTGCCTTTGCCTAAACCATCATAAGTTGATGTGAACAACTGTATCGATAATGGGCTAACACCCACTTCACTTCCTTTGCATAGGATGGATGGAGGAGGTGCTGTGATTATGAATTTTTGGCAGCAATGGGCTCAATATATTCATCAAATGCAACGAGAGATGGAAGTGCAGTCTAGAAAGATTGTCGAAATGGAAAAATCTATAGTTGCCTTGCAAACTTCCATGGTTGCTTTGCAGACGGAGATGAAAAGCTGGAAAGAGCAGAAACGGATTCATATTGATAAGGTGGAATATAAATTCGATCAATTGAAAGTGGAGAAGCTGGATGGAACCTTGAACATAGGGGTAACACCGGGTGCCTTAGAGGATATAGCCGTGAACGGAAGCAGTGTAACTACGGAGTATGAGGCTGCTAAGGATGCGGATATAACGCAGATTGATTCGAAGATTAAATCAGGGGCGGAGCTGCCAAATGAGCTTGCCAGAGAATTGAAGATATATGTAGAGAAGCAGGTTCCCAAGCAATTGGGAGTGCTTCAAGCTCAATATGGTGAGCAGTTAGATTCATGGCATCAGAAAATGATTGTTGAAGATTTATTGAAACAAACGGATGCACGTATAGACTATTATTTACGTCAGATGACTCCCGGAGCGACTGTTGATCAGTTATCTTCAATTCAGGATGCAGTGCTTTTTAGAACACAGAATGATATCAGGGCTGCTGTTGACAGCTATTATAATAAATTTATTAGCAAGAAAGCGGGCGAATCATGAATATCCAAGTGACAAATAAAATGTTATCAGTTGGTGATGTAAGAATAATCGGGGTTTCGAGCTCGTCTGTTTTTTTGATTGGAGATACCGAGCAAATCATATGCTCTTCTATTTTTGATACACCTCCGGAACCTGTAATTGTCGGAGGTAATTTTTACTTGTCTCCTGAGGAAAAAAAGGAGAATAAGAAGGAAGAAAAGAAGGAAGAAAAGAATGAAGAAACGAATGAAGATAAGCAGGAAGATGGGGATGGGGATGAGGAAAAAAGCTCATGATCCGAGAATCCGTTGTGAGAGAAGTGAAAGTAAATACGGTATCGCTAGCATCTATATTGCAGGTCGGAGATAACAAGCTGATAAAACCTGTTTCCAAGGCATTGGCTGTTCAAAGAAACATATCCATGTTTAAGGGTGATGAGGGCAACTTTGATGATTTTGGTATTTTTTCAAGAGATCTTCCACTGCCATTAACAGAAAATGAGTCAGTCAAGGTTTCATTTAATAATAACTGCAGTAGAATTCAGGTTGGGGGAATTTTTGTAGATGGGATTGCGGCTGCTTCTGTTCTTCAAATTGGCAGCAATAAGAATATACAAGCCGAATCGCGTATTAAGCATATTCGGCAAGTTATTAATGGAGAGTAGATTAAGCATTGTTGTTCGGTTCATTCTCTTCTGCGTATGCGATAAGAACGATATTTTCATTGGCGTTAGCTCGTATGCGCTCCTCCAGCTGTTTAATTTCAGTTAAGATTTCCGGTGAAAGTTGAGCGACAGAATATTGAGGGATCATAGTATCCTCCTATACACATATTTACAACTATTTTGTCCATTTGTATGTTATGTTAAGCTTAATTACTTAAAAAATTAGAGAGGGGCGATAAGTAATGAGGCCTCCTTATTCTATTGACCATAGGCCGTGGCCTTTACCGAAAGGTTCTTGGATAATGATGCAATCCTGGCTTGATTTGTTGTTCGCCCATTGGCCAGTACGCTACGATCATCTGCGTGAGCTAGTTCCGCCAGGACTTAAGCTTGATACATTTTATGGCGATGCGTGGATTAGTATTGTACCATTTCGAATGAACTCCATTCGATTGCGCGGCTTGCCGCCAATTCCTTATACAAGTGCTTTTGCTGAGTTGAATGTAAGAACGTATGTTACGGTGGGGGACAAGCCAGGTGTCTATTTCTTTAGCTTGGATGCTGCAAACCGGTTAGCGGTCATGGCGGCAAGACGATTTTTTTATTTACCTTATTTTAATGCAAGTATGAAGCTGGAGGAAAGGAAAGGAGTCTATAATTATGTCAGCCATCGAACGGATAAGCGGGGAGCCTCAGTTTCGTATGAAGGTATTTACTCGCCAGTTTCGCCCGCGTTCTACAGCAAACCTCAAACTTTTGAACATTGGTTAACTGAAAGATATTGCCTCTACAGTGTTGATAAGAAAAATCATATTTGGCGTGGAGAAATACATCACCTTCCTTGGACACTGCATGCTGCCGAAGCTGAATTTAAGATCAACACGATGGCTTCCGGTCAAGGAATTAGAGTTCTGGATACGAAACCGCTGCTTCATTTTTCCAAGCAGTTAGATGTACTAATATGGCCCATTTCCAGGGCAGGTAGCGAATAATGGGCTGCTGTATTTATTTGTCTGAAATTTTCAGGTGTAACGAGTTGCAATAAGGCAAGTACATATGGTATATTCAAATTCCGGTTGATTAATATCATATTTTGCGGTCGTGGTGGAACGGCAGACACGCCATCTTGAGGGGGTGGTGTCCCATGGACGTGCGGGTTCAAATCCCGCCGACCGCATATGGATTTAAAACGTGGAAACCCTTGGTACATAAGGGTTTTTGTTGTTTTTACTTAACAGTAGTGAGTAGGATCGTCTACAGATTTCTTGATATTTGTCCTTCGCGATAGCACGGTGGTAACAATAAAAATAGCAGCCATTGAAGCTCTGATGAAGCTTCAATGGCTGCTATTGCTTTATCAGTTTCCTTATGTTTGAAGATCAATTTACCAATTCCGTCGGCAGCATCGATTTGCATGTTAGGGAATAAGTGAGAGTACAGGTCAAGTGTGATCTGAATGGATGAATGCCTAAGTCGCTCGGATACCACTTTAGGATGGACATTATTCTTCAGTAGAAGGGAAGTATGCGTATATGGTGGAGATCGTGGAATGTGATCTTCCTCATACTGGATTTATCCCTCAGCCTATTCCAAAGTTTACCTAACCAAATCATTATTGGTATACAATTCCTTTGCATGCCACTTATCCTGGATGATGAGCTTCTTGTGTTGTTTAAGCATCGCTATGGTTCCATCATCGATCCTGATAGAGCGGATACTGCATTGAGTCTTTGGAGGTCCGAACTCTTTGCCATCATGATTTAGACTTTGCCTTACAGTGATCATTTTACGATTAAAGTCAACATCCCTCCAACGAAGTCCAAGAATCTCTCCCTGACGCATCCCAGTCATTAGTGCCAGCAGAAGGGCAATATAATATCGATTTTTCGTTCCCTGTTGGAGTTGCAAATGAATTTTGTAGGCTACGTTAGTCAATTTCCAATTTCTTGTAGGTTTGCTAATACCACAAATAGTGAATGCGCGGGGAGTCTCTTCTAATGTAAGGACTGTGGAAAACATCGACAGGAACAGACAAGCATTTTCGTTAATTTAATCACAATCAATACCTTCGTGTCTTTGGAATCGCAATCCTCAATCCGAAGAAACGAGGAAGGAGCAATATCTGTTTTTCGAGCAAGTTCATTAATTGAAATCTATGGCTGGATTGCGGGTGAGCGTCGATTCTTCTTCATCATGTGCATCCTTGATGTGTTTGACCGTACCATTATTTCATATCATCTGGGCTTAACCTGTGAGGCGAAAGATCTGGTTCAGATCACGCAGGAGGCCCTCATTCATGTCTTTGATAACATTCAGCCACCAAAATAGAATGAAAGGATTCAAGGTGCCGAAGAGAACAGAAAAGAGACGCTTAAAGGCATTCCCACTAAGCCTAATTTAGACCGTGATGAATTTCCAATGGCGATGTGTCTCGAAGGTGGGGAAGATGCAGGTATTAAGTACATAAACCCTTCTGACAATCGAGGAGTTGGATCTTTGCGTTAGTTAATCAACTGGAGAAGTATTCAGATGGGACAAAGGTTAAGTTTGTTGTAAAGTAAGAATGAGTTTACAGCTTGGAGGTGTTGTTATTTGAATACTTCGCCAAAATAATATTCATCTGCACGAGTAAAGGAAATTATTCGATATTTTAATCTAAGGTATGAATCTGAGGTTAGAACTACCAAAGAAGTAATAAGTAAATTTGCAGAAATTTTAGACGAAAATTATCGTCGCAATAAACTTATTGAAAATGATGTTCGGAAACAAGTTTACAATGCTATTAACACTATGTGAACATTTTAAAATCAATTTAGAAGGTATTGATGAATAAAAAATGATGATAATACTATAGTCTTTTTTAGCTCAATTAATTTTTGCTTCTTAATTTTCTGGTAAAGTCCATGCATGATCTCGATCCCTGAGTGTAAGAAGTTTGGGATATGAATTCATGCTAAAGTACTTAGACAATCACTTTGTTGGCACCCAAAAGGGTGCTTTTTCTTATTTTGTAAAAGGATCATATGTTTGGAAGGTGTAGGGAAAATATTGGCGAATAATGTATAATTATAGTATAAAAGTCATAGGGCTTAAAACGATGGGGTAAGATATAAAACATAACAACTAATCATTTTAGCCATTATCCAAGCGATTATTTCATTATGAACTTAAGTTTATAAGAGGGAAGCGGGGTGCAGAATTGGATTATGAATCAAACCAACCAGAACCATTAAAATCGAGAAAATCTTCAAATGTGCCTGGTCAAAGTCTGGGTTACTCACTTCAGCATACTCGGTTTATGGCAAAGCTATTAACCGCACAGAAAGGTGATAGTATAAGTTTAGAGGTATTCGAAGATGTAGGGCTTGAGGATAAGCAAGGGAACAAAACGTATGAGCAAAGTAAGAGTGTAGGCTCCGAGGGGAATCCTATAGCAGACCGTTCTATAGATTTATGGAAAACATTTAGTAATTGGATTGATGCTGCGAAGAGAGATGGTATAAATGATAATCATAAATTTGAAATCTATGTATCTCGTAAAAAAGAAGGGAGAATTTGCGAAAGTTTTTCAAAAGCAAATTCTATTGAAGAAGCAATTGAAGCCGTCGAAAATGCCAGACTATTTCATTGGGGAGCAAAACCAGAAAACCTTTTGAAAGAAACAGTCGCTAAATCCATAAGCACTTATGTTGATAATTTTATGACCTGTGACAGCAGTGTTCTAGCATTAATAATTAAAAATTTCACTGTAAGTTTTGGAAGCGGGAGTCCACAAACAGACCTACTCAGCTTACTGAGGGGAGCGTTGGTTCCTGAAGTTTTCCTGGAAGATGTTTTGTATCGAGGCTTAGGTTGGATTAAACGACAGACGGACTTACTTTTGGAAAAGCAAGAACCAGCAGTCCTGATGTACGATAATTTTCACTTAGAAATGACAGCCTATGTTGGATTACTGAACAATAGTAAAGTATTGTCAAGTAGAGATGAAGAGATAAGTGAGGATTTAATTCAATTGCATTTGTATAACAGTGTGTATATAGAACAGCTAGCCATAATTGAATGTGACTACGAAGATAAACTTTGCGCTGTCAATGATTACCTCAGAGCTTACAATGATAGATCGCATTGGAGTGAGTTAGGCATTATCCATAGAAAAAGCCTGGATTCTTTTGAAGCATTGTTAATGAAGACATGGAACAACTTAAAGAAAATTATTGAGATTAAAAACGATACGATACAAGAAGTTAAAAAGGGCGAATTACTCTTCCGCGAGTGTTCTAACTATAATCAAAAGTTACAAGGATTAGATGTGCCAGAACACTTTACTTCTGGAAGTTTCCACTCATTATCAAATGCAAAAGTTATGGGCTGGCATCCTAGATATAACGAATTGCTCAAAACAAGGGTTTTGGAGGAGGGGAATTAAGTGGGGGTTCTTGATCGAGAAATAAATTTAATACAAAATGCAGCACTAGGAGCAACCCTTCTCTGGCGATTTGTAAGTGGTTTCAGTAATGGTAGTGAAACAAAAGAAAGTACTCCTATCCCATTATTATATATCGTGTTACCAATGATTTACCATCATGAAACTTTAGATTTAATCTCAACAACCCAAAAACCTTCAGGATTAAGAATGTTCGCAGATAAATTTTATATTTCAAAAAACTCTATGTCGGACATTTTGTTAACTATCCACCAAAGAGCTATAGATTTCAAAGAAGTTACAACAGAATCTATGCGACTGGCTTTATCTTCAAGGCTAATAGCGTTTAATATCGAAAAAGGAGCTGTTATTCCCTTAAGCAAAGCGGC
The DNA here is from genome assembly GCF_024722015.1 of Paenibacillus radicis (ex Xue et al. 2023). GTDB lineage: Bacteria > Bacillota > Bacilli > Paenibacillales > NBRC-103111 > Paenibacillus_S. The sequence continues at coordinate 214,722 of NZ_JANQBD010000003.1, read as the reverse complement.
TCCTAAATTAGGCATCCCAGATTCAATAAAGGAGATGCACAAAGCGGCTGAAAAGCTAGGTTTTTGGTGTTCACAATTAACAATACATGAGGTATCAACAATTCTGAAAGTGGGGTTCTAAACTATGTTTTTTCAAATCAAGGAAATAATCCTTTGGCCTAAAAACATAACATATCCTCCGCAAAGGGTAACATTTGAACTCGGTAAGGTTAATATTATTAGTGGAGCTTCACGTACTGGGAAATCTGCTATTATACCAATTTTAGATTACTGTCTCGGTTCCGATAAATGTTCGATACCTGTAAACACTATAAGGGATGCTTGCGAATGGTTTGGTGCTTTGATTAGTACTCCATTTGGAGAAAAGTTACTTGCACGGAGGGAACCTGGTTCTCAAAAATCAACTGGAGATATGTTTGTTCTAGAAGGTGCTGAGATTATTATTCCTAGAGAAATACCAGGCAAGAATAACGATGTAAAACGAGTTAAAAGAATGCTTGATGAACTTGTGGGCTTAACAACTTTAGATTTTGACGTTGAAGACACAGGTAATAATTTCAAAGGTAGACCGAGCTTTAGAGACCTAGCAGCATTTAACTTTCAACCTCAAAATATTGTGGCCAATCCAGATGTTGTTTTTTATAAAGCTGATACCTATGAACATCGAGAAAAACTTAGAAATATTTTCCCATATGTTTTGAATGCTATTTCGCCTGATATTATGGCTAAACGACATGAGTTAGAAGCTTTAAGAAAAGAATTACAGAGGAAACAGAAGGAATTGGATTCGATAAAGCAAGTATCTTTAAGGTGGATAGCGGAACTTCAGTCTAGGGTATCAGAAGCCAAAGAAATTGGTTTGATAAGTTCAGATGTAATAATTTCAAATAATAGAAACGATTTGATTGAGTTGCTCCGAACGGTAGTAAACAGTACCGTGTTTGAAGTTCGTATAACTACAGAAACTATTAATGAAGCGGTTGATGAGTTATTACAACTTCAAGAGGAGGAGAAAGAAATTTCATTGGAATTGTCGAAATTACGAAAAAGATATTCAGAAATGTCTCAACTTAAGCACAATTCAAAACAATATCAAGGGTCATTGAATATCCAAAGAGATAGATTAAAGGTATCATCATGGCTTTCTGAGATAAATAATCCTGATCATGACTGTCCTGTTTGTGGGAATACGATAGATGAAACAGAGATGCTAAATGAACTTAATAAAGCTTTACTAGCAATTGAAAAGACAGCAGGAGAATTTAATAGTGTTCCTGCTTCTTTTGACCGTGAATTAGAAAGAGTTAGGGGTGGGATTAGGCTCTTAACAGAAAAATTAGAAGCTATAAAAATTAGACGAAGTTCATTGGACCGCTCTTCAACACAAGTGCGTAATCGGCAATATGAAGCCTTAAAAGTCTCTCGATTTATTGGAAACCTAGAGCAGTCACTTATGACTTACGACAACCTAGGTGCTGACGGTGATCTATCGACTGATATACAGAGCTTGAAAGATCGTGTCAATTCTCTTGTCCAAGCAGTGTCCGAATCCAATATTGAAAATAAAAAGAAAAGAGCATTGGAAATAGTGTCTTCGAATGCTTCAAGGTTATTGCCTATGTTGGATGTTGAAAGGCCTGATGATCCGATATTTTTATCTGATAATAATCTTTCGATTTATGTTAAAAGTTTAGACAGAGAGGACTATCTATGGGAAATCGGTAGTGGATCAAATTGGTTATCCTATCATATTGCTATGACATTGGGCCTACAACAATTTTTCTTGAGTATTAAGGAAAGTCCAATTCCATCATTTATTGTCTATGATCAACCGAGTCAGGTGTATTTTCCGAAGCGGCTTGCTACACCTAAAAATGCAAGCGATCAAATCGACGATTTTGAGTTTAAAGACGAAGATGTTGAAGCTGTAAAAAAAGTATTCGAAAGTTTCTCTCACGTAGTCAAGAAGAGCAAGGGTAACTTACAAATCATAGTCTTAGACCATGCAAATGAAAGTGTGTGGGGGGACATAGACGATGTTTACTTAGTCAAGGAATGGCGCGGCGGAGAGAAACTTGTTCCAGAAGAATGGCTAAATAATTAGCAATGAGAAGGAGGGGGAGTACCGATAAAGGCGAGAGTCCAAAATTATCAACAATTTTTGTTAGGCCAATTGAAGTTGTAAAACGTCGGTGTTACAAGCACTTCAAAATCTGAATCATCCAAACGATGTTGAGTGTTCATATGATGTATAATTACCAACTACATTTAAAACAATCTTATGGAGGTTCAAATGGGGGGTAACCGCTTTTGGGAATTTTATTTGGTTCGATACTTACTGGGGACCATATTTGGAATAATGATATTATTTTTTTTGGTTATAAATTACAATGATCAAATTACAGCCTCTTTTTTAAACAGTGGAGATTCTATAATAGAGAAGTTCAAAGCTGATGATAAACCAACAGTTAAGCAAATGCTTGAGAAGGATAATCAGCTAGATGTTGTTCGGATGCTTAATGATGAAGATAAGATAAGAGCGAATCTATTTAGTTTATTGTTTAATATAACTTACGATGTAAAGAAAGATGATGTTAATGTTATTTTAAGAACGTTAGGGAAAGATAATTTTTTTCCATTAAATGATGGTAGAACTATTGTATTAAAGCAAACAGGCTTTCCAGTCTTAGCAGCAATAATTTTGGCTGTTTCTGGTTTCTTATATATGTATTTCTCAAGTATGCTCATTTTAATTTTACATGGTGTCCGCAAAGTTTTGTTTGATTATATGAACAAATTAAGTGAAAGTAAGCTTTTTACTCTGAAAAAGCAAGATAGGTTAAAAACTATAGCTTTAATCCTTGCCTTCCTTGTATTATTATTTTGTTTTAATTGGAGACATGTCATTAGCATTACTTTCATTATTGTTTTTTGTATTGGTTTTATGATGAAATACACGTCAATTCATCAATTTTATGAAGATTTAAGCTCGATTAGAGCAATGACAAAATACAAGGAAGATAGCAGTCTAATTAATATCGAAATGATGGAGATCAAACAAGCCAGCTACCTTAAGACAAGCTATCTTCAGCCTAAGTTGTTTAAAGGTGATTTGGCAAACAATAACGAAAAAACACAAGATGAAAATAGGGAGTATATAGAATCATATAGGCATTTGCGTGAGCATGGGAATGCCTTTGGTATTATTGTTTGTGAAATAGTATTTGCGTATTGGCTTATTATATGGGACTTTTCATACTGGGCAATTGTTTATTGGTGTTTATTAGGCTCTACATCATGGATATTAGGTACTTACTTAGAAATAGCTAGAGTACCCTTTAAAAGAAAAATCAAAAGTGCAATAAGCTTGAAATAGATTCTGACTATTCGTCAGTCATTTCTAACCGCGGCGAGAAAACACGGTACAAGCCAAGTGCCATGCTGACCATAACACAGTAGCCGTTCAGACTGTGCATGAACTGATGGCGGCAAATAAGCAAGCTCCCAAGTTGTAGGAATACCATTTTTGGAAGATCCATTATTGGGTATACCAGATTTCCAACCAATCATGCTACCCTTCCTAAAGCAAATCATCAACCAATCTCCATAGAAGGATTTAAGTATCATCTGTAATCCCTTACGACTACATAAGCTTTTAGAGAAGAGAGGCCCTGGGTTTTGATTTCACGCTGACATGCAATGATGCTTTTAAAGATAAGAATTCAATGTAGTAACTGCCTTTTCAGGGTCTTGAGATGGATACAGGACAATGAAATTTATTGTCTAATTTTGTATCTTAAATAGGAGGTTGAGGGCTATAAAGCAAATAAGCAGTACATGGGACAAAATTGAATTATACGTTATCTCCCTGTGGCTCCTCTTTCTTCTTATCATTATTGCTACGGTTCAAATTCCTATTTATTTTGGTAAGGACGCAGAGTTCATAGGAACAAAAAAGTTAATCAGTTTGAATATTGTGCCACTACTAGCATTTTTGATGTTAGCTCTGGGTGCCTTTTTTTTAAGCAGGTTTAAATACAAGCTTAAAGGAAGCAAGAAGACATTTACTATCACAAATATACAAAATGGAAACTATGAACATCTTACCTTTTTGACAACTTATATTGTTCCTTTAATAAGTTTGAATTTAGGCGAAATTAGAAATGTAATCATCTTATTTTTACTGCTTATAGCTATAGGTGGAATATGTATAAAAACCCATATGTTTTATGCTAATCCTACCTTGGCACTCTTGGGTTTTCACATCTATATTGTTTCAGGTGGTTTTCGTACAGGGGAAAGGGACAATTTTATCGTTGTCACAAGAGATCAAATTTCCCTAGGTGACATTGTAAAGTATCGAAGACTGGATGAGAAAATCTATTATGCGAGGTTAGCTAAATGAATAAAGGTGAACTCAGTACTGTACTGAATGAAACATTAATTAATGCTGATCAGGTTACTGCGGAACTTTATTTTATTCTTAAGCAAGAAGAAGGTACTGTGCTTAGATTAATTGATGTTGAAGAAAACACACAACAAGAATTAACACAAGAGTTTATTAATAAAATTCAGACAGACATTATTAATGACCCGAATCTAGATATGATTAGTATATCTAATGCGGATGACCGAACCAATGTCATCTATGAGTACGATTTAGATGAAGTTCCTCATGAACTTGAATTAATAAATGATATTTTAGCTGATGAAGATATTCCTGCATTTGATATTAGAACTGATAACTTAAAGCAAATTTGTGGAGTCGTTGTCTTGATTTCAAATAATGGACATAATCTTTTGCTTTACAAAAAGCACTATCCAGTAAGTTTAATCAAAAAAGATAATATTTATTTTTTTGGACTTATTGGTGATCATCGGCGTTTTATAAGTGCTCAAGAAGATGTTGTACGAATAAATACAAATTTTGAGTTTATGAAGATTGATGATACGCTACTCATTAAAGACCTTAATATATTAGAAAAATTCTTTGGTTTCCACGATGTAATTAAAAAGAAAGCTGAAGAGTGCATTGTTGCAATTGAGCAGGCCTGCTTACTCGAAAATACAGATGTTCTATACGAACTGATCGAGGATATATCTTTTTCTCGGAAATTAACTAAGGTTTTAAGCTCTTCTCCAGTACTCAATAGGATTCCAACCGCTGATGTCATTGCTTTTACTGACACATATTTAGGTCTCAAGGGGAAGTTTAAGTATAATTCAGATAAAAGCAGAATACTACTGGATACAAAACAATCAAAGCATTTATTTGCTAAGCTGCTAAATGATGATTACTTACAATCGGAATTAACAAAAATGTGTTACGCTAGTTTAGCTAAGGATACCCTTAACGAAACAGCAGCTGGGTAATTACCAAGTTGTCTTCCAGCAGACAGTCGATAGCATATGCAAATTATTTTAATCATTAACCATAGCGAGGATGCCAATTTATTACCAAGAGATTGTACCTTAGTTGTAATTCGGTTATGTGGCGCTGCTCGGGTGACATCAAAACTGTGACTACACCGGTAGAAGCCTATGTGGCGTTATCTTCTTACTTTCGTGATAGCACTGTGGTAGCATCCATAAAATATACTCGGAAATCAGAGAAAACATAAGGGGAAACGTCCAAAAGCCTTATAGGAGTAGGCTTTCGGACATTTGCGGATACATGAGGAAGTGCTATCCCTACATTAAGGGGGTGGTGTCCCATGGACGTGCGGGTTCAAATCCCGCCGACCGCATACCAAGTAAGAAGCCTTATATCAAGGCTTTTTTCTTTTAGGTCAATTATTTGACTGGATTAGCCATTTAATTAGCTTTTCTATGTCTTGTCCACCATGAAGGAGTTATAATCTATTATAATTAGAATACTAACTATTATAAGGAGTCAAATCGAAATGCCGGATAAATCTCCAATAATGTCTCGAATAGGCGTCATTTTCCTAACTTGGCAGAGATATTTACAAAAGCAGGTAGTACCTCATCAGATCACATTAAAGCAGCAGTATGTTCTCCGAAAATTAGTTGAGAAAACGTCTTTAAACCCCTCGCAAATTGCCGATATGTTTTACTGTGACCGCCCAACCGCAACCGTCATTATTAACAATATGGAGCGGCAGCGCTGGGTTAAAAGGAGCAAAGATCCGAGTAATAGAAAAATGGTCAATATTGCGATTACTGAGGAGGGTCTTAAGAAGCAAGCATCCTTGAAGCAAGCCTTTCAATCGGGGGAGGAGTTTGATCCGCTGTCTTGTTTTTCAGAGGAAGAGAAACGACAATTAGGCACACTGCTAAACAAGTTGTCCGAGCATCTAAAACAGATTAAGCATAACACGGAGTAAAACTTTCGTACTATAAATAGAGATCAAAACCGAAATCAGCGATTGACGATGTCGATTCCTGCTTAGTAACCCAGCTCAAATCTTGGCGATTTCTTAAGAAGGTAAATGACTGCGTGCAAGACACGCTTAGAAGTCTTGAGCCCGCCAAAACCTGCATTTATACAGCTTTTGACCGATTTATCTGCAGTTTCCTTGAATTCATGCAAATGTGCATCTCTTTTATCATTATTAGCGAAACTAGACCGTTTTTCCAGAAAATAACTGCGTTATCGCAGGTTTTTTCACTATAAAAATAAATGTGGTAGGAAATAAATGTAGATTTGCAGGATTTTCTATAGGCTGATGATTGATCGGAGGGGAGTAAAGCGCTGATTAAGTTTGTACTATAATTAGAATTCTAATAAACAACGATGAATTATGAGTAGGTCGATATGGATTTTGCTAACATACATATTATGTGGAACTAATCGCCAAAGAGTGCATCTTCCATAATGTTCACGAAATCGGTTAGAAAAGGGGAGTCTATCGAATGGCTGAATTAATCCATACAGGGCCTTTACCGCCTGACCGGGCGCGGCTTGTCGAGAACTTGGTTCAAAATATAATTTCGCTTCATCCCGGCATCGACGGATTAATCTTAACGGGTTCCATATGGAATCCGGACACTCAATTACCCCACTCGGACATTGATATTAATTGGCATGGCTCCAAAAACGATAGAATTCATGATTCTAGATTGAACCAGCATAGTATCTTTCAGGAAGCGGGAGTTACGATAGAGATGGCCCATTATTTCTGGGGAGATCTGTTGCGACCCGAGACTATGCGTCTTTCGGTTATTGTCTCTTTAAACCGGGCTCACATTTTATGGGAGAAAGAAGGCAGATTCTCTGTTCCTCAACAACAAACGGAAAGGCTGCTGAGGAATATCCATTGGGTAAGAGAAGCGATTGAACGATCTGTAAGGGATTTGAAGGAACGTGCGAACTGCTGGTTAGACCCCGAATATTGCAGGAAAAACAAAGATAATCATCATGGATTCGACTTTGTAAGAACGGTTGTTGGCCCAACAGTTGGCTTGCTTGATTCTATAGATTTGCGTCCTCCTAGCGCTGCACGAAAAGGGTTGATGGAAATTACGCAAACTAGTGCGTTATGTGGCTTGCCTGATATTAGTGAATCAATACTGCATTGCTTGGGTGCCGATCAGCTAACGAGGGCAGAAGTGGAAAAGTGGAACCGACTGTTGAATAAGCTTTACACCAGCGTTGAAATACTTTGTCCTGAGATTCAACTAGTTAAACGAGATTACCACAACCTCTTACTAAACATAATGCGTATCCTGCGCGCATTTGCTGTACATCGGCGGTTGCAGGAACTCTAGTCTCGTTTAAAGCCAAGCGTGAGGAGCTGTTTCATCGAATGCAGGTTTCGGCACACCTGGCTGTGGATGAGTTCGGGAAACGGAAGCAAGGCGCGAGTAGGGGAAAATTTCATAATCTCTACCATATTAAAAAGCCATGCTTGTTCAGCATGGCTTTTTTACGATGAACCGATCTAGAACCCTTTATATTGCGGCTCCTCATTTTCCAGCTGTTGTACACGGGATTGAACATCTTGAATGATTTGCATAGTCGATTGTGATGCAGTGGTAAACATGTTCTTGGCCTCTTGATTTTGAGTGTTTAATGCAAACGATTCTAAGCTAGCTTGAGCGCTCTTTAATGAAGCAAGGCAAGTTTTAACCTGTGCCGATACCGTCATCTTTAATTCCACCTCTCTGTTTTCGTAAAATAGTTCACTACGCTGTTTTATTAATTAGTGACTCCATATAATCTAACCTAATCCGTTGAAAATAATGCAGCCTCATGGAGCTAGTGCTAAAAGTTAAATAAATGCTAATTAACCTAATTTTAATTTTGTAAAATCCCTCCCATAATCAAATAATCTAAGTAAGGATTTTGTAAATGATATGGAACAGGGAGGAAATATAAAATGCCAGAGTGGATAGAAGTAGCTGTAAGAACGTTGATTGCGGTTGTTGCTTTATTTTTGATTACTAAGGTTTTGGGGAAACGACAAATTTCTCAACTTTCATTATTTGAATATATAACGGGCATAACGATCGGCAGCTTAGCTGCGGTGATCTCTCTGGATATTGAAGCCAACTGGTATTTGGGACTGGTGTCTATGCTCGTTTGGGGAGCTGTTTCCTTAGGGATTGAATTATTGCAGCTAAAAAGCAAGCGAGCAAGAGATTTTATAGACAGCAAAGCTTCAGTTCTAATTAAAGACGGCAAAATCCAGGAGGATAATCTCAAGAAAGAACGTTTAACAACGGACGAACTGCTTGAGCAGCTTCGGAAAAAGAATATATTTAGAGCTGCTGATGTCGAATTTGCTATTATGGAATCCAGTGGAGATATTAATGTTTTACTCAAAAAAGAGTACCAACCGATAACTCCAGCTCACATGGGGATGAAGGTAGGACCTGAGCAATCGCCGCAAGCAGTTATAATGGATGGAGTAATGATGAAAGAACCGCTTGCCGTTTTGGGATTAAATCCTGGCTGGCTTAATACGGAATTGGAGAAGCAGGGTATTCTACTTGAAAATGTGTTTCTCGGTCAGGTTGACTCCTACGGACAATTATACGTAGATTTATATGATGATAAAATTAAAGTTCCCGCCCCTCAAGAAAAAGCGGTATTATTAGCTACGTTAAAAAAATGCGAGGCAGACATAGAGATGTTCAGCCTATCGACGAAAGAGAAGCAGGCTAAACAAATGTATGCGGATTGCTCAGAGACATTAATGAAAGTAATTTCAGATGTAAAACCTTATCTGCTATAAAAACAAACAATTCTGGAACAAAATATTTTGTATTTATTGCCAGTTTTTAATGGAACAAGCATATAAATTAGACATGCATTTGTTAGGGGCTGATTTATATGCTTTCTGCTCGAAAAATAATTGTCATTCTTATTGGAAGTTTATTAATTGCTTGCGGGATAGATTTTTTTCTAGTTCCCTTTAAGGTGCTGGACGGCGGTCTTATAGGAATTGCTCTTATTATTAATTATTTATTTAAAATTAAAGTCGGAACTTTAATTATTATTACGAGCATTCCGATCCTCACCTTAACGTGGTTTCAATCTCGCAAGCTGTTCTACAGCAGTATGTATGGTATGGTTGTTTCTTCATTTTTAATTGACCTTTTGGATCCATTTCAATATTATTTTCTCTATTATGTTGAATTGACTCCCTTTACCAGCTCTGTGCTGGGCGGGTTTCTATTGGGTGCTGGAATCGGAATCATGTTGCGATATGAAGTAAGCACAGGAGGTACCGATTTATTGGCACAAATTATGTCCATGCGCTCATTCATGAATGTAGGCATTATTATATTTGTATCCGATGCTATAATAATAAGTCTGGGTGGAATTCTCTTGTCCATGGAAACGTTTATTTTATCCATCCTTACCGTTACAGCTGGAGGAATTGCAACCAGTATTTGTACCATGAAATAAAGCAGTGAATATGCGATTAGTAGCGGGAATAAGTCAGAATGCTGGAAATTAGCGGACTAAGGAAGCACAAGTTAAACAAACAAGAGCTTACTGGATGATCCCGTGAGCTCTTGTTGTTCATTGAATGGTTTAATGTATGGAAAACGTTTTTTTCTATTTATTGTTGTTCTGTTTTAGTTCAATTGTACGGTTTTCCAGTTGTACTAGACCATCACTAGTACCTGCAAAGAACATATCGCTTAGCTGCTCTTGTGTTATCGATCTCCCCTCAGCAGCGAATGTATTCTCGTCTGATTGCAGTTCATTTTGCTGTGACTGATATTGTTCTTCCATCTGTTATCCCGCTCCTTCTCAGCTATAGTACTTAACTACTAATGTCTCACTACATAGCGCTTATATACATGTTTACAATAAAATAATACCAACAGCCTCACACCAAGCCCGGCTGTAGCCCATATTAACGTCAAAAAAAGCCTGATATCCATCAGGCTCTCTTCGCAATCGTATTAAAGCTCCGAAGTTATACCGGATAGGCCGGCTCCCAGAATAACAACGAAAAGAACAAAGAACAAAGCATATATTACAATTAGAATAGCGGCCAGGAGTAACGTTGCTTTAGAATAGTTTTTCTTATTCGGATTAGCGCTGTCGCCAAATGCCCAAATAAATAGCATGATGATATTAACAACAGGAATAGCAGTTACGATAAAGGTTAAAATCCAATCCTTGACTGACATCACGGATGCTTGTTGACTATAAGGATTCTGATAGTTAGCGGCAGCTTGTTGATAAGGAATTTCAGTACTCATAAACATCACCTCACTGGATTATTATGTAAATGGTAGTACCCAATCATTTTAACTGGAGGTCACACATTCGTCAATACTTTACAAAGCTTGTCAATATATATTTATTTTCGACAACCTGTCTCTATAATTGGAAAAATGCTCTTGAGTTGGTTATGATAGAACTATCGCAGCAAGCTGATTCATATAATGGCTGTTCTGCGTGTAAAGTTTTTCATATGAGGGAGAGAATGCACTTGAAGACAACAGCATTGGGCAAAACAGATATTCAGGTTTCGAAGATTACTTTTGGCTGCTGGGAGCTTGGTGGTGGACCTTGGGAGTTTACAAGCGATGATAACAATATTAAGGCGATCCAGGCTGCTTTTGAGATGGGAATTACTACCTTTGATACGGCAGAGGGTTATGGAGCAGGCCATTCTGAAGAAGTGGTCGGCGCCGCTTTGGAAGGAAAGCGCAAGGATACTATCATTTCAACCAAAGTGAGCCGGGCAAATCTGGCACCAGCGGATGTTCGTCGTTCGGCAGAAAGCAGCTTGAATCGTTTGAAAACGGACTATATTGATATTTATTACATACATTGGCCAAGCTTTGAGATTCCAGTATCCGAAACCTTAGGTGAATTTAATAAGCTGAAGGAAGAAGGCTTAATTCGTGCTATCGGAGTGTCTAATTTCTCGTTAGAACAGTTGAAGGAAGCATCAAACTACGCACAAATTGACGTTATTCAGCCTGAATACAGTTTACTGCATCGGTCTATCGAAGAAGATATCGTTCCTTATTGTGTTCAAGAGAATATCGGTATAATGAGCTACAGCTCTATTGCAAAGGGTATATTAACGGGTGCATTTCATCTGGGTGGTAAACAATTGGAAGAGGATGATTTCCGGAGCAAAAGGCGGTTGTTCTATCCGGAGCATATGGAAAAATCTAGGGAATTGATCGTACTGCTTAAAGATATTGCTGAAGCAAAAAATAAAGCCATCTCTCAGGTTGCTATTAGCTGGCTGCTGCATCAGGATGCTCTAACTACAGCTATTGTAGGCTCCCAAAGCATTAATCATATGAAGGAAAATGTCGAAGCTGTTGACATTCATCTAACTTCTGAAGAATTAACTGCTTTGGAAACCACAAGCCGTAAAGTAATTGCTGATATAGACGCTCAATAAACTGGGCTCTATCCAGAATCTGAAATTGTATCAATTAGCTCATTGCTATAACTGCCTTTTCATAAAAAACACTGACTGAGTACTAAAACAACGAAAGCCCTACCTCTCTTTCATCCTTGCGGCTCCTAGACCGCGCCAGTGTGGATCAGTAACACGATTATAAAACTCTTAGGGTTGTTGGAATTTTAGTGATTTTTATGGGTGGTAGTACAAAAAAGCGAACCGAGGAAATTTGATGGAGGGGTTGCTTGATTTTGATACAATTTATTCAGTATACTACCTTTCAAGTAATAAAGCAATAAATAGTTTCTGATTAAACAACGGATGAGTCTCAAATGGAGGATCATCCGTTGTTTTTAAAAGAATAACGATTCGTAACCAAGGTTAATCATAGACAAGCTAACAGTAATGGAGGAACCAGGGATTCATTAAAGACTCCAAACCCTTCTGCTCTAACCAGTACAAAAGCGACTTTAATAATTTCATTGCTGCCGTTTACAAGCGGTTTAACAATAACCCGGAGCTTTACAGGTCCAGCGGCATATAATCCTATGGTTTGGAAGGCGACCTGCTTTTCTTGCCTATATTCAATGGCCTTGGAGACGCTGCGTTTGACCTTTATTAAATCGGCTTCGTCTATATAAGAAAAGAGGGAAGCGCCGGGCATACCTGCTTCCAGTATGAATGGCAGCGGCTCATAATGATTATGAATGGTGCAAATGTTCATATGCTCATCCAACACGCCGGATGCTAAGACAGGTTTGTTTCGAACCTGGCTGGCAACCCATTTTCTCTCGGAGATCTCTTTGACAACGTGGAAATATATTTCCTTGTTACCCCAGTGTACCTTACTGCTGTGTACTTCAACGTTCAATCTAACACCATTGTGTCCAAGAAGCTGTTCTTCTGAAAATAAATAACCTTTTTGCTGAAGGCGTTGTTTTTTCAGTATTTGTTTTTTAGAAGATTCGGGCACGTATAGAGCGTCTGGATTCATGACGAGCAGCTCAGATTTAGAAATGCCTATCAATTTGGAAAAAGCATTGTTCAACTCTATAAATTTTGTTTCGTTGTCTTCATCTTCGAAAGTGTAATACATACCTTCTAATGCTTCTGTGAAACGGCTCTCTAAGGTGTACATTGGTATAATATTCCTCCCCCGTAATGTAGTGCTATTAAACTATTTACACAATAAATACGCATTTGAAACCGTTTTGTAGCACGAAATTTCATAGAAGTTTTTTCCAACAGAATCGAACAATAACTGGGTATAATAAAATGAGTACTATAACGGAGGTGCACTGGGAATGGATTACAGATTAGAACGCGATACAATGGGAGAAATACAAGTTCCCGCAGATAAGCTGTGGGGGGCCCAAACTCAACGGAGCCGCGAAAATTTCCGGATAGGTACGGAGCTTATGCCGCTAGAGGTCGTACAGGCGTTTGCCTTACTCAAGAAATCGGCTGCTTTAGCAAATCAAAGGCTAGGTAAGCTGGAGCAGGAAAAAGCAGAGGCAATCGTTGCGGCGGCTGATGAAATTATGGAAGGCAAATGGGATGCGCATTTCCCGTTGGTTGTATGGCAGACAGGGAGTGGCACACAGTCCAATATGAATGTCAACGAAGTCATTGCTCATCGCGCCAATCAGCTTCTGGATGCGAAGGGGAGCAAGACCAGAATACATCCTAATGATGATGTAAACAGGTCCCAGAGCTCGAATGACACCTTTCCGACAGCCTTACATGTAGCGGGAGTTCTAGCGGTCGAGAATCGGCTCCTGCCGGCACTGGAGGAGCTTAAAGAAACACTGCGTCAGAAGATGGAGGCTTTCGCTGATATTGTAAAAATCGGCCGCACTCATCTGCAGGATGCAACTCCTTTGACATTAGGACAAGAGATCAGCGGTTGGTGGGCGATGCTGGATAAGACAGGGCGTATGATTGCAGATAGCATCGGCACAATGAAGGAGCTCGCCATAGGTGGCACTGCCGTAGGTACCGGTTTGAATGCCCATCCCCGGTTTGGCGAATTTGCAGCTGAGGAAATCAGCAAGGGAAGCGGGAAGGCATTTGTTTCCTCCGACAATAAATTTCACTCTCTAACAAGCCATGATCAGGTTGTTTTTGCACATGGGGCGCTCAAAGCGCTTGCGGCGGATTTGATGAAGATAGCCAATGATGTTCGCTGGCTGGCAAGCGGTCCCCGTTGCGGTATCGGAGAAATCTCTATCCCGGAGAACGAACCGGGCAGCTCGATTATGCCGGGTAAAGTCAATCCTACACAAAGCGAGGCTATGACCATGGTAGCTTGCCAGGTAATGGGCAACGATGCGACGATTGGTTTTGCTGCCAGTCAAGGTAATTTTGAGCTCAATGTATTCAAGCCGGTCATTATATATAATTTTCTCCAATCAACCAGATTGCTGACAGATACTATGACTTCATTCAATGAGCATTGTGCAGTGGGAATAGAGCCGAATCGGGCAGTAATTCAGAGGTATCTGGAGCAGTCATTAATGCTCGTTACAGCTTTGAATCCCCACATAGGATACGAGAATGCGGCTTCCATCGCGAAGACGGCTCACAAGCAGGGCTTATCCCTTAAGGAAGCCGCGCTGCGCAGCGGTCTTCTGACGGAAGAACAGTTTGATACTTTTGTTCGGCCCGAGGACATGATTCACCCTGAGAAATTAAGTTAGACTCTTTTATAATAAGGGTTCGTAAAAAGAGAGTTTAATCAATTGCACGTATAATGGGAGCTATAGAAGTTGTCAATAGCTGTAAGGAGTTAAGATATGGCACAAGTTGAAGAGGTTTTTGATATTTATGACGAGCATTTGAAGCCGATTGGCACTGCAAGCCGCACAGAGGTGCATGCTCAAGGCTTATGGCATCGCACCTTTCAGTGCTGGATTGTAAATGAGCAGGATGGGGATAGAGCACTGTTGTTTCAAAAAAGGCATCCGCAAAAAGATACGTTTCCCGGCTTGCTCGACATCTCCTGTGCAGGCCACCTTCTTGCCGGTGAAGGGATAGAGGAGGGTAACCGTGAACTTGAAGAGGAGCTTGGGATATCGGTTGCTTTCGGATCGCTTGAGCCATGCGGTGTTTTGTTAGATGAGAAAAGGCTGGCAGACGGGTTGATAGACCGTGAGATTTGCCATATATTTGTATACCGCTCCAATCAACCCCTCGATTCCTATAAGCTTCAAGCGGATGAGTTGACGGGGTTGTACCGTGTCTCTATAGAGGATGTTAAACGATTAGCCGAGCAGAATAACGGGGAAGACAAGATCCATGCCGTTGGAGTGGAGACCAATGAAGAAGGAATATTGGAGTTATCGGAACGTTTGTTCAATCGTAGTGATTTTGTGCCCCGTTCTTCTACTTATTATGAAATGATGTTAAAAATAGCAGAGAAATGACAGCTACTTTTTTTGAAAGAATAGGAAAAGCTCTGTTCAGGTTATTGTCCTGTTCAGAGCTTTTTGTTGGGTTCGTCAAATGAATGATTAAGCTGTTGGAATGACTATTAACGAGAAGTACGGTTGATGTATTGTTCAACCATGCTTGGTGTAACATAGGGACGTGTTGGAGAGATTCCATGCTTTGCATGCTCATTGATACTGGTGGTAATCCTGTTGATGGCATCGACAGTGAATGGCTGGCCGGATGCACATAAGGAAATGACATGCTCGATAGCTTCTTCACGCTGATTATCGAGTTCTTGGAATACCTCCAGATGGGAATGCATTTTACGAGTATGACTTGTAATAGCTTCATGAACGGACATGAGACAAAGCTCCTTTATTAAATAATATGTTGGTAGTTATGATACTACGTATGGGTCTGTTCGGGCAAGATGCAGTTCAAAAAAATAAGCTTCGCCAGCTTTCGGCAAGGTTCTTACTCCATATGCCAAAAAGGGTTGTGCTAAGACATCAATGATACTTTTTGTATCATTGATGTCGATTGAGGTGCCTATATCAAAGGTGAGCATAAATATTGTCGGAACGATAATCGATGTATGTCTACTTGGACCGAGTTTTTGTCAGATTCTCGGAATCAGACATTGGAGCTATCACACGATCGGCGGAGCTTTGCTGCTTTAGCCGCTTTTCGCGGGCAAGCTGGATGCTGTAGCTGGAGCCATCATTCGGAATATCGGGTTGAAGCGAACTCGTTTTGGCCGGAAAATGGTGGGGGATAAATTCATAATGAAGTGTGGATTGGAACTTCCATGTGTTCCAGCCCGTTATGATCAGTCCTGCTGCAAAGATGCAAAGTAACCATTTCTTCCACCGATCCATAAGAATTGCGACCTCCCATACACATGATTTGATACTAAATGTATCATTATTTAATCAGTATTTCCAGCCTCTTTTTTAATGATGCTAAGACAGGCTAACAGGAAGTTGAGATGTGTTATAATAATGGGTATTGAATGTATTATTTTCGAATCGGAGGTTGGATAAATGTCAGGACAAGCAATTAAACATATGGTTATTTTCAATTTGAAGCATGAGGTGGGTACAAGAGAAGCAAAGTTATTTCTTCAGGAAAGCCAAGCTATTCTCGCAGCTATTCCTCAAGTACAACAGTTTGAGGTTTTCCGTCAAGTAAGCGGGAAAAATGATTATGATTTTGGATTTTCAATGGTATTTGCAGACAGTGCTGACTATTCGGCTTATAACATTCATCCGGTTCATGTCGACTATGTTAAGAATCGTTGGGAGAAAGAAGTCACTCGATTCCTTGAAATCGACCTTCAGCTAGAGTCAGAATTGTAGACTAACCGGATCAGCCTATATAGAAATATTAACCAGCAGCAGGAGTTTTTAAGCTGATAAAGCGGACAAGGGGCATTAAAGGAGTTGAAGCTAATGGAAGCTGAATTATTCAAAAAACTAAGAATTCAAAGCGGACAACGGATTTTGCTTTTAAATGCGCCGGCAGGCTATACGGAACGATTAATACCTTTACCGGAACATACTTCGCTTGATAGTCAACCGGAAGGTACTTATGATTTGGTTCATCTCTTTGTACGAAGTGCAGCTGAGCTGGAGGAATTCGCTCCTCTTGCCATACATGCAGTTAAATACGATGCTCTTTTATGGATTACTTATCCGAAGAAAAGCTCCAAGATAAAAACGGATCTTAGCAGAGATGAAGGCTGGAAGGTCATTTCCGAAGCCGGCTATGAAGGTGTGGCTTTAGTTTCTATCGATGAAACCTGGTCGGCGATGAGGTTTCGCCTTATAGATTTGGTTAAAAGTACGGGCGCAAGGCGCGAACGGAGAGCCGTAGGGGCCGTGGGGACTGCCGTTATTCCAACCCATGAACGTACATTGGAGATTCCTGACGATTTGCAGCATGTGTTGAATGAGAATCCTCAGGCTAAGGAGTTTTTTGACGGGTTGTCATTCACTAGCCGTAAAGAATATGTGCGATGGGTAACGGATGCGAAAAGGGAAGAAACCCGGACTAGTAGAGTTGCAAAATCGCTTGAAAAGCTTAGGGAAGGCATTAAATCCCCTTTTATAAAAGCATAGTGAAAAAGAATAATGATGCTCTCGTCCTCGAAATATGTTGGGGGAGGAGAGCTTTTTTAATGCAATTGTGACGGGATATCTGGCGTTGGCCGTTAGTGATTCATCATGTAAATATGACTGTTTCTTCATGTTATAGGGAAACCAATTAGGCTAATATAAACTGAAGCTAAAATGGAAGGGGCATACCGAGATAACAAAACATGCGATTACGATTCTAATGCTGATAACTGCTATGGCCATAGTTGCCGGCTGCAAGGAAAAAGGACCAACCTCGGAGGAAGTACTGCGACAATACATAACAGTCTGGGAAAAAGGTGATTATGATGCTATGTACTCGATGCTTAGCGACAAAGCTAAAACGGTTATAACACAAGAGGCTTTTACAAAGAGGCATCAATCGATTTATGAAGGAGTCTCTGCTAGAGGTTTGACCATTAAGCTCGTGCCCCAAACGCAGGATACTGCAAGTAAAAATAAACAGGAAACAGGTAAAGAACCCGTGAAGCATCCAATCACTGTTCAGATGGAGACGTTTGCGGGACCGGTAGCTTTTGGCGAGCCTGCTATCATGATTATGGAGAGCAATGTCTGGCGTTTGGACTGGAGCCCATCGCTGTTGTTTCCTTCTCTGAAGGAAGGGGACAAGGTGAGAGTACAGCAAATCAAAGCGATTCGCGGTGAAATTGCAGACCGTAATGGGAAAGGCTTGGCAATTAATGAGGAAAGGGCGGAGGTTGGCATCATACCTAATCGTTTGCCGAATCCCCCTTCACAAGCACTCCAGCAACTGGCGGATCTTTTGAAAATAAATATGGAAGATATAGATAAAAAAAGAAATGCAACTTGGGTGAAGCCGGAATACTTCGTTCCAGTTGCTTTGCTTTCCCGGTCAGATAAGCGTCTAGCAGCAGCCACTGCAATTCCTGGAGTTTCCTTCCAAACGAAAAAAGTCCGTTTTTATCCGTTTCAAGAAGCGGCAGCTCATCTGATTGGTTATATTGGGAAACTAACTCAAGAGGAATGGGCGATCTACAAAGATAAAGGCTATCAGATCGATGATGACATCGGCAAGGCAGGCTTGGAACAGGTGCTGGAGGAGCGTTTAAAGGGTAAAGATGGGGGACGAATCTATATAGCCGACGCGAATGGCAAAGAGAAAGTAAATGTTGTAAAACGGGATGCGCGAAACGGAGAGGACATCACACTTACTATAGATGCAGAGCTGCAAATGGAGATATATCAGCAATTGAACTCAAGTGCAGGAGCGGGAGCTGCGCTTCACCCTATTACAGGAGAAGTATTGGCGCTTGTAAGCTCGCCTTCGTATGATCCTAATGCTTTTGTGGCAGGGGTCTCTGCCGGTCAGTGGAAGGAGTGGAGTGAGAACCCGGCTAAGCCGTTATTGAACCGATTTGCCCGTACCTTCTCGCCCGGTTCTGCATTTAAGCCGCTCACTGCTGCAATGGGTCTGCAAACCAAAACAATGGATCCCGAACAACTACGTGAAATTCAAGGCCTTCATTGGAAGAAAGATGCATCTTGGGGAAATTATGAGGTGACAAGAGTTTCGCAAGTGGCAACTCAGGTGAATCTGCAAAAGGCACTTCTTTACTCCGATAATATTTATTTTGCTCAAGCCGCATTGGACATGGGGACAGAGAGCTTTATGCAGGAGGCGGGGAAGTTCGGATTGGGAGAAAAGCTTCCTATTCCTTACCCATTGGACACTTCCACCTTGGTTAACAAAACCATGAAAAATGATATTCAATTAGCCGATTCCGGTTACGGGCAAGGGGAGATTCAAATGAATCCTCTTCATGTAGCATTGGCTTACACACCCTTCATCAATCAGGGAGACCTGATAGCTCCGAAGCTGCTGATGGATACACCCGGCCTATCTACGAAGGCAGATGTTTGGAAGAAGTCTGTTATGTTTCCACCAGTTGCAGCTCTCCTGCAGCAGGACTTAATACAAGTTATAGAGCATCCACAAGGAACAGGCCGCGGAGCGCAAATAAAAGGACTGACACTTGCGGGTAAAACTGGAACAGCTGAATTGAAGCAAAATAAAGGCATGGATGGGAAGGAAGTAGGGTGGTTCGTTGCTTACAATGTTAAAAAACCTCAGCTTCTTTTGGCACTTATGATGGAGGATGTGCAAAATCGCGGTGGCAGTCATGCTCTATCCACTAAAATCAGCTCGATTTTCAAGTTATTTGTTAAGGAATGAGAGCACGTAAAAATTAATTAATGTAGTTAATATCAAATGAAGTTAATAAATATATTGATTAATAATATTAAATATTAATATATTTAAATACGATTGCTTTTTCCACAGTTCTTGGACTTTGGAAAAGGCTTTTTTTTATTTTAAGAATAGTTTAAATGAACGGTTTTATCAGCCCGATGGGCGAAAGTTAGGGTCTTTGAGGGAAAAGAAACGATTGCAGCGGTGGGCGATAGTGTAGTTTAACATTTGCAATCCCTCTTGTAACAGGAAATTGGCTGGTAAGTTCTTCAGACGATCCTGCTTGGAGGGATTTTTGCTTGGAATCAAATCGACAGATTGTGATGTGTTAGTTTCTGTGGCATTCTAATTACGAATAGACTGCTGCATTTCTCGGAATGCTTGAAGCAATGGTATTGTAGTTGAAAGGATTGATGAGCGATGAATTATAATAATTTAACTTTGCACACGGATAAATATCAGATCAATATGATGTATGCACACTGGATTCACGGGACACATGATAGCCAAGCTGTGTTTGAGGTGTTTTTTCGCAAGCTGCCATTTGGTAATGGGTATGCTGTTTTTGCTGGTGTGCAGAGGATTGTAGAATATGTGAACAGCTTGCAGTTCGATGATGAGTGTATTCAGTATTTGAGGGAGCAAGAGGAGAATTACGATCCGCGATTTCTCGAGGCGCTGAGAGAGTTTCGGTTTACCGGGCATTTGCACGCTGTAGAAGAGGGGACAATTGTGTTTCCCAACGAGCCGCTTATCCGTGTTGAGGGCCGAATATTCGAAGCGCAGCTGCTCGAAACTGCGATTTTGAATTTCATGAATTTTCAAACTCTCATTGCAACCAAAGCTTCGCGTATTCGTCAAGTTGCACCTGATGATATATTGATGGAATTTGGCACCAGAAGAGCTCAGGAGGCAGATGCTGCGGTCTGGGGAGCACGTGCAGCTTACATAGCTGGCTTCAATGCGACATCTAATATGCGAGCCGGTATGCTGTTCGGCATCCCAGCCAAAGGAACACATGCTCACTCATGGGTACAGGATCACGATAGCGAGGAAGAATCGTTCTACCGTTATGCCGCGGCGCTGCCTGATCAGGTAACGCTGCTTGTTGATACATATGATACATTGAAAAGCGGAGTCCCTCATGCCATTCAAGTGGCCCAAACAATGGAACAGCAAGGTAAACGTATGGGCGGTATTCGATTGGATAGCGGGGACTTGGCTTATTTATCCAAGACAGCACGTACCATGCTTGATGATGCAGGATTATCCTATGTCAAAATTGTGGCATCAAACGATCTGGATGAGAACATTATTTTTAACTTGAAATCGCAGGGGGCACAAATTGATAGCTGGGGTGTCGGAACACAGCTTATTACGGCAGCGGATCAACCAGCGTTAGGTGGGGTATACAAGTTAGTTGCGAGAGAAAAGGATGGGGAGATGATCCCCGTCATTAAAATTTCTGGAAATCCGGAGAAGGTTTCTACACCTGGGATAAAGGATGTCTTCCGACTGATCAGCCGTGAAACTGGTAAAGCGGAAGCTGATTATGTGGCATTAACCGGTGAGCCAGAGGTAATGATGGGGGAGAGATTGAAGCTGTATGACAAAGTTCATCCTTACTTGTACAAATACATTGAGCAGTATGAGGCTATCCCGCTTCTGCGGCCAATCTTTGTAAACGGACAGCAAGTTTACCGCTTGCCTGATTTACAGCAAATAAGGGAGTATCATCAACAACAGATGAGCCTGTTCTGGCCGGAGTTTTTGCGGAAGTTGAATCCGGCTAAATATTTGGTTGATTTCAGTACAAAGGCATGGGAGTTAAAGATAGAATTAATTCATAAGCATACGAAGTAAGGGGATATATATGAAGGTCTCGCAAATAAGATTACATAACATTTGTTATGTAATCTTATTTGTCGTTGAAGTAAGTTTTGATTTCACGCAGCATTCCACCATGAGTTAAGTCTTTCGGCTAAACATGTGTCTATGAAAGGGCAGCTGATTGACTTTTAGTCCATTGAAATTGTGATAAACCAGTTGCATGACTTCCCAAGAGGAACATATTGATTTATAGTCTAGTAGGGGAACGTTGAGGAAGGTGAGTAAAATTGAAGTTGATTTATGCATATCTAATTTTGGTAAATGTAGTAGCTTTTGTTAGCATGGGACTGGATAAATCGAGAGCAAGACACAAAGCAAGACGCATTCCTGAAAAACAGCTGTTTATGTTTGCTGCTATAGGCGGGGCTGCCGGCGCGTGGCTGGCTATGAGGTTATTTCGACATAAAACGAAGCATAAGTCTTTTGTAATTGGCATTCCTTTATTTTTACTGCTGCATGTTGTCATTTTCTACTACTTTAAATTATGGGCTTAATTATAAATTTTTAAAATTTCGGAGGTAAGCATATGAGTATTATTAGAAGTCTCAATCATCAGGATGAATTCGTCGGCTTTTATTTATTGAAGGAGCTGGAGGTTAAGCAAACGAACGGGACTCCTGCGAAGGATTATTTTGACATTGTCTTATGCGATTCGAGTGGTCAGATTTCAGCTAAATATTGGGATGTTACTACAACTGACAAGGAAACTTTTTTCCCTATGGGACTTGTGAAGGTTCAAGGAATTGCGCATACATACAGGGAAAAGCTGCAAGTGAAAATAACCAAAATCCGTAAAGCAAACGATGATGATGGCATAACGCTTACCGATTTTATTCGGTCTGCGCCAATTCTTCCTATAGATCTCGTATATACCATTAAACAAGTGCTTGAAGACATAACTGACTTGGAAATTAAAAAGATCGTTGCTTATTGTGTTTCCAAAGTGGAAGAAAAGCTAATGCATTATCCAGCGGCTAAAACCCATCACCATGCTTACTTCGCAGGTTTGGCTTATCATATGGTACGGATGCTGGAAATTGGAGATTTTATTTGCAAGCAGCGGCCTTTTTTGAATGCGGATTTGCTTAAAGCTGGTATAATCTTACATGATATAGCTAAGCCGGAGGAAATGATTGCCCAGATGGGAATAGTGTCGGAGTATAGCGTTCAAGGCAAATTATTAGGACATATCGCTATGGCGTCCAGTTGGATCACAGAGGCGGCTATTCGATGTGATATTGATCTACAATCGGAGCGTGTGCTTGCTTTGCAGCATTTAGTATTATCTCATCACAACTTGGGAGAATGGGGCAGCCCGGTCCAGCCTCAGACAGCGGAAGCGGTAGCTCTGCATCATATTGACGCATTGGACGCCAAGCTGCAAATGGTGGAGGATGCCATTGATGTATTGCCTGACACTGAAAGCTGGACACCTCTCATTCGAGGATTGGAAAATAAGCCTGTTTACCGTATGAAGTGGTAAATTCCCATGCGGAAGGATAAACATACTAAGTAGTTGGCTTCATAAGTAAGGAGAGGAAGATGCTTGGGCATCCTTCCCTCCTTATTTCTTTATAATAGTTAGAACGTATAAGTTTGAACCGGAGGTTCACCTTTCTAAATATTGCAAGAAAAGCTACCGCTGAGACGCGAATGAAGAATGAGCGAGTAACCTGCCTACTTTGCTTGGGTTAGAGCTATTAGAGCTTCTTAAGATCTTTAATGCACCAATGATCAAGGGGATTTTTATATGGATAGCGGCGATGAGCCCTGGAGGATTTTTTGCGGAACGGAGAGTTCCGCTATTCCATCTGCCGCCTCCAATCTGGGGCGATAGCGGAAGTGGGAATTCCGTTATGTTGGCGGAATGGAGCATTTATGCACAAAAACAGAGCAATAACGGAACGGGCTGTTCCCTTATCACTCTGATTTTTGGACTTTTCAGGTGATAAAGGAACAATTACTTCCGCATTAGGATCAGTAATTTGCGAAAATAATTCGGTCAAGCCGTCTGAAGATTACATAATAATTATTATGTAAACAAAATAAAGCTTAGCATATAAAATAGGTTGAATTAACACATAATATATGTTAACTTATTTGAAATGATCTAAGGGGGCAAAGGCTTATGACCGAGGATAAGACCAAACGATTATCTGTATATTTGCCGGATAAGGTGAAGAGTGATCTGGAGCACATGGCAGCAGAAACTGGACTCTCTATGACCCAGGTGATTGTCATGGCGACTCATAGCTTGCTAGCCAACTATAAATCACAGGGAAGCGCTATTTTTTCCAGTCTCCTGGATACCAAACAAAAGGAATCAACTTTACTATCCGAGAGAATCCAAACTATAAATCAAGACAACTCGAAATTACAAACCTATTATGGTTTGCGCGCGGCTGAATATGAAAGGATATACCACCGGGATGAACCCGATTATCAAAATGAGCTTTTACTGATAGGTAAAGCTATGAAGGATGCGCTTGTTGACAGGACGGTACTTGAAATAGCTTGTGGTACCGGTTATTGGACTCAAATTGTCGCCGTGGCTGTCAAGCACATTACGGGTACGGATATTAGACCCGAAGTGCTGCAAATTGCAGAAGCCAAACAAATACCTCAAAATAAAGCCAGCTTTTTGATTGGAAATGCTTATGAGCTTGATTCTATTCCCGGTGTTTTTAATGGAGCTCTTGCTAACTTTTGGTTTTCTCATATCCCGAAAAATAAGCTGGACGACTTCTTAACAGGCTTGCACAAACGACTTGGCCCCGGTGCTAACGTTTTTATGGCAGATAATGTGTATGTTAGCGGAAGAGGGGGAGAACTGGTTTATAAAGAAGATTGCGAGGATACCTTCAAGCTTCGAGAGCTAGTGGATGGCTCCAGGCACGAAATCGTAAAAAATTATTACTCCAAAGAAGAGCTCTACGACATCTTCAAACCGATGGCTAAGCAGCTTAAGGTGTTTGCAGGAAACAGCTTCTGGTATGTCAGCTATACGATATAGGAGGAATGATTCATGACCCTATACTATTTGGTGAGACATGGTGAGCCTGATTGGAGCCTTAAGGATAGAAGGCAGCTCAGCAGCCAAAGAAGAGATTTTGTCCCTTTAACCGAAAGAGGAATTAAACAGGCAGAAGGGCTGCTGAGCAAGGAAGTTGAATTACAGACCTGTGAGCTCATTCTCTCTTCACCGTACACACGATCTCTCCAGACTGCCGCGGTAATGAACAGAACGTTAGGTTTGCCGCTGCAGGTTGAATTTGATTTGCATGAATGGACTCCAGATAACTGGCAAGCTCAAACTGTCGATGAAATAACTGATCTCTGGAACGATTTTATGCTTCATGATGGGAAATATCCGGTTGGAGAGACAAGACTGTGGGAAACAAGAGAAGATCTGCTCTTACGAACTAAAGAAGTGCTGAGCAGGTATAAAGAGTATTCCCAAATTATTGTAGTATGTTACGGTATGGTAATAGCCTCTCTGCTGGGGACACATTCAGAAGAAATTGATTACTGTGGAATATATAAATACGAAGGATAGAGTCAATTAATAATCGACATCTAAGGATGGAAAGAGGCGACTGTTCATTGGAACCAATTATGAAAATGGGTATTGATGCTGGCGGTACTCTAATCAAAATAGCTTACAGGGCAGCGGAGTCAGAAGAGGTGATGGAGTATATCCATTTCCCATCCCCTCAGATTCGGGAAGCAGCCTCATGGATCAAGCAGCATGCTCCCGAGGCTAAGGTTTGCATAACCGGCGGCAAAGCAGCCCTTCTGCAATCCTGTCTATCACAGCATGACGTAAGCACGATTGTAGAGTTCGATGCTACTTGCAGAGGGGTACAGTATTTATTGCAAGATGTTGAGGGGGCACCGGAAGCCTTCGTTCTAACAAATTGCGGAACAGGAACGTCGATTCATTATGCAGACACGAATAAGCACTACCGACTTGGCGGAAGCGGGGTTGGGGGAGGGAGCCTGATAGGATTGTCCTACTTATTAACGGGGATAGGGGATTACAATGAAATTATCCAGACCGCTAAAAAAGGCAACAGGGAGCATGTGGATTTAAAGGTCAGCCATATTTACGAAGGGGCCGTGCCGCCTATTCCAGGCGATCTGACAGCTAGCAATTTTGGCAATGTACGAACTGATGGTTCAAGCACTAGAGATATCGCGGATTTGTTAGCTTCAGTGATGGGACTTGTTGGAGAAACCGTCACTACAGCCAGTGTTCTTGCAGCGGGTCAGTGCGGGGTTTCCAGTATTGTGTATATAGGATCATCTTTTGTGAGCAATGAATTATTACAGGATATCGTTGTGGGTTACACCAAACTCAGAGGAGCGGAAGCCGTGTTTTTGGAAAACGGATCCTATAGCGGAGCTATCGGCGCTTGGTTATCTTTGTGAGAAATGAAACGCTTACAAATTAATAGTCCTTTAAGCACTATTTTACAATGATAATTTACCGGGATATTATGGCGACAAAGGACTTAGTCATGGTATAAAAGACCTAATAAGTGCGTGGTACATCTTTGTTTTTTTCGCCTTCCATCTGTTAAAAACTTATATTGGGTTGAATTACCCAATTAATTAATTGGGTTAAGCAGGAAAATGTCTAAATGTGTCGAAATGATAAAATGCTAACCCTATAATCCAACTTTCGTAGAACGGATGTGATTAATAATAGGATTGGAGGTTCAGTAAGTCCGGCAACAACCCAACTGTCTCTATTAGAATTTATTACATATTCGGAAGGAATCTATCATGGAAAAATCTACTATTATTGGTATTATTCTTGCTATTATTTCGATAGGTGTTGGTATGGTTTTGAAAGGAGCGAGTCTGGTTGCTCTGGCAAACCCTGCTGCGATCTTAATTATTTTTGGCGGAACTGCGGCTTCTTTATTTATTGGCTTCTCGTTAGAAGAGATGAAGAAGTTTCCCAAGCTGTTGAAGATGACATTTACAGAACAAAAGCTGATTTCGAAGCTTGATTTGGTCAACATGTTCGTTGAATGGGTGAGCATCACTCGCCGTGAAGGCTTGCTTGCTCTGGAGAGCAAGGTTGATGAGATTGAGAATGCATTTTTGCGAAATGGATTGCGTCTCATTATCGATGGTAATGATGAGGATTTTGTAAGAGATGTTTTACTTGAAGATATTTCAACCATGGAAGATCGCCATCGTAACGGAGCTTTGATTTTTACACAAGCGGGCACTTATGCTCCGACCCTAGGGGTACTAGGCGCAGTAGTAGGTCTTATAGCGGCGCTCGGCAACCTGAACGAAATTGAAGCGCTGGGTCATTTGATTTCGGCGGCTTTTGTAGCAACTTTGTTGGGGATCTTTACCGGTTATGTTTTATGGCATCCTATTGCTAATAAACTGAAGCAGAAATCGAAGAAAGAAGTAGAAATCAAAATGATGATGGTAGAAGGCATTCTATCCATACAATCAGGTATTTCAGCCGTTGCTGTCCGCCAGAAGCTAATGGTGTTTATTCCAACTTCTCAACGTGATTCTGAAACAGCTGCGAACGAGGGTGTGTAGTCATGAAGAAACACAAGAAAGAGCATCATGAAGAACATGTAGACGAATCCTGGCTAATCCCCTATGCTGATTTGCTTACTTTGCTGCTGGCGCTCTTTATCATCCTGTTCGCTTCCAGCAAGGTGGATGCCAAGAAATACGACATTATTATGAAGTCGCTTAATTCTGCCTTTACCGGAGGTTCCGCTCCCTTTGCAACGTCCAATCTTGTTCCTCTGGATATAACGCCGAATGTTGATAAGAGCAAGCAAGATGAAACATCGGAAAACACGAAAGAAAAGCAAGAGGAAAAAGAAAAGCAACAGAAGCAGCTGGAGAAGGAAAAGCAGCAGCTCGAAGAGCTTAAGAAAAAGCTGGACGCTTATATCAACGATAACAAGCTGGCGGCAGAGCTCGAAACGAAGCTGACTAACGATAGACTTGTTATTACAATTCGTGATAACGCGCTATTCGATTCAGGCTCGGCTGCTATTAAAGCAGATTCGCAGAAATTGGGTATTGCTATCGCTGATATGCTCGGCCAATACCCGGGGTATCAAATCGAAGTGGCGGGCTACACGGATAATATCCCTATTTCTAAGGGTGAATTTAGCGATAATTGGGATTTGAGTTCGAAGCGCGCATTGAACTTCATGAAGGTTGTTCTGGCCAGGAAGACGCTGGACCCATCCTATTTTAGCTCCACTGGCTATGGGGAATACCGTCCTGTTGACACTAACGCGACCGTTGAGGGCCGAGGCAACAACCGCCGCGTAGAAGTTAGTGTTGTGCGGAATATTAAAGCTCCGGAATAGTCGTTAAAAGAATACGAAAGATCCTTGTTTGAGCCATACAGACAGGGATCTTTTTTTGAGTTTTATAGGACTTGTGCTAAAGAGCAGTAGCCGTAAAAGCAGAAACCTCATCGACTATCAGGTGGTGCATGGTTAAGATTATTTTCTAATAATCTGTGTAAAAGCATTGGAATAAGAGAATTAAGCGATATAATCTAGAAAGGGATTATCTTTATATGGTATAATTTTCTCGGCCAAAAAAATGACTTAAGGAGTAACTTTCATGGAAAAAACACTTATTTTCGGACATAAGAATCCGGACACCGATTCGATATGCTCTGCTCTTGCGTATGCTGATTTGAAAACACAATTAGGTAAAAATGTGGAACCGGTTCGTTTGGGTTCAATCAGCGGCGAAACTCAGTTTGTGCTCGACTATTTTAAAGTTGCTGCTCCACGTTTAGTAGAAACTGTAGCTAATGAAGTAAAGGCTGTTATTTTGGTTGATCATAATGAACGCCAACAAAGCGTAGCTGATATCGATCAGGTTCGTGTTGTTGAAGTTATTGACCATCACCGCATTGCTAACTTTGAGACAAGTCATCCGTTGTATTACCGTGCTGAGCCAGTTGGCTGCACAACAACGATTTTGAATAAAATGTATAAAGAAAATGGGATAGCTGTCCGTAAAGAAATAGCTGGCTTGTTGTTGTCGGCTATCATTTCGGATACATTGCTTTTAAAATCTCCTACGTGCACGGAAGAAGATGTGGCTGCAGCTCGTGAATTAGCTGAAATCGCAGGCGTCAATCTGGAAAGCTACGGGCTGGAGATGCTGAAAGCTGGAGCCGATCTTAGCGACAAAACAATTGCAGAGCTGATTTCTCTTGATGCAAAAGAGTTCAGCATGGGTTCGTACAAAGTTGAAATCGCACAAGTAAACGCTGTAGATCCTAACGATATTCTTGTTAAACAAGCTGAGTTGGAAGAGGCGCTTAATGGAATTATTGCTGCAAAAGGCTTGGATCTATTCGTATTCGTCGTTACTGATATTTTAAATAACGATTCCGTTGCCCTGGCATTAGGCAATAAAACAAATGCGGTGGAGCAAGCTTACAATGTTACTCTGGCTGATAACAAAGCCGTGCTTAAAGGTGTAGTTTCGCGTAAATCGCAAATTGTTCCTGTATTAACTGAAGTGTTTAATAAGCTTTAAGATTAAAGACGGAACAAAATAAATGTACAACTAGATCGAACGCATCGAAGAGGCCATGTTTTTCAACAACAGTTGAGAATCATGGCCTTTCGTACTTCATATTCAAGCAAATCCTGATTGTATTTCCGGCTCTGTTCCATTAAGCTAAAAAGAGGGGGACTAGAGCAAATTTCTGGGTATAAACTCCTGATCCAATTGTTCACTTATACCGGGGGACCTATGAATCTTATTTCGAAGATGTTTCTGCTAATTATGATGCTTATGATACCTGTAATTTTATTATATATGTATTCCAATCAGCAGACCATCAAGGTTGTTGAGGACCAGATCAACTTGTCGAATCAAAACAGGCTGGTATATTTCCTTAATGAAATTGATGGTGCAATGAATCAAGTTTCCAACTATACGAACATTATTACGAAGGACCCCGACTTTGCTGAGCTTGCAGGAAATGTGATACCTGCTGACCGATATGCTTATTCGGCTCTTGTGGCCAACATTGAAAGCAAGCTGGCGCTTTTTAGCTTGTCCTCGGATTGGATGAGCCGCATCAGCCTGTACTTCCCTGCCTCTAAAAGTGCCATTTCCTCGCATTCACCCATAAAGTACGATGAATCGTATTTGACCACCCATGTAAATACCACATGGACTTTAAGGTCTACCATGATTAATGGTATAACCCAAAGAGTGCTTACCCGATATTTTGTTGAGCCTTATGCAAGTGTATCTGATTTACGGAAAGCCTCCATCATTGTGGAAGTAGATTTAATGGAAGAAACGATTATATCATTGCTCGACAGCTTCAAGACGAAAGGGAATAACGATCCTTTTTTATATAAAGCTCCAGGTCAATATGTACTAAACTCCACATCGGAAGAAGGTATGGCGCACCGCATTATTGCGTCGTATGATCTGTCAGGGAATAGCCCTATCAAAAATCACGATATTATAATGTTAGGGAACAAGAAGTATTTACTCTATTTCTACACATCTCCTCAAATCAACTGGACATTGGTAGATTATGTTCCTCTGGAAGACATATTAGCACCCGTAACTGGAAGCCAGAATCTGTTTTATGTAACGGTGGGGCTTCTGCTTGCAGTAGGAGTTGCCGCTGTATTCCTTCTGTATGTTCAAGTGCAGGTGCCGATTAAACTGTTGACAGAGAGTGTTTATCGTATTAAAAAAGGACAGTTTTCCACGCGAATTAAACGAAATAAGAACCAGGAATTTTACCGCTTAATTAATCAATTCAATGAAATGGCTGCACAAATTCAACATTTGGTAGAGAAGGTATACTTGGAAGAAATTCGCTCGAAGGAAGCTGTGATGAAGCAGCTGCAATCTCAAATCAATCCGCATTTTCTTTATAATAGCTTGGCTTACATCATTAGTATGGCCAAAATGAACCGTTCTCAGCATGTCGTCTCGATGGCATACAGCTTAGCGGACTACTACAAATATACAACCCGCAACGGCTCCATGGAAACTACCATCAGTGAAGAAGTTGCCTTCGTAACCTCATATATTCACATTATGAATTATCAGTTGGACAAAATCCGTTATGACATCACGATTCCACCCTCCATGTATAATGCGACGATCCCTAGATTGCTCATACAGCCTATTGTGGAAAATGCTATTGTTCACGGATTGGAGTCACAGCCGGAAGGAGGGCAGATTGTGATTACAGGAACAGATGAGCCCGATTGGTATACCATTACGGTTGAGGACGACGGCGTAGGTATTCAGGAATGGGAGCTTAACAAGCTAAATGCACGGTTATCCAAGCCTGGTACTGAAGGGGAGAGCTTCGGGATATGGAATGTTCATCAGCGGCTTCGTTATCAATTCGGCCCTGAATCAGGACTAACGCTCGAGGCTTCGTCATCAGGCGGTACGAAGGTTGTGTTGCGTTGGCAGAAAGCCGAGCTGGAAAAGGGAGTGAACTCATATGTTCTCGATACTGATCGTTGATGATCACAAGCATCTTGTTGAAAGCATGGCTACAACTATACCGTGGGAGAATTTCGAAGTCACTCATGTGTATCAAGCATATTCGGGGCAGCAGGCTTTGGAGCTGATCAACCGACATCATATTCATATCCTCATTACAGATATACGTATGCCTGTTATGTCAGGTCTTGAGCTTATTGAGCAGGTACGTACTCGTTGGCCAGCTATTGATTGTATCCTGTTAACGGGCTACGCAGATTTCCAGTATGCTAAACGTGCTGTTGAACTCCAGGCAGTCAATTACTTAATTAAGCCTGTCCGGGACGAAGAGCTGCTGCTATCTATCAGCAAAATAACGGAGCAGCAGAAGCAGCGCTTGAGAGAGCAAGCGGAGCTAGAACGGACCAAGGAAGCTCTGGAGCACCAGCTGCCGCAATTAAAAGCGGAATTGCTAGCGGCCAGAACCCATGCTGAACAATCTGTCATAGAGGAACGCAATCGAATTGTTCATGATATTCATGATATCGTTGGGCATACCCTAACTGCTACATTGGTGCAGATTGAAGCAGCCAGACAATTAATTATTCGGAATGATGAAAAGGGATTATACCGTTTGGAGCAGTCACAGCAGCTTATTCGCAAAAGCTTAGATGATATTCGAGTAGCTGTGCGCGTTATGAAGCAACCTGATGAGGAAGCGGATCTGGAGAGTCAGCTAAGACGTTTCATTCAGGAGGCGGAACAAACAGCTGACATTACAGTCAATTGTATGATTGACCTGCCCGTTCCTGTAACAGATCCATTCTACATGAAAGTTATTTATCATGCGTTGCAGGAAGGAATAACGAATGGGATTCGACATGGTAACGGACATTATTTCCAGCTTCGACTCCATATTCAAGATGAAGAGCTGCGCTTCTCTCTATGGAATGACGGACGTCCATATGACACTACCGAGATGGGATTCGGATTGACTGGCATGTATGAACGGGTTAAGCAGTTGGGAGGGACTTTGTTGTTGACAGCGAGTGCTGACCCGATAGGAACATTGCTGCTGATCCGCATTCCTGTTTAAGCCCGGAAGCAGCCTCAAGCATACTTCAAGGTTCATTCTATGGCTTTAGTCCCAGAATTGATAGTTTACTTCGGCTTCTCATATAGGCATAGAGCCAGTTCTCAAACGGAATGGGAAAGGGTATTCTAGGAAATGGCGCATTAATTGCCCAAATTTCTTATAGAGAAGCGGAGATATGGCTAGATGAAACAGCTTAGAAAGCTTGTAGCACTCATTACAATTTGTTGTATCATGTCAACCTCTGTCGGAATGGTACAGGCCGCAGGAGCGACAAAATTCATGGATGTTAAAGCCCATTGGGCTGAGAAAACCATCAACCAGCTTGTCGAGCAAGGCTTGCTGGATGGATTTCCGGATGGTACTTTTCGTCCTGATGAAACCGTGACAGCCGATCAATTCATCAAAATTTTATTGCTGTCTTTCTCACAGCTTTATCCGAATGGGGAACGCAATTGGAAGGCATCTTTTCTTCAGCAAGTAAGTTCTGTTAACCAAAGTGTGTTGAAGCAGGATTTCCGGGATTTCTCATTCAAGCCGAGCACAGTTGGATATTGGGCAAAACCATACATAGATCTGGCTGGCGGTTTGAACCTGATAAGTAAAAACCAGTTTCCCGATTATAAAGCGAATTTGAAGCGGGAGGACGTTGCAGAAATTCTTTATTATACCGTCAAGGAAACGGAATACTTGGAGGACGAGAAATACAGTGTAAGTCTGGCCTCCCAATTTGGCGACTTTCAAAGCGCTACCTCAAGACAGCAAAAGTTCGTAAGCGAAGTGTATGCCAAAGGGATCATGGAAGGATATCCTAACGGTTACTTCGGTGTTGGTCGATATGTCACCAGAGCCGAAGCATTGCGAATTCTGGAACGATTGATGGATAAAAATATGCGGATCTCGACTTCCGGACTTAAAAATGAAAATGTTAGAGTTGTTCCGACAAAAGACGGAAGCTATAAAAAGCTGATTTTTCCTGATCAAAAAATGCTTCAAACCTATGACATCATGGAAGATGCAGGCAAGCTTAGAGGCACCAACTATGATTTGGAGGAAACGACTTTAAGACTGTTTAAGGACAGTGATGCCAAAAACACTGCGTTAAACGGTACGACCGATGCTGCAAGATTTTCAAACGAGGTTTCCTTGTGGCTGGAGCCGCAATTCCGTACATATGGGGTAACAATAAAGGTAGAGGATGGCGTGCTAGCCCGGAATATGGAAAGTATTCGCAAATTTACTGATTTTATATTTGGTTATAATGCGGATACCTTTTACCAGGAATTTGTGCGTGTATGCGATAAAATTGCCAAAAAAGAAACAGTTGAGAATAAGACGCTGCAAATAGGCGATTATTCAGTTGAAATCAATGTGATGCCATACGGTCAACCTGTCATTTTTTCATTCTCCCGAAAGTAGTGAAGGGGAATCGGTCTTTAAGGAGTAAATAGAGCTGCATGAATAAATATTTACTACCTGAAAATAATAAGACCGATACTTGTTTTACTAAAAAAGGTGAATGAGGGGGCAGCAGCTAGATCATGCAATATAAGAAGCGATTCATCTTAATCCTATGTGTCATTGCGATCATCTGTGTAATGACGGCATGTGGCAAGAGCAATAATAATGCGGGTCAACAAGCTGGAAACAATACGGGTGGAACGACTCCAGGTACGACTCAAGGAGGCGGTACTGCAACTACCAACGCAAATGCGGAGGCTATTGCCAAAGCAAATTGTATCGCCTGTCATGGAAATACCTTGGATGGTATGGGAGATTCGAAAAAGAACCTCCAGAAAGTAGGGGCAAAATTAACGAAGGATCAGATTGCTACAACCATAGCAAATGGCCGAGGTGGAATGCCAGCCTTTAAAGGAAAACTAAAGGATGACGAGATTGCGACATTAGCTGATTGGTTAGCGGCTAAAAAATAATTCGGATGAGACAGCGCTCTATGGCTGTCTCTTTTTTTTTAAGCTTTTTCTTGTTGACTTCATTTATTAGTTTGTGATACTGTATTAATTAATTAATACAGTGGTACGAAATTGCTGTATGGAGGATACTATGGAATTTAATCAGAAGGAACCGATTTATACTCAAATAATCGATGATATCAAAGTAAAGCTCATCAACGGCACGTATCAGCTGGGGCAAGAAATCCCCTCAAGACGTGAGCTTGCGAAAACATTGGGGGTTAATCCGAATACGGTTCAGAGGGCATATCGAGAGATGGAAGATATGAAGTTGATTATTACAGCCAGAGGTCAAGGCAGCTTCATAACAACGGATATGATTATTCTTGAAACCCTTCGAGAAGAAGCGCTGAACGCGGCAGTAAGCCAAAGCATTGATATGCTGCGTTCATTCGGGAAATCAGATTCGGAGATATTAGATACGATGAAAAGGTACTTGGAAAGGGGAACCTCGCAATGATTAGAGTGGATAATGCCGTAAAATCATTCGGCAACAAAAAAGCTTTGGATGGTATTTCATTTACCGCGGGAGAAGGGCAGATTGTTGGATTGCTTGGATCCAATGGTGCTGGTAAATCGACGATGCTCAAAGCCGTTGCAGGTTTGTTGCGCTTGGACCAAGGTTTAATCACCATTGACGAGAAAACAGCAAGTCTGTCAACAAGAGGGATGTTAACCTATCTTCCCGATGTAGATGTCTGGTATCCATGGATGAAATTAAGTGATGCGATACAGTATATGAAGGATATGTATTGGGACTGGGATGATAAGAAGGCTCATCATTTGCTCGATTTTTTTAAGCTAAGGGAAGATTCCTTGATTCAACAAGCATCCAAAGGGACAAGAGCCAAGATGAAATTGCTTCTAGCCTTGAGCCGGCAAGCCAAGTATTTACTTATGGATGAGCCCTTTACCGGAATCGATCCGTTCGCAAGACAGCAGATTGCCCAAGCTATTGTAGAAGATTTCATGGAAGAAGGGCAAACCATTATCATTACAACACATGAAATATCGGAAGTTGAAGTTATGCTCGATGAGGTATTGTTTATACATGAAGGAAACCTAATGCTGACAGGTCATGTTGAAACTTTAAAACAGGAGAGGAATAAGTCCTTGATCGAAATCTTGAAGGAGGAATATGACCATGCACGCGTTTAGACGGTTGCTAATAACCGATCTGCGAAATCGGAGAAATACCATTATTGCTACTTTGATTGCCTTTGTGCTTTTACATGCTGCAATTGCCATTCTAACGTACCAACTGCGACTTCCTAGTGACGCTTATGGATTTGTCATGGTAATGAATATTACCTTATTCTCCATTGTGCTGCTTATCCCGTTCCTGCATTGTTTTTCAACATGGCGTGAGGAGTGGAAGCAGCATTCGATCTATCACTTACTGTCCCTGCCGGTTCATAGAAACTACTTGCTTATGTCGA
This sequence comes from Paenibacillus radicis (ex Xue et al. 2023), assembly GCF_024722015.1. GTDB lineage: Bacteria > Bacillota > Bacilli > Paenibacillales > NBRC-103111 > Paenibacillus_S. Next base: position 179,174 of record NZ_JANQBD010000003.1, on the reverse strand, counting down.
AATATATCTCGATTGTTCTGGAGGTAGTGTTGATTACCGTGGTGATGATCGCAGGCTTATGGATGCAATACAAGCTAAGTGATGGGATGCTGTTTAGAGCTGAGCCCTTAATCACGTTCGAATGGTCGAAGGTAGTATTAGTACTGAAGCTGCTTTTAGTCTTAACAAGTGTTGTATTTTTAAGTTCATTGAGTATGTTTATTGGAAAATGCTGCGGCAGACTTTCCCTTGGTGCAACCTTCGTCAGTTTTATTTGCGGATTACTGGTTGGGGTCCTTGCTTTTGCCAATTTTCCCTCGATAGTGACTTTAGCTATCCTTAGTCTTGCGTACTTTTTGGTTAGTATGTATTTGTTGGAAAAGAAAGTAGGTGTTTAATGAAAAAGCCGTCTTTCTTCGGTCAGTTTCTCATGAATTCAGGTCAAGTAGGCAGTGTTATTCCGAGCTCAGGTTTTTTAATCCGCAAGATGCTTCCGGTAACATTGCCTTGGCATAAAATGAACCAGATTGCAGAGCTTGGCCCAGGGACTGGTGTGATAACACAATATATAGAGAAAAATAGAAGTCCTCAAAGCCAACTGTATTTATTCGAAAAAAACGAAAAGTTTCGGGAAGATCTGGGGAAGCAATTTCCACAATTGAATGTACTTGAAGATGCATTAGAGCTCGGCGAAATCGTGAAAGAAACAGGGAAACCGTTTGATTTGATTGTTTCAGGGCTGCCCTTTGCCAACTTTTCACAAGAACTGAAGGAACAGCTGTTCCGAACGATTCATGACTCTTTAGCAGAAAACGGAACCTTTGTTGCCTTTCAATACACCTTGCTGCTGAAAAGGGAGTTTCAACTGTATTTTCCATGGATGGATACCGGCTACACCTGGATGAATGTTCCACCTGCATGGGTTTTTAAATGTAAAAAAAAGTTGTAACAAAAAAAGCAGTCAGCCCGAAGGCTCCTGCTTTATTTTTTACTACTCAAGGCTTTTTGGGGGCGAGCTTCACTTCAAGCTCGATATGATAAATGCCAGTCATTAAGGATTGGAAATCAGTCACTAAAGAATCGGTGTATTCACCTTTCCCATTTAAACGAATTAGCATTGCGCGAGGTTTATCATTCTTCGGCTCGTAAAGGGCTGTGATCTTGTAGCGTGTAAAAGGAACATCCTGTAGACCGAATCCATCAGGAGAGTTCTCGCCGTGTGCTGAGATCGTCTTACCTGCACTTCCATCGAGCAGTGGACCTTGAGGAACAAGTGTCAGCTTGACATCTTCCCGTTCTGGAGGGACAAGGGTCGGATCATCCGGATGGATCAATTCAGTCGTGAACAGCACTTTACCGCTGCATGAAAAACAACCTTCGGGTCTTGCCGCGGTCGAATTCCATTGAAAGTTGCGAATAGCTCCTGTAATGCCGGCGAAGGGATTATCGTTGTCGGGAGTCAGGTCAATCTCGAATGTATTGCTGTTCTGCTTCCGCGTAATACTGCCACTCATTTGCCATGTCGTTGCGAGCTTAGGCAATAGAATACGGTAGCTGCCATCCGCTTCAGTGATGGCGATTAAGTTGCTGTTATATAGTAACGTATTGTCCGCGAAGATCTGAGCACCCGGGAGAGGTTTGCCTTGACCGTCCACTACTACGCCTTTCACCACCCAAGGCTCGACGCTCATAGATACCTCCTTAGCGGGAGCAAGTCCGCCGTGCAATACGTTAATGACATACTCGTTTCCTTTATCTACAAACGATACATCATACCCGCTGTTCTCGGATACGAATCGTAAAGGGACCATTGTCTTGCCGTTCAGGATTTGGGCCGGAACCTCTAGCGGAACGGCGACGTCGTTGACTTTGGCTGCTTTACTATTTATGGTAAGCTGGATAGTAAGATCATCCATTGTTCCTATGGCTTGCTTGATACCGTCCGAATCAATCCATTTCACCTGAAAGCCGAGCGCTTCGAACAAAGCGCGGAACGGCACGAGTGTAGTGCCATCTAGGATGACAGGCGGCGCATCTTCAAACTCAAGCGGCACATCATTGTAATATACATTCACAGGTTTGGACGCTGCAACGGCTTGCCATGCAAACATCAACAACAGTAAAGCGGTAATGATCATCATAGTAGTACGAGGCGTTCTGCTTTTCATTCTCTCTTTCACCATCCAATTCTAAAAATTCTAATGTTCTCAAAGCAAGGTTCATTGTAATCCTTTCGAATGACTGTAGTAAGTGGCTTATGAATCATGTCTTTTCATGCAAAAAAACGATGACTAGTCATATTCAAAATGTATAAATACGCTATAAGAATGTCACAATCGACCATGATGAATTTGGACGCTTGCCGTAATATATAGATGTATCCTGCATAGAATAGCAAAAAAAACTATATACTGTACGGCCGCCAGTTCTGGAAATATTGTTACCTACAGGAGGACTTTATATGGAGAGACAGTTGCACAGCAGCCAATTTATTAAAGAGCAATCTTTTCCTTTCTGGATCCGGCGGTTTTTCCATGACCATGAGCATGTTCCGTTGTTACATGGCCACGATTTTGTGGAGCTTGTATATATTGTCCGTGGTGAAGCCCAGCATGTGTTTGCAGGCAACCATTACGAAATCCGGGCAGGAGATGTGTTTATTATTAATCCGGGCGAGGTTCATACTTACAGCATACAGCCGGGTAAAGAAATCGAGATTATCAATTGCTTGTTTTTGTCTGATTTGATACAAGGTAATTGGCTGCTGGAGCTAGGTATTTCCCAGTCTATGGATTATTTTTATGTACATCCTTTTTTGGATAAAAGAGAACGCTTTCACAGGCGATTGAACCTGAATGGTCAGGATGCGACTCGCACTCTATTATTGCTGGAAACCATAATGAACGAATTTGATAGCAGGTACTCCGGTTTCGAATCTTTGATCCGGCTTCAGATGGTGGAGCTGCTTATCTTGTTATCGCGGGCTTACCAGCAGGCAGAAGGGCAGTGTGGGAGAGAACCTGTACGATGGAATTCAAAACAATTACTCGTTCGTCGGATTTGCGGTTATTTGGAACGGTATTATGATAAAAAACTGTCGATTCCGGATCTTTGCGAGCTGTTCACCATTAGTCCCAGACAATTAAACAGGGTATTTAAAGAAGCACTGGGAATGACTGTAGTTAATATGATCCATCAGATACGTATTGAGAGAGCCAAACATTTGCTGCTGGAGACCGATGAGAAGGTGATAACGATAGCAGGCAAAGTAGGCTATGAGGATCCGGCGTTTTTCAGCAGGCTGTTTCATAGACAAGTAGGGTGTTCACCGGGTAAGTACCGGGAATCGTCTTGAAGATAAGCATATAATTGGAGGGACTGTTCCAATGAGACGATGGAATGATCGTATGCTGAAGATCAAAATGTTTATTTCCTTTTCCATCGTGGCCTTGTTTATTGTCGGTATAACCTGCATTATTTTTTATTATAAAAATACAAGTGATGTAAAGAATCAGACGTTCTCCTTATCCAAAATCATAGCCAAGCAGTTTTCTGAGATGATAGATTTGTATATGCAAAATATTGAAGAATTATCTTTATCCATTTCCATTGACCCCGCTATTCAAAGCAACTTATTTGATTTCTTCAAAGCTACTAACCCGATTGAGAAAGAAACTATTGGCTACAAGCTAAACCCGGTTTTATTTAATTTCTCATACCCCAAATCTTATGTGCAGAGTATTTCGATTTATACGTTGGATGGACATGGGTATCACTATACGAAGGTTGTCAATCATCCGAGACCGTCCCAAGTTTTTACAAACGAGGAGCTGCGGAATTTTACAGATGTATTAAGTGGCAAGCCGTTTTTATTGAAGCCGTCCAATGAAGAACGTACGTTCGGAGATCAGTCTGAAGCAATCGTTTCTTTTATCCATAAAATCACAAAAATTCCCACTCAAACGATTATTGGATTCGTTAGCATTGACATCGATATAAATGCATTCAAAATGGTGCTGGCCAATAAGGAAGCCAATGAAAGCAACAACGCCATGCATGTATTGCTAGTGAGTGATGAGGGGCAGGTTATTTTTGAAAATTGGGACCAGATGACCGGGCTTTTACACGCCGATTTTGACACTGCTGTGTTCAAGAGGACCGTTCCCGAGGGGGAGCTGCAATGGAACAACAAACTGTATTTGTACACCTATGAAAAATCTGCTTATACCGGCTGGAATACAGTCATTCTTATCCCGAAGGATGTTATTTTGTTAAAGCAAAAAAAGGTTCAGGATATTGTGATAATCGTCGGAATTATTACTATGCTGTTAATTGCTGCCGTTTCCTATCTTCTATCTCATCAAATTACGCTTCCTCTCAATAATCTGATGCGCAAAATGTCCCGCGTGGAGCTGGGCGATTTCAGTCAACGGATGGAGTATGCAGGGAACAATGAAATCGGGCGATTGAGCCGGATGTATAATTTGATGCTCGACAGTATGTCCCGTTTGATCAAAGAAGTGTACGAATCGAAGCTGGCGGAGAAGAATGCTCAGCTTTCTGCACTGCACGCGCAAATTAATCCCCATTTTCTATACAATACACTCAATATAATGAAATCGATCAGCCGTTTAAGGGGAGTCGAAGAGGTAGCCGAAATCTCGGAGTCATTGGCCAGTTTATTTCAATACAGCATGAAAAATCTTCATCAACCCGTTTCTTTATTGGAGGAAATTGATCATATCAACAATTATTTCAAAATACAGCAGCATCGATTCGGCAATCGTGTGGAGCTGCAATGTGATATTCCGAATGATCATCTGCAAGCCTCGATTCTTAAGCTAACCATTCAGCCGCTCATCGAGAATGCGGTTAATCATGGTCTTCGCAGAATGAAATCGGGAGGCTGCATTACCATTCATACGACCAAGTGCAACGAGCTCTTAACCATAACAGTGACAGACAATGGAGAAGGAATGACTGATGTAAAGCAGGCGCAGTTGAGCAAGGCTCTGGACATTTCCAATATGCATTATCACTTTACGGAATTAACGCATGGAGTCGGGTTAATCAATATTCACCAACGTATCCAGCTATTTTATGGGAAACAATATGGACTTAGCTTATTCAGTAAACCAGGCGGAGGGACGAAGGTGACTTTGGTAATCCCTTTCCTCATTGTTCAACAGGAAGAGGGTGGAATCGCATAATGAATATTTTCGTGGTAGAGGATGAGCGATGGGCATTGGCTGAATTGGTTGAGTTGTTAAAAATCTACGAGCCCGAACATAGTATTCACGCCTATGACAATGGGGATGATGCTTTGCTGGCTGCACACTCCATATGCCCGCAATTGGTATTGACCGATATCAATATGCCGGGAATTGACGGACTTGAGCTGATTGAGCAATTGCACCACTTGGACCCAACCATCAAAAGTATGATATTAAGCGTTCACGATCAATTCGAATATGCCCGACAAGGGATGAAATTCGGCGTATTCGATTATTTGCTTAAGCCTGTGAAAAAGGATGTTTTATTTAAAGCGGTGGATAAAGCCATACAGCACATCGAGATGGATAGCAAACGAACGGAAGAATGGATGAGTGGTTCGATAGGGCAGATGCTCTTAACTGCTGACATTCCGCAATATGATATTTTGCGTGCCGTTAATGGACGTGCATACTGTATGGTACTGCTCGTATTGGAAACCGGGTCGGTGTTAAGAGGCTGGAAAGATACCTGCATAGGTATGAAAGAGTTTAAACAGCCATTCGCATTTGGACCCGCGCAAGAGAAGGAGTTACATTGCCTGGACCTCGATTGCCGACAAAGAGTGATTCTGATTCCGTTAGCAGACACATCTCAATTAGGTCGTATTAGAGAAAAATTATCGGTTTTATTCCAACAGCTACAGCAGCTTCCAAGGCCGGCTCATATGGGGTTTGCCATTAAATCGGAGTCCGATTCGTTGTACGGTATTTTTATGGATTTGAGTCGGCATATGGATGAAAATATGATTTTCGGTATGTCGACCTGCATAGTGCCTGGAATGAAAAATTACGATGCCGAGATTGGCGACTTGTGGGAAAAGGTTAGAGTAATGGAGACCTATTCTAAGAAGGGCGATATGCTGAAGGGGCAAGCAGTATTAGAACAAATACTGGAGGAATTGAGCGAAAAGCAAATAACCAAGCGGCAGCTCAGGCTTTTCGTCCACGATATGCTATTTTCCTTGAAATACAATTTACTTGCTTCTGGGAAGGGGCCGGCAAGCATCAACGATTTGCAGGAAGACAACCGAATACTCAATCGCTTTGGTGATTACAATGAATTGTTCGAATGGCTCAACAAAACCATCGTAAGCCTCTATTGTGGATTGGCCGCGAAAGACCTTAGTCCGAAAGGACTTATTCCCGTGCTGCTCGAGTATATACATAAAAGCTATCAGGATAGCATTTCTTTACAGCAATTTGCAGCGGATCATCATGTCAGTCTCGGTTATTTGTCCCGCTTATTTAAAAGTCAGACAGGAACGACATTCTCTGATTATATGGCCGGTTACCGGATCCGAAAGGCTAAGGAGCTGCTGACTTCAGGAGTCGAGCGGCTGCAGGAGGTAAGCGAGCTTGTCGGTTATGAGGACTCCAAACATTTCAGTGCTTTGTTCAAGAAAATAGTCGGAGTAGCTCCGATCACCTATGCCAAGCGGCATGCAGTAAAACCAATCAGCAAAAATAGGAAAAATCCCCCCCGTTAACAAGTACAAATCGCAAGTGTTCAAAAAACAGGGCGGCACGTACAATTTATTTAAATCACGAGATTATGCTGTGAAAAATTTTAGGGGGATACCACTATGAATCGAGCCAGGTTCTTAACTGTATGTTCTTACGCAGCCCTGATATCAACCGTATTCACGGGATGCAGCACCTCATCCCAGCCGGCCGCAGGCACTGCTCCAGCACCTGCTGCAAGTTCTACGCCCGCAGCTCCAGCCGCGCCTGCACCTGCGCCAAGCAAGCCTGCAGAACCAGTGACGCTAACATTGCTGATTGGTTCTACAGGTACTCCTTACCCTGCTACACAAGCTGTGGCGGCGGAGGCTGAGAAAAAGCTGAATATCAAAATCAAGTTCGATATTAAACCGGACGGGACAGAGGGCGACAACTTGGTTAAAACTCGTTTGGCTACAGGTGAAATGGCAGATATTCTCTATTACAATTCAGGCTCACTACTAAAGGCGCTAAATCCTGAAGAGAACTTCGTTGATCTGACGAACGAACCGTTCATGGCTAATCCTTTGGATTCGTACAAAGAGACCGTAACATCCAATGGAAAGGTATTCGGAGTTCCCGGTGGTTCATCGAATGTCGGCGGGATTCTGTACAACAAGAAGGTGTATGCTGAGCTTGGTCTGACTGTACCGAAAACATGGGCAGAATTCATTGCCAACAGCGATAAAATTAAAGCCTCAGGCAAAACAGCGATCATTGGATCGTATAAGACAACATGGACCTCTCAGCTCTTCGTGCTAGGCAACCATTATAACGTTCAGGCTCAAGTACCGAACTTTGTTCAGGATTATACCGCGAATAAAGCTAAATATGCCACTACACCAGCAGCGATGCGCGGTTTTGAAATGATGAGTGAGGTGTTTAAAAAGAATTATTATAATAAAGATTTTCTCGCTACAACCTATGATACCGCTCTGAAGATGCTTGCTGAAGGAACTGGAGTTCAATACCCGATGCTGACTAGTGCGATCGATGCTTTGGCGCAGAACTATCCGGATAAAGTAAAAGATATAGGTGTATTCCCCACGCCTAGCGATAATGCTTCTATTAACGGATTTACGGTATGGATGCCTAACTCTTATTACATCAATAAGAAGAGTAAGAATATAGATGCTGCCAAGAAATTTATTGACTTCTTGCTGTCCCCGGAAGGCCAGAAGGCCTATATGTCCAAGAGCAAAGCTAACGGACCCTATGTAGTCAAAGGGATTAAGGTTCCTGATGATGCCTATGAGGGAGTTAAAGATATGCAGCCTTACTTCGATAATGGCAAAACAGCCCCTGCCCTTGAATTTGTTTCTCCTGTAAAGGGGCCGAACCTGGAGAGCATTTTAATTGAGGTAGGAACGGGTCAGAAATCTCCTGCGGATGGTGCCGCAGATTACGACAAGGACGTTAGGAAGCAGGCACAGCAGCTTAATCTGCCGGGTTGGTAAGCTTTTTTACTTATGAATATAATCACAGGCCCTGCAAGAACCTTGCAGGGCTGATTTTTTAAATTGAACAGGATCAGTTTGAACCGGAGGAGATCATGATGAGAGTAGCGCAAAAGCGAATGTACACGTATTTATTTTTGCTGCCCGCCGGCATTATTTATTTCGTATTTTATTTGCTTCCGACCATTATGTCGTTCTTTTTCAGTATGACCAGATGGACGCTTACGAAATGGCAATACATCGGATTTGACAACTACAGGATGTTTTTTGAGGAATCATCGTTAAAAATCGGTTTCAAAAATACAATTATATTTGCTGTGGTAACCTGCGCATTGAAGGTAGTCCTTGCACTTCTGATCGCCACACTCCTTACTTCTAAAATTTGGTTCAAGGATTATTTCCGTTCTATGGTGTTTTTTCCAACCTTATTGAGCACGATTGCCGTTGGGATTGCGTTCAGCACCATGATGCATCCTACTCAAGGTGTCATCAATACGGCCCTTGCTGCAATTGGCATTGAAGGACCGGATTGGCTCGGAAATACAAAATTGGCTTTGTTTTCTGTAGCCTTTGTTGATGTCTGGAAAGGAGTTGGAATCGCTACGGTCATCTATATTGCGGGAATCTTATCGATTCCCCAGCATTATTACGAAGCGTTGAAAATCGATGGAGGAAATGCGTTCAGGGCTTTTTGGCATATTACGCTTCCTCTCAGCAGGCCCGCTATGAACTCCGTCATTATTCTAGCATTCATTGGCGGTCTAAGAACCTTTGACCTGATTTGGGCTATGACCAGAGGGGGGCCAGGCTTCTCCACCGACCTCATCGCTTCGATAATCTATAAACAGTACCAAGCCGGTTTCTATGGTCTTGCCACAGCAGGTAATGTCATTTTATTCATTGCCATCTCGTTATTGGCATTTCCTTTATATATGTTTTTGAACAGAAGAGAGGTTGACCTATGAACAATAAGGTACAAAAATCAATAATCAGCTTGATTATGATCCTTTTTTCAACATTGATTTTCTGGGTGCCATTTTATTTTGTTATTGTGAATTCCTTCAAATCGAGTACAAAAGCGGCTGACATGAACATGTACTGGCCGGATACATTCCATATTATTGAAAATTATAAAACGGTACTGCTTGCTACGGACAATATGCTGATACGCGCCTTTTATAACAGTACATTGCTAACTGTGCTGTCGGTTACTGGATTGGTTATTGTGAGCTCTTTGGCTGGCTTTGTGCTGCAGCGAAGAGAGAGGGGAAGGGCCGCTTCGACACTCAATTTTCTGGTGCTTGCAGGCTTGATGATTCCTCCAGCTGTTGTACCGACTATATGGGTGCTCAATTCAGTAGGCTTGTTCAAAACTTTGACAGGGCTTACGTTGGTTGAAATTGCACTGCATTTCCCATTTTGCGCCATCCTGTACAAGGCTTTTACAGCAACTATTCCGCGTGATATCGATGAAAGCGCCTTTATGGATGGATGTGGAGGGTTTAAGCTGTATACCCATATAATTTTTCCGTTACTTAAACCTGTATCCTCGACTATCATCATCATTCAGGCAGTTAATATATTCAATGACTTTGTGAATCCGCTCTATTTCTTGCCAGGTTCTGAGAATGCCACGGTTCAGTTGACTCTGTATAATTTCATGAGCATGTATCTCACTTCATGGAATTTATTATTTGCTGATGTCGTGTTGATTTCGCTCCCGCCACTTATCCTGTTTATTTTCTTCAATAAGAAGATTGTAGCTGGAATGACGGCAGGCTCAGTGAAAGGATAGCGCAACCAAGCAATGAAGGCCGCATCGACCATATGAATGGCTGAATGGACAATGATAATCTGGCTGTTCGGCACTAATATAGAGATAAGAGGTGTTAAGCCATGGCAACCTTCAAAAGGGTCATTGCGAAACTCAGCTTATGAGTGTGAAGAAAGCTTTCTATTTGAAAGCTTATAGGGGGAAAGTACATGGAAAGCTCAAGCGGTAATGTACTTTGGTTTACCGGCCTCTCAGGTTCTGGTAAGACAACAACAGCTCAGCATATTTACAAGCAGCTGACAGAAGCAGGTCAACAGGTAGAATTGCTGGATGGGGATGAAATCCGCTCGGCTATTTGTAAAGGTCTTGGCTTCAGCCGAGAGGATCGTCTCGAAAATATTCGCCGAATTGCCTATGTTGCGAATTTGCTGTCCAAGCACGGCGTCCTTGTTCTAGTATCCGCCATTACACCTTACCGGGAGATGCGGGAGTATCTTCGGAATCACATTCTGGGGTATGTGGAAATTTATGTGAAATGTCCGCTTGATGTGTGCGAAGCGAGGGATGTAAAAGGATTATACGCCAAAGCGCGGCGTCAGGAAATCACTATGTTCACCGGAATTTCGGATGCTTATGAGGAACCGGAGCAAGCGGACATTGTGATTGATACGGATCGGCAATCCGTTCATGCTAATGCGCTTCAAATTGTGCAATGGATTACCCGGTATACTCATCACGTGGATGTTGGATCTGTGCAAAGCTGTGTGGCAGCAAGTCAGGAAATGGAGCGGGTAGCTGATCTAGCTGGTTTAACCAGTAAGAGAGGGCTATTGGAGGGAGATGGCTGATGAAAATCATCATGATTTCGCTCGATACGCTTCGGGCGGACCGGCTCGGCTGCTATGGCTATGGAAAACCGACGAGTCCGTATATCGACCGGATCGCCTCCGAAGGTGTGCTCATGGAACGCGCCTATGCGGCTGATATTCCAACAGAAGTTGCTCATTCGGCTATTTTTACCGGAAATATCGGTCTGACGACAGGGATTGTATCGCATGGCTCGGATCTAACCTACCTTGCCAAGTCGGTGGAATGGCTCCCGTCCATGTTTAAGGCTGCGGGCTTCACAACCGGTGCAGTTGACAACCTGTATAACATGAAGGAATGGTTTGCCCGAGGGTATCGCTATTATATGAACAGTTCCGGGAAGAAGCGGTGGATTGACGGCAGAACGGTTAATGATCTCGCACTGCCTTGGATTCGGGAGCATAAGGATGAAGACTTTTTCTTGTTTCTTCATTATTGGGATGCCCACACTCCCTACCTGCCGCCTGCCTCATATATTCCCCCATTTTATGGAGAAGGGAAAGATCCTTTTATTCCGGAAAATACAAGTATGAATCGGGCGTATGGACACCCGGCTTACCCTTTTTTTAAACATCACCACTATAATCAGCTAGGTCCTGTCACTGATGCGAATTATGTAAGCGCGCTTTATGATGCCGAAATTCGATATTTGGATGATTTAATTCATGAGCTTGATGATTATTTGACGAATATTGGCATTAAAGAGGAAACACTTTTAATCCTGTTTGGCGATCATGGAGAAAGCTTAACCGAGCATGATATTTATTGGGATCATTGCGGATTGTATGAGCAAACGGTACATGTTCCTGTAATAATGCGATGGCCTGGGCATATTCCGGCAGCAAAGAGAGTTAAAGGCTTCGTACAGCATGCGGACTTGATGCCTACTATTCTGGAAGCGGTTGCGGCGGAAGCACGAGATGGGATTGACCTGTCAGCGCTTAGGATACCGGACATACTGGATGGACAAAGCCTATGGCCTTGCATAAGTGGAGAAGCCGGAGGAACTCTGGACGAAGTGTTCTTGAGCGAATGTGCATGGCAGGCGGCAAGGGCCATCCGGACGGAGCGATACAAGCTTATAAGAAATTATGATTTAGGACCTTTTCAACGACCTGACCTAGAGCTGTATGATCTGCATCAGGATCCTGAGGAGCTAATCAATTTGGCGAAAAAGCTGCCTCAAATTGCTGAGGAATTGGAAGGAAAGCTTAATGCTTTCGTTTCCAGCAAATTGAATGGACGGCCGGATCCAATGATGATTCAAATCAATGAAGCACAGCTGCCGTTTCGTCGGCGCATCGAAATGATTCTGGGTAAGGTTGGCTTAACCTGGAAGTCATGGATTGCCGATCCGCAGCGTGAGAGGTATGACGCATTGGAAGGAGCGGGAGAGTACTCACAGCATGGGAAGTCGGTGCGTTGACCAGAGTGTCTGGAATGACAGCCTATCATTGTAAGCAGGTAAGCTGACCGAGAATGTTTCAGGGTAAAACAATAATGAAAGGTGGTGGAGTCCCGGCTTGTACTATTTTCTTAGGAAGCAAGCTAGAGGACGTGGAGATGGCATTGAAAATAGGGATTGTAGGTATGAATGGAATAGGCATGCGCCATGCAGAATGTTATTCACAGGATCCGCTCGCACAAGTTCTGGCAGTTTGTGATGTAGTGAAGGAAAGGGCGGATAAAGCAGCGGATAAATACGGAGTAAGAGCCTATTATAGCTTGAAGGATATGCTGCAGCATGAGCCAGATCTGGAAATCATAGATGTCACTACGGGCGGTATCGATAATGGGAGCTGGCACTTCGAGCCGGCGATGCAGGCGATTGAAGCTGGCAAGCATGTGTTAATCGAAAAACCATTGGCTAACGATATTCGGGAAGGTCGTGAGCTGGTTAGGTTCGCGGCTGAGAAAAATGTATATCTGGGCTGCAACCTGAATCATTATTTTACAGCTCCCGCAGAAAAAGCCAGACAGTACATGGATTCCGGCGATATCGGTGAAACCGTGTATTGTCTACATAAAATGGGCTTTAATGGCGGTGAAGATATGTACAATGCTCCGAAGTCACCCAAGGATAAAGGTCAGCCTTATTTCCACATGAAAGCATTTTTGACTCATCCATTCAGCGTTATGCGGTATTTCTGCGGGGATATAACCCACATTCAAACTTTCTCTAATCAGGCAGGCTTCCGAAAAAGCGCCAGTGACATTATGGTCTCCATAAATAGTATTCATGTTAAGTTCGCGAGTGGTGCTGCAGGCTATTTGCTGAGTCAACGCGGTGATGCTACCTATGGGTTAGGCGGCTGGTGGAGTATGGAGGTTGGAGGCACGAAAGGAACCTTTTGCATAGAGAATTGTGTGGAAAAGGTTTCGTATTGGAGAGCGCAAAAGGGGGTTCCTGTCATAGGAGCGCATCCACAACCGGAAGTAACGGAATCTGGGGTTACAGAATTTAATACGACATTTAACAATAGGCTGCATGCTTTCCTGGAGGATATTACAAATGGGGTTCCGAGAGAGCATATCCGGGCTTCCGGCAGGGATGCACTTGCTGTGCTGGAGTATACATTTGCGGTTATCGAATCGTACGAGCAAGGTGGAATTGTAGTCAGACCTCATCCGCTTCCAGCCTTCCACGGTGATCCATTGTCCATGTAATCGGAAGATGGATTTTTACAACGAGTTTTTGACAGGGAAGACTTGATTCATTGAGGATTTGAGATTAATTAATGAGATTAAATAAAATCTGAATAATGCCTGTGTGTGATTTGTTATATATTTAATGAGGTTAATTAAATTAGAGGACTTAGAGATTGTTAATGATATAAAATAAATGTCGGCATTAACATTAATTAATAGCTGACGTCCATAGGGAGAGTGTGTTTCATTATGATAAAACTCGGTGTCAATTCAGTTCTTTATAAGGAATTTGATTTCGCAACAGCCGTTCGTCACATTGCACTTAGTGGTTATGATGGGGTGGAAATTTCTGCGATTCAAGGCATGTGCGAGCATTTGGATCTTACCCGGTGGAAGGAGCAGGCTGCTGAGCTAAGGCATGTTGTTCAAGAGAATGGATTAAGCTTCCTCTCTATGGAATTCGGCAGCGTAAAAGACGAGCAGCGATTATTGAACGCTTTGGAGGCAGCTGCGGAGATTGGTATTCCCATTATCAACATTGGTCCGGGAGGCAAAACCGGTATTGAAGAGGATGTTAAGCAATCCATTGACCAGCTCCAAAGATTGTCGGAAAAAGCGGCAGCATTAGGGGTGATGCTATGTGTGAAAGCTCATATCGGGCAAGCGATTCATGATACACCGACAACCTTGCGTGCTATTTCAGAGGTTTCCTCAAGCGCTTTCGGCATCGATATGGATCCAAGTCACATATACCGCGCCAATGAGAATCCAGAGGTAGCGCTGCCAGCAGTCATAAGTCGCGTCAAGCATATCCACATTCGCGATTGCAAAGGACGGGAGCAGGGGCCTGGTGCCATAGAGATGCAAGCATGCGGGCGCGGTGACATCAATCTGTTTGCCTACTGCAAGGCGATGGTGGACAACAACTATGATGGGCCTGTAGTGCTCGAAGTCATAGGAGCGAAGCCGGAGCACACGCTTGCCCAAATCTCGATTATAGCCGCTGAAACATATGGTTATTTGAACGCTTGCTTGAAACAGCTTGGTGCTCGATAGTTGCGGTAGATGCATCGATTTTAATACATCATACTTACAAAAGGAGAATGAATGGAATGCCCTCAACATCCAAAAGAAAGCCAAATCTGATTCTCTTCGGGATTGATAGCTTGCGCCGGGATCGCATGAGTTCTTATGGATACGGCAAATTAACGACCCCACATCTGGATAAGCTGGCTGGCGAAGGCGTGTTATTCGAACAACACTTCAGTCCAAGTATTCCGACTACTCCGGCCTATGCAAGCATGCTTACGGGTAAAGATTGCTTCAGTACGGATGTGGTTGCGCTGCGGCATAAAGGTGCAGTTGGAGCCCAGACGCTAGCGGAGGTACTGAGCGACATTGGATATAACACGACATGCGTAGGATTCACTGGAAATCCGTCCTCGCGAGGTTTTGACAACTACTTAGAGTATGAAGCTTGGATGCCCAATGAACAAGGCAAATGTCCCAAAGCGGAAAACTTGAACGATGTAACCATACCCGAGCTTCACAGGCTGGCTGATGATGACAAACCCTTCTTCCTGTTCCTGCGGCATATGGATCCGCATTCGCCTTACTTACCGCCAAAGCCGTATGAGCGCATCTTCTATGGAGGGGATGAGCATGATTCCGCCAACCATTCCATGGATCCAGTCTACAACTTCAAGCCTTTTGCCGATTTTCTGAAATCGTGGATTCCCGAAGGTGTAACCGATCAAGAGTATGTGAGTGCTCAATATGATGGTGCAGTCGCCTATATGGACTCATGTATTCAAAATCTGCTGCAAACCGTCCATACTTTGGGACTAGCTGAGGATACATTAATTATAGTGACATCGGACCACGGAGAAACACTTTATGAGCATGATTGCTATTTTGATCATCACGGTCTTTATGATTGTACGCTTGTCGTGCCGTTAATTATAAAGTTTCCTGGTAAAGTCCCTGCCGGAAAACGGATCTCAGATGTGACAGTTATTAGCGATATTATGCCGACAATTTTGGAATTGATGGAGCTCGATGTGCAGCTAGACGCGGATGGTCAAAGCCTTGTTCCGATGATTAATGATAACCCGGAACGTCGGGTTAGCGAATTCTATATCACTGAATGCACCTGGATGCGCAAGCATGGCTGGCGAACCCCACATTGGAAGCTGATCCGTTCCCTGGAGCCTGACTTCCATTTCAAACCTGAGGTGGAGCTTTATAATCTGATCGAGGATCCGCAAGAAAATAACAATGTGGCAGAAATAGAGACCGAGATTGTAGAGCTGCTTACTTCGAGGATGGATGCGTATATACGTAAACGGGAGGAGCAAACCGGGCGAACCAATCCCATGTATACGAATCTTGGTTGGCATGGTAAAGGCGATGAGCCGTTTACTTCATCCCAACAAGCTTACGATACCTTGCATATCGGCAGCTCACTCACTGCAAGGTCCCTACAGGCTAAACAGCTTAAATAATAAAAAACGGATGCAATTGCGCCGCACCTGCTTAATGTGGTGCGGTTAGATTTTGTGTAGATTTAATTGTTCGAGGAGGGATTTGAATGATTCGGGTAGCCGTTGTCGGAGTCAATAACATAGGCAAAATTCATTGCCGCTATTACAGCCAGCATCCAGACACTGAATTAGTAGCCGTCTGCGATTTGATGGAGGAACGTGTCAGGGAAGCTTCCCTGATCTATGGGGTAAAGGCTTATACGGATCTCAGAAGTTTATTGGATCAAGAGGAAATAGATATGGTTTGTGTTGCTACTGGAGGAGTAGAAAAAGGCAGTCACCACTATGAGCCGGTCATGCTCGCCATCGAAGCCGGTAAGGATGTGCTTGTGGAGAAGCCGATTTCTAACAGCATCGAAGAAGCCAGAATAATGGTGAAAGCTGCAAAGGCAAAAGGTGTACGTTTTGGTTGTAATTTGAACCACCGATTTACCCCGGCCGCAGAGAAGGGCAAAGAATGGATCAATCGGAATTTACTGGGCAAGCCGTTGTTTATCAATATGAGACTTACGATAGATAACAAAGCTGATTTCACCGAGTGGTTTCATATGAGAGCGCTTCATCCTCATTCGATCGATGTGATGCGTTATTTTTTTGGTGATGTGGCGCGGGTGCAGGCCTTTATGAATAAAGCTCCTGGTCGCAAGACATGGTCTACAGCCAGTGTTAATTTGGAATTTGCCAATGGAGCCGTCGGACATCTGACAGGCAGTTATGACATGTCCATGCTGCATCCGATCGAGTGGTGCGAGGCAGCTGGTACGGAAGGACGTTTCGTGATAGAGAACGTGTATGAAGGCATCACCTTATATCCTCATAAAAGCAGCGAAACGATGGTTATGCGCAACTCAATAATGCGAGGCATGCAGGGCTTCAACGATACGTTTCGCAATCGGATCGAACGGTTCATTGAGCAGCTCAAGCAGAATGTCCCTCCCTCAGAGATTGAAGGCTCAGGGGCGGAGGCATTAGCTGCGCAGGAAGTAATCGAAGCTGCTATACGATCCCATCAGTCCGGTGGGAATGTGGTTGATGTGCATGGTGACAGTTAATTGTGACAACAATTGTGGCATCGAGGCTTCCCGAGTCTTGGGTTTGCACGATTTGTATTTTGCGACAGCGTTGAAGGAAAAGAGGGGTTAGGTTGAATAAACCAAACATTTTGTTTATCATGCTTGATCAACTCCGTTATGATTGTGTTGGTGCGGGGAAGCAATATCCTGTATACACACCCAATATTGATCGTTTAGCCTCGGAGGGTGTTTGGTTTTCGAATGCTTATACTCCAATCCCGATTTGTTGTCCTTCCAGGCAGGCATTGATAAATGGACGGCGCCCTGAAGCCTTTGGAGCCCTATGGAATTATACCAGTGGGTTGAGCATTCCAGCTTTGGAGCCTACGGAATATGCTTGGCCAAGGGATTTGAATAATCACTCCTATAGAAAGGTTTTCCTCGGTAAATGGGATGTACATCCAACGCTGCCTCCTACAGAGTACGGATATGATACCTATATTGGATATGATGGATATAAGGAACTGATAGCGCGATCCTATCCTAATGTCCGATACGATGCGGGTTACTTCGGTGAACGTGATCCCATTCCAGTAGAGCATTCCAAAACCCGTTGGCTCGCTGATCAGGCAAGTGCTTCTATTCGGGAGTTGGTTAAATCTGAAGATCCCTGGTATGTGCAGCTTCATTTTACCGAGCCCCATCTTCCCTGCAGACCCTCAGGGAAATTCGCAGACATGTACAGTCCTGAGGATATCCCGCAATGGGGAGGATTTAACGAAACCTTCAACAATAAACCATATATCCAGCGGCAGCAGCTGTATAATTGGCAAATTCAAGATTTTACTTGGGAGGATTGGGCTCCGATTGTTGCCCGGTACTATAGTATGATCAGTCAAGTAGACGATGCAATAGGAAAGGTGCTGCAAGCTCTTGAACAAACTAAAGCATTGGAGAATACAATAGTCATCCTCACTTCCGATCATGGCGATATGTGCGGTTCACACCGGATGTTGGATAAACATTATATTTTATATGATGATGTAGTAAAAGTTCCGCTTATTATTAAATACCCGGGAGTAGCAAAGAGGGGACATCGATGCGACCAGTTCGTCTATAATATGTTGGATATCCCGCCAACCTTATTGGAAGTTCTGGAACTGCCGGCGCCGTCATTCTTTCATGGCAGATCATTGCTTCCTCTCCTCAAGGAAGATGAGTCCGTTGCTGATTGGAGGACGGAAGTGGTTTCGACCTATAACGGTCAACAATTTGGCTTGTTCACCCAAAGAATGCTGCGTACGGAGAAGTGGAAATATATTTGGAACACAACGGATGTCGATGAATTATACAATTTGATCCAAGATCCATACGAACTTACCAACCTTATTTATGATGAAAGTTGTACGGAATTAATTAAGGAGTACAGGGGATTGCTGTTTCATCAGCTTTACAAGGAAGGCGATGGATTGGTGCGTAATGAATGGATAAGGAACCAGCTGCTGCAAAGTAATAAGTTGTAAGATTTGAGTTAGGCAGCCAAATCCGATGCATATAATCTTCCTTCTACAACTGGGAAAAGTGGGAAGTGCGAGTTTTGTAGGGAATCCTGTTCGGGGAGGATCGAATCTCGCAATTATGTTAACATAAATAATGTTATGTAAACTAATTAAGCAAGTCTTAGGAGATGAAGTTTTTTACCATTTTATGTAAGGTGAATCTTGTGGAGAAAAATTCATTTTACATAAAATGGGAGTGAGAATTGGCGAGCCTCACCACACTTACTTGCCAAGAGCCCAAGATCATAGATCTTCAAGAGACTGCATGATCTTGTGGGGATTTTATACGGACAGCGGCGAAGCTAATAGGCCCAGATGGATTTGAACGGAACAAAATTTCCGTTATTTCGTCTTCCACCTCCAAATTGGGGTGATAGCGGAAGCAGGAATTCCGTTATGTTGATCCAATAGGAGCATTATGCACAAAAACAGAGAGATAACGGAAAAGCTGGTTCCGTTATTTCTCTGTTTTTTGAGCTTTTCAGGTAGTAGAGGAACAAACACTTCCGCTATCCTTCACTTCCGGGATACAGCAGTTATGGCTGTGGTCGGTCTGCTATGCATCCATTCGTATATAAAAAACAAGGAATGGATATATTATGAAAAAAATGGCAGAAGGGGATCATACTACGATGGCTGAACAATCCATACCTCAACTAAACCTTCCACAGTTTCCAGAATCTTATTGGCTCGCTTCTACTAATGTCCCAAACTTCCCTAAGCTTACACAGGATATCAAAGTGGATGTTGCGATTGTTGGTGCGGGAATTTCCGGTATTACAACTGCTTACCTTCTTTCCAAACAGGGACTCAAAGTGGCGTTAATTGAAGCGGGACAACTGCTTACAGGAACCACGGGGCATACTACGGCCAAAATCACTGCACAGCATGATCTGATCTATGATGAATTCATCTCTCACTTCGGCAAGGAACAAACCAAACATTATTACGAAGCCAATGCAGAGGCCTTGCAATTTATTAAGAAGACCATACAAGAGCATCAAATCTCATGTGATTTTACAGAGGAAGATGCTTATGTTTACACAAATTCAGATGAACAGGTGAACAAAATAACCGCTGAATTCGAAGCTTACGAGGCATTGGGAATACCTGGTTCTTACGTAGATCAAACGCCGCTTCCTTTTCAAACCAAAGCCGCCGTTGTCATGCCCAATCAAGCCAGATTTAACCCGGTTGCCTATTTAACTTTTTTAGTCAATCAAATTATCAAACAAGGCGGACAAATTTATGAATATACAGAAGCCATTAATGTTGAGAAAGGGAACCTGGCAGCTGTCATAACAAGCAATGGATACAAAATCACATGCGGTCATGTCGTTTCATGCTCCCATTTTCCTTTTATAGATGGATGGAGTTTCTACTTTGCCAGGATGTATGCTGAGAGATCGTATGTACTAGGGGTTAGAACAAACAAAGACTATCCTGGAGGCATGTATATAAGTGCGGAAGATCCCAAACGATCCCTCAGATCTGCAACGGTCAATGGAGAACAATTCATATTAATAGGAGGCGAGAATCATAAAACGGGGCAAGGAATCTGCACGATTAAGCATTATGAAGCTTTGAAACTTTTTGGAGAAGAGCATTTTGGTTTAAAAGAAATTGCTTACCGGTGGTCAGCTCAAGATTTGACTACATTGGACAAGCTGCCGTACATAGGGCGAACCTCAGCAGATACTCCTAATATTCTGGTTGCCACGGGATATAAGAAATGGGGAATGACTACAGGTACAGCGGCGGCTTTATTAATAGAAAAAATGGTTACACGAAAAGAAAGTCCCTACGAAGAACTGTTCGACCCAGGCAGATTTCATGCAGATCCAAGTATAAAAACGTTCATCGTGCAAAATGCAGATGTAGCCAAACATTTCATAACCGGGAAGCTTGAAATGATTCACAAATTGCCTGAGGACTTAGGAAACGATGAAGGGTCCGTGGTTAAAGTAAATGGAAACAGAGCGGGGGCTTACCGGGATCAGCAAGGTCAATTACATATGGTGGACACCACATGCACTCATATGGGATGCGAAGTTGAGTGGAATCATGGAGAACGTACATGGGATTGCCCATGCCATGGTTCAAGATTTTCATACAAGGGTGAAGTGCTGGAAGGACCAGCTAAAAGGCCTTTAAAAATAATTGAAGCTTAGAGGTTTATTTGTATTCAATCATAGGGCAGTTCCATACAATGGGGCTGCCTTTTGATATTTATTTCTTATAAATAACGACTAACGTCTTAACGTCATATTGAAAAGAATAAACGAATATATATGTTTAATAACATGTCCGACTGTTAATTGGATAGTAGGAAATTGTGCGAGGGGATGGATACAACCAAATGGAGCATTCTGATCCAATCATTGCGCTGCTGGGAATGGGTACGGCTGTACCGGCTAATCGGATCGATCAAGCTGATACAGCACAAAGACTGGCGGAAGCCTTAAAGGAAACGCCTGATTCTGCACGCTGGGCGAAGAGAATATTCAAGCAGTGCGGTGTGGAGACACGCTACACTTGTGAACCTAACTTACTTCAATCGGCCTCAGATTGCCGTTATTTTCCGCGTAACTCACTAGATGACGTTCCTACAACCGCAGATCGAATGGAAATCTATAAAAGAGAGTCTGTACCGTTGGGGTTGGAGGCTGCGAAAAAAGCTTTATTGGATGGAGATGTCGACGTTTCTGCAATTACTCATTTGATTACGGTCAGCTGCACCGGGCAATTTCTTCCTGGTATGGATACAGTCTTGGTCACACAGTTAGGACTAGCCGCTACAGTGAACAGGCTTCCGCTTAACTTTATCGGCTGTGCTGCCGGGCTGAAGGCCATTTGCCTGTCGAAGCAGATTGTGTCGGGGAATTCATCCGCCAAAGTTTTAATTGTTTGTGTAGAGTTATGCACACTTCACATTCAACCCTCCAGTGTACGGGAATCCTTGTTCGCGACTTCGTTCTTTGGTGATGGTGCTTCAGCTTGTATTGTAGGCACCCCGGGACCTAATCATAAAGCCATTTTTCAATTAGGCAGAGAACATACCGTTCTTCTGCCGGATTCTGCCAATGAAATGATATGGGAATTAGGTGATTACGGCTTTGATCTTTATTTGTCCCCGAGCATTCCTAAACTGATAGGCAAGATGATTCCCGTCGAAGTGGAACGAATGTTCGGTGAAGAGGGAAATCCAGACCTATGGGCTATTCATCCGGGAGGCAGAGGGATTGTGGATATACTGCAGGAAAGGTTTGAGCTCACGGATGAGCAAGTCCGACCGAGCCTTAACGTTCTTCGCAATTACGGAAATGTATCCTCTGCCACCATTCTGTTCGTGCTTCATGAGATAAGACAAGAGCTGACACGAGTCGGATCCAGACCGACGAGTGGAATAGCTCTGGCATTTGGACCTGGGCTTACGGCAGAGATGATCAAGATTAATTATCTTCCTTCCGCCATCATTCACAAGGAGCTTCTAAGTGGCGCAATTGTTTAGATGGCTGCGACACCGGGCGATTGAATTGGAATTGATGGATGACTTTTCAATAGGAGGGCCGGAGCTTCGGGAAGCGTTGCAGCATCTTCGACGGCTTAATCGAATCTTCGGTGCTGCCAAGCCAACATTGTATGGTGTCCGGCAATTATGGGCGGAGGCAGGCAAGCCATCACGATTATCCATTCTGGATATCGGATCAGGGTCCGGGGATGTAAATCGTTATCTCTTGCAGTGGGCCGATGTGAATCGGATTGATTTAAAGATTACATTAGTCGACATAACTGAGGAGGCTTGTGAAGAGGCTAAGCAGCTCTTTCTTAACGAACCTCGGATTCACGTGATGCAGCATGATTTGTTTGCTCTGCCGGATGCTTATGCGGATGTGATAACGGGAACGCAGTTTGTTCATCATTTTGCAGCCGAGGAGCTTCCGGCAGTAGTAGATAAAATGTTAAAGACGTCTCAACTCGGTGTTGTAATCAATGACATTCATCGCCATTGGATTGCTTGGGCAGCGGTGTGGATTACTGCACGCTTGATTTCGAATAACCGGTATATTTTACATGATGGACCTCTGTCTGTGGCCAAAGGATTTCGATCGGCAGACTGGAAGCGGCTCGGGAAAGCATTGGGCCTGACGCGAATGTGTTATGCCTGGAGACCGTTATTTCGATATGTAGTCATCATTCGGAAAAATAAGGAATAATTCAATTAATGGAGTTGAAAAGGATGAGTCGCATCCCGGATGTAGCGGTTCTTGGCGCAGGTATCGCCGGCAGCAGCTTGGCCAAAGCTTTAGCAGACAGGGGATGGGATACTGTATTAATCGATCGTCAGCGATTCCCCCGCCACAAGGTTTGTGGAGAATTTCTTTCCCCAGAATCCCAAAAAACATTGAATACTCTTGGTTTGCTGGAATCTGTTGAATCACTGAATCCAAGTTATATCAATCGGATACGATTAATTTTTAGCCACGGAGATGTTGTAGAAATTCCTTTAACCGGATTGGCTTTGGGCGTGAGCCGATACTCACTTGACCCAGCTCTTCACAAAGCAGCGCTAAGCTCAGGCGTGCATATACAGACGTCAACAACGGTCACCGCCGTGTATCCCAAAGACAATGGCTACATGATTGAGACCAAACAAGAGGGGACCCTAAATAAAGTTAAAGTAAGGGCTGTTATTGCAGCATGGGGCTCCAACCATCGTACAGGACTTCCAGGGTATAGGCCTGTTGGTGCGGCGAAAAATACATATATGGGAGTCAAATCCCATTATATGGGCATTGAAATGGAGCCGGTTGTAGAGCTCTATTTTTTTTCCGGAGGTTATATGGGCATTTCCCCGATAGAAGGCGGTCTCGTCAATGTTGCCGCACTACTGACACAGAATGCTTTTCGAGACAGTGAAAAAACGATTTTGGGGCTGATTGACGCTGCCGCTCGAAGGAACTCCAAGCTTTATCAAAAGCTGGGGCAAGCCACTCCGATCGATGGCACTCAGGCAGCCGTTGCTCCTGTTGGGCTAAGCCGCAAGCCTAATCCATGGGATATGATCCCCCTAATAGGGGATGCAGCACTTATGATACCGCCGCTTTGCGGAGATGGAATGTCGATGGCGCTGCGATCCGCCCGCCTAAGCCTACCTCTAGCGGATAGCTATTTGCGCGGGGAGCTGTCCCTTGCCATGTGGCAGCATCGATACGCTTTGTCTATTCAACGAGAGTTCAAAAGTCCCTTACGGTGGGGACGTTTTCTTCAATGGCTGCTAGGTTTACCCGTTATGCCCCGATTTCTTCCGGGATTAGCGAATCTCGTTCCGGGCTTGGCCTCAGGCATGGTTCAAGCGACCAGGATCAAAGAAATTGAGTATTAGATTGACGGCAAATCTGTTATTAGAGGAGCTCTTACTCATGGGATATCATAAGCTTGCAAGCCTCTCCCTTCGATATCCGAAATCAATCATCCTCATTTGGGTTTTGTTCTTCACTTTTTTCGGAGCCTATGCCTCTAAGCTGCCTGATGTCCTAAAGGATCATGGTTTAACACCGGACGGGGCCTTTATCAAAGTTCAACATATGTTGTCTTCAGACTTTCATATTCTAGAAAATCCTATTATTCTAGTGTTTGAAAACAAAGGACATCTGTCTTCCGAGCCATTCCATCAGTTCATTCAGCAAAGCTTGCTTCAGCTGCAAGGGATGGAAGGGTTAAGCAAAGTAACTTCTCCGATGGAAAATAAGGGGATGTTCAGCGGGGACTTGGCCTATGCCGTTCTTGAATTTGAACATAAGCCCTATGAAATGAAGCCAGTGCTTGAAGAAGTTCGCAGGCGATTGCCAGAAAATAAAGATTTTGTGGTGAAAATGACTGGAAAACCTGTGATTCAGGCGGATGTTAACCAGGCTAGCCAGAATGATTTGAAAAAAGCCGAAATGATAGGAATACCGGCGGCCTTCGTCATTCTCTGGTTTGCATTTGGAGGCATTGTTTCCGCTATGCTTCCCATTATTATTGGAGTGACCGGTGTTATTGGCACCATGGGAATGATGTATTGGATGGGTGCCGTAGTCGACCTATCTAACTTTGTGTTAAATGTTATTCCTATGGTAGGGCTGGCTCTTAGCATCGACTTTGCGTTAATGATAGTCAGTCGGTTTCGTGAGGAATTAGAGAAAAATGCTGCTGATCAAGCATTAATCATAACCATGAAGACCGCTGGCAGGGCTGTCTTAGTTTCAGCGGTTACTCTGTTTCTAGGCTTGCTTGGTCTCCTGCTTATTCCACTTCCTATGTTTACTACAGTTGCTATGGGGGCTATGACAGTACTATTCGTGTCGGTATTGTTAACCCTTACTTTGCTCCCAGCGCTATTATTTATATTGTGGCCAGCTATTCAAGCGGAAAGTAAGTCTGTGCCGAATTTTCGTAAAACAAATATTTGGTATTCTATAGCACTGTTTGTAATGAAAAGACCTGTTCGAATGTGCCTCTTGGCTTCATTATTGTTGATTAGCTGCTTGCTGCCGTTAAACAAGATGAAATTAGCTATTCCGGATGCTTCATCCTTGCCACTTGGCTACGATTCCCGAATGGCTGCTGAAAGCTATCAAACCCATTTTGTAACTCCTTCAACTTCACAGGTTTATATGGTAATTCAAGGGAAGGCGATCAGCTTCACTAAAGATGACTGGTTAAAAGCCTACGCTATCATAAGAAAATTAGAAAGCGATTCGAGTGTTCAGCGGATAGATTCGGTTTTTTCCAGCATGAAGATGTTGCCTGAGCAGGGATATGCACTTTCCCAAAATCCAATTATGAAAAAGAAATATGAACCCGCGCTGCAACCATTTATAAAAGGAAACCGAATGCTCGTGCATGTGACTTTGCAGGGTACGTCTACATCCAAGGATACGATGGATTGGGTCCGGCATTGGGAACGGGAAGGGGAATCTTCAGACATTAAATTCCTGTTGGGTGGAGAAGTAAAGTACCAACAAGAAGTATTTGATGAAATATTTATCAACCTTAAGTATGTGTGCCTCTTTATTTTAGTTTCCAATTTTATCGTATTGTTTGCAGCTTTTAGATCCGTTCTTATTGCATTTAAAACTATTTTTATGAATCTTCTTAGTCTGGGTGCATCGTTCGGTTTTCTGGTGTGGGTTTTTGTGGAAGGCAACTTGGGAATGGAGCCGGTTAGTATCGCAATAATGATTCCCGTATTTATTTTCGGATTAGCGTTTGGCGTCAGCATGGATTATGGTGTGTTTCTTGTGTCAAGAATCTACGAGGTATACAGGCAGACAGGAGATAATGACCGTGCGGTGCTTGTAGGAGTGATTTCAACCAGCAGAATCATAACCTCAGCAGCTGCAATTATGGTTGCTGTTACTGGACCTTTTGCTTTCGGAGAAGTTATTGGAGTGCAACAGCTGGGGGTTGGCATAGCAGCAGCGATCTTGATTGATGCTACAGTGATCCGAATGGTTTTGGTTCCATCTTTAATGAGATTAATGGGCAGATGGAATTGGTGGGCGCCGAGATGGTTACAATAAAATAATATTCATAATATATATAGCTCAAATTCTGTATCTTTGTGGGTTTTCAGCCAGAGTAGAAAAATTTTTCGAAATAAGGTTGCATTGGGTTTGTCCTTATGATATGATGTCCATACAAACAAAGTTAAACCTTAAATTCACATATTGAAAAAGGTTATCATTTGTCTAATGGTACTTTTTCCAATGTGTGATTTTTGTTTGTTTAGAAAAATACATGTTAAATAAAATTTTGGAGGTCATTTAAAATGGAAACAGGAACAGTGAAATGGTTTAATGCAGAAAAAGGATTTGGCTTTATCGAAGTAGAAGGTGGAAATGACGTATTCGTACATTTCTCCGCAATTCAAGGCGACGGCTTCAAATCACTTGACGAAGGTCAACGTGTAGAATTCAACGTAGTTCAAGGCCAACGCGGACCGCAAGCTGAGAACGTTGTAAAATTGTAATTAAACCGAAACCTGCCCTTAGCGGCAGGTTTTTTATTTATTCTAAGGCATAGTATAAGAAAAGCTTCTGATCGAAGTTCTTTCGAGGAAGAGACATTCGTGTCTAAGCTGTATCTTTTCTTGCAATATCAAACTTCTTCAGCTCCGCTGAAAACTTATAAAGTATGATATTATAATAAAAGTCCGCGCCCAGCGCGGATTTTTTTTAGTTATATAGTAACTATTGTCCCAGTAAGTCCTGACAAATGAGCTCGTGCTTCATAATACCTGTATATGGTACAATGAGTGATGTGCTGATTTGATAGCTAGTCATTACAAAGAATTGAAATGAGGTAACAAGTTACATGATTATAAGACCTACCAAAGCATTGATGAAAGAAATGAACACTAATGTAGATGCCTTGCCAAATATTGAACAGGATGAAATGTACAGCTGGCATGCCAATAATTTTATTATGAATAGAAAAAAATACATTATATTTGTGAACGATAAGTCTCGGTTAAGTGTTACCATATCGAAAATTAGAGGTAATCAGGGCAAAGATATAAAAAATATATTTTCAAGTGCACTTAAGGACTATTTGCTCGTTGAAGGCTTTAAGGAAAAATGGATGGATTCGTATATTGGAGAGATATCGGATATAAAAATATCTAATACGAATAATCGTAGTGTACTCGGGACTATGGTCGAGGCGGTTAAGTTAATGGACAGCATATACTCGCGAGGGGCTATCCCTGACTTTCATGAACTAAACAAGGAAAACAATAGAATCATATATAAACCGATAGACTATTTGAAACCCATAGATGTATTTAATGAATTAATAAAGGAATATCATGGTTCTTAATAGCTGAGAGGACTATTCAAAAATGCGAACTTTAGTTACAGGTGGAGCCATCATCCGGGATAAGCAGGGCAGAATTTTACTTCAAAAAAGATCGGACTATGGCAACTGGGGACTTCCTGGAGGGGCAATGGAGGCTGGTGAATCCATTGAAGAGACTATGAGACGTGAGGTGCTCGAAGAAACTGGTTTAGTGGTAAGTGAACATGAACTTTATACGGTTTATAGTGGATCGAGGATGAAATATCGCTATCCGGATGGCAATGAAGTTGTTTTTGTTATGTTTATTTTTAATGCCAAGGCTGATTTAGAAGGTAGAGTGGCCGAAGACGATATAACGTTAATATTTAATGATACTAATAAAGAATCGCTAAAATTACAATTTATGAACATAGAAGAAGTTGAAATTGACAATATAAGCATAGTACAAAGACCAGTATTTGAAGATTTAAAAAAGAATATTACAACACTTTTAAGGACCTAATTTCGTAATCTACATACTGCAAATAATTAAGAGAAGCAGAGGAAGATAGTTATGGAAGTAAGACAGATGGCTACCGCATTTTTAAGTAATCAAAGCAAAGTATTGATGATGAAAAAAGCTAGAAGCAAGCTGTTTCATTTTGAATTTTGGGGCGGTATTGGGGGACATCTTGACTATGAAGAGCTAAATTCTCCGATGAAGGCCAGCTTTAGAGAAATTGAAGAAGAAACAGGATTTATACAGAGTGATATTGAGAATTTTAGACTTAAATATATACTGATAGAGAGTAACAGTGGAGAAATTAGACAGCAGTATGTATATTTTGGGGATACCAAGCATATGAACTATATTGCTTCTGACGAAGGAGAATTATTCTGGATAGATAAGAATGATCTATTAAGCTTACATACGTCCAAGATTATTAAATTTACTATCGAACATTATTTAGAGAATCCGCAAACAGATGATATTTTTGTTGGAACTGTGACTGTTGATAGTGACTTAAATCCGCAAATACAATGGGCTGCCATAAAAGAAACTGTGACTTTCTAGCAGAACGAAGAGTTTGGAAGGATGTTAATTTAGGGGGGAGATCCTTTGAAGCCTATAAAAAGATCAAAGCTAAGACTAACCTTAGGCACAATCTATTATAGCTGTAAGAGATATCTGGAATGGTATTTTGGGAAAATTCATTTCGCAAAAGGGTTTCAGGCAAATCCCTTACCCTTCACGATAATGAAGCATCAGACCCCATTACTCAGACAGTTGAAAGAAGTAGATATGTGGCTTCAGCATAATAAGATCATAAACCTCAAAATAGCTGCACAAAAAATCAATGGAATAGTTATTAATCCAGGTGAAACTTTCTCCTATTGGAAACTAATTGGTCGTCCAACGAGTAAAAAGGGATATGTGAACGGAATGGTCCTATTTTACGGTGGGTTTAAGCATGGAGTGGGAGGGGGATTATGTCAATTATCTAATCTGATCTATTGGATGACTTTGCATACGCCCTTGGAAATTTCAGAAAGACATCGTCATAGTTATGATGCTTTCCCCGATTCCAATAGAAGTCAGCCATTCGGCAGCGGAGCAACCTGTGCCTATAATTATTTGGATTTAAGAATATATAATTCTACCCAACAGCCCTATCAATTACAAATTTATTTAACAGAGGATCAATTAGTGGGTGAATGGAAGACGGTTGCTCAGCCGCGGAATAGTTATGAGATCTACGAAAGAGATCATAAAATTACACAAGAATATTGGGGCGGTTATATGAGACATAATCTTATTTATCGACGAGTGTTTAATGAAAATAAGGAATTGGTTGACGATCAATATATTACCGAAAATCACGCTCTAATGATGTATCAACCATTTTTAGAAGCGGGAGTTAAATAACGAGAAAAATAAGGGCTTATAGCAAGAAATTAATCATTTTTTTTCGAATAAAAATTACGCTAAACCATTGTTTCACGTAATTTCGTTTTATATCTATTTTTTAAAGTATAAATGACCACTAAGTTTACTTAATTGCAAAGAAAAGGTGACCCAAAATTATGGATCAAGACTACTTGGATGATGAACTGATACAATTTTTCGATATATGGATGAAGGATCAGGGATTTACGTCTCAAACGCAAAAAGCCTATCTGGGGGATACGCGGCAGTTTTTAGAAGCAATTGCCCCCAAATCGATAACAGAGATAGAATCCATCGACATTATGCGCTTCCTTACCCAAGTAAGACAAAGGGGGGCAGGAGACTCTACAAGAAATCGTTATTTATCATCTGTTCGCACCTTTTTTAATGCGTTGGTTGAGCACAAGTATGTTTCAATCAATCCCTCATTACTTATAAAAAAATCAAAGGTTGAAAAACAACAGATCCCGTCCTATTTAGAGGAAACGCAGTTATCTAATTTCATTGAATCCATTGTTGGAAAATACCAGATACGAAATGTAGCTATGTTTCTTCTAATGAGCTATGCCGGGCTGCGCGTCAGTGAGCTGAGCAAATTGAACCTGACCGATTTCAATCAATCGACCCATGATTTGAAGGTCAATGGCAAAGGGAGGAAATGGAGGACAATCCCACTTCCGGAGCAATTGGTTTATATACTAAATTTGGCGTTGGATGAACGTATTCAACCGAAAAAGGATACGGAGCAAGCCTTTTTCATCTCTCAGTTTGGTCGGCGCATTACAATTCGAATGATACAGAAGATTGCTGAAACGAACTTTTCAGAGTTTAAAAAGAAATATAGAGAAGTTCAAGGCAAATCACTTAGCAGTCATAAGCTGAGACATACTTTTGCAACTCTACAAGTGATCGCGGGGACAGATATAAGAACGCTGCAAGAATTGCTGGGGCATTCAAGTATACAAACAACTCAAATCTACACCCATGTCGGTGATAAGCAGAAACAAGAGGCTATGAGTCGAGTTGTCCCCTATGTACCCCAATTTCGTTGATTATTTGGAATCCAAAAGGAAGAGATAAGCTTTAGTCCACCTGAGAAGGTGGGCTTTCCTAATGGCGAAAAAAATTCAAGTAACGGTGTGGAATGAATTTTGGCATGAACAGTTACCGAAAATGAGATAAAAGAGTTTTTGAAAGGAAAATATTTGTATTCCTGAATGAATGAGAAAGAGGGCAGATCGAATGGATGCATTCGACTTGCCCTCTTATTTTAGTGTATGAATTTGATTATGCGGGTCAATGAATGCGGGCTCAGCCTTAGCTTGTGACGAGCTCCGACTCAGTTTCAGATTTTCAAGAAATGGTTTATCGAGAGCATAGAGCTTTCTGTATCTGGAGCTTTGCTCATAAAGCTGCTGATGGGTGCCGCGCATCACAACTTCCCCATCATCTATAAAAATAATTTCGTCCATACGTTCAATCCCTACCAGATGATGTGTTACCCAAATAAGTGACTTGCCCTCTAACGTTTGAAATACGGTGGACAGCAGCTTCCTTTCAGTTACAGGATCAAGCCCCAGAGTCGGCTCATCCAGCAATACTACAGGACATTGTTGCAATAATATGCGTGCCAGTGCTACACGCTGACGCTCGCCTCCGGAAAAGCGGCTGCCTGCTTCATGCATCATTGTCTGTTCGCCAAGAGGCAGTTCTTGTAGAAGGCGGGTAAGCCTGGCCTGTGCAATTGCTTCTTGCAGCTCGTGTTCATCAGTGGATTTGTTACTGAGTCGAATATTATTGGCTACGGTTGTATCGAATAAATAGGGCTTTTGATTGAGAACGGCGATATGCCGCCCCAGCAACTGGTGCAAACTGTTTATTTCTTGACCGTTGATGGTTAAGCTTCCTTTACTTGGCAGTAATGCCCCGCACAGGAGCTTGAACAAGGTCGATTTGCCTGCTCCGCTGCGTCCGATTATAGCTATTTTTTTACCTTGTGGAATGTCAAGGCTCAGATTTTTCACAACCCATGAATCGGTCTGATCATATTTGAAAAACACGTTGTTCAATTGGATATGAATGCTTTCCAAATTAACCTGAGATGGATCATCTAGCGGCGCTGCGCCATGATCTTCTTCAGAAGAGGGAGCCCTCAATCGATCGATAGCTTGAAGACGGGAAAGCGAGCGTTTATATTGAGGTAACTTATCCGCTGCTGAAAGTACAGACAGGAAAATATCCGTAACAGGAAATACAACCAGCACCAAAGCAGCCAGCCATGTGACGGGAACTAGTTGGCCTTTAACCTGGCTGTATGCCCAAAAGAGGACGGATAGCAGGGTAAGTCCAGCGATACATTGTCCTATAAAAGCTCTCCATCGCTCCCACCGCTTAATGGCTTGTTCATTTTCTTCAATGATTTGTTGATCCGCTTCATAGCTTTTAACAAAATCCAATTGTCTGCCGCTTCCTGTCCAATCGGCCATTCCAAGAATGGCATCCGTTAATTTGTGATACAGCAATCCTCGGAAATGCTGGATTTTGTTCTGTCGTTGTCTCATGATCAGCAGCGATACTCCGGGCAGTATAAATACAATAAGCCCTAAATAGATAGCTATTAGCAAGGCAAAGCTTACATCCATCGTACCAAGTGCAGCAATGATTGCCCCATATAGAATGAGCGCTGCCGCACTTGGGAACAAAGTGCGCAGGTACAGATGCTGAAGCTGCTCTATATCATCGGCTAATATTCCGAGAAGATCCCCGGTGCGGAATTTGGAGAAGAAATTCAATGCATGCGGCTCAAGTATCCGAAACAGCCTTACCCGCATTAATGATAAGATGCGCAATACGGCAGAATGGCCTGCCAATCGCTCGACATAGTGTAGCACAGCTTTACTGATGCCGAAGGTGCGGACAGCAACAATTGGGACATAAACCATTAATATATTTTCAGGACGGAGAGCCGCTTTCGATATAAGATAACCTGAAGTAAAGGTTAGAGCAGCCGACGCTGCCAGCGTTACTACGCCTAATCCGATAATGATTAGAAATGAGCCCAAATAGGAGCGTAAGTAGGGGAGAAGCCATCGTTCTTTCATAGTACCTCCTCAAGCTGCGAGAGCATCATTCGATAGTACAAGCCCTGCCGGGCAAGCAATTGTTCGTGAGTACCAGCTTCTGCAAGCTTTCCATGTTCCAGGACGTAGATTTGATCCATATCGGGCATCCAGTGCAGCCTATGGGTAGCGAGCAGCACGAGCTTGTTTTCAAATATAGGGAGCATCGCTTCTTTAAGCTCATACTCCGTTTCTATGTCCAGATGTGCAGTCGGTTCATCCAATAATAGGACGGGTCTTTGACTTAGAATAGCTCTGGCGAGCGCGATGCGATGCGCTTGCCCGCCGCTTAACGGCCTACCCCCTCCACCAATCAGCTCTTCCAAGCCATTTGGGAGGCTATCGATGCATCCAGTCAAGCCTGTTTTGAACACGGCCTGCTTTACTTCTTCCACCGTAGCTTCGGGTCGGTAAAATCTAATATTGTCCAATAGAGTGCCGCTGAACAAATAAGGATGCTGCGGCATATAGACGGTTTCCTTTCGCCAAGCCTCATTCCTGAACTTATCGGTTAACTTGCAGCCATCCCATGTTAATTGTCCTGATGAAGGCTCCAATAAACCGCCAATTACTTCAAGCAAGGTTGATTTACCCGCACCGGTCTCGCCGATTATGGCAATTTTTCCATAGCCGCTTAATTTCAGGGTAATCGCATCGAGAGAATAGGGCGCTGCCTCATCATGCTTCACTCCAACTGACGATAGTGTCAGATGACTGGCTTCATTCCATGTGCCATAGGAGGCCTCCTTTTTTCCATCGATGGGAGGCAAAGGCTGAGATGGCAGTTGAAGGATCGCCATCATGGCAGCTCCTTTTTCTTTGCCATCCAGTGTAGCATGATAGTCTGAGCCCAGCATGCGAATAGGAAGAAAGTATTCGGGTGCAAGTATTAGTACCGTTAGGGCAGGGGCTAACCATATAGTCCCATTCACGAGTCGCAACCCAAGGCTTACCGCTACCGATGCTACAGAGAGCATCGCAATGAAGTCAAGGGCGAAGGAGGACAAGAAAGCCGTTTTGAGCGTCCGCATTGTTGCCGATTTAAACCGGTCACTAACTTTCTCAATAGTTGCGGCATGATTGCGGGTTTGTCCGAGAAATTTCAATGTCTCGATTCCCCGAAGGGAATCTACGAAATGGTTAGACAGCTGCCGGTAGGAGTCATGCTGCTTTTCCACCTGACTTTTCGCTGCAAGCCCGATCAAGATCATAAATACGATCAAGATAGGCATTGTTATAGTAAGAATCAAGCCAACAAGAGTGTCCTGCAAACATATATAAATAAGAAGCACGGCAGGAACAACCGCTGTTCCGATCATTCGTGGAATGACTAGCTCCACATAGCTGCGAAATTGGGTTACGCCTTCAAGCACAAGTGTTGTGAGGCTTCCTGTACCTTGAGCACCTGTGAATCTTGGTCCGAGCTGAAACAGCTTATCCATCAGACGGCGTCTCATAGTTTCGCTTGTTATCGCTGCAAATCGATGCGAAGTCCGCTGCTGAAGCAGCGTCATCGTATGGCGGACTACAAACGCCAAGGCGAATAAGAGCAGCTTGCTTGTCTGGGTTTCAATAGCAGCTCCAGCGAAGCATTCAGAGATAATGTCGGCCAAAGCTTGGGCAGCTACTATCATGCTGCAGCATTGAATCAGTGTGAATACCGTTACGATGCTCAAGACAGCCCTTATTCCCTTGAACATCAGGAGTGTACGATCCATCAGTATTCCAGATGATCCTTTTCATGGACGCGCTTATGGAACACGAAGTAACTCCATATTTGATAGCCTAGTACAAAGGGCAGAAGGGACAAGGAAACAATGGCCATAATTTTGAGTGAATAAGCTCCAGATGCGGCATTATATATCGTTAAGCTGAACATGCTGTCGATGGAGCTAATCATGACTCGCGGGAAAAGACCGATAAAAACGGATGCGACTGATAAGCCTATTACAGCACCAGTCATGCCGAATGCCCATCCATCCTTCTTGCGGTTTATAAAAAAGCTGGCAAGTAGATAGGCTACTGAGGCTAGCGCAGCAGTTAAAGTTAACAATGCACTATGCTGCTCAAAGAGATCGGTCATCCAGTAAGTCATAAATGCAAACATAATGAGCAAGAAGGCGGTTGGGAGCAGCAGTCTTTTTGCCAGCATACGTGACCGTATTTGCAGCTCATCCGTAGTGCGCAGGGTAATGAACATAAGCCCGTGCAACAGACAAAGAGCAACGACACAAATCCCGCCAAGCAGAGTGTAGCCATTCACAATATCCAAAAAACCTGCATTCATTTCCATATCGCTGCCGATGGGCAGCCCCTTTATCATACCGGAAAAGGCAACGCCAAGGAGCAGGGGAGGCAGAAGGCTGCCGAGAAAAATGACGACATCCCAAGTTTTCCTCCACTGGGTATTTTCCAGCTTATTTCTGAATTCGAATGCAACTCCACGTCCAATTAAGGCGAGAAGCACCAGAACCAGAGGTGTATAATAGCCACTGAACATCGTGGCATACCAGTGAGGAAAAGCGGCGAACATCGCTCCACCTGCAGTAATCAGCCATACCTCATTGCCGTCCCAAAAAGGCCCGATAGAGTTAATAAGCACTCGGCGTTCACCGTCGGTGCGGGCAAGCAAGGAGGTGGACATGCCGACTCCGAAGTCAAACCCTTCCAGGAAAAAGAAGCCTATGAATAATACGGCAACCAGAACAAACCAAAGTTCGTTAAGAGATAGCATGATACCCCTCCTTATCGTATGGATCGCTTGATTCATGAGTTGACTTGGTCGACTCGTAAGGTCCCTTTTTAATGATACGAATAAATAACATCACCATTATAACGGCAAGCACTGAGTATATGGCTGTAAACGATAGCAGGGAAAAGAGCACCTGACCAGCGGATACGCTTGGCGAGATCCCGTCTTCCGTCCGCATGAGTCCAAAGACCGTCCATGGTTGACGTCCGATCTCGGTCATAATCCACCCAGCGGTATTGGCAATGAACGGCAGTGATATGCTAGCGACCATTATTCGCATGAACCAGTTAGCAGGCTTCGTCATTTTGTGGCGTACCCACAAATAGATGGCATACATCCCCACTAGTATCATAATCGACCCTGCAGCCACCATAATTCGGAAGCTCCAAAATGTTGTGCGGACAGGTGGAATATAGTTGCCTGGCCCATATTGTTCGGTGTATTGGGCCTGCAGCTCAAGCATTCCTTTTACCTCACCGGAAAATTGGCTATGTGACAAATAGCTCAGCAAATAAGGGATTTTGATTTCACCGCTGTTTTTCTGCTTGATTGGATCAATGCTTGCTATTACGGTCCAAGGAGCGGGATCACCGCTTTTTCCCCATAAGCCTTCGCTAGCTGCCATTTTCATCGGTTGGGTTTTGACTAAATATTGAGCTTGCTGATGACCGAACAAGGCAACACCAACGGAAGCGATCAACCCTACAAGTGCAGCGATCTGAAAAGATTTGCGGAAGAAGGACATCTCTTGGCCTTTTAGCAGCTTCCACGCGCTGATTCCTGTGACAAGGAAGGCGCCGGTTGCAAAAGCTCCAAGCAAGGTGTGAGGAAACTCGACCCACAGCTGTCCGTTCCCTAATAGTGCAAAAATGTCATTCATCTCGGCACGTCCATTGGCTATCGTAAAGCCGACCGGGCGCTGCATAAATGAATTGGCAGCCAGAATCCAGAATGCTGACATGGAAGTGCCGAGCGTAACCAACCAGATACAAAGTAAATGAAGCTTAGGCGAGAGGCGCTCCCAGCCAAAAATCCATAGTCCTATGAAGGTGGACTCCATAAAGAAGGCAAGCAGCGCTTCAATTGCGAGTGGAGCTCCAAATACATCACCCACAAAGCGGGAATAATTGGACCAGTTCATACCGAATTGGAATTCTTGCAAAATGCCAGTGACAATCCCGAT
Organism: Paenibacillus radicis (ex Xue et al. 2023); assembly: GCF_024722015.1. Lineage (GTDB taxonomy): Bacteria > Bacillota > Bacilli > Paenibacillales > NBRC-103111 > Paenibacillus_S. The sequence continues at coordinate 142,735 of NZ_JANQBD010000003.1, read as the reverse complement.
GGCAAAGTTGATCAGAAAAAGCTTTCCCCAGAATTGTGCCATTTGCTTGTATTCTTCCCGTCCTTTGACCACATAGATCGTTTCCATGATAGCAATCAGGAGGGCGAGGCCAATTGAAACTGGGACAAAGAAAAAATGAAAAATGGTCGTTGAAGCGAATTGCGTGCGTGCAAGCATAATTAAATCCATAATGATAGATCCTCACTTTCTTCAAATGATTGGGGGACAACGAGCTTCGTTCTCATGCTCTTATCTTGGCAGATTAAGCTAAGAGATTATGTGATTTTAATCACATAGTGAGCTATGAATAGCGTTGAAAATACGACCATTTTGTGAAGGCAGAATAAGTAAAGCCAATAGTCTTATAACAACAACGGCAGCCTAGAACATAAACTAATGTTCAAGACTGCCGTTGGTTTATCTTTTGGGAAGATATAACTGATAGGATAGCGTACTGATTCATATACTTTGAAGCCGGTTTGTGGGAGGCTTCCTTTCAGAATTCTCCTTCACAGTCTGTGGATTAGTTCTTTTCTAAATCCGCTCTCGGTGGCTGCCCGTTACGTAAGTTACACTATGCCTAGACGCATTCTGTAGCCAAATAAAATGGGCCTTTCTTCTCCGGCAAATACTTGAGCCACCAGTTCACGAAATGCAGCGACTTCCGCATGCAGTTCGTCTGCGCCAAGCTTCAATGCAGTTTGCAGTCCACCTTGGCTTAATGCGATATTCACATAACGCGCTGCATTGCACATTTCCCATTGATGAAAGACGATTTCTCTGGTATATCGGAATAAGCCAGAGCTGCGAATGTTCTGGAGATGTTCATCCTTGTTCCATTTGAATGCCCGCTGCTCATCTTGTGCCAGCTCCGCCGCACGTGCATCACCCAATTCATTGATTCTCCGGTAATTCTCTTCAATTGTCCAGTCGAGCGCTGGCGGCCAGTCACAATCGTAAGCTGCGAATACACCGCCTGGACGAAGGACACGGGCAAACTCGCGAAGCGTACTTTGAGGCTCCATCCAATGAAACGATTGAGAGCAGGTGACGATGTCCACAGTTGCTGACGGTACTTCCAATTGATGAGAAAGGCCTTTGACAAATTGCAGCTTGTCCGGCTTATTCATCGCCTCCCATTTGGCTAAGGCAACCGAACGCATATCGTCGCTCGGCTCAACGCCTATGATGCTCTCCGCTTCATCCAACCATAGAAAGGAAGAAAGGCCGGTGCCGCAGCCCACATCAACTACCGTTTGCGGCTTGCGATTCAAGTATGTCGTTAATAGCTTGACCACCTCTTGTGGGGCAGTAGGCCGATTTTCATCGTAAAGCGCCCCGAATCCGGCAAAACGCTGGACATTGTTCATGCGAATGTGTTCAATCATAGTTTCCAATCACTCCTTATTCAGCATGTTCGAACGGCGATCGCCGCCACACTGACGACGTACTTGTCCGTGAAAGCGGCGGACCCTGTATCTAACTATATATTTATTATAGTGTATATTCAATGAGCTGATTAAAATGAGGCTACTCTTAAAAGGTGGAAGGCAAGTGTGCCGTTTTTATCCTTTTTAATTTCCAATATTTACAATGGTTGTTATAATAGAAATAAAGAACTGCATTTTCACAAGCGATCCTGGGTCGGTAAGAAAACTGAAATGATGTGCGAAGAGGGGATTGATCCTATGTTTTTTGTTAACTCTAGAGCGATAATTGAAAGAGATTTTAATAATGAAAGACAAATCGTAATTCAAACAAGAAATAAACCCAATGAACCATTAAAGATTGAATTGCCTGGAGGAAGAATCGAACCATTTGAATCGTTAGTACAAGCGTTAAGAAGAGAGGTAAAAGAGGAGACCGGATTGGAAGTAACTGAAGTTGAAGGAGAAGACACAAGAATTGATACAACCGGAATAAATCCGGAATTTGAAGTTGAATGCATTAAACCATTTGGCGCATATCAAACATTAAAGGGACCCATTGATTCAGTAGGGTATTATTTTAGATGCAGAGCTGAAGGTGAGATTCTGAAGTTCGGAGACGAAACAACGGATATTAAATGGGTTAACATAAAGGAACTATCAGAATTAATTAGCAGCAATCCTTTACAATTTTCAAACGTTGATCGAGCGGGGATCCTTTATTATTTAAAGCAACTGGAAAAAGAGTAGATGGGCAGCCAAGAAAGCCGCATGACATCAGCTAGCAGCGTATGCGCACTATGGCCTAACGACCTTGTTCTATCAAAGGTATTCTTGGTAATTATTGCGAGAAAAGTGTAATCGTTTACATGAAATTGTGCAACTATACGGAAAGGATATTTTTAAAAGTTTTTCAATGTAATCCTTTAACTCTGCATCAAATTCGAGTATGTTATAGTCACGGTAGGTTAATCATTCGAGTTGTAAGTCCTTGTCAAGGCTTCACAGTTGTTTGGAATTGTATCAATTTTTAAAAAATTTGCAGGTAAAAATGTAAACGTTTTCCGATCGTAATTCTATGCTATTTCGTGCGCATCCGTCTATACAAGAAGAGGGGGTTCGGAAGTATGCCAGTGATAAAAAATAAATTGTTCCGAAAAATTCTCATGTACTTCCTCTCTTTGTTAATCCCCATAATAATCATCGGTCTGATCTCTTATCTGAATGAGGAACAGATCGTCAAGAAAGACGTGTCCCAAAAGCTTGGCACCAATTTGAAGTCTTCCTCCCGAACTGTTGACATTTATTTGGAGATGGCTCAATCCACGAACAATAATTTATTTCTGAGCGATATCATTGAACAGTATTTAAAGCCTTACCCTCAACTGACCGATCAGGAGAAAGTCAACTTGCCGATGATTATCAAAGCCATTGTTCAAAATCGTAACACAATCAGTTCGTTCATCGATAAAATTTTCCTATACATCGATACAAAACGTGTGTACTCCACCGAAGGGCTCTTCAGCTTTGAAACGTTTTTTGAACAATTTTATCATTTAGACGACTATGATCAGGAGTTTTGGAAAAAAAAGCTCGAGACAAGCAGCTTATTCGAGCTGCTTCCCCCGACCCGAGTGGGGCCGTCCAACGGTCCGCATACTCAGGAGGTTATACCGAGCGTCTCCACACAATATGTAAATGGCAAACTGGCGACATTAGTGACCAGCCTGTCTGTTCCTGCGATCGCTTCTTCACTCAACAACAATTCGCTCTACTCCTCAACGACATATCTGATTCTGAACAGCGGCGGACAGGTGATTCTAAACAGCGGTAATTGGGATGGGGATACGGTTCGGCAAATTGATGCGCAGTTCCCTGAGAATAAGGACTTCCTTTTTACGAAGTTGAACGGTTCCGAAGTCTTGATTGCACATTCGCCTTCTGGCTCTTTCGGCTGGAACTATTACTCCATAACCCCAGTATCATCATTTGGCAGCGAATCATCCGGCATTTTGAACGTCGTATTCTGGATTTGCGTTAGTCTCGTAATCATTGGCATCCTTTTTTCATTTGTGTTCAGTGTCAATCTTTATAATCCTATCAAAAATATTAAGGAAATTCTGATCCGCGAGGAGAAGGAAATCGAGGTTCACAATGAACTCCGAAGCAGTGACGAATTAAAAATGATCCGAAGCCGGATTCATCAATTGGTCGAACAGAATCGAAATGCGGCTCTCACATTGAATCAATATTCGAGCGAGCTGCATGACCAATTTTTCATCAATTTGATCAAGGGGCAAGCCTGGGTGCAGCAGGAAATTCCGACCCGGATTTTAAATAAGCTTGGTTTTGAAGGCTCCTATTACTCGTGCTGCTGTTTTATGTTTGATTACAAGGGTCGATTTTATCACGAGCTTCTGGAAACCGACCGGCTGCTAATTCAGGAAAAGATGAAAAATCTATTATGGGGACTCATGCAGCGTCATGTTAATTGCTATGTGCTGGAATTAGATCCAAACCTGTATGTATGCATCATGAATTTGAAGCGAGAAGAAGACCGGCTTTTGCTTGATCTGGCATTGGAAAATATGAAGAGCACCTTCGAATACGATATGATCTATTGCGAGCTGACAATCGGATTGGGAAAAATCTACTCCAAGGTAGGAGATATTGCCAAATCCTACAGCGATGCTATCACGGCAATCGTTCATGGAAAAGGGCATTCTGAAGTCACGATCGCTGATGCCGCTAATTTCACAATTGAACAAACACATTTTTATTCCTTTCTGGACGAAAGTAAAATTGCGAACGGTTTCAAATCAGGCAATATCGAAACCTTGCGTACGGAAGTGGAAGGTCTGGTCCAGTCAAATATGAACCGCGGCGTTTCTTATGCTTATCTTGGCACGCTGCTTGCTGAACTGTTGAATACCGGCATCCGATATATTCATGAGCGACAGCTTAATCTTCACTTGCTGCTTACGGAAGATGAGTACGCCATTCTGGCGGGCAGGAATATGTCGCCAAATGAGTTCGATGAACGTATTGAACGGCTATTGGATTTCTACGGGCGCATTATCGCCGAAACAACTGTCAAGGGCGAGCCGAAAGCAGGGACGGTTATTACGCTCATTACGAGCTACATAGAAAACAATTACCGTAATAACATTTATTTGGAAAATATAGCTGACGAAATCGGCTTGTCCCCCAAATATGTGTCCCGACTGTTCAAAGAAACGACAGGGACTAGCATTACGGATTATATAAGCTTGGTTCGGATGGCCAAAGCCAAGGAGCTGCTTGCTCAGACGGATCTGAAAATCAGTGAAGTGTCTGAACAAATCGGCATTTTGAGTCGCACTACATTTTTGCGAATATTCAAGAAGCACGAAGGGATTACTCCAGTAGATTACCGTAACGCCATCTGTCGAAAGCAGGATGAAGCCAAGTAGACTTTTTAGTTCATGGTGGAAATGTGAATCATCGGTTTCAATACGGAATTTCGGAGCATAATGCTCCCTATTGGTTATATACGTATAAAATGGAAGTCGGTAGAGTGAATGGTGCGGGATAATTTATGATTTGGGGAGGTTCTATATGTACAAAAAAACAAGTTTAAAGACGAGGGTCATCATGACTGGGTGCGCTATATTGTTGCCTGCCGGATTGATAGCAGGCTGCAGCGGAGGAGCGCAGCCTGCGAATAATGCCAACTCCAAGCCGACAGCAACGCCGCCGGCAGCTTCAGGAGGAGCGACAACACCGGCCCCTGCACCTGCCGCACCGCTGGAAATATCTTGGATGAGGTACGAGCATCCTTCACAGGCGATTCTTAACGATTCGCTCGCAGTCAAGGAATTCCAGAAGAGACAAAACGTCAAGCTAAATTTGCAAAGCGTCCCGCAAAGCAATTATGACGATAAGAAGAAGACGCTAATTGCTACGAACACAACACCGGATATTATGCTGGTGAAGCAGGACGATATCCAGAACTATGCGGATACTGGAATTTTCCTCGATCTGACCCCATACCTTGACAAGATGCCGAATTTAAAGAAAGTTATTGAACAACAACCGGATATTAACAAGAATCGGATTGACAATAAGTTATATGGTTTCCCGCTTGCTGCCAGTTACGCCGGCGCGGGTGGACAGTTATCCATGATTCGCGTAGATATCCTTGATAAGATCGGAGCCAAAGCACCCACTAGCTATGACGAGCTGTATGAGGTATTTAAAAAGATGAAAGCGGCATACCCGGATTCCTATCCGTTTACGGCTCGGGCGGCTAATGGGCTAACCGGAACTGAAAACTTGATAAATCCTATTGCATTCGCCTTTGGAAGCGGTTACACAACATTCAACGGTTCCAAAATGTATTACGAACCCAAAGAGAAAAAATATAAATTTGGTCCGAATTCTCCTGAATTCAAGGATGCCATCGGATGGTTGTTCAAACTGCATAAGGAGAAGCTGCTTGATCCTGATTATGCAACAGCCACTTCTCAAATCTGGCAGGAGAAGCTAAGCTCCGTGAAATCATTCTATTTCCAAGATAATAACGGCTTCGCGAACCAATTCAATATTGCGCTGCAAAAAGTAGATCCGAAATCGAAATTCGACATGCTTCCAACGCTGACTTCGCCTAACGGCACAAAGCGGAATCTGATCTACGCAAAAGGCCATCTGTCCGAATCGTACGTAATTAATCCCAAGGTGAAAAATCCGGAAAAAGTGGTTGCGTTCATGGATTGGCTCTATTCCGATGAGGGCTCGAATCTGACCAGCTTCGGTCTCCAAGGTGAGCATTATTCACTAGCGAATGGCGAGTACAAAATGGCCGATGCTTTATTCAATAAGTACAAGGATGACAAAACACCAGGCTATACGATTTCCTCTTTATTTGGTTTAGGCTATCTCGGCTTTGCCGTATTGGAAGATACACGCTTGGGTCAGCCTTTCCAAACTCCACAATCCAGAGAATGGGATGATAGAACGGTTAAAATGGAAAAAGACGGGGAAAGTATCCGTTTTGTAAGCGATCCTCCGTTTACTAAGGACGAGCGCGAGAAGCTGAAGCAGCTGCGTTCTCAGCTTGATTCCTACCTCACTCGCAACATGGATAAATTTATTATGGTGGATGGCGCACTCAGCAAGGATTGGGATGGTTTCGTGGCTGAGCTGAAGAAGCTCGGATCCGACCAGCTTGAAAAAATTTATAACGATGCTTTAGCGCGTGTAGTCAAGTAAACAGCTGAAAGAGGGGAACCGGTCGTGCTCTAAGTTCCCCTTTTTTTAAGAAAGGAAGGTCTTGATATGATATCGGCTGCAGGTGTCAGAAGAAAATTCGTTAGAAGTATACCGCTGTATGTGATTTTTGCGCTTCCTCTTATTTATTTTTTAGTTTTCCATTATGCTCCAATGATCGGGAATTTAATGGCCTTTCAGGATTACTCTATTGTAAGAGGATTTTTTGACAGCCCCTGGGTAGGATTTAAATATTTCAAGCAATTTTTGACGGATTCCTATTTTTGGCAGGTCGTCAGCAATACGCTGCTCATTAATTTTTATTCGTTATTATTCTTTTTCCCATCTTCAATTATTTTTGCTCTCTTGTTGAATGAGCTTCGCCTTCAGGTGTTCAAACGTTTCATTCAGACAGTGACGTACATCCCGCATTTCTTGTCCACAGTTGTAGTAGCTGGAATGCTGGTCAATTTCTTGTCGACGGACGGTCTGATCAATAATTTGATCAAGTGGCTGGGCAGTGAGCCAAGGACGTTCATGGCCTTGCCCCAATGGTTCCGTACCATCTTCGTCGGCTCAGAAATATGGCAAAATATGGGTTGGAATTCCATCATCTTTTTAGCCGCGCTCACCTCCATCGATCCTCAGTTATATGAAGCCGCTACGATGGATGGAGCTAATCGCTGGAATAAGATGATTCATATTACATTGCCCGGTATTTCTACCGTGGTCACGATTATGCTTCTCCTTATGCTCGGAAAAATGATGTCGGTCGGCTTTGAGAAAATTATATTGCTGTACAGCGGCCCCACTTATGATACGGCAGACGTCATTCAGACGTTCATTTATCGCCGAGGCTTGATCGATAGCGATTTCAGCTTCGCTGCTGCAGTCGGAATTTTCCAATCCATAATTGCTTTCGGCATGGTCATCTCTGCCAATATGATATCGAAGAAAATTAGCGGAACAAGGCTGTTCTAAAAAGGGGGGAACATCATGCACGGACGCATAATCAATAGCGGTCGCATATTCGATATCTGCAATGTACTGTTCATGCTGTTTCTGATCGTAATTACTTTGTACCCTCTGTATTATATGGGTATCGTATCGATCAGTGCCGGCGATGCCGTTAACCGTGGGGAAGTTTATTTTCTTCCCAAAGGCTTGAATTTGCAAGCTTATGATGTCATTATGGCTGATGCATCTATTTTACGCGCTTATGCCAATACATTGTTTTATACGACTGCCGGGGTCGTTATCAATCTGATCATGACCGCTTTGTGCGCCTACCCGTTATCCAGGGGATATTTATTTGGAAGAGCGGTGCTATCGCTATTTGTCATCTTTACCATGTTTTTCGACAGCGGTTTGATTCCCCGTTACATGGTGATTCACTCGCTCGGAATGGTGAATACGGTATGGGCTATTCTAATTCCGACAGCTATTAATGTATTTAATATGATCTTGATGCGAACATTCTTCGAAAATATTCCGGATTCGCTGCACGAATCAGCGACGGTAGACGGAGCCGGTGAATTCCGAATTCTCCTTCAGGTGGTACTGCCACTTTCCATGCCGGTGATGGCCACGATGTTCCTATTCTATGCAGTAGCCCACTGGAACAGCTTCTTCCCGGCGCTTATTTATTTGAACGAGAAGAACTTGTATCCGCTGCAGATTATTCTGCGCAACATAGTTATCGCAGGGGATATGGCCTCGCAAACTGCGAGTACGGGAGCGGAAGAACTGGCTGTCATGAGCCTGAATATCAAATATGCCACGGTGTACGTCGCCATTCTCCCCGTGCTCTTCTTGTACCCGTTCGTGCAAAAATATTTCGTCCAAGGCGCCATGCTCGGATCTGTGAAAGGATGATGAATAGCATATGATCGATATTCATTGCCATATTCTTCCCGGGATCGACGATGGTCCCCCGGACATTAGGGAATCAATTGAAATGGCTCAAATCGCTTATGATGATGGAATTCGCCATATCATTGCTACACCCCATTTTTCTGCGGACCATTATACACATCGCCAACGGGTTCGGGATAAGGTGGACGAACTTCAGAATCAGCTGCATCTTCACAACATCGACGTCACGATCTACGCTGGACATGAGGTTAGATTGGAAAATGCTGATTTTATCAAAGAACATACGCTAAGCGAAAATTTTTTCTATCTGGGAGCCGCTTGTAAATTCATCCTGCTCGAACAAGTGTGGGAGGGGTACTGCAAGGAAACTCCGGAAATCGTCGAATCGTTCTTGAAACGAGGAATCAGGCCGATTATTCCCCATCCGGAGAGGCATTTTTTCTTCCGTGATCATCCACAGCTTCTCGTCAACCTTATCGATCAAGGCTGCCTTACTCAGGTGTCGGTTGACAGCTTGCTGGGGAAAAACTCCGAAGAAGCAAGGAGCTTCAGCCATTGGCTCATAGAGAATGATTATATGCATGTTATTGCTACAGATGCCCATAATGTGCGCAGAAAACCTAATTTATCGGAAGGATTTCGTATTGTGACAGAAATCGCCGGAGAAGAAAGGGCAGATGAAATTCGTTGGCGTTTGGAGCAAATTATTATGAGTTAGAACATTATTTTCTATGATCAAAAGAGAGTGAGTGGTCCGTACCAACGACATAATAATTGTATTTCTGAGCTTAAATAGTGCTGTAAGTATCGGGGGTTGCAAAGTCTAATAGGGACTTTGTGAGCCTCTTTTTTGAATTTCCAATATTTACATTGACTGGTATAATGAGAGGGTGGGTTTTGAGGGGTGATTTTATCAAAGATCGATTTCCACTCAAGGACAAGGAGGCATTGGTATCTCGAACTACCTTCAAACGCTATTCAGATGCATGGATAAAAGATCTCAGTCTTATGGAAATCCTTTTGAATTGATTTTTCCAATTCCTACACAAAATCATCGCTAATCGTGATATTCCTGAAGTTCATAAATACAACTAAAATAAGATTATTTTACGAAGTTCGCAAATAAGACGTTATGGGAAATCAGGGCAAACCAAGTTGATGAAAGTTAAAGCAAGAAGTCATATTTTCTTTTACCGTGGAGTATTCTTCGAATTTCCACGAACTCATTGTTAAACACATAGAACACAATATATTTTTCAACAATTAACATTCTGTATTTCAGGGATTGAAGTCTAATATCATTAGGAATAGAACCGCTATGGGGAAACAACTCTAAGACAGATATTGCTTCATCGAATATGTTTGCCATTGAAATTGCAGCAGTTGGATTATCAAGCATTATATACTGAATGATATCGATGATATCTTGTTCAGCAATTGGCAAATACTCGATATTATATCTCTTTTCCACGAATTAGACTCCTTAGATTATTCATGACATCCGCATGACTTTTTCTATCAACTCCAGCATTACTTTGACTTTCAGCAACTGCCAATTTTTGGTACAATTCAATAAGGGCTTGTTGCTTTTCGTATAATGCATGGCTCATAACTACAAGATCATTTTGACCATTTTTTGTTATAAATACAGGTTCACCATCATGATGGGCAATATCTGAAATTGCATTAAAGTTATTTCGTAAGTCAGATATTGGACGAATAGTAGGCATATTTTCCACCTCGATTATCAATTTGTTAGCACTTATTTTATCATAATAATGATATTTAATACATAAATAATTTGACATAAGTAGTTGTAAGTAACTCGAAGAGGGCCCTGACATCCTATAACACCGTGTTCCCACTGCGGGGCTGGCACCCCTTGGTATGCAGAGGCATTTCGAGGAAGCGGAATCAGCAGACACACCTGCACCGACTAACCGCATCGCGGCCAGCCCTTCAGGCTTTAAGTCGGTGAGGCGTCGGGAACACACAAACGTTAGGGGAAGTTGCTGCAAAGATATTTAAGTAAAGGAACCGAAGGAAAATGATTATTCGTGAAACCGAACATGAGATTACAATGGTTAGGCAACATGATCATGCCCAATTATCAGGGGATGTTGCGAGAAATTTTAAGAACTATTTTATTAATGATCCTTTCTTTGATGATTTGATATTTGCTGTTTATCAGCATGACTTAGGATGGATTAGACTTGACGCGACTCCGATATGGAATGATCGTAATTCTGTGCCTTTTTCATTTATTGATTATCCACTATTGCCCAAACTAACACACTATACATATGGATTGGATCAAATAGAGCGAATGAATAAGTACGCTGGATTACTATGTAGCTTACATTATTCATCCTTTGGGATTTTTCAGAATAGCACTATAGAGGAATGCAGTGATTTTTCAAATAATGAATTACAAAGACAGCAAAGAATAATAACTGAGTTAGACTTAACAAATCATAATGACATTTTCAAGCAGTTTAAATTGCTTCAACTGTGCGATGTAATTTCTCTATATGTTTGTTTAAACTGTCCCGGAGTTAGTAAAGAACAAGAGCATCCTAGATATAGAACTGGATTTGAGGATTCAGAATTATTCAATAATCAAAGTAATGGTCGATTAGTAGCCGAGTGGATGAATAACAAGGAAATTAAGATAACTCCAAACCCATTTGATAAGGGGTTTAGTACGAACTTATTACAGAAAAATCTGTCAAAAAAACTAATTAAAGAACATGGAATAGAAAAGGCATATAAAAACTCAGAATGGGTAAATCAAGAAATAATTTTTGTTGGTCGTTCATAGAAGGCAGTAACATCCCATAACATCGTATCCACGCTGCGGTCGCTAACGCTCCCTCGGTCTGCCCGAGGCATTTCAAGGAAGTGTAATCAGGCAGACAACCCTGCATCACCTAACCGCATCGCGGCCGGGACTTCGTCCCTTAAGGTGGTGAGGGTTCGTGGATACAAGACGTTATACGCAATTCGACATCAAAGATGTCGAGAACAATTATTGAACAAATTATTATAGAAATTGTAGATGAACTGATAATTCGTGAACCCCAAAATGGACCAGTGTTATTTAGTTTTTTAAAGGACTTACGAAGCGGTAAGTATCTACAGGACCTGGTTAATGCTATTTTTCAAAAACCTAAGCAATTTGATATCGATGTTTATGATGCATATTGTTTTCTTCACGTTTGGTCATGGCTCTTTTCAGGGAAGATAGCCAGAGCAAAAATTTGGGTAGGAAACAAACCGAATAAAGATGTAGATATTTTAAGCAATAACGAAATACTTTCTAAATTAATTCACCCATTTAAAGCAGAGTTTTTGCCCAGACTTTTCCTTGCCAGGAGGGGAATCTATTACAAATTGTCAGAATCGATCTATAACTACATTGAAAAAAATTCTAGAGAAGTATAAAGGACAGAAAGTTGTAATAGGAACTCATGGAATTGTTATGACACTAATGTTGGGATACTTTGACAGTCAGTACGATCTGGAATTTTTATTACAGACTTCAAAACCGGATGTATACAGGATGGAATTCAATGAGGAAGTATTTATGGGAGTAAAAAGATTATGGAAGGGTTAGTTTTGAATATAATTCGATGATTCAGCGTTAGATGAAATCGACGAAAATAATAAATAGAAACTTGTAGTGGAAGTGAATCATGAAAGCTAATATTTAGTATCAGCCATTGCATTAATAGCTACAGTGCTTTTTTTTGCAGGAATTAAGCAATATCAGCATTATTTAAAACCGTATAATTTAATTGTTTTTAGCAATGAGATTGAAAATGAACAAAAGTTAATAAAAACTTTGAATACAAATAGAGTAAAGATTATTTCATACCCAGGAACGTATTCGGTTGAATATCAAGAACATCAATTGAAATACGTTTTAACTGAAAATAGAAAAAATTTAGATAGATACAACCCGAATGCAAAGAATTATAAAGTAATCTTGAAAACTGATAGTTTTGTTGAGTTACGAGAGTTTTTAAAGGAACCGCATTAAGATTTTCAAAAGAAGTGACGATTCCATAAAACTCCATTTTATGGTAAAAATAAGTTATAATTATACTGAACTATAAAGAGAGTGATAAACATGAAGATACTTTTAATGTTGAAACCCTTAACCATTACATTAATTTACATTATGCTGGCTGCATTACCAATAGGAAGTGCAATCTTATTTAAGCAAGACCTATTTATGTATTCTTCAATTTCGATTATATGCGTAAGTTATTTTACTGTATTTTACTTATTGACTTTAGAGTTTTACCTTAGACAAATGGGGGTAAAATTGAATATTAATCTGACTAGTACCTATTATATTTTGACGTATTTATGTCTTCTTTTTGTGTTGTTTTATATTCCCGTGTTTTGTTTGGGTAGGTTAAAACCACTATTACTTATACCTTTACATTTAATAGCGATGGGGTGTATGGGCTTTTCATTGTTCTATATTTATAGATTGTTTATGTCTGTTGAACAAAGATCGTTACTTACAATTAAAGAAACTTTTAATAAACTCAAGGGGTTATATAAAAGCAAGAAATCAACTAATAAAATGTATGTAGGAGACGTACAGAAAAGGGTGAATAAGCTTTTTGAAGGCGTCTCATGAGAGCAGTAAACTATGAGGGTTGGGGAATAGACAAATGTTATACAACATAGCTTTAAGGGCGGAAGAAACATTCGTCTGAAATCGGAATAACTGTATAATCAACGAATCCTAAAGTAAGGAAGATTTTTTTTACAATACTACTATACATTTCAGCTGATACTGAGGATTTTGGAGATTCTGCAATCGCAGCGTCTAAGTAATGAAAATGAATAAAAAACAATTGGATACTAAAGAAAAGCATCGAATATTATGAATCAGAAGATTAATTGATTGTAATAAATGGAGGCGGCTACATCTAGGTGTTGAGAAGAGAGTGAAACCATGAATTATTGGATAGAAACTTTTATTAATGTACTTATATTTTTGGTAATAATTTCAATAAATATCCTGGCAAGTAAAAGATTGAACCTATTAGTTTCTATTATCGTGGGAATTCTTTCAATATTATTTATAGCATGGTTCTATGATCACTCTCGTGATTTGATAAAGGCCTTTGTATGGATTTTAAAGATATTTTCTTATTTTAAGTAAATAACAGGTGTTTTTTTAGTAAATCAAGGTAACATCAACGCTGTAACACAGTCACCCGATCACTACACGACTTTTATCCTTGTTTGTTCACATATACATGAAAGTTTATCTTAGTAAAACCTTTCGGAGGAGTGAAGTATGCTAGGAGCCATCATCGGAGATGTAATCGGTTCTGTATTTGAATGGCATAACAACAAATCTACTGAATTCGAATTATTCAGCAGATTCACAAGATTTACAGATGATACTGTATTAACAGTAGCCATTGCGGATGCTGTTCTAAAAAGGAAAAAACATAGCAATATATGGGTTGATTATTATGTGAGCAAGAAGCTGTATGCGAATCTTTTACGACAGTATGCTCAGTGGTATCCTAATGTTGGGTATGGTCAGAAGTTCGAAGAATGGGCCCATAACAGGGAAGCCAAACCATATAAGAGCTACGGGAATGGATCAGCAATGAGAGTAAGTCCAATAGGAATTGCATGCAGTACCATAGAAGAAGTGCTGATTGAGTCTAAGAGATCGGCAATAGTAACTCATAATCACAGACATGGTATAATGGCGGCGCAAGCCACTGCTTGTGCGGTATTTTTAGCAAAAAATAACAAGTCAAAACAACAGATAAAAGATTTTATTCAAAGAAAGTTCAAGTACAATTTAAATCAACGATTAGATGAAATAAGACCCAACTTGTCAGGGATCAGTTCCACAGGCAATAATTGCTTTCCTGGAATCCACTGATTTTGAGGATGCAATTAGGAAGGCTATTTCAATTGGTGGCGATAGTGACACGATAGCTTGTATAACCGGTGGGATTGCACAAGCCTATTATAAGGAAATACCTAAGGATATCGTTTCTGAAGTGATGATAAGATTAGATCCAAAACAAAGAGAAATCATAGGATTATTTAACGATAGATATGAGATAAGAGGGTAGCAATATTAAGAAAGGCAAGCCAGCATATACTATCTTTTGTCCACTGTGCCCCTAATTCATGCTATAAAATGCAAAGAAACTGGGGTGAATGAGCGCTTTAGTTTGTGGACAAAATATTTTGTAGTTATTTTTTCCATAAAGTTATTGACTTATAAATATTAACCGTCTAATATATGTTATATGTTGTATACAACAAAGAGAATTAAAGGTGGCATGCCAATGAGTTTACCGAAAATCGATACATCCAATTTATGGGATAAAACCTATACACTTTTAAAAGAACGCATTATACGCCGAAAATTTGATCCAAACCATAAGCTTTCTATTCCAGAGTTATCTGACCAGTTAGGTGTGAGCCGAACTCCGGTGAGGGATGCACTAAATCGCCTTGAAATGGAAGGTTTAGTTAAAACGATTTCCAAGGTCGGTACATTCGTTGTTGCAATAAATGAGCAGGATGTACTGAATATTATGGATACGCGGCTTATGCTGGAATTTTGGGTAGTCGAGAAACTTAATGATGTTAATAAGGATACTCTCAAGTATAGGCTATCTAGAATGGAGGAAATTTTAAGATTATCCGCCGAAAAGGTTGAATCCAATCGTATTGACGATTATTTGAAGGCTGATTTTAATCTGGAGTTTCATTTGGAATTTATGGAGCTTGGACAAAATAAAAACAATATTGATATTTACTTAAGAACGATGAATTATCGGTATATTACAATGAAATCATCTATTGTTACCGATGAAATGGTCAAAGTAGCACAAGATCAGCACCAACAGATTGTAGACGCGCTAAAAGGCGGACAAATCAGCGATATGAAGCAGGTTATTCAATTGCATCTGGAAGACTCTAAAGAGAGACTCTTAAGAGGGATACGAGAAAATGGTGGAACGATTTAATACCAGATTGTGGATTTGTGAGGTCATAGTTGTACGGTTTAAAGTCCGAAACGGACAGGAAGGAAAGCTATTTTAGCCACAGAAATAGTTTTTTTTTACTAAATGATGTATACAACATACAACATGGAACAATGAACGATTCGATATAAAATGGAGGTGAACAGCTGGATGTTTAAAGCCGAAGGCATTATACCAGCGATGATTACGCCGTTTAATGAACAACAGGAAATCAACGAAGAAGCTTTGCGCATGCTTGTTAAGCGCTTCATCAAAGCGGGTGTTCACGGATTATTTTGTTTAGGTACAAACGGCGAGTTCTTCTCGTTAAGCTATGAAGAAAAGAAGAGAATCGCGACCATCATCGTGGAAGAGACAAGGGGGCAAATTCCCGTTTATGTAGGTGCAGGCTGTATCAGCACAGCGGAGACGATTCGCCTTGCCCGCGAGATGGAAAGTATCGGTGTAGATGCATTGTCTGTTATTACGCCTTATTTCCTTGCTTTCAGTCAGAAGGAACTGGCTGATTATTATCGGGCATTGGCAAATGAAACTTCTCTTCCGATTCTTTTATATAACATTCCTGGACGAACGGGCAATGCGCTGCATCCCAAGACGGTTGGCGAGCTGGCACGAATCCCTAACATTGTAGGTATTAAGGATAGCAGCGGCAGCTTTGATACTATTTTGAACTATTTGATGGAGAGCGATGAAGGTTTCTCTGTACTGGCCGGCACGGATTCGTTAATTTTATCTACACTTATGTCGGGCGGGAAAGGCGCAATTGCAGCTACAGCCAATCTTTTTCCGGAATTGGTCGTTGCGATATATGATCTTTGGAAGCAAGGGAAGATTGAGGAAGCGGAAGCTATGCAGCGGGGATTGAGAGAAATCCGCAGTGCATTTCAATGGGGTACACTTCCTTCGGTTTTAAAGGAGGCAATGAATTGGGCGGGACTTCCTGCGGGTCCCTGCCGCTTACCGGTTAGTCCGTTAACCGCGGAGAAGCAAGTTGAGCTTACTCATTTAATGGATAGCTACCAAAAGCAAGGATTACTGATTTCTAATGCTGCCACCATTCCATTAAAGAAAGTAACTTAAATACAAATGAGGAGGAGCACTCGTGACAATGAGAATGATGCTTGTGAATCAAGGGGTGGACAAAGACGGTACACTCCGATCCCGTTATAACGGCGGGGCTGAGGCTTACATTCCTACACCCTACCGTGTCAATCATGCGCCCAGCATGGCGGAACTCGGTAATGGGGATCTGCTTGTGGTATGGTTTGCCGGGCATACGGAGGAAGGACGAAGCGACATAGAAATCGTCATGTCCAGGCTGAAAGCAGGAGAAACTCAATGGAGTGAACCGGTTAAAGTATCCGATGATGATACCAAATCGGAGCAAAATCCGGTGCTGTTCTTGGCGCCCGATGGCAAGCTGCTGCTCAAGTATACGGCACAAGAAGCAGCTTCGATGAGTCGTGAAGAGTTCAAGAAGCTATATCCGAATCGGACTTTTACACGCCAGGAAACAGCAGTTATCCGCTGCCGCGAATCATTGGACGGGGGCTGGACTTGGGGAGCGGCTAAGACAATGTTTGAATCCGAAGGCTCGTTTTGCAGGGCCCCCATTCATGTTGCCAAAGATGGAAGCTGGCTATTCCCCATGTGGTACAGCCGTGCAGACGGTGAAACCGAATATGGCAGTGATTACAGTGTCATTCAACGGTCCATGGACCAAGGAAAGACTTGGAAGGAAATTCCGGTGCCTAACAGCCGGGGGCGTGTTCACGCTTCGCTGCTATCCGGGGAGGGTGCCAACATGCTGGCCTTGTTCCGAAGCCGTGCAGCCGATCGGATTTACATTAGCAAATCCTCCGATTTCGGCTGCACATGGACCGAGCCCGAGCGCACCGTGTTACCGAACAATAATGCTTCCATTCGAGCTTTTCGTCTACAGAGCAATCGATTAGCCGTTATTTACAATCATGCAAGCGCTAATGATGATCCGCATCTCACGGTCTGGCCCAAAGTCAGATACCCTGTCACGGTTGCACTCTCTGAAGATGAAGGACTAACATGGCCTTACCGACGAATTATAGAAACGGGTGATGGTTTCAGCGGAGAACACAATGAATCATTGAATCGTAAATATGAATATCCATGGATTTTACAAACCAACGATGGGTTGCTACACGCTGCTTTCGCTTATGGTGGACGTGAGGGTATAAAGCATGTAGTTTTTACGGAAGCATGGGTTAAAGGAACGGATATATAACGTATTTTTTGCGGAGATGAAAGCGTTTCCTGTTCGAGCGGCTTGACACGATAATGTTAGTTAATTTGAAAATATTGGAGGGGGAATACACAAATGCGTTTGAATAACAATTGGAAAAGCGGTTCTCATAAGATCATGTATGTTGCGATTACTGGGGCATTGATAAGTGTTACGGGCTGCAGCTCGGACGTAAATAAGCCGGGAGAAACGAAGGATTCAAGCAAACCAGCAGTGGATCAAGTGGCACAGGCTAAATTTACATACACGCTTCCTGGAAAATTCGTGAATTGGATGAAGGATATGAACCATATTCCAGTATTGTTAAAGGAAACGGGTGCCAATATTGAATTTATAAATGGCGGAGATGGTGACCCCTATTATAAAAACATTGACCTTAAAGTGGGGTCGGGTGATTTTTCCGATGCGGGAATTATGCAGCTCAGCCAAGCCGAAGTTTACGGCTCCAAAGGAGCATTTGTGGATCTGCGCCCGCTGATCGATCAATATGGCCCTAACATCAAAAAATTCATGGATGCACATCCAGATTATACGAAGCTCGTTACTAGCAGCAATGGCAAAATGTATGCATTTATTCCCCAATATCCAAAAATCTCTAACACTACCTTTTATCGTGACGATATGTTCAAAAAAGCGGGAATTACTACGGATCCGAAAACAATTCAGGAGTTTACCGAAGTTCTTCGCAAATTGAAAGATACGTACAAGGACAATAAAAATTTTTATCCGTTCGGCGGCCGCGAAGATTTCGTGAAATTTCAGTCTGCATTCGGTGCTAACGATTTGATTGACGGTCAAGGCAAGGTCCATGGTGTATACAATGGTGGGCAAGGTTACGATCTTAAAGCGGCTGGCTTCAAGAAAATGATAGATTGGTACATCGAAATATACAAAGATAAATTGATCGATCCGGAATGGGTCAGCGGTTTGTCCACGGAGGAAGCATGGCAGACTAAAGTGCTCAACGGCAACGTCGCAATCGGCCACGACTTTTACACCCGACCGTCTTGGTTTTTGATAAATGGCGGAGCCAAAACCGATCCCAACTTCTCGATGAAAGTGATGCCGCCGTTCCTTAACGATGCTGGTGGACAGTCCAAATTCCCTACCGTTCCCGAGTTTCGCGTAGACCGCGCTTTCGTCATAAACGCCAAATCTGCAGATAAGGCTCCGAGCATTATTAAATTTCTTGATTACCTATATTCTGACAAGGGACAAACACTGGTTGGATGGGGTGTAGAAGGTACGACGTTCAAGAAAAATCCGAATGGGAAAAATGAATTTACGATCAAATTCGAGGAAGAATCGACTAAACCGCTCGGTACTCCGGCGTGGACCTTCTTCCAGGATCGACTGACGTTCCCGATTCCGGTCAATAATGAAGCCTTCTACGAATTTAATCACAGCTTAACCAAATCCTATGCTAACGACTATTTCAATAAATATGCCGAAACCTTCCCGATCATCAAATACTCCACCGATGAGTTGAAAGAGAGAAGCAATTTGGTGGCCAAGGTGAATGAAGCGTTAAAAGCGAATTTGGTTAAATTTGTAACTGGAAAACGGCCTATCGCGGAATGGGATGCGTTCTTGAAAGAAATGGATACTCTCGGTTATTCAAAAATTGTAGAAATCGACCAAAAAGCTTATGACACTATGATAAAGAAATAGTATCGTCATCAGAAGATGAAAACGCTCTTATCTTTTTGGAAAATTATAATAATCAGAGGTAATTTCTATGGAGATTAAACGTACCCAAACTGTTGTTTATACAGCTCGTCAGCGCCGGTTTAGGCAGCTATGGAATACCAAGCTACTTTATCTGCTGCTGCTGCCTGGCTTGCTGCACCTTCTTATCTTTAAGCTGGCACCGCTGTTTGGGCTGGTTATTGCGTTCCAGGACTACAACACGTTTCAGGGGATCAGGGGAAGCTCATGGGTTGGACTGGAAAACTTCAAGGTGTTTATCCAGGATCCTTACTTTTTGGTGCTGCTGAAAAACACACTGTTGTTAGCCATATACAACCTTGTTTTCGGATTCCCTGTTCCTATTGTTTTTGCATTGTTTTTAAATGAGGTACGCAGCGCGATGGTCAAACGGTTCACGCAGTCGCTCAGCTTTTTCCCTTATTTCATTTCCTCGGCCGTTACTGTCAGTATTGTGTATACGTTTTTGTCTCCACAGACAGGTCTCGTAAACCGGCTGTTGGATGGGATAGGGATAGAGCCGGTGTTTTTTATGGCGGAAGCGGGGTGGTTTCGGAGTTTATATGTCAGCTTGAACGTATGGCATTCATTTGGCTACGGATCGATTATTTATTTGGCGGCCATTGCGGGCATTGATCCCCATCAATACGAGGCAGCAGAGATCGATGGGGCAACGCGATGGCAAAAGATGTTTTTTATCACACTTCCATCGCTGTCGAATATTATCGTAACCATGTTTATCCTTAATATCGGTTCCTTCCTGTCGGTTGATCTGGATAAGGTGCTGCTGATGTACAATCCGAGTGTCTATGAAACGGCCGATGTGATTCAAAGCTTCGTTTACCGTCAAGCCTTCGCATCACAGGGCTTTCCGAATTACAGTTTCGGAGCGGCGGTGGGCCTGTTTCAGTCCATTGTGGCGATGCTGCTCGTCGTAAGCGCGAATAAAATTTCCAAAAAATATTCCGAATCGAGATTGTTTTAGGAGGGTACATCTTTGCGGAAACGAAAAATAGATATGTTTGAAGCAACGAATAATAGTTTGCTGATTTTGCTGGCGATCATTTGCGTGTATCCCTTCTTGAACATATTGGCGGTATCGGTAAGCGATGGACTGGCGGTTATAACAGGCAAAGTTTATTTTTGGCCAATCGGGTTCAATGTAGAGACTTACAAGTATGTTCTCGGTAACTCCAGATTAGGCATTTCCCTCGGTTTGTTTAATTCGATCTTTTATACGGGTTCAGGAACGTTGGTGGCTGTGCTGCTGACGTTCGTCACCGCGTATGCTTTATCTCGTAAAAGGCTGAAGGGCCGATACTTCATTATGCTACTTTTTCTATTTACCTGGATTTTCGAAGCAGGCTTAATTCCGAGCTATCTTGTAAATAACACGCTAGGTTTGGTCAACTCCAGATGGATTATGATTTTGCCCGGGGCCATCAGCACCTTTTTATTAATTATTACCCGCTCGTTCCTGGACGCTATTCCCGGTGAATTGGAGGAATCCGCCTTTATTGATGGAGCTAATGAGCTTCAGATGCTGACACGGATATTTTTTCCGCTCTCCACACCGGTTCTAGCGACTATCGGAGTTTTTTATGCCGTACATATATGGAACGCTTTTATGATACCGTTGATTTATTTGCAGGACCGTACGCTGCATCCGATTCAGTTGATATTGTACAGATTGATTATCAAGCCTGATGGAGGCACCTCATTTGAAAATTTAACGGTTAATGGACATCAAATTTTGCCTGATAATATTGAGGCGGCCACGATTTTTTTAGCTATTTTCCCTATATTGTTCGTGTATCCGTTTGCCCAAAAATATTTTACCAAAGGGATGCTTTTAGGCTCATTGAAGGGGTAAGATTCTAAGGGAAGTATTCAAAAACAACGGGAAAACATTATGAAAAATGAGGAGAGAGACGAATGAATAGACAAAATTGGATAACGCCTAAGGATATGGAACATGTTGTGTTATATAGAAATGATAACGAATTCAGCTCATGGCCTTTTAATGCGGGAATGTGGAAAATTTCAGAGAACAATATCCTTGTCGGTTTTATGAATATGCCGTGCGATTATACGAATACCAAGCACTTGATGCACCGCCGTGTAGAATTTTTCGGACGAATTGCTGCAGTACGATCGACAGATGGAGGCCGAACCTGGGGAGTGGCAGAGACCGTAGCCGACAATTTGGAGGTAAACGAACAGCTTCAGTTCGGTAAAGAGCCAACTATCGAGCCCCACGATTTCAGCGATCCGAATACGCTGCTCTGCTGCTGGACGACGCCGAACTCCGGTGCCCCTGACGCGAAGGCTTGGGTGAAGCTGTCGAAGGATGCCGGACAAACCTGGGGGCCTGCTGTGCTGCTGCCTTTTTGCAATATTCCAAGATTCCAGGGCAGATCCTCTTATTTGGTCCGCCCTGACGGAGTAATCCTGCTGTTTCTGACCGCTAAGCCGCAGCATAATAATTATGACCGTCCGGTTGTATACGGATCATTCGACGGTGGTGTCCGTTGGACACTGCTCTCCTATATGCCCGATAGCAACGAATATCGCGTCATTTGCCCTTCGCCGATCATGCTGAAGGATGGGACCATTGTTGTCGGCGTACGGTGCAAATCTTCGATGGAAGCGGCTTGGGGCGAAGTGTATGCTTCCGAGGATGGCGGCTTGACGTGGCAGCTGCGCTCGCGCATCAACGAGCATGGAGACACGGTGCATCTGACGCTGCTGGAGGATGGGCGCATATTCGCCGTCTACGGCTACCGCATTCCGGCCTATGGTATCCGTGCGAAAATTAGCGAGGACGGCGGCCGTACCTGGGGGCCTGAGCTTATGCTGCGTGATGATGGCGGCAATCGGGATCTCGGTTACCCTCGCGCCACAGAAGTGGGTAAAGGTGAGATTCTGGCCACCTACTACTTCAACAGCAAGGATGATCCGATTCAAATGAACGGCGGGGGTGTCCGTCATATAGCAGGGACGATTCTGAAGGTTTAACCTGCGCATAGTGCAAGGCCTATCTGAAACATTGCGATCTTGAGAAGGGAGGCGTGACCTGATGAGGCAAATCAAATATGGCCCAAGCACACAGTTCAATATCGATCAAGCTCTGGGAGGGGGGAAGCGCAGCCTGCGAACGCTGCCCAAATCCTGCTTGCTAGGCTCTACAGGAGCCAGGCTGTGGGCCGACTTCCTGTGGCCGCAGCCTGGCTTTAGCGGGGCCATCGATTTTATACATAAGCTAAACATTCCTTCCCTATTTACGGTTGAATGTGATGCAGTGACAAGCTATGAACCGTCCAAGATAAACTGGTATCCAAGCTATTTATCGATGGAGTATGCCACAAGTCGAGTAGAACTCAAAGAATACAAATATATAACATGGGAGGATTGCGCGGTCTCCTGCCAAACCTGGACAAACACAGGCGGTCAAGCCATAGTGCTTCGGCTGATTGCGGAGCCGGTGCTGTTCAGGTGCGAACCGATGGGCACCGGCTTGAACGGAAGCCTGAGCGTCCCGCACTATGGCTTCACTCTGCAGGCGGCGCTTCGCACCAACCGGCCTGAGCTGTTCACGGGCCTGACGCTGCAGCCGGGCGAATCCGCGGAGCTGATTACGGCTGTTGCGCTCGGATTGCTCGAGACGGAAACACAGGCCGAGCTGGAGCAGCGGCTCGACTCGGTTCTAAACCCGGATCAGAGCGGCGCAGCGCTGCTCGCCGGGCAGCAGCAGGCCTACCAGCGCTGGTTCGAGCATGCGCCAGTTTTTGCGAGCAGTGAACCTCTGCTGGATACGACCTGGCTGTATCGATGGTTCGTGATGCGCCACACTCTGGCTAATCCACGGTATGGTAATCTACAGCATCCCTTATTTTACGAGGGACGTTCACATAAAATGAGCAAACTGCCGCTTGATCCGAAGGGGTGGGAATTTAGCAAAATGATTCCTCTCACCGTTCCTATGCATTTACTCGAAGCTCGCTGGTACAACGATCCCGTTTACTCGCAAGGCGCTATGCGGAGCATGAAGGCGAGCCAGGATGAGGAAGGCTTTTATAAATGCTTGTTTGTCAACAGAACGCTTCATTCCTACGCCAATTTTATGGGCTGGGCGGCTTATCAAGATTATTTGGTGCACCGTGATCCAGAACTGCTCAAGGAGATGCTGCCATCTCTCAAAGATCAAGTCCGGGGAGAATCGGCCAAGCTGGGTAGCGCAGCTGACAGCTTGCTGATCGAATACACGCATAATCGAACAGGGAAGGAATATCAGCCAAGCTACTGGTACTTTCATAATTTCCCTAAGGATTGCAAAGACCCGGCGACATTTACTCCACTGAAAAGAGTGGACCGATCCGTCTATCATTATTTGAACTGTCTCGGCGTGGCACGGTTGTGCCGGGCGGCAAATGACACAGAAGCGGAAGAGTTCGATAAGCAGGCGGATACAATCCGACAGGATATCCTTCATAAAATGTGGGATGGGGGAACGCAGTTTTTTTATGATTTGCATCATTTAACGGATGAGAAGGCATGGGTTAAGAACGTAGTCGGATTTTATCCTTATTGGGCACAGCTGACGGATGTAGAGCATGCCGATGGGCTGCTGCACGCACTCAATGAAGAGGAGTTCGGGACACCGAGCCCATTTCCTTCAGTATCCGCGGATTGCCCTGTCTACCAATCGGAGGGCAGCTGGCAAGGTAATTATTTCAAAGGACGCAACGGATGCGTTTGGGATGGGCCAACATGGCCTTATACAAACAGTATCGTGCTGGATGCAATGGCTTTGGAGAGCAAACGGAACGGACATAAGTGGGACCGTGATTTCGGCCATCTGTTCCGTGAATATTCCCTGCTTCATTACCGCAATCGGGATTTGTCTGCTCCCTATCTGGTGGAGCATTACAGCAGCCAGAGCGGAGAGCCTTTGAGCGATGAGGTTGACTACAACCATTCCTATTATATCGACCTGATTGTCAAGCATATTGCAGGTCTGAATGTTGAAGAAAGCCGATTTGTATTGGACCCGATTGATATCGGATTGTCTCATTTCCGGTTGGAAGGCATTCGTGCGGCTGGATATGAGCTGACAATTACCTATAACAGGGGCGATGACCCGAATATAGATCTAGTGGCAGGCTATCGGATTTATGTGGATGGACAACTGGCTTTGGAAAGCGATACTCTGACCAGAATGGTTTACAGCTTTGAGAAAGTAACAAAGTAAAGTAACAACGGGTAAAAATACTTTTTAAATTACTATAACAATTAGGGGGATCTTACAGATGAATAAACAGAAGGTATGGGCTTCCTATAGTGCGGTATTGGTGCTGACGGGGGCATTGGCCGGGTGTGGGGGAGAGGCCTCCAAACCTCCAGCCGCTTCAGACAGTAATGTGGACTCCAGCAAACCTGCCGATATTTCCATAGTTCTTTCCCAGGTAGGGGAGGTCCCGGCCAAGGGCAATGATGTGGAAACGGCCATGGAGAAGTACACCAATTCCAAAATTACGATACAATGGATTCCAGGCTCCGCCTATGATGACAAAATCAATGTAATGATAGCCGCAGGAGAGCTTCCGAAGTTAGTCAGGGTCAAATATGTACCGACAATCATCAGCACAATCCAATCCGGCGTTTTTTGGGAAATTGGCCCGTATTTGAAGGATTATAAAAATTTGTCGGCTCAAAACAAACAGCACTATGACAATATAGCGGTTGATGGAAAAGTGTACGGGATTCCCCTGTTCCGCGACTTGGGACGCGCTGTCATTCATTACCGCAAGGACTGGACGGATGCACTAGGGCTCCAGCTTCCCAAAACGATGGATGACTGGTACAAATTGGCCCAAGCCTTTACACTGAATGATCCGGATAAAAACGGCAAGAACGATACCTACGGCATGATTTTCGATAAAAAATATAATGATGGAGCTGAATCCACGCTGACCCGCTTTTCTGTCAGTATCGGTGGACCGAACAAATGGAAGGTTGAAAACGGCAGCTTTACACCAGAATTCATGACTCCTCAATTTTTGGAAGCTATGAAGCTGATGAAAAGGATGTATGCCGATAAGCTGATTAATCAGGACTTTACCGTGCTCGATCCTACGGAAACCGAGAAAATATACAATGCAGGACGCGCTGGAATTAAATTTTCCGGAGGGAACGCTCAGAACTGGCAGGATCTGCTTGTGAAAAATGTTCCTGACGCTGTGGTCGATGCAGCCTCTGTACAAGGACCAAATGGCATTCGTGTACCGGGAGAAAGCGGTAATAACGGATTTCTGGCTTTTTCGAAATCATCGATTAAATCGGAAGCCGAGCTGAAGCAGGTGCTTTCCTTTGTAGACAAGCTGATGGACCCGCCTATGGCGACGCTATTGATGCGTGGTATTGAAGGGCGGCATTTCGTGGATAAAGGTGAGTATACGGAGCCCTTAGATCGCGAGGCCAATCAGAAGGAGGTCAAGCCTTACCGAGACAATCTGCCTTATCGCGAAGGTTATAATGTGAAGCCGACAAAGGATGCCCCGTTAAGCGTCAAAAACCAGCAGGTATCCAGGGAAAATGAAAAATATGTGGTGGCTAACCCTGCGCTAACCTTGCTGTCATCTACTTACAACGAACGCGGCAAGGAGCTGGAGCTGCAAATTATGGATGCTCAGACCAAATTCATTATGGGCAAGATCGATGAAGCGGGATGGCAAGCAGAGGTAGACAAGTGGAAGAAAAACGGTGGAGACAAAATGATGGAAGAATATAAAGCAGCGTACACCAAAGCAGGGCAAAAATAATCGGAGCATTCAGGAAAGAGGCGACCGCAATGGATAGGTTTAACGGCAAAATTACCACAATAGCCCCTGGTAGGGAGGATGCATTTCTCCCCAATCTCTATGAAACGAGCCACGCCGCCAATTTACTGGAGCTCGATAACGGCGATCTGCTGTGTGTCTGGTTTTCCGGCAGCGGAGAAGGGAATCCGGACACCAATATCGTGCTGTCCAAGCTGCCACTTGGCGGTTCGGAGTGGAGCAGGCCAGATGAGCTGTCCAGCGACCTGGAGCGCTCGGAGCAGAATCCAGTTCTATTCCAGGCACCTAACGGTCAAGTGTGGTTGATGCATACATCAAATGAACCGCATAATCAGCAAACCTCGCGGGTCGTGCGGCGCATTTCCGAAGACAGAGGAAATACATGGAGTGAGCCTGAAATCTGGTTTGACGAACAAGGGATTTTTCTAAGACATCCGATCGTAATAACAAGCTCAGGGGTTTGGGTGCTTCCGATTTATTACTGCAAGGACGATGGGGAGTACAGCGCAGTTAAGGTGTCGATCGATGAAGGTAGCAGCTGGAGCGATCATACAGTTCCATCCAGTGAAAAAGGGGTACAGATGAACATTATTGAGAGGAGAGATAGCAGTTTGTTTACGATGTTCCGCAGCCGATTGGCAGACCGGATTTATACGAGTGTCTCCAAGAACGATGGCCGCACTTGGACGGAACCGCAGCCAAGCGAGCTGCCGAACAACAACTCATCGACCCAGGTCGTGAAGCTGGCGAACGGACACCTTGCACTGATTTACAATGACGCCAGCCTTGAAAGAGGCCAGTACCGTATGGTCGTCAAAGACGGTCAAGAAAGGCGCAAGGCTGTACGCACACCACTCACCTTGTCTATTTCAGAGGATGAGGGAGTGACATGGCCCTATTCGGTTAACCTGCAGGAAGCCGATGACGAATACAAAGAGAATGAAATCGGCTACTCTTATCCTTCCATCATCCAATCACGTGACGGCAAGCTCCATATAGCTTATACATATTTACGCAAAGGGCTGCGGTATGTGCGTGTGAACGAAGACTGGGTTCGTGAGCACAGTTAAGCAGCAAGTTGGCTGAGAATTCAAATAAAAGTATTGAAATTCTCAGTTAGACTTGATATTATGTCCTTTAAAAACTAAAGGTGCGGATATAAATGGATAATGAAAAAGAAGATCTGGTAATAAGTAATGACAAATCATTTTTGCACTTAGACACCGTATTTGAATTTCTTTCCAGAAGTTATTGGGCGAACAAACGTTCAAAGGAACGAATTAGAATATCTATAGAGAATTCGATTTGTTATGGAGTTTACATAAATAATAGGCAGGTCGGATTTGCACGTGTAGTTACAGATGGTGCAACCATGTACTACCTTTGTGATGTTTTTATTGACGAAGCTTACAGAGGACAAAGCATAGGAAAGAAATTAATAGAGAGCATCATTAAATCGGAAGAGCTAAAGGATTTAACGGGAATACTCGGAACCAAAGATGCTCATGGATTATATAAACAATACGATTTTGAGTTGGATCAAGAGAAGATGATGAGAAGAACGCCTGATTTTATTAGAAACATGAATAGACTGGGATAGCATAAGCAATAGGATGTTCCCATGGAGCTACTTCATAATCAAGGAGTTTTTTACGATCTAAGCGCACCTTATATGCCACACCGGAATAAAGTAACACTGGGCCATGTGATTACCTGTACAGGCTCAACTATTTGTTTGCCGGGAGTGAGCGTTATGAAGTGGAGTGACTGTGTAGGCCGTTATAAGATTTATATGAGTTTGGGATCCACCTGCCAAGCGGCCTATCAGTTGAACAGAATTGGGTTGCGTCAATCCGCCGGTCCGATCGACTGGTTTACTTCTCAATCCGTACCCGGCTTAGTTCAGCTGCTGAACCATCAGTTTAGAGGTTTAATGGAATACAAAAATCTCGAACTTATTGACAGGACGAGGGAATGTTTCGTTGTCAGAGATAACGCATACGACGTTGTTTCTTTTCATGATTTTCCCTTATATTTAGGGCGTTGGTGGGATGCATACCCAGCTTTTAAGGAGAAGGTCGATCGGCGTGTCAACCGCTTTCGGTACACGATTCAAAACAAACCCGTACTATTTGTCCGAACCGACACGAGCGAGAAGGAAGCACAGCAATTAAAGAGAGCGCTGAATACATTAATGTACGGGAAATTCAGATTGCTGATCATAAACAATCATCCTATTCGTCAGCTGCATGAGGAGGAGTGGGGGCTGGACAATGTCTGCTGTGTTAATGTCCCCCAAGGCTATGATTGGAAAGGATCGGACAATGCGTGGAACCGCGTCATGAATGGCTTTACACTGTAAAATTTCCAGCGCTGCTCCTAAAACCCCTAACTCATCCTAGTTGGGGTTTCTTTTTGTTGTGGATGGCAAAAGTAATGTCTCACTGATTTTTATGGTAAAATAAGGGATGAAGCTGATTTATGGATTTCACCGCTATTCAATAGCAAGTTAGTGAACTTACAATTCATTATAGAAAGGTGGAAGATGATGAGGCATGTTCCCAATAGGAAGCAAGAACAGGCGCAAGCGCTAAAAGCATCAGTTATGAGTGGAAAGGCAAGCAACATGCCGATCAGCCAGTATACAGCATCAGCCGGTAAGATTTCACGATCGACTGCTCCGGTTTTGCCATCACAGGTGCTGCAATTGCAGAAAATGATCGGTAATCGAGCGGTTTCTTCCCTACTTGGCAATCAAACATCCAGAGATAGCGGAACGCAGGCACAAGAGATATCCATTTCCGCTGCACCTGCAGGTCAGCAGCCTATACAGCGCTATTTTGATGAAAACGGCAAGTGGATTGACGGGCCTATTCCAAAAGGGTATGTCGAGGTCGGTCAAAAGCCTAATGGAGCGCCGAAATTCGGACCTGCAAAGCAAGCTCAAGCACTAGAAGCTGAACCGAAAGCCACTTACCCCAAAACAACAAAACAGCAGGAGGAGGAAATTCATAAGCATCCCAAATATCTCGAACGAAGTGACAACTTTATGATGAAAAATCAATTTCCTGACGGGACCCGCAAGTCATTCCTAAATAAAACGGGGTTGCGCAGCGCGGGGAGTACTCCAGTAAGGACTTCGGAGCAGATGAATAACGCTTCACCGAACAAATCCTTAAGCAATGCCATCTCAACATCAAATCCGGACGCTTCACCGAACCGAACTGTTTACGGCAAAGAAGTCGTCAGAATCAAATTACATAAACTGATGCGTGCACAATTGCGAGGCAAACCTGACGCACAGGGCATTAAGGTTGACAGTACAGATGATATTGTTTCGAATTTAAATAAGGATCAATCGATCGGTTCTGAGGACCGGAATAAATATATCAACTACGCGAATAAAGACGGGGAATATCATATACGGATTGAAGGCCCGAACAAAAAAGATGAAAAAGATACACAAGGAGCTCGGGTACTGCGCAGCCGTTTCTTGAAATCCGGTTCGTACAACGAAGAACATGATTCCGATTCCGATTCTGAAGTGGAAGATAATAAGACATACACGGAGGAAGAAGTAGGGGAACAAGAAACGCATGAAGAAGAGGAAACGAAGCCGAAAAGCAAAAATAAAAGGAGAAGAAATAAAAACAAAAACAAAAGCAAAATTGAAACCAAGCAACTTTGAAATCGGATACATGTAGTGAAAAGGTGAAGTCCAACAAAGGTTCATGTAAATCGTAAGAAAACAAATGCACTGAAAAAAAAGGATACCGCTTGATGGTATCCTTCTTCATTGATTATTTGTACTTCCTGATATAATTGCCAAGTGTTAAAAGAGGCCATATATATCGGTAGCTATGGTAGTGGATGTAAAAGCTTACAGGAAGTCCAGCACCCGTAGGGTACCGGGTCGTCCAGTCCTCCCGATGCAATTGAGCCATTAGCTGTCGGATGCCTTTCTCCATGGCAGGTACAGGCTTGGCGTGCACGGCGATAAGGGCATCCATTGCCCAAGCAGTATGGGAAGGAGTGCTTGCACCAAGCGGCACATATCGATTTTTGCGATCACTGGTGCAGGATTCTCCCCAGCCTCCATCAGTGTTCTGAATGCTCAGAAGCCAACGCACAGCTTTGTTCACGGTAGGATGCTGAGGATCATGCCCAGCTGCAATCATGCCCGTTAAGGCAGCCCATGTGCCATAAAGGTAACAAATACCCCAACGACCATACCATGAGCCATCCGCATCCTGGTTCTTTATTAACCAATCGGTTCCCTTCCGCATGAAAGCAAGGCTTTTATTAAAACCGGCCGTATTACCCAGAAACTCCAATGTCCTACCTGTAAGGTCGGCTGTAGAAGGGTCAATCGCTGCCTCACGTGAGCCTTCTATGGGTAGAAGCGTGAGCAGCTCATTGTCGTTATCTTTCTCAAAAGCGGCCCAACCTCCGTCCTTATTTTGCATAGACAACACCCAATTGAGTCCCCGGTTCCAGGCATCCCGATATACGGGCTCACGCAGTACAGTTTGCCGAATCGCTCTTAGCGCCGCAGTAGAATCATCGACATCCGGGTTGATCGTATTGGATTCAGAGAATCCCCAGCCGCCTGGAATAGGATTGGGATTACGTATACTCCAATCTCCCATCTTGTGTTGCTGCTTGGCAAGCAGATAAGTGACGGATTTTCTAATAGATGTATGTTCAGGCGAAACTCCAGCTTTTTGCAAGACACCGGACAGTAAGGCAGTATCCCAGATTGTGGATGGGGAATTTTGAAGAAGTACCTTTCCTGGTGAAATCCAGAGCATGGATATGAGCCCGCGAACCGCAGCTTTTATTACTGGGTGACGCTTGTCGTAGCCGAGCGCCAATAACGCCATAATCATTAGCATTGTGCTAGTCGCATAGCTGTACAACGAACCGTCAGGCTCGATTCGATCAAGCATGAACTGCTCCGCCCGTACGACAGCACTCTCGTGAAGTTGCCCGGGGAGGCTTGCAAGCTGCTTGATGCCGCTCTGAATCTCATCCAGCAGCCTTTGGAAGTTGTCAGAGGTTGAACGATGAGTTGCCGCTGTAACTGCTTCAATAGCTCTGTCGCTCCCATTTAAGTCCGATAGATCCGGAGTAGCGTTTGTTCTTAATGCAATCCGACGATTCGCCATAAGCATGATAGGGACAAGATGCACTCGCGCAAACCCTGAGAAATCAAAAAAACTGATGGGAAAGGTGGGAGGCAGAAGTAGAAACTCAAGCGGGATATTCAAGGATGATGGCCATGGACGCTGTCCGGTAGCCGCCAAAAAGACTTGGGTCAGCATCGTATTCGCCTGATTGAGTCCGCCCTTGGATATTATGTATTGAGCTGCTTTCCTCATCATGTCGTCTGTTTTTTTGCTGTAACCCGAATACAACAACGCATAATAAGCGTCTACACTTGCCGACAAGTTGCCCTCTTCCTCATCAGGATAAACCTTCCATGCTCCATTCTCCTGCTGTTGAGCAGCAATTCGATTATGCAATTGCCGAATCAATGTTTCATCAGGAAGCTCCAAGGTTCGAAGAATGATAATGAAATAAGCGTCTGTCAAAGTGCCATTATCAAAACAGAATCGCCAAGACCCATCATCCTTCTGCATGCCCGTGAGCGTTTCTGTCATTCGCCGAACTTCTTCATTCGCCTCGCTCCATACACTCATTAACTTGACCACCTGCCATTTTCGAACAGTTTAAACTCATGCTTATATGATATGAACTGTTTTTCACATCAATACCCGACTACAGTTGCCGGTTCAAAAATCATTAAAGTATATGCACTCAAATAAGCCTACCTTAATGAGTCGCTTATATGGTAAAATATACCTTGCGTTTCTAAGTATAGGTCACGAATAATCGATAGCATTTCAAGAAATTCCCGTAAAAATATAAAATTCATTCTCATAGGAGGTAAGTGAAAGTGAAGATCACTTTTCATATGCCTAAAGCAGATCCAGATAAACAAGCTAAACTACTTCTCCAGCAATGGGTAAAATTAAAGGAACCCAAATCCCTCCCGAAAGCTATTCTTTTATCTGTTCCTTTTATGATTCTGGGTGGTGCGGTTACGATTATGATTACCAGAATATTTTCTACAGTTAGCTTAGAGGACTATGGTCTTCAAGGAGGCACTATAACCTTCACTTTCAATATTTTATATCTGGTTTCTATTTTTTTACTGCTGCTATTACATGAGTTGATCCATCTGATTCTGATTCCAAACTTTGTGAAATCCGCTAGTACAGGGTTAGGGATTCAACTTTTTGGGGGTTTTGTATTTTCAGAGGAAATCATATCTAGACTTCGGTTTATTATAATATCCTTAGCTCCATTTCTAGTAATATCTATTATACTACCGATAATCTTAGGAGCTATTGGATGGTTGAATCCAGGCATTGTTTGTCTAGTATTTCTAAATGCTTTGGGATCGTCTGTTGATTTATTAAATGTAACTCTGATTTTATACCAAGTCCCGAAGAAGGCTAAAATCATAAATAATGGAATGGATACATTTTGGAAGGTGGTGGATCAGTAAAAATGAAGATCAAACGAATTGTTGCCAATATTGATACGCAGGATACAACAGCAGCTAAACGCTTTTACCACGATGTACTGGGCCTTGA
Source organism: Paenibacillus radicis (ex Xue et al. 2023) (assembly GCF_024722015.1). GTDB lineage: Bacteria > Bacillota > Bacilli > Paenibacillales > NBRC-103111 > Paenibacillus_S. The sequence goes on along the minus strand of NZ_JANQBD010000003.1, from coordinate 109,651 downwards.
TTTATTGATGGATCATGGTTGGATTAGAACCTATGGATCGAGTGAGGAGATGAGCATTCAAATTAGTTTCGCCTCACAGGGGGGCTCTGGAACATCTACGCCTGATTTATCGATTGAAGTCGATGATGTCGATTCTGCGCTTGAACGTGTAATGAAAGCAGGGATTCCGATAGAATATGGGCCGACTGATGAGCCTTGGGGCGTTAGGCGATTCTATGTCCGCGACCCATTCGGTAAGTTAATTAACATTCTTGCTCATATATAAGGTAATTGAAGCCCTTTTATTGGGAGTACAGTTTGCCCGACAATATTTCGAGGAGTAATATGACCCGGTGAATAAAGCCCGCTATTTGTAAATGCAAATAGATGGGTTTTATTTGTTGTTACAGATAAAAATCCAAAAAAAACACGATAGTATCTAAAGAAATCCTATAGTAGGGAATTGTTGGCATACGGTAAAATTAAGCTAACTTATATGATAGCGCTTACATTACATTATGTTCGTTGTATTATACGGAGATGTCTATGGATAGTTGCCGTATATGGATTTTAGCGAAAGCCTTCATATAATAACGCTTTCGATCATTTTACAATGAAGAGGGGATGAGAAGTACTATGAAAAAGTCGAAGTGGATGACATGTACACTGGCAGTTGCAATGACCGTCGGTGCGATAGGCTGCTCTAATGGCGAAAGCGGCAAGCCCGCTGAGTCAGCAAAAGCTGGAAATGAATCAACGAAGGCACCGCAAGGACCTACCAAATTCAGCATCTCATTACGAACTCTCAATTATGATTATGTAGAAAAATCTGCAAATCTGAATGACGACAAATGGGTTAAAGAGCTTGAGAAAAAAACAAACACAGATCTCGACATACAACTTGTCCCCCATGCAGAGTTTGAGAAAAAGATGGTACAAATTTTCGCAACCGGCGACATTGCCGATGTAGTGCAAGCGGGTGCAGGAACAAGCGGCAAAGAATTAGCCGGATCCGTACAAGCAGGGGTATTCCTGGAGCTTAACGATTTGATTAAGCAGCATGCGCCGAATTTGCTGAAGGCAATCCCGCAAGCGGCTTGGGACGAAGTAACACTTAACGGCAAAATATATGCAATTCCGGAATTTATTTCACAGCCTTCTCGCAGAGCGACCTGGGTGCGTGAAGACCTGATGAAAAAAGCTGGCATTACGAAGGATCCTAAGACGGTCGAAGAATACCTCGAGATGCTGCGTGCCTTCAAAAAAATCGGCGTGGAACATCCTTTCATGGGGCGGCAGGATTTTAAATATGCTGATATTTTCTTCGGTGCTTATGACGTATACCCGTACCTCAGTCAGTTTGAAGTAGTCAATGGAACTGTACAGCCGAAGTTTTTTGACAACGAGAACATGCAAAAGGCGCTGCAAACGTACAAAACGATGTTTGATGAAGGCTTAATCAACAAAGAATTCGTGACGATCAATCCGACGAATTTCAAAAATATCATTTTGTCAGGCAAAGCCGGTATGTGGGAAATGAATGCGCAGGAGCTATTGCAGTGGGAAACTCAATTGAAGCAAATTGTTCCTGATGGAAAGATTAAGATCATTCCTTCTCCAGTAGGTACCGATGGTAAAGGTGGCGGATATTTGTATTCGTCCGGAGGCCGGGCCTACTTCATCAACTCCAAGGTGGCAAAGGATAAAATTCCAGGCATCCTTAAGTTCTTCGAATGGCAAGTCACCGAGGAGGCTGATAAGTGGTTTGACCTGACCTTACCAATTAATCCGAAAACAGATGCAGAGGTTTCCGAGCAGCGTTATTTGAGTGGATTCCTGCATATGGTTAAGGATGATGCTTACCGTAAGCAAATTTTGAGCGCCACACCTGAAGGCACGGATTTGCTCAAAACTTTCGAGACTATTCTACCTAATGAGGGGCGCGGCGGTCTCGAATTCGACCCTGCTCTCCAGGCTATGCAAAAAAATCCTGATATCACGCCATTATCTGACACTGCTCCTCCAGTTCTACTCAGTCACATGGTCAAAATGGTGTATGGCAAAGAACCAATCTCCGATTGGCCAAAAGTAATTGAAGAGTGGAAGTCCAAGGGTGGTAATGAGGCATTGAAGGAAGCTAATGAGCTTTATCAAAAGAAAAGCGGAATTAAGCTGAGAGGTTCTGAGGCGCAGAAGTGGAAATAAGAGAATAGTTAAGTGTAAGCAGCGGTAGTCAAGGAATGTATAATTCCAGACTATCGCTGTTTTTTTAGATCGAGACCAATATTTTTATAGGAATACTTCAATACTCTTAGCTCATTTAATTTTTACGTTGTGACAGGTACGAAGCGGGAACTAGGCGAATATCCTGATTTTGACTATAAAAGCAATGGAGGTCTCGCAGTGATTCCAATGTATCCATATTACAGTTATGAGACACGCTGCCAGCAAGTACCTATCACATTTCCGCCGCAGCACCAGGACGTGCAGCCTGGTTTGGAGTACTTAATGACCCCGCTTCCGATATCTGAGAATCCAGAATACAAGGGAAGCGGTAAATTGGAGGGGAAAATAGCGATTATTACCGGTGGTGATAGCGGCATCGGACGCGCCGTCGCCATCGGCTTCGCCAAGGAAGGGGCGGATGTGGCCATCGTATATTTGTATGAGCGCGAGGATGCTGAAGCTACCAAACAAATGGTGGAATGTTATGGACGCCGCTGCCTGCTGATCGAGGGCGATTTGCGCAGACCTGCTTTTTCCGAGGAAGTGGTAGGAAGGACGTTGGAATGCTACGGAAAGCTTGACGTACTTATTTTGAACCAAGGCGTTCAGTTTCCTCAGGAGAGCATAATGCATATTTCCAATGAACAGCTCGAAGATACTTACCGCACTAACATTTTCCCTCATTTCTACATGACGAAGGCCGCACTTCCTTATCTGAATCCGGGAAGCTCTATTGTATCGACAGCATCCGTAACCGCTTATGCAGGTGCACCCTTACTTGTCGATTATTCCTCGACTAAGGGTGCCATCGTATCGTTTACCCGTTCCTTATCGCTGCAGTTGGTCAGCAAGGGAATCCGGGTTAACGCCGTAGCACCAGGGCCGATTTGGACCCCGCTCATAGTATCCAGCTATTCTGCCGAATATGTAAAAACATTCGGTCTGGAAACGCCTATGAAACGTGCGGGGCAGCCGTTCGAACTTGCGCCGACCTACATTTATTTAGCGTCCAACGATTCCTCCTTCGTCACAGGACAGGTACTTCACGTCAACGGTGGTATCATGACCGAAACGTGATCTAAACAGCCCAATTCGAATTTGCTTCAGAGTGATGAGAGGTTAAAACGGTGATGATCCAGTGATTGGAAGTTGCACGTATGAATCCGCGCTGTGCGCGGGTTTTTTGTTTTTTTTTACCGTTAATAGAACCGCAAATAGGGTCGGATTTACGAATTATGGGTATACTGTGAGAGTGACATCCTTACATAAGGAAGGTGAACTAATGAAAATTTCGGAAGTAATCTTATGTACACATCAATTTGAAGCGATGAAAACATTTTATACTTCCCTGATAGGATTGGATGTTCTGGAGGATCAACCGTCTCAACTGTCGTTCCGAGCTGGGGAATCGATCCTTGCCTTCCGGAAGAACTCCTCCACGGAGAAGCCATTTTATCATATTGCCTTTACGATTCCGACTAATAAGCTAGAAGAAGCAAAGCCATGGCTTAATGAACGGGGCATCTCATTGTTCTCCAAGGATGGACTGGACGAGTTTCCATTCGATAGCTGGAATGCAACGGCAATTTACTTCTACGATCCGGACGGTAATTTGATCGAGTTCATCGCTCACCATACACTCGACAATGCTACACCCGATACTTTTGGGCCGAAGCATCTGCTTCGTATCAGTGAGATCGGCCTTCCCGTAGAGGATGTCCCGGAAGCTGCCCGAAAGCTCATCGACGCTTTCCAACTTAGCTTGTGGGGCGGAGACGGGCAGCAATTCGCTCCTCTCGGTGACGCAGAAGGGGTGTTGATAGTGGTAGACAAGCAGCGTCCTTGGTTCCCGGACGGACGGTCGCCGGACATATTCGATACCAAGGTTTCGATTAAAGGTACAGATTCTGCAAACCTTTTTCTTCAGAACGGTCTGTACGAATTAAGTGGTGGAGAAGTATAAGCTGCTGCAGTTGTGAGGCTTAACTACTTTTATAAGGATTTTGACGGATCATCTGTATCAAGTTCATCGTGGAAGCGGATAAAGGCTCATGTTTGCGAGTACAGATAGTAATTGTATTCTTTAGATGAATCCCTTCAACATAAACTCGACATAACTCTCCTCGTTTAACATATTCGCGTACAACTAATGAAGAGACGAAGTTCGCCCCATATCCGGCAATTACAGCTGTGATAGCTTCATGCAACCCATTGAATTGTAGAGAGATTGTGGGCGCCGGTGAATTGTATGTACGACATAAAGAAAATAATCGCTCACGTGTTGAGCTGCCCTCCTCCCGCATGACAAAAGGCTCCCTCATCATTTCTGTCAGAGAAACCTGCTGATTAGCATATCGATGATTAGGTGCAACAACAAACCATAACTCGTCTTGAAATAAATCTTCTGTCTGGATCGTATCCGGATATTCCTCAGGTATTCCCCCATAAATGGCTATATCCACATCTAGGTTTAACAGATGCTTTAGTGCATCACTTGAGTTCGTTGTGGTAATCATCATTTCAACTTTTTCATATTGTTGTTTAAATTTCGCTATCCAGGTAGGTATAAGAAAATGAGCGGGTAAATAGGTTGCGGCTATTCGAATGCATCCATACGAGCCTTCTCGGTAATCCTGGGTGAAACGTTCGATTTGTTGTTCTACCGCGAACAGTCTTTTGGCGAGCAAAGCAATTTCTTCACCTGCATCGGATAAAGCTATTCCCCTTCCTTGAGGCTTAATTAATGTGAGCAGCAATTCTTTTTCAAATTTTTTAATCTGAGCGGTAATCGCAGGCTGACTAATATTTAACAATTCCGAGGCTCGGGTCACACTTCCGGTCGATGCCACTACATGGAATAAGCGCAAAGCATGCAAATTCATTACAGGTCCTCCTTCGGAAAACTCATATATTTATTGTATAAATAAGATGAAAATATATATTATATTTATGATTATAGCTGTTTTACAATGTAATTAGAAGTTAAATAATAATGAGGAGATGTGATGTAAATGAATGAAATGAATACTTGGGAAAAGGTTGATCAATATATTACGGAGTGTCTGATTCAACATGATTCTGTTCTGGAAAAAGTGCTGTCTGTAAATCAGCAAGCAGGGCTTCCGTTTCATGATGTATCACCGAGTCAAGGGAAGTTATTAAACCTGCTTGCTCAAATGAAAGATGCCAAACGAATTCTGGAGATCGGTACATTGGGCGGGTATAGTACAATCTGGTTGGCAAGGGCACTGCCGTCTGATGGAAAATTAGTCACTTTGGAAATTGACCCGCATCATGCTCAAGTGGCTCAAAATAATGTATCCATGGCTCAGTTGGATGGTGTTGTAGAAATTCGGGTAGGGATTGCATTAGAGTTATTGGCTCAGATGGAGACCGAGGACGTAGCATCCTTTGATATGATTTTTATTGATGCTGACAAAGTTAATAATCTAGGTTATCTAAAATGGGCACTTCATTATTCTCATCCTGGGACGGTTATTATTGGGGATAATGTCATTCGTAATGGGGATATTCTTGATGAACATAGTCAGGATTTCAGTGTAAAAGGGATAAGGGCTTTTTATGATCTATTGGCTGAAGAATCAAGGATTACGGCTACCGCCATTCAGACAGTCGGCAGTAAAGGTTACGACGGCTTTGTTCTGGGTATTGTGAATAGCTGACTCACTTACTTGATGAATTGTGGATAGGGGGCACTTTATATGAAAAATCCGAATGAAAGGCTAAGAGGTTTAAAATCATTGACGGGGCCTTTCCAGGCCTTTGATACGAGTCGATTACCGGAAAATCCGGGGGAACTTTTCTTGCAATGGCTAAACCTGGCGATTGAGAACGAGGTGAAGGAGCCTCACGCGATGACTCTCTCTACAGTGGATGCAGACGGTTATCCGGATGCGCGAGTACTGATTCTAAAGGATGTTGTAGGCGATGCGTTCTACTTTGCTACCGGCTCCGAGAGCCGGAAGGGGCAACAACTAAAAGGTAACCCCCATGTTGCTTTGACATTTTACTGGCCTCAGCTGGGGAGGCAGGTCCGTATACGTGGTACAGCCATTGATATGGGGAAAGAGATGGGGCGGCAGATTTTCGGCAGCGATCGTTAGAGGCTCGCATCGTAGCCCTGAGTGGGTATCAGAGCAGGGAGATGGAGAAAGTGGAGGATCTGGAGAAATCACTTATCATACAGAGAGAACGGATCAGACGTGATCCGGAAATTGTTGCTTCCAATTGGGCGCTTTATGCTGTTAACGTGCAGGAAGCTGAATTTTGGCAGGGGGACAGTCATCGGAAACATATGCGAATTCAATACCATCGGAGGAATGGACAGTGGAAATATCGCAGGCTTTGGCCCTGATAATGATAATTAGAACAGAAATCAAAGATGACCACAGCCAAGTTTATGAATTAAATTATAAGGCTTTCGGAAATAGAGATAATGAATCCAAGCTAATTGAGCAGATCAGGTTATCCGAACAATTTATTCCTGAATTATCTATAGTAGCAGAAGCAGATAAACAAATTATTGGTCATATTTTGTTAAGTAGAGCTAAAGTAGTTGATCAAGTAAATGATCAATTAAAGGAATACGACGTAATTGTTCTTGCCCCGATCGCTGTGAGCCCCGATTACCAAAAACAAGGTGTTGGAACGCAATTGATGTTGGAAGGTATGAAAAGAACTAAACAATTTAATTATGGTGTTATTTTACTAATAGGTCATCCAACCTATTATCCTAAGTTCGGATTTAAGCCAGCAAGGAATTATGGAATTGAATTAACCCAATTTAAAGTATCCGATGAAGTTTTCATGGTATGTGAGCTAATTGAAGGTCAATTGAAGCACTGCAAAGGAGAACTTCAGTATCCAAGCTCTTTTTTTAGCTGATAGGAGAAGACATCACTTAACACTGTAATCTTGCTGTATCTGCCCTTAAATACAAGGATTAATATCCGCCTGAATGGCGGTTTTTTTATTTTGTCGGGTCCTATTTTTGCAAATATTTTTTATGCTAATTCGTAATTGGTATCGCTCTCGATAAAGCTTTATTTGTTAAAATGCAAGGTAGTAAATTTATGTAATTTATTTTTGGACTTGGATAAGTGCACTCTCTGTTGTATTATATAGCAGGACCGAATAGATAGAGAACCATACAAAAAAGTTTTTTCAGGAGAAGGAAGTGGAATCATATGAAGCAATACAATACGCGAGCCATTATGGCATCGCTGCTTATCTGCGGCTTTGTTGGGATGTTCAGTGAGACGGCACTCAACATAGCAATTAGTAATTTAATGGATGTGTTCCATATTACGGCCGCGACTGCACAATGGTTAACGACAGGGTTTCTGCTGACTCTCGGTATTTTAATGCCGATGACAGGTTTACTGCTGCAATGGTTTACAACGAGACAGCTTTTCATTGTTTCGCTTGCAAGCTCGATCGTTGGGACATTGATCGCAGCGCTTGCGCTCAATTTCGAAATGCTGATGGTCGCTCGTGTTCTGCAGGCAGCCGGTATGGGTCTATTGATTCCGCTTATGTTTAATACGATTCTCGTAGTTTACCCACCGGAACAGCGTGGGGCTGCTATGGGCTTCGTTGGTTTAGTCATCATGTTCGCTCCGGCGACCGGCCCAACTGTGGCGGGTCTTCTAATTGAATATTTATCATGGCACTACATTTTCTGGCTGTCTCTGCCATTTTTGGTCATAGGGCTGTTTGTAGGATTGAAATACTTGGAAAACGTCACCGAGGTCACGAGACCGCGCATTGATCCATTGTCCATTATATTGTCAACAATCGGCTTCGGCGGCGTGGTCTTCGGTTTCAGTAAGGCTGGCGAAGGCGAGGGAGGCTGGACTAGTGTGATCGTGCTCTCATCGATCGTCATAGGCCTTATCGCTCTTGTATTGTTCATCCTGCGCCAGATGTTAATGCGCGACCCGATGATGAACCTGCGCGTCTTTAAGTACCCTATGTTTATTGTAGGACTGCTTCTTGTGCTGTCGTGCATGATGATCATTTTGTCGAGTATGATTATTTTGCCTATGTATTTGCAGAACGGGATGAAACTATCCGCGTTTACTACTGGGCTCATGATGCTCCCGGGCAGCGCATTGAACGGTATCTTATCGCCTCGTATGGGACGCTTGTTCGATAAATATGGGCCAAAGTGGCTCGTGATCCCTGGCCTCGTCATCGTAGCGGCGATGTTATGGTTTTTCTCCAGTATAACCGTTGCATCATCTGTAGCTTTTATCGTGGCTTTGCATATCGGTCTCATGGTAGGTATCTCCATGGTGTGGATGCCGGCGCAGACGAATGGGCTTAACCAGCTGCCGCCGGAGTTGTATCCGCACGGTACGGCTGTCATGAACACGCTGCAGCAAGTCGCAGGTGCAATCGGCACAGCAATAGCTATCAGCATCCTTACAAGCGGCATGGAGAAGTACTTGCACAGCTCCCCGGTACCGAGTGAACCGGTCGAGATGGCTAAAGCCATGATGTTCGGCTCCCAGAACGTGTTCATGTTTGCGATGATAGTGACACTCATTGGTTTAGTCATGGCATTCTTCATCCGCCGCGTCATCGTTAAGCATGCACCGATGAATTCGATGCATTGATGTTCCGCACCCCTTAGAATAAGCATTGGAAAAACCCCTGGGTTAATCCGATGAAAATCTAGGGGGTGTTTTTTTTTGCTTCCATATTAATCTGCATGCCATCTATACGTATTTCCATAGAGACTTCCAGTCGCAACCAGTCGTACATGCTTTTCAATTCAAACAATTGGTCAACATGATAAACGCCATAAGGGAACGATTCGCGGCAAAGGGCCTCAACTACAGATACAGCGATCTTGGCTGTCATCCTGGATTGATCTTTTCCTTGCAGGAAGCACTCGATTATTGCGGACTTTAGCGGAAGGGGAGAAGCGGGGAGGCTTTCGCTAACGAGTTAATTATACAATCCTCTCTAGCAATGTCCCCAGCTGTTGGGCTAAGACATGATGGGGGACAGGCTTTTCATTAGTAAACCACCATTCCACTACCCCTACGAAAGCAGATGCAACAAACCTCACGAGAAGAGCTTCATTTAACCCCTCATTTTTCCCTTTAGTTACATCAGTCTCATTCATAAATTCTTCGGTAAGAAAGTTAAGAAACCGACCACGAAAATAAGGAGCGCCTTTACTCGCTAACATCATTGAAAAGAATAAATAATGACGTTCAAAGTATTCGGTCCAAATTAGAGTGGATTCGGTATACTCCAATTCAGATGCTGCTCTGCACGATTCCCTAAGAACGTCTATATGTTCTTCAATGAGCTTATCAAGCAAATCATATTTATCCTGGTAATGAAGATAGATGGTTCCTCTGTTTACATTTGCCCGCTCGGAAATATCTTGTATGGTAATGTCATCAAAATTTTTTTCAGACATGAGTTCAATAAGACCTTTTTTGATCGCTTCTTGGGATTTAAGAATTCTTCTATCTACTTTGGGCATTCTGAGGGTCACCAACTTTCTTTAATAATCAACGATTTTGCTTGTTTTGTTCACAAATCAACAAAACGCGTTCATTTAACCATTGCATGCGCCATGTTACTTTTATAATAATAGACAGTAGTTGATTATTCAATCCATATTGATTTATTTAAGGGCATTAAACAATGTAGCTCTTTTAATTGAGGAGGAATGAACGTGGAACGCTTGTGGACGAAGTCGTTTATCCTTATGACCGTAGGGACGCTTTTCTTATTCAATGCATTTTATATGCTGTACCCGACGCTGCCGCTGTTTATCAAACAAATGGGCGGTAACGAAACGCAAGTCGGCCTGTCGATGGGCGCGTTTATGTTAACTTCCGTCTTGGTTCGCCCGATCGTTGGCGGGCTGCTGGACCGTTATGGCAGGAGGCCCTTTATCGTCTGGGGGCTGCTGCTCTTCATCTTGGCGATGTATTTATATAACTGGATTGGCGGAATTGTTGTTTTAATGGGACTCAGAATCATTCACGGCATCAGTTGGGCCGTTTCTACGACTTCCATTAGCACGGCCGTAACAGATATGATCCCGTCTGCCCGCAGGGGAGAAGGCATGGGGTGGTTCAGCACGTCGATGACCTTGGCTATGGCATTCGGACCGATGGTCGGGATCTGGGTGATCCAGGACTTATCGTACCATGCTCTGTTTCTAATCGCTGTTGTTCTCTCTGCTGTTGCGCTGCTCCTGACGTTTGGAGCCAAAATGCCTTTCCGGCCGCAAGAGGGCACAAGGAGAATCGAGTTGTTTGAGAGATCGGTACTGCCCATCTCATCCTCAATCTTTTTCATGTTCGTCGCATATGGCGGTATCACTACCTTTGTTCCGCTGTTCGCTGAATCTATCAATGTCAATTCCGGTGTATTTTTTCTAGCCTATGCCGCAACGCTCGCTCTGAGCCGTCCTCTTTCAGGGAAACTTGCAGACCGGTATGGCGAGGCATTTGTCATCGTTCCAGCTCTTATCATTACGATAGTGGCTTTAATTTGCTTGAGCTTCTCGACTGGATTGTTAGGCGTACTTATTTCGGCGATCTTGTACGGGATCGGTTTCGGTTCCGCGCATCCGGCAATCCAATCGGCAACAATTCGTCTTGCCCACCCGGATCGCAAAGGAGTTGCCAATGCTTCTTTAGCAACTGTAACCGACCTCGGCATCGGACTTGGTGCGATCATGTTAGGTTGGGTCTCGCAGTATACGAGCTACTCGTTCTTATTCATGGTCAGTGCAGTGATGGTCGTGTTCTCCATGTTAGCGTTCATTTTCTTTGTAAAACGATCGTTGATAACAGAAGAACTGCAAAACACTTCAATTAATGGGTGAGAAAACGGTAGGGAGCAAATTGAAATCCTGGAGATTTAGGCGTTCCGAGAACACTGTACACACTAAATTGCGTAAATGAAATCATTCCCACATAGGAGGTAGTTAAGATGAAATATCGTACTGTAGGGAAAACGGGTATTCAAGTATCAAATTTATGTTTTGGGACGATGTCCTTCGGCGGAAATGCGGATGAAGAAACCTCTAAAGCTATGTTCAAGCGTTGCCGAGAAGCGGGTATTAACTTTTTCGATACGGCAAACGTTTATAGCGGAGGGCGTGCTGAAGAAATATTAGGGACATGCTTGGCAGACTGCAGAGATGAGATGGTGCTTGCGACTAAGCTGTATTACCCGATGGGTGCGGATATCAATGCGAAAGGGCTCTCCCGCCATCACATCATGCTTGAAGTTGATAACAGCTTGCGCCGCTTGAAGACGGATCGAATCGATTTTTACTTTGTGCATATGTTCGACGAGCTTACACCTATGGAAGAATCCCTTCGTGCACTTGATGATCTTCAATCACAAGGCAAAATCCTTTATCCGGCGGTGAGTAATTGGGCCGCTTGGCAAATTGCTATGGCATTAGGGATTTCCGCAAAAGAACAGCTGGCTCGCTTCGAATTGATCCAACCGATGTACAACTTGGTTAAGCGTCAAGCGGAGGTCGAAATTTTGCCGCTCGCCGCTTCCCAACAAATGGGCGTTATCTCGTACAGTCCGTTGGGAGCCGGTCTTCTTACAGGAAAGTATGGCGTGAATAAACGACCGGAGCAAGGACGTTTAGTTGAAGAAAAGCGTTATACCGATAGGTATACGGATTCAATGAATTTTGTCGTCGCAGACCGGTTTCATTCCTATGCCGCCCAACATGGCATTCATCCTGCAACGCTTGCCGTGGCCTGGGTTATGTCGAATCCAGCTATAACGGCACCCATAATTGGAGCAAGAAATATAGACCAGCTGGAATATTCGCTTGCTGCTCTCAATGTGGACATGACTCCTGAATGGCGTGATGAGATCTCTTCACTTTCCGTAACACCTGCGCCTGCAACGGACCGCGGAGAAACGCTGCTGCCGATATGGACATGACATACAAAAAGTGCACATGATGAATAGGGCGGAGGAGGAATCTTTAAGATGATTCCCAGTCCTTCAACGTAGATGATCCGTTTTTTGCTATTTTATGGTAATAATATTTTGTTAATGATAATATTGAGTTTAAATAGGATTCATCCCGTCTTAATCGGATTCTGAAAGGAGCGTTGATATGAAAAAAAGCCTGACGATTTCGTGTTCGCTCGCAGCCGTCCTTTGCGTCGGAAATTCCATTCCTCCGGCTATCCCTCTGGCGTTCGCTGCCAGTGAGCCATCATCGTCATCTGCAGTAGCCGATGATGTCCACACCGATTTGCGACTATCCGGGGAGCTTACGCTCATCGGCAGCGAGCAGTTGTATGACCGCCCGGCCATGAGCGCCGGCACCGGCTTATTTTTGACCCCGCAAACGATTGCTCCGCTTGGCTTTTCTACGGAAACCGGTTTCTATCTGATCTCCACCTGGCTTGGTGACAAGTGGATTCGACCGAGCGAGGGTGTGCTCGAAGGTATTGAGCCGGTGGAACAAGTCATTGTGCCGTATGCGCCCGTTTATTTGTTTGATGTTCCACTTCTTGGTCTAAACTCTGGGGAAACGGCATCCGGTCCTCTGCATGTTTTTGAGAAATGGCGCGGTTGGTATCATATCCACACAGATGACGGCGACAAATGGATTCATTTCTCCTATGCGCTGCCCGAACGGCTGCGACCGTCCAAAGAACCGGTCAGTCTCCCGAACGGCGCAACATTGTATCGGTATCCTTACGGGCTTTCAGGTGAAGTCGGTGTAATCGCCCCACAAACGGTAATTCCCGTGGAGCAAGGGGACGAATGGGTCCATTTGCGCGGTGATTTCGGGGATGGCTGGGTGTATTTACATCAAAAAGAGAATGAAGCGCCTGGCGACGACAGTGTTTCTGTCGACAAAGCGAAAGCGGCCGACCTTGCGCGGCAGCGCCTCGGATTATCTGACGAATATACGCTAGAGTCTGTCCGACTTGTGCAACTAGGTGACGAACAGAAGCGGTGGAACATTGTTTTTCACAAAAAACAAGAAGGCTTCACCATCGGTTTGGCTGATATCACCTTGAACGCAGCTAACGGATCCATTGATTGGTATATCAGACAGGAATCGGCCAGCATGCCCGAATTATCGGAAAAGGCACAGGATCGCACGGCTGTGAAGCAGCTTGTCGAAAGCTTTATTGCCGGGAAACCTCCCGCTGCCAATGCCGAATGGATGCTTGATGAGACTCCAACTAACCCCTTACACAACAGCAGGAACCGGATGGACCCTGCACTTTCTTTTCGTTATGTCCGAACGGTGAACGGGTTGCCTTACCCCGAAAACCATATAACGGTAAACATTAATCCGAGTCAGAACGAAGTTTCCTATTCCTTGGTATGGAACGAAAACAAACGGTTCGATGCTCCGGCAGGACTGATGTCGACGGAAGAGGCGGAGCTTGCTTTTGCCAATGCATTTTTGTCGAATGCTGTTTACAGGGCTCCAGAGGATTCCAAAGGGAATATATCCCCAGTCTATGCCGTTGTTCCGCGGATATACGACACTCTTGACGCGAAAAAGGGGCAGTGGCGAAGCGGTTCCGGCAGCATAACGGTCCGTGGTCCGGTCACGACGCAGCCATTAGTCGACATGCCGACCGAAAGCTTAAACTTATCTCTCGATCAAGCAGTGGATTCTGCCCGCAAGAAGCTTGGACTGCCAGAGTACGTCAGCGCAGAAAATGTTAGCCAAGGCATCTTTTCTTGGATATTCCAACTGAATGTATCGGCACAAGACGTCGATCAGACCCGTTCTTATTACGTGGAAGTCAGTAACATCACTGGGGACATCCTACAATACTCCGCCTCGTCTGATAGCGACGGCGCATTCACTTGGCTTACAGTTCCTTACATCAGCGAAGCCCAAGCCGAGGCGGTGGCTGAACAGGCGCTCCGGCAGCTGCTACCTTCCTATACATACCAGCTTTATAGGATCAGGTCGGAGCTTCGACTTACGGACGGCTTAGTGAACTCGAATCCAGAGTACCTATTTACGTACTGGCGCAGCATCGATGGCATTTGGGCGGATAGGCAGGAACTGACAATATCCGTCAGTGCTGTAAACGGACAATGGAGCCGGCTTCAAAGCCAGCTTACACCTCTCATTTATGCGCAAAATAGACCGACTTTCATTTCCAAGGAAGCGGTGTGGAAGCAGATGTTCACCCGATATCGAGTCGAAGCTTGCTACATGAATGATGGCGTACTGTTGACAAGTCCATCCACATCGATTCACTACCGTCTCGTTCCAACCACAGAATCGTCTTATGCGTCCTTGTTGGACGCGCAAACTGGCGTATGGCGTCATTTTTATACGCTTCAGCCCGAATAACCCGCAATATGTAAAAGGCATTAGAAAAGTATAATGGTGAAATTGTTCTCGCCAAAAGTGGTCAAGAGGGTAGGAAGTCATCAGCGCAAAGTTTTTAATGCACCGCTCCAAGCGAGCACTTGATCAAGCATGCCATTAACATTTGTGAGATGCAGATCAGCTGGTTTGAACACAGTTCCGTTCTCAAAATCAGTGAATAGTGACAATGCCGGGTGTACACGAACGTCCGCTACGGACAATTCACCCAAGATTCCACGCAGATGTTCAGCTGCACGAGCACCGCCCACGGAACCGTAACTTACGATACCGGCTGCTTTATTGTTCCATGCTTCGCGAGCATAATCGAGTGAATTTTTTAATGACGCTGATATGCTATGGTTATATTCTTGAACGATAAATACGAACCCATCAAGGCTAGCTAGCTTTGTATTCCAATTTGTTGCTTGTTCTGTAGCATCACTTTCTCCAAAGAGTGGAAGCTTGAAATCTGCGATATCTACAATTTCATAATTAGCATCTCCACGTTTGTCAGCGATACTTTTTACCCATTCTCCGACTTGTGGACTTACACGCCCTTGGCGAGTGCTTCCTAAAATGATTCCGATATTTAATTTGGACATCATCATTTCCTCCCTTATTATCACTGAAGCTACAAATAGAGCTTATTAATAAGGTGCCCTTGAATAGGTGTAGGGTATACTTAACTTTCTATAAATAAGCACATCAAAATCATAATTAAAGTGACACTAATTATAAAATCGTATTTCAGACATTATTTAATCTAAAGTAACTATATTTTAGTAATTCACTAATCTGCTTGCAATTTCATCAATTGAGTGGTAAAGTGAAAGCTGTGAGGGGGAGGAAACGAAATGCGCAATAATACTATAGGCTCATTAATCTGGTTACGTTTAATGCGATTTACGAACCAAAGTAATCAAATGTCGAATAGCTTTCTAAAACGTTTCGATTTAACGACTGCTCAATTTGACGCCCTCATACAAATTCGCACGTTTCAACCACTTACTCAAATGCAGTTAGCTGAAAAAGTGACCGTTACTCAAGGTGGTATTTCGCGTATGCTTGATCGTCTTGAAAAAGAAGGCTATATTGTACGTAAACAAATCTGGAAAACAAAAACGATTAGCCTCACAGAAAAAGCAGAATCTATTTTAGAACAAGCAATGCCTGAACAACTTGCTTTTCAATCCTCTTTTTTTGAAGATGTATTGAATAAAGAAGAACAGCAAACATTATATTCTCTGATAACACGGGTGCACAAACATAGCCAAAAAAAAGAATTACCTTTGGAGTAATTTTTTTTACATTATCAATTGACTAGTCAAGTTAACGAGAGGGGGAAATACGATGCATACCATTTCTGGGCACCATCATATTTCAATGCTTACAAAAAATGCTCAAAAGAATAATCAGTTTTATCAAAAAGTATTAGGACTACGCAGAGTTAAAAAGACAGTTAATCAAGATAACCCTGAGATGTATCACCTTTTTTACGGAGATTTAACGGGCAGTGCGGGAACAGAGTTATCGTTTTTTGAAATGCCCAAGGTAGGAAGTACAGTTCGAGGTACAAATGCAATTACACAAATTGGTTTGCTTGTTCCTTCATATGAAAGTTTGGTTTTTTGGAAAAATCGCTTTGAGTCATTAGATGTGCAGCATGGTGAGATTACAAGATATGCGGACCGAGATGCTTTGCATTTTGAAGATTCAGAAGGATTACGAATGATTTTATTAAACAATAACGGCGAAGTGGTTCCGGAAAATTGGTCAGGCTGGGAAGATTCCGTGGTTGAGCTACAGCATCGTATTCTTGGAATGGGCACAGTCGAAATCACAGTGCGCAACTTAGATCGCTTGGCCAACACATTAAAAGATATGTTTGGTTATACAGAAGCATCTCGCTTCGATACGGAAGCCGTTTATCAGTCAGTTGCTGGACAGTCATTTGGAGAGATTGTTATCAAACAGGTAGAAGGACCAAGTGAGAAGCCTGGAAAAGGGAGTATTCATCATTTAGCAATCCGCGTTAAAAATGAAGACGAGTTGCGTTATTGGGATGAGATAGTTAAAGCACGTGGCTTCCAATCAACAGGGGTTGTGGACCGTTTTTACTTCCAAAGCTTATATTTCCGTGAATCAAACGGTATTTTATTTGAAATTGCGACAGATGGTCCTGGCTTCACAACAGATTCAACGGTCGACGCGCTGGGTAAAGCATTAGATTTGCCACCATTCTTAGAAGAACGACGCGCAGAAATTGAAGGGAAGCTAATACCACTTGATTAAAAGGAGAGAGTAAACCATGGAAAAATATCGTATTCATCCAGAAAAAGGACTTGAGTTCGGTTTATATTCGATTGGCGATCATTTACCTAATCCACATACTGGCACAATGATCAGTGCCGAACAGCGTATACAAGAATTGATTGAGGCAAGCAAGCTGGCTGATGAGGCAGGTCTCGATGCATTTGCTGTCGGTGAAAGCCATCAAACTCACTTTACAACGCAGGCCCATACCGTTATTTTAGGGGCAGTTGCACAAGCAACGAAAAACATCAAAATCGCCAGCTCAGCAACAGTGCTAAGTACATCGGATCCTGTTCGTGTGTATGAGGATTTCGCTACACTTGATTTAATTTCAAAAGGTCGTGCTGAAATTGTAGCTGGGCGTGGTTCACGTATAGGGGCTTATAGCTTACTTGGTTATGATGTGCATGATTATGAAGAATTATTTGAAGAAAAAATGGAACTTCTGATGAAGTTAAATAACGAGGATGAAGTAACTTGGGAAGGTCAATTCCGTGCACCGCTAAAAAATGCGTCCATATTGCCACAACCTCAAAATGGTCATATGCCCATTTGGCGTGCTGTAGGCGGTCCGCCTGCTAGTGCGATTAAAGCTGGAACCGCAGGCATACCGATGATGCTTACAACACTAGGTGGTCCTTCAATTAACTTTAAGCATTCGGTTGATGCGTATCGTGATGCAGCGGTGCGTAATGGCTTTGATCCGAAAGTTTTACCAATTGCAACAACGAGTTTATTTTATACTGCTGAAACTTCACAGGATGCACTTCGTGAGTACTACCCGCATGTTAATTCTGGTATGCAGGCATTACGTGGCGGTGGTTATCCAAAACAACAATTTGCACAATCTACAGATTATCGTGATGCCTTAATGGTTGGCAGTCCACAACAAATTATCGAAAAATTACTTTACCAATACGAGTTATTTGGTCAACAGCGTTTTATGGCACAAATCGATTTTGGTGGCGTTCCATTCGATAAGATTGCGAAAAATATTGAGTTGATTGCAACAGAGATTATGCCAGCGATAAAAAAATATACAGCGATAAAATAAGGAGTGGTTATGATGAAAATTGTAGGAATCTCAGGTTCGATCGTAGGGTCTAAAACAAGAACAGCGATGGATAAAACACTCCAAATAACGCGAGGAAAATATCCAGATGCAGATGTTACATTGGTTGACCTTGCAGAATATAAAATGGTTTTTAGTGATGGACGTAATTATTCGGAATATGAGGGCGACACAAAGGTTGTGACAGAAACAATCATGGCTGCTGATGCCATCATTATAGGAACACCAACATTTCAGGCGTCTATACCAGCGACATTAAAAAATATATTTGATTTATTACCGGTCAACGCTTTTCGGGATAAAGTAGTAAGTATGCTTGTTACAGCCGGAACAGCCAAGCATTATCTGATGGCAGAGCAGCAGTTAAAACCAATTCTGGCCTATATGAAGGCTCATATCGTACCCACGTACGTATTTATCGAAGAAAAAGATTTCCACAGAAAAGAAATTATTAATGATGATATTCATTTCCGTTTGGAGCGTTTAGTGGAAGATACGGTGTTATTGGTTAATGCTTACTCAGATATTCGTCAAGCGAAAGATAAGGAATATGATTTTTAATGAGAATCATGCAAAAAGCTAAGAAAAGGCAGTTCGATCACACTTTAAGGGATCGCTGCCTTTTTCAGCGTATTCGCTACACACTTAAACTGAGCGAGCAGATCAGATTAAAATTAACATAATAATAATTATGTAAACTTTAAAGGTGAGGTCGCTTGATCATACATATTCACAAAATCCGTATTTTATACATATGTCTATAATGCGCCGTGTCACATTATATGTGACTTGATTTTTTGTTGTCTGGTATTATATAATGTGTATTTTCAAGCATCATTTACACAAATATTCCAAATCAGAAAAGCAGTCAACATCTTTTTCATAGGATAAAAAGCGATGATCCGTATCATTTATAATGTTACAGGTGTTCCATTAGTTCATTGATGTTTTTTATTATTGCTTTCGGAGTAGGATATTCTTTTGTCATCTGTTGCTTCCTGTTGAACCATACACAATGTATACCTATTTTTGCAGGACCTTCTACATCATTCTCCCATGAATCCCCGACAAATAAAGTTTCTTCTGACGAAACACCAAAATAATTTAATGCTTTTTGGTAAATTTGCGGGGAAGGTTTTTCATAACCAATTTCTTCTGAGATGAAGATTGTTCCATTTGGAAAAAAAGGCTTAATTCCTATCGCATTAATTTTGTCATACTGAATGTCAGCAGTTCCATTCGTCACAATCCCTAGTTGGTAAACCTTTGTTAATTGACCAAGTACATTCAAAAGTTCAGGATTAACTTTCATAAAGCTTTTACTTATCGAAGCATATAGTCGTTCAAAGCTAGTTGCTGTAGATTCGTCAGCCACTTTATTAAACTCCGCTAATGTTTGTATAAATCTGAAAGTACGATATTCATAAATAGTTATTTTCTGTTGATGATATAAATCCACATAAATTTTTTCTTTTTGGCGATATACCTCAAAGAGTTGGTCAGTATTAATATCCATTGTAAATGGATACTGTCGGAACGTTTCCTTGGTACTATCTTCCCAATAATCATCGAAGTGAAGAATTGTGTCGTCTAAATCAAAAAGTATAAGTTTGTAACAGGTAGACAAGTTTACACACCTCAACTTAGATAAAATCATTCTTTTATTGCATTTTGTATCGGTTTCAATTGTTACTTATGGTCTGTCTGCGGAACAGCTATGGGCATATTCACAAAGGACACCTTTCAAATTTGTGTAAACCACGCCCCCCCCCCCCACTCGTTCAGACCGATTTACTCCGTTCCAAGTGGATTGATTAAAGAGAGTTAGTCGGAATAAGCTTTTCAGCTCAAATCTTCGTCATTATGATGTTATGTACCACAGTCGGGAATGGGATAAAGTTCTTGTCATTGAAATTTGACAAGAACTTTATCCCATAAATCAAAAAAGCCGCGATTTACGCGGCAATTAATGAGATAATGTTCTTGTCACCCGACATCAATAACAGAACCTTGTGTAAATTGCTCCCCCAGTAGTAACTCGATTATTTTTTCAGCCACAATAGCTGGGGTTGCAAGCATTCCGCGATCCTTGACCATCTTAAAAATTTCCGCTGATTCAAAGATCTTCTTTCCCGCGCTTCTTGCTTCTTCCTGTAAGACTGTATCTATCATTCCAGGCCAAACCGATAAAACCTTTACAGCGGATTCTGCCTTACCTTGTTCAACACCGACACATTGCGAAAAACATCTAAGCCAGCCTTGGAAGCAGAATATACACTCATTCCGGGAAGATGGTTCTTGGCTGACATTGAAGAAACATTTAGAACTCGTTTCTCTCCCCTAATATGTTGTGAATTACGAATGAATGATGAGGTCAGTAATATTGGGGCAAGTAAATTCACATGAAGATTGTTTTTAAAATCTTTAACACTACCTTGCTCAATTCGACCTAACGGAGAAATGACTGCTGCATTGTTGATAAGGTAAATGCCTTCGGCATTTTGTTCGTCGACCTTGGAAAAAGCTTTTTCTATTACAAGGTCGATCTCATCTACATTGTTTAAATCAAACTCAAAGTAATCGATGTTCTTACTTTTTGCAATTAATGTGTCATTCTTGTTCCTCGATGCAAATCAGATGATGGTCTGGAGCAATAAGTTGTTCAGCAATTGCTTCACCAAGGCCGCGAGATGTACCAGAAACAATAAAATACTTCAACCAACTCAACTCCTTATATCTTAGTATCAAGTACTATTACTAGGTACAGCTTATACCATTATATGGAATTATACAAGTGGCTCTTTTTATTAATCCCACAATACTTCCGTTGTTGAGCGCGGCTACCTCACTTCTCCTCTTGTACCGTTCTTCATTTATTGGAACTTTTCAAACTCATTTTTTAACCAGTACTGATTTTGGTGAGAAATGTACTGTTCCATTCGGATAATCAATTCAACTAGCTCAGGCTTTGATAACTGCATATAACGCTGTCTAACACGATCTATGTCACGGTCTGGTTTAATGTGTTTAAATTCTTCTAAATCGTCCAGAAGTGGTTTATTTGATTTCTTACGAGCTAGCTTTATATGCAGCTTTCGGAACGATAATTTTCGAAAAAATAAGTTCATCATAAACTCCTCTTGTCGAGACTAAAGAACGAACAACAGAAGACATCTTGCTGGGTTGCAAGATGCCATTCAGTACATTCGATGATTAATTTATTTGATGAAAGAAACCTGGCGGTGAATCCATCGCTGCACGTTGTTCTTAAATACGAGTATCCCATACGCCGCAGAACGCATCGACTTCGCTGTTTCCTTTAAAAGACGATTCTCCGATAATCTTGGATATCGTTTCCTGGATAATGGTTCTGGTTGGCGCATACGCGTTGATGTAGGTCTTAACCATCGGCACATCATACAAATGAAACGGATTATGCAAGGAAACGAATACAGTTGGCATGGAGGTGACATACCATGGAATTTCACTGCTCATCGGTGAAGACCACTTGATACGGGCATAGTTTTGTGTTGCAAAATCCTGAACATTGGCAAACAGGATTACCGCATCGTACGCATCCATAAAGGCCGATATCTTCTCGCGTTTTAATCGTTGGACAGCGACCGGTGCTTTCTTGTCATCCGCTTTTTCCAGCTGCGATTTAGCCAGCTGCTCGGAGGGCGATACGTACAAAGTGACGTCAAAGCCGACCTTTTGAAGCTCTTCAACAATCATATCTTTAATGCCTGTCTGCTTTTGCCCAAAAACGAGTTCATCGCCAAGAACATATACCATGATTCGACGATGCGTGTCCGGTTTAAGGGGTAAATCCGCACGGGTTTGTTTAACAAGTGTGATCGATTGATCAGCCACTTCTCTCGCCATAGCCTTATGCTCTTCACAGCCAACTACACTTAGAGCTGATTTTGGTGGAATCAGAGTACCTGCTTGCTTTTTGCCAGGCAAGCCCAAGGAAGCTTTTAGTCCCAAAATGCGTGTAAGCGCTTCCAATAGACGTTGTTCGGTAATAATTCCATTCTTGTAACCGTCCATCATAAACTGAAAATCCTCTTCAGGATCATTAAAGAACAAGAACATGTCGCAGCCTGCCGCTATAGCGTGAGGCAATTGATCTGAGCGTTTCATAGCCGAGGTCAGTCCTAACATCGCGGAAGCATCGGTTAGCACCAATCCATTAAATCCAAGCTGTTCGCGCAGCAAGCCGGTAACGATTTCCGGGGACAAGGTTGCAGGCATGATCTCCGCATCTGTCAGATTCGGATTTAATCGGCGGGAGTATGCAGGTAATTTAATATGTCCGATCATGACGCTTTGAATTCCTGCTTCAATCATCCCTTGATATACCTTACTATAGGTTTGATCCCATTCCTCGCATGACTTTGTATTGACACTCGCTAATAAATGATGATCACGCTCGTCCACACCATCACCTGGGAAATGCTTCATAGCTGCAGCGAAGCCGCTTTGCGTGATCCCGTTAAAATAGGCCTTGGACATGTCCAAAACAACATCCGGCTTATCGCTAAAGCAACGTGTCATCGTTACCGGATTCCGCCAATTGTAATTAATATCAACGATCGGAGCAAAAGACCAGTTGCACCCAATCGCAGCCCCTTCGACACCACTCACATAGCCCAATTGATAGGCATATTTAGGGTCCTGTGTAGCCCCGATTTGTACATGAGTGCCAATTAAAGTCCCATCTGTACAAGCACCGTTGCCTCCTGACTCCGTATTGGCTGCAATGAGTAAAGGAATCTTGCTATTGTGCTGCAAATATTTATTTTGCTCATAGATCGTATCCGCATTATTGGGATTATACCGCACCCCGCCAATATGATATTTGTCCAGTATTTCTTGTAAATATTCCGGGTCATGACGGTACCCCAAATTAATAAACAGCTGCCCGATCTTTTCCTCAATAGTCATCGATTCAATTGTCGTTTCTACCCATTGGATATCCTCATCGCTTAAATAAAAGGGCTTTGCTTTTAAATTCACCATATTTATCAGGCTCCTTTATTGGGATTGGCATTTCGAGGTGTTCATTTCCAGTTTACCCCTTTACACTGCCCATGGCTACCCCTTCTATCACATGTTTTTGTCCAATAATAAATATGATCAACAGTGGTAAAATGGCTGAAACGGCACCCGCCATAATCAGTGAATAAAAATCTCCATTGACATCTGCAAACTTACGCATCCCGATCTGAAGCGTATACAAGGCATCCGACCGGATAAAAATCAGCGGATTCTGGTAATCATTCCACGTCGATATAAAACGCAGGATCATGTAGGTCGCCAAGGCCGGCTTGACCAGCGGGACGGTGATCTTGGAGAAGACGATCCAGTGATTCGCACCGTCCATTCGGGCCGACTCAATTATTTCATTATGTATGCTCATAAAAAACTGCCGCAGCAGGAACGTTCCCAGAACCCCGGAACCGCCTAACAGCATCAGGCTAAGGTGACTGTCAAATAAACCTAAACCCCGCATCATGATAAATTGCGGCACCATGATGGCTTGGTGAGGAATCATAAACGTCACCAGCACCAGCACAAACAGCATATCGCGTCCCTTGAAGTTCACCTTCGAAAAACCATAGGCTGCCATGCACGATATGAGTAACGAAAACGCCGTTGTCATTACGGTCACTTTCAGGCTGTTCCAATAATAAAGGGAAAAAGGCAGTAGGTACGTGTTCATGCGCTCTTTGCGTCTGGCACTCTTCCGGTTCAACCGGTATACAAATAAGAAAATAAATACCGGTCCGAGCCCGAACATGACAAATGGGTTGCGGTATAAGCGGTATCCTAGACGCTTCCATGGGGAGAGTGCCGCGTAGTCCTTCGTAGTCAGCGTCCAAATGTCGCCTGTACCTCTACGGCTAAATTGCCGCTAGTCGCATGATGAATGGAGTGCTCATTTTTCTATTGCTCATAAGGGAAGAAAGTGAGGATTCCCGTTATAGTTCCTATGATCTTATTCGCCTTCCTCCCAGCGAAGAACGACTGATGGCAGCAATCATGGAATATAATGAAGATTCGGATCATGAATCCGGCTGCTGGAATTGCAAGCGACAGTGTAATCCATATTGAGATAGACAGAGTTTCAAAAGCAAGACCCCACAGCAAGATGAAAGGAACGATGCTATTGACCAACTGCCAGACGCTCTTCCTCAAATCCGTTTTAACGTGAGGAGCCATGACCTTCTTCCAGCGAGTGTATTCTTGAAGTGTTTTCATAGTAAATCCCTTTTCTTGTAAACCATTCGCAGCAATGAATTTCCGGAACTTACCAAAAGGTTTCTGACCTTTCGATTCGAAAAGGCCATGTAAAGGAGGCAACCAAACAAAAGGCATCCCCCCCAAACAGTGAAGATAAATGAAGAAAAAACGCAGTAAATCATTATCAACCACGAACTCTTCTTGATTGTCCTTACAGGTCGGTTGTAAAGAATCATTTCTCCAATTATGATATATCATCCCTTTCCTTACTTGTTTCATTCTTTAAACTGCTCAGATTGGCTTCTTTTTTCTGCAAACCCTGTTTGGAATAAAAATTAATAATGTCGTCAATAGTAGAAAATACAACACTACCGTTCGAACCATTTGTACTTTTGTTAATAGAAAACCGCTTTTCTGATGTAGTAACATCTTTATTTTATATTAGCATTGGTGGCTTTAAGCTTAATTTAAAGCTTCTTTCAGAGTAATTCCTGCCGTGAATACAGGAACTTTACCTGCCGGAAGTTGTACCTCTTCACCGGTTTTGCGGCTTTTTCCCATGCGTGCTTCACGATTACGGACATCAAATTTCCCGAAGCCGACTAGTTGAACTTCTTTGCCTTGCTTTAAAGCTTCAAAAATTGAGTCCAGCACTTGTGTTACAGCTTTTTCAGCGTTCTTTTTTGAAAATCCACTAGATTTAGCTACTTCTTCTACTAATTGTTCTTTGTTCATTTGCGATACCTCACTTCTATGATTATAAATTATGAAAATGACAGCCCTCGTCCATGGATGCAAGCAAGAATAAACAAAAAGCTGTCCCACGTTTAGGACAGCTTGAAATATTTTAATATACTTTAGAAACGTTCTCAGCCTGCGGTCCGCGGTTGCCTTGGGCAACATTGAACTGGACGCGTTGACCTTCATCCAACGATTTGTAACCATCACCATCAATCGCGCTGAAATGAACGAATACGTCGTTTCCGTCTTCGATTTCGATAAAGCCGAAGCCTTTTTCAGCATTAAACCATTTAACTGTGCCTGTTTGCATAGAATTCCTTCGAAAATTAATTTATTAACCATGACCATTTCAATGACCGCTAATTTAGATTAGCGGTCATTATATGTTATCAGAACGCATACTTGATGTCCGCTATTGTTTTGGTTAAGATAAGAATATCATGTCCGCTAATGTAAGTCAATATTTGGAGGTCTCGCTAATGAGTGAAACGACCGGAATTTCTAAACAGGGGGAGCAGACGATTCACGACTTCATTCACGCTCTCACCACCCACGAAGATTTGAATCCCAAAACGCTAAAGGAATACGCAAGCGACCTGAAACACTTCATCGGTTGGTTCGAGACATCCGACCACCAAGAGGAAGAAGTGATATTTCGAATTGAAGAAGTGGCTACTCCAACATTAACACGCTACCGGGAAGCCGCTCAAAAAGTAATGGAATTGAAACCGGCGACCATTAATCGACGACTTATAACCCTGAAACGTTTTTTCGGTTGGGCCGTGTCGGAATCCAGGATTCGTCGCGACCCTTCCAAGCCGGTTAAATTAGTTCCTGAAGAAAAGGTAAGCCCCAGGCAGATGACAGACAAAGAAGAAGCTGCATTGATCGCTGCGGCTGAGCACGGTGGTTCCCTTCGGGATCAGACGCTTCTTATCGTGATGTTTCACACCGGATTACGAACAATGGAAGTGTGCGACCTAGCTCCCGGAGATATTCAAATCGGAAAACGCAGCAGCCAGCTCACGGTCCGATCCGGAAAACGGAATAAACAGCGGGAAGTGCCTTTGAATGTTACGTGCAGAGCTGCTTTAGAAAAATATCTGGCAGAACTCCCTCCGGACAGTCCTTATCTGTTTCCATCGGAGAAAACTGGCGATCGATTAACAGAACGTGCTTTACGCCATTTGATTCAAAAATATAGGAAAGCAGCGCGGCTCGAAGGATTCAGCGCCCACGATCTACGGCACCGGTTCGGGTACGTGATGGCAGAAAATACGCCGTTGCACCGATTGGCACAAATTATGGGACACGATAGTCTAGATACAACGATGATTTACGTCAAGGCGACTCGTGAAGATTTGCAATCTGAAGTAGAAAAAGCAGCTTGGCAATAAGGGGATGAGAACGATGTACGTGAGAGTAAGGGAACTGCTAACTTCGGAGGAACGGATGCAATATTTGCAAATACCGCCTGATCTCGGCGAATGGGAATTGGGAACCTATTTCACATTTACCCAGGATGATCTTGAAAGCGGCGAAGAGATTATAATCGAATCGGCTTTGCCGTACAGCTGTGCGTACTTCGCTATCTCGGCTGGACGCTTTCTGACGTAAAAGATGTGCCGGTTCAAGTCCTTCGTTATATTGCAAAACAAATCAATGCCGATATGGAGTCTTTTGCATCTTACGGCGACAGAGAAGCCACGAAATACGAGCATCTGGATGAGATCCGGCAGGAATATGGCTACCAGACATTCACCTTGAGCGAATATCGTTCTTTGTGCAAGAGTCTTTTTAGCCATGCAATGGCAAACGGCAATCCCTTACACCTAATATAACTCGCACTCGAAAATTTACGTAAGCGTAAAATCATTCTTCCTTCAATGGCTACAATTGAAAGAGCCGTTTGGGAAACTCGCAAACGAACAGAAGAAAAAATATTCAAGCTGATCAGCAGTTCACTGAAAGAATTACAGATTGCTAAGCTGGATCGCGTCTTGACCACCATCCCGGAAAGAAGCAAAACCTACTTGGCATGGCTAAGGGAAGACGGTGAAGATGACCCGGAGAAGTTAGCAAACTTCGCTCGGCGAACTATGAAAAAGAAAAAAGAAGAACTCGAACTCGCTCTTTGAGGTTATGTTAATACTCATCAACGCATGATGCTCAAAACCATTTTAACTCACATTGACTTCCTCACCGAACATGTTGAAATGTTAGATCAAGAGGTTGCACAGAGAGTCGATTCATACCAGGAAGATGTAGAGCGACTAGATTCTATACCTGGAATTGCTACTCGAATGGCTGAACAAATACTAGCTGAAATAGGAACAAATATTAAAAACCAATTTCCAAGTGCAGCCCACTTGTGTTCTTGGGCAGCTTTAGTACCCGGACATAATGAGAGCGCAGGTAAAAGAAAGTCTTCAAAAGGAAAAAAAGGAAACAAATATTTAAAATCTGCATTAACTGAAGCGGCACATTCCGTAGGTGCTTCTAAAAACTATCTCGGCGCTATGTACAGACGAACATTAGCACGAAAAGGCAGAAAAAGAGCTGCTATTGTAGTGGCCCATGCCATGCTAAGAATCGCTTATTATCTGCTAACAAGAAAAGAGATGTATGTTGATCTAGGTGAAGATTATTTTGATAAGCAGAAACTTGGAGCAATTGTATGGAATTCAGTTCGAAGGCTTGAAACTAACTTTAGGTTATAACGTTACGATTTCGGAAGTCTCCTGATCCACGCCCCACTTATATCCTTGGCGCTACACTTTTAAAAAAATGAATAAGCAGCGTCTTCTTCGTGCTGTTATTTTTCTGAGACTGCCAGATCTT
The DNA here is from genome assembly GCF_024722015.1 of Paenibacillus radicis (ex Xue et al. 2023). Taxonomy (GTDB): domain Bacteria; phylum Bacillota; class Bacilli; order Paenibacillales; family NBRC-103111; genus Paenibacillus_S. The sequence goes on along the minus strand of NZ_JANQBD010000003.1, from coordinate 81,833 downwards.
TAATTAACTTTGTATTTTATTCCGCAACGTTCATCCCATTTTCGGTGAAGCTCCTGAGAACGGATAGCTAAGTCTTTATCAAATTTATGCCTGAAGTGATTGCCTTGCTTCATGATTCTCATAGCCCCCAAGTAATCGTCACTTAATGCCCAGACAGCTCTAGAAATATCGGCTAGAATCAATGCACCTGAACACTTTGGACAGGGTTCAAATGAATAGGTGTCTCAAAAATAGTCTTTTCAAAGAAAGTAAGTGATTCAAGGTATCCATTTGAAGTAATCCAACTTAAAATTAATTTCCTTTGGTTTTCTCTTTCGAGTGTACTGTATATCCTTCCGCCAATAATCTTTCTTTCCAAAGCACACCTGTCTGACAACAAAATAAGAATTATGGTTCTTATAGAAATCTCTATGATACTTTTCATCTTCTCATTCCCTTTAATATTTAGATATAATCAGTGTCAGTTGTTAAAAAGATACTCAATAAATTCAATAAATTTTTTAGTACTATAAAATGGGGAATCAATATCCATACCTATAAAATCAACCTCTACTAACGTTGAACTTTCATTTTGAAAATTATATCCGTATGCAGCTCCACCGCCATCTGAACCTATTATAATTAAACCGGGTGCTAATTCATGAACCGAATATTCCACGTTACCTTGAACTATCTCACCTATCTTCCACAACCTTAAATAACCACTTTCACCAATCGTACCTTCTCCACCATTTGTCTGTAACATAAATTCAACATAATCAACTGGAAATTTAATCCGAAGCATTGTTTCTACGTCTTCAATATCCCTTTTTGAGATTGGTGTGTTAGTTTGAAAGTTTTCCAAAAAATCTTCGTACACTTTTTATCTCCTTTGTTAAAGAGTTATATATTGAAAATAGGTTAGGGGGGTTTTACTAGCCGGTCATATGTAACTATATATTCCTCAAAAACGTACCGATCTCCTTCCTATTTTTTCCATTATCCTGCCCATTACTTTCACTGACAAAGGCAGCCGATCGTGTGCCGTCTGCCTTCATGTCGTGATTAAACTATAGTTCCCAGTTACTTCAACGAACAAAGCAGACTGCCGGGGCAGTCTGCTCTGAGGGAGCTGAACACTTGAACATACTTTTTGTTACTTTCCTCCAGCATGTCGGTTGTCTAATGATGATGTCGGATGACAAGAAATTGATCCGATAAATGACAAGAAACTGGTCAACTCTTGGAAGGGGAATTATCTCGGTTCTCTTTGTTTCTTTTGGTCGTGGCAGGATTCACTTGGACGATGTTATATCCTTTGTTTGTAAGCCAATTTGCTAAGTTGGACAAACCCATCATACCGAGGCGCTCCTTTTTTGACAAAGACGATTTCTTAGCCTTAATAGGAATGTTTAACATAACGTGGCTGCCGAATTGTGCTGGCAGCCGCGTCTTAGTTGGTAATTCCACTAACGTACTCCGATAGCTCAATGGCCAATAAAACCTCTTTATAAGTGCTTGTAATGATATAGGACGTCAGGCAAAGCTTCCCACCCATTCTTTTTCCAATACTGAATTGCAGTTGTATTTTCAAAGTATGCGAACAACATAGCGTGACCAAAACCCTCTTGTTTGAGTAAAGAAAGACTTCGCTGAACCATTTCGTTTGCTATTCCTTTATGTCGATACTCTTCCGAAACAGCAACATGATATAGTGAGCCGCTTCGCCCATCATGACCACATAATACCGTTCCTATAATATCATTACCCTTCTTAGCGACAGTACTGAACTCTGGATTGCGTTTTAAATATGCGCTAATCCTCTCTCTTATACTTTTAATCATTCACTTAGAATTAAAGACTTAAAATAATTGCAGCCTCAACTAGGTTGGATTTGTAATTGACGTACCCGTTTGCCGTACATGCAGCGCAATCAACGCTGCACCACAGAGGGTGAAAATGGGTAAAATCTGTTAATACTTCTACGAGGGCTGGGAGAAGAAGGTCTATAAACTATGGTGCCATTAGAGCCCAACCGTTAGTCTGACTCCAACCATCACGGTGCATCACAGACTGTCGCACCCAATATGGGTAGCACTTATGGGAGATTAACCCTTTTTGACTGGTTGCACCAGCTTTAACTTTGTTTTTTTGAGATCAAAGTCAAGATATGAATAACGTGGGTGGGCTAGACTTTAATCTTTTTCTATATTCTGAAGGTGTATAGCCAAAATGAGTCTTAAACACTCCTATAAAATAACTTAAGGTATTAAATCCGACATCTAACGAAATCTCAGTAATCTTCTTATTTGTATCCTTCAGCAGTAAAGCTGCTCTTTGCGCTCGCAACTGGTTTAAATATTCCAGTGGGCTTTTTCCTGTAAAACCCTTAAAATACCGGCAGAAATAAGACTCGCTGAAAGAAACAATCTTGGCTAGATCCTGTAAACGAATCGGATTGCTATAGTTCACTTGCATATATTCAATAATCAGCTTTAATCTATCAATATCCTTATGGTTGACGGAAAGCGGGAATTCACGAAAAGTAGGCCCTCCCAGCATAATTAGATTCGAAATAATCATTTGCAACACTGCTTTTGTGGAAAGCTCATATAATGACCTTTCATTTAAATTCAAATCGAACACTTGCATCAACAGTCCCAATAACTCCCTCTCGCTTGCAGTACGTTTGCTAATATGGGCAGGTATGACATATTTTTGCTGGATTAGCGGGTTAATATATTTCTCACGAACAAGGTCAAACCGATCGCCCCCCAGAATATCCAAATGAAACACCACGGCGGTGAAGAAACATTCTTCGTTTGCGGAAATATAACCCGAATGAAGTTGACCTGAATTCACGAAAATGGCTTCCCCAGCTTCCAATTCATATTCATCCATAGAAACACGAAATACCGCATGTCCCTTTGTAAGCATTAGAAACTCCAGTTCATCATGCCAATGAAGTTCAAGCAGTTGTTCGCCTGGCTGGCAGGAGATTTCATAAACTCGGATCGGATAAAGCGGATCACCGTGTATACGGTCCTCTTTTAAATTTGCTTGTTGCATATCGTGGTAGGACCTCCCTTTGCATAATAATAAAACAAATGTCAATATCCTAATAATTCTTCACAATATAACGAAAGGAAATTGGAGGACGAATCAATATAATTATATTATTATACTTCGAAGGGATGATGGCAATGAAATTTTCTAACGGCTATTGGATGGTAAAGGAAGGATATACGATCCTTAATCCTGTCGATGTCCGCGATGTACAACAAAATGATAGCAGTCTGACTGTGTATGCTGCCGCCCGGAAAATTGAGCGAAAAGGTGATACCTTAAATGGGGCGATGTTGACTTGTGAATTTAGCTCACCTATTCCCGATGTCATCCGTGTTCGTTGGACTCATCATGCAGGCAAAAGCTCAAAAGGGCCAGCTTTTGAAATATTCGAAAATCCACAGACGCCTGTTTCTTTCAATGGCAGCAAAAACCATGTAACGATGAAATCTGGCGGTTTAAGCGTAAAAATAAACAAACACAACACTTGGGGGGCCGAATTCTTCTTTGAAGAGCACCGTCTAACCGGTACAAACAATAAAGGTGCGGGGCATATAACTACGGCTAATAAAGAGATTTACTTTCGCGAGCAGCTCGATCTTGGAATTGGTGAGCATATTTATGGACTTGGAGAAAGATTTACGAATTTAGTGAAAAACGGCCAATCAGTGGATATTTGGAACGAAGATGGCGGTACCAGCAGTGAGCAGTCTTACAAAAATGTGCCCTTCTACTTATCAAGTAAAGGATATGGCGTGTTCGTCAATCATCCTGAGCATGTATCTTTCGAGGTCGGTTCTGAAGTCGTGTCCAAAGTCCAGTTCAGCGTGCCCGGCGAAAGTATTGACTATTTCATTGTAGGTGGCAAAACGCTAAAAGATGTTCTGAATAATTACACGAAACTTTCCGGCAAACCCGCTCTTCCACCAGCCTGGTCCTTTGGTCTGTGGTTAACGACCTCCTTCACAACGGATTATGACGAAGCTACCGTGAACAGCTTCATTGACGGAATGATCGAGCGAGAGCTTCCGCTGCATGTATTCCACTTTGATTGTTTTTGGATGAAGGAATACCAATGGACCAACTTTGAGTGGGACGCCGATATGTTCCCTGATCCGGTGGGTATGCTCAAACGATTGAAGGACAAGGGACTCAAGATTTGTGTTTGGATCAACTCGTATATTGGTCAGAAATCACTGCTCTTTCAAGAAGGAATGGACAAAGGATTTTTAATCAAAACTTTGGATGATCACATTTGGCAGTGGGATTTGTGGCAGGCAGGCATGGGACTTGTCGATTTCACCAATCCAGAAGCTACGGAATGGTACAAGAGCCATTTAAGACGGCTAATCGATATGGGAGTGGATTGCTTCAAAACAGATTTCGGAGAGCGCATCCCGACCAATGTCAAATACCACGATGGTTCAGATCCATTTAAAATGCATAACTACTATACATTCCTATACAATAAGGCCGTATTTGAAGTGCTGGAAGAAAAGCTCGGCAAGAATGAGGCTATGTTATTTGCCCGCTCCGCTACTGCAGGAGGGCAGCAATTCCCGGTACACTGGGGTGGAGATTGCTCTGCCAATTACGACTCCATGGCGGAGTCACTCCGTGGCGGCCTCTCGCTCGGGTTATCCGGTTTCGGATTCTGGAGCCATGACATCAGCGGATTTGAAAAAACGGCACCGCCTGATATTTATAAGCGCTGGGTAGCTTTTGGCTTGCTGTCCTCTCACAGTCGTCTGCATGGTAATGAATCTTACCGTGTTCCATGGCTATTTGACGAAGAAGCAGTAGATGTTCTCAGACATTTTACAAAGCTAAAAAGTACTTTAATGCCTTATCTGTTTGCAAGTGCTATCCAATCCACAGAAATGGGTATACCGATGATGCGTGCAATGGTACTGGATTTTCCGGCAGATCCATCCACTCATCACCTGGATACGCAATACATGTTGGGAGACAACCTGCTGGTAGCCCCAATCTTTAATGATCAAGGACATGTGATGTATTATGTTCCCGAAGGACGTTGGACTGATTACTTCAGCGGACAAGTTATTGAAGGTGGTAAATGGCAGGAAGAAACGCATGACTACATGACGCTGCCCTTGCTAGTTAAACCTAATACGTTGCTTGCCGTAGGTGCAAATGATCAGAAGCCAGATTACGATTATGAGGACGGAGTGTCTTTTCATTTGTTTGAATTGCAGGACGGAGCCATTGCTGAAACGAATATTTTTGACATGCAAGCAAATCTTCAATTAACCGTAACAGCAGTACGGAAGGTAGATCTTATTGAATTCTCTATTCAAAGTGGAACTAAACCCTACACGATTGTATTAAGAAGTATACATTTAATCTCTGCCATAGAAGGTTCATCCTACTCAAATTCTGCATATGGCATCGTGCTTACTCCAGAATCTGGTACATCGCACATTGTAATAAGGTTGTAATCGAGATTATAGAAGCGGCTAGCCAATGTCCTTAGAAATCAGAGTTGAGATTGAATCGCAACGGCGGTTCCTCTAGGCTAATGAATATCAATTTTAACAAATACATTCCCTAAAAACGAGGCTACTGAAAAGACCTCTAAATGAAAGTAAGGTACAGATTTTCTCAATTTATTTTTTGAGGAGACTGTACTTTTTCTTTATAATTAAGAGTAATACGTGCCATTTACATTGCTAATTTCAGATGGTTTGCAGCAGCATTCCTATCTCTGTAGTGAACTACAAACCACCTAAGAGGTGGATGCTTCTTGGGAGTTTACTGCCTCCAAGTTTACCCAAGCTTATAGGCTAGTTGTGTGTGACATTCAAGACAAGTTCATTCACATACAGCAAGGTCTTTCACTAATTGGCTACCTGCAAAGTTTTTAGGTGCAATTATCATTTTTCTGCCATGCCAGTTAGCCTTATATTCGAGCATCGAACAAACATGCTCCAAGATACTTCGGATATGGCTTTAGCTAATTTGTGACTCTGCATCATGTTCTTTACACGCAAGTCTTCCATAACGATCACTTAGTTATCGCTTATCATTTTGGTTGACGTTTTGTGCAAGAAGTCTTTTCGTTGATTCGCTATTTTTTCATGAAGTTTGGCAACCTTCAGCTTGCTTTATATCGGATATTGCTCCCTTTCTTAACAAGTCCTTTTGTAACATGGGTCAAATAATCCACAAAATTGAAGCCCGTGACCTGCTTGAATCCTCTGCTCAGCGTATAAGGATTCGTTGCTGCAGCCTGCGCGCATTCATCCAGCGACAGATCCTCACGATATCTTTCATTCACCAACCTGATGACCTGCTCAACTAGTTTTCACGAATATTTGTTCTGGATTGTCTGGATCTGCTCCAGGTAAGGAGCCATCACGTGCTGCTTTACCCATTTTTTTAAAATTGACGTCTCCTGCATGCTCAGCATGTCTTCCAGTAAATTTCCATTTGTAAGTAATGGATGCTGGTGGAAGCTTGATTCAATCAGCATATGCTAATGCCGTATAGGAGTTGGAACAGCGATTGGCGAACCGTCATCTCCCAATCCGCGCTGCCCTCCAACTCAGCGACGAAACGGTCGAGCTACACGTATAACTCCCGCTCCAGCCCAAGTCTCATCATCTGCAGCAGCTCCTTTTCCGCAGCAAAAGGATACTGAGCTGGATGGCGGGTGCTTTGTGCTGCTTCTTCCATATCAATAATTTGCCGACTCTCTTGCATATCCCGATACCGCGCTGCTTGCCGGGATTGCTCGAACAGTGTGGGAATTTCACCTGCATACTCCGTTAATTTCCCGATGACTTACATGAAGCCCCAGCACCCTAGATAAAGAACCGGTCAGCTCATTAGATTACTTCTTAAATTCGTTCGGTTTACCACCGTTGAATAATTATTATTCACTACTAGGTCTCCTCAGCTTCAATTCTATGTAAATTTCTTCTCTGACTTTTATTGTAGGTTAGTTATCCTTTCAGTGAATTCAATATCTTTATCATTTGTTTAAGTCATTAACAGAGATAGCTAAGCTATTGTCTGTCATTTTATCTATTAGACAAGAACAGACCGTCGATCCAACCTTATTTTTGCCATGTATCCTTTATATCACCTATGACGATACCAAGGCCATTCGTTCCGAGATATACACGTCCGTATACTCGCGGGTCACCTGTAATAGTTCGATTTACAGCACCAAACTGGTGTTCATCATCACTAATCTTTACCCAGGTTATTCCTTGATCATCTGATCTGAACGCGCCATATTCATCGTCTATTTTCCCATATACATAAAGTGCCATTATGTCCTGCCCTGGTGCTGCCTTACCAAACCCAACTGCGGCTGCCTCCTGCACATGTTCAAGCTTTGTAAAGCTGCTGCCTGAATCATTGGAATGAAAAAGGCCATACGTGCTGTCCGAGAGACTATTATCGCCTGCTGCAGCAATCCAAATATCGCCCTCGACTCCCGGCATCGCTTTAAAATTACTCGTTAAATGAGATGACAGCCCCACTGCAGACGATTTTGAAAAATAAGCTCCGCCGTCCACGCTGACGTAAAATTCTCCATTATGCATCCCGTAAAACTTAACTGGATTTACCCGATCCGAGGATATTCTAGCACCCGACGGTATTCCCTGGGATGCTGTCCATGTAGCGCCTAAATCTGTAGAAAAGCTAACCGGTCTGTTGATCCCTTCAGCACCTTCCGGACTCCACACGATGCGGGTGCTGTCAGCACCGACTGCAATTAAACCTCCGTTAGTGCGGTCGCCAGACAACGCTGTCCATGAGTTGGTCGCTGATTTCCATGTTTTCCCGTTGTCGGTCGAAACCCCCATTCTTGGCCCTTTCCCTTCGCCATCATGATTGCCAACTCGTACCACGATATCAGGGTTCAATTCGGCATAGTCGATATCTGTGCTGGTGCCCAAATAGGGATTCGTTATCATCTCTGGAGCTGAAGTTAGGTCTCCATGTCGGAATCCTCCAATATCCCCCATCGCGCTTAAAAGCTGCGCTCCTGAAGGAGGACTGACAAGTCCAAGCACTGCCGTTTCCTCGATGCCGTTGGCATATACGGAAATATCTATATGATGGTCTTGGTCAAGCTCCGTCAAGTTTTCGGACCCATACAAGGTGGCACCGGTTCCGTAAAGCAGCCGATCTGAATTGAATGGATCGATTTCTAGAGAACCAATCATCCATCCTAATTTCGGCGAAGTTTCCGGCAGCTGTTTTTTAACCCCCCAATCCAGCCAAGGCGAGATCGAATAATCGATTGAAAATTGATTGTGTCTACCGCTTTTTCCTCCTTCATCCATAGCCCAGAAGGATTTCCATGTAGCGCCACCGTCCAAGCTGCGATAGATGAAATCGTCCGGCCACCATTTATTCATCGTCGCTGCCATGACTGTGTCTGGATGCTGTGCATCTACAGTTATACCTCCATAGGGGTTGTCCGTGTTGCCTGTAGGACTGATATCAGTCCAAGCGCCAGTTGCCGTATTTAGCTTCCATACAGCTCCTTTACCGCCGTTATATGGACCTACGCCTTCGTTATACGTAATAAATAAGTTACCTGTGGATGCCAATACGCCGTGATGCGGCACAAAACCTTGATTCGGTTGGCCTGGAACAGCCTCCCATGTTTGGCCGCCATCCGCACTCCTATAAATACTTTGATTGGTGTCGGCAACGCCTGCATAAAGGACCTGAGTCGTTTCATCCGCTGTGCCGGTCGCAGGATCGAAGGTGACCCAAACAACACCTACCTTATCCTTATAATCATCTATGAAATTGCCTTTTGCCGTAAAGCTGTCGACCCTGCTCCATGTTTCGCCAAAATCAGCGCTTCTCCATAAGCCATTGCCGCTTCTTGCGCCAAAGTAAAGCACACTGTTGTTGTTAGGGTCAATCACAAGCCGCTCTCCCATAGAACGCCCTGGCATGTTACCGCCGAATTTAAACGGAAGCTCGGATCTCTTCCACGTATTTCCTTTATCCGTCGAGCGTAGAATAACGCCGTTCATATCAGTCCATTCGTTAGTGTAGGTTCCTGCGGCGATATACAAGCGATTGGGATCAACGGAATCGGTCGCCAAGCTTTCCACTCCAAGCATATTCCATTCCTTGGCGCTTACAAAATCCATCAGCTGCGTCCATGAACGGGTAGTCGGCTCCCACCGGTATGCCCCTCCTATGTCGGTGCGGGCATATATCAAATCTTTTTCCGTCTTATTAAAAATAATGCCCGGTATAAAACCGCCGCCTACCACCTTAGCCCGTCCCCAGCTGTAGGCCTCGCTTTTTATGCTGCTATTCTCCTGCTCGTACGATTCAGCCGAAACAAAGACAGCAAGTTGTACCGAGCTTATTATTATTGCTACAGCACATACCGCTCTAACCCACTTCAACATAGGTTTCCCTCCCGTATTTTCAATATCCGCACAGATTGGTTCAATCAATCCGGATCGATTTTAATTGCATTGCACCCTTCATTACCAAGTAAACATCATGCCTGCCGGTAAAAGCGGCTGTACTCGCAGTTACCGTCGTCCAAGCCTGAGCTCCACCGGTTGAAGGCACCACGCAGGTTCCCACAAGCTGCCCATCCTTGGAGCCAAGACGAAGCTCGATGCTGGCTTTCTTCCCTGCATTAGCTAGCCGCGCTTCAATTCTCGACGCTTCATTTCCAAATTCCACATCATAAAAGGCGATCCAGCCATCTCCATCACCATTATGAATACAGTTGCCGCCTTCCGTACATTCGTCTATTACCACGTTATCGTAATCATCATATAGAATTGCCGAAACAGGCTGTTGATTGAGCTTCCTGGGAGGGACAACTTCACCATCCACCTTCACAATCACCTGGTCCTCGATCCTCGTGGAGGTGCTTCCTATCATGATAGTATATAACCCATCTTCGACACAGTACTTTTCGCGAGTAACGTCCCAGAACGCCAGCTCAGCAGCAGGCAGCTCAAAGCTCACAATTTTACTCTGATCAGGCTTCAGGTGGATACGTGTGAACCCTTTTAATGTTTTAATCGGCCGCTTGACCCTTGATCGATTGGAGCGGACGTACAGCTGAACTACTTCATCTCCGGCTGTACGTCCAGTGTTCTTGATTTGAATGGAGACCGTCAGCTTCCCCGCTGTATCGATTCGCTCCCTATTTATTCGTAAATCGCTATAGCTGAAGCTTGTATAGCTTAACCCATGCCCGAACGGATACTGCACTTCATCTTCAAAATATTGGTAAGTCCGGTTTCCTTTAATAATGTCATAATCCATCAAATCCGGAAGCTGATCTGCCGAACGATACCACGTCATACTTAATCGCCCTGCAGGGTTATACTCGCCGAATATAACATCGGCCATTGCGTTTCCCAGCTCCTGACCTGCATGGGAGGAATAAATAATCCCTGGCACGTGCTCACTGGCCCACTCCAGCGCATACGGATAACTCCCGATAATAACAACAATGATGTTGGAATTCGCCTTGGCAACCTCACGAATGAGTTTTTCCTGATCGGGTGGGAGCACGATATCCTGACGATCCACACACTCCTTGCCGTTAATAAACGGACAATTTCCTACGAAAACAATCGCCGTATCTGACGAGGCTGCCGCTGCTACCGCCTGTTCAATGCCATCCTCTACGACCTCAACCACGAATTGGTGTCTAGCTTCGTTTGCTTCATCGCTGCACACCATAAGCTTAGCTTCTGTATCAATGCCAACAAGCCTGCCATCCCAAGACTTAATCGACACCATACCATCGGCCCCATTTTCCATGCCAAAGGCTTCTTTAACGAACCAGCCGCGGGTTTCCAAGGCAGATGCCGACAATGTAAGGTCTGACTCAGTAACAAACCTATCATTGCTCAGTGCCTTCAAGGTCGTGCTGCCCCAGCCCCAATCCATACGGACGAATGTTTCCGCCACAGAAGCATCAGTTCCTGTAGCATGCAGCAACCCATTGTTTGCCTTATCAATTCCTACATAAAGCCCTGTAGCTGCTGAGCGAAGCCGAATCCGGTCAGCCCCATCGTGATAGCTAACTTCGCAGCTGTCCAGCTTTTGCCCAATTCCTTGAAGCGGAGTGATTCGATAGGCAGGCGTACCGCTGTACCAATCGGTATAAGCTACGGAAGCCAGCGGTCCAAGCACGCTTATTTTGCCCAGCTTCTCTTTTTGCAGAGGCAATGCTCCATCATTTTTGAGCAGCACAATCGACTCGCGCGCTGCCTGAAGCGATATCTCTGCATGTTCAGCCGAACAAAGTCTTGACTCCGGCACAGAGGCGTAAGGATTGCGCTCAGCATCGAACTCGCCGAGCCGAATCCGGACCCTGAACGTGTTTTTAAGTGCTCGATCCAAATCGCTTTGCGCAAGCATGCCTTGCTCGATTGCATCGCGCAAAGCCCGGAGAGAAATATCCTGATCATCCGTTATACTGTCTATTCCACTCTTAACAGACCTTGCAACAGCTTCGGCATACGAAGCTAAATAACGGTGATCATCGACTGTACCCAGTACATCTCCGGCATCACTGACGACAAATCCATCCATCCCCCACTCTCCCTTGACAATCCGATTCATATCGAGATTCAGATTGCAGGGTGTCCCGTTTACGGAATTGTACGCGCTCATCATCGACTGAGCGCCTCCTTCGCGAAACGCTGGCTCGAACGCTTTTAAATAATACTCTCGCATATTGCGCGGATCGATGCTGGCAGAGCATTCCCCACGATGTATTTCGTTGTTATTACCGAGAAAGTGCTTTAAGGTAGCGGCCGTTTTCAAATAAAAAGAATCGTCCCCCTGCATACCCTTAACCAGCTCCGTCGAAAGCCTTCCGGTCAAATAGGGGTCTTCCCCATAAGCTTCCTCCGTGCGTCCCCACCGGGGATCCCTCTCCATATCTACGGTTGGGGCCCATATCGTAAGGCCGTTCAGAGCAGGGTCCTTCTGATAATAAACCCTCGCCTCGTCCCCAATAGCGGCACCGATCTTATGCATCAAGTCCGGATTCCATGTGCAGGAAAGTCCGATATTCTGAGGAAACACGGTTGCCTCCCCGAGCCAAGCCACACCATGCGCTCCCTCGGTGCCGTGCTTGTATTTATTAATGCCGAGCCGTGGTATATCTGCTTGATATTGACACATTAATTGAATCTTCTCTTCCAGCGTCAACCGTGAAACCAGATCTTCAACTCGCTCATTCAGCGGCAAATCAGCATTTTGGAAAGGATATAGCTTTTTGTTTTCCATATTTATTTCACCTCATGTCTAATGTTTGGCAGGCCTGATTTAAGCATAACAAAGCAAAGGAGCCACGCTAATGACTCCTCTATTTGTACAACCACGCTGCTTATTTGGCCAAAATGCTCCCCGCGTTATCGTTCCAGAAAATGCCTTCCTTCCAGTTCTTTGTGAAGAGAGCAAACTTTACAATATATTTACCGCTGACAGTTGGTGTGTAAATATACCTAACCGATAAGCTGCCGTTCTCTTCGATCACTTGTCCGTCGAATACCTTCTGATCTATTTTTTGACCATTCAAATGAATTTCTATGTTGACTACCGCGCTGGAAATCGATGCGCCGTCCACACTCTTTATTTTGCCGATAATCTCCACAGGTTCCCCGACTGAGACCTCTTTCGGCTTGATAACCAAGCTGCTCGTAAATTGAGGATGCTTCGGACCCTCCTCCATCTTCAGCGTTACCTCTTGGTTAACCCCCTTCGGGAAAAATTCAAACGTTACTTTCGTTTCTGTGCCCGGCTTTAAGTTTTCCAAAAATCCACTCTTCAGGATAAGGTCGTTCCCTTCCGTAGCAAAATCATCGTTGTATCTTAAATACCCTTTGGCCCATTCCTCTTTAACCGGAGCTCCCGTAGAGGTAACTGCCTTTACGGTTGCCAGCGCTGTACCGTTGAATTCGATCGGAAATTTTACATCCTCCGCTGCGCCAATCGCTGTCGCATCCGTCTTCGAGAAGGATGGCTGTGCATACTGGATTAAAGGCATTGTCTGCTCAACTCCGCCCGAGAAATGGAACTTAAGCTCCGCATTGACTCCCAATTTCTTCGACTTTATGAGCTGGGATAACATGCTTTTCTTAAACGTGATCTCTGACTTCTGTTGATCAAATGTATAATCCGTTCCACTAATTAGATTGCTGGTTCCGGTATAAATTCCCTCGACCGTATTTCCATTTAGCTCTAGCTTGGCCGTATAATCCTCTAACGGCTTATCATCAGCGAAATAGGCCTCACCAGGGAATATAAACGAATTCCGTATGCCTTTAGCTCCAGATACTATGGTTTTGACCGCTTGTTCAAAGCGCCAGGTATGGCTTTTTCGGTCCAAGTTATCGTTTCCATTGTCCCAGTATATTGGCGCAAAGCCATACTTGTAAGACAGCTGCATCATGTAGTCATAGTAGTATTGCTTCGAATGCTCATACACTTGACCTACAGTTCCAAACTCCCCCATTATGACGGGAACTCCATTTCTTACAAATTTGTCGTATACGGGTCGGAAGGCTTTATCCATTTCCTTCTTGTCATCATCCGTGCCCCAAGTCGTGCGTCCCCACCAATTGCTCACAAAGTCCCACGGCGAGTAATAGTGGAAGGTGGCAATTATGTATCTGTCCTGAGGTATAACCAGATGATCGACTGCCATTTCGCTGTTGTCTCCCTCGGCACCGATGACCAGAAGCCGCTTGTTATTGTATCCTCCGGAATTACGCATGGTTTTAACCATCCTAAAGTTCATCACATTCAGCTCTTCAGGGGTCAGATGGTTTCTTCTGCCCGGATTGTCGGGATCATCCGGCGTTAAATTATTTCCCTGAAATTCTCCTCTATCCGGTTCGTTCAGCACCTCGAACATCAGCTTCTCACTCTTGAATCTGAATCGGCTTGAGATTTGAGCCCACACCTTTTCCAATTTGTCCATATTGTTATTGAAATTATCGGTAAACATGCCGGTAGTCGGATCTACGGCCATTTGTGTAGCCCACATATAGTTGTCATGATGGACGTTAATCATTACGTACAGATCGCGTTTGAGCGCCCAATCTACAACCGTTTCCACACGATTTAGCCATGCGGGATCAATCGGATAGTCGGGGCCGGAACCGATATAAGCGTCCCACGTAATCGGAATCCTCACGCTTTTGAACCCGATTTTCACAACATCGTCAAAGGTCGATTCTTCTACCGGCGGGTTGTTCCAGGAGCCTTCCCCTCCGGTTGCATCCAGCGTATTGCCCAGATTCCAGCCGGGGGCCATATCGCGAACTGCATTGGCCGGATTCATCGCCTTGAACGAATTCACATCGATATTTTTGACGTATGGAGAAGGCTCGGGGGTTTCTGCATAGCCTGCAGTGCTTAATGGCATAAGCATCATTCCCGAGAGAGCCAGCAAAGCAAGCGGCTTAAAGGCCATTTTCCTCATTTCAGTCGTCCTCCTTTGGTTGAATATGAGAATGCGGCGGGTAAGCCGCCGCATCCAATTGCAAACGAATCTCATTTGGTATAGATTCGATGCATCAATACAGCCGTTTCCGCTCTCGTTATGGACGCATTCGGATACAATCTGCCGTTGCTGCCCTGAACCAGCCCTGCGCTGCTAAGCGCAGCAATACTAGCTTGGGCGTATTCTCTAACGTCTGCTTGATCATCGTAGGAATTAGGCTCTAGCGTGACGCCTTCCATGGTCAAGCGACCAACCACTTGCATAGCCCTAGCCGTAATGACCATCATATCCTGGCGGCTGATCTCCTCATCCGGCGCGAACATATTGCCGCCAATCCCAGTTGTAATTCCCAGCTTCTTCGCTGCACCTACTGCCTGTGCATAATAAGCCGATTCCGACACATCCGAAAAGCTGGAGTCTGCTTTTGCCGTCAAACTCAATGTACGCGCCAGCAGTGCGATAAAAGCGCCTCGGGTCAGCTTACCTTCGGGACTGAACGTTGTATCCGAGGCGCCATTAATTACCCCCTTGGAGGCAAGCAGCTCAATTTGCTTTTGCGCCCAGCCATAACCATTCAAATCTTCAAAGGTTTTTTGTGCGAAAGATACTGCATACTTGCTGAAGTGAGTCGTAACAAAGCTGATTTTTCCGGCAGTACGCTCATAGCGTCCGCTTGGCACTCCAACAACCTCACCGTCATCGGCAATGTGTACAATGACCATGTTCTCGAACTGGTCGAGCTCCGCTGAGGTCGGTGAATAGCTAAGCGAGATACGTACAGGAGCGTCCGGATTGTTCCAAGGCACGATGCTATCCCCAACTCGAAGAGAGACATCGTACACCGGCCGATTTCCTATAAGAGCTGCTGCTTCTGCGCTTAACGCCGTTGTATCGACTTGGTTCAATGTAATTCTCACTGTTTCTGCACCGTTGAGCATAGATGCAACAAGCATATTGCCAGGTAAGGAAACGGAACCTACCGGAGTGATAATTTCAATTGTTTTATCATTTTCGGCTGATGTTAGAGCTTGCGTTGGCAATTCAACACCGTATCCGCGAGCTTCTTTAGCTTCAGGGACCGATATGGCTACCGTCTTATTCCAGCCATCCATGATTCCGGTTTGAGCCAATGCCTGAGTAATGGTATCCATGCCTACGCTTAGGATGGATAAATCTCCCTGCAGCTGTGGACTGCTGGTTGCTTCAATCTTGTAAATCCCTTGCGTACCATTGGTCAAAATTTGATCTAGCGGAGGCAGCACAGGGGGAGCGATCGGCACTGTAGGCCGAGAGCTAATTACAGGCACATCTGAGATAAGAAGGCCTAAAGTGCCAGGTGCTGGTATAATTATTCCAGAATTGTTATAAAACCTGTACAAATGTGCCTGAGGCCTCATTTCAATGCCTTCTACAGTTCCAAATACGTATTTTTGTTCATCTTCTGAATCTAGATCCTGTTGATCCCATTGCGTTACATTCAATTCAACTCTAGACGAGTCCGTATAAATACCTGTAACTTTGGTCGGCATAGTCAGTTTTTTACCAACGTATATGGGAACTTCCGTTACTTCAAAGCCTGATAATTCATGTCTCGCATTATCGGAAATCCATATATCGCTTATCCAAAACTTTACCGGAGTAGTTCCGTTTCTGCTTGACTGAGCCATCTGAAAATCAGAGATGTTCTTAACATCCAGCTTGTCACTAATCAGGTCTTTTAGCGGTATGGATACAGGATGCCAAAACGTGTCGGGGTAATTGTTGAACGTAATGGTATTGGTCGTCGTTTTACCGTCTACAGTACTGGAAAGGCCAATGTTGAATTCCTCTCCTCCTGAATCCCCCTTTATATTGAAATTCAATACGCCATGCTCCAGAGCATTGCTTAAATCATAAGATCTAGTGTCCTTTTCATCTGCCCCCTGATGACCCAGGAATGGAATCGTAGCTCCCCAGCCTGCCCACTTCGGTGACGGTAAGCCTCTGTAAGCATTGATGAGATAAGAAGGCAATCCATTATAAGTCACTGTGGTGTCGAACGGCAGCGTTGCCCCCTCACCTTCTTTTCTTACAACGCCATTCTTGTCTTCTATGACGAAATGTCCCCATGCATAGGAACTACTGTTGATATCCTTGCCTCTGAAAATACTGAGACCCACGTGGTCGGCATCCGGTGATGTCCATGACATGACGTATACAGTTGCTTTAATCGGCAAGTCGATTCCTTCTATTTTACCGGAAAACTCGAAGCTTCCCTCTGACTCGTAGTTTGAAGCCGGAAACGTATTCCATGTGATCTTGTGATCCGATGTGGACCCGTCACTGTATACAATGGTTCCTGTGTTTGGTATGACAGGAGCTTCACTTGCTAAAGTGTAAATGTTGATCGGCATTAGGCTCATTGGCGTACGTACAATGATGGTGGCTGTTACAGTACCAAGTGCGGTCGTTCCATTCACATGAAACGCAAGCGCACCGTCAGCGTATTTGACTGGAGCAATGGTCTCCCATGCTGTAACAGCAGTTGCTTCACCTACTCCATCCTCGAACAGCGCTGTTACAATGGACGGCAATACTGGCGCAGTTCGCGCATAGGTCTTCAATGTTACATCCCTGAAGCCTTTGAAACGATGCGGCATATTTGCCTTCTTAACCTTAACGTCTGCCTTGACTGGGTACCCTCCATCCGCTAAGCTGCCTTTTACCGCTATGTTGCCTACCTCATAAAAGTCACTGGAAATCAAGTTCCAGTTTATTTTCATGAATCGGGTCGCTTGGCTTTGAAATAGGGCGTTAACGCCTGTTGGCAGAGATGGATCCACATAAGCCACAGTCGATTCGCTTACAGCCGGAGTGCTTATTAACGTGTCCGAAGTAACGTGCATATCGTTCAGCCAAAATTCCATAGCTGAGGCCGAATTGTTCGAAATTTTGATTTGCTGTACTCTCTCCATGCTAAAACTCTTCGGGAGTACAAATGATTTCAATGGGATCGACACATGCGTCCATTCATTAGTTGCCTCGATCAGCATATCATCCGAGGATACTTGGTCGTCAGCATCGTATAAGCCAAGCTTGAACGATTCTCCGCCTTTTTTACCCTTAATATTAAATTCGAGGCTGCCGTAATTCATGTAAGGCCTAAACGAAGGATAATTCTTCACCCAGTTAGGGTCATTCAAAAACTGTACTCCCCAATAGCCGCTGCTTCCTGTTACCTTGACATTGTGGGAGCCTAGCCCGTTGTAAGTAACCGCTGTATCAAACGGAACCTCTCTCAACGAAAATCCGTTGCCGGCATAAGGGCTAGCCACAATACTGGCTGAAGCTTTAAACACAATGATATCGGCAGGACCATCTACACCCACGTCAATTACTACAGTTGCTTTGGGGACACCGCTGGCTTCTTGAACCGCATTAGGGTTTACCATTCCGATTACCTTGAACCCCTTCGGCCCCTCGTAATATTCCTTTGAAGCAATATCGCTCCAGCTGACGTTGATCTCCTCTTGCGAGCCGTCGAGGAAATTTGCAATTACAGTCGCAGGCATCACCGGAGCAGTCTTCTCACTTGTTGACACTGCAGGAATTGTGCTAAATGCTGCGAAGGTATGCGGCTGCCCGTTGGTCACCACTACCTTAATTGAAGGCTGCAGCTGGACTCCCTTCACCGTCCCCTTTACCGTGAATATGATGCCGGCTGACGCATATTGCGATTCAGCAATGCTGCTCCATGTCACATTCAACTGCTGCGTGCTTCCGTCGCTGAGTACAGCAGTCACAGCAGCTGGCAGACTTGGCGCGATGCCTTCCGTCGTAGTAACATTTGCTATGCTGTAATTCATTACATAGGTTGGTGTAAACTTCATATCACTAACCCGAACCTGCTCTACCGCACCGTTGTTATAGTCGAAAATCCCAACTTGCCTAACCTTTGAAATATCAAAGCTAGTTTGTTTTATTGTAGTTGGACTGCCAATTGAAGCTACAGTCGTGCATGTATTATCAGCAGGAATATCGGAAGCCGTTAGTTTGCTTAATGGAATGGTGTAATGCTCCCACTGGCCCGTTATTGGTATTTCGCATCGGCCCGATTCCGCATTAGTTGCGTTATCCACTGCGTTCAAAGCAATTACTAAAGTCTTACCGACTGTCTTGCCTTTAAAATCAAATTCGAGCGCACCTTTAGCAGCATAGCTGGTAAGATTCCAGTTGTCCCCAAAGGTATTGCTTTTCAAAAATTTCATGTTCCAATTGCTGCCGGCCGCCGCTCTTTGCAAATTATAGGAAGGCGTTGCCCCATTGGGTGTATCCGTTGTATCAAAAAGAGTCGGATTTAAATTGTTTAAAATCTCATAACCCGCCCTTTTGTCGTTGAACACCGAGAGCGTTTGTTGGATGACATTGACTGTAATGGAAACAGGTTGTGCCGTCACACCGCTGGCGATTTGAGCAGGGGTTGGGGCCGTCGTTCCCGCAACTGTAAATGTCGCTGGCGCCGAAGCGTACTGCGCAGGAAGGACTGCACTCCAATTTACGGCAACATCCTCCTTCGAAAGATCCAGGAAGCTCGCTGATATGACAGCAGGCAAGCTCGGCGCAACGTTCACATTGGCTGTGACTGGCGCGAGTGCAGCAAAGTTTGTAAATGTATGCGGCTGTCCGTTCGTAACCGTAATCGTTGCTTTAGGCTGAATCTGAATTCCCTTAACAGTACCTTGAACCGTAAAGGATTTGCCTATTGTATCATATTGCGACGGTGTGATAGCGCCCCATGCTACATTCAATGTTGTCGGAGTTCCATTGCTGTACACCGCCGATAAGACGGACGGCAGCACAGGAGCAACCCCTGGCAGTGTAGCAAAATTCAATGCTTGATAACCCGAAACAAAAGTAGGGGTAAACTGCATATTGCTGATCCACAGCTGTTCTGCGCTTCCAGTATCGCTGAATATGCCAACTTGTCTAACCTTGGAAATATCGAAATTGGCTTGTTTAGTGGTGGTTTGATTCCCCACCCCAGTAACTGAAGTACACGTAGTATCAGCAGGAATAGCAGAAGCATTAAATTTGCTTAAAGGAATGACATAATGCACCCATTGATCCGTAAGTGTAAGCTCGCATCGTGCCGATTCCGCATTTGAACCATTATCAACGGAATTCAAAGCAAATTTGATAGTCTCACCAGGATTCTTGCCTTTTAAATCAAATTCGAGAGCTCCGCTTGTGACATAATTGGATAAATCCCAATTGTTGCCCGTCGTATTGCTTTTAAGAAACTTCATCGTCCAGTATGCCACGGAATTTCTTTGCACCTTATAGGAAGGGGTCACACCATCTGGACTTTGCGAGGTGTCAAAAGGAACCACCCCTGATGCCAGCGCAATATTGCTAGGATTTTCAGCACCAGCGCGGCTGTCTTTAAAAACCGTATAAGCTGTCGAGGCCGCTACATTGACCGTTACAGTTATCGGTTGAGCTGTCGCTCCGTTTGCTATTTGAGCTGCTGTTGGATTGGTTGTCCCAGAAGCAGTGAAGCTCGACACAGCTGCATATTTGGAAGCGTTGATTGGGCTCCAGCTGACAGCGATATCTTCTTTAACGTTGTCCTGAAAATTTGCTTTAACCGTTGCTGGCAATGTTGGTGCAACGCCTACAGTCGTAGCAATGGCTGAAAGTGTATCATAGCTGGTAAACGTATGCGGCAGTCCGCTACTCACCGTTACCGTTGCCGTTGGCTGGAGCTGAGCACTGCTCACAGTTCCTGTTAGGGTAATGGGACCAGCTGACGCATATTGGGAAGGTGACAGATTCCATGTAACTGGAAGCAATTGTGAGGTACCGTCGCTATAGACCGCATTTACTACCGAAGGCAGTGTTGGCGGCGTTCCCGCTGGAGTTGTCGCAGTCACTGGGCTGTAGCTGACTACATAAGCTGGCGCAAATTTCATATCGCTAACCCAGATTTTTCCTAACGAGCTGCTGTAATCAAAAAAACCAATTTGTCTGACTTGGGCAAAGGTTTGATCGAAGCTGGCCTGCACAGCAGTTGTATAAGTACCTCCTACCGCTGAACAAGCCGCTGCACTTGCAGCATTATTGTTTTTAAAATTGTTTAATGGTATTGAAATATGAGTCCATTGCACTGTTATGGTTATTTTACATCTGGATGATTCCTGGTTTGACGCACCTAATGCCGAGGCTTTATTCAATGCGACCTCGACCGTCTCACCGCCTACATTCCCTTTAATATCAAAATCAAGACTTCCTGTAGAGGCAAAGCTTGACAAATCGTAATAATCTGTACCTGAATAATTATTTTTCAACCATTTTAAGTTTACTGTTCCTGCGCCACTCCGTTCAATTTGATACGCATAGGTTATCCCATTAACCGTTTGAGTCGTATCAATTGGGGCTATGTTGAAGCCATTTGGGCCAAAGACTGTTCCTTTGATATTAGTTGGGATTTCATAAGCTGTGCGGGAGTTTTTAAATACGGTTACTTCGCTGGCAGCCTCTGCCACGGTTGGATTGATAAAGTCAAACACATTCAAGCATGAAAAGACGAGCAGTATTACAAGCAAACTCGAGATCGAGCGTCGCCATCGGCTTTTTTGAACAATCATGAATAAGCATCCTCCTTATGTAACGGGTTTTCCAAATCATTATTTTTGTAGCGCTTTCACAACTATAGTAACATGCTGCAAATGGCAGAAGTACATGACAAATTAGTGCTGTTTTCAGGCAAAATTTTTACTTTCCGAGGATCATAACCCCTTTTGCAGGCAGGATGGTGGCTCCGCTGATGATTTTGCCGCCAATTAATTCAAAGGCTTGCTCCGCTCCTACATCTACAGTGACAGGAGAATCATTATGATTGAGCAGAAAGGTATACGTCTTGCCATCCTTCTCCCGCTCTGATATTTCCACACCCGCAGGTGCATTCAGCAGCGGCGCGATCCCCTTTGCTTCGCACAGGTTTGCTAGCAAATCCTCCAGGAATTGAGGCTCAGGGCTGGAAGCTATATACCATGCCTCTCCTTCGCCAAAGCGGTTAACCGTTACAACAGGTCTTCCCTTGTAAAAGTCAGAACCGTACGAGGCAACGATTTCCGCACCCTCGCTATGAATCAAATCGCACAGCAGCCAACAGTCATACATGCCCTTCAGACTGCCCCGGTCTTGATTAAGTACAATTTGGTTGCTTTGTTCCGGAAGCAGCGCATCGATTTCCTCCGCCCATATGCCGAGCACCTTGCGCAGCTCACCAGGATAACCGCCGACAGTGACTATATCGTTCTCATTCACAATACCGCTAAAAAATGTAGTGACATAAGTGCCGCCACACCGCACAAATTGCTCAATCTTGGCCGCATAGCCCGGTTTGACCATGTATAATACAGGGGCAATCACGATATCATAGGGAGCGAGCTCCTCCTCCACACTGATCATATCCACTTGGATGTTCATCCGGTAGAGCGCATCGTAGTAGTGGTGCACCTCATCCGTATACTTGAGTGCCACGCTAGGACCACTCGACAGCTCGACAGCCCATCGGTTTTCCCAATCATAGACGATAGCAACTTTGGCATTCACTCGTGAGTCCAAGAGCTTCTCGCCCATCACCTGCAGCTCGCGTCCCAGCTCTGCGCATTCGCGGAACACACGGGTATGCTCATGTCCAACATGCTCAATGAGCGCGCCGTGATACTTCTCGCAGGCGCCAATCGAACGGCGCAGCTGGAAAAACATAACGGTGTCCGCTCCGTGCGCAATGGCCTGATAGCTCCACAGCCGCATGACACCGGGACGCTTGAGCGAAGTGTAAGCCTGCCAATTTTGCTGGCTTGGCGTTTGTTCCATTAACATAAACGGCTGGCCGCTCTTCAACCCCCGCATCAGATCATGCACCATAGCGGTGTAGCTGGGAGGGGTATCGAGCGATGGGTAATTATCCCACGATACTACGTCCAAATGCTTGGCCCACTGAAAGTAATCCAACTCAGGGTAGGTTCCCATCAAATTCGTCGTAATTTGAATGTGCGGCGTGTGCTGCTTAAGCTGCTCATACTCGATCTTATAGCATTCCAGCAGACTCTCTGATTGAAATCGTCGGTAATCGAGGGAGATCCCTTGGAAGTTAGTGCGGTTTCCCATCCATTCTTCACTTAACGCATTCGGTACAACGATCTCCTCCCAATCGTAAAAGGTATGGCCCCAGAATGCGGTATACCATACTTTATTCAACCGCTGTAGCGTGCCATAGCGCTGCTTCAGCCATAAACGGAATGAAGCTGCACAATTATTGCAGTAACAATATCCGCCATATTCATTAGAAATATGCCATGCCGCAAGACCGGGATGATCTTTGTAACGCTCACCCAATTTGGCGGCCATAGCTCCAGCATACTTACGATATGTCGGGCTGTTCGGACATGAATTGTGGCGGCCGCCAAATCGACGTTTACGGCCTTCATAATCAACACGCAAAATGTCTGGATATTTCAACGCCATCCAGGCGGGATGCGCTCCTGTCGAAGTAGCCAAGCACACATAAACTCCTTCTCGGTAAAGACGATCTATAATTGTATCGAGCCATTCCAAACGGTAAGTCTCCTCATCCGGCTGGCTTAATGCCCATGAAAACACGTTGATTGTCGCTACGTCAACCCCAGCCAGGCGAAACATCCGAAGATCTTCCTGCATCGTCTGCTCGTCCCACTGCTCAGGGTTATAGTCGCCTCCATACCATATTTTCGGTATTCTGGGATGAAGCATAGAGTACCCTTCTTTCGTCTTTTATTTCTGCCACACGAAGTATAGCCCTATTCGTAAGGAAAGAGGGTCCGTTACATGCGGACCCGATTTTAACGATTGGTTTATTCGTTCCAAAGCTTGACCTTATCCTGCAGGAGCTTGGTAAATTCCTCTTCCATTTTGTGTACGCCAGCCTTCTCCAAATCCTTTTGGAACGCATCCCACACCGCGTCAAACTGTTCGGGCTTAGCCAAAATCATCTCCGGCACCCGTTTTTTGAAAAGGTCGGAAAGCCGTTTGGAGAGTACATCCGCTTCCGATCCGGTGACTAGATTAGTCTGCCATGCAGCGCCGTAAGGTCTTACAGGAAATTCGGACTCCTTCGGAAACAAATCAATCCACATGTCTGCGTTATAGTGCTTCAATGTTTCTTTTTCAACGTCGATGTAGTCAAGCTTGATCTGCTCCTTGCTCGTAGTCGAGTAGGAATTGCCCGTTGAATCCATTACACCGTTTCCTGCAATTGGAAAAGGATATCCGTAGTTGCCGATTCCGCTCTTCTTGGCATATAATGGGTCATTTGCGCGTTTATCCTTGTCTTCCTTGGTCATGACGCGTTTACCGTTTTCAACCGTGTAATTGATACCTTCGATGCCCCAAGAACGAAGAACCATACCTTCCTCCGATGCCAAATAGTCAAGAAACTTGATAATTCGAACCGGATCCTTGGCCGATTTTGTAATGCCGACTCCCCATCCGGTCAGATAACCGGCACTATGTGTGGAGTGATCCTTGTACTGCTCGTTCAGTGTGACAGGGAAATTGGAGTAGGTACGTTCCGGTTTGCCCGATTGGCGAAGCACCTTTTGCGCCTCGTCATAATCCCACTTTTGGTCAATCAGGCCGAGTACGCGGCCGGTTCCGACTTTAGATTTGTATTGATCATACTTTTGAATAAAGCTTTCCGGATCGAGCAGCCCGATCGCATTCATATGGTTCAACCAGCGATAATATTCCTTTTCTTCCGGACGAGTGTGGTGGTATGTAGCCTTGAAGGTTTTGGGATCCACATACCATTCGCCGTCATCCGGCCCGCCTGTAGCTGCCAGAGCCGGATTCGTCACCCCGATTTGCAGACGCCAATCATCCGCAATTAAAGATAATCCTATCGTAGGCTTGCCGTCTATGGTCGGGTATTTATCCTTATACGCCTTGATGGCGTTTTCAAAATCATAAACTGTCTTGATTTTCGGATATCCGAGCTCTTTCAGCACTGCATATTGAAGATGAAAGGTACCGCTAACGTCCAACTGTCTGTCGTCAACCGCGCTGGATCCAAGAAAATAAATGGATTTGTCACTGCTGCTCCAGCGCATCCGTTTCATATTGCTCTCTCCGTACAATTTCTTCAAATTAGGGGCGTACTTGTCAATCAGCGGCGTCAGATCAAGCATGGCTCCCGCATCGACAAGCATTGAGCCATCGGCTTTGGGATAGATAAGATCTGGATATTCGTTGCTCGCTACTATGAGTGATATCTTTTGTCTCGGGTCGCCGACGGGACTTTCCGGCTTCAAGGTGACGCCTGTTTTTTGTTGAATCATTTTACCGATAGGACTCTCCATGTTATCCCAAATAGCGGCATTGCCATCCTCGTTAAAAAACGAAACTGCAATGGGAGCTGTATCGCTTTGGGACTCTTTATCAGACGTTGCCAAACCCTTGTTATCACAAGCTGACAGTATGACCATGGTTAAAGCAAGTATTGGGATGATTGTATTTACAGCCTTCGTTTTCATAGTTACTTTGAGCGCCTCCCTTTGCAAAATACTAATTTAATCCTACATCAAGCCTTCACGGCTCCAAGCGTCATTCCCTTAACAAAATATTTTTGCAAAAACGGATACACAACCAGGATTGGAAAAGTGACCACCATCGTGATTGCCATTTTCATTGATTCAGGTGAGACTGCATTAAACCTCGCCATATCCTGTCCACGGTATGCATTATCATTGCCTGAGCCCGACGAGGTGCTTTGCAATATTTTTTGAAGCTCAAACTGCAGAGTCGTCAATTGGGGTTTGGAGCTGTTGAACAAATAATTGTCAAACCACGCATTCCACTGCCCCACCGCAATGAACAAGGAAATCGTAGCAATTACAGGAAGACAAAGCGGAAGTATGATTCGGATAAATATTGTAAAATCATTAGCCCCGTCAATCTTGGCTGATTCCTGCAGCGAGTAAGGAAGGCCATCGATATAAGATCGAATGACAAACACGTTCCAGACGCTTAGCAAACCAGGGATAATGTATACCCAGAAGGTATTAAGCAAATGCAGTTCACGAATGAGCATATAGCCTGGAATTAATCCGCCTTGCACGTACATCGTCAGAGCAAACATCGTTGTAAACAGCTTGCGCGCTCTAAAATGTCTTTGAGTCAGCACAAAAGCAACCATGGATGCGCTGAGCACTCCTACCAACGTGCCAATGACCGTTCGAAGCACCGAATTTTGAAAGGCGGTCAGCAGATTATCAAACCGAAACAGCGCCATGTAGTTATCCAGTGTAAACTGGCGGGGCCAAATGTAAATGCCGCCTCGTACCGTGTCTGTTGAGTCGTTGAACGAAATAGCCAATACATTCAAAAACGGATATAATGTTACAACGGCGACCACAATCATGAGCAACATGTTGCTTATGTCAAAAATAATATCACTACTGCTGCGTCTGACTCCTGCGACTGTTTTATCCATAACTCTTCACTCCTTACAAGATGCTCTCTTTGGTGAATTTCTTGTAGATCCCGTTGGCGGTCACCACCAGAATTACGCTCACCACGGAATTAAACATACCGACCGCCGTACCAAAGGAGTAGCGATTCATGCCTATTCCATAGTTCAGGGCGTAAAGATCCAGCACTTGGGAGTACTCCGCAACAATTGGATTTCCGAGCAAAAACTGCTTTTCGAATCCGATGCTGATAAGCGATCCGATCGATAAAATGAGCAACACCATAAAGGTTGAGCGGATGCCAGGCAACGTAATATTCCACATGCGCTGCAATCTCCCCGCACCGTCAACGGTCGCCGCTTCGTACAGCTCGGGATCAATGCCCGCAATGGCGGCTAAAAAAATAATCGTATGCCAGCCGGTTTCCTTCCAAGCATCGGACGCGGTAACAATGGTCCAAAACAAATTTCCTTTTGCCATAAACTGAATGGGTTGATCCACTAAATTCATACCCAGCAGCAATTGATTAACAATACCGCCGTCAGTAGAAAGCATTTTTGTTGCAATACCAGCAACGACTACCCAGGAGACAAAATGCGGTAAGTAGGAAATGGTCTGAATGGAGCGCTTGAACAGCTGGTTTTTCAGCTCATTCAGCAGTAGGGCAAACACGATAGGCAAAGTAAAGCCTACGACCAGCCCCATCACACTCATAACCAGTGTGTTGCGTAAAACGAGATAAAACTGATCATCTGTAAACAACTGTACGAAGTTGCTTAATCCTACCCACTCTTGGTCCAAAATAAAACGTCCCGGCTTATAATTCTGAAATGCCATCAGCCATCCCCAAATTGGAATATAGCTGAAAATAATAACCCATAAGACAAATGGCACCGACATGTAGTACAAAAAACGCTGCTGCCAGAGATCGCTCCAAAAGCGGCTTCTCACCGTTTGGGCCGACCGTTGGCGAATGCTCGTTTCTGTCGGGATTGTATTCATATTCTCCCTCCTCTTCTGTTCTAATACCATGATACAAAAGAGAAAGGAACGTAAAAACCCTATAAATTTATAAAGAATTCATGTCAAAATAAGCGCTTTCAGTTCATTCCTCCAGCATCGTCCGGAGATGGCTTCGTTGTCTTCACTTTATAATAGGAGGGCGATACGCCGGAATACCTTTTAAACTTCGTATGAAAATAATCGACATTGGCATACCCTATCCGTTCGGCGACCTGATGGACCTTCAAGCCTTGCCCCAGCAATTCGGTAGCCTTTTCAATTCGGATCTTGTCTAAATACGTATGAAAAGGTTCTCCTGTATATTTACGAAACATTTTGCCCAGATAGCCGCTGTTGTAGTTGAACATTTCAGCAAGTGTCTCCAGCTTTAGATTGTCGCTGTAATGATTTTGGACAAAATCGAGTATTTGCTTCAGCACGGGCTCATTGCTGGCGCTGCACATACTTTCTGTCACTTGAAGCAGGCGCGATCTAACCTCACGTAGCAGGCCAGCATAGTTGGCTTGCTTATATAAATCGGCTGTCAAGGACATGCAGCTCTGAACGGCAAGGTAGGCTTCGTTGTTGCGCATGGACAGCTTGTTGAGCACAAGGGAAATAAGCTGCGCCCAATTTGTTTTCATAGTAAGCTCAGTTGTATCGTTTGATAGGAACGCTTTGGATGCCTGCTCTAATACAAGCTCCACTCCGCTTATTTTGCCGATATCCATTGCATAATACAGCTTATCCGCCAGCTGTTTGAGATCCGTTGCCACTTGGTTCTCTTCATTCTCAGCCAGTATGGCAGGCAAATCATGCATAGTAAATACTTGTTCCCCGTCGCACAGAAACTTATGCTTCATTACTTCCCTCGCTTGGCTTAAGGAGTCGGCCAACTGCTCGACTCGCTTCACCACTTGCCCTGCGACAGCAAAGCAGCTAAGCTGCAGGCTGTTCATCTGCTCTTTGATTTGCCGATAGAGCTCGCTTGAAGCTTGGCGGTTAGTAACCGTTTGCTTTATAATGACTCCGATCCAAGGCTCTGCTGCAAACACATATCCCTGTTTATCGCTCTCAAATAACTCCACCAGCTTGCCCCTTGCTTCCGCAAACCTCCAAGCGTCATCTTTGTATGAAGCGGTCACATCGACCAATATCACCTGATAGGACTTCCAAGAAAGCAGGCCTGCAGCTAATGAGCGGCTCTGCCCTCCCTCGACTGCCGGCTTGCGGCTTTGCAGCAGGGACTGAATATACTCCTCTCGCTGTTTCAAGGTATTGCTACCCAACGCGGATTGCTTATGAAGAAGGGCATGAATGCGCTGCAGATGCTCGGCAAATTCCCTCTCGTCCACCGGCTTTAAAATATATCCGTCCACTCCCTGTGTCAGTGCCTGTTGAGCATATGTGAAGTCGGCATAACCGCTTAAAATAAGAAAATGACAGTGGTCATCCGTTTTTCGTATTTCCTCAATGAGCTCCAGCCCATCCATGCCGGGCATTCGTATATCAACGACAAGCAGATCCGGAGCCAGCTCCTGATGGCGTTGCAGTGCCTCACGGGCATTCTTGGCATCCGCAATTATGGTAAACCCGCACTCTTCCCAAGGAATAATAGTTTTTAACCCGTTGCGAATCATCGATTCGTCATCAACAATTATGGCTTTATACATGCAAGCTTCCCCCTATCGGTATACTGAAAAAAATACGGGTGCCGCTGCCTGGCTCACTGTAAATGTGCAGGCCATAATTTTCCCCGTAAGTAAGAATGAGCCGTTGATGAACGTTTCGTAAACCGATGCGGTGCTCCTTCCGTTCCTCCGTGTCCTGTAAAGATTCTATTATCTGCTGCATTTTTTTGTGGCTTATGCCAATACCGTTATCTGTTACTTCTATATGTAGATGTTCCTCCACGAGCATTGCCTTCACGCAAACGATCCCTCCCTCTTCCATGCCCTCCAGACCATGAATGACCGCATTTTCCACCAGAGGCTGCACGATTAACGGCGGGATGAGTATTTGCCTGCAGGCCGGGTCTATCGCAAGGTCATAAGCTAATCGATCCTCAAACCTAAAGGTTTGAATATCTAAGTAGTATTGGGAAATTTCAATTTCATCCTTCAGCAAGATGTCGTTTCCATTTATACCTAAATTTTTACGAAGAAGCATACCCAAGGACTTAACCGTCACAGCAATCTCCTGCTCACCGTGCATATGTGCTTTCATTCGAACCGATTCCAGTGCATTAAACAGGAAATGAGGGTTAATTTGACTGGCCAGCATCTTGAGCTTAATTTCCTTCTGGCGAAGCTGGAGCTCGCTTTTTTGCCGGTTTGATTCATTGACTTCCTCCATCAGCTGCCTGATGCTGGACACCATATTGTTAAACTGCTTGGCAAGTAAACCAATTTCGTCATTTCCACCGATTGAAGTGGTTACGTGCAAGTTCCCCAGAGTAACCTTGTTCAAATCCTTGTTCAACCGCAGCAAACGATCAACCAAAAATCGCGAGGAAGCATAAATAAGCACTAAAGCAATAACAAGACTGATGGAAATAATGAGAAACCCTAGTATACTGATCTGATTGGCACTTCTAACAATACTCTCTACAGAAAAAACAGACACGATGTTCAGCTTAGTGATGCTTCCTTCCGGGACCAGCTCCTCGATCATAACTTTGGATGGCTTCCCATCTACCTTATCGTCATAAATCCCCTTTTTACGATCTAGAATTGCTTGGCCATAATCTATATCCCGCAAATTTTTGCCGACCCTCTCTGTATTTTTCGCTGCAATAATATAACCATTGGTATCATAAATCATGGTGTCAAACAGCTCTTGACTTACGATATCATTTAGTGCCTGCGGATTAACGTCCACCACCAGCACACCGCTTGTCTGGTATTCCAAGAAATCAGCCCTTCGTATAAGACTCAAATAAGATTGATTAGATTTGGTTTCATCTTCGATATAATACCAACTGGCCGTGGTCTGCTTCTTGCTCATAGCTTCTTTGTACCAAAAGGAACTAATGATATTCAAGTTAGGCTGCAGAAAATACCAATTATCCAGGATGGTCGGATTCCGTGTATAAAATCGGATATTATAAACTTCCTTGTACAACCGTGTGTAATCCAAAAAATCGTTATAGTCCCGATAAGCCATCATCAAATCATATGTATTTTCATACTGCGTGTTTACTAGCTTTTTCAGCCGGGGATCAATTAGCAGCTTATTGGATATATCCATGGGCATCCGCAATGTATCGGAAAGTCTCTTTTTTATGATATTGACACTGTTTACCGTTTGCTGGATGGCCTCCTTAATCATGGTCTGCCGAAATGAGACCGTCAAAAATACCCCCACCAGAATGACAGGGATAAAGACAACAAAAATGAAGGAGATAATCATCTTTCTCTGAATACGAGTATCATTTATGCGCTGCTGAGCTTGATCCAGCCACCTTAACCATTTCATAGATGTGCCTCCAGATGTTCAACATTTGTCCCCGCTTCGACATGCTTCGACGGTAAATGTAACCCTATTATAGTCGAGTTAATCAAAAAGCAACACCGTTATTTAAGTAAAATAGGCTGATTAGCCACTCTTTGGAGCCACCTTTTGCAAGTTAACAGGAGCCATCCCCCAAGCGACTAAGCGGCTCAAGGAATGGCTCTTCTGCAAACTGCTTATTCAGGTTTTAGTTGCCTAAACGGTAGATGTTATACATCAACACGGCTGCCTGCGCGCGGTTGGTCGTGTTTTGTGGATAAATGGATTGATTATAGCCTTGCACAAGTCCCATCTCCACTAAAATATTGACACTATTTGCAGCATAAGCCGATATATCAGCTGCATCCTGGAATGGAGCAGCTTGAGCGGCCGCGACTTGCGAGGAACTTTTCTTCGCGGCCTTCAATGCCCGCTCCGTCAAGACCATCATGTCTTCTCTTGTAATCGGGTCCTGCGGCCTAAAGAGATTGCCGTCACCTCCCTGAGTAATGCCGAGCCCTCTAGCTACCTGCAGCGCTTCAGCATAATAAGCTTTAGATTGCACGTCCGCAAACGTGCTGCCTAACGTTCCCTTCAGCTCCAAGGTTCTCACAAGCAGCAGAAGAAAGTCTGCTCGGCTTACTTGTTCCTCCGGAGCGAACAAGTGGTCCGATGTACCTTGCACAATCCCTTTTGAAGCAAGCACCTCAATCTGTTTTTTCGCCCAATCCAGGGCAGCAACATCCTCGAAGGTTTTCTTAACAAATCCTACAGCATACGTGCTAAAATGGGTAACCGAAAAGGTAACCATACCTGTTAGACTGTCATATTTGCCGTTGGAAACCGTAGTAGGCATTCCTTGCCCATCTACATACCAAATGACAATATGTTCGGAATCGGTTAATTCGGAGGCACTTGGCGAATAGGGAATGCTAACCGTTATCGGAGCGTTCGGATTCGACCAAGGAATGATGCTGCCTCCTGAATGAATGCTCAAATCAATGACAGGACGGCTGCCGATTTGGTTTTTCAGGCCTTCATCCCATTTGCTAGTATCTACCTTGCCTACATGAAGCTCCACCTCATCTACGGATAGCTCCGACTCCTTGAACAGATTGCCGGGAGTCGTAATCGTAGCGAGAGGCGTTGCCAGCTTCAGCTGAACATTTGACGAGCTGCCATTGACAGCTGCTGCTGGCAGCTGCGTCACATAAGAGCGGGCGCCTTGTGTTTCCTGGATGCTGACAACAACCGTTTTCTTCGCACTAGTGTCCGCTTTGGCCTCTGACAGCGCCCTATCCCAGGTGCTTGCATCAATTTTTGCTTGAGCCGCACCGGTTGCCTGATCCAGCTTTACTTGTGGCGAGATGCTTCCTGCTGACGTCTCTTTGCTCTCGGCCGCAGTTGCAGCCGGAGCGAGTCCACCCCCGCCTGCTCCACCTCCACCGCCGCTAGGCGGTGAGCTGCTATTGCCTGAACTCACTCTTTTTACTATTTGAGCTTCGAATATTGCCACCGCCGCATCCAATTTCGCTTTAGCTGCATCCACTTCCGATTGGAATACCGCCGCATTGTTAGCGGTGAGGCCAGCCTGATCTACTGCCGTTTGAAGCACCGCTTTCGAGCCGGCAGGGTATTGCCCGACAATCTCGCCTTCCACAGCCAAAGCAAGCTTATTCTGAGCATTGGCGATGGCTGTTAGTAGAGAAGTTTTGTCAAGAGCCTGATTCTGAATTGTAATCTCATACTGCATCCCGCTTAATGTGAAGCTACCGCCTGTGCTGCTTAACAACACATTGCTAAGGGAGACTTGGGCGTTCGTTTCCTGTGGGACCGCTTTTGTGCTGAATGTGAACTTTAGCAGCTCTCCATTTGCACTGACCGAGCTTCCAGCTCCCGTTGTCGCAGTCGTGATTTGAACCTTGCCTGGCGACAGCTCTCTTTTGTCTGCAACGGTCAGCTTGCTGTCCAACGGGCTGGCTGAAACCAAATTCAGCTTGGTCGAGTCGAACTGTACGACCATACTATGGCTGTATACTTGCTGGTAAACGCTTTGCGTAACGCCATTGACAGCCCAAGTGAGATCAAACGACTGTCCTGCCGCAACCTTGGCAGGTCCGTACAGCATGGCAGCGGCAGGTGCAGCATCGGATGGGACCGATTCTCCAGCTTCATTGACTGCAACTACCTTATACAAATACTTTTTACCGTTCAATCCAGTATCACTGAAGGTAGTCGACGTTACCGGTGCTGTATTCACTTGCACGAATTTGTCCCTCGCAGAGGTCGAACGAAATACGTTATAGCTCGTAGCAGAGCTAACACTGCTCCAATTTAATACGATGGAGTCATCACTTTTTGTAACTACGTTCAGCCCAGTTGGCTGCGCTGGTATAAACAGCTTGGGACCTATTACCCTGAATTCATAAATACTTGCAAACTTAGTCGAGGCTGCGGGACTAATTCCTGTAAAGGTCAGCTTGACGAATCTGGCCTTCACAGGAATGGCTAAATCATCAACGAACGTAACGCTCCCCGTTGTATTTGTTGTTCGATTGACGATCGTAGTGTAGTTGTCCTCCTCCTTCTGCTTTGCTTCTATTTTATATTGATAAGCCCGGCTGCCCTGAGGGACAACCTCTAACCGTTTAATCGTGTTGATCGTCTGCAGATCAAGCTCGATCCACTGCGGGAAATCAGTTGTAGCTCCAGCCGAGGCCCATTTGGTTATTGCATCCCCGTCTACTGCTAATGCAGCGGCTGAACCGCTCGCGTTTTCCTGAGTCGAGTAGTCTTTCAACTTATTTAACGCCAGATTGACGTCCCCTGCTGGTTCAGATGCAACACCGCTGGTATCAAATTTGAAGCTGATTGTTCTTGTATAATCGCCTGCCGCTTTATTCTTTTCACCCTCCGGACCGGCACCTGCAGGTGTGTCGAATTTATTCCCCATTCCCGATATTCCGTCAAGAAATGAAATATCCCCGATTGGCATTAAAGCTACTGCTCCACCAGCATCAGCGTTATCGTAGCTGAAAACAGGATTGAACAAGCGCAGAAATAAATGCTCGTCCTTGCTAGCCATCGTAATATTGCCCTGATTCGTTTTCAATACAGCCATATAAGTATCGCTGTAATAACCATTGAATTCCGGAAACTGCCAACGTTTGGTTGAGTCGCTGTAAAGCTTGTTCCATACACCGAAGCTCGGGCCCCTCATTCTGTTTTTATAAACATGAAACGGCCCTTTACCCAACCAGCTGATGCCGTTGACGTTGGTCTCCGGATAGCTGAAGCTGACGCCTATATTATCGTAATCGCCGTTCAGATTGTATTTATACTCCAGATCGACCCAGCCCGATGGGTGAATCGTCCATTTGGCGTATTTCATATTCCCTGTATAATTAACCTGCACAACTTGATCGTTTCCACTGGAGGAAACCGCTATATCTTTAAAGGCTTGCGTACCAGCAGCAAGAACTGGCCCGTTATTGAAAGATACTGATTTGCCGTCCTGACGGACATCAGCCAATTTACCAGTTGCTTTATCAAACTTCAGGACGGTAGCTCCGGCAGCAACTACGATCTGCGAGCTGCCTTCAAGAGCCGTTGCGGTTCCCGAGCCTTTGCTTGCGTCAACAAGCCGGCTTCTGAAATCGAATGCTTTTTTGATCATCCATGTCCAGGACGTAATGGTAATCCCGGTTTCATCCTGAACCGTTACAGTTAGCGCATCGTTGTTCTTCCACGTACCCGGTAAGCTCAGTTGCATAAGCCCCTTGGCTCCCGGTGCTACATTAGGACCGGCCGCCTCTCCGCTTTCCCCCACAGTGTATCCTAATTCAGAGTTGGACGGATTATTAAAATTCAGCAGTTTCCACGTAAATTTCAGCTGATTTAAATTTTTGAACTGGTAGCTGTTAGCAAGGCTGATAGCCCCCGTAAACCCTGCAGGGAAGCTTTTCTCCAGATTATCCGAGTCCGTCAGCTGTACCGGCGAGAAAATATCTTTAATAGTAAAGTAGCTGCCTTCCTTCTCGCGATATGGGCCTACGATACCATCGGGTGCAGCGTTGCCGGCTGTATCAATTGTACCATCCGCCTTCTTGACCCCTTCGTCCAACAGCGCCCAAATAAATCCGCCGGCGGCCTTTGGCTTGCTAGCATCACCCATCAGCTTCCAGTAATCATTCAGCCCTGCACCTCCTCCACCATCATACATCGCATGCAAATATTCGGTTGGCATAAATATATTAGGCTTTACTTCAATCTTCTCTTTGGTGCTTTGATAATTTTCATAGTGATCCGTATCGATATTATCATTCAAAGTCCAAGGATGCAAAACGGGTCTTTGCTGCGGGTCAAGAGATTTAAACATTGGGTCCAGATCTGTGTTCCAGCCCCCTTCGTTGCCGTTAGCCCAGAAAATAATGCTCGGATGGTTTACATCGCGCGGAATCATTTCGTTCACCAGCTTCGTGCCGACAGTCGTATCATAGGACTTTTGCCATCCGGTCAACTCGTCAATCACATACATTCCAAGCTCATCACACAGTTCCAAAAAGCTTTTATCGGGCGGATAATGAGAGGATCTAACTGCATTCATGTTCATTTCCTTCATCAGCATAATATCCCCACGATCAATTTCGGGAGTTAGCGTTCTTCCGGAATCCGGCCAGAAGGCAGCTCTATTCGCCCCTTTAAAAATCACCTTAACTCCATTGACGTAAATGCCATCGCCTTGCTTGACTTCAACGGTTCTGAAGCCGAAGCGTTCGGTGGTTTTATGAATATCCACACCTTGTTTTTGTAAAGATACAACCACCTTGTACAGATTAGGTGTTTCAGCAGACCACAGCTTCGGATTCGCTACTGTTGTCTTAAGTCTTCTTGAGGTAATCCCCGGGCCTACTGATGCTGTGAACGGTGCCCCGACATTTTGCCCGTCCAGCGTTTGAATCTGGGCTACCACTTTGTCGGCATCCGTAATGTTATCTACATAGACATCGACGGCGAAGCTGCCATCCGCCTTGGCGTTAATGGCTGTTCTCCCGATAGCTTGGACAGGAGTCACCTCCAGGTATACAGGACGGTAAATACCTCCGAATATCCAGAAGTCCGACTGCCTCTCCGCCCGATTGACCGAGCCGTTTGCAGACGTTTTACTAACCGTTGCCTCAAGCAAATTGGATTGACCGTAAACCAGCTTGTCTGTCACGTCATATTTAAATCTGTAAAAAGCGCCCTGATGGACTGCCCCCGTAGATTGACCATTAATTTTAACGTCGGTGTCGGTCATTGAGCCTTCGAACACCAGATTCACCCGCTGCCCCTGCCAGCTTGCCGGGACGTTAAAATTACGCTTGTAGAGCCCTTGCTCGCTGCTTGTAGAGAATCCGTAGCCTAAATTTCCGAAGCCCTGCATCTCCCACATGGAAGGTACAGGAATCGTGGTCCAGCTACCGCTTTTACTTCCGTTCGTTACGAAAAAATCCCAATTTACCGTGTGGTCCTTGTCCGTACCGGATAAATATTGAACCTGAGTTTCCACAGGTGCAGGTTCAATCGCAGCCTGGGCCTTCTCAGGTGCAATAGCAGGAAACACAGAAAACACTAGCGCACAACATATTAGACATAACAGTAATGATTTAGGCGGTCTTGCTTTCATGGATAAATCCCCTTTCAACAGTCAAGAATGTAAGCGCTCTATATACCTTTTATTATAGTGCTCCCTAAATAACAACTTCACCAGTAAAACTAGACATCTTTTCATGTTAAAATGCTTGATTCCAAGAAATAGCCTCCCGTTTTTGGTTCTCTTTAGTCTATAATAATCTGGCAAATACAATCCTCCCAAATAGTCAACAATGGCCAGCTCATTGTAAGCGTTTTATATATCTTATATTATAAAATATCTGGTGAACTAACTTTACCTACAAAATTAGACATCTTTTCATATAATAACAGGAACACATTTATTAAAGTAGCAAATGAAGGTACTACTAATGAAAGAGTCAATGTTGCAATTAATAGGTGCTTAGTAAACTTTCTCAATAATTTCATCTCCTCAATAATATAATTATCGTATTATGGTATTTTTTAGACAACTATTAAATAATGCTATAAATATATTAAATGAAACTATGTAATTTTATAATGTGCATTCCGTTTTAATAGGATACAAGATAAAGTGATGAAACATAGTTCAACAAACTGCAATAGACAAGAACGGCCATCGAATAGGTTTAACGTTTTGATGACGTACGCAAAGCAACGCTCTATAACGATCCTGAGATACGTGTACGGTTATTCAGGGGTTCTTAAACTTCATGAATTGACTGAATTTGTTCAGTGTAATTAAACAAAAGAAAATTGATTGGAGTTTTTTTTGTTTGTTAAAAAGGAGGAGTCTGGTTTGGAGAGAAACTGAATTGCTTTGCAAGAAATGTGACCATCACGCAAGGCGTTTGAAACAGTTGTCAAACAAGGCGTATTTAGCTTTGATATGTCTTACCAGTGGTACCAGTTTAACTGCCGCGGCAGGACTGCTCCTTGTTTTGTTCGACTATCATTTCCCGGTAGTTAAACGCCGTTGTGTGCCACTTATCGCTTCCCATAATTCAATCAACAATATGTTCATCTCTCCATACAGCTGCAACCTCAAGCCCCTCACAGTTTGTTTTGTCTGAAGGCACAATTTTGCCTTTGTGGTAGATTTTAAAACTGCCAATCTGCTTATCAATGGGTGGCCAAGATGCCTCTTCATTTTCGAATGGACGATTAGTTATAAGAGGCCAATCATCGGGTTTAAGTATATAATCGTATATCCCTACAGTAAATTGATATTCTTCGTTTTGTGGTAAGTCTTCAAGTTCACTCATTCATTCAAGAACATATGCTCCATATTATAAATATTTACATTTTATTAGATTGCCATTACAGTCTATTAGTTGAGTAAAGGCAGCCGATCCATTTAGACGGCTGCCTTCTCCTGTGCTTATTCGTCTAACTTATTGTAGACGATCCAATATCGACTCCCGTGAGTAGGAATACTGGTTTCAAAAACTGATGAAATAAGTTCTTGTATTTTATTAGATGTATACAAAGCCCCGACAGGTGCAACTCGCATAGCAGCTCCGCAACCTTCGCCTTCAAACGTTATTCTGGAAGGATCAGCACACTGCTGAAACTTTCCAAGAGCTAACGTAAACTCGGTTTGATCTTTTACACTCCATTAGCTTTCTTCCTACAAACTTATGACTAATTGGGAGACCTTCTACAATTACTCTAGAAATTTGTTCAGTATCATCCGTTGTTTCAGCAAATTTATATTCGTAGTGTTTACCTTCATCTTTGAAACTACCTACTCGTCATCGTTAGGACTCTGTCATCTCTACTACCAAAAATTGTGAAAAATATGCAAATCACCATAGTACTAATGCATTTCCCCGAACATCCTAATTTGCATATTATAACTATATAAAAACAGATCTGTTGATTAAACAAATTATGTAATTTGAAAAACCAAAGATGATTTTGTGTCCGAACCATAAACTGAATTTT
Organism: Paenibacillus radicis (ex Xue et al. 2023); assembly: GCF_024722015.1. Classification (GTDB taxonomy): domain Bacteria; phylum Bacillota; class Bacilli; order Paenibacillales; family NBRC-103111; genus Paenibacillus_S. The sequence goes on along the minus strand of NZ_JANQBD010000003.1, from coordinate 43,739 downwards.
CTCAATCCATTCAATGGAAGTTGGTATATATAAATGCTGCATAATACAGCGTAAGAAAACCTTAATCTACCAACGAGCTTTGTACATTTGTGAAAGGTTGTGGTTACTGTGTCTCAGAGAATATATGTAAGTGACTCCCATTTTTCTTGTTGCCACGTATGTAGAGGCATGACAGTAAGCATGTTAAGCTTTGCAGATTTTTATGCGTTGATGCCTTCTGATAACGCAGCAACAGTTGCCCCCGGTACAGACGTAAGTTTCCCACAAAATGGACCTACTAGTGGAACTGTTATTACCCGTACTGGAACCAGTACTTTTAACTTGTCCGCAATTGGCACTTATCAGGTCTTGTTTCAGGTGAGTGTGACCGAAGCAGGTCAACTGATTTTAACTCTCAATGGTACTGACCTAGTAAATACTGTGGTAGGACGAGCAACAGGTACTTCTCAGATAATAGGAATGGCTCTTGTGCAAACAACAGTCATCAATTCAGTACTCACTGTACGAAATCCTGCTGGCAATTCCACGGCACTTACCATCACTCCTCTCGCTGGAGGAACAAGGCCTGTTTCAGCACACCTTGTTATTACGCAAATCGCATAGAGGCGAAATAGAATGCATACTCATGTCCCGTTTCCCATCAGCCCACCATACCGCAGACTCTACTGAAATAGCTGTGCATTTCGCAATTGGCACATAGACTAGCTGATAAAATGGACTGCAGCAGGCAATGCGCGTATGTCTAAGAAAAAGAAAATTTTCTTCCCAGACATATGAACAATCATTATGCAATTCTGGAGCGAATCATCAATTCGAATTTACCTTTGCAGATTTTATCCTCTTCGCTTGTTCTGGTACACATTATTTTTAAGTTTTTAATAGAGCCTACAACAAAAACAGTTTCCTGATATTCATCTATTGTCTGCTCAATTATTTTTTTTTTTGAGCTCATATTTATGATAGCTTTCATTTGGCAGTCCGAGTCGTTTTCAATTTTTAAGACACTTGTAGATGGGCGGTGAATACCTACGGTCCGAAAATAAACACGGGTTTCTCCATCGCATTTTTGAAATATACGACCGCATATTTTTATTTTTTCACATACATCAAATCTCGGTTTCTTTTTGCATTTCCTCTTTTTCCCCTTTTCCCCTTTTTTCCTCTTTGATGAGCAGCAGCCTGTTGTAACGTTTACAACGGTCTTTTGCCTTGTCGTTTGAGTAACTGCTTTCAAATCCCCCAACCTCCCCATCAAAAATAAAACCATCCTTTGGAATTTAGTTTATTTATGCTATGGGTAAACCGTACTAAGACAGATAACCATTTATCGAATATACGTTGCGAATGGGCAAGTTATCAGAGGTACTAGCGGATACAGGCTATATTGTAGTTACGTAGTTATATATTAAATACTGATTTATTAGAGGAGGATACCTAATCGATGAGTGGGTGTAACAGTATGATAGGCAATCATGAGTGTTGTAGTCAAACCTCATTTGTGCAGGATAAATTGTGTGCTACTTATACTTTGACAACCGCTACACCACAGGTCATCTATGCGCTAAATACAAATCCAACTAAAACGTTTGTATCCGGCACCATATCATTAGACAGTGGACCGACTGGTGGTACAGTAACAGTTGAATTTCTGCTTGGTGCTACTGTAGTGGAAACGGAAACTCTAACTGTAGGTGCTACTCTTGCATTTACCAAAAGTGGCTTTACTTCAATAACATTAACAGGAGTTGCTCCATTTACACCTCCATACCAAGGAGAGTTCTGTTTAACTCCACGGTATCCCTTAGGCTAATAGCATGGATCTGTAATTGGGAGAAGATAATCCAATATTTTATGAAATTGTCTACGCCTTTATTGGTTACCTTCGGGCAAAACAGCAAGTAATCCTAGGAATTAACCATTTATCGAATATGCGTTGCGAATGGGCAAGTTATCACGGGTTCAAGCGAATACAGGCTGTACCCTAGTTACGTAGTTATATAGTCAATACTGATTTATTAGAGGAGGAAGTCTAATTCATGAGTGGATGTAGCTGTAATAACCAAGCCTTAGCGGTAGGTAATCATGAGTGTTGTAGTCAAACCTCATTTGTGCAGGATAAATTGTGTGCTACTTATACTTTGACAACCGCTACACCACAGGTCATCTATGCGCTAAATACAAATCCAACTAAAACGTTTGTATCCGGAACCATATCATTAGACAGTGGACCGACTGGGGGTACCGTAGCAGTTACATTTCTGCTTGGTGCTACTATAGTGGAAACGGATACTCTAACTGTAGGTGCTAGTCTTGCATTTACCAAGAGTGGCTTTACTTCAATAACATTAACAGGAACAGGAGCTGCTCCATTTACACCCCCATATCAAGGAGAGTTCTGTTTAACTCCACGGTATCCCTTAGGCTAATAGCATAGATCTGTAATTGGGAAAAGACACTCCGATATTTTATGGAAATGTCTACACCTTTATTGGTTACCTTGGGGCAAAATAGCAAGTAAGCCTTGAAATTAACCATTTATCGAATCTGGCGTTGCATCTCGGCGTGATATCACAGGTACAAGCCGAATACAGGCTGTACCGTAGTTATGTATTTATATATTCAATACTGATTTATTAGAGGAGGAAGCCTAATTCATGAGTGGATGTAGCTGTAATAACCAAACCTTAGCGGTAGGTAATCATGAGTGTTGTAGTCAAACCTCATTTGTGCAGGATAAATTATGTGCTCCTTATACTGTGACAGCCGCTACACCTACGATCACCATCTATGCGCTAAATACAAATCCAGCTAAAACGTTTGTATCCGGAACCATATCATTAGATAGTGGACCGACTGGTGGTACAGTAACAGTTGAATTTCTGCTTGGTGCTACTTTAGTAGAAACTGAAATTTTATCTGTGGGTGCTAGTCTTGCATTTACCAAAAATGGCTTTACTTCAATAACATTAACAGGAACAGGAGCTGCTCCATTTACACCTCCATACCAAGGAGAGTTTTGTTTAACTCCAAGGTATCCCTTAGGCTAAAGGCATGGGATCTGTAATTTGGAAAAGACGATTCGGTATTTTGTGAAAATGTCTACACCTTTATTGGTTACCTTGGGTGTAATATAAAGAACTTCGATGTAAATCAAAGAACGGCCCTATCGCAGATGATGCGAAGAAAGCCGTTCTTTTGTCATTATTCGATTTCTTTACTTATCTTTATAAGAGCGGTAGAAGTCTCTATAGGCATATCTTGTAATTTGGCGATGTTGGTCAATACATTCTCTTTTTCTAATAATAAATAAAACATCGCCCCCCTGGCGATGTAAGCCAATTCGCTAAGTTCCACCAATAATGTCCTGTAGGCTCCAGGCCCCAAAATGACGCTGTCCAAACGATGCTTTTGCTGAAGTCCTTCGACCCATCGTTGCAGTTTTTTTAAACCCTTCTACGGTGTTACTATACGAGAGATGACGATTTGAGAGCACGATCCCGCAATAATTAGTAGCTTGTGCCACATGAGTCTCTCAGCCATGTCGATAACAAGATGAGATGTGCTAATTCGTTCAATTCGTTGATTTTGTACTTCTGATTGTTTAAACTTCATAATAAGAGCGCCTCCTTGATGGTGTTGGGTTGTAAGCCCGGGACAAACCCATCATACCGAGGCGCTCCTTTTTTGACAAAGGCTATTTCTTAGCCCTAACAGGAATGTTTAGTTGAGAAAAACCGGCTGCCGTCTCCTAATGTTTATTGAGCTCTCGTTCTTCGATAGCGATAATCGTATCTTGTATTAGGGTGACAACATATAGTGTCCTATTGTCTTATCAAACCTGTTATATTCCATATATCTTCTTTTTATTAAAGTTGTAACGAACCCTAGACAAAAAATGCTGACCCGGCAAAGGCTCAGCATTATTACTCCTTATTCAAACTTATAATTATAGAAACGACATAACTTCGCTTTGGCTTTCACGATTTCCGCACATTGGGGACATTCTTTCGAATCGTCTGACGTTGTAGCAGCAGTATGCTGAATTATCAAAACTTCTTGCTCAATCAATTCTTGCTGGTTCAACATGTGTTGTTGGAAGATATCCTTCTGCTCATTCATTTCGGACTGATACTTTGCATCCATGTTCTGCCCAGAGTCAAAATTCGACCCTTGAGCAGCCCATGTTATCGTTTGTTAATTTACATTAATATAAACATATGCATCATTAGCATACGATGTCGAAGTAACGCTGATATTGATACCAGTAACCGATGGATTATTGTACCAATATAGATTCTCAGTCGAGATATGAGCATTACCAGATGTATGCACGCTGTAACCATCATACCAAAGATATGCGCCAGGCATTACATATCCATAAGCAAGTTCATTCCCATTTTGATCTGTAATCGTAAAATCTAATTCTGAATCGTAACTGTTAAAGTTTCTCAATGCAAGATCTGAAATACGATTCCCACTCAATACGCCGGTATTATAAGTTTCAGGATTCCCAGACAACTCGTAGTAAGCATCATCAGCATATGCAGGCAAAGCAACAGTAAGTAAACACATTACGACCAATAGAAGTGCAAATAAACGTTTTTTCATGAATTCTTCATTCCCTTCGATTTGTTTGTTGCTTGAGGCCAAACCAGTTCAATACGTTAAAAGCTACAGGTTTCACCTCACTTTTCACGGGTTTTGTAATCGATTTCATGTCAATCCAAATGACCAAATCTACGATGAGGGTGACTTTGCTGTATTAGTTCTATTTTACAAATAGAAAAATTAGTTAATATAGGTCGATAACACCATAAATGGTTGCTTAAACCACCTAAGACCTGTGGTTCACCGGTGTAGTGGAACGGATTGTTCATGGCTTCTACTTTGGCACTCGGATTGTCACAAATATCATAATAACTGTTGATGTTATTGCCTGCTGCATCCTTGATAGCTACAACAGTGAACCTCTCAGCGCATTAGACAAAAGAAAACCACAACACGAGGGTTAGTCGCATTGTGGCAAGAAAAATAGAATCGTATTCAAATACTCTAAATAACCAGTTGCAGATTGATTTATCTCCTAATAAATCTCTTCTTGCCAAATCAATTTGCTTTCCAGTATTTTCATTTTAGCATAATTCTCATTGAGCATAACTGCCCGTTAACATAACGCGGCTGCCGAATTGTGCTGGCAGCCGCGTCTTAGTTGGTAATTTCACTAACGTACTCCGATAGCTCAATGGCCAATAAAACCTCTTTATAAGTGCTTGTAATGATATAGGACGTCAGGCAAAGCTTCCCACCCATTCTTTTTCCAATACTGAATTGCAGTTGTATTCTCAAGGTATGCGAACAACATAGCGTGACCAAAACCCTCTTGTTTGAGTAAAGAAAGACTTTGCTGTACCATTTCGTTTGCTATTCCTTTATGTCGATACTCTTCCGAAACAGCAACATGATATAGAGAGCCGCTTCGTCCATCATGACCACATAATACCGTTCCTATAATATCATTACCCTTCTTAGCGACAGTGCTGAACTCTGGATTGCGTTTTAAATATGCGCTAATCCTCTCTCTACTATCGAACTCCAAAGAAATAGTATTACCAAAGATTTTTGACCAAAAATGAGCTATCTTATCATAATCCTCAATCCTCATTGGAAATATCTGAACTTCACTCATAACACACCTCCTCTTACGGCTTACACAACAATAATATTTTACCATTTATTGGAATTATAGGCTATGTTATTCTGCCCTTTACTTAAACGAGACTGCCGATTCATGTCGGCAGCCTCGTCCTGGTTTCTTAATGAACAAACCTTATCCGTTAGCTTAATGATTTATTGTTTAGAATACGCAAGGTTTCAATGGCTTTAATAACAACCTTTGTCTTTTCCTCTATTGAATTTTTATTGACTTCTAACATGTCTAAAATATCCTTGCTTTTCCTAATTAACAACACATCAGAGTACATATCGATGCTTTTCTCTTCAATAGTGCTAAGTGCTCTGACGGATTGATAACCGTTTAAGACTGCTTTATATACGTTATTATCAAAACAAAGCCTAATTACCGCTAAATCATGTATCCTCCATCCAAATGCGCAATGATCGAAATCGAAAATCTTAAATCCATGTACTGGACTATAGTGAACGTTAGACGGATTTAGGTCTCCGTGAATTAAGCCAAATGCCTCATTAGTTGAAGGAAGTTGATTAAATTGTTCATACATGAGGTTCGCACGAGTTTTAAAAAAGGTTATATCGGATAAATTTAGGGTTCCGATATACTTTTCCAAAGTTTCTAATGGCTCCTTTATCAAATATCCTTGATCAATTTTAATTCGAGAATGTTCGCTTTTAAACCCATCGGCCTTCTTATGAAGAGAAGCGACTAATTTCCCGAAGAACATTGCATCGCTAAGATTAATATTTCCTATATGACTCCCTTCAGCATGATCAAATAAGACTATATATCGAAGCTCATTTTTAAAAAGTACAGTGTTTAGGGTTTCATTTTTAATACTTCGAATTGGAAAAGCTACAGATACCCCATTACTGTGAAGATACTCCAGGAAATCCAGTTCAAATCGAATATCTGTAATATTTCTAATGTAGCTTTTTTTATTTTTATAAATCCTTAAAATAGATTTACTTCCATTCGCATCAATGGAGTAATGATCATTAAAACTTCCTCTTAGGAATTTACACTTTATTGGCCTTGAAAGATTGTATATCTCCTCTAAGGCATCAAGTAGTTGATCTTCTTCAATCATCTCACCGCTAATGATCATATCACTCCTATTTTCTTTTTTGCTCAATTTTAACACAATATGGAATTAAACTCTTCTCCTTTAGTTCAACGAAAAAGCAGCCGATCATTCTGGCCGGCTGCCGCTGAGTTCGTATTGAACTAACGTTCTGCGTAATGTCTGCTAGAGATGGAGTCTCATTACGGGGAGCTTCATATCAGGTCTAACGATTATTAGGTCAACCAGAAAATCTGGTTGGCCTTTTTTTAGGTTCGGTATAAGATGGCGGTAGCCGGGAGAACGAGCTCCTCTTAGAGGGAAAACCCTGGAACAAAAACTGTTCTCCCACTGCCACCCAATAACCATGTTTGAGCTGGTAGAGACCCAGATCTCGTATCACAAGCGAAGCTATGGCGTTGGAACTATCGTGGGAATGCCGGCGAAAATTCGTAAAGGAATGGTGAAATGGAACAAGTAGTAGGATTGGATGTATCGAAAGGAACTAGTGTGGCTCAAGCATTCACTTCGCGAAATGAAGTGGTTTGGAGGGTTATATAGTAATTAGTATAGCACCATCTTCCCCATATTCTATTGAAAAATCTTGACAAGTTTTTAGCAGGTTTAGCTTAATATTTTGTGTGCTTTTTGGTTCTCGGGATTGTATAGAAGTTCTTGTCTTGAGCTCACGACAAGAACTTCTATACAAAAAATAAAAAAGCCGCAGTTTATGCGACTTTCGTTGTATATGTTCTTGTCGTCCGACAGTATTGTAGGAAATCGGCCTTTTTATATATATTAATTACATCACCAATACAGTTTGCTTCAACTTTTGACTCAATGGGAAGATGAAGCAATTACTCAATTAGGTGATTAATCATGCTTAGTTACATACTTGAGTCATAAACCATCATCGTCCAGTTTTTCTATATCCTTTAAATAGAAATCTACAGGTTGTCTTTTATTTAGATGAGAACTCGTTTCAAATAGTGACACAGAGTTAGATGCAGCATCTGCGATTGGAACTAAAACGAGGCTTAATTCATCAATTAACCCTTCATCTAAAAAGGAGCCGTTTAAATAACCTCCACCTTCTAACATTAACTTATCGATGTTAAATAACTTTTTTAGTTTTTCAACTACTAGACGAAAGTTTAATTGTTCTTGTCCAGCGAAAATGTAAGAAATACCCATCATATTAAGATGAGCTAGGTAGGCGTCAGATACTTGTTCTGTAAGGACTTCTACTATATGATCCTCCGTCCTATCCTCATTCCATGGTGCTATTGAATTTTCTTCCCATCCTAATTTCCCAGAGGGGTCCACTGCTATAGCATTTGTCTCAGCATCTTTATTTGCTACGTAATCAATTTTGGGAATCATCTCAATGTTTTCATGTGCTAAATCTAATTTATGACCGAAAGTAAAGTGTTCCTCCATAGTAACCCTGCCACACATCCAGGCTTTACTTCCGTACCACCCATGAATTTTTTCGTATTCGTCTGTAAAATATGTGCTCGTTCCGCTCTCAAATAATCTCCAATGATTTTCCCATCCAATGAAGTTACCATGTGGCAAATAATATATGGCCTGTCCAATGTCATTTCCCCTTCTTCAGCAGACTAATATTCTAGGGGCTTCTTGATTAAATGTCATGCCTCATTTCTAATTAAGGCAGTATTTTACGACTACTTTCATTATTCTGTTGGTTTTAGTGATCCGTAAAAATATGAAGCTGTTGCTCCACCGTCAATTAGGAAGTCAGACCCGGTAATGAAAGCGCCATGTGGCATCATCAGCAACTCAGCCACATTTGCAACCTCATCTGCTGTTCCTGGGCGTCCAGCAGGGCACTTGGCAAACATATTCTTATAGAACTCTCCTCTTGGACCATTGAACTCGTCTATAGCCAATGGTGTTACGATAATTCCTGGAGAAATGGAGTTGATACGAGCCTCTTTTTCACCCCAACGTATAGATTCAAACATTACACGCTTCACATTGCATCGTTTCGCCATTTGATATGCGTGCAACGAATCCTTGATATTTTCAGGTCGAAGGACTTCCAAATTAAGGAGCTCTTCAGTTGGTGTCGTAGCCAGCTGCTCATCAATTTCAGTTCCCAATTGAGGCATTCTATGTCCAGACTGACTGGAAATTGTAACACCAACTCCTCCAGGAGCTATGACCTTACCTACTTCCTCCAACAATACTGCAGTTCCGTACAAATCCACCTTCAAAATCACTTCAATAGGTGCCTGACTAGGTGACACGCCGGCTGCATTGATAAGAGCAGTGATTTCACCATATTTCTGACCTTCTGCAATCAAGTTTAAAATAGATTCTCTGGAGGAAATGTCTGTTTCGACAGGCATCGCATCAAATCCGGCTTCTTTCATAATTTTTGTAGTAGCCTTGGCATTATCTAGGTTCTTATCACCAATAATAAGTTTCTTACCAAAACCGATTCTTCTAGCTATCGCCATGCCAATCTGTCCAGCACCAGTCCAAAGTACAACCTCTTTCATTGTATGTCCTCCTTATTTATATTCTAGGATCAATTCTCTTTTTACTTTGCTAAATCCAAATAAAATCTCCCGATCGCAATACCAAACTACTCCTTTCTTCTCGAATTGTTCCTGTTCTTTCAGAAATGTTGGAGGGTTAAATACCGTGACTTCTTCAGCAACATTATCAGTAGCGATAAATTCAGTGATGAGCGTATCAACGCCGGTTTCTTGTTTACCTTAAGTCTTTCTTTTTAAATCTAAGCTAACAGTTGATATTATTCATTAAGGTCGAATTAATACTTTGAGTGCTTCACGGTTGTCCATAGCTTGATAACCCCCTGGAACACCATCCAAATCAACCGTTACATCAAAGACACGACCCGGCTCAATTTTACCGTCCAAGATGTCGGGCAACAATTCTTCCATGTAAGCACGCGTTGGCGCTGGTCCCCCCGTAAGCGTAATATTACGCCCGAAAAGACTTGTAAAGCCGACGGGAGCTTCATCATACTGCGGAACACCAACGCGGCTGATAACTCCACCGGCCCGAACGGCACCAAGACTCATCTCGTAAGCAGGCATCAGCCCGACACATTCAAGAACAACATGTGTTCCTTCACCATTTGTCAGCGCTCGAACTTTCGCGATACCTTCTTCTCCGCGCTCATTAATAACGTCTGTTGCACCGAATTCAATACCAAGATCAGTCCGCTTCTTATGACGGCCCATAAGGATAATTTTCTTGGCACCAAGCTTTTTCGCTGACAGAACGGCAAGAAGACCAACAGCACCATCACCAATAACCGTTACCGTCGTGTTCTCATTAACGCCTCCCATCACCGCTGCATGATAACCAGTGCCGTATACGTCAGACAATGTCAAGAGGGACGGCAATAAAGGAGAGTTTTCGTCAATTTCATCAGGCAGTTTAAACATACTTCCCTGTGCTTGAGGTACTCTAACAAATTCCGCTTGGCAGCCGGTCATAAAGCCCCCATGCACACAAGAAGTCATCAATCCTTCTTGGCAAAACGGACAGGTGTTGTCACCATAAGCAAAAGGAACGACAACCAAATCGCCTTTCTGGAATCCAGAAACCTCCGAACCCATTTCTTCAATTTTTCCAATTACTTCATGCCCCATTGCTTCGCCCTCTCCATGCTCATGGGCATGCATGTTGTGATAAGGATGCAGGTCACTTCCGCAAATGCAGGCAGCAACGACTTTCAAAATCACATCCGATGGTTCTTGCAATTTCGGAACAGGGATTTCTTCTACGCGAACATCACCAGCAGCGTACATCATATTTGCTTTCATATCAATTCTCCGCCTTTTCTTAAAATTCAAATTACTGAGCTCCAACAACGGGATGTGGGACATACAGTTCTTCCAGGAATGAGACCTCTTCCGGGGTTAATTTCACCGATAGAGTACCTACAGAATCTTCAAGTTGAGCGATTTTAGTTGCTCCAACAATAGGAGCAGTCTGTAACAGCCATGCAAGCGCAACATGACTGCGGGGTACTGCGCGCTTCTCGGCAATGGACGCTACTCGCTCAATGATCAATCGATCTGCATCAGCAGTCGAATCGTACTTTGATTTTTGAATTTGATCCGTTTCTGATCTATGGGTAGTTTCAGACCAATCACGAATTAACCGTCCCGATGCAAGTGGACTATAAGGTGTCAACGCAATTTTTTGATCATTACAAAGCGGAATCATCTCTCTTTCCTCTTCGCGGTATATGAGGTTAAGGTGATTTTGCATGGAAACAAACCGAGTCCAGCCATTTTTCTCCGCCACATGTAATGCTTTTTGAAATTGCCATGCATACATTGCAGAAGCACCGATATATCTGGCTTTTCCAGACTTCACTACATCATGCATAGCTTCCATAGTTTCTTCAATAGGTGTGTCATAATCCCAGCGGTGGATGATGTAGAGATCTACATAATCAGTCCCTAGTCTTTTCAAACTTTTATCGATTTCACTCATAATTGCCTTTCGAGAAAGCCCTGCACCATTGGGGCCTTGATGCATACGTCCCCAGACTTTTGTAGCCAGAACAATTTCATCCCGGTTCGTATAATCTTTTAGAGCTTTCCCAATAATCTCTTCACTGGTTCCGCCTGCATAAATGTTCGCTGTATCAAAAAAGTTGATACCCAGTTCTAGCGCTCTTTTGAAGAGTGGGCGACTGCGCTCCTCATCGAGTACCCATTGATGTCCTCCTGGGAGCACATCTCCAAAGCTCATGCAACCCAGACAAATCCGAGAGACGTCCATTCCCGTATTTCCGAATTTTATATATTCCATCCAGAAAACCTCCTATAGTTTATCAAACCATTCATCATCGACGGCTTCAAACCATTCTGTTTCTCCTGGAGTCATAGCCAGATGTACAAACCAACTGTCTTTTGTCGCTCCATGCCAATGTTTTACGTTAGGTGGAATATTAACCACGTCACCTGTTTGGAGCAATCGTGCAGGTTTTTCTTCTTCTTGATACCACCCTTTGCCGCCGGTGACTAACAGAACCTGTCCAACCCGATGAGAGTGCCAGTTATTCCGTGCCTCTGGAGCAAAGGTAACATTTCCGATCGCGGTGTTCAGAGGTGTCGGATCTGTGAACACCATTTGTAGGTAGGCGTCCCCTATAAAGTTTGCTTTAACCTTTTCTCCTAATGGAAAAATAGTACTGTTGCGAAGTTGTTCATTATTCATCATTGATTCCTACTTTCAAAAGTTATTTAATAAGGGGCTAAGGGGCTTATTCCGATTTCGCCGCGGCTTCATTCACACACCGGAGAGCATTTAGACTGCGCGGATAGCCGATGAAAGGCAGGCATTGAGAAATAACTTTGATAAGGAAACTCTTATCATTTCCAAGCCTTATATTAGCGGCAGCATGGCTGGTCAACTGAGGTTCGCATCCACCCTGAGCCAAAAGAAAGCAGAATGTAATCATCTCTCTTTGTTTGTAGTCAAGCCCTTTTCGCGTATAGTAATCCCCAAAGCAGTTAGATGCGAGCCAGTAATTGATGTGCTTGCTCTCTTCCGGTCCCGACTGCCAGAAATCCCGCATATGTTCTCCGAAGATATCTACCTGTGCCGCAATCCCTGCTTCTAAACGAGTTTCTATAGTTGTGGTTGATTGCCCTGACAAAGGCAGTTCAACCCCTCGTGAAGTTAAAATCTCATTCACAGCATACAGAAAAGGCAAGACTCTTCCTATGCCCATATAAGGTACGGACTGATAAACAATCTCTTTTGTTTCCACTGGAGTAACACCAAAGTTTAGTGCTGCTGGATGCATAGCTCTAAACTCATCTATACCCTGACAACCGATTAAAACGGACAAAATGGCCATCATACGAGTTCTGTCATTTAAGTCGTCCTGATTCACGACTTCATCAAACGCGAAATTATCAAAGCGCTCAATAAACTCGGGATCTGTTTCCAAAAACCTAGATACGTAACGTGGAAACATTTTTTCATGATACATTTGAGCTGCATCCGTGATATTCATCGATTATTCTCCTTTTTTATCAGGGTTACAAAGTAGACATATCGATAACAAATCGATATCGTACATCACTGCTTACGACACGTTTGTATGCTTCGTCAACCTGATCGGCACGAATGACTTCAATCATAGGAGCAATCCCGTGTTCTGCTGAAAAGTCGAGCATCTCTTGTGTTTCTTTAATTCCCCCAACGTTCGATGCCGTAATACTCCGACGTCCGGCAAATAAGGAAAAGACATTATAAAGATCGGGCTTGTTGGGCAAACCAAGATTAACTAGTGCCCCATCCACATTAAGAATGGACAGCAAAGCATCAACATCAATATTTGCAGATACGGTGTTTAGAATCAGATCAAATTGACCAGCCAGCTCAGTAAACGTTGCAGGATCAGTGGTTACATAGTAGTGACTTGCGCCAAAACCAAAAGCTTCATCTTTTTTGTTACTACTATGACTAAGAACAGTCACTTCTGCCCCCATCGTATGGGCAAACTGAACAGCCAAATGGCCAAGTCCTCCCATTTCCAGAACAGCAACCTTCTTCCCTGGTCCCGAGTTCCAGTGTTTCAGAGGAGAGTACCGTTGTAATACCTGCACATAACAGCGGGCTGGCAACGTCCAGTTCTAAGCCGTCTGGAATACGAACAACAAACTTGTCTTTAACAACGATCTTTTCACTGTATCCACCATTTGTTAATTCTCCGTCGTGGCCAATGGAGTTAAATACAACAACGACTCCTTTCCTGCAAAATTGAGGGACTTCCCCATAAAATCCCATGGAGCTAATAAAAATTAGACGTCTTAAGCCCGTTGCGAACATGGCTGCCACGATGGTTTCAGCCATTTTTATTAATTGGCCAGCCAAATTGGCATACACGACATCCTGCCCAGCCATCGCATCTTTTAATTGATCCAGATTTAAAACATCACCTTCAATGACCCTAACATGATTAGATTCCAAATGCTTTAACCTTCCAGCATTACGCAGGTAGAGTGTTAATTGTGTATCTGTTTCCCTTAGGAATAACTCAATGACTACGCGAGCAATTCCTCCGTTTGCTTCAAGGATCAAAGCCTTACTCATCATCATCGCTCCTCTATTTGCAAATAAGTTTATATTCTGGAGTTAACTCCAAGTCAAGCATTCCAAACTAAACCTTGATTAATTAATGAACTCATGTCTAGAATTATAAACGATGACAATAAACCTTCAATGGTTAGATCTGTTCCATTTGTTAATTACTGAACAAAGGATGCTAAATTGTCTACTATTTCACATAATCGAGGTGTTCCATGTGGTGAAGGCCGATCGAAGAATAAAGAAAACCCAAGATGCTTTAAAAAATGCAGTTTTAGAACTTATGGAAGAATAGAGCTTTGACAATATTACGATCCAAGACCTTTCTGATCGTGCCAACGTGAGTAGGGGAACGATTTATCTTCATTACATGGATAAGTATGACTTGCTGGACAAGCTTATCGAAACGCATATTAAGGAACTCGGAGATCGATGCAAGGCAGCAGCAGATTTGGACTTCACAAGCGGTTCCCTTATTTGGACAGAGTATTTCGAAGAAAACTATCGTTTTTTTTCGATGATGTTAGCGAGTAAAGGAGCTCCTTTTTTTCGTAACCGATTCCTCGAGTTCCTGCTTGATGAGTTTAAAGATGAGGTCGATATATCCCAGGGAAAAAATAAGGATCTAAATGAGAATATGGTTATCAGATTTATAGCTTCTGCTTATGTGGGGGTCGTGGAATGGTGGTTCATGAATGAACGACCAATTACCTATCAAGCTTTAGCGGAACAATTAGGTACGTTGTTGGAGAGGAATTGCAACTAGCTCTATCTTTAAAAACAGCAGCCGATTATGATCGGCTGCTGTCGTGTTGCTTGGAACTATCGTTCTTTCGTTAGTGGAACACCTTGTACGGCACGGCTATTTCTCCAACTCATACCGGGCCGCGATAATGCCCGACTTGAGCGTTCGGCTAGACAGCAGCTTGAGCCTGATTTTCTCACCGTCTCCGTGGAATACCGATTTTCCGCCGCCCAAGATGACCGGACAAATCGTCAGCAGGAATTCGTCGATCAGGCCGAGCTCAAGCAAAGTCTTCGCCGCCCCCGGACTGCCGAAGATAACGAGATCTTTGCCAGGCTCCTCCTTGAGTGCCTTGATTTCCTCTGTGATATTGTCCTTGATCAGCATCGTATTGTTCCATTCCACAATGTCCATCGAGCCGGAAATGACGATCTTCTTAACATCCTGCAGCCATTTGGCATGCTCCATACCGTGCCTCGATGCATTCGGATTGTCCATCACCGTGGGCCAGTAGCTCTCCATCATCCGATACGTCGTGCGTCCGTATACGGGAGAGCCGACTTCGGCTACGACCTCCTCGGCGTATTTCTCTAATTCCTCATTGTATGGAATCCAATCTAGTCCTCCGTTCGAATCCGACGCATACCCGTCCAGCGACACATGCATAAACAGCACGAGTTTTCTCATGTTTGCTTCTCCTCCGATTTCGAATTTAGTTGTTCAATTTTTTGGCAGTAGGCCCGTGTTTCGTCCTGCTCTTACGTTCACTATAATTCATTACGTTACGTAAGGGTCAAGTGGAAATCTGAATTTTTCGAAGAGAACAATGTTGCGTAAATCTGCCCGTCCCTCAGTTTTAAGGGTTTATCTCACGTATACTCACTCATTCGCAGGATTTCATCACCCGGAAGATAACGATTGCTTGGAAAACAAACTCATTTGGTTAAGTGGCCTTTATTTTGAGCATGCGGAAATAGAGGAACCTTAAAAGTCATTTCCTAAATTTTACTCTAATGCACGCTTATTCCACAAATACCTTGGAAGCTTACCATCCCATGGCTCTACGGGTCTAGGCCCTTACATTCCATCGTCATACCTGTCCAAGGCGTGGAGACCGATTGCGTTTAGCGGACGGGTCTAAGTCCTTTCGGGCAGGAACTCGGTTCTCCGTGCTTTCTTTGTAAAATCCTGCGAATGAGTCAACCTACGTGGTATTCAAACGTTTTATGCGGCTTGAATAAGGATGTGACTTGCCTTCTCGGGCGAAAATGTTTCTCCTCTTTGGACGATACTAATCAGGATTCGAGCTACTTTTCCTAGAAGTTTAACTACGGACCTCTGCTTCTTCATATGCTTAACTTTAATGTTATACTCATGTAACTCTTGAAAAACGGGATTGATACCTATGAGCTGTAGGGTAGCGAGAAACAGATATTTACGTAAGGTGGAAACTCCACGTTTCGATATGACAATCTGCCCTTTCCGTTTTCCTGACATACTTTCAGCTAGATTGAGACCGGCTTTTCTCAATAACTGACGTTGTGCCTGGGTTTATTTTGATTTCTTCAGAATGCAGTAATTTTAGAATGTCCGTGGGCGTATATGCCAGAAAGATAGGATTTATAGGCTCAAGCCGTTCGATTTTTCCATCTCCCCAGAGTGCTGCAATACCATTCATTCCTGCAGCAGAAGCTGCTCGCAAGTCAGAGGGCTGGTCTCCAATGTAAATGCAACTCTCTGGTGGTGGAGAATCAGCGGTTCGGGATGAGGTTTATGTATTTGAGTATCTTCTTGAGCTATGACCACATCAAACAAGTTGTCTAGATTCTTTAACTTCAGCTCATTTTTAACATGGAGTCGTCGTTTAGAAGATACGACTCCCATACGATATCCTCTTCGTATTAATTCGCACAATAAGTCTGTAACACCTGCATAACAAGGGATTTGTTCAGCACGTTCATGGTAAAAACAAGTCCCCGAGTCAAGAATCTTTCTTGCCAAATCAATATCAAACCATTCTTGGTAAACTATTGGAACAGGACGACCTAGAAGTTGAGCAAATTCCTCTTCCGTAGGCTCCCTACCGAGCATTTGCATAAATCCATAACGTGTACCTTCTTTTGCCAATGATTCGCTATCTTGAATAGTTCCATCCAAGTCCCAGAGGATAACAGAGATCAAAGAATCGCCACCTTTTTCCATAACGATGTAATTTATTTCTAGATCGTTACTTCATTCTCCTGCCCAATTGTTGAGCTGATCTGCTCGTTAGCCATTCATGCAGCGCAAGATCAACGCTGCACCACTGAGGATGAAAATAGCTATGGTGCCATAGAGCCCAACCGTTAGTCTGACTCCGACCACCACGGTGCATCATAGAATATCGCACCCGATATGGGTAGCACTTATGGGAGATTAATCCTTTTTTGGTTGTTGCACCAGTCTTGCCTTTACTTGTTGTCAGTAATCGTTTTGCTCCAACTTATATCATTACTCACGTGGCTCAGCCTTTTTTTAAAAGTGTAATGCTGGGTCTGTTTTCCTATGCTCTTTTACTGGTTTTGAGCCAATTTAATATTCATGGGAGCTTAATGAGTGCAAACAAACTGATCTTTTTAACATGATCAACATACCTTAGTTTCATTTGAATCTTGAATTTGTTATGAGTGGATTTCTATGTCGAAAAACGGACAATGTTTGTGTCGCCGTCTCGCGACAAGAACATTGTCCCATTATTAAAAAAGCCGCAATATAAGCGACCATGAAAAGGATAATGTTTGTGTCGTCCGACAATCTCATTCCGGACGATGTAATTCTTTTCTATATGCCTGTTCTGTCATAGTCCCTCTAAGTTTCATGACTCGCCACCATTTCTTTCTCAACCTCGTATTTCTTCATAAATAGGAGTGCTGCCCGTTACTTTAACGAATCCAGGGAGGAACTGCCTTGTGGCGAGTTGCTCTCTGGTTATTGCGCTAACGTTTTTTGTTACCTCAATTAAAACGCTGTTCAATGTGTAATGTGACTACGTCGGGAATGTTACAAAGTTCTAGTCACCCATCGAATGTTATCAAGTTCTTGTCAATTCGTTTTGACAAGAACTTGATAACATAAAACAAAAAAACCGCAATTTATGCGGCATTTAATGTTACTATGTTCTTGTCACCCGGCAGTTGACAAGAACTTGATGTCATAAATGATAAGAACTTTATCCCATTACCTAATGGCTGAATACACGTCACCGCTGGCAGACGGCACGCCCAGCGACCGTCGCTCGGCATCCAGGCCCGTCAGGATCTGTCTTCAACACAATTCTAAACTATCTCAACTACCCTTACATAACGGCTGCTAAGTTACAACAACCTCCTGTTTTGCGTTAAACTGCCCGTTACTTCCCGCGGTATTAATGGATTTTCTCACGTTTACTCGCTCATTCGCAGGATTATACCTCTTGGTAAAAAGGGTACAACGGTATAGAAGTGTTGGTGGCAACACCCAACGGCCATGAAGAAATACTGAAATAGAGGATAAGACTTAACTTCCTCATTATTCCATTTACTGCACGCATTTTCCACAAAGCCCTCGGAGGTTCACCCTCCCAAATCTCAACTGTTCGCGATAATATAATATTAGACTGGGATCCCTTAACTATCAAGGAATCCCGGTCATTATAATTGCCAAAATATCAATAATAAGTTTTAGACTCAATATCAGATTGAGGTGTTGCTTAAGTTAAATCCGAATAATAAAGTTTTCTACGCCGGGGAAGATGCCCGGCGTCTTTCTTTTTTGAACCCTAGTACGAGCGTGCTCTCCGTTAGCCTTAACCTTGTGCCGCATCCATGTTCATGTAGTTAATGGCCCACAGATGGCCGTCCAAGTCCACGAAGCCCCAATGATACATGAACCCATGATCTTCAGGTTCAGCGTGCAATTTCCCGCCCAAGGAGACCGCGGTATTCACGATTTCATCGACCTTTTCCCGGCTCTCGAAGGCCAATGCGATCGTCATCTGCGCATACTTGCTCGTATCGACGGATTCCTTCTCCGTGAGCGTATTAAAGAATGCTTGATTGATCAGCATGACCTGCAGGTTGTCGCCGATCACGATGGCTACCGAATTCTCGTTCTCGGGGAATTGCGGGTTGAGCTCGAATCCGAGTCCGGTGAAGAACGCTTTCGATTGTTCTACGTTTTTTACAGGCAGGTTGAAGCTCGTGAATGCGGACGTTAATGCCATTTTCAAAACACCTCTTCGTCAAATTAGTTTGTGTTCATTTATGCCTTCGTTTATATAGACGACAGCCGATCCGGGAATTCATCGGTCTCATGGATTCGGAAGCCCGTTAATTTTGAAAAAAAACTTGGTATTGAGTTCGGATACCCGCCATTCCCGTAAGGTTGCTTATTCTTATTGTGCAGGGATAAAGATTGAACCTCTCTAAAAAGGAATTCGTTTGAATATATGACAATTAAAGGTTGGGTATCGAGTGACGGAATGAGGGAACGGTATGGAAATTAAAGATAAAACCGAAGTACGAAAAAAAAAGTTCGAAACCGTCGCCATTTCAGTATTAGGTTAAATGTCTTTTTCATGCTTACATTTCTCCTGTTCTCTTCACTAATCGTACGTTTTGCTTATCTACAGTTCGTCGAGGGTCCGAGTCTCTAGGAACGCCAGACAAGCATGATCACGAAGGGCGTATCCATCCCGCCCATCCGCGGCAATATTTAAGATTCGGCGGGACAGCAGATCGCATATTCGATCTCAACTCAGTCCCTATACTTTACTTTCAAAACAGGCTTTAAGCAAGAAGCCGCGGAGGCGCTGGCTGCAAAACTCGTGCAGCTGTTTAACGAAAAAGGCGATGCGAATTCCAAGCCGTTGACGACTCAGGAAGTTATCGAGGCTATGGACATCAAAGGCAGAACGCATCTGCCATTCCAACAACGACGGATCAAATCGGGACTGTCGCCAGGACCGCCAACTTCAATATATTCTTCATCGCCAATTACAATCGGATCGAATGGACCAAAGTTACATGATTCGATTATGCATTCACGATTTAATGACCATTCTCTTCTTAAGTGAGAGTTATGTTCATTCACTTCTAATATGCATTGAACAATCTTAGGAAACCTAACTCCTTTAATGAGTTCCTCTTTAAACTGCTGTATAGATTGATTTATAATCAAAAGAATGTTGAAACGCTGCAGAGAAATTTACCCCCAAAGATCGCACTTCCCAACCAATAATCAAGTTAAATTAAGTATATCATTATGAAACAGCATTGGAAGTATCCTGCCAGTTAGCTTAATACTCTGTCGAATTGATTGATTGCAGTGATTTGGCTAGTATATAACCACGTTATGTAACCATTGTCGGGAATGAGATAATGTTCTTGTCAATTTCGGGAATGGGATAAAGTTCTTGTCATTGAAATTTGACAAGAACTTTATCCCATAACACAAAAAAGCCGCGATTCACGCGGCAGTTAATGAGATAATGTTCTTGTCACCTTCCTAGTAATACATTTTGCATTGGTTATCTCCATTACTTGTTTTGGTTCGCTCTTTATAATTACTTCAACTACTTGTTTTTTTCCAATATCTTCTTGATGCCTAAAAAATATTTTTGGCAAGCTCTTTTCTAGCATTTTGTTAACTTGAACCCAGTCAGGGACTCTTTCTCCTTCTGAATTTGCTTGTGCAATATCTTTCCATTGGTATAAATAGTTTAAACAGATCTCAGTTGTTACTCGATTCATGATCCAGTGAAACATACTCGTTTACTAGAACGTAGGTTATTTGGGATGCGATTAGAAGGTGCATTATAATTAGCCAAGAGCGCTGCAATTACACCGGCAGTAAATCAAACATCTTTAAAAAGCGAAAAATCAACTAATGGAGCATTAAGCCTTTTTTGTCTTCTTACAAAAAAGATAATAGCTAGAGCACCAATCACGCGCTTCTTCATCCAGATTTCGCAAGCGGAGCTGCAATTCGCCTTGAACGAAGCGGCAACTTCCTACGATTTGCTGCTTGATCCGCAAGGCGAGAATAGAGCGGGGCGCATCGATTGAAGCGTAACTGAGCTTGAATTTGAGCGATAAGAGGGACAGAAGCAGCTCACGGTCAAGTTCAAGCAATAGAGTGACAACGACGATTCAAGCCCCGGCGACAATTATTGTGAAAAGCACCGCCCCATTTTCTAACATTCAGAAACTGGGGCGGTGCTTTATTTTATCACTGTAAACGCAACGCGGGTTCCTTCATTCGACGAGCTTGCAATTTGCAACCCTTGGCCGAACAATTGTTTCAGCCTTCGGTCGGTATTGAGCAGCCCGATACCGCGTTTCCAATCGGAACGACTGTTATCCAGCAAGCTGTGCAGCTTGTCCTCATCGATGCCCGGTCCGTCATCGGCAACAGCAATGCGAACGCTGCCTGCCTCCTCGGCAATCGAGATCCTCACGGTTCCGCCGCGAATACGACGGCATACGCCGTGGCGGACGGCATTTTCGACTAAGGGCTGGATCGACAGCGGTGGAACTTGACATTGCAGGTTCGAGTCGATTTCCCACACGATGTTCAGCCGGTCTTCGAATCGTTCCTTTTCGATAAACAAATAGGAACGAACGAGATCCAATTCATGCTGAATCGGCACCAGCTTCTCCGTGTTTGCGAAGTGAAAGCTTGTTTTCAAATAGTTTCCGAACGCATCCAGCAAGCTTCGCATTCTCAATGTATCAATTTCACTTAGCGCAGCGATCGAATTTAACGTATTGAACAAAAAATGCGGCTGAATTTGCGCTTGCAGCCAAGCGGCTTCCAATCTCAGCCTCTCCCTCACCGACGCTTTCAAATCGGTCAACGCCCTCACGCGAGATTTTAACTCCGTCGCTTCGACCGGCTTCATCACATAGTCGTTCGCACCGGATTGAAACCCGGCTTTAATGTCTTCCGTTCGGCTGCGCGCGGTTAGAAGCAATATTGGAAGCTCCGAAATGGTGAATCGGTCCCGGATCGTTCGGGCGAGCTCATACCCGGACATCTGTGGCATCATGACATCGGAAATAACGAGGTCCCACTGCTTCAACTCAAGCAGTGTCAGCGCCTCCTGGCCGCTGGATGCCGTAACTACCTCATAACCGTCCGCGGAGAGCATATTGACAAGAATGCTCAGATTCAGAGGATCGTCATCTACCGCCAACAGGTTTGGACGATCCGCTGCTCTGTCCACCGGCGCATTTGCCGCAATCGAATCCGCTTCCACGGTATATTCCGTCGTCGTTGTGAGCAGCGGCAATACGAACATCCCTCCCGCCTCATGGTCCTGCTTCCGCTCCCTCGTTTCGGGAGCTTCTTCAACAAGCGGCAGCGTGAACGTAAATACCGATCCTTGGCCCGGAGCGGCATGAGCCTCGATCGTTCCTCCATGAAGCTCTACCAATTGCCGCACGATGCTCAGACCTAGCCCGAGCCCTCCTACTGCACCAGCACCGAAATTACCTTGCTCGTACGGCTGAAATATACGCTGGATCGTCTCGTCATTCATTCCGATGCCCGTATCCTCGATGGAAATATGGGCCTTTCCTTCCCGGATGACAGCCTCGACCTTTACGGTTCCTTCATTCGTGAATTTCACCGCGTTATGAAGCAGATTAAACAAAATCTGGATCAATCGGTTCTCATCGGCAGTCACTTGAGGAAACGTGCTCGAAATATGACTGACGAACCCCACCCGTTTGCCGTCTGTCATAAACCGAAGCATATCGATGACTCCCGCAACAAGAGATTGAATAGTTACATTCGTCTTATGCAGAACGATTCCCCGTTCGTGCAGCCGTGTTAAATCGAGCAGGTCTCCGAGCATGAAAGACATTCTACGGCCCACCGTAACGAGTAATTCCAGATCACGCCGGTTTTTGCCATCCATCGCTTTCTCCCCGCTATCTAAAACCGATTGAGCGATGTTGAGCATGCTGTGCAGCGGATTGCGCAATTCATGCGACGTATTGGCAAGAAAATCATCCTTCTGCTTGTCAGCGAGCTGCAGCTTAAGAGCCAGCTTCTTCGTTTGTTCCGCCGTCCGGAAATAACGTTTGAACCAGTATGCTACGAAAGCGAGGAAGGTTACGATGTAATCAATCGGGTAAAAATACAGCTCCATCAGATTAGCGGTCTTCACAAAGCTCCATATGACATTAATTACAATCGCCGTTGACCCTATCAAAAAATAAATCGAGTCGTGTTCTCCACGGGCTACAGCGCGAAAAAAATGCCACGCGAGCACAAACGGGGCGAATACCCCGACAGGAATATATAGATACCAATATAGCTGCGTGTATTCATACGAAACAGCGACAATCAACAGTATTAATACAATACAAAGTGCCGTATACAAGTGAATAACCCTCCGCGAACGCGGATGAGGTACTAGACCCGTGGCTAGCTGGACCATAAACGCATTAAGGGCAAGCAGCGATATAAGAATCAGCTTCACATGCCACTCGTACGTGATCGTCACCCACGTCAGCAGCATTTTGTCGTCGGACAGGAGCGCCAGCATCATCGTACAAAAGTTCATCATGAAAAAATGAAGCAGCGCGGGCTCGCGGGTTCCAATAACGAAAATGATAAAGGTGTAAATCATATGAATGGCTAGAAAGGTACAAAGCAGCAGTTGCATACCGACCGAAAAAAAAGCATGCCCAGTCACCGCATCCAACCTGCCAAATAATAGCGACTGCACTATCCCGCCCATACCCTTATTATGAAAATTCGCCACATGGATGACCACATCGATTTCACTTTTGTCCGTATTGAAAAAGGCCGTATACAATACCGCATCCGGCCTATATTCCCTCGAATCCGCTCCCGGTTGCCCTGCATGTCCCTTGGAACGTCCGTCAATAAATATTTCGGATGAACTAGCGATATCCTGGGCCCGGATACCGAACGATTGATCCTGCTCAGGGTCTACCAAAATGCGCAATCTATAAGACCCGTAGCCGAATGTTGAGCCTGACGATTGGGATGATATCCAGTTCTGAGGTACCTGAATATATTGACTTCCCGCTTCTTGCGGGCTGGTGTCTTGCGAATTAACCATGATTAGCTGTTCCGGGTAAAATGCCCACTGCCCATCCAGCTTTAAAGGACCTGTCTGCTTGAAATTCCATCCCCGCAAATCCAGCACACCATTAATGGCTTTCGGTTGGTTGGCCGGAGTCGCTTGGAGGGTAATCCATACGAGCCGGATAGCGGTAAGCAACAGGATCAACGTTGCGATAATGATAATAATTTTACGTTTCGTCATCATAGTGGAGATATTCGTCAAAAAGTGCGTATTTCCTCTATTTCTCCACATTAAGCTGCTCATGCCTTACGGCTGGAGTAGCTTAAAACCGCCCTTTGCTTAAGAAGTCTTTATCGAAAGTTATCTCACTTATCCTCAGAATCGTTCTGCAAATACAACTGTAAAGTTTCCCTGGCGACATCCAGACTGCGCCTGATATGAGCACGCATCGCCTTCCCCACTGCAATAACGTTTAAGTTATTCAACGGTTTCGTATTACCTCTTATGTCGGGAATGAGTCAGGTTCTTGTCAATTTCGGGAATGGGATCAAGTTCTTGTCATTAGATTTTGACATGAACTTGATCCCATAAAACACAAATGCCGCGATTTACGCGGCTATTAATGAGATAATGTTCTTGTCACCCGACAGTTTGTGTTAAGCTACCCGTTCAATGGCCATGTGAGTGAATAATTCATTAAAAATCCAAGCTTTAATATCACCACGATTATGCGCATATGTTTGTGTCGTGAACTCGCGTCACAAACATAGGTGCTTTGAAATAAAAAATCCCCGATTGACGGGGATCTAAAAGCACTCATATTTGTGTCCCGGACATTAATCCCATCCCCAGAGACTTACAAGCTGTCGGGAGACAAGAACATTATCCCATTACCTCCTCATAGCCCAATAACCATGGGTTGGTCATGTTATTCAGTAAGGCTTAGAATCAGCCTGGATTACATGGTGCTTACTATGTAATACAATATAGGAGCTACTAGCAACAAAAGCGCAGTGTTAAAAAGCCAACTGGAATTGGCCAAATCGCCGTCCAATTTATATAGCTGAGGTGGAATTAAGGAAGTAAACGCAGGCGGCATCGCGGTTAGAATCAATATCACTTTAAGCACCATATAATCTTCCAACTGGCCTATACCGAGAAAATACGCTAACGAAGTAACCGCCAATGGCACCATTAGAAATTTCACCACAGAAATGGAGCAGCATTCCTTCAAATACCCGCGGATCGCTTTCACCTTCATGTTGAAACCAATCGAGATCACCAATAGCAAGCTCGACAAAGGAACCGCATACGCAATAAAATCTCCGTACACTGCCGGTCTTTCCCACGAAGAGATACTCAATAAACAGCCGACTACTATCGATAACAGAGAGAACAGGACATACGGATCGACCAATAGGTTAAGTAGCCCTCTTGTTCTTTGTCCCTCAGGTTGATCCGTTGACCCAAATGATTTGGCAATTGGAAAGCCGATCGCGTAATAAACAAACTGCTCCAATAAACGAAACATGGCTATATAGGGAACCGTTTCCGGACCAATAAATACAAAGCAAAACAACCCTCCAAAGTTGCCCATATTCGTAAAAGACCCGGATACAAACATTGCTCCTGTTTTCGCACGGTCCAGCTTCTGAAATTTGGAAATACTGATCGCCAGGATCCCGCCCAATACCAATGTAAGAACACCCAACATAGGCAGTAACGCCAATTTCATGCTGTCCAGTTTAACGAACCAGAAAGCACCCAAAATAATGAGTGGATTAATGCCGAGTAATACCAATTGGTTGATCCGTTTAAGAATCACCTCTACAGATACTGAATCGGAAATGTGCTTTCTTTCCCAAAGCACCCTCACGCCCTTGCCCAGCAATAATCCTGCTATAAGAATTCCAATTGGAAGAATAAATTTATCTATGCTAATGCACCCCTGTCTCCTACAACTAACAATTCGGGCCAGCGCCCTAAGGGACTATCCCTATTCGTTGGTTTCATTCCTATATCGCAGTATACCATGAGTACCATGACTAGCTCCAGACCGTTGATACCAAGAACAAACAGGCAGCTTACTTGCCCCGGCGGATCAACAGCGCCCAATCCACCTCGGAGGGCGAGATTAATAAGGGCTGGTAAGCCCATTTCCCAGTTGAGGGGTTAATCCATTTCACCTCAGCAGATGTTACGTCCAGTTGGACGGCCACACGGGCCGGTCACTGGGAAGCCGCCGCTTTATTCGGGAATGAGATAATGTTCTTGTCAATTTCGGGAATGGGATAAAGTTCTTGTCATTGAAATTTGACAAGAACCCTATCCCATAATACAAAAAAGCCGCGATTCACGCGGCAATTAATGAGATTATGTTCTTGTCACCCGACATAAGTAAAAGATGTAATAATAACATCAATACATCAATTAATAAAGACCTTCAAAGTGTGTTTGAAGGTCTTGGTATTTAGTTTTTGGGACAGTGTCAATTCAACCATCTAACCGCCGTATACCACGCTCAACTCTCTGCAAGACAGCTTCAGCAGAAGCCAGTTTTCCCTCTAAGTCGGAATCCCCAACCATAGAACCTTTTCCCGAAAGAATTCCCCCAAGTACAGGTCCGCCCAAAGCATGAGCCGGTCGCAAACAAAAGGCAAGCTCATAACCAGCCGCTATCTCATCGAATTCTATGGGTAACCTCGAATCTTCCCTTAAACCGGACCAAAGTGCATGTAAAAGTGCCTCATCATCTAAGTTTGGATCCCACATTTGAAATAATAGGGCTACCGTTTGACTTAGATCCGCACCAGGTGTGCCTTGACCAGCATAGGACCAGTCAATCAAAACCGTTTTTTCAGAATAACGACCTAAGTTTGGAGGCCAAATATCATGATGAAGAAGTGTTTGCGGTAATGCTTCCAGTTTGGGATAAATAAATGCCGCTGCCTGACTAAGCCGCATTAAAATGCTGCGTCTTTTGGTAGTAAACACTCGTGAAATCCGTTCAGATTGAGGGTGATTATCAATGGAATTACAATTTTGGGCAATACGATCGACCCACAGTCCATCGTACATTGCCTGAGCCCGGTAACGGAGGTACGGCATTTTACTGAGTTCATCCGATCTTCCCCACCATGTCCTATGCAATTCCGAAATATCATGTATCATTTCCTTTAAGATTGCCGGCGTCCACTCTAGGTCAAAGGTGTTAGATCCAAGATCCTCCAACCAAACCCAGTATATCCCTAATTCAGGTCGTATGACTAGATGGTAGGCATTGGGGATATACAGCTTTTCATTCATATCTTTAAATAAGTCGTAATGGTAACAATCCGCTTCCCGACGTGCAAACGCCGGGTCTAATGACTGGCTTGCAATCTCTCGAGATTCTTTTAAAACGATAGAAGGAGGAGCAGACACTGATCCTTGATCGGAATAAGTTAATCTGAATCGAAAGATGGAGCCTCCCCCATGCGATTTCCCCCCCGCGCACTCTTGAGTAAAGGAAATAACAGTTGCAGAAGCAATCCCTGCCTTTCTTATGAGACGAGTAAGGTATCCACAATCGATTTCTTCAACTGAAGTGATATTGTCTAATATTGGATCAAACATGAATTTCTCCTCCTTAAAATGAATAAATTGATTATTCTAAAATGGTTAAGAACCGGTTCCTGTATAGCTGCGAAGCCCAGCCCGCCAAACTATAATCGACAAGAACATAATGAATATAGCCATAACAGGTGATAAAACTGCCAACTGTTCTTCAGGCTTGTGGAAAATTGCAGCAGTGGGATAATACGTGCCAAATGCAAAAGGAATCACCCACGTTATCAAAGAGCGGACAGGCCAAGGATAAATTTCTAAAGGGTATCTTCCAAGTTCCCCTAGTTGATAGGCGAGATAAGGCAAATTAGTCTGCTGTCCCCCGGTCCAAAATGTTATGCTTTCTGCAATCAACAACGCACTTACAAGAACCAAACAGCCGGATACAAGGGCTACTAGCAACCAAAAAATGTGATGGAAAGTCCATATTAACCCGACATTGAATCCTGCAAATATTAACATAGTGCTGCCACTGAGGAGATGGCCGAGTCCCTGTACGCCAAAGGTAGAACCCATAATCTGAAACAACGGTGAGACCGGACGAACCAAGAGTTTATCCAGTTCACCCTTAGCAATAATGCCGCTGATTGACCATACTCCTTGGAACAGGGTACTTGCGAAAGCTCTGGACAATACGGCTAGACCGTATAAAAATATGACCTCCCATCTTGTCCAACCTGAAATAGCTGGTATATCTTGATAGAGGATAGTTAAAAAAATGAGAGCAGCCAGGTGACCGGATACCGAAGCAAAGACACCCATAAAGAAGTCAACATCATATTCCAAGTGAGACTTGATCGATTGTTTTAAGAAACTTGGATAAAGTCTTAGATGCCGACTCAATTGTCGGGGATTAACCGCCATTGACACTAACCCTCCTCACCGCCCTGTTCCAAACCATTCGGGCAAACAGCCACAAAACGACCGCCCAAAACAACTGATGAATCAAGGAAGTCCATAAGACTTCGCCAGATATTTGACCAGTGAAAATCCGGGCTGGTATAGCAATAGTTCCAGCGAATGGAAGAATGTCAAGTAGGCTTCGTACCGAATGTGGCAAGAGCTCCAGTGGGAAATAGGCTCCTCCAAGGATTCCAACAAGAGTAGCTCGAGTTACAATCAAGCCCCGGATATCAGTTAGCCAAAATGCTGCTACCCCAGTAAGGTAGGCTATATCGTATTTGATAACTATGGCTAGGATTACGCTGATCAAAAAAAAGAGGACTGTAGTCCAATCCTGTGGTATTAGGATATCTAGCCATACATAGCCCAATAGCCCTGTGATCAAGATCAACCAGATACCTTCTATAAGAGCAGTTCCTATAGCGTTAGAGAAATGAAGTATCTGATGATTGAGAGGCCTAATTAAATCTGTAAAAACGTCTCCGGTACGTACGGATTGTGCGATTAAACTCTCTGTACGAAAACTGATCAGCCCATCAAGCATAAAAGCGATTAATACGTAGGTTAAGAAGGTTTGTTGACTATAATCACCAATACCTGGACGCCCAGAAAGCGCAACCTGCCAAAGTGCTGCAAAAGCAATAACCCGGACTATATTTCCCAACAGACTTAGCAAATAGGCAACACGGTGGGTAGCAGCGCGGCGATAAGCAATTAAGCTTAAATATGTGTACTTATGCAATAATATCGGCAAAGACCGACTTGACCGGCGAACTTCAAAATTGTGCTTTCTCAGACCCATATCAACATCATCACTTCATTTCACTCCTATATAATTCGGTAACAGTCTTCTCTATAGAAGGTTCCTCAACCACGAGATCCATCACTATGTATTTATTCATAATCCAACTAGCAACATCCGCCGCTTTAGTTTTCGCTTGATCAAAGTATAATGTTACCCAGGGCCCTTCTTGTTCAGTATAAGTCACTTCAGGTGGTGGATCTTGTACTAACCGATTTGCGATATGTCTGTCTGTCAATGCTACTCGAATGACTCTGTTGCCACAAAATTGCTCGCGAAAATGGTTGAGGGAACCGTTGTACATGAGTTGACCTTTATCTATTACAATTAGCCTTTGACAAATCTCCTCTATATCTCGAAGATCATGAGTTGTAAGAAGGATGGTTACCCCCCATTCCCGATTCAACTCCCGAAGGGATGTGCGAATTCGTTGCTTAACGGCTATATCCAATCCGATTGTTGGTTCATCGAGAAAAAGCACCTGCGGTCGATGAAGGAGTGCAGCAGCTAATTCTGCCCGCATCCTTTGACCAAGTGAGAGCTGCCTGACAGGCCGATCTAATATGGGTTCTAGTTCGAGAAGTTCTATTAACCAACGCAAAGTCGTTTCATAATCCTGTGGTGTGATCTCGTAAATTACCCGCAAGAGATCAAACGAATGGCTAAGGGGGAGATCCCACCAAAGGGTCGTCCTTTGGCCAAACACAACTCCGATATTCATAGCATAATTCATTCTGTCTCGATGAGGAGTGACTCCATTAACTTTTAAACTACCTGAGGTTGGAACAAGAATACCTGCCAACATTTTTACCAGAGTGGATTTTCCAGCTCCATTTGGACCTAAAAAACCTACAGTTTCGCCAGTATCAATAGTGAAGCTAATATTGTTAACAGCAGAAATATTTTGATATTGACGAAGCTTGGTAAACCTTTTGATAGAATTGAAGATCCCTTTTTCAATCGGAGTCTTTTTCCTGCTGCGTACTTTGTATACTTTTGTTAGTTCGTCTACTGTTATCAGACTCAATCGCCCCCCTCTTTCATATGTTCTAATATACGATGAAATAACCAAATATTACAAGAATAAGTATTCTCTCCTAATGTAAGGAAGTGCCGATTTTATATCTGTATTGGAACATCGATTTTTTTAAGATTCATATTGTCTAAAACACAGTTTAGACAACATTCCTTTATACGTCTCCTCCCGTAGATCGCTCTTGAATTGAGGAATTGCTATTTAATTTCCTTTTTTTTGGAGCTCCATAATTTTGAACCACCCTAATTGTTAATTACCACCTATTCCCTATTATTAAAGGATTTCTCGGTACCGTGTTATAATTAAGTATATTTGAGTCGTGCTATCGTTAATTAAGCATACTTGTGTCGAACTAATGCGACACAAGTATGCTTAATTAGAATCGATAAATGTACTATTGACGGTGATTATATTTGAGTAGTTTTGTGTTGTTGCACAATTGGTAATAAAAATGAACCCCGAGCAAGACACAATTGGAAATTCTGTGTCTTGCTCGGGGTTCATAAATTAGATGGTGTCTACTGAATCTGAATTTTTTGAAATGAAAAAAGGGGATTTTACCATTTCTCAGCACCGCACCTGTCATTATCCTGCTTGTTAGCACAACGCGGCTGCCGATCCATTCCGGCAGTTGCGTTTTAGTTGTTTATTGAGCTAGAATGTCTCGTTAGTTGAATCACTTTTCGTTGATGTAATTTTCTGCTTGGAGTGCATCCACTGGATAATTTTCAGAAGTTATACAATTAAGCTAAAACTGGTCAACTGAACACTTTAAATCAATAAAGGATTGTTCTCTTGGATTATAGTCTTCACCTTCTTGCCCCCAGAGTTCAACGTGAAATACGTAGCCAACCGTCAATGTTGTTGTATCCAGTACAATGGGGTCACCGTTCAAACCAGATCCTATTATTAATAAGTTATTATCAATACAAGACTTGTTCCCATCTTGCGAATTGTTATCTGCGATATTATTTACATGATCAAAGTAAACGTGTCTAAATATAATAGGGAGTGTGAAAGAAAACTCACTTAAGAAGTCAATTACTACTTGAGAGACATTATGTATTCTTTAAAAAGATATTATTGCGACCGAAATTGGTTCTCTCATTAAAGATTTATTTTAATTGATACTGCTTAACTTATACTCGTCTAGACTAATTCTTCTCACTTGCAAGAATTCCTTGCCATTGCCATTGCGTAAAACTGCACGTCCCTCGGTTTTAATAGTTTATCTTAAGTCTACTCACTCATTCGCAGGATATCGTTGCCTTGGATAACAGATAGTATCCCGTTAGAGATTAATGACAGGTTTTGAATTAAATAGAAATATCACCTGAAACCCAACCTCTTATAAATTCTTTTAACGAAGAAGCGACCCAAGTTCGGCTATCATCTTCATGATTCCAAACATAAACGTCAGTTTTTTGGATTGCTCCGTTTAATATTCCGTAACCGAATAAATCGCCGTCTCCTGCATCAGAAAAAAACAATAAATGATCAAAAGGCATATAGATATCCTTAAAATCTTCATCTTCTCTATAATTTAAATTATCTTTTATGATTTGATTAATGGACCAAATTAACGGACAATCGAATTCATCAAATACCCCGTTTGTTTCACTGAATAATTGTTGCAACTCTTCAGGTAGCTCAATATTTAGTTTTTCCTTAATAGTTGTCATTTCGGCATCAGTTGCTGGATCTTTAAATTGATGTTCAGCAGAAAATGAGCTGATGAATTTTTTCCACATATGTATAGTTCACATCCCTAGAAAATTTTCATTAAGAAACAACCCACCATCAATAATAGGTTATCTTCCATATACTAATCGGTCGTCATTTTAGAAAACTGCAGACCGTCAAAAAAGATCCTCTGTCGTTCTTGGTGATTATTGAGTTCTTGTTCTCCGTTAGCTTAGTCCACCTTGTTTATTCTTGCCAATGCTTCTTCAATGGTTTCATATTTAATGCTATCGTATTCCCAACTCAAATAGCGGTTAATGGCTAAAGCTACTTCTCCCCACGTTGGACGAATCGAATCTCGTAAAACTACATTTATTCGTTCTTCAATTGTAGTTTGATCAAATGTATGCACTATAAATGTCGCTCGCCCATCAATTATATGCTCTTCATCAAGCATGGAATGGAGTCTGTCCGTAGTCATAACACGAAAATAGAAATATTCGACTCCATCAGCTTCCTCCTCTCCAATATAAGCAGCACCACGAGCAAGGAATCCTTTTGAGCCATCTTTTATTTGCACAATATCAAGATATTTTAGTACGGGCTTTATCATAAACTGACCCCTCTTACTTCTGCTTAGATCGGCATCGAAATCCGTTAGCTCAGTCACTTTCATGTTCACCCTTAAAATGAAAGTGCTCGTGGTAAATACCATCCATACCTACCAACTTGCCGCTTTTCATATGAAAATAAGCAAAATTGCGGTTCAGAGGCAGCTTGAGCAAATCATAATTAACGTTTTTTGGAAACCCTTGAATTACTTCGACTGCCTTTTCACGAGTCGCGTAAAAACCGATGGGAAAGAAATTTGGAAAACGTTTAATATCTTCAGAAACAAAAATTCCCCACATAACATCTTTATTCAATGCTTCACTCCGTTCTTTCTATTTCGCCACATTGTATCACATTAAAATTGAATTAATCTCCCGTTATTTCAATAAAACAGGGAGCAGTTGCCGTTCGTGGCGAGCTACTCCCTTTTTTTTACTATCGTGTCCCGTTTGCGTACCTTTGATGTTCTTAAGCAAATATTTGTAAAATGATTGTAAAATAGTATTACTGATAAGGATGACCGAATTGTATCCAATCTCCTTTGGTTAAAATGGCCTGGTTCCGGGTCCCCGGACTATTCAACATATGCCAAGATGTATACTGTTCGGCATAAGGATTAAATGCTGGAATTCCGTCAACAGGTACAATGACATGATATCCCCGAAAAGCAGCGCTTGTCGCTGTATGAAGGACTGCACCATTAGCGGCGTACCCGGTAACGAGCACGGTTTTTATGCCGTGCTCTTTTAGGATTTGATCGAGATCGGTTTCATAAAATTTATCAACGTTAGATTTCACAACGGGATCATTGGGCAAGGGAGAAAGCTGAGGAACAATATCTGAGACATTTCCATTATGTGTAAGACTATAAACAACTAACATGCCCCGTTCACGGCTTTTCGTCAGTAACGGATTGATATTTGAGATGGATGCAATACAGCGAGGATTATTACATATCGTCACTTCCATATCTAGAACGAGCAGTGCGCTTGTTTTCGGGTCGACAGTGACGAATTGAAGCTTAGGCGGAGGCGGAGCAAGGACGCAATTCCATTCATCAATGATCGTTGTGTTATTTTTTGTTGCATAGTCGATCAAATGAATACAGTAAGGACAATAATAAATCATCTACATCCACCTCTAGGCATCTTAGATGTTACCTAATTTATGCAATCAAATTGAAAAGGTGAGGAAGGTAAGTAACCGAGGATATGTCTGCGAAAAGGCAAGCATTCCTCGGTTTTTTGCAATGTTTAGCGATTCAAGATGACCACCAATCGATGAAGCTGTCTTCGAATTGTCCTATTAATATGATTAATGACTCTTATTTTTGTTGCCAATTTAAGGTGAATCGTATGATAATATTAACCTTTTAGCTGCGGATTACTGCCCGTCCCTCGGTTTTAAGGGTTTATCTAACGTATACTCACTCATTCGCAGGATTTCATCACCTTGAAAATAACGACCACTTAGAAAACGAAGTCCTATGGATAAAACTCTTTCATTTAAAGCGTGCGGGAACAGAGGAGCCGTAAAATCCATTCCCCTAAATTTCACTCTACTGCACGCATATTCCACGAATACCCTGGAAGCTTACCATCCCATGGCTCTACGGGTCTATGCCCTTACATTCCATCGTCATACCTATCCAAGGTGTGGAGACCGATTGCGTTTAGCGGACGGGTCTAAGCCCTTTTCGGGCAGGAACTCGGTTCTCCGTGCTTTCTTTGTAAAATCCTGCGAATGAGTCAAAATACGTGGTATTTGCAGTGTTATGCAGCTTGCGCAATGATGTGACTTGCCTTTTCAGGCGTAAATGCTTCACCTTTTTGGACAATACTGATTAAGATTCGAGCTACTTTTCCCAGCAGTTTAAATACAGATCTCTGTTTCTTCATATGCTTAACTTTAACGTTATACTCATGTAATTCTCGAAATACAGGATTGACACCAATGAGTTGGATGGTAGCGAGAAACAAATATTTACGTAAGGTAGAATCTCCTCGTTTCGATATGACGATCTGTCCCTTTCGTTTTCCCGACGTACTTTCAGCTAGATTAAGACCGGCTTTTCGAAGTAACTGACGTCCATGCGCATATTGTCTAAGATCACCCGCACCAGCTAATATCGCTGCAACAAAGATGGGGCCAAGCCCCTTTATGGAACGAAGCTGACTTGCCATCGGAATCTCACTAAGTATTTCTAGGATTTGCTTCTGCATTCCCCCTAGCATTTCC
Source organism: Paenibacillus radicis (ex Xue et al. 2023) (assembly GCF_024722015.1). Taxonomy (GTDB): domain Bacteria; phylum Bacillota; class Bacilli; order Paenibacillales; family NBRC-103111; genus Paenibacillus_S. The sequence continues at coordinate 9,161 of NZ_JANQBD010000003.1, read as the reverse complement.
ACGATGCGCTCATACTCTTCAATTAATCGTTCCAAATCTTGCTTTGCTTCAGATAACGCTGTGACATCACCCACACTCCGCTTGGCTTGAGAGATAAGCTCAGCAGCTTTCTGCGTGCCTGTAGAGCCGCCTGCTCTGTGCATATGCTTTCTCCAAGTCGTAATCATCTCGGTTATGGATCGTGATGCGAGATCCTGCGGTAATGGTAACTCGTTCAATGTGGCCATTGAACGTTTGCAAGTCCAATCCTTAAACACCGATGTATACTCTGGAAAGCGAATGTCTAACCAACGGATAATCCGATTCTGCAACCGGACACTGTAGGCGACCCAGAACTCCCGATCGCTCATCAGGGTGCGAAGTCTTTGAAACTCTTGGGTTTGTCGCGTATGTTCATAATAATAACCACGGCTTACAATATCCGCGATGACAAGAGCATCCTTCGGATCACTCTTGGAAGGACTATTATCGCGATTCTCCTTGTTTCTTTTGGTGGTGGCTGGATTCACTAGGACAACGTTCGTTCCTTTGTTTGTAAGCCAATTCGCCAGGTTCCACCAATAATGTCCTGTAGGTTCCATGCCAATGATAAAACTATTCAAACGGTGCTTCTGCTGAAGTCCTTCTATCCAACGCTGCAGCTTTTCAAAGCCTTCTATGGTGTTACTAAATGAGAGGTGTCGATTCGAGAGCACGATTCCGCGAAAATTCGTAGCTTGCGCCACATGAGTTTCTTTAGCCATATCGATACCTACAACAAGATGAGATGTGCTAATTCGTTCAATTCGTTGATTTTGTACTTCTGATTGTTTAAACTTCATAATAAGAGTGCCTCCTTGATGGTGTTGGGTTGTAAGCCCGGGACAAACCCATCATACCGAGGCGCTCCTTTTTTGACAAAGGCTATTTCTTAGCCCTAACAGGAATGTTTAGCGGGGAAAAGGCTGCCGTTACGAACGGCAGCCTCGTCTTGCTTTCTTATTGAACAAACGTTCCCATTAGCCACCCATGCCCCTCTCGGGGCACCACAGAATAATGTAAATTTTGGTGCGGTGTTTTATACTATGTTTACGGCTGGTGAGGAAGGTCGTTACGCTATGGTGTCACGAACCCATCCGTTAGTCTGACTACGACGATCATGGTGCACCACGGTATGTCGCTCCTTTTTGGAAGCACGCGGGGTAGAGTAATCCTTTTCTGGTTGTTGCACCAGTCCTCAATTTTCATTGCCGTAGAAAGGTGAATGTTATGGATGTCCTGATCGAACGCGCTTGTGGTTTGGATGTTCACAAGAAGTCCATCACTGCTTGTGTTTTGACGCCCGATGGAAAGGAGATTAAGACGTTTCGTACCCATACGGTTTTCCTGTTCGACTTGATCGACTGGATCAAGCAGCATCGCTGTACACACGTGGCCATGGAGAGTACGGCGTTTTCTGGAAGCCCGTCGTCAACCTGCTTGAAGCCGAGGAGATTCAGTTTCTTGTCGTTAACGCCCAACACATCAAGGCAGTCCCCGGCAGGAAGACGGACGTGAAAGATGCGGAGTGGATTTGCAATCTGCTGCGACATGGGCTACTGAAGCCTAGTTATATTCCTGACCGTAACCAATGTGAACTTCGCGAATTAGTCCGTTACCGTCGCAGCCTCATTCAGGAACGCTCCCGCGAACATAACCGGGTCCAAAAGGTCTTGGAAGGCGCCAATATTAAGCTCGCTGCTGTTGTTTCCGACATTATGGGCGTGAGCAGCCGCGATAGGATGGGTGCCATGATCGAGGGCGAAGAAGATCCAGAAAAGCTGGCAGCCTTTGCACGGCGGACACTAAAGAAAAAGAAAGAAGAGCTGGAATTAGCCTTACGCGGCAACATGAGTGCCCACCAGCGGATCATGCTGAAAACCATGCTCACGCACGTCGATTTTTTGAATGAGCAGATTCTCGAACTGGATACGGAGGTAGCCAAACGGCTCGACATTGAACGGCTAGATACGATTCCAGGGATCGGCCGGCGTACCGCCGAACAAATCTTAGCCGAAGTTGGGACTGACGCCGCTTCACGCTTCCCATCTGCCGCTCATCTCTGTTCATGGGCCGGCCTCGTTCCAGGGCAAAATGAAAGTGCCGGAAAACGTAAATCCTCGAAAACTCGCAAAGGCAACAAATATCTCCGAGCGGCACTGATCGAAGTCCCCCATTCCGTATGCAGATCTGACAACTACCTAGGAGCATAGTACCGGCGCATCGCCGCCCGAAAAGGGAGACACCGAGCAGCCGTAGCTGTTGCGCACTCGATCATGATCATCGCTTACCATCTCCTTGCACGCAAAGAGGGTTACAAAGATTTAGGCAGTCATTACTTTGAACAGCGACAGCAAGAAGCGATTGTTAGACAAGCCGTACGAAAGCTCGAGAATCTTGGTTTTCAAGTCACTCTTTCTAATTCGGAGGCCTCTTAACTTCCTAATGTTTCATATATTCCTATGAAGCACAGCCTTTAAAAAACCATTAAAGCTGGGCTTAGCTTCGTGCTGCCATTTTGGGGTTTGTGCTAAGAGTAATTTTCGGGGTAGCTTAATCAACCTTCTACGCTTTACCACATATATGTGATACGGTTCAGCGCGAATGATCCTAAACTATCCTGCCCGTTGATTTGGCCAGTATAAATACCCACGTTATGTAATCATTGTTGGGAATGAGATAATGTTCTTGTCACCCGACAATTTATAAGTTTTAGTGTTATACATTATAATGATGGGATTATTGGTCCGAAAATTTATAAGTTGTTTCAACACAAAAAGCAACGATTTAAATCGTTGCTTTTTGTGTAACGCGTATAATTGTATTTACCAATTTGTTTGAACAATCCCAGCAAAGTGCTCAGCTAGTGATTCTGAAAACGGAAGAATCAGGTCTGTATTCCAATCCGGGACACGCTGGCGAATGCTCTCTCAGGTTACATTCAGGATAATGTCCTTTAGTTCAATCAGAGTATTGATTCGATAGCTGGCCTGTGAGAAGTCATGTGTTTTTGTGAAGTCGTTATGGACAATAGCACAGTCGATACCAGCCGCCACGGCTGAGTTCAACCCTCTGTTTGAATCCTCTACAACCAGGGTCTCTTCTTTGGTAGCTCCGAAGCGCTTTAGGCCAGTCAAGTATGGTTCCGGGTGCGGCTTGGTGCGCTCGTAGTCTTCGCGAACAAGGACGAATTCCATGAGTTGTCTAATCTGGCGCTTTTCATGAATAAGTTGAAAATCCGCATGTTTTGCAGTCGTCACGATGGCCATGCGGACGTACTTTGACAGTTCGGCTAGAGTTTCAACTACGCCTTCAATCTCTATGGCTTCTGTTCTTAGATATTCCTGATAATAGACGTTGCGGACCTCACGCTGCTTGCTGATGGTCTGTTCATCAATACCTGCCGCCCTAGCTTGGGACCAAGTGCCCAATGACTGGGTCATGTCGCGGAGGTATTGATCTTTATCCAAGGTAAATCCAATGTCAGCCAGAGCGCGTTCTCCCGCTTTGTAATACCAGAATTCAGTATCAACCAGAACACCATCATGATCGAAGAGTATGTACTTTTTCATTGTTTCGTTCTCCTTTGTCAGCTGCGGCAACCATGCGTGCCATCACGCGCCGCTCCTTTATATTTGATATCGCTTACATCGGTTCATAGAACTTATGTTCCTCTTGTTAATATTACTCGTAATCTGTTGACGTGTCATCCAAAAATTAACATTTTTTGTATTGAAAGAGGAGTTTCTGCAAAAAAAAGAACACACCCATACATTCGCTCAGGATGCGTCCTTCTCTTTTACGTTGTCTTTCTGTCTGACCTTCCAGGATCAAAATCGGTTTTCGTCACACTGGAGAGAAAGTCCCCATATCAACGCTTAAACCCGCTTTCCTTACTGAAACTTCTCAAATTAATTGTTTTACGATTTCGGTCAAGCTGCATGCGACTCCTAGTGATAATATATTTCTTGAAACCGTTCCCTTTTTTTCTTTGTCAACGCTGCGACGAGCCTCATGTCCGCCGACTTTTGCCTCCGATCTACTTTCCTTTGCTCACCCAGAACGTGATGCGGTCGCCATTTTTCACGGGAGTACCGGGAGTAAGGTCTTGCTTGAACACAACCCCTTTGTCGGCTGCATTCGATTCCATGTAAAACTGATATCGAAGCCCAGAGGCAATTGCTATCTTTTCGGCATCCTCCCTTGTATGAGCGACCAAATCCGGAACAATGCCCGTCTTGGCTTGTATCGCGCCATCGTCTGGCGGCTGAACCTCGACTTTATCCCTCGGTACAACCGTTCGAGCTTGCATCGAGGATGCCGATGCTGAGGACTCCGACGTCTCAGTACGATTTACCGATACAACTGTGGGACCGAGCGTTGGAATTGTCTGCGACTTAGAACCGTTTACATCGTCAGGGAGCGGACGCAGTATCAGCCAAAGTAAGAATATGAGTACTCCGGAGCCGACAGTAGCAAACAGATGCCATTTGCGCAGTTTGAACGTCTCTCGGAACAGATTGCGCAATTCCGCCATTTTGCTTGCCGTTGCCGCACTGATGCGCGTCTGAGTCTCCCCAGGTTTACGCCCTTCTGCCGTTCGCTTCTTGCTTTTAGGATCTACAAACGCATGTGACTCACGTATAGCGGTTTTCCACTCCCGTCTGCTTGACGTCATCATATCGTTTTCCGGTAAAACCGATATAAGAAGTGGCTCCTTCCCCTCGTCACCGATACCGAGCAGTACTTCCAGCTCTTGCTGAAAATCGGCAAGCGTGCATAACCCTTCATATGCCCTGCTGGCCAAAGCTATAGCACGTTCCCGAGCTACATCCGACAAATCCGCAAACGACCGATTCATCTCGAATGTATAGGCACTAATAGAGGATGTCGGGATATCTGTTTTGGCACCTAGCTGGTACAATAGCAGTGCCAGCCCCGGAACTCCGCGTCGTCCGTACTTCCCCTCCGCCCAAAAATTTATGATCCGCAACCGGCCGTTATCTTCAATCCATAGATTATCCGCGTCAACGGAGCATTCGGGCAGCCGTCTTCGGCGAGCTTCTCGAATGCCCTTGGCCAGCTCGTGCACATACATCAGCGCCTTGTGACCCGTTATCTCCAGATCTATCAACCGATCGGACAAAGGTCTTCCCGTTTCCGACTGAAGAACGGCAAACAACGTTCCGTCTTCTGAACCAGCATCCAGAACTCGCATGAAATGCTCGTCGGACATCTGGGATGCTTTTCTCATAAAACGTAAAGCTTCCTGATGCGCTAGTTCGTCTGCCTCTAGGAATGTATATAGAAGAACACTACGTTTGAAGGTCAGATCCATCCCTCTTAACAATAGCCCGTTCGTAATTTCTTTAATCGGTTGTTCGGGCATATATCGATTTCCGATGTTATCCATAGACGTATTCCCCCTTATACGTATAGTCTATTCGCCTAACATCTAGTTTTTGCGTCATTAGTGGTTATATTTACCATGGTCAATCGTACAAGTTCTTATCACAGGAAAGATGAAAAGATCCTGTCCCTACTAAAGAAATAAACCCGTATTTTTTGGGGGGCTAATCGGAATCGGTACATGTTCTTGTTTCCAGTGCATAGATGAAATAAATTACATAGGTTCTTGCTACTAAACTTACTGCCAAAAAACCTGTGACTATAAAATTCTAGCCAGTGGCAAAGTTTCTATGTAAAAGCCAAGAGGTACTTTAACGAAAATGGAAGCAGCTGCGGTGGCGGTCTGCTTCCTAGTCATTGCACTATCGTTTCCCGTCCCTCGTAATCGTCAGATGTCCAATGAAACAAATTCCTCCCCCATATTTTTTTACACGTAAGCGTCTATCCATATTTTTTTTCATAATGATAACGTACCCTTCGTAGATGAAATAACATCGCCTGTTATCCTAATTGCTTTCTTCAACGCATCGCCGAATGCCACGAAAATTGCCTCATTTATATGGTGTGTATTTCTGCCGTATTCCAAATTGATGTGCATGGTTATCCCGCTATTATGCGCTACAGCGAGAAAAAACTCTTCGGTTAATTCGGTTTCAAACTCGCCTGCTAGTGTTGACGGCATTTCCACGTTAAACACTAAAAAAGAGCGATTCGATACACTCAAATCCACTAATGCTAAGCTCTCATCCGTAGGTATACGCGAACTACCATAACGGTTTATGCCTTTTTTATCCCCTATAGCCTTTTTGATTGCTTGCCCCAAGCATATTCCAATGTCCTCAACCGTGTGATGGCTGAAGGCAGAATCATTGTCTCTTTCCACAGATATAAAAGCCCTCTCCTGTTTCGTTCAGGTGAAGAATTCGATATGAATTGTCATTTTCCTTTTTATGGATGGTATTTAACTATCCTCCCGTTCGTACAATTATTGAGTATAGGAAAAAATTACACTTTTTTCTTGCGTCAGTCTCTGGTAGGCTAGTAGGGAAAGGTTGTAAATGTTTGCTATATGGTTCCTACTAAATGAATTGGAGTGAGTTCATTGATTCATGGAAAATCACTGCTGCGTGGTAAGCCAGAGGAACAGGAGGTTTCTTCCACAGGTATCCAAACATTTATAAAGTCTGTGGATGCAAGTAATTTGGAGCTACACAGCTTTATGCTGCTTCGTCATGGCATTGTATTGGCAGAAAAGTGGTGGCCTCCCTATGAGCCTGAACGGCCACATCTGCTGCATTCGATAAGTAAAAGCTTTACTTCAACAGCAGTCGGATTGGCTGTGAGGGAAGGACTCATGTCCATCGAGGATCAGGTAATCGCTTTCTTTCCGGATGAAATAACACCCGAAATCAAACAAAACATGGGCCAGCTATTAGTAAGTCATCTACTGACAATGTCTACGGGCCATGTGCAGGACCCAACCGCTCCTATGATGAATCAAGCGATAGGAAACTGGATAAAAGGATTTTTGGAAATACCGGTTGAGAAACCGCCAGGCACCTATTTTGTGTATAACAGTGGAGCCAGCTATATACTAGCCGCGATTTTACATAAGGTGACAGGGCAATCACTGCTTGATTACCTGCAGCCTCGGATTTTCGAGCCTTTAGGCATTGAGGGGGTTATTTGGGATACTTGCCCTAGAGGCATCAACTGTGGCGGCTGGGGCATGAGTATCCGCACGGAGGACATGGCCAAATTCGGCCAATTCTATTTGCAAAAAGGAGAATGGAACGGGCAGCAACTCTTACCTCTGCATTGGGTTGAAACGGCCACCAGATCCCATATTTCAACCGAGGGTGAACAGGGAATCGACAAGCAGCAGGGCTACGGCTACCAATTTTACTTATGCCGTTACGGGTACACGGCGCGAGGTGCACACGGGCAATTCGTTATCGTTTTACCTGAGCAGGACGCAGTTATTGCCATTACCTCCGATGTGAAGAATATGCAGGCTGTACTGGATTTGGTTTGGGAGCACCTGCTGCCTGCATTTCTTTGATAATGTTCTTGTCAATTTCGGGAATGGGATAAAGTTCTTGTTATTGAAATTTGACAAGAACTTTATCCCATAACACAAAAAAGCCGCGATTCACGCGGCAATTAATGAGATTATGTTCTTGTCACCCGACAGGACAACCATTCGGCACACCGGGGAACTTCATGCCCGGCATCGACGAAAAGCGTGCTGGAGAGAACCAGTTTGAGACTAACGTAATAATGCGACCACGAACCGTCTGCTTCGCGGCTTGCCTCCAAAATCAGAAATCGAAGTCGGTTCTTTTTTAAGTGGTAGCCAGAAGCGTTATCTTCCCACTTTTGAAAGAATCGCCTGTTAAACCCATATAGTTAGGGAAAAGTCCAATCTCGTTAAATAATAATTTAAAATAATTAAAACATTCAATCCATATTTGGGATGAGGCTGCTATTAAACCATATAATGTAACTGATGTAGACATATCACGCAGTTTAGTTCTCCCCCTAAGCCATCATTCCAATTTTTACCTTCATTGGATTCAATAATTCTGCCTATTATCGCAAAAATGGTTGCCAATCATATCGGCAGCTTTTGCTATTCATTGAACAAACGTTTTTCGTTAGCGTAACTCAATGCCCTGGACCCTCGATAATTAAAAACGGCTTTAAATCCTCTGGAGACTTGATATCGTCCAACCCGATCTTTGTTATCCTCTTATTACGTGTAACAAAATCGATCCTATACGGTAAGGCTTCATTAAAGAACTCACTTCGGAAACCGAAAACATCGAACTTCGGCTTTTTTTGAACAAGACTCTCTATTAAGCTCCGCGGATAGAAGTTGATCTCAATTGCAGCATCTTTCAAACCTCTCTTTTTCATAAATTCAACAACACGATAACCATACTCAAGTGCGCGTTGTTCAGAAAAATCACGATCTATCAACACACCCATGAATAGATACTCTTCGGTGACATTTTCATGAAGTTTCCGTATGTCTCCATACTTTGTCTCGATAGGGTTACTTAACAATTCTGCGGGAATGAGCATATTGACTGCTGCATATAAGCTGAAACCTGGACTTATTTCATTAATTAAGGGGACGTACTCCAGGATTGTGTCATATCGCCATTTAGACTTTTTAAAACTTTTTTCATCCACGCTAAGGTTCTGAAATACATTCATCGATAGTTCGATTTCTGGTTTCGCCGTCGGGTGAGCTGTAATGAAATATTTTCCCTCGTCATCCCCGAACGGTTTAGAATATGTTACATCGTCGATTACAACGTCCTCTGGGAATGATGCTTTCAAATAGGCTATTGCACTTTCCTCAGCCTTGCTTTCAATCAACGGATAGTAAATGTAGTCCCAGAGGAGTGCCGCTAATCCAGCAGCAGATAAACTAACTATTATTAAAACAACGCTTATAACCGTTTTCATTTACTTCTCCACATTTAAATTATAGTTTACGTTTGCATTCATACTATCACTTGGTAAAGTTGTGTTAAATTCCCGTTAACTGAGAAGGCAGCTGACCCTTTGTGGTCGGCAGCCTTCTCATGATGCTCATTGAACTCCCTCAGTACGATTCTGTTTTCTCACGAATGCTCGCTTATTCGCAGGATTTCACCCTTGTCAGATTTTCGGAAAGATTGTAAGAGCAACCGAGTTGAGGACCGGGACAATATGAAGGCGCG
>NZ_JANQBD010000040.1 GCF_024722015.1 Paenibacillus radicis (ex Xue et al. 2023) | reverse complement strand
ATAGCTACGTACGGAAGGGATAAGCGCTGAAAGCATCTAAGCGTGAAGCCCCCCTCAAGATGAGATTTCCCAGTATGTAAGACCCCTTGAAGACGACGAGGTTGATAGGTTCGGGGTGGAAGTGCCGCAAGGTATGGAGCTGACGAATACTAATCGGTCGAGGGCTTATCCAAGAATACCTTCACAAGGTGGAGAGAAGCGTTAAAGCTGACTCCGAATACGTTGTGAGGAAACCGTGAAAAATATATAGCGTTGCTCAACGCTGCTTGTTTCGGATCTAGTTTTCAGGGTGCAAACCTTGACATTCGTTTGGTGATGATGGCGGAGGGGAACCACGCGTTCCCATCTCGAACACGACCGTTAAGCCCTCCAGCGCCAATGGTACTTAGACCGCAGGGTCTTGGGAGAGTAGGACGTTGCCAAGCAAAACAACAACAGAAAAAGCCTTTCTGGATTAAGTCCAGAAAGGCTTTTTCTGTTGTTTACAGGCATAAAAACCGCCGCAAAGTGAACAATAAAATGAATCAAGGTCCTAGTTGCAAATTATCTGAAAACTGCTATAATGTTATTAAAGTCAAAGAAAGTCAAAGTCAATTTACTTCTTGACTAGGAGGTTGAATTGATGCGTAATGTCTCTGAGGTTATCGAACAATATCTGAAGCAGATTTTACAGCAAAGCAATGAAGGTATTGTCGAAATTCAGCGTAACGACCTGGCAGATCAGTTTGATTGCGTGCCCTCACAAATTAATTATGTAATTAGCACCCGATTTACTCTGGAGAAGGGGTATATTGTCGAAAGCAAGCGCGGGGGCGGAGGGTATATACGAATTCAAAAAATTGAGCTGAATGCACATGGTTCAGTACTTGATCACATCTCCAAAACCATTAGTCTCCAAATCGATCAAAGCGCCTCTGAGGGCCTTCTGTATCAATTGGAGGAGAGCGGTTATCTTACATCAAGAGAAGCGGCGCTGATGAAAGCAGCCATATCAAGAGAAGTGCTGGTTTTGAAGCTTCCGCTGAGAGATGAGATTCGAGCCAGAATATTGAAAGCTATGCTAATATCCTTGTTGAGTAAATAAGGAGGGAATGTTTATGTTATGCCAGGAATGTGGTAAGAAACAAGCAACGCTTCATTTTACGAAAATTTTAAACGGAGAAAAGACAGAGTTTCACATCTGTGAGTCATGCGCCCGAGAGAAAGGAGAGCTGATTCCAGGTACACCGAATGGCTTTTCTATTCATAATTTATTGTCAGGGCTGCTCGATTTTGATCCCTCGCATGGTACTCTTACACCAAAAGCTCAGCCAGGTCGTTGTGAAGAATGCGGACTTACTTATAGTCAATTCAGTAAAGTCGGTCGTTTTGGCTGCAGCTCATGCTACAAGCATTTCGAAGATAAGCTGGATCCATTGTTCAAAAGAGTTCACGGGAATACTTTTCACACCGGGAAGGTTCCTAAACGTTCTGGCGGGTTAATACAACATAAGAGGGAAATCGAGACTTTGAAAAAGGAGCTGCTGCTGCGTATTCAAGGAGAAGAATTTGAAGAAGCAGCGAAGCTTCGCGATGAAATCCGTCAGCTTGAGAAAAAGGTTGCCGAAGGCTAGTGTTTTAAACCTCCTGGAATCGTAGTCGTTCAAAGGGAAGGTTATGATAGAGGTTTCTTAGGGCAAGGGAGGAATCTTATGACATCGAATACGAATCGTTTTACACAGCATGCCTTGAGTGATTGGATGAAGAGCGAAGGACCTGACTCCGATATTGTAATCAGTACCAGAATCCGTATCGCGAGAAACATACAGTCCTATCCATTTCCGATGCTTTCTACTAATCCCCAATCTCACGAAGTGTTTGAGAAGGTATCAAGTATAATGGGGAATGAAGAGCTCGGAACCATTAGTAACTTTTCTTTACTGTCACTCGATGAATTGGATGAGCTCGAAAAGCGTGTGCTTGTAGAGAAGCATCTGATTAGTCCTGCATTAGCTAATGAGTCACGTAATGGTGCGGTAATATTAAGCGATAATGAATCCATCAGCATCATGGTGAATGAAGAGGATCATTTGCGAATACAATGCTTGTGTCCTGGTTTTCAAATTAATGAAGCCTGGGACCTTGCAAGTCAAATTGATGACTTGTTTGAAACACAGCTGGATTATGCGTTTGATGAGAAACGGGGATATTTGACCAGCTGCCCTACGAATGTAGGGACCGGGATTAGAGCTTCGGTAATGATTCATCTGCCTGCTTTGGTTTTAACCCAACAAATCAACCGTATTTTATCAGCAATAACTCAAGTAGGATTGGCGGTTAGAGGGTTGTATGGGGAAGGCAGCGAAGCCTTAGGCAACCTGTTTCAAATTTCCAATCAGATTACACTAGGACAATCCGAGCAGGAGATCATCGATAATTTATATGGAGTAGTCCGGCAAATTATTGAACATGAGCGGGCAGCACGCGAGAAGCTGCAGCTTGAAACAAGAACCAAGCTGTTGGACCGTGTCAGCAGGTCATTTGGAATCATGTCTTATGCAGCTATTATGGATTCTAAAGAAGCTGCTCAACGGCTGTCAGATGTTCGGTTAGGTATCGATCTGGGCATCATTAAGAATGTCCCGCTTCAAGTGATGAATGAGTTGATGGTGATGACCCAGCCTGGTTTTTTACAGCAGTATGCAGGAGAAAAGCTAAGCGCTGAAGAAAGAGACATAAGAAGGGCGCAACTCATTCGAGAGAAATTTACATCTGAGTAAATAACAACACGGTATGATTGCTCTTTTAGTCAAACGTGCTTCGATAATTTTATTCTTTTATGGAGGTGTTACGCATGATGTTTGGAAGATTCACGGAACGTGCGCAAAAAGTATTGTCCTTAGCACAGGAAGAAGCCGTTCGTTTAGGTCATAATAATATTGGAACAGAGCATATTTTGTTAGGTTTAATTCGTGAAGGTGACGGTATTGCTGCTAAAGCTCTTATAGCTCTCGGATTAGGCTTAGAGAAAATCCAAGACGAGGTGGAGGCACTTATCGGTCGAGGCCAAGAACAGCCTACCAACATTGCTTACACCCCACGAGCTAAGAAGGTTATCGAGCTTTCGATGGATGAGGCTCGTAAATTAGGCCATACGTATGTGGGAACAGAGCATATATTGCTTGGATTGATTCGTGAAGGGGAAGGCGTCGCGGCTCGTGTCCTGAATAATCTTGGTGTTAGCTTGAATAAAGCGCGGCAGCAGGTATTGCAGCTGTTAGGCAGCAGCGAGGTTGTATCTACCAATCATGGTAGCAACGCTAACGTAAATACGCCTACACTTGACGGATTGGCCAGGGATTTGACGTCTTATGCTAAAGATGGCAATCTGGATCCGGTTATTGGCCGCAGCAAAGAAATCGAGCGTGTGATCCAGGTATTAAGCCGTAGAACCAAAAATAATCCGGTATTGATTGGTGAGCCGGGTGTTGGTAAAACTGCGATTGCCGAAGGTTTGGCGCAAAAAATAATTAATAACGAAATCCCTGAAACATTGCGTGATAAACGCGTTATGACATTGGATATGGGATCTGTCGTGGCGGGAACTAAATATCGCGGTGAGTTTGAGGATCGTCTTAAAAAGATTATGGATGAAATTCGCCAAGCGGGTAATATCATTCTATTCATTGATGAGCTGCACACATTGATTGGTGCAGGTGGGGCGGAAGGCGCGATTGATGCGTCTAACATCCTGAAGCCGGCATTAGCTCGTGGAGAGCTTCAATGCATCGGGGCTACAACGCTGGATGAATATCGTAAATATATTGAAAAAGATGCCGCTTTGGAAAGACGCTTTCAACCGATTACAGTGGACCAGCCGTCTCCAGAGGAAGCTATTCAAATTTTGCACGGATTGCGTGACCGCTATGAGGCGCATCACCGGGTCAAAATTACGGATGAAGCTATAGAACAAGCGGTAAAGCTTTCGGACCGCTATATAACGGATCGCTTCCTGCCGGATAAGGCAATCGATCTGATTGATGAGGCGAGCTCCAAGGTAAGGCTTCGCTCCTACACAGTACCGCCTGATTTGAAGAAGCTTGAAAATAAGCTGGAGGATATCCGCAAGGAGAAAGACGCGGCTGTTCAGAGTCAAGAGTTTGAGAAGGCGGCTTCTTTGCGGGACACCGAGCAAAAGCTGCGTGAAGAGCTGGATACAACCAAGAATGAATGGAAAGAGAAACAAGGACGTACGGATTCCGAAGTGACTCCCGATGATATAGCTCAGGTTGTAGCAAGCTGGACCGGTATACCGGTAGTTAAGCTCGCTGAGGAAGAGACAGAGCGCTTGCTCAAAATGGAAGAGATTCTTCACGATCGGGTTATAGGTCAGGAAGAAGCTGTGAAAGCAGTAAGCCGTGCTATTCGCCGCGCTAGAGCGGGTCTCAAAGATCCTAAGCGGCCTATAGGCTCCTTTATCTTCCTGGGACCAACAGGAGTTGGTAAAACTGAGCTGGCACGTGCTTTGGCAGAGTCTCTGTTTGGTGACGACAACGCAGTTATTCGTATCGATATGTCCGAGTATATGGAGAAGCACTCGACTTCTCGTCTGGTAGGGGCTCCTCCGGGATATGTTGGTTATGAAGAGGGCGGACAGCTTACCGAAAAAGTTCGCCGTAAACCGTATTCCGTAGTTTTGTTGGACGAAATTGAGAAGGCGCATCCGGAAGTATTTAATATCCTGTTGCAGGTGTTAGAGGACGGTCGTTTGACTGATTCCAAAGGCCGCACGGTGGACTTCCGCAACACTCTTATCATTATGACTTCCAACGTAGGCGCGGATATGATTAAGAAGAATTCCTCGCTAGGTTTCACGGCTGTACAGGATGCCGGTAAAGATTACGGCAATATGAAAGATAAAGTGATGAGCGAGCTTAAAAAGAGCTTCCGTCCGGAGTTTTTGAACCGGATTGACGAGATTATTGTGTTCCATTCTCTGGAAGAAGCTCATATCGCTCAGATCGTAACGCTGATGGCAGATGATCTGCGTAAACGTTTGAAAGAGCAAGATGTTGACTTCGTTCTTACCGATAAAGCTAAAGCCTTTTTGGCCAAAGAAGGATTCGATCCTACTTATGGAGCTAGACCGCTGCGTAGAGCGATCCAGAAGCATATTGAAGACAGACTGTCTGAAGAATTGCTTCGCGGCATGATTACCAAAGGGGACACGTTAACTATCGATGAGCACGAAGGAGCATTGACTGTAGAGCGTAGTCAGGGAGTCACAAGTCCTTAACCTAAGAAAAAGCGAAACATCCTGTGGCATTAGGCCATAGGATGTTTTTTTTCCATATTTAAGGAGAAGGGTTTTCATTGTTGCTGCAAAATGGTAAACTTTGTAGGCACGCTTTAGGATTCGGAGTGAATACACAACTGGGAGAGTTTTAAATGGCAAAGCAAAAAACGATATTTTTCTGTTCGGAATGCGGATTTGAATCTCCCAAATGGTTAGGGAAATGTCCGGGCTGTCAGGCTTGGAACACGTTTGTTGAGGAACTGGAGACAGTTACGAAGACACAAGGTATGCAATCTTCTCTATTACGGACGAAAGAAAAGCCCGTTTCCATCATAAATATTAAAGGTACGGAAGAGCAGCGTATTCAAACGCGGAACAAGGAATTAAATCGTGTGCTTGGCGGCGGTCTCGTTCCGGGCTCATTGCTTTTGGTCGGAGGGGACCCGGGCATTGGGAAGTCTACATTGCTGCTGCAAACCTCTTTTGATTTAACGCAAAGCGATAAAAAAGTATTATACATTTCAGGTGAGGAATCGGTTCGACAAACCAAGCTGCGCGCGGATCGGTTGAATGCAACATCTGAACTGCTATACGTGCTGTGTGAAACCAACTTGGAGCAGATAGAAGCTGCGATTGAAGAGGTTCAACCTGATTTTATCGTTATCGACTCGATTCAAACGGTCTACCATCCAGCAATTTCTTCTGCTCCGGGCAGTGTGTCCCAAGTGAGGGAGTGCACAGGCCATTTTATGCGCATTGCCAAAATTAAAGGTATTGCAACGGTGTTGGTTGGTCATGTTACTAAGGAGGGCGCTATCGCAGGTCCACGAATGCTAGAACATATGGTGGATTGTGTTCTCTATTTCGAAGGAGAAAGACACCAATCCTACAGGCTGTTGAGAGCTGTCAAGAACAGGTTCGGCGCAACAAATGAGATCGGAATTTTTGAAATGCAGGAAGGCGGATTAGTTGAGGTCAACAATCCATCTGAGCTATTTTTGTCGGAACGTCCACTCGGGGTGTCAGGTTCTACCGTTGTTGCCAGCCTGGAAGGAACTAGAACCGTGCTTGTGGAGCTTCAGGCACTTGTTACTTCTACCAATTTCCCTTCGCCGCGGCGGATGGCAACAGGAATTGATCATAACCGATTGGCTTTAATTATTGCGGTATTGGAGAAACGGCTGGGTATGTTTTTGCAAAACCAGGATGCTTATGTGAACGTAGCAGGCGGGGTTAAGCTGGATGAACCGGCGGTTGATCTGGCAATAGCTGTCAGCATTGCTTCCAGTTTAAGGGAGCAGCCAACACAGCCATACGACGTAGTATTTGGGGAAGTGGGATTGACCGGTGAAGTGCGCGGTGTTTCTCGTGTGGATCAAAGGGTGAAGGAAGCAGAAAAGCTCGGGTTCCGCCGTGTCATCCTTCCGGAAAAAAGTCTCAAGGGCTGGACTCCTCCTTCTTCCATTGAAATAATCGGCGTCAGTACGGTATCGGAAGCTTTGAAAGCTGCTTTGGGGTAACGCATGTAAGCTTTGATGCAAGTAGGGTTGATGTAACAGGTTAATGTAGGTTGCGTTGATGAAATTAGACGATGTAAATAATGTGTTATGTAATAAAGAAGCACTACCGTAAAGCGTGTCCCGCTAGGGACGGAAGCGTTCAAGAGACACTATCGTAGCAGTCACGCACAAACAAGCACCACCGTAAAGCGTGTCCCGTAGGGACGAAAGCGCTCTGAAAACACTGCCGTAGCAGTCACAACTGACGGGTGTCCAGAGGGCGGAGCCCTTTGGAGCCCTCCCGGCGGGGAGGGTTTGGGTGGGGGCAACATGGGGGAATGGGGGAGGGGACAACATGAGCAAGGAAGAAATAAAACGGGATGTAATGAGCCAACTGCTGCAAATGGTAGCACCAGGAACTCCTTTCCGAGACGGATTGGAGAACGTGCTTCGGGCCAAAACAGGAGCTTTGATCGTAGTTGGCTACAGCCCGGAAGTAATGGAGGTCGTTGATGGAGGTTTTTCTATCAATTGTGATTTTTCTCCCAATTATTTGTATGAATTGGCCAAAATGGATGGAGCGATCATCTTAAGCGAAGATGTGAAACGAATTCTTTATGCTAACACTCAGCTTATACCGGACTCCTCTATTTCCTCTTCGGAAACAGGGATTAGACATCGGACAGCTGAACGGGTTGCCAAACAAACCTCCAAGCTCGTGGTGTCCATCTCGCAGAGGCGTAATGTGATTACGTTATATCAGGGAAACCTTCGATATAGTTTAAAGGATATAGGCGTCATTCTTACCAAAGCGAATCAAGCGATACAGACGCTGGAGCGTTATAAATCGGTATTGGATCAAGCTGTAACCAATTTGGGAGCTTCTGAATTTGAGGAATTGGTCGCTCTACATGATGTAACTAATGTCATACAACGAGTGGAAATGGTGCTCCGCGTCAGTGCAGAGATTAAGCGCTATATCAACGAATTAGGCACAGAAGGGCGCCTTATCAGTATGCAGCTGGAGGAATTGATTGGAAATACCGAGCTGGAAGCGCAACTTTTATTAAAAGACTATGTAAAAGAACAAAATGATGATAGAATCAAAGATATGACCAACAGTCTCAAACGTTTAGCGGCAGAAGAAATTTTGGATCATTACCATATTGCCAGGCTGCTAGGCTATCAGCACAGTAACAATACTGCTGAGGAAACCGTATCGCCAAGAGGGTATCGGGTGTTAAACAAAATCCCTCGTCTACCTGCAGTAATTATTCACAATTTAGTGGAAAAATTCGGAAGACTCCCACATCTAATGATGGCAACTATAGACGAACTGGATGAAGTTGACGGGATTGGTGAGGTTCGTGCGAGAACAATAAAAGAAGGTTTAAAACGAATTCAAGATCAAGTACTCATTGACAGACATATTTAACTTGCATACAATCAGATGGTATCCTAATATAATAAGAGTTATTAGGGTAAAGTAAACCAGAGGTGGACAAATAATGTTAACTAAATCTCTTCCCAATCTTTTTACTGTAGGGAACTTGTTTTTGGGAATTATTTCGATCATTCTCGTTTTTAACAACAAGCCCGAGCTTGCAGCTATTATGGTTATTGTGGCTATGTTGTTGGACGGATTGGATGGTAGTGTGGCGCGTGCTCTAAACGTACAAAGTGAGTTTGGTAAAGAACTGGATTCTTTATCTGATGTTATCTCTTTTGGTGTAGCACCGGCATTCATTATGTACGTAGTTGCTTTTACTGAGCTTAATGCAGCGGCTGCGTGGATTGTAACGGCGATTTTCCCAATTTGCGGCGCGCTTCGTTTGGCTAGATTTAATGTTGTAGCTGGTACTCCAGGCTATTTCATCGGTCTTCCAATACCGGCAGCTGGCGGTGTATTGTGTACACTTGCGTTATTCCAAAAGGAATTGAACACATTTGTATTAGTTCTTAGCACTTTACTGTTATCGTATTTAATGGTGAGTACTGTGAAGTATCCTAACTTCAAGAAAATAGGGATTCCCAAAGCCGCTATCTGGATTACACCGATCGTAGTTGTTATTGCGGTTGTAGTTGCAGTTCAGTTCCCAGGCACATTATCCAAAATGATTTTTGTACCGCTGCTTCTTTATGCGCTGTACGGCTTAAAAAAAAACGTTGAACGACTCTTTACGAGACGTAAAAGAAAGAATAAGTCCCTTGATGAAGTGAAGTCGGAAACGACTCCGTTATAGAGGCTGCTTTAAAAATCTAGACTTACTTATAGGTTTAACGCGAAAATGAAAAGCATTTATTTTCCTTTAGTGGAAAATGAGTGCTTTTTTTGCATTTTCTTCAAAACTGACGATTAGGCAGGTAAGATTTGGTTCATAATTGTAACGAATCGAATTTTATAATTGAAGGTATGGAGGTGATTCTATGATGAAAAAATGGTTTCAAAGCTTTTTTGCAGTTATTGGAGGCGTGTTAGGTTATGGGTGGAGTGATACCGTCGGTCGACCATTTTTTAATTTCATAGAAACGGTTTTTGGTGTGAAAGAGGTTGCAGGCCAGGCTTATTGGCTGATGCTGCTCGGAGTGGTTCTCTTTTATACGCTCAGTTCCTGGGTGGTCAACTATGGATTGAAATGGATGGAAAAGGGGGAGGAGAAGGTCGCTCATGTCCCGATTACCGACCTTCTTGCAGGTACGGCAGGCATGACAATCGGATTGATGCTGGCTGTAATGCTTCTAACCCCATTCGGACAAGCCGGGTTGTTCTCGCCCTTTCTGCATGTTATTTTTACGGCAATGCTCGGTATTGTAGGGTTCCGTTTGGGCTATGCAAAAAAAGAAGAGTTTATTGTGCTGCTTACTAAAACCCGTTCATCCAAAGAACGTGGAGCAGCAGGTGAAGTGAAGGGCTTTGAAGAGCATAAAATTTTGGATACCAGCGTGATTATTGACGGTCGGATTGCAGATATTTGTAAAACCGGATTTATCGAAGGTACACTGGTTATCCCTGAATTTGTGTTGGAGGAATTGCAGCATATTGCGGATTCATCGGATTTGCTGAAGCGGAACCGGGGACGTCGGGGGCTTGATATACTTAACAAGATCCAAAAAGAGCTGGATGTTAAGGTTTTGATTTACGAAGGTGACTTTGAAGAAATTTCAGAGGTGGACAGCAAGCTGGTTAAGCTCGCCAAGGTACTGCAAGGTAAAGTAATCACGAATGATTTTAACCTAAATAAAGTTTGTGAGCTTCAAGGCGTGTCTGTTCTAAATATTAACGATCTGGCTAATGCGGTTAAGCCTGTTGTACTGCCTGGTGAGGAAATACTGGTGCAGGTCATCAAGGATGGCAAGGAGCATGGACAAGGCGTTGCTTATCTGGATGACGGGACTATGATCGTTGTTGAGGGCGGGAGAGACTTTATTGGCACTACTTTGGACGTACTGGTTACAAGTGTGCTGCAGACCTCTGCAGGCCGGATGATCTTCGCTAAACCGAAACTATTGGAAAAAGCTCTCTAAAACGTATATGATAAGAGGAGTGAACGCGCTAGGTAGATCGCGCGCAGATGGTAGCTGGCAGGTGAGGATGCAATGGGGAAACTGGCTGTAGTAGTTGTAGCCGCGGGCAAGGGCTCGCGAATGAAGACAGAGGAAAGTAAACAATATTTGCAATTAAGCGGGAAACCCATTCTTGTATATACATTGACTTTGTTTGAGCGGATCGAACAGGTGGATACAGTTGTGTTGGTGACGGGTGCGGACGATGTGGATCGATGCAGCGGCTACATCGAGCAGTTTGCGTTAAGCAAAGTAAAGCACGTTGTATCCGGCGGCAAGGAAAGGCAAGATTCTGTTTACAAAGGGCTTGAAGTGCTGGGCTCGGACGTTGAATGGGTTATGGTACATGACGGAGTCCGTCCCTTCGCATCAGTGGAGCATGTTCTGGCATGCTGGCGCAAAGCGATGGAGGCGGAAGCTGCTGTTCTTGCGGTTCCCGTTAAGGATACGATCAAGATTGTCAATAACGAAGGAAAGATTGAGTCTACGCCAGACCGGCGCAGCTTGTGGGCTATTCAAACCCCACAAGCTTTTCGTCTTTCATTGCTTAAACTTGCATACGAGCAAGCAGAGAAAGATGGTTTTGCAGGAACGGATGATGCCATGCTGGTTGAGCGGATCGGAACGCCGGTGCAGGTGGTTGAGTCCGATTATTATAATATTAAAATAACAACGCCTGAGGATTTGCCGTGGGCGGAGTGGATTATTCAGAATGTAAGGGGAGAGAGATAACAATGATTCGAGTAGGACAAGGCTTTGACGTGCATCAACTGGTGGAAGGAAGGAAGTGCATTATCGGGGGCATCGACATACCTTATGAAAAGGGGCTGCTAGGGCATTCTGATGCGGATGTGCTTCTGCATGCTATCAGCGATGCCATTCTGGGAGCATTAGGCATGGGAGACATAGGCAAGCATTTTCCTGACACCGATCAAGCTTATAAGGATGCGGACAGCTACCAGCTGCTGCTGGATGTTTGGAAGCTGGCGAAAGAAGCGGGATACAAGCTCGGGAACATCGATTCCACCATTATTGCGCAAAAGCCCAAAATGGCTCCGTATATTCCAGCAATGGTACAGCGTATTGCCGAAGCCTTGGATGCAGAGCCTTCTCAGGTCAATGTAAAGGCTACAACGACAGAGCAGTTGGGCTTTGCTGGCCGCGGTGAAGGAATTGCCGCACAATCGGTTGTTTGTTTAATCCAAGATGTGCTATCATAACAAGAATATTTAATTTACGGTTATTAAAAGAGGCAGTTTAAATTAGAGGGGAGCAAGCTGTATGTCAGGTCAAATGCGTGTAAGATATGCGCCAAGCCCCACAGGACATTTACATATAGGTGGCGCACGTACGGCATTATTCGATTATTTGGTCGCCCGCAAGCATGCAGGGCAATTTATTATCCGATTTGAAGATACCGATCAGACTCGCCATGTAGAGTCCGGGATTGGCAACCAGTTGGAAGGCTTGAACTGGCTTGGGTTGAACTGGGATGAGAGTGTAGATATAGGAGGTCCTTACGCCCCCTATCGTCAAACTGAGAGGCTGGATCTGTATCAGCCCTTCGTTGATCAATTGCTGCAAAACGGCCATGCGTATCACTGCTATTGTTCAGAAGCGGATTTGGAGCAAGAGCGCGCCGATCAGGAGGCTAAAGGCGAGATGCCTCGCTATTCAGGTAAATGCCGGCAGATTCAACCGGAATCGCTGGAAAAGTTCAAAGCGGAAGGCCGCAAGCCTTCGATCCGTTTCCGTGTAACGGAAAATCGGGTTATTGCTTTTGAGGATCGGATTCGTGAGCATGTTGAGTTTGAATCCAATGGAATTGGCGATTTTATTATCGTACGTCCGGACGGGATTCCTACGTATAATTTTGCCGTTATTCTGGATGATCATTTGATGAAAATCAATCTTGTTATTCGCGGTGAAGAGCATCTTTCCAATACGCCGAGACAAATCATGATGTACGAGGCACTAGGCCTGCCTATTCCGGAATTTGCGCATTTATCGCTTATATTGAACCAAGACCGCAAAAAAATGAGCAAACGCGATGAGTCCATCATACAGTTTATTCAGCAGTATAAAGAGCTCGGCTATTTGCCTGAAGCGGTGCTGAACTTCATTGCGCTGCTGGGCTGGTCCCCTAAGGGCGAAGAAGAGATTTTCACCAAGGAAGAGCTGATCGAGCAATTCGATCTGGATCGGGTTTCCAAGAGTCCGGCCGTGTTTGATATGGATAAACTCAACTGGATGAATAATCATTATTTGAAAAAAGCTGAACTGTCCCGCGTTGTGGAGCTGGCATTGCCTCATCTGCAGAAGGCTGGGCTCGTTCCAGAGGAGCTTGGAGCAGAGCAGCAGGAATGGGTCACCCGCCTGATTGGGCTGAACCAGGAAAGAATGCAATATGCTGCCGAGATTGTTCCATTGTCGCAATTGTTTTTCCAAGAGGATGTTTCATATGAAGAGGAAGAGGCGAAGGCTTTGCTCACGGAAGAGCATGTGCCTGTAGTGCTGCAGGGCTTCCTGAATGAAGTGTCCCAGGCAGAAACCTTTGCGGTTGAGAACATTCCTGCTATGCTTAAAGCAGTGCAGAAAGCTACCGGCTTCAAAGGGAAGCAGCTGTTTATGACCATCCGTGTCGCCCTCACCGGTCAGACACATGGCCCCGATCTGAATGTCACGGTTTTCTTGCTTGGAAAATCTAAAGTGATATCCAGACTCAATAAATTATTGTAAACCATGTGATTTTCATATAAGATTAAGAAAGTAAAACATAGAACCGAAAGTTCTTGAAACAAATATATGGATCGTGGCGTAGAGCAGGAGAGTACAATTATTAGGGCTTCACAGAGAGGATAGTTGGGTATCGCATCATGGGATATCCCAAGCTGAGAGCTGTCCATTCCCTATGATTGGAAATGCACCTGGGAGCCGTATTGACGAGCTGCTGATTGGCTTTGTTCACAAAGCATAACGGCAAGGTAGTCTTACCGAATTCGTTCACGTTACGAACGCACAAGATGGACATAGCCTGCGTGAAGCTGCATGTCCAAGCAGAGTGGAACCGCGACTTTTCGCCTCTGCAGCCGTTATGGCTGTGGGGGCTTTTCTATTTGTTCATAGAATTTTAGAATCTTTACCTTATGAAAAGGGAAGAAAGCAGGAAGCAGGTGAGTTGTCTTGTTCAAGCACATGAGAGAAGATATCGCTACTATATTTGAGAATGATCCCGCCGCGCGGAGCTGGTTTGAGGTGGTGTTCACTTATTCCGGTTTACATGCTCTCTGGGCGCACCGTGTGGCCCATTGTTTATATAAGAAACGGTGGTATACCACTGCGCGGATCACCTCGCAAATTAGCCGTTTTATGACCGGCATCGAGATTCATCCAGGTGCGATTATCGGAAGGCGTTTTTTCATTGACCATGGAATGGGAGTCATCATTGGTGAAACTTGCGAGATCGGTGATGATGTTGTTTTATATCAGGGCGTCACTTTGGGAGGAACAGGCAAGGAAAAGGGCAAGCGTCACCCAACGATCGGCAGCAACGTGGTTATTGCATCCGGGGCCAAGGTGCTTGGATCTTTTACCGTCGGGGATAATTCCAGGGTTGGTTCAAATGCGGTAGTGCTTAGCGAGGTGCCTCCAAACAGTACAGTTGTCGGTATCCCCGGTCGTGTGGTAAAGCGTGATGGCGTTCGTGTAGGCCGTCTGGATCACAATAATTTACCGGATCCCGTAGTCGATATGTTCCGCCAATTGCAGGAGCAAATTGAAGAACTGAAAGTAGAAGTGGCAACTATAAAATCCAAAAGTGGAGGTAGCCAAGAGAATGACGTTAAAAATTTATAATACGTTATCCAGAACGAAGGAAACATTTCAGACTATTGAGCCTGGCAAAGTAAAAATGTATGTATGCGGCCCAACCGTTTACGATTATATTCATATTGGCAATGCGCGTCCGATGATCTTTTTTGACGTGGTAAGACGATATTTGGAATCCATAGGCTATGAAGTTAATTACGTTGTGAATTTCACTGACGTAGACGATAAGTTGATCAAAAAAGCGGCTCAGATGGAGCTGACGGTTCCTGAAGTGGCGGATTTGTTTATTCGCAAATTTTATGAGGATACGGAAGGCTTGGGTGTTCGCAAAGCAACCTTGAATCCACGAGTAACGGAAAATATCGACGAAATTATTGCCTTTATCGAAGGACTTGTTGATAAGGGCTATGCCTATGAAAAAGGCGGCGATGTATATTTTAGAACAACCAAATTTGCGGATTACGGCAAGCTGTCTCAACAAAATCTGGAAGAGCTGCAGTTCGGAATTCGGGTCGAGGTTGACGATCGCAAGGAAAACCCTCAGGACTTTGTGCTCTGGAAAGGAGCCAAGCCCGGTGAAATATCATGGTCAAGCCCTTGGGGAGAAGGAAGACCTGGCTGGCATATTGAATGTTCCGCGATGGTTCGTAAATATTTGGGAGATACCATTGATATTCATGGCGGGGGACAGGATCTGCAATTTCCTCATCACGAATGCGAAATCGCCCAGTCCGAATGTTTGACCGGTCACGCGATGGCTAATTATTGGATGCATAACGGTTACATCAATATCGATAATGAAAAAATGGGCAAGTCGCTTGGGAACAGCGTGAATGTGAACCAGCTGCTGCAAACGCTCAGTTCGCAGGTCATTCGCTATTTTATGCTATCTGCCCATTACCGCAACCCGTTGAACTTTAGCAATGATACTATCGAGCAAGCCAAGAATGGATTGGCTCGTATTGAAAATTGCGTGGCTAATATTAAACATCGTTTGTCCGCGGCTGGAGACGGCGATACCGATAATGGAGTCAAACAAGCTGTCGAAGAGGCAAGGAGCCAATTCGAAGCCAAGATGAATGACGATTTCAATACGCCGGATGCCGTTACAGCTGTGTATGAGTTGGTCAATGCATCGAACCTTTACTTGCAGCAAGAGGCCGTTACTAGCAGCTCTCTTAAGCTTTTGCTAGAGCAGTTCGAAGCTATGGACCGTATCCTGGGCATACTAGCACATGAGGAAGAAGGGCTGCTTGACGAGGAGATCGAACAGCTGATTATAGACCGTACGGAAGCTCGTAAAACGAAAAATTGGGCTCGTGCCGATGAAATTCGTGATTTGCTGACGGAGCGGGGGATTATTCTGGAGGATACACCTCAAGGTATCCGCTGGCGGCGAAATTAATGAAGGAGCCTTTTTCCTTAGACTCCGGTCTGTTCTCCTTTCCTCCGGCCAAAGAACCTAAGCTGTTAAATCCGATAGTGCTTGCTTATATCGGGGATGCGGTTTACGAGGTATTTGTTCGCCAATATGTAATAGCCCAGATCAATCACCGTCCTAACCATTTGCACCGTCTATCCACACAGTACGTATCGGCCAAAGCACAAGCCAAATCGCTGCAGCGATGGATGCCCCATCTGACCGATGAAGAAACGGATATCGTAAAACGGGGGCGTAATGCCAAGTCAGGCAGCTCGGCCAAAAATGCGGATATTCTGGAATACCGCCACAGCACGGCCTTTGAATGCTTGATCGGTTTCTTATACTACACTAAACAGCTGGAACGGCTGCAATATTTGATGATGATGTCTTTGGAACGTGACTAATTAAATTTAAACCTAACAAAGATTTTACACAGAGAACAGGTTTGAAGCCGTATAAAAGGAGAGAACGATAATGGAGGAAGAATTAGAATTTCTAGCGGGGAAGCATTCAGTGCTGGAAGCACTTCGGTCCGGACGAACGATCAATAAAATTTGGATCGCCGAAAATGCGCAAAAGCAGCTGACACAACCCATCGTTGCAGAAGCAAAACAGAATGGTGTTATTGTTCAATTCGCCGATAAACGGAAGCTGGACCAAATGGTAGATAATATTCAGCACCAAGGGGTAGTTGCTCAAGTTGCAGCTTATGATTATGTGGAAGTGGAGGATATTTTGGCCATCGCTCAAAGCAGGAACGAAGAGCCGTTCATTCTGATTCTCGATGAGATTGAAGATCCTCATAACCTGGGCTCGATTCTTAGAACAGCTGACTGTACTGGGGTTCATGGGGTGATTATTCCCAAACGCAGGTCGGTCGGCTTAACTGCAACGGTATCCAAAACATCGGCAGGCGCTGTGGAATATGTGGCAGTAGCGCGTGTCACGAATCTGGCGCAAACGATCGAGCTGCTTAAGGAGCGGGGTGTCTGGATAGCGGGAGCAGATGTTGCGGCCCAGCAGCCGGTGTATCAAACAAACCTTAATATGCCGCTGGCGCTGGTAATAGGGAATGAACAGAAAGGCATGGGCAGGCTTATTAAGGAAAAATGTGACTTTTTACTGAAGTTGCCTATGTTCGGACACGTCAATTCATTGAATGCATCCGTGGCGGCGTCCGTGTTGATGTATGAAGTGATTCGCCAGCGCTTGTCCAAGAAATAGATGGTGTTACAGGTATGATTCAAGAAATACTTATTGTAGACGGCTATAACATTATCGGCGCCTGGCCGGAGCTGCAAAAGTTAAAAGATATAAGCTTGGAGGAAGCGCGGGACCGGCTCATTGAGCAGTTAGCTGAATATCAGTCTTTCTCAGGGGTAAAAGTGCTGCTTGTTTTCGACGCCTACTTTGTTCCCGGATTGGGAGGTAAGTATGTGCAGAGCAAGCTGCGCATTTATTACACCAAGGAGAAGGAAACCGCTGATGAGCTGATTGAGCGATTGGTTACGGAACATATCGGGCGGAGAAAGCAGATTTATGTGGCCACTTCAGATATGACGGAGCAGCATGTCATTTTTGGAAAAGGAGCTTTTCGCGTTCCGGCGAGCGAGCTATTGGTTAAGATAAGGCTATCTCGACGGGAGATTCAGCAGAAAATCCGCGAGGATGCCCCTTCTAAAAGAAATACGTTCGATAGCAAGCTGAGCAGCGAGATGAAAGAGTTGTTCGAAAAGTGGCGAAGAGGCCAGTAATAGTAGGTATTTCAAGCTTTTACTAGTGTGAATTTGGTTGACGATGTTAGATTACATAATGTATACTGATTCTATCTTTCATGTAGAACACAGGTATAGTTATTCGCAGTCTTGCCAGGGCCGGAGGGATTATTGGTGAGTGTCGACCTCAAAGAATTGAGAATGCATGAATATGACCTCAAGGCAGATGAAGATATTGTCGAGGCGGTCCGCGATGGCGAAAGTGACGCATTGGAGTATTTGATTAACAAGTACAAAAACTTTGTCCGAGCCAAAGCACGCTCCTATTTTCTAATAGGTGCTGATAGGGAAGATATCGTGCAAGAAGGTATGATAGGATTATATAAATCTATTCGTGATTTTCGTGGAGACAAGCTCGCTTCCTTTAAAGCTTTTGCAGAACTGTGTATCACTCGTCAGATCATAACAGCTATTAAAACCGCAACCAGGCAGAAGCATATACCTCTTAATTCTTATGTATCGCTGGACAAGCCTATTTATGACGAAGATTCTGACCGCACCTTGCTGGATGTCATCTGCGGTTCCCGAGTTACCGACCCTGAGGAATTGATCATTAATCAAGAAGAGTTCAGTGGTCTGGAAGATAAAATGGGCGAGATACTAAGCGACCTTGAGCGCAGGGTACTTATGCTTTATTTGGATGGCCGTTCCTATCAGGAAATTGCGGTCGATTTAGACCGCCATGTGAAGTCGATTGATAATGCTCTGCAGCGGGTTAAACGAAAGTTAGAGCGGTATTTGGAAGTAAGGGACGCATAGATGGCACCTGTCGCGAAGAGCGGGGTGCTTTATTTTTTTTGTATATTGTTTATCCTTTCCTCGCAGCGTTAATACTAGAATCTGTAGATAATACAGATGAGCGGTTGTATTGCTAGGATTATCTTGACATGAATTTGGCGCTATGCTAAAGTATTCAGGTAGCCCTAAAATTTGAGGCGTTTTTTTGCTGATCGTTTAAGGTTTTCAAAATACGAGGCTGGTCCGTAGGAGGTGTACATCATGCGGGTTATAATCACGTTAGCGTGCACGAACTGCAAGCAAAGAAACTATACGTCCAATAAAAATAAGCGCAACAATCCAGACCGCATGGAGTTGAAGAAGTTTTGCAAGTTTTGCAATGAACATACCGCTCATCGCGAAACTAGGTAGTCTTTGGAGGTGTAGTTGTGTCCTTTTTAGCTAGAATGAAGAACACATTTTCCTTTTTTACGGACAGTTGGTCTGAATTAAAAAAGGTGAAGTGGCCAAGTCGTAAAGAACTGATCAGCTATACGCTAGTCGTTCTGTTTACGGTTGTCTTTGTAACCATTTACTTCTACGTACTTGATTTGGGGATTTCTGAGCTGCTTCGTCTTATTTTTAAATAAGCGGGAGTTAGGTGGCTAATAATGGAAATGGAAAAAAGATGGTACGTCGTACATACCTATTCAGGGTATGAGAATAAGGTCAAGGCAAACTTGGAGAAACGCGTAGAGTCTATGAATATGTTGGACAAAATCTTTCGCGTTTTGGTTCCGATGGAAGAAGAGATTGTGAACAAGGACGGCAAGAAAAAAACGGTTATGCGCAAGGTATATCCGGGTTACGTTTTGGTCGAAATGATCCAAACCGATGATTCGTGGTATGTCGTTCGTAATACTCCGGGTGTAACGGGCTTTGTCGGTTCGACAGGGTCTGGATCTAAGCCGACTGCTCTGCTTCCTGATGAAGTAGAATCTATTCTCAAGCATATGGGCATGGAAGAACCAAAACCGAAGATCGACTTCGATCTCAAAGATACTGTGCGTGTTATGGTGGGTCCTTTTGCGAATTTTGTTGGGTCGGTCGAAGAAATTCTTATCGACAAGGCTAAGCTTAAGGTTCTTGTAAACATGTTCGGGCGGGAAACACCTTTAGAGCTGGATTACCATCAAGTGGAGAAACTCTAAACGCTACTAAACCGTCATACTACATGCAAGGAGGTGTCACACAATGGCAAAGAAGGTTATTAAAGTTGTTAAACTGCAAGTTAATGCTGCAAAAGCGAATCCGGCTCCACCTATCGGTCCGGCTCTTGGTCAAGCGGGTGTTAACATCATGGCTTTTTGTAAAGAGTTTAACGCTCGTACTGCAGATCAAGCAGGTTTGATTATTCCTGTTGAGATTACAGTATTTGAGGATCGTTCTTTCACTTTCATTTGCAAAACGCCACCGGCTGCTGTATTGCTCCGCGTAGCTGCAAAGATTGAGAAAGGTTCAGGCGAGCCTAACAAAAAGAAAGTTGCAACTGTGAATCGCGCGACTGTTCGCGAGATCGCTGAGCAAAAAATGCCTGACCTGAACGCTGCATCCGTTGAGGCTGCAATGCGTATGATCGAAGGTACGGCTCGCAGCATGGGCGTAACTATCGTAGATTAATACGAATCGCCGTGCTTGCGTTTCTTGACGGTGACAACCAACTTTGCTATGCAAAAGGTTGCGCCATGAGTGACAACTGACATCGCTTTGCTGATGTAACAGTTGCGCTTTAAGTGGGAGGATATTCCGCTAATACCACACGAGGAGGATAAACAAAGTGCCTAAACATGGTAAAAAGTATTTGGAAGCTTCTAAGCTGATCGATGCTGAAGCATCGTATGAGCCGGCTGAAGCGATTGAGCTTGTTAAGAAATCGGCGCCTGCAAAGTTTGACGAAACCGTTGAAGTTGCAGTTCGTTTGGGTGTAGACCCTAGGAAACAAGACCAAGCTGTTCGTGGCGTTGTTGTATTGCCACACGGAACTGGTAAAACTAAACGTGTTCTTGTATTCGCAAAAGGTGACAAAGCCAGAGAAGCGGAAGCAGCTGGTGCTGATTTCGTAGGCGATCAAGACATGATCAATAAGATCCAGCAGGGCTGGTTCGACTTTGATGTTTGCGTAGCTACTCCCGACATGATGAGTGAAGTGGGTAAATTGGGTCGTATCTTGGGTGGTAAAGGTTTGATGCCGAATCCTAAAGCTGGTACAGTTACATTTGATGTAACAAAAGCAGTTCAGGAGATCAAGGCTGGTAAAATCGAATATCGCTTGGATAAGGCTGGACAAATCCATGCTCCAATCGGTAAAGTATCCTTTGATGCTGATAAGTTGGCTGACAACTTCCGCGCATTGGTTGATGCTTTGGTAAGAGCGAAACCTGCAGCTGCTAAAGGTGTATACCTTAAGAACATCGCAGTTTCCTCAACGATGGGTCCTAGTGCTCGCGTAAACGTTCAAACCTTTAGATAAGTTTGGCAGTTGACTTTTGAAGTTACACGTGCTAACCTATCTAAGCTAACAAATGAATATGACTTACCGTAGACAGCAGGTGTTTGATTATTCAAACTTAATTTCCTGCCGAGGTGTTATGATATAAGATCGGTATCTTTGCTTAAGTACAAAGATTAAATCGCTCATCATGCCTTCGCAGTGTCTGCGAAGGCATCTTCGCGTTTAGCGGGATGTAGTTGCAGGACACTGGCGAATAGTTTACGAGTTAAGTAATGACCTGAATGATTAAGTTGCTTCTTTGCGGAAGCAAAGTGATTTCTTACAATGCTAGCTTCCCTGTGAAGCTAAGCAAAATGCTTACGATGACAGCTTTCTTACGAAAGCTCTTAGGAGGTGCAAAAAATGGCAAACGCAAAAACCCTTGAGATTAAATCTCAGCAAGTGAGTGAAGTTACTGACAAGCTGAAAGAAAGCTCATGCACAATTGTTGCGGATTACCGCGGTCTGAACGTGGCTCAAGTAACCGAGCTTCGTAGACAACTGCGTGAAGCAGGCGTTGAGTTCCAAGTATTGAAGAATACTTTGGCTAGACGTGCTACTGCGAATGCTGAGTTAAGTGCACTGGATGAGTATTTGACTGGCCCAACAGCCATCGCATTCAGTAAAGACGATATCGTAACTCCAGCTAAAATCTTAACAGATTTTGCTAAGAAGAACGATAAACTTAGCGTTAAAGCAGGTGTAGTTGAAGGTAAAGTGGTTGGTTATGACCAAATCAAGGCATTGGCTGATCTTCCATCCAGAGAAGGTTTGTTGTCCATGTTGCTCAGCGTGCTTCAAGCTCCTGTTCGCAACTTCGCCCTTGCGGTTAAAGCAGTGGCAGAAAAAGACGGCAGCGCTCAAGAGGCTTAATAAGCAATTGGCAACTGTTTCATAAAAAAACAATTAATCGGAGGTTTATATACCATGAGTAAAGAACAAATCTTAGAAGCAATCAAAGGTATGACTATTTTGGAATTGAACGATCTTGTTAAAGCAATCGAAGAAGAATTCGGCGTAACTGCTGCAGCTCCAGTAGCAGCAGGCGGCGGCGCAGCTGTTGCTGAAGTTGTTGAGCAATCCGAATTCGACGTAATTTTGAACAGCGCTGGCGCGTCCAAAATCAACGTTATCAAAGTAGTTCGCGAAATCACTGGTCTTGGCTTGAAAGAAGCAAAAGACTTGGTTGATAGCGCACCAAAAGCAATCAAAGAAAAAGTGGGTAAAGAAGAAGCAGAAGCGGTTAAAGCGAAGCTTGAAGAAGCAGGCGCTGGCGTAGAAGTAAAATAAGTACCCAGCTTTTCAGAAGCCCCTTGGAGTTACTTCAAGGGGTTTTTTGATAATATTAGACTTTATAAGTTTTCAGCGAAGCTGCAAGAAAAGCACCGCTAAGACACGAATGTATCTTCGTGGAGAGGGCTTCGAATAGAAGCATTTCTTACCGTTTTTAAGAGAAACAACTCGTGCGGCAGTCGCGACTAAAGGGTGTCCGGAGGGAGAGTAGAAGTGGAGCACTATTATTCGCAAAAACCAACAACGGCGCATAAGGCTCATACAATTGAGGAATCATTGCGCGGCCGTAAATATACATTTGTGACGGATGCTGGCGTATTCTCAAAACGAGGAGTGGATTATGGGTCTAAAGTGCTGATCGAAGCTCTTGATATACCTGATAAAGCAGAAGTGCTGGATGTCGGCTGTGGTTATGGTCCTATTGGCTTTGCGGCTGCGGGGCTGGCGGTTCGAGGGAAAGTGACAATGGTTGATATCAATGAAAGAGCGGTTGAACTGGCGAAGCAGAATGCGCAGCGCAATCAAATTACTAACGTGGAGATTTTGCAGAGTGATATGCTGGGCGCTGTAATTAACCGGAATTTTGATGTAGTGATAACGAATCCTCCTATCCGGGCAGGCAAGGAAACAGTTCACCGTATATTTGAGCAAGCTTACGAGGTGCTGAACGCCGGCGGCTCATTATGGATTGTTATCCAAAAAAAGCAGGGAGCGCCATCGGCGTTTGCCAAGCTGGAAAGTTTGTTTGCCAAGGTGACTGAAGTAACCAAGGATAAAGGGTACCGAGTGATTAGAGCAATAAAGTAACAATAACTAGAACATCTACCCATTTAATGTCCCAAAAGTGATCCGTCAGCGAATCCCGAAGGGACAGCACCTCTTAGCAGAAACTGTCGGATCAACGACAAACGGATAGCATGTCCGATAGGACGAAAGCGATGAAGAGGCACTGTGTAGCGCTCCCGCACCATAAGCACAACCGTTAAGCGTGTCCCGTAGGGATGAAAGCGATCCAAACGTACACAGTAACAATGCGCACAGCGGGTGTCCAGAGGGCGGCGGCCCTTTGTGGCCCTCCCGGCGGGGAAGGTTTGGGAGGGGACACTTCGAGGATGATGGTGGGCACTAAGGAAAAAATGTTGACTTGACTTTTCGGATGTGTTATTATAATAAAATGTCAGTATTAAAGTGGGTAATATCTCTTTAGTTTACTAAAATGTCAAGATTTATTTTCGCGACAGGGTGAATAAAATTTAAATGTTATACGTATAATGTTTAAATTTTAAGTAAAACCTACAAGGTATGAAGAAAAATATGGTAAGTCGAGATTCAATGTTTGGAAAAAGCTTCTAAAAGGAGTTTCACTTGGGCGGTATTTACTCGAGAAGGCTTCAGGAAAGAGGCTTTTATTTTGTTCTATTGAGTAGACATGAGGGGTGAATCAAAGTTGGCGGGTCATCTTGTTCAATTAGGTCGACGCAAACGCAGGTCATACGCTCGGATTCATGAGGTATTGGAAGTTCCAAACCTTATCGAAATCCAACAAAAATCGTACGAATGGTTTTTGGAAGAAGGATTGCGTGAAATGTTTCAGGATATTTCCCCTATTCAGGATTTTACGGGGAATTTAGTGTTGGAG
Source organism: Paenibacillus radicis (ex Xue et al. 2023) (assembly GCF_024722015.1). Taxonomy (GTDB): domain Bacteria; phylum Bacillota; class Bacilli; order Paenibacillales; family NBRC-103111; genus Paenibacillus_S. The sequence continues at coordinate 37,419 of NZ_JANQBD010000040.1, read as the reverse complement.
TTCATTGATTATAGCTTAGGGGAGCCTAAGTATTCGGTGGATGAGTCCAAGGAACGCGATGTGACTTACGCAGCTCCGCTTCGTGTGAAAGTGCGCTTGATCAATAAAGAAACTGGTGAGGTCAAAGAACAGGAAGTATTTATGGGAGATTTCCCATTGATGACGGAAACAGGGACTTTTATTATCAATGGTGCTGAACGGGTTATCGTCAGCCAGTTGGTTCGTTCTCCTAGCGTCTATTTTAGCACGAAAGTGGATAAAAACGGTAAGAAAACATACACAGCTACAGTAATTCCTAACCGCGGCGCGTGGTTGGAGCTAGAGACGGATGCTAAAGATATTATTTATGTCCGGATAGATCGTACTCGTAAAATTCCAGTTACTGTTCTGTTGAGATCCTTGGGTTTCGGGACGGACGCGGATATTTTGGACTTGTTGGGTGACGATGAGTATATCCGTAATACGCTGGATAAGGATAATACGGATTCTACGGATAAGGCTCTTATCGAGATCTATGAGCGCTTGCGTCCAGGCGAACCACCTACGCTGGATAATGCAAGAAGTTTGCTGGTAGCTCGCTTCTTCGATCCGAAACGCTATGATTTAGCGAATGTAGGACGTTACAAAATCAATAAAAAGCTGCATATCAAAAACCGTCTGTTTAACCAACGTTTAGCTGAATCTTTAATTGACCCTGAAACAGGCGAGATTATTGCTGAAGCAGGACAATTGCTGGACCGCAGATTGTTGGATGATGTTCTTCCGTTCTTGGAAAAGAATGTGGGCTTCAAGGAATACACAGCGCCTAACGGTATGAATGATTTGGAACATATACCGCTACAGTGCATCAATGTGTTCTCTCCAATTGAAGACGGTAAAATCGTAAAGGTCATAGCTAATGGCAAAATCGATAAAACTGTAAAGAATATTACCCCTGCAGATATTATTGCTTCGATTAACTATTTTATTAATCTTTTGCATGGCATCGGCAATACGGATGATATTGACCATCTTGGTAACAGAAGATTGCGTTCTGTTGGTGAGCTGCTTCAAAATCAGTTCCGTATCGGTTTGTCTCGTATGGAACGTGTGGTCCGTGAGCGGATGTCGATTCAAGACGCAAATGTTATTACGCCTCAAGCGTTAATTAATATTAGACCGGTAATTGCATCGATTAAAGAGTTTTTCGGAAGCTCTCAGTTGTCGCAATTTATGGACCAAACGAATCCGTTGGCAGAACTTACGCATAAGCGCCGCTTATCAGCGTTGGGACCCGGCGGTTTGACCAGGGAACGCGCGGGCTTTGAGGTTCGTGACGTGCATCACTCCCACTATGGCCGTATGTGTCCTATCGAGACTCCAGAGGGTCCGAACATTGGTTTGATCAACTCCTTGTCTACTTTCGCAAGAATCAACGAATATGGCTTCATTGAGGCTCCGTACCGTTGGGTTGATCCAAAGACAGGCATTGTTACCGAACAAATCGCTTATCTAACAGCGGATGAAGAAGATAACTATGTTGTAGCGCAAGCGAACACGAAATTAACGGAAGAAGGCCATCTTGCAAATGACACGGCTATCGTTAGATTCAAGGACGATAACTTGATTCTTCCAAAAGAACGTGTCGACTACATGGACGTATCTCCTAAACAGGTTGTTTCAGTAGCTACAGCGTTGATTCCGTTCCTTGAAAATGATGACTCCAACCGTGCGTTGATGGGTTCAAACATGCAGCGTCAAGCCGTGCCTTTGCTTATTCCTAAGTCACCTCTCGTGGGTACAGGTATGGAGCATAAGTCGGCTAAGGATTCCGGTGTGTGTATCGTTTCCAAGGTTGATGGAGTTGTCGAAAGAGTGTCGGCTAATGAGATCTGGGTTCGCCGTCAAGCGATAGTGGATGGCAAGCTGGTAAACGGAGACTTGATCAAGCACAAACTTCATAAGTTTATGCGTTCCAACCAAGGTACTTGTATTAACCAACGTCCAATTTGCCATAAAGGCGAACAAGTTCGCGCAGGCGATATTCTAGCTGACGGTCCATCCACGGAAATGGGTGAATTGGCGCTTGGACGCAACGTAGTCGTTGCCTTCATGACTTGGGAAGGTTACAACTATGAGGATGCGATCTTGCTGAGCGAGAAGCTGGTTAAAGAGGATGTATACACTTCGATTCACATCGAGGAATACGAATCAGAAGCCAGAGATACCAAATTGGGTCCCGAAGAAATCACGCGTGATATCCCGAACGTCGGTGAAGATGCGCTGAAGAATTTGGACGAGCGCGGTATTATTCGTGTTGGTGCGGAGATCGGCGCAGGAGATATCTTGGTCGGTAAAGTAACACCTAAAGGGGTTACTGAGCTTACGGCTGAAGAACGTTTGCTGCACGCTATTTTTGGGGAAAAAGCTCGTGAAGTACGTGACACATCGCTTCGTGTACCGCATGGTACCGACGGTATTGTCGTTGATGTTAAGGTGTTCACACGTGAGAACGGTGATGAGCTTCCTCCAGGTGTTAATCAGCTGGTGCGTGTCTACATTGCGCAAAAACGGAAAATCTCCGAAGGGGACAAAATGGCCGGTCGCCACGGTAATAAAGGGGTTATCGCGCGCATTTTACCTGAAGAGGACATGCCGTTCTTGCCTGATGGTACTCCGGTACAGGTTGTTTTGAACCCGCTGGGCGTTCCTTCCCGGATGAACATTGGACAGGTGCTGGAAGTTCACTTGGGTATGGCTGCTAAATACCTCGGTATTCATACGGCAACGCCAGTATTTGACGGCGCTCGCGAGTATGACGTGTTTGATGCAATGGAAGAAGCCGGTATGCAGCGCAATGGTAAGACATTGCTGTATGACGGTCGTACGGGCGAACCGTTTGAGCGTGAAGTTACCGTTGGCGTCATGTATATGATTAAGCTGGCGCACATGGTTGACGATAAGATCCATGCACGTTCCACAGGTCCTTACTCACTCGTTACACAGCAGCCGCTGGGTGGTAAAGCTCAGTTCGGTGGACAGCGTTTCGGTGAGATGGAAGTTTGGGCGTTGGAGGCCTATGGGGCCGCATATACACTTCAAGAAATATTGACGGTTAAGTCCGATGATGTGGTGGGACGTGTTAAAACGTACGAATCCATTGTCAAAGGGGAGAATGTTCCAGAGCCTGGTGTTCCGGAATCCTTTAAAGTTTTGATAAAAGAACTTCAAAGCTTAGGTATGGACGTTAAGATACTGTCTGGAGACGAGCAAGAGATCGAGATGAAGGAAACAGACGACGAGGATGAGGTAACAAGCGACAAGCTGAATCTCAATCTCGAAGGCACGGAGTTAGGTGTAGAATAACGTAAAGTTAGCTAGGCTCTGCCCCCGATAAGAGGTTTTCTTATCATATAGTACATTCTTCTTAAGGAGGGTTGCTCCTTGATGGACGTTAACAACTTCGAATTTATGAAAATTGGATTAGCTTCTCCAGAAAAGATACGTTCGTGGTCCCGCGGGGAAGTTAAAAAGCCGGAAACAATTAACTACAGAACCTTGAAACCTGAAAAGGAAGGTCTGTTTTGCGAAAAGATTTTTGGTCCAACAAAGGACTGGGAATGTCATTGCGGTAAGTATAAGCGTGTCCGTTATAAAGGCGTAGTTTGTGACCGTTGCGGTGTTGAGGTAACCCGTCAAAAGGTTCGCCGCGAACGCATGGGTCATATCGAACTGGCTGCACCCGTTTCTCATATTTGGTACTTCAAAGGAATTCCTAGCCGCATGGGCTTGGCATTGGATATGTCTCCTCGTTCACTCGAAGAGATTATCTACTTCGCTTCTTATGTAGTTACGGATCCAGGAGATACACCGCTTGAGAAGAAGCAGCTGTTGTCCGAAAAGGAATATCGCAGCTATCGTGAGAAATACGGCTATGCATTCCAAGCTGGCATGGGCGCTGAGGCTGTGAAGAAGCTGCTTCAGGATATCGAGATCGAAAGAGAAGTGGAAATGCTCAAGGAAGAACTGAAGACTGCTCAAGGACAGCGCCGTAATCGTGCTATCAAGCGGTTGGAGGTAATGGAAGCTTTCCGTAACTCCAAAAATATGCCTGGTTGGATGGTTCTGGATGTACTTCCGGTCATCCCGCCAGAGCTTCGTCCGATGGTTCAATTGGATGGAGGTCGTTTCGCGACTTCTGACTTGAATGACCTTTACCGTCGAGTGATCAACCGGAATAACCGTCTGAAAAGACTGTTGGACTTGGGAGCACCTGATATCATTGTTCAAAATGAGAAACGGATGCTGCAGGAAGCGGTTGATGCTTTGATCGATAACGGCCGTCGTGGTCGTCCAGTAACAGGTCCGGGTAATCGGCCTTTAAAATCGCTTAGCCATATGCTTAAAGGTAAGCAAGGCCGTTTCCGTCAAAACTTGCTAGGTAAACGTGTCGACTATTCCGGTCGTTCGGTTATCGTAGTAGGACCTAGTTTGAAAATGTACCAATGTGGTCTTCCGAAGGAAATGGCACTTGAGCTGTTCAAACCATTTGTTATGAAAGAGCTGGTTAATAAAGGCCTTGCTCATAATATCAAAAGCGCTAAACGCAAAGTTGAACGTGTCAGTCCTGAGGTTTGGGATGTATTGGAAGAAGTAATTAAGGAGCATCCGGTTCTGCTGAACCGCGCACCTACGCTGCATAGATTAGGTATTCAGGCGTTTGAGCCTATCCTGGTTGAAGGTCGCGCTATCAAGCTTCATCCATTGGTATGTACGGCATATAATGCCGATTTTGACGGTGACCAAATGGCGGTTCACGTTCCATTGTCCTCAGAAGCTCAAGCGGAAGCTCGCGTACTAATGTTGGCATCCGGTAACATTTTGAATCCAAAAGACGGTAAGCCGGTTGTTACACCTTCACAGGATATGATCTTGGGTAGTTTCTACTTAACTACCGATAATAAAGAAGCTAATGGAGCTTTAACGATTGTTCGTACTGTGCATGAAGCGGTATCCTTATACCAGCGCGGTGCTGCATCCTTGCATGCTCGTATAGCTATTCCTGCCAAAGCGTTGAACAAAACAAGCTTCACGCCTCAACAGCAAGAAGCTATGCTTATTACAACCATTGGTAAAGTCATTTTCAACGAAATATACCCAGAGGATTTCCCTTACATCAATGAGCCGACCAAGGCTAATTTGTTGGCAGGTGCTTCTGATCAATATTTTGTGTTCGATAAAGGCGCGAATATTCGCCAAATCATGTTGGATCTGCCTGAGGCTAAAGCTGTAGGTAAGGAATATCTGGGATCGATTATCGCCGAGTGTTTCCGTAAATACCATACAACACTTACATCTATTATTTTGGACCGTATTAAGGAACTTGGTTTTACTTATTCGACAAAAGCCGGTATCACCATCGCAGTTTCGGATGTAAATGTACCGCCTGAAAAGGTAGCCATTCTTAAAGAATCCGATGATAAAGTAAGTGTAGTAACTAATCAGTACCGCCGCGGCTTGATCACGGACGAAGAGCGTTATGACCGCGTCATTGCGATCTGGAGTAAAGCGAAGGATGAGCTCACAGATATTCTGATGAAGTCACTCGACAAATATAACTCCATTAACATGATGGTTGAATCCAAGGCGCGAGGTAATAAGTCACAAATTACACAGCTTGGCGGTATGCGGGGTCTGATGGCTAACCCATCCGGTAAAATTATCGAGTTGCCTATCAAATCGAATTTCCGTGAAGGTCTGACGGTATTGGAGTACTTTATCTCTACCCACGGAGCGCGGAAAGGTTTGGCGGATACAGCCCTTCGTACAGCGGATTCAGGTTACCTGACTCGACGTCTGGTTGACGTAGCTCAAGATGTTATCGTACGTGATGAGGATTGCGGTACCGATAAAGGCTTTACTGTAAGCAGAATTCAAGACGGTAAAGAGGTTATTGAGGATCTGTATGACCGTATCGAAGGCAGATATGCTTTTGAAACGATTCGCAATCCAAAGACCGGCGAAGAAATCATTGGTCGCAATGAATTAATTGAAGCAGGAATTGCTGATAAAATCATTGAAGCCGGTATTGAAAAGCTGCAAATCCGTTCGGTATTAAGCTGCCGTTCCAGCCATGGTGTATGTAAGAAATGTTACGGCCGTAACTTGGCAACCGGACAGCATGTTGAAATCGGGGAAGCAGTTGGTATTATAGCTGCACAATCGATCGGTGAACCGGGAACTCAGTTGACGATGCGTACGTTCCATACCGGTGGTGTAGCAGGAGACGATATTACCCAAGGTTTGCCGCGTATTCAAGAGTTGTTCGAAGCGCGTAATCCTAAAGGGCAAGCCATTATCTCTGAGCTGGATGGTATTGTTAAAGATATTCGTGAAGCCAAAGACCGTCGGGAAATTGAGGTTTTGGGTGAAGCGGAATCCAAAGTTTATGCAGTTCCTTACGGCTCTCGTGTTCGCGTATCGCTCAATCAACAAGTTGAAGCAGGCGATGAGCTTACAGAAGGTTCAATTGATCCTAAGGAAATGCTTCGTATCAAAGGGATTCGCGGCGTACAGAACTACATTTTGCAGGAAGTACAACGCGTATACCGTAACCAAGGGGTAGAAATTAACGATAAGCATATCGAAGTAATGATTCGTCAGATGCTTCGTAAAATACGTATCGTCGATGCAGGTAACACTACTCTATTGCCAGGCGCATTTGTGGATATCCACGAGTATGAAGATGCTAACAAAGTAGCTTTATTCTCTGATCAAGAGCCTGCTGTTGCGAAACCTGTGTTGTTGGGTATCACCAAAGCATCGCTTGAAACGGATTCCTTCTTGTCTGCGGCTTCCTTCCAAGAAACGACAAGAGTTTTGACTGATGCAGCGATTAAAGGCAAGGTCGATCAGCTTCTTGGATTGAAAGAAAATGTTATCATCGGTAAGCTGATTCCAGCAGGAACAGGAATGCCGAGATACCGCAACATTCGTATAACCAACCCGAATGAAGTGGGAATCGTTGAGGATTCCTTAGATATGGAACCAGTTCCAGTAGAATAACGATCTACAAGAAAAGCATAATGGTTGCCTTCATGAGGAGCTCAATGTGAATTCTTTATGAAGGCAAGTGTTTTTCTTGACAATGGTGCTTTCATAGTGCTAATATATCGAAGTGTGCCAATTTATCAATAGTCTCCTGTCCTTTGGAGGATGTTTTTACATGTCTTATGAAAAAGTAAAACAGGCTTCGAACATAAGTACAGGCACAAAGCAAGTTGCAAAAATGGTAGAATTGGGCAAGGCTTCAGAAGTTTTTGTTGCTAAAGATGCAGATCCGCGAATAACGATAAAAATAGTTAACCTTTGCAAGAAACTGGAGGTTAAAGTAACATACGTTGACTCTATGAAGTTGTTAGGTAAGGCGTGTGGTATTGAAGTTGGAGCTGCTGTAGCAGCTGTAGTAAATGAATAATGCAAATGCGTTTTTGCCGCAAAACTGCAAAGTGGTGCTGGTAGAAACTTTTCCTTTGTTCATTTACGATTCGCCTGGATCTGTGGGCTTGAAATGAATGATCAATTTCGGAAGGAGGTGGCGAAATGCCAACAATTAACCAGCTCGTTCGTAAAGGACGTCAAGCAAAGGTGGAAAAGTCGAAGTCTCCGGCTCTTCAAAAAGGTTTTAACGCTCTGAAAAGAGAATCAACCAATATCAGCGCTCCTCAAAAGCGTGGTGTATGTACTCGTGTAGGTACTATGACACCAAAGAAGCCGAACTCCGCTCTTCGTAAATATGCTCGTGTTCGTCTTACAAATCGTGTTGAGGTAACTGCGTACATCCCAGGTATCGGACACAACTTGCAAGAGCACAGTGTTGTATTGATCCGTGGAGGAAGAATCAAAGATCTTCCAGGGGTACGTTATCACATCGTGCGCGGCGCATTGGATACTTCCGGTGTTAACAACCGTAAACAAGCTCGTTCCAAATATGGTGCGAAGCGTCCAAAAGCAGCGAAAAAGTAATAAAAAAATTAGCAACGAATGAACTTTTTCAGAAAGGGGGATAACTATGCCTCGTAAAGGTCCAGTTACTCGCAGAGACGTATTGCCAGATCCTATTTATAATAGCAAACTGGTAACTCGTTTAATCAATCGCATTATGCTAGATGGCAAAAGAGGGGTCGCTCAGACCATTCTATACAACGCTTTTAACATGATCCAAGAACGTACAGGTAAAGAGCCGATGGAAGTGTTTGAAGCAGCTATCAAAAACATTATGCCTGTACTAGAAGTTAAAGCACGCCGTGTTGGTGGTGCCAACTACCAGGTGCCTATCGAAGTAAGACCAGATCGTCGTACGACTTTGGGTCTTCGTTGGTTGGTGAACTACTCTCGCCTTCGCGGTGAGAAAACAATGGAAGAAAGATTGGCTCAAGAAATTATTGATGCCAGCAACAACACAGGTTCTTCCGTTAAGAAACGTGAAGATACACATAAAATGGCGGAAGCTAACAAAGCGTTCGCACATTATCGTTGGTAGAATTAAAATTCCTGATTAATTGGAAGGAGACATCCTGATGGCTAGAGAGTACTCCTTGGACAATACGCGTAATATCGGGATTATGGCGCATATTGATGCGGGTAAAACTACAACCACTGAGCGGATCTTGTACTATACTGGTATCACTCATAAAATCGGTGAAGTGCACGAAGGTGCAGCAACGATGGACTGGATGGAACAAGAACAAGAGCGCGGAATTACCATCACTTCCGCCGCGACAACTACTCACTGGAAGGGTAAACGCATCAATATTATCGATACCCCGGGACACGTAGACTTCACGGTTGAAGTGGAACGTTCTCTTCGCGTGTTGGACGGAGCTGTTGGTGTTTTCAGCGCTAAAGAAGGCGTTGAGCCTCAGTCCGAAACAGTTTGGAGACAAGCTGATAAATACAGCGTTCCTCGTATTGCTTATGTTAATAAAATGGACATCATCGGTGCTGATTTCTTGGCAGTTATTGAACAAATGCGTGAGAAGCTAGGTGCTAACGCAGTTGCCATTCAATTGCCAATCGGTGCTGAGAATGATTTCATTGGTATTATTGACTTAATCGAACAAGTTGCCTTCATCTTCAAAGATGATATGGGTAAAGAAGTAGATAGAGTCGAAATTCCTGAAGAGTACAAAGCAAAAGCAGAAGAGCTTCGTCTTGAGCTAATTGAAAAAGTAGCTGAACTTGATGAAGAACTTACAATGAAGTACCTAGAAGGTGAAGAACTTTCTATCGAAGAGATTAAAGCTGCTCTTCGTGTAGGTACTTGCCAAGTTAAAATCTTCCCTGTTGTGTGTGGTTCTTCTTATAGAAACAAAGGCGTTCCATTGATGATCGATGCTGTTGTCGACTACTTGCCGGCTCCAACCGATGTTCCAGACATTAAAGGTACATTGGATGATGGTACGGAAGTAATTCGTAAATCTGCTGATGATCAACCGTTCTCTGCTCTTGCTTTCAAGATCATGACGGATCCTTTCGTTGGTAAGTTGACGTTCTTCCGCGTATACTCCGGTGTGTTGAATGCTGGTTCATACGTAATCAACTCCACAAAAGGCAAGCGCGAGCGCGTTGGCCGTATCCTTCAGATGCATGCCAACAGTCGTCAAGAAATCAGTATCGTTTATTCCGGAGATATCGCTGCAGCTGTTGGTCTTAAGGATACAACAACTGGAGACACTCTCTGTGATGAGAAAAACCAAGTAATCTTGGAATCCATGAACTTCCCTGAACCTGTTATTCAATTGGCTGTTGAGCCGAAAACGAAAGCCGACCAAGACAAAATGGGCATTGCATTGTCCAAATTGGCTGAAGAGGATCCAACTTTCCGTGCTCACACTGACGAAGAAACAGGCCAAACTATCATCGCTGGTATGGGTGAGCTTCACCTTGAGATTCTCGTTGACCGTATGTTGCGTGAGTTTAAAGTAGAAACCAATGTGGGTAAACCACAGGTTGCTTATCGCGAAACATTCCGTCAAGAGGCAAGAGTTGAAGGTAAATTCGTACGTCAGTCCGGTGGTCGTGGACAGTATGGACATTGTTGGGTTATTTTCTCTCCACAAGAAGCCGGTGCAGGATTCTTGTTCGAGAGCAAAGTAGTTGGGGGTTCGATTCCAAGAGAATATATCGCGCCAATTCAGGCCGGTATCGAAGAATCCATGAAAAACGGCGTTATTGCCGGCTTCCCGATGGTTGACATCAAAGCTACCGTTGTTGACGGTTCTTACCATGATGTTGACTCCAATGAGATGGCATTTAAAATTGCTGGATCGATGGCATTGAAAGCAGCAGTAGAGAAATGTGCTCCTGTTTTGCTTGAGCCAATCATGAAAGTAGAAGTAACTGTTCCTGAAGAGTACATGGGCGATGTTATGGGTGACCTTAACTCCCGTCGTGGACGTATCGAAGGTATGGATGCGCGCTTTGGCGCACAAATCATCCGTGCTAAGGTGCCTTTGTCTGAGATGTTCGGTTACTCCACTACATTGCGTTCCCGTACACAAGGCCGCGGAGTTTACTCCATGGAAATTTCTCACTATGAAGAAGTGCCTAAGTCAATTGCAGAAGAAATTATTGCAAAACACAAAGGCGCATAAATAATAAAACGTCTATTATAATAAGGAGGCAATCTAATCATGGCAAAAGCTAAATTTGAACGTAATAAACCGCACGTGAATATCGGTACTATCGGTCACGTTGACCATGGTAAAACAACTCTTACGGCTGCTATCACAACTGTATTGTCCAAAAGATACGGTGGAGCAGCGGTTGCTTTTGATCAAATCGACAAAGCACCAGAAGAGCGCGAGCGCGGTATCACTATCTCCACAGCTCACGTTGAATATGAAACTCCTAACCGTCACTACGCACACGTAGACTGCCCAGGCCATGCTGACTATGTTAAAAACATGATCACTGGTGCTGCACAAATGGACGGAGCTATCCTGGTTGTATCCGCAGCTGACGGCCCTATGCCGCAAACTCGTGAGCACATCCTATTGTCCCGCCAAGTAGGCGTACCTTACATCGTTGTATTCTTGAACAAATGCGACATGGTAGAAGACGAAGAGCTTCTTGAATTGGTTGAAATGGAAGTTCGCGATCTTCTTAACGAATATGAATTCCCAGGTGATGATACTCCAATCATCCGTGGAGCAGCTCGTGAAGCTCTTCAAAACCCAGATGGTCCTTGGGCTGACAAAATCGTTGAGTTGTTTGAGCAAGTTGACACATACATTCCAACTCCTGAGCGTCAAACTGATAAGCCTTTCTTGATGCCTGTTGAGGATGTATTCTCCATCACAGGTCGTGGTACTGTTGCTACGGGTCGTGTTGAGCGTGGTACAGTTAAAGTTCAAGAAGAAGTTGAAATTCTTGGTCTTCAAGAAGAAACTCGTAAATGCGTAGTAACAGGCGTTGAGATGTTCCGTAAATTGTTGGATTCCGCACAAGCGGGCGACAACATTGGCGCATTGCTTCGTGGTGTTGACCGTAAAGATATCGAGCGCGGCCAAGTTTTGGCTAAGCCAGGTTCAGTTAAAGCACACACTGCTTTCTCTGCACAAATTTACGTTCTTACTAAAGAAGAGGGTGGCCGTCATAAGCCTTTCTTCACAGGCTACCGTCCACAATTCTATTTCCGTACAACTGATGTAACGGGTATCATCACCCTTCCAGAAGGTACAGAAATGGTTATGCCTGGTGATAACATCACAGTTACTGTTGAACTAATTGCTCCAATCGCTATCGAAGAAGGAACTCGTTTCGCGATTCGTGAAGGCGGACGTACTGTTGGTGCGGGCGCGGTAGCAACAATCAGCAAGTAATTTTAGGCCTATAAATCCCTTCATCTTCACCAAGATGAGGGGATTTATTTTTTTTAGGCATATTCATTAATATTTCCTTGCTTTTTGTTTATATTTTTGATATTATAGTGAACGTTGGTCTGTGACGTTGCGATGATGTGAGAGGTTGCTGACACACCCGGCCCCTTTGCCATAGGAGTCGAGTCAGGAGATTTTCACGGAGTATGTCCGATACTAAATTGGGCGATAGAAGGAGGGAATACTATGGCTAAGCAAAAAATTCGTATTCGTTTGAAGGCTTATGATCACAGAATTTTGGATCAATCAGCTGAGAAGATCGTGGAAACAGCAAAACGTTCCGGTGCAGGTGTATCGGGTCCGATACCGCTGCCTACAGAAAAGCAAATCATTACGATTTTGCGTGCGGTTCACAAATACAAGGATTCACGCGAGCAATTCGAAATGCGCACACATAAGCGTTTGATCGATATTGTAAATCCAACACCACAAACTGTTGATGCGTTGATGCGTTTGGATCTGCCATCCGGTGTGGATATCGAAATTAAATTGTAATTCACATGTGTATAAATATATGAACGTATGAGAAGAAAAGAGGTGTCAACGATGACTAAAGGTATCTTAGGAAAAAAACTTGGAATGACTCAAGTGTTTACTCCAGAAGGATTGGTAATTCCGGTAACGGTAATTCAAGCAGGACCTTGTACTGTTCTACAGAAGAAGGATGCTGAGAATGATGGTTACGAAGCAATCCAAATCGGTTTTGAAGATAAGAAAGAAAAAAATGCCATCAAACCTGAGTTGGGCCATGCGAAGAAAGCAGGCGCAACACCTAAGCGCTACATTAAAGAATTCCGCGGTATTCAGATTTCTGAATACGAAGTTGGCCAAGAAATCAAAGCTGACTTATTCGCAGAAGGTGAATTCGTTGATGTAACAGGCACTTCCAAAGGTAAAGGGTTCCAAGGCGTTATCAAAAGACATAACCAATCTACAGGTCCGATGGCTCACGGTTCTCGTTATCATCGTGGTCCAGGTTCCATGGGTTCTATCCAAGCGAACCGCGTTCCTAAAGGTAAAAAGCTTCCAGGACATATGGGTAATGAAACAGTTACCATTCAACGTCTAGAAGTGGTTAAAGTTGATTTGGAACGTAATGTTCTTCTAATTAAAGGTTCCATTCCTGGACCTAAAAATAGCTACGTTAGCGTTAAATCAACAGTAAAGTAAAACAGGAAAGGAGGATTTTCAAATGCCAAAAGTAGCAGTTTATAATGTTAGTGGCTCCCAGGTAGGAGAAGTTGAATTAGCTGATTCCGTATTCGGTATCGAGCCGCATTCGCATGTATTGAATGAAGCCGTATTGATGCAGCGCGCTTCCTTACGTCTTGGAAACCATAAAGTAAAAGGGCGTTCAGAAGTTCGCGGCGGTGGTCGTAAACCTTGGAAACAAAAAGGTACTGGCCGTGCTCGTCAAGGTAGTATCCGCGCTCCTCAATGGAAAGGCGGCGGTGTTGTATTCGGACCGACACCAAGAAGCTATTCTTACAAGCTTCCTAAAAAAGTTCGTCGTCTAGCGATTAAGTCTGCATTATCTTCCAAGGTAATTAGCAACGAAATCATCGTGTTGGATCAATTACAATTGAATCAACCGAAGACGAAAGAGTTTGCAGCGATTCTTAGCAATTTGAAAGTTGACCGTAAGGCTTTGGTTGTAACAGCTGGTTATGAAGAAAACGTAGCATTATCCGCACGTAACATTCCTGGAGTGAAGTTTGTAGTAGCTGAAGGAATCAACGTATTGGATGTTATGGTTTACGACAAGCTGATTATTACTAAGGACGCGGTACAGAAGGTAGAGGAGGTGTTTGCGTAATGAAGAACCCTCGCGACATTATCAAACGTCCAGTGATCACGGAACGTACTAGTGACATGATGACCGAGAAGAAATATGTCTTTGAAGTGGAACTCCGTTCGAACAAAACGGAAATTAAGCAAGCAATCGAGCAAATTTTCAAAGTGAAAGTTACTAATGTTAACACAATGAGAATGCCAGCAAAACCTAAGCGTTACGGCCGTCACTCGGGATACACATCGGAATGGAAGAAAGCGATTGTTTCCTTGAGCGCAGACAGCAAAGAACTAGAATTTTTTGAAACTGTGTAATCTAACTTTTTGAAGTAAGGAGGGAATCCTAGTGCCAATCAAAAAATATAAACCAACATCACCAGCAAGACGTGCTATGTCGGTTTCAACGTTTGAAGAAATTACGACAGCTACACCGGAGAAATCATTGCTTGCTCCGTTGTTCAAAAAAGCGGGTCGTAACAATCAAGGTAAAATTACGGTTCGTCACCAAGGTGGAGGACATAAGCGTAAATACCGGATTATCGATTTTAAACGGAATAAAGATGGAATACCAGGTAGCGTTGCTACAATTGAGTATGATCCTAACCGTTCAGCTAACATCGCTTTGATTCATTATGCTGATGGAGAGAAACGTTATATCATCGCTCCAAAAGGCTTGAAAGTTGCTGATAAAATTGAATCAGGTCCTGGATCAGATATCAAAATCGGTAATGCATTGCCGCTTGAGAACATTCCAGTGGGTACTGTGATTCATAACATTGAGTTGAAGCCAGGCAAAGGCGGCCAATTGGTTCGCGCAGCCGGTACAGAAGCTCAATTGTTGGGTAAGGAAGACCGTTATGTTACCATTCGTCTTTCCTCTGGTGAGGTTAGAAAGATCTTGAAAGTTTGCCGCGCGACTATCGGTTCCGTTGGTAACGAAGATTATGAATTGGTTAAAATCGGTAAAGCAGGACGTTCTCGCTGGTTGGGTCAAAGACCTGAAGTACGCGGCGTAGTAATGAACCCGAATGATCACCCACACGGTGGTGGTGAAGGCCGTGCTCCTATCGGTCGTAAATCTCCTATGTCTCCTTGGGGTAAACCAACTCTTGGTTATAAAACTCGTAAAAAAGGTAAAGCTTCTGATAAATATATCGTACGTCGTCGTACGAAGTAATTCATTTCTCGGAACGGTTGAAGAAGGGAGGAACGAAACATGGGTCGTAGTTTGAAAAAAGGTCCTTTTGTAGACGACTATCTTTTGAAGAAAGTTGCTGCGGTTGGTGACAGTACTACTAAGAAATCAGTGATCAAAACTTGGTCGCGTCGCTCTACTATTTTCCCGCAATTTATCGGTCATACTTTTGCGGTATATGATGGTAAAAAGCACGTGCCGGTTTACGTAACGGAAGATATGGTTGGACATAAACTAGGTGAGTTTGCTCCAACTCGTACTTACAAAGGTCATGGTGACGACAAGAAAACAAGCAAACGCTAAGTTTTCACGAATTAAGTTGTAAATGAAAGGAGGTACTTCCATGCAACAAGCAAAATCCATTGCAAGATTCGTTCGAATTGCACCTCGTAAGGCGCAATTGGTGATCGACTTGATCCGCGGTAAGCAAGTTGGAGAGGCAATTGCAATCTTGCGTCATACGCCTAGATCAGCATCTCCAATCGTTGAGAAGGTTTTGAATTCTGCAATTGCAAATGCAGAGCACAACTATTCCATGGACCCTAACAGCTTGGTTATTTCTCAGGCATTTGTTAATCAGGGGCCGACAATGAAAAGATTCCGTCCTCGCGCTATGGGACGTGCGAGTCGTATCAATAAACGTACCAGCCACATTACAGTAGTGGTATCTGAAAAATAAGGAGGGATAACGTGTGGGTCAGAAAGTAAACCCGGTAGGACTTAGAATTGGGATTATTCGCGATTGGGAATCCAAATGGTTCGCAGGTAAAGATTTTGGCGACTTGCTTATGGAAGATGTCAAAATTCGTGAATACTTAAAGCAAAAGCTGAAAGATTCAGCTCTTTCTCATATTGATATCGAACGTGCAGCTAACCGTGTAAATGTTACTATTCATACGGCGAAGCCTGGTATGGTTATCGGTAAGGGCGGTTCTGAGATTGAAGTGATCCGTACTTATATCGCAAACCTGTCTAACGGCAAGAAAATTCACATCAATATCTCTGAAATCAAAAACCCTGAGCTTGACGCGATTCTTGTTGCTGAAAGCATTGCTCAACAATTGGAGCGTCGTGTATCGTTCCGTCGAGCAATGAAACAAGCTATTCAAAGAACAATGAGATCCGGAGCAAAAGGTATCAAAACATCAGTTAGCGGTCGTTTAGGCGGAGCTGAAATCGCTAGACAAGAAGGCTACAGTGAAGGTACAGTACCTCTTCATACACTTCGTGCAGATATTGACTATGGTACAGCTGAAGCAGCTACTACCTACGGCCGTATCGGCGTAAAAGTGTGGATCTATCGCGGCGAAGTTCTTCCAACGGCTAAGAAAAAGGCTGTTACGGAAGGAGGCAACTAATTATGTTAGTTCCTAAACGTGTAAAACACCGTAAAGAGCACCGTGGCAAAATGCGCGGCCAAGCTAAAGGCGGAGCGGAAGTACATTTCGGTGAATTCGGTTTGCAAGCTATGGAGCCTGCATGGGTTACCAACCGTCAAATCGAAGCTGCTCGTATTGCTATGACTCGTTATATCAAACGTGGCGGTAAAGTATGGATTAAAATTTTCCCAGCTAAACCAGTTACACAAAAACCGCTTGAAGTACGTATGGGTAGCGGTAAAGGTAACGTGGAAAAATGGGTTGCTGTTGTAAAACCAGGTAAAGTAATGTTTGAATTGGCTGGTGTTAGCGAAGAGATTGCTCGCGAAGCAATGCGTCTTGCTTCTCACAAGCTGCCAATCAAAACTAAGTTTGTTAAAAGAGAAGATGTAGGTGGTGAAGCAAATGAAAGCTAGTGAATTTCGTAACTTAACCACTGCTGAGATTGAACAAAAGATTTCTGGGTTTAAGGAACAACTCTTTAGCCTCCGTTTTCAACTAGCTACCGGTCAACTGGATAATCCAGTCCAGATTCGAGAAGTCCGCAAAGAGATTGCTCGTGCAAAGACTGTTTTGCGTGAAAGAGAACTGGGAATCATTAGTTAATGAATGAGAGAGGAGGATTTTCCAATGAGTGAACGTAATGATCGTAAAACTCAAGTTGGCAAAGTCGTGAGCGACAAAATGGACAAAACCATTGTTATCGCTGTTGAAACATACAAGAAACACGATCTTTATCACAAGAGAATCAAATATACTAAGAAATTCAAAGCACATGATGAAAACAACGAAGCTAAAATCGGTGATGTTGTTAAAGTTATGGAAACTCGTCCGATTTCCAAAGACAAACGTTGGAGATTGATCGAAGTAGTAGAAAAAGCCGTAATCGTTTAAGATATGCATTGATGCATCAATTCCGGAAGGAGGGTTTAAACAATGATTCAACCTCTATCTCGTTTAAATGTGGCTGACAACTCAGGCGCCAAACAACTTATGTGTATTCGTGTGTTGGGTGGTACTGGTCGTCGTGTGGGTCACATCGGTGATTTAATCATTTGTTCCGTGAAAGAAGCAACACCAGGCGGCGTTGTCAAAAAAGGTGATGTAGTTAAGGCGGTTATCGTTCGCACTAAACGTGGAGCTCGTCGTAAAGATGGTTCTTACATTAGCTTTGATGAAAATGCGGCTGTAATCGTAAAAGACGATAAGAGTCCTCGTGGAACTCGTATCTTCGGACCAGTTGCTCGTGAACTTCGCGACAGAGAATTCATGAAAATCGTTTCTCTTGCACCAGAAGTTATCTAATAAGAAGCTGCTAAGCAGCTGAATGATATATAATTCTTACGAAATTAGCTTTCTAACGAAAACTAAACGTAAGCTTTCGAAGCTAACGTTCTACGAACGTTCTCAGGAGGTGGAAACTCAATGCCAAAGCAACCCAAGAAATTGGAGTCTCATAATAACAAATTGAACGTGAAAAAAGATGATACTGTGTTTGTGATTACTGGTAAAGATAAAGGCAAAAAAGGCCGTATAATCGCAGCATACCCTCGTGAAAACCGCGTGCTGGTTGAAGGTGTGAACTTGATCAAGAAGCACACTAAGCCATCACAAGCTAATCCTCAAGGTGGTATCATTTCTCAAGAAGCACCAATTCACGTATCCAACGTGATGCTGATTGATCCTAGGAGCGGCCAACCTACTCGTGTAGGTTACAAAGTTTTGGACAACGGAAAAAAAGTGCGTATTGCTAGAAAATCCGGTGAAGTCATCGATTAATCGTATAAGGTAGGAAAGGAGGTACATGAAACATGGCAGCAAGATTAAAGGATCGTTTTCTGAACGAGGTTACTCCTGCGTTAATTCAAAAGTTTAACTATAGTACAGTAATGCAGGTGCCTAAGATTGAGAAAGTCGTTATCAACATGGGTGTTGGTGAAGCAGTTTCCAACTCCAAAGTGCTGGATGTGGCGGTTCAAGATCTTCAGCTAATCTCGGGTCAAAAACCGGTAGTAACAAAAGCAAAAAAATCAATCGCAGGTTTTAAATTGCGTGAGAATATGCCAATCGGCGTAAAGGTAACTTTGCGCGGCGAGCGTATGTATCATTTCTTGGATAAATTGTTCAACGTGGCTCTTCCACGTGTTCGTGACTTCCGCGGCGTTTCTTCCAAAGCATTTGACGGTCGTGGAAACTACACTTTGGGTCTTAAAGAACAATTGATTTTCCCGGAAGTCGAGTACGATAAAGTAGATAAAGTGCGCGGTATGGATATCGTTATTGTTACAACTGCTAAATCAGACGAAGAGTCCCGTGAATTATTAACTCAATTAGGTATGCCGTTTACGAAGTAATTCGGATCGGTTAAGCCCCGGAGGTGTAAAAGTAAGTGGCAAAAACTTCAATGATAGTGAAGCAGCAGCGCCCTCCTAAATTTAAGGTGCAGGCTTACACTCGCTGCGAACGCTGCGGTCGTCCGCATTCAGTTCTTCGGAAATTCAAGATTTGCAGAATTTGTTTCCGTGAACTAGCATACAAAGGCCAGATTCCTGGCGTTAAAAAAGCAAGCTGGTAAAACCCAAGTTTCGGGAAGGAGGTTTACAAAAATGGTGATGTCAGATCCAATTGCAGATATGCTTACTCGCATTCGTAATGCAAATGTAGTGCGTCATGAGACGGTAGAAATTCCTGCTTCAACGATCAAAAGAGAAATTGCTGAGATCTTGAAAAAAGAAGGTTTCATCCGCGACGCTGAATATATCGAAGATAACAAGCAAGGGATTATCCGTTTGTTCTTGAAATACGGTCCTAACAATGAGCGTGTTATCTCCGGTCTTAAAAGAATCAGCAAGCCTGGCTTGCGTGTTTATACAAAAAGTCAAGAGGTTCCTCGTGTACTTGGCGGTTTGGGGATTGCGATTATTTCCACTTCCCACGGTGTCATGACAGATAAGGAAGCTCGTCAAACCAAAGCCGGCGGAGAAGTTATCTGCTACGTTTGGTAATCAGAACTTAAATGAACGGAGGTGCATACCATGTCCCGTATTGGTCGTAAGCCAATTACAATCCCTGGTGGCGTTAATGTCACTTTGGAAAACACTCGTGTAACGGTTAAAGGTCCTAAAGGTACTTTATCCCGCGAATTACACAAAGACATGAAGATCGTTATTACTGAAACTGAGCTTTTAGTAGAACGTCCTTCTGATAATAAACTACATCGTTCCCTTCATGGAACAACAAGAAGTGTTGTTGCTAACATGGTTAGCGGTGTTACAGACGGCTTTGTTAAAAACCTTGATTTGGTTGGTGTAGGTTACCGTGCGAATAAAACTGGCAACAAGCTGGTTTTGAACGTTGGTTACTCCCATCCGGTTGAAATTGAGCCAGAGAACGGTATTGAGTTCGAAGTACCTACAAACACCAAAATTATCGTTAAAGGTATCGATAAAGAGTTGGTCGGCGCTACTGCAGCGAAGGTTCGTTCTGTTCGTGAGCCTGAACCATATAAAGGTAAAGGTATTAAGTACGAAGGCGAGCGTATTCTTCGTAAAGAAGGTAAAGCTGGTAAGAAGAAGTAAGCTAATCGCTTAGAGCGATAGTGTTTCAGTCATGTTGAAAGGAGTGAACCTCGGAATGATTACAAAAGCCGATAAAAATAAAGCTCGTCTAAAAAGACATCTACGTGTACGTAAGAAAATTCAAGGAACGGCTGAACGTCCACGCTTGAATATCTTCCGTTCATCCAAACACATGTACGCTCAATTGATTGATGATGTGTCGGGCGTAACAATCGCTTCCGCTTCAACTCAAGATAAAGAGTTGAAAGACGGTATCGGTAACGGTGGTAATATTGACGCAGCTCGCAAGGTCGGATCTTTGATTGCTGAGCGTGCTAAAACGACTGGTGTTGTTAAAGTTGTTTTTGACCGCGGCGGGTACTTATATCACGGACGTGTGCAAGCTTTAGCTGATGCAGCTCGTGAAGCAGGTCTTGAATTTTAATAGAATTAACAAGGAGGTAAAGTCACTTGCGTATTGATCCCAATACTTTAGAGTTAACTGAAAAAGTTGTTAACATTAACCGCGTTGCTAAAGTAGTAAAAGGCGGACGTCGTTTCAGCTTCAGCGCACTTGTTGTTGTAGGCGACGGTAATGGCTGGGTAGGCGCAGGAATCGGTAAAGCTGGAGAGGTACCTGATGCAATTCGTAAAGGTATCGAAGACGCTAAGAAAAACCTGATTCATGTACCTATCGTTGGCACTACCATCCCTCACTTGGTTATCGGTAAATTTGGAGCAGGCAACGTTCTTTTGAAACCAGCTTCCAAAGGTACTGGCGTTATTGCCGGCGGCCCAGTTCGTGCAGTATTAGAACTTGCTGGCGTAGGCGACATTTTGACAAAATCCCTAGGATCTTCTAACTCCATCAACATGGTTAATGCTACACTAGAAGGCTTGCAACGTCTAAAGCGTGCTGAAGAAGTTGCAAAGCTGCGTGGCAAAACTGTTGAAGAACTGTTAGGTTAGGAGGGATACCATGGCTAAACAATTGCAAATTACCCTCAAACGCAGCCTTATCGGTCGTCCAGAAGTACAACGTCGTACTGTAACTTCTCTTGGATTGCGTAAAATTAACCAAATCGTAACACAACAAGACAATGCAGCGATTCGCGGTATGGTTAATCAAGTAAGTCATTTAGTAGAAGTTAAAGAAGTAGAAGCATAAATAAGTTTTTATCAATAAGAATTAGAGGAGGTGCAAACGATGAAATTGCATGAACTTACTCCAGCAGTTGGATCCCGTAAAGCCCGTAAACGCGTAGGACGCGGAATCGGTAGTGGTATGGGTAAAACATCAACTCGCGGTCATAAAGGGCAAAATGCTCGTTCTGGCGGTGGCGTACGTCCTGGTTTTGAGGGAGGACAAAATCCTCTATACCGTCGCTTGCCTAAGCGTGGATTCACTAATCATTTCCGTAAGGAATTTGCAATCGTGAATTTAACTGAACTTAATAAGTTTGCTGCTGGCACGGAAGTAACGCCAGAAGTACTTCAAGAGTCCGGTATCGTTAAGAATGCAAGAGACGGCATTAAAATCTTGGGTAATGGTGAGATTACTGTTCAATTGAACGTAAAAGCTAATAAGTTCTCCCAATCTGCGGTAGATAAAATTCAGGCTGCCGGCGGTAAAACCGAGGTGATTTAATGTTTCGTACCATATCCAATATTATGAAAGTGGACGATCTCAGGAAAAGAATCCTCTTTACCTTGTTGGTATTAATCGTCTACAGAATTGGTGCTTTCATTCCAGTACCTAACATTAACACAGCTATTCTTAAAGCTCAGGACCATGCCAATTCCAGTGATGTATTTGGCTTGTTGAACACCTTCTCCGGTGGTGCATTGTTTCAATTCTCCATCTTCGCGATGGGGATTATGCCTTATATTACAGCTTCGATTATAGTTCAGCTATTATCGATGGATGTAATACCAAGGTTTGCTCAATGGGCCAAAGAAGGAGAAGTTGGCAGGAAGAAATTAGCACAAATTACTCGGTATGGTACAATTGTGTTAGGTATTATCCAAGCGTTTGGTTTGGCGATCGGCTTTAATCAGATCTACGCTGGATTGGTTGTGAGTCCCAACTTCACAACATATGCCTTAATTGCAATTGTTCTTACTGCTGGTACTGCTTTTCTGATGTGGTTAGGGGAACAAATCACTGAAAATGGTATTGGAAATGGTATTTCCATTATCATCTTCGCAGGGATTGTGGCTGCAATTCCAACTGGAATTTCGCAGATCTACAAAACACAGTTTGCTGAAGCTGGAGATGCGCTTTTCTTGAATATTATTAAAATGGTGATTATTGCAGTAGTAATTATTGCAATTATTGCTGGTGTAATCTTTATTCAACAAGGCGTACGTAAAATTCCAGTTCAGTATGCAAAACGTGTGGTTGGCCGTAAGATGTATGGTGGTCAATCTACACACATTCCGTTAAAGGTAAATGCTGCAGGCGTAATTCCAGTAATCTTTGCTCTATCGTTACTCGTTTTTCCTCCTACCATAGCAAATTTTTGGAGAGGTAATGTCGTAGCGGACTGGATTATTACTAACCTCAACTATACACATCCACTCGGGATGACTTTGTATGTGCTGTTAATCATTGGTTTTACCTTCTTCTACACGTTTGTTCAAATTAACCCTGAGCAAATGGCCGATCAAATGAAGAAAAACGGCGGTTATATTCCTGGGATTCGTCCTGGTAAAACAACAGCTGTGTACTTAACAAGAGTAATGACACGCATTACTTTGTCTGGTGCTATTTTTCTTTCTCTGATCTCCATCTTGCCTATGATATTGGGGAAATTAGCCAGCTTGCCTGCTTCGGTAAGCATAGGTGGAACTTCCCTGCTGATCGTTATTGGTGTTGGTTTGGAAACGATGAAGCAAATCGAGAGCCAATTGATCAAACGTCACTACAAAGGCTTCATTAATAAATAGCGAATAGGTTCTGGTAGTGATTTATCAACTATCGGCACCTATTGTGCTGTTAGCATCACTTGATGTGATGGGGAGGAAGTCATTATGAACGTAATCTTTATGGGGCCTCCTGGTGCAGGTAAAGGTACACAGGCGGAAAGTATCGTCAATGAATTTCAAATCCCGCATATTTCTACGGGTGATGCGTTTCGTTTGGCAATGAAACAGGGAACGCCACTAGGACTTGAAGCAAAGAAGTATGTGGATCAAGGTTTACTGGTACCAGACGAAATTACCATAGGTATTGTGAAAGAAAGACTTCAACAGTCTGACTGTGCTCCTGGTTTCCTGCTTGACGGGTTTCCAAGAACAATTTCTCAAGCAGAAGCGCTTGACGAAATATTACATGCTATGGGTAAAAGCATAAATCATGTGATTAACTTGAGTGTTGATCGCAATCTATTATTAGCTCGATTGACTGGAAGAAGGATCTGTAGAGCATGTGGAGCTACGTATCATATCTTGTTTAACCCCCCTGCAACTGAAAATGTATGTGATAAGTGTTCAGGTGAACTGTATCAAAGATCGGATGATACCGAAGAAAAAGTAGGTACTCGTCTTGATGAGTACATGAACAAGACGGCACCTTTGCTGTCGTATTATCGTGACAAAGGAAACTTGCGTGAGGTTAACGGTGAGCAAGAAATAAATACGGTTACTGCACAAATCAGTTCACTATTGCGAGGGCAAGCGTAATGATCATTTGTAAATCAGCAGCTGAATTGGATTTAATGAGGGAAGCCGGACGCATAGTAGCCGAAACGCATCGCTTATTACAGAAATCGATTCGGCCCGATATTACAACCAAAGAGTTGGATCAAATCGCAGAAGATTTTATTCGCAGTCAGGGTGCAACCCCATCTTTTAAAGGCTATAACGGTTTTTCTGGCAGCATCTGTGCTTCAGTTAATGATGAATTGGTTCACGGCATCCCCAGTGGACGTAAGCTTAAAGATGGTGACATCATCAGTCTTGATATCGGTGCTAAGTACAAAGGATATCATGGAGATTCTGCTTGGACGTATGGTGTAGGTGAAATTTCGGAAACGGCTAAGAAGTTATTAGAGGTAACTGAAAAAAGCTTGTACGATGGTCTGGCAGAAGCTAAACCGGATGCACGATTATTCACTATCTCTCATGCGATTCAAAAATGCGTTGAGGATGAAGGTTTTTCAATTGTTCGAGAATATGTAGGGCATGGAATTGGCTCTGAGCTTCATGAGGAGCCACAAATTCCGAATTACGGTTTACCAGGACGAGGACCTCGTCTGAAACCTGGTATGGTATTAGCAATTGAACCCATGGTCAACGTCGGTGAAAGATTCGTAAAAACACTGGCGGACAATTGGACGGTTGTTACAGTGGATGGCACACTGTGCGCACATTTTGAGCATACCATCGCTATTACTCCAGAAGGGTATGAAATACTCACTAAGTCTGGATCGTAGGTGATAAAGTGAATTCGGTTAACATACCTCAGCTCGGACAAATTGTTAGGATTGTTCGTGGTAAAGATTCCGGGAAGTACGCTGTTATAATCAGCGTCGAAGACCAACGTTTCGTATGGATTGCAGACGGCGACAAACGGAAATTTGACCATCCTAAGAAGAAAAATTTGAGTCATCTCGAGCTGCTGCAAATGGTTAGCAGTGAAGTAGTGGATAGCTTGTTCGAAAGCGGTCGCGTAACTAACGGTAAACTGAGGTTCGCACTCTTTAAGTATGTGGATCAAATGGAATCAGAAGCACAAGAGAAAGGAGAATGACTGTGGCCAAAGAAGATGTAATTGAAGTTGAAGGTACAGTGATTGAACCTCTTCCTAATGCAATGTTTAAGGTTGAATTGGAGAACGGTCATAAGATACTTGCTCATGTATCCGGAAAAATCAGAATGCATTTTATTCGGATCTTGCCTGGTGACAAAGTGACGGTGGAACTTTCGCCTTATGATTTGACCAGAGGCCGTATAACCTATCGTTTTAAATAAATCGGTATTTTGTTCGAAACCAACTTGCTAAGCAAGCTCTGTAATCCTTACGAAGTAAGTTTTCTTCCGAAAACTCACAGGAGGTAATCAAAATGAAAGTTAGACCATCGGTCAAACCCATTTGCGAGAAATGCAAAGTCATTCGCCGCAAAGGTAACGTAATGGTAATTTGCGAAAACCCTAAGCATAAACAAAAACAAGGTTAAGGAGGTGCTCGTATAAATGGCACGTATTGCTGGTGTAGACTTACCTCGTGATAAGCGCGTTGTAATCGCGTTGACTTACATTTTTGGTATCGGTACAACTACTTCCCAAAAAATTCTGGCTAACACTGGTGTTAGTTCATCTACTCGCGTTCGCGATTTGACGGAAGACGAAGTAAGCAAACTTCGTGACGCAATTGATAAAACGGTTAAGGTTGAAGGTGATCTTCGTCGTGAAATCGCGTTGAACATTAAACGTTTGATCGAAATCGGATGCTATCGTGGTGTTCGTCACCGCCGCGGCTTACCTGTTCGTGGTCAACGTACTAAAACTAATGCTCGTACACGAAAAGGTCCTCGTCGTACAGTAGCTAATAAGAAAAAATAGTAAAGGAGGTTAACACTTAAAATGGCTAAACCTAAAAAAGTTGTTCGTACCAAACGCCGTGATCGGAAAAATATTGATACTGGAGTGGCTCATATCCGCTCTACGTTTAACAACACGATTGTAACTATCACAGATCCTCATGGTAATGCAATCTCATGGGCTAGTGCAGGAAACCTGGGCTTTAAAGGCTCTCGTAAAAGCACTCCTTTTGCTGCTCAAATGGCAGCTGAGTCTGCAGCGAAAGCAGCTATGGAGCATGGCATGAAGGTAGTAGAAGTTATGGTTAAAGGCCCTGGTGCAGGTCGTGAAGCGGCTATCCGCTCTCTGCAAGCAGCAGGTTTGGAAGTAAACCTGATTAAAGACGTGACTCCTGTTCCACATAACGGTTGCCGTCCTCCAAAACGTCGTCGTGTCTAATTCAGGATTGCGAATAGTGGTATAATTATCCAATATTGGTGAATACTATTTGGATAGATATACTGCACGTTTTATGCGTCTTAAGTTATCCAGAGGGAAACCGACGTTTTGAAGGAGGGTTATAAGTGATCGAGATCGAAAAGCCGAAAATAGAAACCGTATCATTGAGTGAAGATGGGTCATATGGCAAATTTGTTGTTGAACCATTGGAAAGAGGCTATGGAACTACACTTGGGAACTCGCTTCGCAGAATCTTGCTGTCCTCTTTACCGGGGGCTGCTGTAACCTCCGTTCAGATCGATGGAGTTTTGCACGAGTTCTCAACTGTTCCAGGCGTTATGGAAGATGTTACGGAGATTATCCTTAACCTTAAAGGGCTATCGTTAAAGATTCACTCCGACGAAGAGAAAGTGTTGGAGATCGATGCTGAAGGTGAGGGTGCTGTTGTAGCTGGCGACATTCGCGGTGATAGCGATGTAGAAATCCTTAATCCGGATTTGCATATCGCTACATTATCCTCTGACGCGCGTCTTCACATGCGTATTCATGCTAATCGTGGTCGCGGATACGTACAAGCTGACAAAAACAAAAAAGAAGAGCAATTAATCGGAGTTATTCCGATTGATTCGATCTACACTCCGATTACTCGCGTCAACTACAGCGTTGAAAACACTCGCGTCGGTCAAGTAACTAACTATGACAAACTAACCCTCGAAGTCTGGACCGATGGAAGTATTCGACCTGAAGAAGCTGTAAGCTTGGGCGCCAAGATTTTAACGGAGCATCTGATGTTGTTTGTCGGTTTAACTGATGAAGCCAAAGACGCTGAAATTATGGTGGAGAAAGAAGAAGACAAGAAAGAAAAAGTGCTTGAGATGACTATCGAAGAGCTTGATCTTTCTGTCCGTTCTTACAACTGCCTGAAGCGCGCTGGCATCAACACTGTACAGGAACTGATTACGAAAACGGAAGAAGACATGATGAAGGTTCGTAATCTTGGACGTAAATCTCTAGAAGAGGTACAAGAAAAGCTGGAAGAGCTTGGTCTTGGCCTTAGAATGGAAGATTAATCGTCTCTAATTAAGCAGAAGGAGGTTGCACAAATGGCATACCAAAAATTAGGTCGTGATTCCAGTGCGCGTAAAGCTTTATTTCGCGACTTGGTAACTGACTTGTTTATACACGAACGCATCCAAACGACTGAAGCTAAGGCGAAGGAATTGCGCTCCATAGCAGAAAAATTAATCACACTGGCAAAACGTGGAGATCTTCACGCTCGCCGTCAAGTTGCTTCCTTTGTTCGTCGTGAAGCAGCAAACGAGAATCAAGATGCAATCCAAAAATTGTTCTCTGATCTAGCTCCTCGTTACGCAGAACGTCAAGGTGGTTACACTCGAATCTTAAAGCTTGGACCTCGTCGCGGCGATGCAGCGCCTATGGTATATTTAGAGCTTGTAGATCGTGCATAAAAGGGTAGGAAGGGTGGACGGGATCATCTTGATTCTGATGAAACCCTTTTTTTTGTAGCCTGAGGTTGTCAACTGATGCTTCTTTGCAGATTTATCAGCTGCAACAAGTGTGATGGAATTACGGAGGTAGACCGTGAGAAACATTTGCATGACTGTCAGTTATGACGGAACAGCATACTGCGGTTTTCAAACCCAACCTAATCAGAATACTATTCAGGACGTTTTGGAGCGAGCTCTTCTGTC
Organism: Paenibacillus radicis (ex Xue et al. 2023); assembly: GCF_024722015.1. Classification (GTDB taxonomy): domain Bacteria; phylum Bacillota; class Bacilli; order Paenibacillales; family NBRC-103111; genus Paenibacillus_S. The sequence goes on along the minus strand of NZ_JANQBD010000040.1, from coordinate 9,882 downwards.
ATTGACTGGGGAGACGATAAAAGTAACATCGTCAGGCCGGACGGATGCAGGAGTACATGCACGCTGTCAAGTCATCAACTATTTAACGGCTTCAAAAATACCGGTAGAGCGATGGTGTATGGCTTTGAATACACTATTGCCTGCAGATATTTTAGTAAGTGGAGCAAAGCTTGTAGATGATAACTTCCATTCAAGAAGAGCGGCTGTTCAAAAAACGTACCGGTATACGATTCGTTGCGGAAAACATCCCGATTTATTTAAAAGGCACTTGGAGTTTTATCATCCTACACCTCTTAATACAGAAGAGATGAGAGCAGGGCTCGAATACCTTAAAGGTGAGCATGACTTCACATCCTTCTGTTCCGTTCGCTCTACGAAGGTATCTAATATTCGTACGGTTTATGAAGCAAGAATGGAATGTGAGCAGCTCGACCCCCTTTTACAATCCTATGCTATTCATATATATTTGACCGGTAACGGTTTTTTATACAACATGGTAAGGATCATTGCGGGAACCTTAATTCAAGTCGGAGAAGGCAAACGTTCCAGCGAGGAAGTTAAGGACATACTGAATGCACGTAATCGCGCCAGTGCCGGTCCGACAGCAATGTCGCATGGATTAACGCTGTGGGAAGTATTATATAAATAGGCTGGAATAACGTCTTGATTTGTTCCTTCAGATGTAGTACAATATCAATTGGCGTTTCTTGATCGGCTATCCCACGGCCCCGGATCAAGGCAGGGTCAAAACCTATTTAAATAATTATGAACGATACAAATAGATATAAGATGATGAAATGACTAGTTGTCCATCACAACTGAGTTGTCTTATCATTATGAGCACTGAAATGCAAAATGTTTAGGAGGAACTATTGATGCGTACCACATATATGGCTAAGCCTAATGAAGTAGAACGCAAATGGCACATTATCGACGCGACTGACAAAACTCTAGGTCGTCTTGCAAGCGAAGCAGCAAGCCTGATTCGCGGCAAACACAAACCTGAATTCACACCTCATGTTGACACAGGAGACTTTGTTATTGTCATTAATGCAGAGAAAATCCATTTGACGGGTAAAAAATTGCAAAACAAAATGTACTACCGTCACTCTATGTACACAGGTGGTTTGAAAGTAACTTCAGCACAAGATATGATTAACAATAAGCCTGAGCGTGTAATCGAACTTGCGATTCACGGTATGCTTCCTAAAAATCGTCTTGGCGACAGCATGAAAACAAAATTAAAAGTATACGCGGGATCGGAACATCCACACCAAGCTCAACAGCCTGTTGTGTATGAACTTCGCGGATAATATAAAGGGAGGACTGTCTTGTGGCACAAGTTCAATATTATGGAACAGGCCGTCGTAAGCATTCGGTAGCACGTGTACGTTTGGTACCAGGCGAAGGCCGTATTGTAATCAACAAACGCGAGCTAGATGAATACTTCGGTTTGGAAACATTGAAACTGATCGTAAAACAACCTTTAAACCTAACTGAAACATTAGGTCAATACGATGTATTGGTTATTGCTAACGGTGGAGGAATCTCTGGACAAGCAGGAGCAATCCGTCACGGCATTTCCCGTGCACTTCTGAAAGCTGATCCTGAATTCCGTGGATCCTTGAAGAAAGCAGGATTCTTGACTCGTGATCCTCGTATGAAGGAACGTAAGAAGTACGGTTTGAAAGCAGCACGTCGTGCTCCTCAGTTCTCGAAACGTTAATACTTTACTTACTATAAAAACCTTTCCGCTATTATGGTGGAAAGGTTTTTTGTTTTTCATAACACCTTTAGGCAAAAGCCCGAATATAATAATAATTAGCCCGAGAAAAATTTAATTTGACAAAAAGTCTTCGAAAGCTATAATAAATTATATATAATAAAACAGATTAATATACTCGGAATTAAAAGTACAGGAGGAGAAAGTTATGAACCTATTTGAAAAGGAAAAAATGATTCAAGAAGCCGCGGAAACTTTTGAAAATCAATCTCCAGAATCGCTTATAGCATGGGCGGTAGAAAAATTCCCTAACCTTACATTAGCCTGTAGCTTCGGCGCTGAAGATGTTGTTTTAGTTGATATGATTCAGAAAATAAGTCCTAAAAGCGATATCTTTTATCTGGATACTAATGTTCATTTTCAAGAAACCTTGGATACACGTGACCGCCTAGAACAGCATTATGGATTAGAATTTGTTCAGGTATTACCCAAGCTAACTTTGGATGAGCAAGCATCTCAGTTTGGTGAAGAATTATGGAAAAGCAATGCGAATCAATGCTGTAATATCCGTAAAGTCGACCCATTGACTGATATTTTGAAAAATTATGACGCTTGGATTACAGGAATTCGCCGCGATCAAGCACCTACTCGTGCTAATGCGAAAAAAGTTGAATATGATGTAAAGTTCGGTTTAGTTAAATTTAATCCATTGGCAAGCTGGACTTCAGAAGATGTTTGGAATTATATTCGTAATAATAATGTTATATACAACCCGCTGCATGACAACCATTACCCAAGCATCGGCTGTTCTCATTGCACGCGTCAAGTTATGCCTGGAGAAGATCCACGTGCAGGACGCTGGGCAGGGAATGAAAAGACAGAATGCGGACTTCATAAATAATAGAGGTAGTTTAATTATTCTCGAAAGAGGGGGCTATTTCTCCATGACTGTAGAAACCATTCAACCTCACGGTGGCTTATTAATTAATCGCGTAGTTCAAGGAAAGCAAAGAGATAATTTGTTAGAGCTGGCAAAGGGATTATTTCAATTAAAAATCAACTCTTGGACCATCTCAGATCTTGATTTAATTGGCGTCGGTGCATTTTCGCCTCTAACGGGCTTCCTGATCGAACAAGATTATACATCAATAGTAAATAATATGCGCCTGGCTGATGGTACTGTATGGAGTATTCCGATTACACTAGCTGTGGAAGAGGATGTAGCTGAATCATTGAAAATTGGGGAGCAAGTGGCGCTTGTCGGTGAGCACGACGGCGTTGTGTACGGGATATTGGATGTTCAAAGTATTTATAAGGTTGATCATAAGGACGAGGCAGTAAAAGTTTTTAAAACAGATGATATTGAGCACCCTGGTGTTCAGAAGCTTCTTTCCCGACCTAATATTAATATTGGGGGACCCATTGAAGTATTGAATCGTCCTAAGCTTGAGAAGTTTGAACAATTTTACTTTGATCCTTCTGAAACACGTCGTCTTTTTGTGGAAAATGGTTGGAAGTCAGTCGTGGGCTTTCAAACGCGTAATCCGGTTCACCGGGCTCATGAGTATATTCAGAAGAGCGCAATGGAAATCGTGGATGCTTTATTCTTGAATCCATTGGTGGGTGAAACCAAATCGGATGATATTTCTGCAGATGTACGCATGCTCAGTTACTTGGTATTGCTGGAGAATTACTATCCGAAGGACCGTGCCTTCCTGGGTGTGTTCCCCGCGGCTATGCGTTACGCAGGCCCTCGTGAAGCGATATTCCATGCAATGGTACGTAAAAACTATGGCTGCACGCATTTCATTGTTGGCCGTGATCATGCAGGTGTAGGCGATTATTATGGTACTTATGAAGCCCAAGAAATTTTCAAAACCTTTACTCAAGAAGAGCTAGGTATTACACCTCTGTTCTTTGAGCACAGTTTCTTCTGCACGAAATGCGGCAACATGGCTTCTAGCAAAACATGCCCGCATGATAAAGCTGATCACATGCATTTGTCTGGAACTAAAGTACGTGCATTGCTCCGTGACGGTCAATGTCCGCCTCCGGAATTTACTCGTCCCGAAGTGGCGAAGGTGCTAATTGAAGGCATGAAAGAACCGGAATACCAGGTGTAGGACGAAGGTATATTTGTCCACCTCATCCCATATGATGTTAATGAGTCTATGGGGATGCGAGGTGGATTTTTTTATGTTTAAAAGAAGAAAGAGGGTCGTTGTTTGGCTTACGATGTCTGGTGGCCTTAAATTGGTCATGACGGCTTTACTTGTAGGACTAATGCTATTTATGTTTACCTATGAGCTTCCTGCTACAAGCACATGGACAAACTGGACTATGCCCTTATCAGGGAAGAAAATCGCACTGGACCCAGGCCATGGAGGGCCTGATGGAGGTGCTGAAAGCAAGGATGGAATTATTGAGAAAGATATCAACTTGGCGATTACTTTGCATCTTCGCGATTATTTGCAGGAAGCCGGCGCTTTGGTTGTTATGACTCGGGAAGAAGATAAAGATTTGGCACAACCGTCTACAAAAGGGTACAGCAAAAGAAAAACGGAGGATTTGGTAAATAGAGCACAATTTATTATACAGCAGAAATCCGACATGTTTGTGAGCATTCACCTGAATGCTATTCCATCCGTTAAATGGAGCGGAGCACAAACCTTTTACTACCCTACACATAAGCAAAGTGGAGTATTAGCGGCATTAATTCAAGATGAAGTGAAGAAAAATTTGAAAAATACAGATCGAGTCGCAAAAACGGTGGAAAATGTATTTTTGCTTAAATCATTGCAGATCCCAAGTGCTTTGGTAGAAGTTGGATTTCTATCCAATCCGGCAGAAGCCAATTTATTAAATACACCAGCCTACCAGAAAAAAATTGCTGCATCCATCTATCAAGGGATATTGAGGTACTACGCCGGGGAAAAAGTGGGTTCCTAAAGAAATTGTGATATAATAAAAGGTAGTAGAAGAAGAGATAATCTATTAGTTGAGGTGAAGATGTGCTAACGAAAGAAGATTTATTGAACGCAATACGTCATGTGCGTGACCCTGAGTTTCAACTGGACCTGGCAGAGCTGCAGTTTGTCCGGGATATTATGATCAAGGAAGAGCATGTTTCCGCAACCGTATTATTGTCCATGGATAATGAAGCACACAGAAATTTACTGCAAGAACAAATAACGAGTGCATTCCAAAAGGCAGGAGCGAAAGAAGTTCATTTACGTTTCCGTGTGTTATCCGATTTCGATAGAAATGAAGCTAAGCTTAAACAACAACAGGCGCAAGCGGAAGTACATAACGTTAAAGCTGAAATTAGAAATATATTAGATCCTTCAGCAGGAGTCCACTTTATTGCTATTGCGAGTGGTAAGGGTGGAGTAGGTAAATCAACGGTTACGGTAAATTTGGCGGTTGCATTAGCTAGAATGGGCAAAAAAGTTGGGCTAGTGGACGCTGATATTTACGGTTTTAGTGTTCCGGATATGATGGGAATTGATCAAAAGCCTGAGCTTGTAGATAACAAAATCATACCTATAGAACGTTTCGGCGTTAAGGTAATCTCGATGGGCTTCTTCGTTGAGGAAAACACACCTGTAATATGGCGGGGACCTATGCTTGGGAAAATGCTGCGCAATTTCTTCCAGGAAGTGAGTTGGGGGGATGTTGAGTATGTACTGCTTGATCTGCCTCCAGGTACAGGAGATGTTGCGTTGGATGTTCATCAGATGATACCTCAGAGCAAGGAAATTATAGTTACGACACCACATGCAACAGCTGCTTTCGTAGCGGCTAGAGCAGGCGCTATGGCGATACATACCGAGCATGAGATGCTGGGTATCGTTGAGAATATGGCCTATTACCAGTGCGGAAAGTGCGGGGAGAAGGAATATGTATTTGGCAGAGGCGGAGGCGCCAAGCTGGCCGAAGAGCTGCATACCGAATTAGTAGCTCAAATTCCACTAGGTGCACCGGATAACCATATTTCTGAAGCGGAGTATTCGCCGTCTGTGTATAAAGCAGAGTCAGAAACGGGACAAATTTATTTAGAGCTAGCCCGGCATGTTGTCGGAAAATTGACATAAAATGAAGGACTGGCTTAGGTGCCAGTCCTTTTTCTTGATGTAGGGCTGCAGCGAAATTTAAATTACTGGCCTTGTTTTTTCTCGCCGCCGCTTTCGCTTTTTCCACCGCTTTTGCTGTCTCCGCCCCCGCCGCCTCCACCACTACCACCTTGACCTTGAGCCTTCGGTTGTGATTCCTCTTCAAGGACCTTTTTCATAATATTCATTAGCTCTAATCGAAACAGAGGGCTTTGCATGGATTCCTGCATGACTGTCTTCGTTTGCTGACGATACTGCGGACTTTTCATGGTATCCAGAAGCATTTTCTCGAAATCAGGATTTTTCAAGGTGCTGATCATAGTTGTCTGATATTCGGGATCTTTCATAAGATCCTTTTGAAGCTGCTTCATATCCTTCTGAATAGCTTTGGCAAACTGGCCGGCAAACTTCGGATCGGTTATCACGTTCTGCAGAAATTTGTTGTTTGATGTATCGGTCAGAACATCCTTAACAGCTAATTGAATATGCTGGGAGTCTCCCGTTGATAGCAGCTTTATTTGGCCATCACTGCTTGATGCGGCTTTCGTTTGTGCAGCGATGATTGCCTTTTGACCATCTTCAGTTTTAAGAATATCCAATACCATTGTCTTTGTATCTTTATAACCGCCGTTCTGTGAAGATTGGGAGGACTTTGATTCAGAACCGCAAGAAGTCAGCACTAAAACGAACAGTATCAACGGAACCTTTTGCCACCACTTATTAAGGATCATGGTCATAAGCTCCTTTCTTTAAAATGATGATCTTATTATTCGCCAAAGTGCCTTATTTTCACTCTATAGCTCATTGGCTTTTTATTGTGAACGTTGGTACAATTAACTTCTGAACATAGTCTGTTTTGGGGGTATAAGTAGTGACTTTAAGAAAATGGTTTTATTTATTTTGGACAACGTTATTCATTGGTGCCGGTGCGGCTCTGGTGATCGGACTGATTTTACAAACTACGGACCAACAATTTACTCTTCTGGGCGGTAAGGAAATCGGATTTAATGCCGTTACTATGCTGTTAGGTGGAGCGATGATAAGTGTTTTGAGTCAAATGGGCTTTTTCGCTTATCTAATTATTAGGTTTTTAGCTATTGGCTTTGTTCGCAATAAATGGATTTGGGATACTTTGCAAATTATTCTAATCGTTATAACGATGTTTGACTTGATTTATTTTCGCCACATGGGGACGGAAGGCAACTGGCTTTCGTACATGATCTTACCTATATCCATGCTTGTTATTGCTGTTGGGACTGCATTATGGAAGGTGAAATTAACGAATCGCAACGGATTTATTCCTACCTTATTCTTTATGACGGCTGTAACGGCCATTGAAGCAGTGCCTGCGTTAAGATTAAACAGCTTTGCCTCCACTTTGTTTATGATGGTTCCTTTGATGGCAAGCAATGCATGGCAAATTTTGATTTTGTCAAAGGTGCTGGGCGCAAAAAAAGAGCCGCTATAACGGCTCTTTTTTTATAATATCAAACTTTATAAGTTTTCAGCGGAGTTGAAGAAGTCTGATATTGCAAGTCACGTGACGTGGATTTGAATTATTGGAAATGTTTCATTGCTTGATCTTCGACAGGGGGCTTATTATTAACCTGTGTTTGTTTAAGCAGCTGACCCACTGTAACGAATTCATACCCTTTGGCGCGCAATTGATCAATAATGACGGGGAGAGCTTCATGCGTCTGCTTGCAGGAATCACTGGCATGCATTAATACAATATCACCAGGGTGAGCTTTGGACACAACTCGATTGATAATATTGTCCACTCCCTTGTTCATCCAATCCATTGAATCCGTATCCCACTGGATCACTGTATAATTAAGATCATTTGCTATACGCAGTACCCTTTTATCAAAATCCCCGTTAGGTAAGCGGATTAATGTTGGGTTTTGCCCGGTAACTTCATTGAGGATTTTATGAGAGGTTTGAATCTGATTGCGGATTTCTTCGTCATTCAGACTGCTGTAATTAACGTGCTTATGTCCGTGATTGCCGATTTCCCAGCCGCCCTTAGCAATACGGGTTACAATGTCAGGATGACTCTTACTCCATGGGGACGATAAGAAAAAAGTAGCATTTTTAACCCCCTTATCCTCCAGAATTTTGAGAATGGGTTCTGTTCTAGTGTCACCCCAGCTAATATCAAAAGTGAGGGCTATGACCTTTTTTTCCGTCTGAACACTGTAAATAGCTGCCGGCTCACCTTGTGAGAACACCGTTACATTGTCTCGTTCCGAGTAAATAATACCTATAGCAAAAACCACTGCGACTGCAATAATGAGTGCTTGTTTTAATTTTCTTCCGTTCAAAACATAAAAATAATTCACAAACCTGTCCTCCTTTTTTACCCCTGCATATGTAGGCAGAGCTTGTATAAGTTGAGATTAGTAAAATGTATGCTGGGACAAGAAAGATATGCTAGTCTTATGTAGTTTCAAATCAATTTGGGAGAAGTGATATTGTGAAAAATATGATGCTTCAGTTTCGTTTAATGAAACATTATTTTATTGCGGCTGCTCTGGTATTTACTCTTGGAGTTATATTAGGGGCGGGATATTCGGATCAATTTCAGGGATTCATTGAAAGCCAACTCAAAGGGATGGAGCAATTAACACAATCTTTAAAAGATAAACCGAATCAGCAGTGGTCATTGTTTTGGCTTATTTTTTGGAACAATACCATTAAGTCTGTTGCAATTATTGCATTGGGAGCTATATTCGGTGTTCTTCCCTTATTGTTTTTGCTGGTTAACGGATTGCTGCTTGGCTATTTAGGCTCAAACTTTGCGCAAAAGGAATCCTTGTTATATTTCATTAAAGGGATTTTGCCGCATGGGATCATTGAAATTCCAGCTATTGTATTTGCCTGTGCATTTGGGCTGCGGTTAGGTGCGTTGATGTTGAAGATGGTAATAGCCCTAATTAGTCCAGAGCGATCGGTCAAATATAAAGAGGAACTGCGTGGATTTGCTAAAGCTATTCCGATGGTTGTCGTGATATTAATTGTTTCTTTAACGGCCGCAGCATTGATTGAGAGTACTTTCACCTATTGGCTCATAAAACGATAAAACTAAATAGCATAAAAAAAACCAAATATGTGCATAACAGTAAAGCATGCAAGATGCTTGGCTGGCAAAGGTATGCAAGATAAAAGCGCGTAACATCTAGATTTCGCTATAATGTGCTTTTTACCTCGCATGCTTTTTTGGTGTCTAAATAATGCCGTAAGTTAACATGAAAGGGGCTTAGAAGCCGATGCTCGGGTTCTTATTTAACGAAAGAGAATGTAGAGAGCTTGATTACGTATTGAAAAAAGAGTTGGATGAAATGCTGTTTGATCTTAATGATAAGAGAATTGATGGAGATATTAAAATTGCCATTGAGTCGCGATATAAAGTCATTTTTCGTATGTATGCAAGGCTGGCTTCTCCTAAAGAAATATCCAAATATGCAAGGAACAGAATGTATCATTAAAAATTGTTATAATATGCTTGACTTTCATTTGTAGTCTGTGATACATTATTCCTCGCCGCTAAAACGGCAAAGCGTTCTAATGGATCAAGCAAGTATGAGAAAAACAAACAGTAAAAAATAATACTTGCATTGAACCGAGTGAATGTGGTATATTAAAAAAGTCGCCGCTAAAAACAGCGACAATAAATGACAAAAGAAGATACGCAGCAAAATGTATCGCTTTGTCAACGATTGCCCTTTGAAAACTGAACAACGAGTGAGTGTTAAAATAGAGAATGCAAATTCTCGCTAGCATTACTTTTGAGCTTAAGACAAGCTTGCGTTAAACGGCCCTTGTGGCCAACTTTAATGGAGAGTTTGATCCTGGCTCAGGACGAACGCTGGCGGCGTGCCTAATACATGCAAGTCGAGCGGATTGTTCCTTCGGGAACAGTTAGCGGCGGACGGGTGAGTAACACGTAGGCAACCTGCCTGTAAGACCGGGATAACTATCGGAAACGATAGCTAAGAGCGGATAGCTGGATGGAACGCATGTTCTGTTCATGAAACACGGAGCAAT
>NZ_JANQBD010000039.1 GCF_024722015.1 Paenibacillus radicis (ex Xue et al. 2023) | reverse complement strand
ATAGCTACGTACGGAAGGGATAAGCGCTGAAAGCATCTAAGCGTGAAGCCCCCCTCAAGATGAGATTTCCCAGTATGTAAGACCCCTTGAAGACGACGAGGTTGATAGGTTCGGGGTGGAAGTGCCGCAAGGTATGGAGCTGACGAATACTAATCGGTCGAGGGCTTATCCATAAATATCTGCGATGTGTAACATCGTCAGAACAAAGCGTTGCTCGACACTGCTTGTTTCGGATCTAGTTTTCAAGGAACCCGCAAGGTATGGAGCTGACGAATACTAATCGGTCGAGGGCTTATCCATAAATATCTGCGATGTGTAACATCGTCAGAACAAAGCGTTGCTCGACACTGCTTGTTTCGGATCTAGTTTTCAAGGAACAAACTAATTGTTCTTTATTCTCATGGAGAGATACCCAAGTGGCTATAAGGGGACCCTCTGCTAAGGGGTTAGACTGCGTAAGTGGTGCGAGGGTTCGAATCCCTCTCTCTCCGTAGTAAATTTCATGATATGGCGGCGTAGCTCAGCTGGCTAGAGCGTACGGTTCATACCCGTAAGGTCGGGGGTTCGATCCCCTCTGCCGCTACCATTACTAAATTTTAGTTGATTTTTTGTAAGAAAATGTGGTAAAATGTCATTTGTGTCACGCTAATATGGAGGCTTAGCTCAGCTGGGAGAGCATCTGCCTTACAAGCAGAGGGTCGGCGGTTCGATCCCGTCAGCCTCCACCATTTTACTCTTAAAGTTAAGTATAGCTTAGCTGCTAATAACAGATACTTTATAGAGACAATTAAATATGCCGTTGTAGCTCAACTGGTAGAGCAACTGACTTGTAATCAGTAGGTTGGGGGTTCAAGTCCTCTCGACGGCACCATGTTATTTTATCGCGGAGCCGTGGTGTAGTGGCCCAACATGCCTGCCTGTCACGCAGGAGACCGCGGGTTCGAATCCCGTCGGCTCCGCCATTAATAACTAATGATTAAATATAATTTTGGACAAGATATTATTACTACATATGGCTCGGTAGCTCAGTCGGTAGAGCAGAGGACTGAAAATCCTCGTGTCGGCGGTTCGATTCCGTCCCGAGCCACCATTGGATTTTTCCTGCTTATGCGGGGATAATCAAATATGGAGGCTTAGTGAAGTGGCTAAACACGGCAGACTGTAAATCTGCTCTCATCGAGTTCGGTGGTTCGAATCCATCAGCCTCCACCAAATATATGAGACATTAGCTCAGCTGGTAGAGCACCTGACTTTTAATCAGGGTGTCGTAGGTTCGAATCCTACATGTCTCATTTTAAATAAAAAAGAGTCCTTACGGGCTCTTTTTTCGTTGTATGTGTTTCTTTTAAATGGAAGCGGGTACTCATTAATAATTATCGCTGAGTTTTTGAGTCCTTATAAGTGATCCTTAGTCCGCCGCAGCTGTAAAGAGGTAGCAGTTGGGCTTATTTGTGCATTTTGCCTTCGACCGACCTCATTTTTTGAGCCATGCTGCCTTGTTTATCGCGCCTGTCATCGATTTTAATGGATGTCGATACCCTTTCCGCGCCATGGGTGAAGGGAACCTCGTGCAGTCGGTGTATGATCTGAAACAGGTCGTTCAGATCACCTTCAATAAGAGTGCTCATGGAGGTCATTTGATAATGAATCGGCTCCGGTGCTTGCTCTAAAACTTGTTGAATGTCGGCCACGTATTGACTTAAACTCGTTGATGCTGTACCGATGGGGATAATGGTTAATTCGATAATAGCCATGATGTTGCCTCCTTTACTTTCAGTGGATAAATATCTCTACCCATTGTAGCCTTCCTTACAAAGATGATCAAACCGCTGCAGTCAAACTAAGCCAAACGGTTGTAGAACAGCTAAACAGCAATCCGGTTAGACAGGGTAAGTAAGTGATCCATAAGGCATTATGGCTATCTCAGGTATGTATTCCGTCTTAGGCTCAGTTATTTGATTATAGGTACTTTGCAGATCATCTACGGGCTCCATACCGAGCAGACCTACTATTGGCCGTGGTAATGAGGAATACAGATATATACGGTGCTTGGACAACACCTCATCCAAATGAAGCACCTTATGAGCGCCAAGAACGAATTGTTGTTTTAGCTTGGAAACCATGTGCTCACGACTTTTCATCGTTTCGATCCAGTATTGAAAAATTCCATTGCCAAACATCTCCGAACATTCCGCAATGAGAAGTATAGTTCCTCCTAATTTAGTAATGGAAGCAGCATTACGAAGCGATTTGATTGCTTGGTAGAGCTGTAAATCTTTTGGATGTCCTCCGGGAGAAACAACAACTACATCATAGGTTTTGCTTACTGGTACAAGAAAATGCTCCTTGGCTATGGTTGCCCCGGCTTTATGGGCATCAATAACATGGCCTGCAGTTGCACCTATAACATGCCGATTATGATCGACCACTACGTTGAGCAGGAAGTCGATTCCTATGAATTTCAGTGCTTCCTCCATATCTCTATGGATAGGGTTATCCATGCAGCCCGCTTGGGTCTGGAACCTCATAGAGAGGCTGTGATTATGTTCGATACAGGTTTGAGACGCTATACCCGGAACGAGGGCTTTGACGCCTCCTGAAATGCCCGCCATAGCATGAGGCTCGATATTGCCCATCACGATTCTTAGGTCAGCTTGGACAGCAAGCCGGTTAATCTCAATAGGTGTTCCAGCGGATGTAACACCAAGGCGTATACAATCCTCATCAGATGAAGAATGATTATGAACACGTATGCGGCTAAATACTTCCTCACCAACCAATTGCCGCATTTCCTCCTTTGTGTGCTTACGATGCAGACCCAAAGCGATGATAATATCTATTTCATCATCAAGGATTCCACCTGAGTGGAGTTCCTGCAAGATTGGCGGCAGCAAGATATAGCTTGGACACAGTCTTGTGCCATCACTGGTTAGAATAACAGCACTGCGTTTTCCTACGGCTATTTCATGGAGCTGCGGAGTCCCTATCGGCTTGCTCAGGGTATCGTGGATTTTTTTGACGGAAGCAACGTTATTGAGATCTTTAATGTTCTTATGATAGGAAATAACATCGGGGGGCTGTTTTTCCGGCAGACAAAGCTGCAGAGTAGTATTTCCATAGGGTATAGGATAAATAAGGATCTCCTCCAAATTAGTAATTATCGGTCAATATAATGAACAATTAAATTATTGCCATTAACACGGAAAATAACCTTGTTTGTATATATGTGGAAATTTGCGACGATCTATAGAATGACCATTCTGGTAAATAAGGCAATCATTACAGCGGTAAGATATGGTTTGGTCTTTTTAGTTGTATGGAGTGGGATAGCGGCAAAGCCAGGAAGGTAAGCAACTACAGAATGTAGGTGCAGCAAGGGTTTATCCATCATTTTTTGCTAATCAGAGAAGGTTGCGGGTTCATTTTTCAATGGATAAGGTGTTAGATTTTATTGGTTCGTTTCCCAGCAGTTTAGGTATACAGGTAGATATTAAGCAATGCAAAAGGTTATTTTCCCATGGTAATCTAATGGCACAGAAACAGTGAAACCCAAACATGGGCAATATTATGAGGTTATAAAACACCCGCAACTACTAGAACTAAATGGAGGATTCAATTCATGGTAAAACGAACTTTTCTTCGCACAGCAGGATTAACAACTGTAATGACAGTTATGCTTACCGGGGCTATGGCCGGTTCTGCCTTCGCTGCTTATGATGATATGGATGCCGTCTCATTAAGCAAGGAATTGGTGGGTAAGGATTATACCAAGGGTGGGGAGTCGTTGAAAGGCGGCTTTGATGAATCGGGTTTAAATTATTACGTATACAAGATGCTTGATTATAAGATGCCCAGAGCATTAGCTGATCAGTTTAAAATGGACAAGCCTTTGATCCAATCATTTTCATCCATAAAAGAAGGGGATGTTTTGTTTTTCGGAAAAGGGAATAATCCTAGCTCCTCCGGAATTTATGTCGGCAATGATAAGATGATAATGGCATCCAGCAGCAAAGATAGAGTCGTTACCGTCAGTACACAATCTTACAAAAACCAATTTATCGGCGCTCGTCGCATACTTTCGGCGAATGATCAGAAACGAGTAATGCTCGTTCTCACCGCTCAAAAATACTTAGGCACCCCCTATGACTTTGGTGCAAAATACGGACAAACCAAAACCTTTGACTGCTCTTCCTTTATGAAATGGATCTATTCGAAGTACAATATTGATTTACCGCGTATTTCCAGAGATCAAGCCAAGGAAGGCAAGTTCGTTAGTAAAAGCGATCTGGATACAGGAGATCTTGTATTCTTTACAACGAAGGATTCAAAGGGAAAAATCGGACATGTCGGCATGTACATTGGCGACGGCATGATGATTCATACTTACGGTGAGGGTGGCGTCAAATATAGTACAATCGAAAGTGGCTGGTGGGACAGTCACTATGTTACAGCTCGAAGAGTTATTAATTAGAAGGAACGGAATCATCTCTATGCTTGATTGCATAAAGGTGATTTCTTTTGTTTTATACGGGACCATTTTTTGCTATGATTAGCAAGTAATATGGTATATGGTGCAAACTACAGATTAAATAAACATATGTTGGGAGTTCGGGTATGGACTGGTGGGAACCGTTAAGGCAGCAGCTGGAACACATTTTGAAGGGCCCTGTAAGGTTGTCTAAATGGACTTGGGAAGAATGGCAATTGCAAGCGGATGCAGAATCGAAGGATAAAGGCATCCTGCACAAAAGCTTGAATGTAGACAACAAGGTTTTATTTTTCGTTCATAAAGAAGGCCAGGAAGTTCAGGTGCTATCGGTAGAATCTAACCTCGTTACGCAGGTTGAACGCCAATTAGTGGAGCTTATGCTGGAGTCGAGACGAACGCAGGATATGAAGCCGTCCACTTCCACAAGCGAAGAAGAACGTAAAGCCAGTGCAGTGCGAGATTGGTTCAAGCAGCAGCAGGATCTTGGCCTTACTATTGCGGAAATGCCTGACACTCTGGTGTCGCAGCTTTCGCTGTATTCTACCAAAATACCACTGTTGCTATACGGTGATTATTCACAATCTCGGAGGGTAAGCTATCAAGAACTGAAGAAGCTGCTGGAATCGTTTTTTGATGCAGAAATGATATTAATTCCGTTAACGGATAAAGAATGGCTGATCCTTGGATCTGAGAAAATGATGTCGATTGACGCGGCAGATGACCGTGATTTCGGTGAAGAAGAAAGTATTGAGGATACGCTTGGAGCTATAGGCTTTGGCTTGCACGAAATGTTAGAGAATGAATGGGTTGGAGAATGTCATCTTGCAATCAACTATCCTATGATGCCTGCCAAGTCACTTTATACGACAGTGCTTCAGCTTAGAGAAACGATGATGCTTGGACGCACCTATCATTTGGGGAGTAATATGCACTTGCCCTGGATGCTGCAGCTGGAGAAGCTGATTAATCTGATCCCGGAGGGGGAGAAGACGAACTTCCTCGAAAGGGTCCTAAAACGATTGGATGTTGCCTTGGACTCTGAAACGATGACGACATTGGAGCATTTTTTCCAGTTGGACTGCAATGTTAGTGAAACCGCTAAGAAGTTATATATTCATCGCAACACACTTTTATACCGGCTGGACAAGTTCAAACAGGAGACTGGATTGGATGTTCGTACGTTCAATGATGCGGTATTGGTTAAGATTGCACTTCTATTGTACAAAGTAACGAAAAGAAAGTGATTTTTTTGTGAAGATTGTGCATAGTCACAAGTCTTAAGGTGAGGTAAGATAAATATATAAACTTGATAATAACTCGTAGGGGGAATAACCATGGCAGGTGTACGTTTAAACCACATCGTTAAAAGATATGCAGGTGCTGAAGAAGCAACAGTTAAAGATTTCCATCTTGAAGTCGCGGATAAAGAGTTTTTGGTTCTTGTAGGCGCATCCGGTTGCGGTAAGTCCACTACTCTTCGTATGATTGCTGGCTTGGAGGAAATCACTGAAGGCGAACTTTACATCGGCGACCGTTTGGTAAATGACGTAGCACCGAAAGATCGTGATATTGCGATGGTGTTCCAATCCTACGCTTTGTATCCACATATGAGCGTGTACCAAAACATGGCATTTGGTTTGAAACTTCGTAAATTCAAAAAAGCTGATATCGACGCTCGCGTTCGTGAAGCAGCTAAAATTCTTGATATTACTCACTTGCTGGATCGTAAGCCAAAAGCTCTTTCCGGTGGTCAACGTCAACGTGTTGCCTTGGGTCGTGCGATTGTCCGTGAACCACAAGTTTTCTTGATGGACGAACCTCTTTCCAACTTGGACGCTAAACTTCGCGTACAGATGCGTGCTGAGATCAGTAAGCTTGCTAAACGTTTGGAAACAACTGTTATCTACGTAACGCATGACCAAACCGAAGCAATGACAATGGGCGATCGTATCGTAGTTATGGATAAAGGTATCATTCAACAAGCTGATACTCCTGAAGAAATTTACAACTTCCCGGTTAATATGTTCGTTGCAGGCTTCATTGGATCCCCATCCATGAACTTTGTTACTGGTGGATTTGCAGAACAAGGCGGTAGCTTGTATTTCAAAGCAAACGGCGTGAATGTAGAATTGCCAGAAGGTAAAGCAAAAATTATTCGTGAAAAAGGATACGTTGGCAAAGAAGTAATCATGGGTATTCGTCCTGAAGATCTTCACGAAGAGCCAGTATTCTTGGAAGCTTCACCAAACAGTGTTGTTAATGCTCACATTGAGGTTGCTGAGAACTTGGGTCACGAAATGTTCTTGTACCTGACAGGAATCGGAAAAAACAGCATCGTTGCTCGTGTAGATGGTCGTTCCGGCTTCAAAGAAAGCATGAACGTTAAGCTTGCAATCGATATGAACAAAGTTCACTTCTTCGATCAAGAAACTACATTGTCGATCTTGTTGAACGCTTAATCATAATTATGCGGGGCCAGTCATTTGACTGGCCCTTTTAATGTTTTCCCCCACCCAAACCCTCCCCGCCGGGAGGGCTCCAAGGGCTACCGCCCTCTGGACACCCGTAAAAAAGTTGGGGTAGGAGTAGAGTTGGTGCCTCATATGAAATTGTAGAAGGAGGAACGCTTTCGTCCCTCTGGGACACGCTTCCAGTTGGCGAGCTCTAGCCCACCCAAATCTTCCGCGCGAGGGAGCTTTAAGGAATACTGCTCTTCTGAAGATCTGGAATAATTGGGTTAGGAGGTAAGGATGCGTTTCATATGTTATTATAGGTGAAGGATTGTTTTCGTGATTTCCATTGAGGTGGGGAGACGAGTTTATACTTATTGTGATATTGTAGATGAAGGATGGATCGCATTTATCTTGTCCCCACCCAAACCCTCCCCGCCGGGAGGGCCCCAAGGGCTACCGCCCTCTGGACACCCGTAAAAGTTGGGTGGGAGACGAGTTTATACTTATTGTGATATTGTAGATGAAGGATCGCTTTCGTCCCTTTGGGACACGCTTTCAGTTAGTGCTTTTACTAAGAGCAACAAGCTTAACGATCAGGTGGGCATTGTCCTGATTAAAGGGGATAATAGCTATAAACAGGCTAATTGCCTTTATTTTTATATGCCGGAACATCTAAAGTAAAGCGTGTCCCGTAGGGACGGTAGCGATGTAAGCACATAGAAATTCAAGGGAGCACCACCGAACCTCAACCTCCAAGCCCTTAAAGGGTGTCCAGAGGGCGGAGCCCTTGGAGCCCTCCCGGCGGGGAGGGTTTGGGAGGGGAAAGCAAGGTAGCGATGTAAGCACATAGAAATTCAAGGGAGCACCACCGAACCTCAACCTCCAAGCCCTTAAAGGGTGTCCAGAGGGCGGAGCCCTTGGAGTCTTCCCGACGGGGAGGGTTTGGGTGGGGAACTAAATGGGGAACTATGAGATTGGAAAATGAAGGAGACGGAACAGCGATGTCAAAAAAAGTAAAAGTATCCGATCTTGTTGCTGAATTTCATTTAGAAGTGATATGCGGTGAAGGGGGCTTGAAGCGTCCTATTACAACAGCCGACCTATATCGACCAGGCTTGGAGATGGCTGGCTATTACGAGTTCCATCCTACCGAGCGCGTGCAAATTCTAGGGAAAACAGAGCTTACCTTTTTTAATGGTTTATCGTCTGAAGAACGGCAGGACCGGATGAGCAGGCTGTGCGCACCCGTTGATACGCCATGTATTTTGATTAGCCGCGGCTATGAGGTGCCTGAAGAGTTAATCGAAGCGGCCAAAGAGCAGCAACTGCCTGTCCTTCGTACGAAGATGGCGACGACGATACTTGCTAGTCGAATCACCGGCTTTCTTGAAAATAAGCTGGCTCCTACGACCACTATTCATGGGGTTCTGGTTGATGTATATGGCATTGGTATGTTAATCTCAGGAACCAGTGGTATTGGTAAGAGTGAAACAGCGCTTGAGTTGGTGAAAAGGGGACACCGGCTGATTGCTGATGATGCTGTGGAAATCCGTCAAACTGCGGATCATGTCCTTATAGGTAATGCGCCTGAGTTGATACGCCATTTATTAGAAATTCGTGGTGTGGGTATTATTAACGTGATGACATTATTCGGAGCAGGGGCAGTCCGTAATGTAAAGAAAATATCGGTTGTCGTCAAGCTCGAGACCTGGCAGCAGGATAAGCAATATGATCGGCTTGGTTTAGATGAAGAATTAACCCGTATTATTGAAACGGATATTCCCTTGGTCACTATACCTGTTCGCCCAGGCCGTAACTTGGCTGTCATTATCGAGGTGGCTGCGATGAATTACCGCCTTAAACGGATGGGATACAACGCAGCGCTGCAGTTTACAAATAAGCTGACCGAATCGTTAGCCGAAGATATGGACGATATGGAGTAAGCTTCGGATAGTATAGATTATTTTGAACATACATAAGGTATTGGAAAGGAGAAGCGGCATGTATTTAGCAATAAATCCGATCGCGTTTGGTATTGGTCCGCTGCAGGTGCATTGGTACGGTATTATATTGGGCACAGCGGCGCTGATAGGGCTGCTGCTAGCTATTCAAGAAGGCAAACGGTTTGGAATGAATCCCGATTTTTATATGGATCTGGTTCTGTTGGGGGTCCCCTCCGCGATTATCGGCGCACGGATCTATTATGTAGCTTTTAAGTGGGAGGATTACAAAGATAATCTGCCTCAAGTGTTTGCGGTATGGAATGGCGGTATTGCTATATACGGAGCCTTGATAGGCGCAATATTGGCAACTGTTTTTTATGTTCGCAGAAAAGGATATTCGTTTTGGCGCATTGTGGACGTGTGTGCTCCTGGTCTTATTGTTGGACAAGCGATCGGACGTTGGGGTAACTTTATTAATCAAGAAGCACATGGCGGTCCGGTAAGTGAAGCCTTCCTGCGCAATTCACTGCATTTGCCCGATTTTATCGTAAATCAGATGTACATAGACGGACAATTCTATCATCCCACGTTTCTATATGAGTCGTTATGGAATATAGCTGGCTTGCTACTTCTATTCTGGTTGCGTAGAAGACCGTTTCTGCGAGCTGGGGAACTGTTCATGAGTTATTTCGTATGGTACTCCATCGGGCGGTTTTTTATAGAGGCGTTTCGGACGGATAGTCTTGACTTCACAGGGCCTGCCTGGTTGGCGGCGTTGATGAATGGATTATGGGCTCCGATGCACTGGTTGGGTTTTGAGCAAGGCTTTATGACTTATGGCGGCAATGTGCGGATTTCACAGCTGTTGGCTGTGTTAATTGTAATAGCTGCATTTGCTTTAATGATCTATCGCAGAAAAAGCGGTGCCGCGGCAGAACGTTATGCTGATCCGATAGTTCCTATAGGCGGGGCAAAAGCCGAGGGAGATAACTCCGAAGCAGCGACAGAAACCAAAAGCGAGAGTAACGTAGTGGAAGCCTCGACGGATAAGGAAGAAACGGTTAAGCCGGAAGAAAAACTTCTATAATATAATAAATAGAGACAGCATGATAAAGGAGTAGAGAGCATGATTCACACTGTTTTATTTGATTTAGATGGAACCATTATCGATACGAATGAGCTGATTATTCAATCTTTTCTGCATACATTCGATGGCATTACACCAGAGCCAGTTACTAGAGAACACATCATCCCCAATATGGGGCGGTCGCTTGTGGATCAAATGAAGTTTTTCTCCGGTAAGGACGAGGTTGAGGACCTCATTCTCAAATATCGTACCTTCAATATTGAAAAGCACGATCAGCTAGTTACAGAGTTTCAGGGAGTGCGGGAAACATTAGGAAAGCTGCATGCTGCTGGAATTAAAATGGGTATAGTGACCAGTAAAGTGCGCATTACTTCAGAAATGGGATTGAAGCTTTGCGGGTTGTATGATTTTTTTGACACCATTGTGACGGTGCAGGACGTAGAGAAGCCGAAGCCGGATCCGGAAGGCATCCGTAAAGCTCTCAAGGAATTAGGCTCAGAAGCTGAGGGTGCGGCAATGGTAGGCGATAGTCATTACGATATCGAAGCGGCCCACAATGCTGGACTTCCTTCGATTGCTGTTGCCTGGTCGCTCAAAGGCTTGGATTATTTGAATCAGTACAATCCCACTTATATCATTAACGATATCCGGGAGCTGCTCCCGATCGTTGGAGTCGAGGAGATGTAGCTTGAGAAAGACGGACAAGTATCCGGTAGAAGGGCCGAACTCACTATGGCAGATGTATCGTACGGTCAGCAGGTGGAAGGCGGTCAAAAATTTCATATTCATTCAAATCTCACGGTATGCCCCCTCTTTACCCTTGAAGCGCTGGATTTATCGCAGCGTGTTAGGGATGAAGGTGGGAGAGCATACCTCCTTTGCTTTAATGGTGATGGTGGATGTGTTTTTCCCTGAGCGGATTGAAGTGGGGGAGAACACCATCATTGGGTATAATACAACGATCTTAACGCATGAGTATCTGATCAAGGAATATCGGATTGGTACAGTCCACATTGGTTCCCACGTGATGGTGGGAGCTAACACGACTATTTTACCTGGCGTAACTATAGGAGATCATGCTGTAATTGGAGCGGGCTCTGTAGTACATAAAGACGTAGCCCCGTACAGTTTTGTTGCAGGCAATCCTATGAGGGTAATTAGGGAAGATATGCGGTTAACTGAGCGGGTAAACGAAGTGGAAGGTTAATCCCATAAGAGTTAGGAGAAAAAGAGGCGTGTGAATCATGGGGGCGTCATGGCGCCTGTGCTCCCCCAAAATTGCAACTGATAAAGCTGGGTCGATATTGTCTTCCCCTGTGACATAGGATCAATGTGATATGTTCACAGGGAAAGTAATCGGGTGACTTTTCCTCAGCAAAATGATCAACAAAAATAAGTTGTCAAATACAGGAACAGTATTGTATAATCGAAAAGGAAAGCGCTTAACCGGATTTCTTTTTATTAACCTACAACGAAGAAATTGAGTTTAATTTTGAGACAAGTTGGATGTGCTGCCTAAGCTACTTGCCAAAGTGCATACACTCCGAGGTAAATTAGAATAAGGAACAGCTAAGTGATTACAGAAGTGGGGGGGATCGATTGAGTTATACAATTATAGATGTCGCCAATATTGCAAACGTTTCCAAGTCTACGGTTTCACGAGTCATTTCAGGTAAGGGCTATACGAGTCCGGAAACTCGTAAGAAAGTGATGAATGCCATTCAAGAGCTACAATATAAGCCAAATGCGGTGGCCAGAGCCATGGTGTCACATCGAACCTACAATATCGGGGTCATCATTTACCGGAAGGACTATCCGATTGTGTCGCATCCTATTTATGGGAAGATTCTTGATTCGATATTGGCAGCTGCTGAAAGTCTTAACTATTCCGTATTTGTATCGACAGATAAAGAAATGTCACTGCGTTCTGCGGATTATATGCTGGAAAAGAGAGTAGATGGACTCGTCTTAGTCAGTAGACTTAGTCAGGAAATGATAGGCTACATTGACGGTTTTGATATTCCTTATTTGATGGTAAACGGTACTGCGGAAAATAATAATGTGATTCAACTAGTCAATAATGATCGAAAAGGCGGAAGGATGGCTGCAGATCATTTATATGAACAAGGCCACAGACATTTTGGTGTCATAGCTGGACCACAGGAGCACCGGAGTCATCATCTGCGTTACGAAGGCTTTTATGAACGCTTGCGCGAACGTGGCTGCGAAATTTCCAATGAGCATATTTATTTTTCTCCAACGTCTTTGTTTGATGATGGCTGTAAAGGTTTATATTCGATATGGGAACGTTCCCACAGGAATAACTTGTATCCCACGGCTATTTTTGCAACAAACGATATGCTGGCACTTGGGGCAATAAGGGCGATTATGGAAAAAGGCTTGCGGATTCCGCAACATATTTCGATTGTGGGATCGGATAATATTGATTTTGCCAGTCTCTCGAACCCGCCGTTAACTACGATCCACACGGAAAAAGAAAAGATGGGGCAAGATTCGGTCTTCATGTTGAATCGCTTGATACAAAAGCTCGAAATTAATCCGGTTCAAATTGAATATGAACCCAAACTGATTATACGTGGAACGACGGGGCCAATCGGTAGCGACTTGTAGCCGAACCTGAAGAAAGTTTTTTATAAAAAGGAGATAAGACATAATGCAAAGCCAAGCATACCGGCATAAAAGCAGTTCAATGATCTGGTATTTATTCCTGCTTCCTACCTTACTCGGTATCCTGTTGTTCATGGTTTACCCCGTTTTTGAATCATTTCGATTGAGTCTTTATGTTTCCGGGGGAGCAGTTGAAACATGGGCGGGAATTGATAATTATAAGTCTGTTCTAAGTTCCAATGTATTTTGGAAAGCGGTGTTCAACACTTTTTATATGGGATTTTTTCAGCTTCTACTGACCATTCCGTTCGGATTTATTCTGGCCTCGCTCATCAGCGAGCTTAAATGGGGGAAAAATTTGTTTAAGATTTTGCTGTTTATTCCCTACATAACATCTGTTGTAGCGGCTTCGATGCTTTTCCTGTTCGTGCTGCATCCGGAGTTTGGTTTGCTTAATTATTTTCTCTCAATGCTGGGACTTCCGACTTCCGTCTGGCTGGCTGAACCGTCAAGTGCGCGTTGGGGAGCGATTTTGCTTGGCTCGTGGCATTGGCTGGGCTTTGTAGTGATTATATACCTCGCAAACTTGCAAGCGATTTCAGAGGATATATACGAAGCGGGAGCAATTGATGGAGCTACGGGCATTCAAAAGTGGCTATATATTACGATTCCCAATATGTACGGGACGTTCTCCTTTCTTATTGTGATCGGCTGGATTTCTGGTCTGCAGCGATTTACGGACGTTTATCTGCTGGGTGGACTTCAAGGCAGCCCGGCCCGATCTCTTCATACGATTGTCGGATTTATTTACGAAAGAGGCTTTGGGGGCACGGAATATGGTATAGCTTCAGCCGCAGCCTACGTCCTGTTTGCTATCATTCTGTTCTTCACCATGCTGAATCTTAAGCTTACGAAGATGAAAATATAACGGAAGAGGAAAATGTCATGAAAACAACAAGCATACTATCAAGAAAACCGTCCCTGATTGAAATCATTATATTTGCCGCTCTTCTTGTCCTGAGTGTGATCATGATCTCTCCATTTCTATGGATGCTCAGCATTGGCTTTGAACGGACGGCTAACCTGCAGCCACCGTTTCCGCCATCCTTTTTCCCGAAACAGCCCTCCATCTTTAACTATGAGCTCGTATTGGAAAATGCAACTCTCTTTAAATCCTATTTAAACTCCGGCTTTGTGGCCGTCTGCGCTGTTTGTTTGAGTGTTGCCAGCTCCCTTCTGGCGGGGTATGCCTTTTCGAAAGGCCAGTTTCGCGGGAAAAAAGTGCTGTTTCTCGTTGTGCTGGGTACGATGATGATCCCAATGGAAACAAGACTAATTCCTTTATTCACAATGTTCAATAAATTTGGCTTGATTAATACATATGTTCCCTTG
The DNA here is from genome assembly GCF_024722015.1 of Paenibacillus radicis (ex Xue et al. 2023). Taxonomy (GTDB): domain Bacteria; phylum Bacillota; class Bacilli; order Paenibacillales; family NBRC-103111; genus Paenibacillus_S. The sequence goes on along the minus strand of NZ_JANQBD010000039.1, from coordinate 51,623 downwards.
ATTGCACCCGCTATTTTGTACGGCTTTGGGATTTTGTTATCCAAGCAGTATTTCGACCAGCTTCCTGACAGCTTGAGAGAGGCTGCACAGATTGACGGTTCGAGCGAAAAGAGAACTTTTTTTCAAATTTATTTGCCGCTCACGGGCCCGATTACTGCAACATTGGCGATCTTATCTTTTCTGGATAGCTGGAATGCGTTTTTGTGGCCGCTTGTAGTAATTAACGACCATGCATTAAGAACGATTCCGTTATTTCTCGCCAGCTTCTCTTTTGAGAATGGGACGCGTTTGGGCGGTCTTACGATGGCACTTGCGACTGCGAGTATTTTACCGATCGTTGTTATGTTCCTATTCTTGCAGAAATATATCATACGCAGCATCGCATTAAGTGGACTGAAGGGAGAGTGAGCTAATTGTGCAGCGGTTATAGGCCGTGCAGAGTAGAACAGTAAGGAGTAAGGCCTCAGAAAAAAATAATACATATCAGGGAAGGGTGCTAAGAATGATAAAAAATAAAACGAAAAAATGGATGGTATCCGCTGTTCTGCTTAACGTATTCGCGATGCAATTAATTGTGGGGTGCAGCAGTAAGGCTGACACTAAACCAACGGTAGTGAGCGACTCATCGGCTAAGGTTTCAGATAAAAAGTGGTCGGGTACACTCAAGGTGCAGTTAATCGGGGACTTCAGCATGGAGGACAAAACGAATCCTCTCTCAGGCAAAAAGGTTAAGGGAGTATCCGTGCTGAAAAAAGAGTTTGAGCGCCTTTATCCAGGGGCTACTCTTGAGTTTATTCTGCTAGGCTGGGACGGCTACGTCCAAAAAACGGATGCGATGCTCAATTCCAAAGGAGCGGATGTATTTCAGGTACCGGGAATTGCGAACTTGGCCAGTCAGGATTTGCTGGAGCCACTGGCACCTTATATTGAGAAGGATAAATTTGATCTCGGCATTTTCATCGATAATCAGGTTGAAGGCTGGAAGGCGATGGGGCCTAAGGATAAAGATTTGCAAATATATGGACTTCCTTTTATTGGGGACACAAGGGTTATCGCTTATGACAAAAAGATTTTTAAGGAATGGGGCGTAGAGGAGCTGTCGAAAAATCCGACTCCGGAGGAAATATTGGAGAAAGCCAAAAAAATGACGGGTATCAATCCTAAAACCGGTAAGCAAAACTACGGAGCCTTTTATGCAGGAGCAGATGCGGCGGATTCGGTTATGAATGCGGCTGAAGCGTATGGCGGCAGCTGGGGGAAAGGATTTCTTTTTAAAGGAATGGAAGTGAACTTTAATTCTCCAGAGATGTTAAAAGGGCTTAAATGGATGAATGAGCTGAATACCTTGGCACCTAAGGGAGCACTTGTAAAACAGGGCGGAGAGAAATGGGGAACGGCGAATAATGATATTGCCATTCATATTCGTGTACAGCCGATATTTGTCGATCAGATTTATGCGGCCGGCCTACAGGATCAGTATGGCGTTGCCCCATTATTTATCAATAAAGAGAAGAAGATGGGCGGCATGTTCGCAGGGAGCCCTTATTCGATCGCCAAGAGCAGTGCAAATAAAGAGCTTTCTTGGGAGTTTCTGAAGTTCAGTGTAAGCGACTTCTTCCAGAAATATATGTGGGAAGAACAAAGCTCTCAATTTCTACCGGTAATCAAGTCAGCAGCGAAGTTTGAAAGCTTGCAAAAAAATCCGCATGCGGTGATTGAACTGGAATCGATGGGCAAGCTTTGGGCACCTCGATATCCTTATCGTTCCGGCCAGCCTCGTTATATCTTATCGGAGTCTGTAGAAGAAGGAATGCTTGGCAAATCATCACTTGAAGCGGCTTTGGAGAAAGCTCAAAAAGAATCGACAGCATGGCTTGCAGCACAAAAATAATGCCGTACGAAGGTGGAATCATGAATCAATTACTGGAAATCGAGGAAAAGCTGATGTCTGAGCAGAACCAGACTCATATCACCTATTTATTTAATGTATCCGATTCGTGCCCCAAGCTGAATATCGACTTCAGCTACTTTCCGAAAAGCTTGGACAATGAAGCTTTATCCAAAGAGATCATCGGCCAAAGCTTGCGGAAATATAGCGATGGCAATGATCCGGTAATGGAAGAAGGATGGAGAAGATTTCTTCCGTTGAAAAATTTGATTACGGTTTCTATCGATGATCCGAATGGGTTTCGGGGAGCATGCCACCGGCAAGATTCAATGCAACATTTGTTTCTTGCCACAGGTGCTGCTTCTCCCGGCCTTATGCAGGGGCCGCTCACGGCAGGACAATGGTCCATCACGCTGAGCATTCACGCGCTCGTTACAGAAACATGCAGCTACAAGCTGTCCGTGTGGGAAGGGGATGAGGCGCTATGAAGCAATGGCTTCCTTATGAACTGCATACCCACACGTTTCATAGTGATGGCGAACATTCCCTGCTTGAGCTTGCGCGAAGCGCCAAGGAGCTTGGTTTATTCGGGATTGCAATGACCGACCACAACACAATGTCACCCCTCTTGGAGAGGGAGCAAATCCAGTCTGAAACACAGCTGCAAATTATTAGAGGCATGGAGTGGACAACCTTCTTTGGCCATATGCTTGCTATTGGGATTACCGATTATGTGGACTGGAGAGACCTGGGGATCAAGGATATACATAAAGGAATTGAAAGAGTACACAAGCAGGGTGGCATCGTTGGCATTGCGCATCCTTACCGTGTTGGAAGTCCTTTGTGCACAGGCTGCTATTGGGAATATGAAATAGCCGATTGGGATGACATCGATTATATTGAAGTCTGGTCATATACATTCCCCTCTATTATGAACAGCAATCAAAGAGCCTTCCAGCTATGGACGGATCGGTTAAACCAAGGACATAGGATAGCGGCTGTCTGTGGTAGAGATTGGCATGTTTCCTCGATAAAAATAACGGAGCCCATTGCAGTTACATATTTAGGTTTGGAAAACAACAGGGATTCAGCGCTGGATCCAACAGAGGTAGAAAAGCTGGCTGTCGATGCGATTAAAGAGGGAGCAGTTAGTGTAACAATGGGGCCCCGGTTGCAATGTGCCCTTCTAATCGAACCATCGGGATCTGTTTATGGAATCGGTTCTGTAGTAAAAGTAACTGAGGATGCCAGCACAGCTGTGGCCAGGGTGGAGGTTGACTTCTCCGAAAGGGCGGAGCATTGGCGGCTGGATGATCAAGAATTGAAGGTGCGTCTTGTGAGTAATAAAGGAACTGTTGGGGAGCTTAAAGTATCCCGGCAGGTTTCAACAGCTTCATACGGGGTTGATTTGGCAGGATTGATATGGCTTCGGGCAGAGCTGCATGGGGCGTTTCATAACAGCATAACGATGATTGCGTTTACGAATCCGTTCTATTTTCAACACGATAATTAATTTCTGGAGGGAATGAAGATGGACAAACCGTCGGCTCCTAAGATTGCTGCACATACAGGGTGCGGGATTGCGCCGGACAATACTTTGGAAAGCTTTATGGAGGGAATTAGGCTCGGGGCAGATATTGTAGAGGTCGATTTGAGAGTCACCAAGGATGGCATAATCGTCTTACTCCATGATGACGCCCCCTTGCTTCACGAATGTACCTACGAACAGCTGAATCAGCCAGAGATAAGGGTGAAAGTCAGCCCTATATATGAGAAATACGAAATTGTAAGGCTGAGTGACATCCTCCAAATAGCTAAACAACACGAAGTGAAGCTAAATTTGGATATAAAAACGCCTGCTGCCATTGAACCTGCTATTCAACTGGTGAAGCAATATCAAGCCGAGGATCAAGTTTTCATTACAGGCTGCAGCGAAGGCATCACCTCTCATCATCATGATATTCAGGTTGTATTCAATACGCCAAATGAGTTTACTGCGGAAGAGAGAAACAACTATTCGCTGTATGCGGAAAAAGTATGCAAAGAAGCCGTGAGTGGCTCTTATTATGGTCTGAATATGAATTATGAAACATGCCGTCAGGAAGTAGTGGATTTGGCCCATGCATCCGGTCTTGCGGTATGGGTGTACACGGTGAACGACACTGACGCAATGCGGAGATTTGTGCAAATTGGGGTAGATGTAATTACTACAAGAGCAGTTACAGAACTAGCCGGATTAACAAGGTAAGGATTGCTGATGCAAAAGAGGACTACGCGCAACCATGCCGTGTAGTCCTTTTTTTAATATAAGAGGGAGTTTAAGTTCTTTACAGCATTTTAAAGTGGAAATGCCCTTTCTGATGTTGCGTAAGTTATGGAGTGAGAATAGGTGCTCAAAGGTTGCTTTCAGTGTAAAGGAGACACAGGATACACTTCGGCTGCCGAAAGAAAGATGATAGATGGAAATCCTCCCGTTAATCTAGCCCGGATATCGTTTGAAAGCAAGCTAACTGGAAAAACTCCTGTTAATCTGAGTGACAGGGACGATATCAATCAAAATACGTAGAATTAGCAGGATAAATTCCAGTTATTGGATTATAGCGCTATGTTTGGGAGAAAATAACGTGACATTTTCCTGTTAATCGCGTGAGATTCGCTGGGCTGCCATGCCATGCTGGTTACGAACTCGGCACCCGGAACCCCGCGATTAGCACGCGTTGGAAAGCGGCCTCATCTCTGCTATTTGCTGAGAATACCCAGGAAGGGCTATCTCAAAAGGGTAAAACCTAATGAGTGAATGAATCCCATAGAATGTGCAAAAGAATCTTAAGCTTGAGGGTTCTTTTGCAACTCTATATTCATGATAATGGTGGAAGTGCTGTTCCAAAATGAATTTTGGGACAGCACTTTCCAAGGACGCCGCAAGGCAATTTTCTTAATAAACAAAAGATCAGGATTCACATTGACTCTAGGCGATTTCAATGATAAACTTACGATTACATTCTTTATTTTGGTAGTATGGTATCGCACTAAAGCGTTTGTGAAAATTATTAAGTTTAATATAGGTGGGTGAGGGTCGGTGTCGAAACCGAAAGTGTTTGAAAAACCAACCGGGGTTAAAGATTATTTGCCGGCGGCTGTAGCTAAGCTGCGTGCTATCGAAACTAATGTTCTGCAATGTATGGAGCGTTGGGGCTATCAGGAAATTATAACACCGACATTGGAATTCTACGATACGGTTGGGGTAGCAAGCTCCACCGAGGACCGCAAGTTATTTAAGCTGTTGGACCGTAATGGGACGACTTTGGTCATGCGCTCCGATATTACAGCGCCGATTGCGCGTGTAGTGTCTTCATTGTTGAAGGATCAGGCTTTTCCGATTCGGCTATCTTATCATGCGAATGTTTTTCGCGCGTTTGAAGCTGAAGCCGGTCGCGATGCGGAGTTTTTTCAGACTGGAGTTGAGCTTGTAGGAGATGCTTCCTCAGAGTCAGATGCAGAGGTCATTGCGCTAGCAATCGCCAGCTTGCAGGCTGCGGGAGTCCAAGAGTTCAAGATTGCGCTTGGCCATGTAGGCTTTTTAACAGGACTGTTCAATGAAACGCTGAAGGATCGCCAAGATGCACAGCAAAGCTTGAAGGAATGCTTGTTAAACCGCGATTATGTAGGTTACAGGGAAACCATCAAATCTCTTGGGTTGACCGCGGGGGTACAGCAGGAGCTGGAAGGCATATTAAGGCTTCGCGGCGGGCAGGAAATATGTACACAAGCTAAGCAGGTTACGAAAGATCCGATAGCACAGCAGTCGATAGCCCATCTTTGTGAAGTGTGGGATGTTCTGAAGGCTTACGGCGTTTCGGAGCATGTATTAATCGATTTGACGATGATTGGAGATTTCTCTTATTATACAGGCATGACTTTTGAAGGCTATGCGGCGGATCTTGGTTTTCCGGTGTGCAGCGGCGGGCGTTATGATAATTTGCTGACTCAATTCGGACGTCCGGCTCCGGCAACGGGCTTTGCACTTAAAACAAATCGCATCCTGGAAGTGGTGAGCAAGCGTCCAATAGAGGAGCCTCATCGGGTGCTAATCACTTACACGGCCTCTAAACGTGAGGAAGCGTTCCGTAGAGCGAAAGAGCTGCGTGATCAGGAGAGGTCGATGGTGGAGACCAGGCTGGTATCTGACTTCATTGATGGGAATCAAGCTCAGCAGTTGGTGGCAGTAAGGCAATTGGACGGGACCTATAGTGTGAATGGCATCGCATATCAAAACGTGATCGAGATCGGTTAAAGGAGCATAAGAGCATGCAGGATATATTGAAGGTTGCAATGCCCAAGGGGCGTATTTATAAGCAGGCCTCCAAGCTGTTTCGTGAAGCAGGGTTGACCATCCCGGATGATATTGATGATTCGCGAAAGCTTATCATTTCGGTGCCGGAAGCAAGAATGGAATTTATTATGGCTAAGCCGGTTGATGTTCCAACCTATGTAGAGTACGGAGTGGCGGATATTGGAGTTGTAGGCAAAGACGTGCTGATGGAAGAGAACCGCAACGTTTATGAGCTGTTGGATTTAGGCATCGCCCGCTGTAGGATGTCGGTTATAGGGCTTCCCGATTGGGAGCCGGTGTTGAATCCGCGGGTGGCAACGAAGTATCCGAACGTAGCTTCACAGTACTTCCGTGAAAGAGGACAGCAGGTGGAGGTCATTAAGCTGAACGGCTCCATTGAGCTGGCTCCTCTGATTGGTTTGGCCGATCGGATCGTCGATATGGTTGAAACCGGGAAAACCTTGGAAGAGAACGGCTTGGTGGAGCAGGAGCAGATTTTTTCGATTACAAGCCGCTTGATAGCTAATCGTGTCAGTTACCGGATGAAAAACGAAACGATCCAGGCACTGTGCGACAAACTGCAGAACCTGATTGCTTCAACTGGCAGGGTGTAAGGAAATACGGAACTATTCAGGAAATCAGGGGGGATACAGGATGAAGATCATGCCGGCAAGTGAATTTTCGCTAGAGCGGCAGGTGGAATATGGCTCGGAGGAGCAGAATAGCGCCGTGAAGAGCATTATTGAGACGGTGCGGCGCGATGGCGATGCGGCGCTGCGGAGCTTCGCTCAGCAGTTCGACGGCGTTAGCGTTGGCGAGCTGCGCGTGAGCGATGCGGAGATTGAGGCCGCCTATGCCAAGGTGGACGAGAGTTTCCTCGCTGCGATCCGAGAGGCAGCGGACAATATTCGACGCTTCCATGAGAAGCAGAAGCGTACGTCCTGGATGGATCTGCAGCCCGACGGCAGCATCCTGGGTCAAGTGATCCGGCCGCTGAAGCGGGTCGGATTATATGTTCCAGGAGGGAAGGCGGCGTATCCGTCATCCGTCCTGATGAACGCTATTCCGGCACAGGTTGCCGGTGTGCCGGAGATTGTGATGGTTACGCCGCCGGCTACCGCCGGTATCGATGGCATCGATCCGCATATTCTGGTGGCGGCAGCGGAAGCGGGGGTCCGCGAGATCTACCGTGTCGGCGGGGCGCAGGCGGTTGCCGCGCTCGCTTACGGCACGGAATCGATCCCCGCGGCGGATAAGATCGTGGGCCCGGGTAACATCTACGTTGCCCTGGCCAAGCGCTACGTGTTCGGCGCTGTCGATATCGACAGCATCGCCGGCCCGAGCGAGATTGTCGTGCTCGCCGACGATACGGCGGACGCCGCTTACGTGGCGGCCGACCTGCTGTCGCAGGCCGAGCACGACGAGATGGCGTCGGCGATCCTGATCACGCCGTCGCAAGCACTGGCGCAGGCCGTGGCGGCCGAGGTCGCCCGCCAGCTGGAATCGCTCCCGAAGCGGGACATTGCCGCTCAGTCGATTCGCGACAACGGCGCGATCCTGACGGTCGCGAGCCTCGAAGAAGGTGTGCGCGTCGTCAATCAGCTCGCGCCCGAGCATCTTGAGATCCTCACGGCCGACCCGTTCCAATATTTGAGCGCCATCGAGAATGCAGGCGCGATATTCCTTGGGTCCTACAGCTCTGAGCCGGTCGGCGATTACTTCGCAGGGCCGAACCATGTGCTGCCTACGAACGGTACGGCGCGGTTCTCCTCGCCCCTCAATGTGGATCATTTTATGAAAAAATCAAGTGTCATCTACTATAGTAAGGAAGCCTTGCTGCAAAATGGGGAGAAAATTATCGCCTTGGCGCAGCATGAAGGCTTGGAAGCACATGCAAGAGCGATTCAAATACGATTGGAGAAAGAAGGGAATTCCCATGGCTGACCAGCAGCAGGCCGCACGTTCGGCTCAAATTACGCGCAAAACGAATGAAACGGATATTCAGCTTTCCTTTAACGTTGATGGAACCGGTATTTCCGAGCTTGAAACGGATGTTCCGTTCTTAAATCATATGCTTGACTTGTTTACAAAGCACGGACATTTTGACTTGCGCGTGAATGCGGTAGGCGATATCGACATCGATGACCACCATACGGTGGAAGACATTGGTATTTGCCTCGGACACGCGCTTCGTGAAGCGTTAGGGGACAAGAGGGGAATTAAGCGTTACGCGAATGTATTTATCCCGATGGATGAAGCGTTGGCACAAGTCGTGATTGATGTGAGCAACCGTCCGCATTTTGAATATCGCGCTCAATATCCATCCGCACAGGTTGGCAGCTTTTCAACTGAAATGGTGCAAGAATTTCTGTGGAAATTCGCATTGGAAGCTCGTGTTACGCTGCATGTCATCGTCCACTATGGGCAAAACACGCACCATATGATTGAAGCCATCTTCAAGGCGCTTGGGCGTGCGGTTGACGAAGCAACGAGCATTGACCCGCGCGTGAAAGGCGTGCCATCCACGAAGGGAGTGCTGTAGCATGATCGCCATTATCGATTATGGCATGGGCAATTTGCACAGCGTGAGCAAGGCTGTGGAGCGTCTCGGCTATGAAGCTGTCGTAACGTCTGACGAGAGCGAGATTCTGGCAGCTGACGGCGCGATATTGCCGGGAGTCGGCGCCTTCGGCGATGCGATGGAGCAGCTGCGCGAGTCGCGTCTGGACGGGGCGGTCGTGCGCTACGCGCAGACCGGCAAGCCGCTCTTGGGCATCTGCCTCGGGATGCAGTTGCTGTTCACCGGCAGTGAGGAGCACGGCTCTCACGAGGGGCTGAACCTGCTGCCTGGGCAGGTTGTTCGTTTCCAAGGCAGCTACAAGGTGCCGCACATGGGCTGGAATCGTCTGCTGTATAAGCAGCATAGTCCACTGTTTGCAGGCATTGAAGAGGGGCATGTGTACTTCGTGCACTCGTACCATGCGCTGCCTGAGCAGGCTTCCGATCTGCTGGCAGTAACGGATTATCACCAGCAGGTTACAGCCATTGTTGGACGTGGAAATGTGTATGGGATGCAGTTCCATCCGGAGAAAAGCGGCAGCCTGGGAATGAAGCTGCTCGGTAATTTCCTCGATTTATGCAAACCGTAAGTATGTTGCAATAGGACTTTGGTTTACCGTACTTATTTAATAGGCTTCCGATTTGTAGCTAATGCTTTAGGAAAGTAAAGTTTTGCTTTGGCAAAACTCTAAGGAGGGAAACAAATGCTGGCAAAACGGATCATTCCATGTTTGGATGTGAAAGATGGCCGTGTAGTAAAGGGAGTTAATTTCGTCAATTTGCGCGATGCCGGCGATCCTGTCGAATTAGCTGCGATTTATGACCGGGAGGGTGCCGACGAGCTGGTATTCCTCGACATTTCGGCTTCGGTAGAAGGCCGGGCTACAATGGTGGAGGTTGTGAAAAAAACAGCAGGCGAAATTACGATTCCCTTCACTGTAGGAGGCGGTATATCCAGCGTGGACGACATGAAGCGGATGCTTCGGGCTGGCGCGGATAAAATTGGCATCAATACGGCAGCAGTCAAAAATCCGCAGCTTATTTCAGACGGATCACGTCGATTTGGTTCACAATGTATCGTTGTTGCTATTGATGCCCGCTATAACGAGGCGTGGGGAGAGTGGGAAGTGTTCACCCATGGCGGACGCAACGAAACCGGCATTAAGGCGCTGGAATGGGCGAAGCGGGTAGAAGAGCTTGGAGCAGGCGAAATTCTGTTGACCAGTATGGATGCAGATGGGACGAAGGATGGCTTCGATCTGCCTTTAACCAAAGCTGTATCCGAAAGTGTGGGCATTCCGGTAATCGCCTCCGGGGGTGCAGGCTTGAAGGAGCATTTTTACGACGTATTTACAGAAGGCAAAGCGGATGCGGGGTTGGCCGCAACGATTTTTCACTATAAAGAGCTTACAATCGATGAGGTTAAAGACGACCTTAGACAAAAAGGAGTGGAGATCCGATGAGCAACGAACAAGCTGGCGGTGAGCAAGCTGGATTAAGCGGGGAACAGCTGAATGCAGCAATTAAATGGGACGCGCAGGGACTGGTTCCGGCAATCGTGCAGGATGCGGCAAGCAAGGATGTACTCATGCTGGCTTATATGAATCAGGATTCTTTAAAGCTGACTATTGAATCAGGAGAAACTTGGTTCTGGAGCCGTTCACGCAGTGAGCTATGGCATAAAGGTGCAACATCGGGCCATATTCAGAAAGTGAAAGCTTTGAAATATGATTGTGATGGAGATACACTGCTGGTGTTGGTGGATCAAGCAGGTCCTGCCTGCCATACAGGGAAATACAGCTGTTTCTATAACGAGGTGCCTGTAAACGGAGCCATCAAGGAACAAGCTGCGCAAGCAACTGAGACTGCCGGTGGTGACCGTTTCGCCATGCTGTCCAGACTGGAATCGGTTATAGCAGAGCGTGATGCAGAGCGTCCCGAAGGTGCTTATACCACGTATTTGTTTGAAAAAGGGATCGATAAAATATTGAAAAAGGTTGGCGAGGAAACCGCTGAAGTCATCATTGCCGCTAAAAATCGCGATAATGAAGAGCTTCGCTACGAATCCAGCGATTTGATCTTCCATCTGATGGTTCTGCTGCGCGAAGCGAAGCTGCCGTTAGATGATGTGATGAGAGAGCTTGACCGCCGCCACAAAAAATAGTAGTTCACTCTTACGAAGAAGGCTTTCCTTATGGGAAGCTATTAAGGAGAGATTCCGATGCTCATTGATTATCATACCCATCATGTCCGCTGTGGGCATGCATCGGGGGAGCTTGAGGAATACGTGCAAAAGGGCATTGAGCTCGGACTGACCCAATTGGGGCTGTCCGACCATATGCCCTTGCTGCATGTAGACCCAGCCACTTACTTGCCTGGTATGGCAATGCCAATGGAGGAGCTTCCGCATTATGCCGAGGAAGCCTTCCGCTTGCAGCAGCAATATAAAGGTCAGATTGATATCCGCGTAGGCTTGGAAGGCGATTATATTGAAGGCTATGAAGCCGAAATCGAGCAGATCATACAAGCATATCCATGGGATTATGTGATAGGATCGGTGCATTTTCTAGGGGAATGGGATATATCCGATTTCCGGCAGCTGGATCAGTGGAAAGAACGGGATGCCTACCAGGTGTATCAGCAATATTATGATGCGGTACAAAAGGCAGCGAAAACCGGCTTCTATGATTACATTGGCCACATTGACGTAATCAAACGCTTTGGCTTCAAGCCTGAGCAAAATGTGGAGCATTTGGAGAATGATGCTCTTCGTGCGGTTAAAGCTGCAGGGCTAGCGATAGAATTGAATGCATCCGGATTGCGGATGCCTGTGAACGAAATGTTCCCAAGCCGCCGCATGCTGGAATTATGCTATGAATGGGGCATTCCTTTAACAATCGGGTCCGATGCCCATCAGCCGGAACGGCTGTCACAGTACTTGGATCAGGCAGTTGTTCTGTTAAAAGACATCGGTTTCACAGAATTGGCTACCTTTCAAAAGCGTAAAAGAAAAATGATTGCCTTCTAAAACCTGTAAAAACCGGCATGTAAAAATTGGAATGCCCCTGTTTTTCACTGAATCGCCTTTTTCTTAATGCATTCTTTTCATGTATAATATAGTTGAGTATTATTGTATAATGACATTTGGCGAATAAATGTATCGGAATGCGGCCTGCTGCGTAATACAAATCGTAGGGGTTTTATTGACTGCAAAATGTAAACAATCCAACGGAGGTAACCATGTACAGCGACAAATTGAAAATCTTTTCGGGATCTTCCAATCCTCAGCTTGCAGAACGTATTTGTAAGGAATTGGGCGTCCCACTGGGCCAAATCAAGCTCTCCCGGTTTAAATGCGGAGAAATTTACTGTCTCTACGAAGAAAGCATACGGAATTGTGATGTATTTTTAGTGCAGACGTTCTCTCATCCGATTAATGAGCATTTTATGGAGCTTTTGGTAATGATGGACGCGGCCAAACGCGCATCTGCCAGAACGATTAATCTTGTCGTACCTTATTATGGTTATTCCCGTCAGGAACGTAAAGCGGCCCCGCGTGAGCCGATTACGGCAAAATTGGTTGCTGATTTATTGAATACTGCCGGAGCTGATCGTGTAATTACGATTGATTTGCATGCGCCTGCGATTCAAGGATTTTTCAATATCCCGGTTGATCATTTGACAGGGCTGGATTTGTTAAGCAGTCATATCAAAAATAAAAATATTGATGATTTGATCGTTGTATCCCCGGATGCGGGTGGTGTGACGAGAGCTGAGAACCTGGCCAATGTGCTTGGTGCGCCTATCGCTATGATGTTTAAGAAACGCTATGCCCATAATGAGTCAGCAGTTACCCATGTCATCGGTGATGTGGAAGGTAAAACTCCGGTTATCATCGAGGATTTGATCGATACAGGAACAACGATTGTCAACGTGGTTGAGGGCTTGAAGGAAAGAGGCGCTAACGACGTTTATATCTGTGCCACCCACCCTGTGTTCTCGGGGCCTGCTCTACAGCGGTTGGATCATCCGAACATCAAGGAAGTCGTTATAACCGACTCTATTGCGATTCCGGACGACCATTCATCCCGTTTCACGGTATTGTCCGTTGCTCCATTGCTTTCCAATGCCATCCGGATTATTAAAGACGGCGGGTCGATTAGTTCGCTATTTAAATACGGCGGCGTATAAGAAGTTTAACTATTTTGTTTATTTTTTCAGGAATGTGCTATACTTTTGATAGTAATAACGCTGGTTTCTTGCAAATTCCAGACGGAACCGGAGGTGCCTTGTTTAATGGAGAAGAAAAAGCGTGCTAACCCAACCCAACCACCAGCTAAAGTGATCTCGATGAAAATGGATGCCACGTTCTTTTTCGAACGAGCCGTTCAATCCTTGGACAGATTTCATTATGATAAGGCATTAAAGTATTTTCGTCGCGCAGCCGAATACGAGCCGGAAAATGCGGTTAATCATTGTAACTTGGCTGGGCTTCTCTCGGAGATGGGAAATTACGAGGAATCTAATCGTATCCTTCAGCAGGTATTGGATCAGATTGATCCAGCTATGACAGAATGTTATTTCTACATGGCCAATAATTATGCCAACATGGAAGATTATGAGTTAGCTGAAAAAGCAATTATCCACTATTTAGAGAATGACCCTACCGGCCAATTTTTGGAGGAGTCTGAGGAAATGATCGAGCTGCTCAGCTATGAACTGGATCGTCCGACCAAGCTTACTTCTATAAAAAGCCGTGAAGGAATGTTCGAACATGACCGTGCCCGGGCTATGCTTGAGGAAGGCAAATTTGCTGAAGCGGTCCGTATATTGGAGAAAATAATTAAGAAGCATCCCGACTTTATGGCGGCACGTAATAATCTGGCTTTGGCTTATTATTACATGGGTCATTTTGAGAAGTCGATCGATATGATAAAACAAGTGCTGGAGCTGGAGCACGGCAACTTGCATGCATTGTGCAACCTGGCCATCTTTTACCAGCATTTCGGTGATAAGGAAAATCTCAGTGAATTGATGGGTGTTTTGCGTAAAACCTATCCGTTCCATCAGGATCATGTGTTTAAACTGGCTACCACAATGGGTATCTTAAGTGAACATGAGACGGCGTACCGTTTGTTCAAGCGACTGCTGAAAACCGGGGAAGCGGGTCTTGATCCTTGTTTATTTCACTATACCGCGGTTGCTGCCTACAATACGCAGAAATATGCGGAAGCTGAGCGTCAATGGCGTCAAGCTAATAAGTTCGATCCCGGTTCGGAAATCCCCGGATTTTACCTGAATTTGCTGCACAAAGCGCGAGATGAGGAGGTAAAACCTCCGGTGAGCTATCACTACCATCTTCCTTTTGAAGAGCAGTTCAGAGGCTTGGAAAAGTCTTCGGAGGGTTTGCCCGACCACTTGAAACGTGATCCGTTGGTGCGCTCGTCCTTTTTCTGGGCATTGCGCCACGGGGATACAGAAACCAAATTACAGGTTATTCAAGCATTTGGCTTGATTGCTGATAATGAAGTGAAGGAAGCTCTGCTCGAATTCATTCAGGAACCGGGCGAAGACGATTACTTGAAAAAGGTAGCTATTTTCGTGCTGCGCAATATTGGCTTGCACGAGCCGGTTACGGCTGTTCTGGACGGAAGCAAGATTACAGTCCCGGCCTCTCCATTCTCGCCGAATTTACCGGTATGGGAACCTAAATGGCAGCAAATTATGGATATGGCCATGAAGGAAATGGATCGCCGTTACGATATGGTACAGCAGTATGACCTTCAGACTTTGTGGGTAGAATATTTGTCTCGTGTATACCCAATTTATTCTCCCAAAATTTCGAAGGTTGAAGGCTGGGCAGCAGCGCTTGAATATTTAACGGCCAAAATGCATCGTCGTGCGATCTCGTATCATGAGCTGGCTCACAGGTACAAAGTATCGGTTGCAACCATAAGCAAGAACGTGAAAATCATCGACGAAGCGTGTGGACTTAAAGAGAAAATGGAAGCTATTTTCCCCAAGTTTTCGAGCTTTGATCATAAGATAAAATAAGCGACCTGCTTATTTAAGGAAGTTTCGCTTGGGTGAAACTCTATAGATGCTTACGATGCTGGTTTTGCTGACGCGAAACTTTTAGGAGGAGTCATTTTGTACAAAACAATCGTTATAGGTACAGGTCCTGCGGGGCTCACTGCAGCTATTTATCTGGCACGTGCCAATCTGAATCCTTTGGTTATTGAAGGGCCTGAACCAGGTGGTCAGCTTACAACAACGACAGAGGTAGAAAACTTCCCTGGATTTCCTGAAGGCATTATGGGGCCTGAGTTAATGGATAATATGCGCAAACAAGCGGAACGCTTTGGCGCTGAATTCAAGACGGGCTGGGTCAACTCGGTTGATATGTCAAAGCGTCCATTTAAGCTGTCGGTAGAAGGCATGGGCGACATTGAGGCGGAGAGCATCATTATCTCTACGGGCGCAACAGCCAAGTTATTAGGTATTGAGAATGAAAAGGAAAGCATGGGACGCGGTGTCAGCACCTGTGCAACCTGTGATGGATTTTTCTTCCGCGGCAAGAAAATCATCGTTGTTGGCGGTGGGGATTCGGCCATGGAAGAAGCGAACTTCCTGACTCGTTTTGCAACGGAAGTTAAGCTGGTTCACCGCCGCAATGATCTGCGTGCTTCGAAGATCATGCAGGACCGTGCTCGGGAGAATCAGAAAATTGCTTGGGATCTTAATAAGACGCCACTAGCCGTAATTTCGGGAGATAAAGGCGTAACAGGTTTGAAAGTGAAAAACAACGAAACAGGTGAGGAAGAAGTTATCGAGACCGACGGTATTTTCGTTGCTATCGGACATAGACCGAACACAGACTTCCTCGCTGGACAAATTACTACAGACGAAACAGGTTACATCGTTGTGAAGCCGGGGACGTCGCTGACGAATGTTGAGGGCGTATTTGCATGTGGTGATGTGCAAGACAGCAAGTATCGTCAGGCCATTACAGCGGCTGGCAGCGGTTGTATGGCTGCCTTGGATTGTGAGAAGTTTTTGGATGGTCATGCGGTTCACGATTGGAGTCAATCGCTGTAAATACAAGGAGACGTGGAGCACTGGGCTTCACGTTTTTTTATACTTTCCCCCTCCCAAACCCTCCCCGCCGGGAGGGCTCCAAGGGCTGCTGCCCTCTGGACACCCGAAAAATATAGGAGTGGGAGGCGAGTTTGGTGCTTCGTATGATGTTGTAGATAAAGGATCGCTTCCGTCCCTATGGGACACGCTTCCAGTTAGTGCTAGCAGTAACAAGCACAATGATTTGGTGGGAATTGTTCTTATTAAAGGGGATAGTGGCTATAAGTCAGCAACCGTTCTATATATAAGGGATAGCAGCCGCCTCAAGGCGTTTATCCCAAGATTTTCTCTGTCTTGACCTCTGGGTGGGGTTGGCTTATAGTTGATGGTGGAGCAATATGTGATTATATGTTTATGAGGTGACAAGGCATGGGAGAAAAGGTATATGTTGGAGTCGATTTAGGGGGAACCACTATTAAGGTGGGGCTTTGTGACATTAATGGAAAGCTGCTTCATACTTATGAAGGGCCGACTGGGACAGAGCACGGCGCGGATGTTGTGCTGGAGAACATCGCGAGCTATGTTCGCAAGCTTATTTCGGACACTTCTTATGATTGGGAGCAGGTAGCCGGCATTGGAGCAGGCATCGCTGGATTTATGGATATTCCTGAGGGCTTCATCAAGCTGTCACCTAATTTAGGTTGGCGCAACGTGCCTGTTAAGAAAATTCTTGAAGAAAAGCTGGGTAAACCAGTGAAAATCGATAATGATGCTAATGTAGCAGCATTAGGCGAAGCGTGGAGTGGCGCTGGAGCAGGCATTCCCAACTTGGTATGCTATACCCTCGGGACTGGTGTAGGCGGCGGTATTATCGTTGGCGGAAAAATATATCAAGGCTTTAAAGGTATGGCTGGAGAATTGGGCCATATGAGATTGGTTCCAGACCTGGAAGCTATTCAATGCGGCTGTGGAATGAATGGCTGTCTGGAGACGGTTTCCTCCGCAACAGGAATAATTAGAATGGCGAATGAAGCAGTGGAACGCGGGGAGCATACTTCTTTGGCTCTAGTAGAAGGCATTACGGCTAAGGATGTATTTGATGCAGCTAAATCAGGCGATGATGTTGCTCAGCGGATTGTTAATCGTGCAGCCAACTATTTGGGTAAATCGATGGCTATGGTATCGGTTGTGTTGAACCCTCAGCGGTACATTATCGGTGGCGGTGTTTCTAAAGCAGGGGATATCTTGTTCGATGCGATTCGTCATTATTTTCACGAATATGCACAAGAATCAGCAAGTGAAGGCGTGGATATTGTGCCCGCTACACTAGGTAATGACGCTGGTGTTGTCGGAGCAGCTGGTTTAAATCTGCATTCTTAATTTTCCGATTTTGAGTGTATGTCTCTTAAGGGTTGTCTTATTCATATTTTGTTTGATTCGAGGCTCTCGTTTAGTTCTGTTGTCTCTATCTTTCAATAAACTAAAAGTAGACAACATTCATTCAAGTCTTTAAGTCCTAGAACAAGCGCGCTAATTACCGCGCGCTTATATATAGATATAGCGAGGATTCCATCGGAGGCGAGAGCGGTAGGGAAGATACCGGAGAGTTTACGTGCACCATTTTTAAACCAAGTTCCCACCGCCAGGTATAATAAGAGGAACATGGTTTGAATAGGGGCCGAAGGTACTTTCCTGCCGCGGTAGCCCACCGATGGACACCGAGCGCCCGGAGGAGGAAGTACCCATGGAAGAAATGCATACCTTGGGCAAGCTGGTCATTATTACTGGTATGTCTGGAGCAGGCAAGACGATCGCGGTGCAAAGCTTAGAGGATCTCGGTTTTTTCTGCGTGGATAATCTTCCTCCCGTATTAATTCCCAAATTTGCGGAGTTGATCGAGCAGTCGAAGGGCCGCATTGGCAAAGTGGCGCTTGTAATCGATTTGCGCGGAAGAGAGTTCTTCACTTCCTTATCGGAATCGCTTCGTTATGTGAAGGAAAATCACACGCTGACCTATGAAATTCTATTTTTGGATGCTACCGACGCTATCCTCGTACAGCGTTACAAGGAGAGCCGCCGTAAACATCCATTAGCACCGACGGGAGTGCCACTGGAAGGGATTCATCAGGAGCGTAAGCTGTTGGAAGAACTCAAAGGCGTAGCTACTCAGGTTATTGATACAAGCAACCTGAAGCCTGCGCAGCTGAAAGAGAAGATTGTATCCCGATTCACCAATCTGGAACTGGGCGGCATATCTATAAATGTAATCTCTTTCGGCTTTAAGTATGGAATTCCGATTGATGCTGATTTAATTTTTGACGTGCGGTTTTTGCCAAATCCGCATTATGTCGACGCCCTTCGTCCTAATACCGGTCAAGACCAGGATGTTTACGATTATGTCATGAAGTGGAGTGAAACACAGGAGTTTCTAACCAAGCTGCTCGATATGCTTCACTTTTTGGTGCCGCAGTATAAGAAAGAGGGTAAAAGCCAGGTTGTAGTCGGGATCGGTTGTACGGGTGGCAAGCATCGTTCCGTAGCTATTGCGGAGTATCTCGGTAAAGTAATGGATAATAGCGAAACGGAAATTATTCGGGTAAGCCACCGCGACTCAGAGCGGGATCGGGTTGAGGTGAAAAAATGACAAAGGATCACGAGGAAGGTGACCAGCCCCGCATCGTCGTAATCGGTGGAGGAACAGGTTTATCCGTCATGCTTCGGGGATTGAAGGAGAAGCCGATGGATATTACCGCTATCGTGACGGTTGCGGACGACGGAGGCAGCTCAGGCATTCTGCGCTCCGAATTGGAAATGGTTCCTCCAGGGGATATCCGCAACGTTCTAACTGCGCTGGCAGATGTAGAGCCCTTGCTCGGTAAAATGCTGGAGTATCGTTTTCAAAAAGGTCAGGGATTGGCTGGCCATAGTTTGGGTAATCTAATTTTGGCTGCAATGCAAGACATTACCGGTGATTTCGTAACTGGCGTTAGGGAGCTTAGCCGAGTATTTGCAGTGCGCGGCAGAGTGCTTCCCGCAGCTGATCATGCGATAGTGCTGAAAGCAGAGATGATGGACGGTACGATTGTTGAAGGGGAGTCCAAAATCCCCAAATCCGGCAAAGTCATTAAACGGGTGTTTATTGAACCGGCAGATGTATCTCCCCTGCCTGAAGCAGTAGAGGCTCTAAGGCGCGCTGATGCAATTCTGGTGGGCCCGGGCAGCTTATACACGAGCATTCTGCCAAACCTCCTTGTTCCTGAAATTACGCGGACAATTGTTGAGTCGAAAGCGCTCAAAATGTTCATCTGTAACGTCATGACGCAGCCAGGAGAGACGGATGGATATGCCGTAAGCGACCATTTACGTGCGGTTCGTGATCATGTAGGGCAAGATTTATTTGATTATGTTATTGTAAATAATGGAGAGATTCCTCCTCAGGTTCAAAATAGGTACGCGGAAAAAGGCGCAAAGGTCGTCCATCTCGATCTGGATGAGGTAACGAAAAAAGGATACAAGGTCATTGCTGACCAACTGGTATTATTTCGCACCTATCTTCGCCATGACGCCGATAAATTAAGCCAGCACATCTATCAATTGGTGGAGAACTGGATGATTAAGAAGAGGTGACTATATCATGTCCTTCGCCTCACAAACGAAAAAGGAATTAACCATGATTCAGTCGGATGACTGTTGTGAAACGGCAGAGCTATCAGCATTGATTCGGATGAATGGCTCCGTACAATTGACGAATCAACGGATCGTACTTGATATCTCTACAGAGAACGCTGCCATTGCGCGACGGATTTATTCTTTGTTGAAAAAGAAGTTTCGTGTTCACATTGAGCTGCTTGTCCGAAAAAAGATGCGATTAAAGAAAAACAATGTGTATATTGTGCGAGTGCCCCAGCAGGTGCAGGAGATATTGGCCCAAATGCAAATTGTATCCGAAGGGTTTATATTTACTCCCGGGATTGAAGAGGTGATTCTTCAAGACAGCTGCTGTAAGCGAGCCTATTTGCGGGGGGCTTTCCTGGCAGGCGGGTCTGTAAACAATCCTGAGGGTTCCTCCTACCACTTGGAAATCTCGTCGATGTATGAAGAGCATTGCCAGGCATTATGCGATTTGGCTAATGAGTTTGATTTGAATGCACGCTGTATTGAACGTAAGAAGGGTTTCGTGTTCTATATTAAGGAAGGCGAGAAAATAATCGAATTCCTAAGTCTAATTGGCGCTCACCAAGCTTTATTCAGGTTTGAGGATGTCCGGATTATGAAGGATATGCGCAACTCCGTCAATCGGTTGGTGAATTGTGAGACAGCTAATTTAAATAAGACTATCGGAGCGGCTGTAAGGCAGATCGATAATATTCGGCTGCTGCAAAAGGAAGTCGGTTTAGAAAACTTGCCTGAGAAATTACGTGAGGTTGCAGAAATTCGTATGAAGCATCCGGATCTGAATTTAAAAGAAGTTGGCGATATGTTAAAAGGCAGCGTCAGTAAATCCGGGGTTAATCACCGTCTTCGTAAAATCGATGAATTAGCGGAAAAAATCCGAAAAGCTTAAGTGTTAATAAAGGGCAACGATAACCTCGTGTGAAGCAGGATTGGATGTCACTAAAGTACAACCATTAACTCAAGCGAAGCGAGGTTGGTTGTCACTCCTTTTTAGGTAAATTTTTCGGTAAATATAGAATTTTTGTGTAAATGCACATTATTCCTAGTGTATCGGATTGAAAAATGATATAATAATTGATAAATCGCTTTTTTCATGGTCATTTATCTGAGAATGGTCATTTGCTATTAAAGATGTAGGGGGTATTGGTTGGAATGTCGAAACGCCCAGTAGTTGTGAAGTTGAAAACAGGCCTTCATGCCAGACCGGCGGCACTATTCGTTCAAGAAGCGAATAAATTCTCTTCCGAAATCTTCGTTGAGAAGGATGAGAAGAAAGTGAATGCCAAAAGTATCATGGGTATTATGAGCCTGGCGATCAGCACAGGTACGGAAGTTTATATTAGTGCAGAGGGTTCGGACGCAGAACAGGCTGTAAACGCTTTAGTCACATTAGTAAGTAAAGAGGAACTTGAAAACCAATAACCGACCGCAGAGGGCTTCCAATCAGGAAGCTTTTTTTGTTTGGCGACTTGCACGAAATGGACACATTTCCAAATAATGATTTGTATGGTCTGCCAATAAAAGCGCAACCTTTTCTTAATAAGAACGTCTATTATGACGTGTCTTCAGCCGAAAAGGTTTTTTGTTGTTTTCATTTATTAAATTTTTTTTAGGTTTGAGCGTAATAAGGAATTTTTTGCAAAAATTCTAAGGAGTAGAGAGATGAAACAGATGAAAAGAGAACTATCACTGATCGCCATTATCGCATTATTATTCGCAGTATTCAGTCCTACATTTGTATCGGCGGCACAACCAATGTCAACAGCTTCCAATTATATTTTGCTTTATGTTGATAAAGTCGAAGCATTTTTGAATGGAAAACAGGTTCAGTTGGATTCACCAGCGACCATTATTAAAGATAAAATGTTCGTTCCTGCCAAATTTTTAGGTGATGCCATGGGAATGAAGGTTGAATGGAACGATAAAACGCGGCAAATTACAATGACGACGCCGGGCTACAATATCGTACTAGACAGCGATCGAAATTCCGCATGGGTTAATGGATTGATGCAGCCCTTTGACTCTGCCGCTGCTATTAGCAAGGAAGGCAGGCTGTTGATTAAGCTGACGTGGCTGGCTGATTATATGGGAGCGCGTTACACATATAACGAGGAGCTTCGGCGCGTAGAAATTATTCATACGGTAAAGCCGGCCGGGATTTACATTCCCAATACGGGCAACTCGAAACCTGTGGCTAAATTTTCGTTTGCTAAATCAACCTATCAAATTGGCGAACCGGTCAAATACGTAGACCTGAGTTATGATCCGGATGCCGAAGGTATTGCTAAATTCGAATGGACAGGTAAGGAAGAAGCTTTCTTTACGGCAGGAACTTTTCCTGTTACTCTTACCGTTTGGGACGGACATGGCAATAAAAGCGATACGTATACCCGCAACATCACGATTGAAGATAAAACGTATTTGAGCGCTATTGAATATCCAATTTATATGAAGCCTATAGGCGGTTTTATTAAAACGGATTGGAGTATGCTGTGGGGTAACTTCTGGAGCTTACCGCAGCTGCCTAAACAAGTCACAACAGACAATACAAGAAAGCTGTTGGTTAGTGATAGTCCGGAGGAGTTCACAGAAAAAGGGATTTTGTACCAGGATAAAGTTAAAGGCAAAGGACGGCTCTATGCTGACCACATTAACGGAACGAAGGAAAAAGTCACTTTAGCTATTCTGGCTAGGAATACAACAGATAAGCCTGTAACCATCAAGACAACCAATAAAGGCGAGGTTTGGCCTTCTGTATACGCCAATCTGATTGGTAACGAAGCTTCAGTTGATTTCTTGATGAACGATCCGCGCAATGATTCGATGACAGTACCGGCCAAACAGACATTTATTTATTCACAAATGCCTGAGTTTTATCCGGGACAAGGCGTGAACCTGTTCTACGATGTGGAAACAGATGGAGAGATAGAGTTTTCCTTCGTAGCAACGGATGCAGTAAACCAGAATACGCTGACCCAGCTTCCGCTTCTGCCCTTCACAGGACACGTGAGAGGATCGTTTCCTGTATCCGAGGTGAAGTGGGGTATAGACGCCAGTTCCTTCACTACGCCATCGAGGATTATCATTGGTGACGGTACAACGGATCCATTCCAGCCGGGATACGACCCGATGCGCAAAAAGGATGTTACCAACGACGGCAACTATGGGGTGATATATAAAATTCACGCCGATAAGCCTCGCAAAATGGCAGTTATGATACTGGCCTATGGAGGAGTATTTAAAGGACCGTTCAAAATTAACGGCGAAATCCGCCTGGTGCCTGAATCGGGTGTGATAACTGCATTTGACGGCATGCAGATTTTAGCCAGAACGACGGGCAAGGAAGACTCGCTTGATATTGAATTTACCCCGCCGGCGGGTTCGGCATTTCCAATTGATTTAATATTTTACCCATTGGATGATAAATAGACGCACTTTGAATGGGGTTAATTGGGCAATTGAAGTGTAATACGGCGTAAAACAAAGAAAAACCGTTTTGATAACCTGCAAATAGAGCGGGTGTCAAAACGGTTTTTTGATAATATCAGACTTTATAAGTTTTCAGCGGAGCTGAAGAAGTCTGATATTGCAAGAAAAGCTACAACTTAGACACGAATGTATCTTCCTCGAAAGGGCTTCGATCAGAAGCTTTTCTTATATTAAGTTGAAAGGTTAGCTGCGCTCGATTACTTTATCGATAAGGCCATAAGCGCGTGCTTCTTCTGCATACATGAAGTTGTCGCGGTCCGTATCCTTCTCGATTTGCTCAAATGATTGGCCGGTACGTTCAGCAAGGATGGTGTTAAGCTTGTCGCGCATTTTGAGAATCCGCTTAGCGCGAATCTCAATGTCGCTGGCTTGCCCTTCGGCACCGCCCAAAGGCTGATGGATCATAACTTCGCTGTTAGGCAAAGCGAACCGTTTGCCTTTAGCGCCAGCTGCGAGAAGGAAGGCGCCCATTGAAGCGGCCATGCCGACACAAATCGTGGAGACATCAGGCTTAATAAACTGCATCGTATCGAAGATGGCCATCCCTGCTGTAATGGAGCCGCCCGGGCTGTTGATATACAGATGAATGTCTTTGTCTGGATCTGTTGCGGCCAAAAACAAAAGTTGGGCAATGATTGAGTTAGCTACAACATCATTAACCCCGGTTCCTAGAAAAATAATGCGATCTTTCAGCAAGCGGGAGTAAATATCATAAGCGCGTTCCCCTCTTGCATCGGGTTCAACTACCATTGGAATGAAACTCATAGGTTGCAGCCTCCTTAAATTCATAGTGACAACCAACTTCGATTTGCGTGAAGCAATGGTTGCACCTGATGTGGTTGGTAACACTATACCCATCATAGCGGAAAAACAAACTAAGGTCAAGAAAGGTCAAACAAACGCAACTAAAAAACCTCTCACTGCGCAGCTTTCAAAAAAGAAGCTGCTGCAATAAAGAGGTTGGATGGTTAGAAGTAATGGCGCGCTCGCAAGGAATCGAACCTTGATCTCAGGCTCCGGAGGCCTACGTCATATCCATTGGACCACGAGCGCATATTGTATATAAATGTTAAGGTTAATTTGACGAGCAAAAGTTATTATATGATAATGCTCTGAAAAAAGCAACCTTATGTTTGTCTGATAATTAATTAGGGAACGCTGATCCTCATAATGGCTAGGTACTAGTGGCTATAAATAGCGCAAAACAGAGAATAATCCACATTTTTTGTCCAAATTGTGATTTTTAGTTGAAATTAGCTTACAGATTTTATATACTATAAGTGCTAAGTAGATTGCTTAGTACTTTTTTTGGAAGTTGTGGGACTGAAAATGTAATGCCGGGACGAAAATGGTCCATGTTTGAACGGGAGAGTGTTCCATGAGAGAAATACTCAATATTCAAAAGCAGCTTCTTCCGGATCTATTGGACACCATGAAGGAGCGGTATACCATCCTTCATCACATTATGGTTTCGGGTGTTGTAGGCCGCCGAACATTGGCGGGGTCGCTTAATATGACAGAACGTGTTCTGCGCAGTGAGGTCGAATTTTTGAAGGCCCAGGGCTTGCTGGAGATTGAGGCGGCCGGTATGCGAATCAGTGAAGCGGGACGGCAGCTGCTTGAGAGCATCGAACCGATGGTCAAGGAATTGTTCGGCTTGAATGAGCTGAGTGAGCGTATACGGAAGCATTTTGGTTTAAAGCAGGTTATCATCGTACCGGGCGACTCGGACACATCACCGCATACGAAGAAGGAATTAGGTCGCGCGGGAGCAGCTGTGCTTCGTAAGTACGTGTCCAAGGACGAAGTCATTGCCGTAACTGGCGGTTCGACAATGGCAGAAGTCGCTTATCATTTATCCTCATCAACATCGCTCAAGGGCAGCTGGTTTGTACCGGCTCGCGGCGGGCTGGGGGAAAGCGTTGATTTCCAAGCCAACACAATCGCTTCAACGATGGCTAAGAAAACAGGAGCCAGCTACAGACTGCTGCATGTTCCTGATCAGTTGGGCGAGGATGCTTATCAATCTTTAATGCAAGATACTACCATTACAGAGATCATTGAGTTCATTCGCAAGGCTCGTATCGTCATTCATGGCATGGGAGAAGCTATGGTGATGGCACGCCGCCGTAAGGTTGACGATGCAACAATAGCCAGCCTTCAGCATGAAGGAGCATTGGCCGAAGCATTCGGGTACTATTTTGACCGAAGGGGTAAAATTATTCATAAAATGCCTACCGTCGGCTTGCGTATCGATGATATTCAGGAAATGGATTGTGTGATTGGAGTTGCAGGCGGAAAGAGCAAGGGAGAAGCAATCGTTTCGGTACTAAGCTTCGGACATGAGGATATATTGGTGACCGACGAAGCCGCTGCAATAGAAATGGTTCAAATGCTGCCATCTTGATAGGTTCTTACCTGTCTTGACATAAATTAAACTATTATTCTTTAGGAGGCCTTTCACATGGTAAAAGTAGGTATTAATGGTTTTGGACGTATCGGTCGTAACGTATTCCGCGCATCTTTTAATAACCCAGAAGTAGAAATCGTAGCAATCAACGATTTGACTGACGTAAACACATTGGCTCATTTGTTGAGATACGACACTACTCATGGCAGATTCAATGGTACTGTAGAAGCAACAGAAGGCGCTTTGATCGTTAATGGCAAAACCGTTAAAGTATTTGCTGAGCGTAATCCTGAGAACTTGCCTTGGGGAGCTAACGGTGTTGAAATCGTTGTTGAATCCACAGGTATTTTCACAGCGAAAGACAAAGCTTCCCTTCACTTGAAAGGCGGCGCTAAGAAAGTAATCATCTCCGCTCCAGCTACTGATGAAGATATCACTATCGTATTGGGCGTAAATGAAGATAAATACGATCCTGCAGCACATACAATTATCTCCAACGCTTCTTGCACAACTAACTGTCTGGCTCCTTTCGCTAAAGTATTGAACGACAAGTTCGGTATCGTAAAAGGTATGATGACAACTATTCACTCGTACACAAATGATCAATCCGTATTGGATCTTCCACATAAAGATTTGCGTCGTGCTCGTGCAGCTGCTGAAAACATCATTCCTTCAACAACTGGCGCAGCAAAAGCAGTATCCTTGGTATTGCCTGAACTAAAAGGCTTGTTGAACGGTATGTCCTTCCGCGTTCCAACTCCTAACGTTTCCGTTACGGATCTGGTTGCTGAATTGAAAGTAAACGTAACAGTTGACGAAGTTAATGCAGCTTTGGAAGCAGCAGCTAACGGTCCTTTGAAAGGCGTGCTGAACTTCTCCGTTGAGCCGCTTGTATCCAGCGACTATAATGGCGATCCGGCTTCTTCCACAATTGATGCTTTGTCCACTATGGTAGTTGGCGACAACATGGTTAAAGTAGTTTCCTGGTACGATAACGAGTGGGGCTATTCCAACCGCGTAGTAGACTTGGCTGCTTTTATTGCTAAAAAAGGTTTGTAAGATCCAATTGTGGTTATGACGTAGGTTTGTTAAAAATGTTCGCCTAGTTTGTGCAAAATGGGATGTACTTCCGGGTTCTGTTGAGAATGGATTCTTTGATTAAAATTGGTAGCTGTTATAATCCATTCTCAAAGGAACCTCGCTAACGCTCTCCAGTACATTCCCATTTTGTCTTTTAGCGGAACATTGAGAACAAAAAACGGCATACCCACAATTTTTGTGTGTAGAAAGAAAAAAACGGGAGGCGTGATCGGGATGAACAAAAAAAGCGTTCGTGACGTAGAAGTAAGCGGCAAAAGAGTGTTTGTACGGGTGGATTTTAACGTACCGTTGGAGAACGGCGTAATTACCGACGACACGCGTATTCGTGAAACAGTACCAACTATCCAGTACTTGGCGGAAAGAGGCGCTAAAGTCATTCTGGCGAGCCACCTGGGCCGTCCTAAGGGTGAGGTTGTTGAAGAGCTTCGCTTGACTGCAGCGGCTAAGCGTTTGGCTGAGCTGTTGGGTAAGCCGGTAGTAAAAGCAGACGAAGCAATCGGCGATACGGTTAAAGCACAAGTTGCTGCTCTAAATGAGGGCGATGTACTGCTTCTTGAGAACGTGCGTTTCTATGCAGGCGAAGAGAAAAACGATCCGGAATTGGCGAAAGCTTTTGCCGAGTTGGCTGATTTGTATGTGAATGATGCTTTCGGAGCAGCTCACCGGGCTCACGCTTCCACAGAAGGAATCGCACACTATCTTCCTGCAGTATCCGGCTTGCTGATGGAGAAAGAGCTGGAAGTGTTGGGTAAAGCGTTGAATAATCCAGAGCGTCCTTTCACAGCTATCGTGGGCGGAGCGAAGGTTAAAGATAAAATTGCCGTAATCGAAAAGCTTATCGACATTGCAGACAACATTATTATCGGTGGCGGCTTGTCCTATACATTCTTCAAATCCAAAGGCTATGAAATCGGTAAATCCCTCGTGGACAACGACCGTTTGGAGCTTGTTAAAGAGTTCGAACTCAAAGCCAAGGAAAAAGGCGTAAACTTCCTGCTTCCCGTTGATATCGTTGTAGGCGATGCTTTCAGTGCTTCGGCTAATACGAAAGTTGTGCCTGTAGATTCGATTCCGTCGGATTGGGAAGGCTTTGATATCGGACCGAAAACTCGTGAAATTTATGCTGAAACGATCAAAAACTCCAAGCTGGTTGTTTGGAACGGACCGATGGGTGTGTTCGAGCTTGAGCCATACAAAAATGGTACGGAAGCTGTAGCCAATGCTTGCGCAACTACTACAGGCTACACAGTAATCGGCGGTGGAGATTCAGCGGCAGCCGTTGAGAAGTTCCAGCTAGGCGATAAAATGGATCATATCTCCACTGGTGGCGGCGCTTCCTTGGAGTTTATGGAAGGTAAAGAGCTTCCAGGCGTTGTGGCATTGAACGATAAGTAAGAGTTGAACCAAACAGTCAAATACAAAGGAGTGACCAACATGCGTAAACCAATCATTGCCGGTAACTGGAAAATGTTCAAAACTGTAAGCGAAGCGACTGCTTTTGTAAACGAAGTTAAAGGTAAAGCAGAGGTTGACGGTGTGGAGAGCGTTATTTGCGCTCCATTCACGAATCTTCCTGCACTTGTTGAGGCTGTAAAAGGAACTACATTAAAAGTTGGCGCACAGAACCTTCACTTCGAAGATAACGGTGCGTTTACAGGCGAAATCAGCGGTATCATGCTGAAAGATCTGGGTGTTGATTATGTGATTATCGGCCATTCCGAGCGTCGCGCATATTTCCTGGAAACCGATGAGATCGTTAATAAAAAGGTGCATGCAGCCTTCAAGCACAGCTTGACGCCAATCGTGTGCGTAGGCGAGAAGCTGGAAGAGCGTGAAGCGGGTCAAACGAAGGAAGTTTGCAAAGTGCAAACTGAAGGCGCATTTGCCGGCCTAAGTGCAGAGCAAGCAGCTGAAGTGGTTGTAGCCTATGAGCCTATCTGGGCCATCGGAACAGGTAAATCTTCTACAGCAGCTGACGCTAATGAGGTTATCAGCTATATTCGTGAGCTGATTGCTGGGCTATACAGCCAATCCGTGGCGGATGCGGTTCGTATCCAATACGGCGGCAGCGTAAAGCCGAACAACATCAGCGAATATATGCAAGAATCCGATATCGACGGAGCTCTCGTGGGCGGTGCCAGCTTGGAACCAGCTTCCTACATAGCGCTTGTTGAGGGGGCCAAGTAAGATGTCCAGACCGAAACCGGTAGCACTGATTATATTGGATGGCTTCGGCCTTCGTGGTGAGATCACGGGTAACGCTGTCGCTCAGGCGAATAAGCCTAACTACGACCGGTACTGGAATGAATACCCACATACAACTCTGGTTGCGTGCGGAGAAGCGGTTGGATTGCCGGAAGGGCAAATGGGCAACTCTGAGGTAGGTCATTTGAACATCGGTGCGGGTCGTGTCGTGTATCAGGATTTAACTCGTATTTCCAAGTCGATTCGTGATGGCGAGTTTTTTGAGAACGAAACTATTCTTGGCGCTATACGTAATGCCAAAGATAATGGTAAAAAGCTTCATCTGTATGGATTGCTGTCTGACGGTGGCGTACATAGCCATATTGCACATTTGTTTGCTCTGCTTGAAGTGTGCAAGAAGGAGCAGTTCGAGGAGGTTTACATCCATGCATTCCTGGATGGACGTGATGTAGCTCCTGACAGCGCCAAAGGCTATATGGGCCAGTTGCTCGCTAAGATCGATGAAATTGGCGTAGGCAAAATGGCGACTGTACAAGGCCGCTACTATGCGATGGACCGGGACAAGCGCTGGGAGCGTACGGAAAAGTCTTACCGTGCGATGGTATATGGAGAGGGCCCGCAGTTCACTGATCCGATGGAAGCCATTGTGGATTCCTATGAAAAATCGGTGTTTGACGAATTCGTAATGCCGACGGTTATCGTGAAAGCGGACGGTAGTCCTGCAGCCTTGGTAGAGTCAGGCGACTCTGTCATTTTCCTTAACTTCCGTCCGGACCGTGCCATTCAGCTTTCTCAAGTGTTCACGAACAGCGATTTCCGCGGGTTCGATCGCGGTGAGAAATGTCCTGCTGATTTGTACTTCGTCTGCTTAACCTTGTTCAGTGAATCCGTGGACGGGTTTGTAGCTTACAAGCCTAAGAACCTGGATAACACATTGGGAGAGGTTCTTGCCCAAAACAATCTTAAGCAGCTTCGTACAGCTGAAACGGAGAAATACCCGCATGTAACGTTCTTCTTCAGTGGCGGCCGTGATAAGGAGCTTCCAGGTGAGACTCGCATTCTGATTCCATCACCTAAGGTAGCAACCTATGACCTGCAGCCGGAAATGAGCGCATATGAGCTTGCAGAAGCAGCGGTTGCGGAGATTGAAGCTGAGCGTCAGGATGTTATCATTCTGAACTTTGCCAATCCGGATATGGTAGGCCATTCCGGCTTACTGGAGCCTACGATCAAAGCAGTTGAAGCGACGGATGCTTGCTTGGGTAAAGTTGTTGAGGCTGTGCTTGCTAAAGGCGGAGTGGCACTAATCACTGCTGACCACGGTAACGCCGATTTGGTAACAAATGCGGACGGCAGCCGGAATACGGCACATACAACAAATCCGGTCCCTTTTATTGTAACGTCCAAACATGTTACACTAAGAAACGATGGAATTTTGGCAGATATTGCTCCTACCATTCTGACGCTGCTGGAAGTAGCACAGCCGGAAGAAATGACGGGTTCCAAATTAATCTAGCCTCATGTTCAAGAAAGAGTCACCGGGGCCGGTCATACGGCCCTGACAAAATTATAAAAGTCTAAGGAGTGTTTCGAAATCATGACAACTATTGCTAATGTGTACGCTCGTGAAGTATTGGATTCCCGCGGTAATCCAACAGTAGAAGTAGAAGTATTTCTGGAGTCCGGCGCAAGAGGCCGTGCTATCGTTCCTTCAGGCGCATCCACAGGCGCTTATGAGGCTGTTGAGCTTCGTGATGGTGACAAATCCCGCTATTTGGGTAAAGGCGTTCTGAAGGCTGTTGAGAACGTTAACGACATTATTGCTCCTGAATTGATCGGCTTTGACGCTTTGGATCAAGTAGGTATCGACCAAAAAATGATCGAGCTTGACGGTACGCCGAACAAAGCTAAGCTGGGTGCAAACGCAATTCTAGCTGTTTCTATGGCAGTTGCTCGTGCTTCTTCCGAGGCTTTGGATATCCCGTTATATGTTTACTTGGGCGGATTTAACGCGAAGCAGCTTCCGGTTCCAATGATGAACATCATCAACGGCGGCGCTCATGCGGACAACAATGTTGACGTACAAGAGTTCATGGTGCTTCCAGTTGGCGCGCCTTCGTTCAAAGAAGCGCTTCGTACTGGCGCAGAAATTTTCCACAGCTTGAAATCCGTTTTGCAAGAAAAAGGCTTGAACACAGCAGTTGGCGACGAAGGTGGCTTTGCTCCTAACTTTTCTTCGAACGAAGAAGCTATCACTACTATCCTGACAGCTATCGAGCGCGCAGGCTACAAGCCAGGCGTTGACGTATTCCTGGGTATGGACGTTGCTTCCACTGAGTTCTACAAAGACGGTAAGTACCACCTGGAAGGCGAAGGTAAATCCTACACTTCCGCTGAGTTCGTAGACTTCTTGGCTGATTGGGTAGACAAGTACCCTATCATCACAATCGAAGACGGCTGCTCCGAAGATGATTGGGATGGCTGGAAGCTGTTGACTGAAAAGCTTGGCGGAAAAGTACAATTGGTTGGTGACGATCTATTCGTAACTAACACAGTTCGTTTATCCAGAGGTATTGAAGAGAATATCGGTAACTCCATCTTGGTTAAAGTTAACCAAATCGGTACGTTGACTGAAACTTTCGACGCTATCCAAATGGCTAACCGCGCTGGTTACACGGCTGTTATTTCCCACCGTTCCGGTGAGAGCGAAGACAGCACAATTGCTGACATCGCTGTTGCTACTAACGCTGGACAAATCAAAACAGGCGCTCCTTCCCGTACGGACCGCGTTGCTAAATACAACCAATTGCTTCGTATCGAAGATCAATTGCGTGACACAGCACAATACGCTGGTAAAAAAGCATTCTTCAACTTGAAAAACTTTAAATAATAAAAAATAGAGCACCCTTCGTGCTCTACCTAATCAATGCTTAAGGTAGCGGCTAATGCCGCGCCTTAAGCATTGTGTATATTGTGTATATGGTTGGCTATTTAAGCCAACAATGGCTCTATAGCTATCGGCGGCAAATCATTGCCGCCCAGGCACTTTAGTAAAATAATAGGTTGGTACTTTTTCGTAAGCTTACGATAAGCTGTGGTAGTTGGAGGGTTACACATTTACCGGAGAGTTTACGTGCGGCCTTTGAAATCGTGTTATTACCGCAAGGTATATTCAATGAGAACACGATTTCAACAGCCGCCGTAGGTAGATGTGATAACCCGTAGACGAACAACAAGATTAGAGTGAGTTTGCAGTAAGTACCAACTTTCCCCGGAGGGATCAACGTGAGCAACTGGTTGAAGACTGTATTTTTTCTAGTAGGATCAGCCTTTCTCACTCGCTTGATCCCTTTTTCTTCATTTTTCCGTAATTTGGATACAATGATTCATGAATTCGGGCATGCCGTGGCAACTTTGGCTTTCTCGGGTCAAGTGATGTATATCGAGCTTTTTGCCAATCATAGCGGCGTCACGTATTCCAGAGTCATGGACAATTGGACACAGATTCCAATCTCACTGGCTGGATATATGACGGCTTCCTTGTTTGCCGTATTTTTGTTCAAGATGAGGGAGATAGACAAACATCGCTTAGGCTTGCAGGTTATTACTTTACTGGCTATTGTTTCGTTAGTGTTGTTCGTCCGCAATGAATTTGGCGTGATGTGGTTGATCGGCTTTATTGCTTTGAACATTGTCATGCTGGCTTTAATGCCGCGATGGCTGAGTGATTTTTACTATTTGCTGCTGGCCTTTCTTACTCTAGAGGAATCGGTGCTTGGACCGATTTCATTGATTCTTTATTCAGTGGAAAATTCTGCGTCTGCTGGGGATGCGACAAACTTAAGCCGGATCACGATGATTCCAGCTATAGGCTGGTCTGTCTTGTTTACTTTATTCTCGTTATGGTGTGCGAAAAGTGCCATTCAAGCCTTCTTGGGACGAAGAAAAACGAGACCAAGACCTGCCAAGCAGCCTTATTCCAACTATGAGTAAGGGCTTGTTTGCCAGTAGGACAACTTTATGATATAATGCTAATACTGTCCATTTTCTATTATATATAAGTGGCCAATGGCCGTTGTTTGTGACGATAGATTTTCGCTGGAGGTGGAAACATGGAATTAGTTTTGAAAATTATACTGGTTATTGCGTCGCTTGGTTTGATTGCAGCCGTATTGCTTCAGCCAGGGAAAAGCGCGGGGTTATCCGGTGCCATCTCCGGAGGTGCGGAGCATCTATTCGGAAAGCAAAAGGCGCGTGGCTTGGAATTATTTTTAAATCGTCTGACGATGGGGTTAGCGGTTGTTTTCTTCGTTCTGACGCTAATTGTTGCTTACTTTGTAAAAACAGCGTAATTTAAAAGCACTACAGCAGGGGCATGTTACTCCTGCTGTTTTTTTATTCAAGTAAAGCCTCAAACGCCCATTCCATGTGCTGCGAATTTGCGTAAACTGTTAAGGTGATCAAGAGGACGAGGGAGAATGAGATTGGCGTGTTTTCTTAATAGAGAAATGGGTAAAACTATAGAGAAGTAAGGTAGAGGAAGGTGAGGACTTTGGTTCAACGCAATGATGTATTGGATTTTATGAGAGAAACGGCTTATAAACCGATGACATATCAAGAATTAGAGAAATATTTTCAGATAAACAGCGCGCAGGATTTTAAGGATTTTATTAAGCTGTTGAATGAGCTGGAGAACGAAGGGCACATAATACGGACTCGAACGGAGCGTTACGGTGTGCCAGAACGGATGAATTTGCTGCGAGGCAAGCTGCAGGCTCATGCCAAAGGGTTTGGGTTTTTGATTCCAGAGGAACGCGATCATCCGGATGTGTACATACACGCCAACGACATGGGTGGGGCCATGAATGGCGATATCATTCTCGTTCGGATAACGACCAAAAGCGCTGCCGGCGGCAAGCTGGAGGGTGAAGTGGTCCGGGTAGTCAACCGTGCCAATACACAGATTGTTGGATTGTTTCAGATGAATGAAGGGTATGCTTTTGTAATTGCAGATGATAAGCGGGTCGTTCGTGATATTTTTATCCCTAAGGAAGCTTTTAATGGAGCTATGGACGGGCATAAAGTGGTTGTGCGCATTGTAACTTATCCGGAGGGTCGTGCCGCAGCGGAAGGTGAAGTTATTGAGATTTTGGGGCATAAAAATGACCCCGGAGTCGATATTATCTCTGTTATCCGCAAGCATCAGCTGCCGGAGACTTTCCCTGATGAGGTTTTGGCAGAAGCCACTGAGGTACCGGAAGTAATCGCAGAGACAGACCTGGTAGGACGCCGTGATTTGCGAAATAAACGGATTGTAACAATTGATGGTGAAGACGCCAAGGATTTGGATGATGCAGTTAACGTAGAGCGTCTGGAAAATGGCAACTACTTGCTGGGCGTTCATATTGCCGATGTGAGCTATTATGTTCATGAAGGAGCTCCGCTGGATAGGGAGGCTTATAATCGCGGCTGCAGCGTATATTTAGTGGATCGTGTAATCCCTATGCTGCCTCACCGGTTATCGAATGGGATATGTTCGTTGAATCCGCAGGTAGATCGTTTGACCATGTCTTGTGAGATGGAGTTTGACGCTAATGCGAACGTGGTGCGCCATGATGTGTTCACTAGCGTAATTAAGACAAGCGAGCGGATGACCTATACGAATGTTCGGAAGCTGCTGTCTGGGGACGCAGAGCCGGAGCTTGTCGAAAAGTACGACTATTTAATGGATGATTTCCGGCTGATGGAAGAGCTGGCGATGAAATTGCGCGAGCGTAGGATGAAGCGGGGCGCTATAGATTTTGACTTCGAGGAGTCTAAAATATTAGTTAATGAGAGCGGCAAGCCTACGGACATTGTAAAAAGAGAGCGAACCATTGCCGAGCAAATCATTGAAGAATTCATGCTTGCGGCTAATGAGACGGTTGCGGAGCATTTTCATTGGATGAAAGTACCTTTCTTGTATCGTATTCATGAAGATCCCGATTCTGAGAAGCTAATGCATTTCATGGAATTTATTACGAACTTCGGTTATGCCGTGAGGGGTAAAGGGAACACGGTTCATCCCCGTGCACTGCAAACACTGCTGGAGGAAATAAAGGGAACTAAGGAAGAAACGGTAATCAGCAAAGTGATGCTACGTTCCATGAAGCAAGCGAAATATGATGCTCAGAGTACAGGCCACTTTGGTCTGGCAGCTGAGTTTTACTCTCACTTTACGTCACCTATCCGACGTTATCCTGACTTGATCATACATCGTGTCATGCGCGAAGTGTTGGAAAAGGGCGGGATGGATGAAAAACGACATGAATACTTAACGGCTCGTATGGATGACATCGCGAAGCAGTCCTCGGAGCGTGAACGTGTAGCTGTGGATGCCGAGCGGGAGACTGAGGCTTTGAAAAAAGCTGAATTCATGATGGATAAAGTCGGCGAGGAATTCGAAGGCATGATCAGCAGCGTGACGAGCTTCGGTATTTTCGTAGAGCTGGATAACACGGTCGAAGGCCTGATCCGTCTGAGCGATATGCACGATGATTATTATCATTACCATGAGGCGCAGCATGCGTTGATTGGGGAGCGTACCTCGAAAATTTATCGCCTCGGCGATGAATTGAAGGTGCGGGTGGCCCGAGTGAGCATGGAAGACCACACCATCGATTTCGAGATGGTGGATATGAAGCCGCGCCAGAAGGTAAGCCTCGTAGGCGCGTTGAAAGCAGTGCGCGGCGACAAGCAGCGCGGCCGCGCAGGCCGTGGCGCTTCAGCGGCGGCTGGGGGCCGCGGTTCGCGTGGCGGCGACCGCGAGCGCACCGCAGCTGAGGGCGCCCGCAGCGGACGGCGCGGCAAAGGCGGCTCAGGCGCCGCGGCAAGCGCAGGCAGCAGCGGCAAAGCCGCAGCCGGCGGCGGCAAGAGCCGCAAGCGCAAGGGCGCCAGCGCCGGGGCGGCTGTTGGAGCCGGTGCCCCGAGGGGCATCGGCGTAGACGCTGCCAAGGCGCGAGCGCTGGACGCAGCGCCCGGCAAGGGCACAGGCGAAGCCGGGCGCACGGGGCCGCGGCGGCGCAAGAAAAAGCAAGCGAAAAAGTAGTCGTTTCGCTTGCTTCCGAGGGTTGGAGTTGGTAAAATAAACTCCAATCCCTTTTTTGAGATACAGTCGTTGTGGGGTAAGGAGTGAATGGCTCTATGGTGAGCAAGAAATCCGATAGCAAAGTTCTCGCACAGAATAAGAAGGCTTCCCATGATTATTTTATTGAAGATACTTATGAGTGCGGCATGGTACTGACTGGAACCGAAATTAAGTCACTACGGTTAGGCCGGGCCAATATAGGTGATGCCTTCGCTACGATTCGTAATGGAGAAGCCTTCATCCATAACATTCATATCAGC
The DNA here is from genome assembly GCF_024722015.1 of Paenibacillus radicis (ex Xue et al. 2023). GTDB lineage: Bacteria > Bacillota > Bacilli > Paenibacillales > NBRC-103111 > Paenibacillus_S. Next base: position 15,500 of record NZ_JANQBD010000039.1, on the reverse strand, counting down.
CCGTTCGAACAGGGCAATCGCTTTAACCCAACGGACCCAACACGCGCTCGGAAGCTGCTTCTGAAGAAAGTGGAGATCCGCAAGCTGCTCGGCTTGGCCAAGCAGGAGGGTTATACCTTGGTTCCGCTCAAGATCTATGTTCGTAATGGATTTGCCAAGCTTTTGATTGGACTCGGTAGAGGTAAGAAGCAATATGACAAGCGTGATACCGCAGCTAAGCGTGATGCTCAGCGTGATATCCAGCGTGCACTGCGTGAGAAGCAGAAGGTGGCAAGGTAAATATACCCAACTTGTCATGAGATTGCCTTGGATTCCACTAACTCATTCGTCTTTTTATGTGGAAGTGTGTTATACTAATTAGGCATCAAGATAAACTTTCATAGTAGTATCAAGATGGCATCTAGAGAATCAGGTAAATTTTTATCATAACCTTTTGAGCAAGTTGCTTTAATTAAGAGTCTCCTTAACCGGGGGCTCTACTATGCGGGGACGTTCTTGGATTCGACGGGGATAGTTCGAGCATGAGTAGCGGGTAGTGGGGACGCGTCCACTTCATCAACGCTAAAGCCTATTAAATGGCAAACAACAAACAAACTACGCTTTAGCAGCTTAATAACCTGTTAGCGTGCTTCTACTCAGCATCGCCCATGTGACTGGGATAGGGGCTCAACTATAGTGGGATACGACGTTTGGTCTCCGCCTGAGGTCGGACGTAGGAAGACAATCAGGCTGACCCAACGTATAGCCTGTCGCGGGGCGATACTCGGGTGACATCAAATCCGTGACTACACCCGAAGAATCTTGTGTGGCGTTATCTTCGGACAGGGGTTCGACTCCCCTCGTCTCCATAAAGCTTATCAGAAAGGACGTCCTCGCGGGCGTCTTTTTTGCGTTGTATGGAAAGGAAAGACAGGAAGTTGCCCCTATCAGGGGTTCAGTCCGCACGGACCGCAGCGTAAGCGAAGGGAGTGTAGGATCAATATTCACCGCTAAGGTAGTCATTGTCGAGTGAGCATCGGGAGCAACTTAAATCTGTTTATCGATACTCCCCTCGCCTCCACTAATACCAGGTAGTTTAATTATTTTGATTTTTCTGAAATTTGTAGAGTAAAGTATTCCATTTTATGGTATCGTATTTTTATGGTGGATGTCATAGTATAGGGGCAGTATTAGGATGATAGGGAATACGACAGAGAAAGAACGGACGATATTTGATCATGCTGGAAATACGATCACGACAGAAGATCGAGAGATTCGAATTCTTGCCAAGTATGAGGCACCTCTGATTGTCGTACTAGGAGATGTGCTTAGCAATGAGGAATGCGATGAGCTAATTAGACATTCTAGGCAACAATTGCAACGTTCAAAAATAGGCGAAGATCATGCGGTCAATCAAATTAGAACGAGTAGTGGGGTATTCTGTGAGGAAAATGAGACGATTACAAGAATCGAGAAGCGACTCTCTCAAATTATGAATATTCCTGTCGAGCATAGTGATGGCTTGCAAGTTTTGCTGTATACTCCTGGCCAAGAGTATCGTCCTCATTATGATTTCTTCACAGAAACGAGTCGAGCAAGTGCCAACAACCGAATTAGTACGCTCGTGATGTATTTGAATGATGTGGAGGAAGGGGGAGAAACGGCGTTCCCCATGCTTAATTTTTCTATTGTTCCTAACAAAGGCATGGCGGTCTACTTCGAATATTTTTATAATAATCATGAATTAAACGACTTCACCTTGCATGCAGGTACGCCAGTGATTAAAGGGGAAAAGTGGGTTGCAACGATGTGGATGCGAAGACAAGCCGTTCGCTTCTCCTAAATGTATGATCATGCACTGAGTGATTTGGAAGCAATGGAATGTCAGGTTGCTACTAATTCTAGTCACTCTCAAGTCACATCAAAACTGTAGCTACACCCGTAGAATCTTGTGTGCGGTTATCTTCGGACAGGGGTCGACTCCCCTCGTCTCCATAAAGTAAAGAGGCACTGACCTTAGTGGTTGGTGTCTTTTTCTTTTTCTAAATGTGTATCAAAACCCGTGTAGCTATACCCGTAGATGCTTAATTGGCGTTACCCTCGGCATGGGTTAGATTCTCTCTTCGCCTCCGCCATTATGGAGTACCAGCATGAGGATGGTGTTTTACTTTATATTTGCAGGGAAATTTGATAAAATGTACATATGTTATAAAAGTTATTACTGTTATAAGGTATAATTTATTGAGTGCTGTCATACTATAGAAAGGGAGAATGAACATGAATGGTGTGGTCAAAGTGATGAATGATAAAGAGAATGTGACTCGTTATTCCCGCAAAATAGGACGAATGGGCAATAGCTTGGGAGTTAGCTTGCCTAAAAGCTTAGCTGCAAAGTTGAATGTTGCGCAAGGGGATGAAATCGAATTTATTGAAAATGATCGTGGTGAAGTGGTGTTGAAAAAAGCGCGGCAAGGCCAATTGCCTGATAATGTTCGGTCTGAAGTTCTTGAAGCCTTCTTTGATATATTTGAAGAAGATAAAGGTATTCTTGAGGACTTAAGGGATAGATGAAAGAAATGATAAACTTTCTTACCAAAGAAGAGGTTATTTCAGCACACTATTTTATGATGAAAAAAATGAATGACGCAGAGCAAGCAGGCGTGAAAGATCATGGTCTGCTGGAATCTGCGGTACATAGGCCCCAGCAAAGTGTTTTTGGAGAAGATGCTTATCCAACTTTATTTGATAAGGCTGCAGCCTTGTTGGAATCTCTGGTGAAAAATCATTGCTTTCATAATGGTAATAAGCGGACAGCCTATCTGGTTACGAAATCTTTCATGATACTGAACGGATATCATCTACGAATGGAACGGGAATACGCAGTGGAGTTTATAGTAGATATTGCAAAAGGTTTGCATTCGTTGGAGACTATCGCTGATATTTTGAATGAACATTCTGAAGAAAGATGATTCAAAATCTACCCAGCATCGCCCATGTGACTGGGATAGGGGCTCAACTATAGTGGGATACGACGTTTGGTCTCCGCCTGGGGTCGGACGTAGGAAGACAATCAGGCTGACCCAACGTATAGCCTGTCGCGGGGCGATACTCGGGTGACATCAAATCCGTGACTACACCCGAAGAATCTTATGTGGCGTTATCTTCGGACAGGGGTTCGACTCCCCTCGTCTCCATAAAGACAAGAACCACCATCCGATGGGATGGTGGTTTTTTATTCACTTTTATGAGAACACCTCCTAATCAGCCCCAGATATTCTTCCAAATATGGTATGATTATTCATAGTCTTAATTTCATCTGCTAGGTTGGCTTTAAAGGAGAATAACTGAAATGTTATGGAAAACTATAGTTGCTTCCGTTCGTTCGTCCCCTTTTTTTATATCCGTTATCGTATTTGGAGTGTTAATCGACCTTTTATTCCGCTACCTTTCCTCTCTCAGCTATAAATATTTAATTGATAAAGCACTGCTTCCCCGTGATATTGAGGCTCTGGCGATAGTTGTCGGGTTATTGGTTGCCATAGGACTGCTGAATGTAATTACCGGAGTTTCCAGTGATTACGCCAAAGCTCGACTAGGTGCCAAGTTGTTGTTCGACTATCGGATTGCACTGTTTCGGCACATGCAGGCCCAGTCTCACCGATTTTATGAGCGCTTCCAAGTCGGAGACCTTCTGGCCAGATATTCTGATGATATCCCGGAGATCCAGGCGGCCTTGCTTCAGGCGTTCGGCGCGGGGTTGCTATCCGTCTCTAGTGTCGCTGTTGGTCTAGGCATCCTGTTCACAATGGAGTGGAAGCTTACTCTGTTAGCGCTCGGCGGTTCAATCCTACTATTCGTACCTTACCGGATGTTGAAGTTCCGTTCGCTTGCTTTGGCTGATACTTACTATGCGCATCTTGGGCAGTTCAATGGATCAGTTGACGAGAATATGAAGGCGTATCGGGTTATCCGGGTGTTCGATTTGCGCCAAAGCATGCTTGCGAAAGTAGAAGGTATTCTTCGGACGATGGCATCTGTCGGCGTCAAAAGAAATTTTATCGATGCCAATTTGAACCGTCTGCCATTGCTTGGTATTTCGATTTTGACGGCAATCATTCTTGCGTACGGCAGCTATTTGACATTCGACGGAAGGCTGACGGTTGGAGAATTTATCGCCTATAACTCTGTTTTTGCTACCGTAGGCCAGTCCATGTATGGTATTGCTGCTATTCTACCCTATTTCTTGGCGGCGAAAACAAGTCTTCAGCGCTTGCATCAGGTGATGGATTGGAAGCCCGAAGTGACAGAGCAGGGAGACAAGGAACTGCCCATGGCCCGTTCCCATATCGAACTGCGCGATGTCACCTTTGCCTATATGCCTGGCGAGCCGGTACTCCAGCATTTTAATCTGAGCATCCCCTTAAGCGGCTATACATCTATCGTTGGTACAAGTGGCTCGGGAAAAAGCACGTTGCTGCAGCTGATGCTGCGATTCGCCGATCCGGAAAGCGGAGCGGTTAGGTATGACGGTCAAGATATTCGAGAAGCCCGGTATGCTTCACTACTAGGGCAGGTGGGCATAGTGTTTCAGGATTCGATTTTATTCCACGGTTCGATCCGTGACAATATTTCGATAGGCAAGCCGGATGCGACGGATGAAGAGATTGAGGAAGCCGCTCGGGCGGCTGGGATTCACGAAACTATCGCTACTTTTCAGGATGGCTATCATACTATTGTCCGTAATCATGGCGATAATTTGTCCGGCGGCCAACGGCAAAGGATAGCGCTTGCCCGCGCGCTTCTGCGGAAACCCAATATTTTGTTCCTGGACGAGGCGACTTCGGCGCTTGATCCAGATACCGAGCAATCCGTCAACGAAACGATTCTGTCACTCAGTCGCAGCAAAACGATTATTTCTGTGACGCATCGCTTGGCTTATGCGGCGATGTCCGATCGTATCATCGTCCTCGATAAAGGGAAGGTAACCGAATCAGGACCGCACGAGCAATTGCTGGAACAGAATGGATTATATCGCCGAATGTGGGAGAAGCAGCAGGGATTTGTGTTGTCCAGGGGAGGAGGCAGTGCGCGAGTGCAAGCGGAACGTTTGAGTGGGCTCCCCTTTTTCCAAGGGATTGAACAAGGAGCGCTGGATCAAATATCCCGGCTTTTTATTGCCGAAAAATTCGAAGCGGGAACGACCGTTTTCGAGCAAGGGGATCAAGGGGACACATTTTATTTGATTGCAAGAGGGAAGGTTGAGATTGTCAAATCCTCAGATTCGGGAGAACGCAGCAGGGTATCAGTACTGGAAGATGGCGATCATTTTGGCGAAATTGCGCTTATGCAGCATATTCCGAGAACGGCCAGCGTCGTTACATTAACGCCATGCTTGCTGCTATCGCTATCGTACGACCACTTCCACCCGCTTATGATGAATTATTCATCCATTCGGGAAGCGCTCGAAGCCACATTAAAAACGAGAATGTAAAGGAGAGAGTATTAATGCTGCAATGGATTGTCGCCGAATCGGAAAAAGCGGCAGAGGACGGAGTCCGATTCTTGTGCCGATACGCTGAAGATCTCGGCCTTCCTTACAAGTGGTGTACCGTCCTCCAAGCGATCTATACTTCCATTTATGACAAAGGGTTTATGGTTGGCTTGGATCGCTCCGGTCAGGTACGGGGGGTTCTCGCATACACGTACGGCTACGGGGAAGACGGTAGCGAAGATCGAACCCGAATCGAAGTGCAGCTTATTTACCTCGAGGCTGGTTTTCGTGGCGGGAAGGCATTATTAGAAGCTATAGCGGCCTTGGTTGAGCGTGAACTCGAACTGTTTGATTTGATCGGCAAGATTGAGATTTATTGCACGCCGACTGACGGCCATCGTAGGCTGTTGGGCAAATTTGCAACACTCTGCAGTACGGAGATGTATCCGTGCGGCATGCTAAGCTTATACGTCACGACACCCGAGAGGCTGAGTCAGTATGTCATCCGGTACACCTCACGGAAGAAGCAGGAAAACTCGGGTCATCTCCGCTGAAAAAACCGGCATCGGCTGCCGGCCTTGTTTACTTACTGTCTTGGGTTAGCTGGTCCACGAGGGTTTTTGATCTCACCGTTTTGGACTCCTGAATCTCCCATGTAGTTCACCTCCTGTATACATTTAATGATAAGATACTTCATGGAATAGTAAGAAATCAACCCTATTATTTGATAATGTTAATTAATTTACAAATTGAGGTGAATACCTTGTTCCGCATCGAACTATGCTCTAATACGCGGCAATGGAGCCGATTTACAGATTTTTATATCGAACACCGGGCTTCTATCATCCCACGTTACCCGGTGAGCCTTGTGCTTAGAGATGTCATTAATTATATGAAACAAGGCAGAGGCGCCATCATCGTGAATGAACGGGACGAGGTGGTTGGTATAGGAAGCTTTGTGCTCGGATTGGCGGAAGACGAATTTCAGCAAAAGGACATTGCGGTGCTCGGTAACAGCTGCTTTAAGGTAGAGTATCGGAATACGCGGATGTTTATACGTGGATTGCAGGTGTTAGCTGAGCAAATCCGTGATGCGAATCCCGATGTAAAAGAAGTAAGAATTCCAACATCGGCGGAAAATGCATACACAAATCGCCTGTATCAAAAGTTCGCGGTCAAACTACATTCTTACGAATCAGGTTACGGCAAAATTACCATCTATTCGACATCGGTTCATGATTACGAACAGTTTTGCGATCGTTTTCGATGAGATTCAAAGTGTGCATATTCATCGCCAATTTCTAGACTACTCATTTGTTCTGAATTCCTGCAGACATCAAATTGAAAGACGAATTTTTAGTAATAAATGAGTTTAGCTTATCCATGCATTAAGTTGCCTCACAGGGAGTCGGTCTGTCACTGGCATTAGTACGACGCATACTTTTCAGAAGTGGTGAATAGTTCATTTGGCTTGTCATCACTGTGGGGAGGTTTGGCTATGAAGATTCCCTAAATAACTTAAGCAACATGCGCTGGCGAATTGTGAATTTACCACTCCACGCTTCAGTCCATCGAATATATTGTGCTTGTTCCTTCCGCTATTTTTGGATTTGCCCATCATGGAATAGGCAGTGCCAACATTTTTCATGCATGCGCCACAGACGCAAAGCCCGCTGAGCAGGTACATTTCCTTTGCTTGTACGAGCCTGGAGCCTGCTTGTTGCCATCCATCTCTTTACTTGTACCTGCTGGAAATCCGCCTTAGTGATGATCTCGGGCATCCCGCACTCCACGCAAATTACATCCTCATCGTTTTTTCTTTCGATTACTGTTCCGCTCCCTTCCGCGTCTTTTCCATCTGTCAGGTTGAAAATGTATGTTCCGGTGTACTTCTCATTCTAGAGAATCGTATATGAGGTGCCCTTGCTGATCGGGTGATCGTAGCGCGACTTGTAGCCTTTATCAGCTTGTTCCAGAATGATCTGATTGTAACCATAGCCTGCGAGATACATAGAGAAAACTATCTCGTCGCATATTGAAAAAAGAACTAGTGCATTTAGAAAGTTTAAATTCGAAAAGTAGCTAAAGAACGGATTTTCGATTCTATTGCTTGCTTCTATAATGTAAAACGAATTCATTCCCCTATCGAGTGTTTTACACCTAATTGGTACGAACATTTACCGTCAACTGCGCTATTTTCGCGATTAGTTAAAATCGATCTATTGACAGAAATTCAATGTAAGCGCTTTAATAGTGACTGTAATGACTCGCAATCCAAGTAAATAGGAGAGGGGAATTAAGAAAGGGGAATATGGGGAAATGATCTAATCTTTCTCGCAGTACAGGAGAGAGATTCAAAGGCAAATGTATAAAGCTAACAATTTTAACAAGAGGAGAAAATGAAAATGAAGAAGAAAGCTAATATTATTTGCAGCTTCATCCTCTCACTGGCTCTGCTAGTTGGTTTATTTCCAGCAATGCATGTTCATGCAGCGGGCAGCTATTCCGGAGCGCCGCAAAAATTATCCGTACCTCCATTAGCCTTTGATGAATCAAAAATTGTACTTACCTGGGAAAAGCCGGACGACTATTATAAAAGTGCAGTAAAAATCGTGGACTATGAGGTATACCAGGATGGAAAACGTCTCGGTTTTGCAAGCGAAAATTTTAAAGACAATTATTCCTATGTCAATACGTATATGGACGCATTTTACGGGAAATTGAGTACGCAGCATCATCGGATCAGTATCCTTTCCTATACGGCGACCGGTCTAGCACCCAAGACGAATTATGAATTTAAGGTGCGGGCCGTTTACGCCGACAAGACAACATCTGATTTTAGTGCGCCGCTTATCTTTTCAACCACGTCTACACCTATCGTCATAGACGCCGCCAGTCGTGGCGCAACCTATATTACTTCTAAGTCTGGAGACTATATAATTCGGGGCGCAAACAATAATGCAACGATTATAAAAAATATCGCAGACAACACGGCCGCGATTCAGGCTGCGATCGACGCCACCCCTCCAGGCGGCAAGGTTGTATTGAAGGGGAACGGAAACAATGCGGAGCCTTGGTATTATACTAGTGGCTCATTGTTTCTGCACAGCAATATGACGTTCGAAATTGCAAAAGGGGCTGTATTGCTTGGCTCGCCTGTATTTGACCACTATCCGCGCAGCCTTCTGGTATATCCTTATTCACAGGATATCCGGACATATGGCCTCTTGAATGCCGTAACCTCGGACATTGGCTCCTTAGAGAACATCCGCATCGTTGGCGAGGGCGCAGTAGATGGAAACGGATGGAAAAATACTACCGCAAGCGTCGTACAGAACAAAACGACAGTGGATCCATCTCCCAGTTTCACAGATCCAACCGGAAATCGCTGGAATTTGCCGAACTACCAGGGAGGCAGCAACACAACTGTTGATAATAATAGCGCATCTGATTCCGCCTCAGTTAGAGGCATCCTCGCGGCTGATGCGATGTGGCAGTCGCGTCAGGATCAAACCCCGAATTCAGCACTCTCGCAATGGTATAATGCCCGTCCTAACCTGACGGTAGCGCGCGGCGTGCATGGCCTGTATTACGAGGGACTGACCTTCTATAATCCAGCATTCCACGGAATCGTCAACTATCAGTCCGAGCAGATTACTGCTAACGGAATAGTTGCGATGATGTTCGACGCCAACAACGGCGACGGTATCGAGTTTGGTGACTGCCTTGATCTTAAGGTCATGAACAGCTTTTGGGATACCGGCGACGACGTCATCAACTTTGCAGCCGGTCAGGGCACGAGCGTACGCAATTTGACCGACAAAGTGGCAAGCGGAGAGGGCCGCGTTTTCAATAACTTTATTCGAAACGGCCATGGAGGCCTGTTGGCGATGGGCAGCCATACCGGCGGCTGGATCGGTGATCTGGTTGCGGAAGAGAATGTCTATAATACGAGCGAAACAGGAAGTAACGGCGTCTTGCGTATGAAGTCTGGCGCTACCACCGGCGGCGGTATCCGTAATATTGTCGTGCGCGACAATGCGGTCAACTATTCGAGCGGTGGAAACAGCACGATTGTGATTGACACATCCTACAGCGACGGCAACGCCAGCACGGCCTTCGGTCCGGAAAGCGATCTGCCGCTGACGTTCGAAAACGTGCTGGTACGCAATATGACGGTGTCAAACACTAATATACCGCTGATTAACAACACAACCACATACGGCAGCTCCGCCTATGCCGTAAGCCCAGTGCTGCGCAATTTCACGTTCGAGGATATCAAGGTCCTTTCTTACTCAGGAGCAAATGGTGGTACGATTGCGATAAATGGCTTGTCGGATGTTACCTTCCGCAACATTACAGGTCTTCAAAAAGCCATTACAACCACCAACAGCAAAAACGTCACGATCGAGAATAGCGCTGGGACCGCCGATCGCAAGCCGGATGCGCTGAATGGGAGTGGCGCACTCACCGTGACGGCCAATACTTATAATGTCACTTTAAATTGGCCCGCCATCAATAATGCGACGCAGTACGTCGTGTTGGTTGATATGCTGGATGGCTATGGATATCAGCAAAAAAAGATTGTAACGAGTACGGGGTCAGGTCCGCAATCCACGGTAATCGCGCTGCGCCCGAGCACCTCTTACAAAGTTGCGGTCCGACCGGAGACGACAGGTGCAAATGCCTCCTATGGTAAACTGCTGGAGTCGATGGTAACGACGGGTGCTGCAACGCTTGGTGCTTCTACGATCTCGACTGCATCGCCGAATTTCAAAGTTAAAGCTGCAAACATTACGGGCATTTCCTGGCAGGATTTCTCTTGGAATGCCGTTACCGACGCTGTCTACGGCGTGCATTATTACGAGTTAACGGCAACTCCGAAAGATTCAAAATATGCTACCAAAACGTACAAAGCCTATTTTGAAAACTCCAGCCGACAAGGTTACTCACTGTGGGGGCTGGATGATGGCGTGACCTATGATGTCACGATGAAAGCCGTCAACTGGATTGGACAGAAAGGGCCTCAGTGGGGTCCGGTTACGATCACTACCGTTCCGGGCACCTTAATGCAGATTCCGACGTGGGCTCCCGACAGCAAGCTTACCGTCAGCGGCGGCAGGCGGATTGGGGATGATATGACCATCACATGGAACGAAAAAGACGTGACGGATTATTCCAATGGCGATACCGCACGATTTGCCGGCTACCGCATTTTGATTAACGGCGTGCCGGTGGACGGTGGAGCAGTTCAAGTAACCGCGAAACCAACCGTTAAACCGGGTCAAAATACTTATGTGCTTTCCACTGCCGGACTTCTTCCCAATATTCCTTATACAATCTCGGTGGAAGCGGGAAGCGAGATTCTAAAATACGCGTCAGGCTCAGGCGGACTTAGCGGCTCCACAGGATTTACTGGTACAAAAAATACCGATCTTCCTCGGAACCAGGTGACTTTTGGAAAATGGACTGGTCATGGGCCAAGTGTAACGCGCACATTATTAACTCCGGTAGCCCCAACTATTACCACAAGCAACTTACCAAGTGGCGCAATTGGCGCAGCCTACAGTCAAAAGTTAGTTGCAACAGGCGATACCCCAATAACCTGGAGCATTGCAAGCGGTAGCTTGCCGGTAGGACTTTCACTGGAAGCATCGACAGGCAATATAAGCGGAACGCCGATTGCAGCAGGTACAGCAAGCTTCACAGTAAAAGCTACAAACGATGTGGGAAGCACCTCCATTAATTTGAGCATTTCCATAAGCGGTAGCAGTAGAAGTAGCAGTGGCGGAGGCGGAGGCGGTAGCAGTGCCTCTACAAGTTATTCCGTGTCGGAAGGTACCAAGGCGGCAAACGGTTCGGTTTCTTATGACATAGCCAAAGCAACTGCCGGAAGCAAGGTAACTATTACCGTCACGCCAAATGAAGGTTATAAGTTGGATGCTATTAAGGTATTCGATCAAAATGGTAAGGAAGTAAACATCACTAAAAATGCAGATGGTACCTATAGCTTTATCATGCCTGAAGGCGGGGCTAAAGTTGAGCCTGCATTTAATAAGAAAGAACAAGCCAAAGATGGAGACAAAGAAGTTCAAGTTCCGGGGACTTCAGATTCTAAAAAATTCACCGATGTAAGGGAAGATGATTGGTCCTATAAAGGTATAAAATTTATGAGTGAAAAAGGGCTTATGGTAGGAACATCCGAAAACAGCTTCAGCCCAACTCAAAATATCACTAGAGCCATGTTAGTGACTATTCTTTATAGACTAGAAGGCAATCCGTCAGCATTGGAAAGCAGCTTTACGGATGTTAAGACAGACACATGGTATAGTGGTGCCGTTGCTTGGGCTTCATCAAACACCGTTGTAAGTGGCTATGGAAATGGGCTCTTCGGACCGAATGATGACATATCAAGAGAACAACTATGCACTATACTGTACAATTATGCAAAGCATAAAGGATATGACATTTCTAGTACCAAGAACGTGGATGCCTTTACTGACGGAAATAAATTATCAAGCTGGGCTAAAGGACCTATGGAATGGGCAATAGGCTCAGGGTTAATCAGCGGCTATGAAAATAATATTCTTGCTCCGACAGATACTGCAACTAGAGCACAATCATCGACTATCATCCAAAGGTTCATTGAAAAAGTTGTAAAATAAAATATCAATAAATACAAATAAGCAGCTGACTTTGAGGAGTCAGCTGCTTATTTTGGTTGTGCCATGCATGTCGATTAACTAATTTTCGGGTGATAAAACCATCCCTTTGTATTTGATCATAAACAGAGGTGAACCCCATGGGTTCATTTCCGTGCTCAGGGAGCGGTCAGGGAATGCCCGTATTTGTGCGTTCGTGTGGACGAGCATGGCATCGAAGTTTACCGCTGCAATCTGCTTCGTTGTTAGGTTAATCGGGATTTCGATGCTCTTCTCAGAATCCTGAACCCCTTTCCCATCAAGGGTTTAAGGCACTTTTAGGGGAAGAGGTTCGAGTCGGTGTTAGTGGAATAGGCCTGTCGGACGTTGTTTGATCGGATTTTATTTATGATATAATAGAGTGGACAGATTTAACTGGAGGTGGCGAGATGCAATGGGAAGAAGTGCGACAAAAATTTCCCGATGATTGGGTTGTATTTGAAGCTGCAGAAGCTTATTCCGAGGACGGACTTCGCTGCATTGATTCGGTTACTGTCATTGATCGATACGAGGACTCGGTGGATGCTTTTGATGGACGAAAACTTCATATTAAAAATGTACTCTTAGATACTGGATCAGTAATATAGCCATATCAAATGAATAGAAGAAGGGAAATGAGGATGGATTTTTCAAAAAGGCTAGGAGAGTTGAACATCCAATATGCGATAAAAGGCGAAGTCAGAACAAAGCTGAAGGATAATCTTCAAATCCTTACAAAGGAGCGATTAAGTTTACTTGCTTCCAGTTACGAGCTTCCAGGTCGATCCAAGATGAAGAAGCAGGACCTTGCAGATGCGCTTTATCAGCATCTTATGAATGTCAATGTAGTGAGAGCTGCCTTATTAATTGCAGAAACTAAGGATTGGGAATTAATAAATAGGCTTCTAGAGGCTCCTTATGTCCAGGATGACACACTGTATCCAGAGATATATTTGTTTTTGATGGGGAAAGGCTTGCTTTATTCCTTTTATAATGAGGAGAAGATGTACTTCTTAATTCCTGAGGAGATCAAGGAAGCGTATCATAGCCTACCTCAGAAAGCTTTCCTTGAAGACCGTGACCGTTTACAGTTAGTTTCACAGTATATCAATGCATCGGCTAATTTATATGGGATCTGTCCCCAGGACAAGATCATCGAAATTTTCAATTCACAAAATAAGTATGAACTGACTGTGAACGAGTTTTATAGTGTTTACGTAAAGATTTCAAGCAGGGGTCGAACATGGTACTTGGAACGCGGCGATGTCATCAGTGATTATTTTGATTATGATGATCGAGAGGATAAAGATGCACTTCTTGAGGATGTTAAGTATAAACCTTACTATATTCCAGACAAGCGTGAGTTTCTAAAGTACGCAGAGTCGGATTATTTCGAAAAGACTCCTCAGTTGGCCAGCTTGCATAAATATATTTCACAGCACCTATGCAAGGATAAATGGCTTGCAGAATCCCTTGTGGAAGATATTCAGCTTATGTGCTCTATGGAAGAGCCGATAGACGCAATCGTGGATGAGTTTGAGAGAAGGAATATTCGTTTCAATACAATGGAGCAACTGCAGGCGATTATACCGCTGATTATAGATGTCTATAATCATACTAGGATTTGGTCCAATCGTGGACATACACCTGCCGAACTAGGTTCGAGCTCCAATCAGACAACAAAGAATAACAATATTATATATCTTGACCAGCAAGCAGTGTCTATTAAGGTGGGGAGGAATGAGCCCTGCCCATGCGGGAGCGGTAAGAAGTATAAGAAATGCTGCGGCCAGTGAGGTGTGATGGGCGGAAACTACTCGGGTGACATCAAAACTGTGACTACACCCGTAGAAGCCTATGTGGCGTTATCTTCGGATAGGGGGGCGACTCCCTTGTCTCCATAAAATGCAAAAAGGCATCGACCAATCGGTCGAAGCTTTTTTTGCAATATAGAGACCTTAGGGGAAGGAGAATTCCGCTAAGGGGTTCAGTCTTGCGCGGACCAGAGCGAAGTGGAGGGAGCATGGCATCGATATCCACCTTTTATCCTAATTCATTGCAACCTTCTTCCTGAAACTATTGTATTATTAGAATAAATGATTAACGTGAAAGGGAGTGGCGTATCATGGGAATCTTGTCACGATTAAAGGATATTATGAAGGTCAATGTCAACTCTTTGCTGGAGCGGAATGATGATCCGGAGAAGACGATCGATGAATATATGCGGACCTTGAACAGCGACCTGGGTAAGGTAAAATCCGAAACGGCTTCCGTGCTCTCTGATGAGCGAAGAGCGCAGACGCAACTCGATGAGTGTAATGCCGAGATCAAGAAGCTGCAGCGATATGCGGAGAAATCTGTAGAAGCGGGCAATGAGGATGACGCCTTGAAATTCCTGGAGAGGAAAGCGAAGTTAGGCGAGAGGTTAACCGAATTGCAGGCGGCTTATGATCTTGCTTCCACAAATGCTGCAAACATGAAACAAATGCAAGATAAGCTTATATCGGATCTGGGACAGCTGGAGACTCGGAGGATAGAGCTTAAAGGGAAGCTAGCCGCTGCAAAGCTGCAGCAGGGGATGAATTCAGGTCACTCCTCCACTGGAGATGTTCAGGCTTCCTTTAGAGCGATGGAGGAACGGGCCGATCAAGCGTTGAATGAAGCTGAGGCATTGGCTGAACTGAGGGCTGGAACGAAGGAAGATGATCTGGATACGCTGCTTGCACAATTGGAGAAGAATTCGGATGCTCATGCAAATACGGCGAGTCTTCCCAAGCCTGAGGATGAGTTGGCCTCACTCCAAGCAAAAATAAAAAAGGAATAAAGGTTTTGCTATTCCTTATGTCATAGAGGTGAACAGATGAACGTTATTGAATATAAATGTCCGAACTGTGGCAGCGGTATGATCTTTGACCCGGAGACGGCGATGTTATCATGTCATAGCTGTGGAAGAAAGGATAATATCGAGCAGTTCCCTGATCCTCTTGGCCAGCAAGCAGTTTCTCCAGAGGAGGTTCAGGAATACCACTGTACAAGCTGCGGAGCTGTCATTATCACTGAAGCGGAAACGGCGGCAACCGTTTGCAGCTTTTGTGACTCGGCTGTTGTTCTGGGCGATCGTTTGAGCGGGAAGCTGGCTCCGGGCTTGGTCATTCCTTTCTCAATCAGCAAGGATAAGGCGATAAAGGCTTTTCGAAAATGGTGCAAAAACGGTCTTCTTACACCAGGCGGGTTTATGAGCGCAGATCGTATTAAAGGTATGACAGGAATGTATATCCCCTTCTGGCTATATGAATTGCATAATAATGTGGAGGTAAACGGCCATGCCACGAGAGTGAGAATTTATACAG
>NZ_JANQBD010000038.1 GCF_024722015.1 Paenibacillus radicis (ex Xue et al. 2023) | reverse complement strand
AGCCCAAGACTCGCTATTGGCAACGCGGCTGCACGTTCTACCAAGCAGGGGTTCCACCTGCTAAATTACACGACCTTGCCCGGTCGCTCGCGGAATCCCGACTTCCGTTATCGTCTCAGATTGGAGATGACAGCTTGAATAAAGGAACTCTCAGTTCCGTTCAGGAGCTTTAGAGTACATTGTTAGTACCTCGATCCAAGTATAAAAAGGAACTCTTCTGATGATTGAATACGTTAGCCCTATCCCCCTTTGTAGTACTCCCTATGTACCTTCAAAGCTAAAGCGGTGTCGTATCCTCTCCCCTATGTACCTTCAAAGTAAAGCGGTGTCGTATCCTCTCCCCTATGTATGGATTGTCAACACAAAACTGAACAACTTTTATAAGGGCATACTCCTGGCTTGAACAGGAGTCAGATAATCTAGTGTTCCGTGAATCCGATGGTAATTAAACCAATGGACGTAATCATGGAGTTCGACGTCAAGCTGCTCATCCGTGAGAAAATGCGCTTGGTTAGCGAATTCCGTCTTGAAGATTTTAAAGGTTGCTTCTGCAACGGCATTATCGTAGGGACAGCCTTTTCGGCTAAGCGAACGTGTAACACCAAACGTTGTCAACGCTTCAGAAATGAGCTTGTTATCAAATTCCCTGCCACGATCTGTATGAAACATTTGAATGCGATCTAACCTCACCGAGATGCTTGCTATGGCTTTATAAACAAGCTCTGCTGTCTTGTTGGGACCGCTGCTGCACCCAATAATTTCACGATTAAAGAGGTCGACAAACAAGCATACGTAATGCCAATTACCGGCTACTCGTACGTACGTCAAATCGCTGACGACAACAGCGTATGGCTCGTCTTGATCAAATTCGCGTTGCAGCACATTCGTTACGACGGCCTCATTAGAATCGCTCTTAACAGGCTTGTACTGCGCTACCGTGTAATTAGATACCAGACCATGTTTGCTCATGATCTGACCGATCTTACGACGCGAGGCTAGTAGGGCTCGCTTTCCTAGTTCTATCTTGATTTTTCGTGTCCCGTAGTTGTTTCGACTAGCTGCGAAGATGTTTAGAATAGCATCCTCTAACCGCTGTTCTTCCTCGTTAGCGGCGGGCTCAGACTTGTAGTAATAGGTGCTTCGTGGTAGTTGGAGGACTTCGCACATTGCTGATACCGAGTACTTGTGTGCATTATTGCGAATCACATTTACTTTCGTCCCATGATCAGCGCGGCTTGCTTTAAAATATCGTTCTCCATTTTCAAACGTTGATTTTCTTTACGTAAAGCTAGGAGTTCATTCTCTTCCTCTGTACGATTATTTTTTTCTTTAAAGGAACCTGTTTTCTGACTTTGTGTAATCCAACGATCAAATGCAGAAGCACTCAGATCATATTCCTTGATGATGTTTGCTCTTGATTTTCCACTCTCGTAAAGCTGGACCATCTGCTTCTTAAACTCGGCTGTAAATGTACGTCTTGGTTTTGGCATAGTAGATTCGCTCCTCTATCTGTTCCCTTCATTCTACTAGCCCTTATTTTTTCTGTCTAACTTAGTGTAGACGATCCA
>NZ_JANQBD010000037.1 GCF_024722015.1 Paenibacillus radicis (ex Xue et al. 2023) | reverse complement strand
ATTTCCCCATGCGACTTCAACCTCCTGTGGTAGGGTAGGTATAGATTGAAGCTCTTTGTCAGGTGCTTCGTATCTTCGATAGTTGCTGGGGATTTCCCTTCTTTAGTGGATTATATTACACGCCAGACTATATACGTTTTCAGCGAAGCTTAACAAGTCTGATATTGCAAAAAAAGTTACCTCCAATACACGAATATTTCTGGTGAATAAGGATAATGCTTTGATGAATATATGATGCGGATTATTTTCCATGGTGAGATTTATTTTATGTTTTTATAGTCATAGTTAGTCTTTTGGCCACTATCCCCTTTGCTCAGTAAACCAGTTTCAAATAGATAGAGTCAGCAAGTGAAGGTGAGGCTTCAGACTGTTCGGGATAAGATGAGACACTAAAAAACGCAGCTCACACTCGTGCAAAGTTATATAGAATGTTTGATTGAGGTTCATTTGGAACTTTTGGGGTGCGGTAAAAAAAGGGGATAGCGGTTAAAAGGGATTTCGTACTGAATGAAGGGGATAGTGGTTAAAAGGGATTTCGTACTGAATGAAGGGGATAGTGGTTAAAAGGGATTTCGTACTGAATGAAGGGGATAGTGGTTAAAAGGGCTTGCGTACTGAATGAAGTGGATAGTGGGCAAAAGGGCTTGCGTACTGAATGAAGGGGATAGTGGGCAAAAAGGATTTCGTGCTGAGTGGAGGGGATAGTGGCTAAAGGATTTTCGTGCTGAGTAAAGGGGATAGCGGTTAAAAAAGGATTTCGTGCTGAGTGAAGGGATAGTGGGTAAAAGGATTTTCGTGCTGAGAGAAGGGGAAAGTGGCTAAAGGGATTTCGTTTTGAGTAAAGGGGATAGCGGGTAAAAGGGATTTCGTACTGATCGAAGGGGTTAGTGAATATAGGCACGCCAAATATGATCAATAAATACAACAGCGAGCGAGCCTCCGCCACAAAACGTGTATGAAATCAAACATCATGTATCATTTCCCTCCAAATTTAGTTAAAAGCAAGGATGTAAACATAAATACAAATAGTGACTCTGGTCCAGTTCATTCTATGTATGCCAAAATGATAGCGTATTCATTTGTCTCAGGCGTAGGAGGTGAAGTTAATTGAGGATAGCAAGAGGCGGAATTTTTGATGTTTTTAACCTGGGATTTCTGACTTTCATAACATTGATCATGTTGTATCCACTGTGGCATGAGTTGGCTTTGTCGTTAAGCTCTATGGAAGAAGCAATGAGAGGAGGGGCCTTTTTCTGGCCGAGATCATTTACGCTGGATGCCTACAGAATGGTGCTTGGCAACGACTATATATGGGTAGCGTATGGTAACAGCATATTCATCATGGTTGTAGGGACTGTAGTCGGCGTTTTATTAACGGCCATGATGTCCTATCCGTTGACCAAGGAAGAAATGCCGATACAGAAATGGATCCTTGTACTTGTTCTATTTACAATGCTGTTTAGCGGGGGAATGATACCTACCTACATCTTAGTGAAGGAATTGGGCCTGATTAATTCGTTGTGGTCTTTAATATTGCCTACAGCTATATCGGCTTTCAACATTATTATCATCATGAGCTTCCTTCGTACGCTTCCCGTGGAGCTGGAGGATTCGGCGATGATTGACGGGGCTAATCCGGTTCGTATTTTTTTCTCTATCGTGCTACCGCTTTCCAAGCCGGTTCTGGCTACAGTCTCGCTATGGGAGGCCGTCAACCTATGGAATAATTATTTGCAGGCGCTCATTTATTTGACGGATAAAAGCAAATACACACTGCCGCTCATGTTAAGGGATGTTATCAATGGGCAGGTGACGGCGCGAATGACTGGAGAGCTGACGGGCTCGTCTGTTGACTCGGTAGTCGCGGCAACGATTATCGTAGCTCTTATCCCCATCCTGTGTATATACCCTTTTTTGCAAAAACATTTTGTGAAGGGTGCTATGCTAGGTTCTGTTAAAAGCTAAATGCTTATAGAAGTTTTTTTCTTTCGAAAAACGATAAGGAGGAATAATCATGAAGAGCAGGTTATGGATAAGCTCGCTTGCATTCATCTTTACAGCATCATTAGTGGCTTGTTCGGCAAATAATGGGGGGGGTCAGCAGACACCCAAACCAGGCGAGACCGCGGCAAAGGATAATAAGGAGAACAAGGAGCCGGCCGTTGCGCAAAAGCAAACCTATAAGATATTCCGAAATTTCGGCGCTCCTGAATATCCAGCCGATGGTGGCCGAGGTAAGAAGGAAGTATTGGCTGCTCTAGATAAGGCAGGACTCAAAAATATCGATTTCAATGTAACTCTAGCCAGCGGAACGGAATACTACACCAAATTAAATTTATTCGCTTCGTCTGGAGAGCTGCCTGATTTCTTCAATGTAGATATTCCGTCCTTAACACGGTTCGCAGATGAAGGCTTGATTATACCGTTGGATGATTTGATCAAGAACTCCCCCAACATTCAGAAGCTGATTAAACAATCCGATCTGGAAGCGCTGAAGTATAAAGGCAAGGTGTATGGTCTTCCTGTGGGCTACCGGCCGGAGCCGTTTAATGGTCCGGATACTAACGGATTCACTGTACGTCAAGATTGGCTGGATCAGCTCGGTTTAAAGCAGCCGAAGACATTGGATGAGTTCTACAAGGTTCTGCAAGCATTTACGAATAACGATCCGGATAAAAACGGCAAGAAGGACACTTACGGATTAAGCGCAGCTAAGCCGGCTAATCCTCAATTGACCCCTTTCTCGGCCATTTTTGGAGCGTACGGTATTATCCCGGCTTTTTGGCATGAAAGGGACGGTCAGCTCAAGCAAGGAATGGTGCTTCCGGAAGCGAAGGAAGTGCTGGCCCTTCTGCAAAAATGGTTCAAAGAAGGCTTGATTGACCCGGAATTCGTTATTATGGAGACGAAGCAGCTGGAAGAAAAGGCTATTGGCTCTAAGGTTGGTATTTTTGAAGGGAGTGCATTTAACGTTGATCCTAAGCAGCCTATTAACTTATCGATGAAGAAGGCAGTGCCAACCAGCAACCTACAGATCTTAGCCCCCCCTGTTGGACCCAACGGCAAGCAAGGATGGCCTGAAAATGCACCAGCCTACAATGATATAAGAGCTATTTCCGCTAAAACCAAAAATCCCGAGCAACTGATGAAATTGATCGATTGGTCGGCTACCGAGGAAGGATTTCCTCTTGTTACCTATGGAGTGGATAAAGAGCACTACACCTTTGATAAGGCCAAGAACCGCGTCGAAATGAAGGTTCCTTCTTACTCAGAGTTATATGCGCAAGGATTCTCCAATCCGATTCGATTTATTCAAGTGGTTGACCGCCGTTGG
Organism: Paenibacillus radicis (ex Xue et al. 2023); assembly: GCF_024722015.1. Taxonomy (GTDB): domain Bacteria; phylum Bacillota; class Bacilli; order Paenibacillales; family NBRC-103111; genus Paenibacillus_S. The sequence continues at coordinate 67,869 of NZ_JANQBD010000037.1, read as the reverse complement.
ATGACGGAAGAGGCTTTGGGAGCGATGGAGACAACGAATAAGTACACGGTGAAGAACCAATTCTGGAAAACGACTCAGGCTATGCTGGATTACCCGGATTTACCTAAGCTGTGGTCCGAGTATTACTCTAAAATTGTCACAGGTACGTGGTCAGTGGATAAGTGGGATGAATTCGTAACCAAATACTATAGCCAAGGTGGAAAAGCCATTGAACAGCAGGTAAATGAAGAATGGAAGAAGAAGGGCAAGTAAGCTGACGGTTTAACGGTCAACTTCCCTTACCCTAAAAGAGAAGAAGGAATATTCCCTTAGGCATAGAACATAGAAGATATTGAAGCGCTTTCATGTTCTGGACGCCGTTTAGCGCGGGTGAGGGGGGTTGCAGGTGGATCGCAAGCGTCGAACATCGTATTTCTGGAAAATATTTTTATCATATTCGGTGATGATCATGGTTCCTGTCATCATTATCAGTATTTTATATTACTTGCATCTGGCTTCACAGAAGCAGCAGGAATACGAAAAGAATGCCAAAACAGACTTGGATTTTCTGTATACGCAGACCCGAATGGTTGTAGATAATATCAATCATTTGGCGATGCAGCTGGCAATGATACCGGATCTAAATGCCAAGCTGGTAAATCCGTTTAAGTATGATATATATGATTTTAATCTGCTGAAGGAAAATTTGAGGGATCAGATTTCGACGAATAAGCTGTTTTATTCGATCTACGTTTATTTCAAATTAAACGACAAAGTGCTGACGACGAATGAGGGTTTTTACAGTCCGTCCAATTTTTATGACAGAGAGTGGCTTCAAAGTATTCAAAAGCAAGGTTCAGAGCCCAACGACTACGAGATCAGACGAATTCAGAGCAGCATGGATCCCGAAGTTGAAGTGATCAGCTTCAGCCGCCCCCTTCCCATTACAAATAAAGAGGCGTTGGGCAATTTAATCATTAATGTAAAGAAAGATGTATTCTTTGATGCACTATTTCGGTTAACGAACTCGACTTTAGAAGATGTGTACATCATTAATGGAGTTACGGGGCGAATCGTCTACGGCAGGAATGAGGCAAATGATCTATTTAAGGAAACGCGGTTTGAGGGCTCATCCGGATCTGGCTTAATAACAAGCGGTCAAACTCAATATATTACCAGCTACGAAAGGTCGAGGTTCAATTCGTGGATTTTCGTGAAGGCTGTCCCTTATGTTACGTACGAACGAGATATGGAGACAGTCAAGAGCACGATAGTCAACGTATCTGTGGGAGTTATTCTTTTGGGCTGGATTCTTTCCTATTTAATTGCTTTGAAAATGTACCGCCCCTGGAAAAAAATGATCCGTGAGAATGAAGAAATCAAGCTGACCATGGAGCAAAACAAACCTATTGTCAGAAACCGTCTTATCTACGATATTCTTAACAATCATGTCATGGAATTCAAACAAATACCAGCTGCTCTGTATCAGAGTAACGTACACTTTCCATACCTTAACTTTGCGGTTTTGTTAGCTGTCCCTCATTTTGTGGAGCATAAGGTGACTGACAGCAGCTTGAGACTGCTCGCTTTTAGTACGATTGAAACGGCATTAATGAAAAAGCTGCCTATTGCCGGAACCTTGCTGGATCATGGTCAATTCGGATTTATTCTTAATCTGGAGCAGGCGGGGCTCAATGATTCTACTCAAGCTCAGCTCATCAATTACTTGCGTGAAACTAACGAAATGCTGCAGCTCGAATGCCAGGTTTCCCTTCAATTTTCGGTGGGCCGATGCTATGAATCGCTGGATAGTGTTCATCAGTCGTATGCTGAAGCTAAACGTGTAATGAGCTGTAAAGCCTTATTTAATAAGACGGATGTGGTTTTTGTACAGGAAATGGAGGGGGATAATCGGTTGGAATATCCGCTTGCTGTCCAAAAAGAGCTTGCGCATTACATTATGGGGACGGACCGGCAGAAAGCAGACAGCTGTGTTTCAGAGTTTTTTACAAACTATGTTTACAACGGCAGCTACCCACGTGAAAGATTACTTGAAATGATTGTGATGCTGATTAGCAGTGTCAAGAATGAGCTCTATCAGGAGGGTTACGATACAGCCATTTCATCCAATTTATTGGACTTGAACGGATGTGCTAATAATGTGGAGCTGGAGCAGTTCATTTACCAGTATATTCATGCATTGATTGAGCGGCTCAAGCAGCAGCAGGAAGGGATGAACTACAGTCTCTATATAGCCAAAGCTATTGAATTTATCGAAGTTCATTATGCAAGTAACATATCTATTGGCGATATTGCCGGTTATGTGGGCATAAGCGGAAACTATTTAAGCAGGGTTTTCAAATTGGAGACCGGTAAACCCCCACTTGAATATCTAAGCCGGTATCGCATTACACGAGGCATCGAGCTGTTGAAGGGAGAATCGCGTTACTCGCTGCAAGAGGTAAGTCAGCAGGTAGGCTATCATGACGCTCATAGCTTCATCCGTTTTTTCAAAAAGTACGAGGGGATCACTCCAGGGGAATACCGAAAAAAACTGCTGGAGAAAAAAACGTCTCGCGTCTAAGGAAATAAAGAACATCCGGGAGGTGACTGGGATGAGAATCAATAAGGCCTACCCCTTATCGGGAGGGGGTATTTCAACTCGCCAATCTGTGCTCTGGAAGCTGGTGGTGAAGTACAAATATTACTATTTACTAATGCTTCCGGGTTTGATTTATTTTCTTGTATTTAAATACATTCCAATGATCGGTATCCTGATCGCGTTTAAGGATTATAAGCTATCTTTGGGTGTGATGGACAGTGCTTGGTCCGGAATGAAGTGGTTCCGGATTTTGTTCGAAACGGAGGATTTCTGGGTCGCTTTCACCAATACCATTATTATTAGTTTTTACAGACTTATTTTCGGGTTTCCTGCACCCATTATATTGGCTTTGCTGCTTAATGAGGTGTTCAGTAATGGTATCAAACGGCTTATCCAGACTATCGTCTATTTTCCGCATTTTCTCTCCTGGGTTGTATTGGGCGGCATGATGTTTACACTCCTCTCGCCTAGCACCGGCATTTTAGCGGTGTTCGGTATGGAATCATCGCCGATTATGCAGCCGGATAATTTCCGTTCGCTGCTCGTGTGGTCAAATATTTGGAAGGAGGCTGGATGGGGAACTATTATTTATTTGGCTGCTATAGCGGGAATAAATCCTGAGTTATATGAGGCAGGCCGAATGGATGGAGCCAGCCGGTTTCAATTGGTTCGTTATGTCACGATACCGTCCATTGCCAACACCATCGTTATTTTATTGATTTTACGTACAGGCCATATTTTATCTGCGGGTTTTGATCAGGTGTTTATTTTATACAATCCTTTGGTATATAGCGTGGCGGATATTTTGGATACTTACGTTTACCGGGTCGGCTTGACGATGGGAAGATATTCACTGGCTGCTGCTGCGGGTTTGTTCCAATCCGTTGTCGGATTGCTTATGCTGTTGTTCTCCAATTGGCTGGCACGAAGAATGGGTGGAAGTGGATTATGGTAAGTATTGATTGCGGGCTTACGAAATGGAGCGGGTTTTAAAAAAGGTTGGATAATCATTGAATAAAATAAGTGAGGAGTGAGTCCATCATGGATGATTTAAAGCTGGTAAATGAGTCAGGTTCCGGGCGATCTGCGCAGCCGAATGTCATTGTCTTTTTTACTGATCAGCAGCGTTGGGATACAACGGGTGTACATGGCAATCCGCTCAATCTAACACCGAATTTTGACCGGATGGCGCGGACGGGTACACATATTTATCATTCATTTACTTGTCAGCCGGTTTGTGGACCCGCCAGATCCTGCTTGCAGACGGGCTTGTATGCGACCGCATCGGGTTGTTACCGCAACGGAATTCCTCTGCCTGCGGAAGCAAAAACATTGGCCCACCATTTTGGAGAAGCCGGTTATCAAACCGCTTATATAGGGAAATGGCATCTGGCCGGGGAAGAGCCTGTCCCCGAGGCGCAGAGGGGCGGTTATGACCACTGGCTGGCTTCGAATGTGCTGGAGTTTTCATCAGATGCATACGATACGGTTGTTTATAACCAGGCTAACGAGGCTGTGAAGCTTCCCGGTTATCGGGTTGATGCTTTGACGGATGCGGCAATCCGCTATATCGATCAGCACCAGGCGGATCCGTTCTATATGTTTGTGTCCTATTTGGAGCCGCATCATCAAAACCATACGGATAATTACCCATCGCCCGATGTTTATCAGGGGGCGTATACAAGCCGCTGGGTACCGCCTGATCTTGCATCGTTAGGTGGAACGGCTCATCAGCATTTGGACGGCTATTACGGCATGGTTAAGAGGCTTGATGACGCCCTCGGCCGATTAATGGACACTTTAAAGAGCTTGAATTTAGCGGAAAATACGATTATCTTATTTACATCGGATCATGCTTGCCATTTTAAAACGAGAAACGGCGAATACAAGCGTTCCTGCCATGATAGCTCGATTCGGGTTCCGACTGCGATATGTGGTCCTGGCTTCCAAGACGGACGGCGTATAACAGAGCTCGTCAGTTTGATTGACCTTCCTCCAACCATGCTTGATGCTGCTGGCATTAAGGTGCCGGAGGCCATGCGGGGACGGTCGATTCTGCCGCTGCTGCATGGAAAGCAGGCCAGAGCAGATTGGCCTCAAGAGGTTTTCGTACAGATCAGCGAATCGCAGGTAGGCCGAGCTATAAGAACTGACCGTTGGAAATACAGTGTAAAAGCGGCTGGAAAAGACGGATGGTCTGACTCGGGCTCAGACATCTATGAGGAAGAGTTTTTGTATGATTTGCAAGCCGATCCGTATGAGCTGTCGAATCTGGTAGGAGTGGAGTCACTCAGAACGGTAGCTGATCAATTGAAGTTGCGGCTTCTTGCGCGCATGAAAGATGCTGGCGAACCTTCTGCTCAAATCGTGAATGCGCCAACGGTCCCGATGGGGCAACGTCGCGTTTCAGTAGACGAGCTGCGCGTACAGGCTTGAATGAGAATGGTCACGTGCGGGGAAGTCGGAGCTGATTAAGCCATGCCAAGCAAGCTTTGCCGCAGCAAAGCTCAGACAGTGCTTCCGAAGCAAACTAAGCTTTGCTGTATTAAAGCTCTAAGGAGATGGATCGATGGAGAAGCTGACAGAAGAAGAAATTAATGCACGACTGGAGCAGTTGACGGGCTGGAACCGAGAAGCGGACGGAAAGTGGATCATCAAAGTATATAGGTTCACCGAATATTTATCCGGTATTGCTTTCGTTGACAAGGTGGCGAGTATCGCGGAGCTGGAATTAAACCATCATCCTTTGATCGCCATTGATTATAAAAGGGTGACGTTGAGGCTCACCTCATGGCATGCTGGCGGGTTGAGCGCGCTTGATTTTGAAGCGGCAGAACGCTTCGATAATGCTTTGGGCAGATAGCGGGATAAGGTAGCTCAGCTTTTATAGCTTATAACGTCGACGATAGCCTGGGCATTTTCAAAAAGTGGTCCAGCCTCATGTTTCGTCCATTTTCGGCAGTAGGTCAACCGATTACTTGTTAGTGCGCTTTGGTTTCCATTCCATGCAGTAAAACAAATCCCTACCGGTTGGCGTTATTTTATTGTACGTATCGGTATGCACGAAGCCTGCTTTCTCATAGACGCGGAACGCGCGAATATTCCAGCTAAGCACCTCCAAATCAATTTCGTTGGTGGGTGCTTTTCTTTTGGCCTCGGCTGCTATGGCGCGTACAAATTCAACTCCATGGCCTCGGCCGCATAATTCAGGACGCATGCCTAGTCCAAGCCGTGTAACTCCAGTGATGGGGAAAAACTGGGCAAAGCCATACATGAGGCCATCTTCGTCTAAGACAGCCCGGTATTGCTGCTCCCGCAGTTCAGCGTCTGCAAATTCTTCTTGCTCGGAGAGCATGATATCCCATGGACTCCAATTGTATATATTGTAAGGAGCCGGGTAGGACCAAGTGCAGATGTCCATACAATGGGCTTCAGTTAAAGGTGCGATTCGGAATGTTGGTGAAGTAAGCATAATGGGGTAAACTCCTTTGAGACCCTACGGTTTTCCAATTCTTTTTCAACCCTATTGTACCCGCTGCTTGGTGGTTTGTCGAACCAATTACCAAATAGCGGAATTTTTTCGTTTTGCTGGGACGCTAATCCGTTGTATACTAGTAGAGATATCCACACAGTAAAGGAAGTGTTTATGATGCAGCATATAGTGAGTCAGGATTGGCTGTTTGACCATGGTACAGACGAACATGTCGTTATTGCAGACTGCCGTTTTTTATTAGGGAATCCAAGTGCGGGCCGAGAGGCTTATGCTGTCGATCATATCCCCGGCGCCGTGTATTTTGACTTGGAACAGGACTTGTCAGCTCCAAAAGACGTACATGGAGGAAGACATCCGCTGCCAGATTGGAATGAACTTGTACTTAAAATTGGCGAGGCCGGCATAAATAACGAAAAGACTGTAATTGTTTATGATGATCAAGGCGGAGCCATGGCTTCGCGCTTATGGTGGATTCTTCATTATCTCGGACTTTCCCAAGTGTACGTGCTGGATGGAGGCTACACGAAGTGGAAGGAAGCAGGTTATCCTGTAACGGATGAACCTGCGATAGAGCATCCGACTGTGTTTGAACCGAAACCTCAAGACGGCATTTTGGTCAGCATGGAGGATGTAAAGAGCCGTATTGGCCGTCCAGGCACTGTACTTATCGATTCTCGTGAAGAACGCAGATATTTGGGACTTGAGGAAGCAATCGACCCAGTAGCGGGTCATATCCCTGGGGCAAAGCAGTATTTCTGGAAAGATGGCCTTGATGAGCAAGGCAACTGGAAGGAAGCTGAATCGCAAAAAGTGCGGTTTACCGACTTGCAATCAGCAGATGAAATCATTGTGTACTGCGGCTCCGGCGTAACGGCTTGCCCGAATGTACTTGCTTTGCATGCAGCGGGCTACACTAACGTGAAGCTTTACTCCGGCAGCTGGAGCGATTGGGTTAGCTATAGCGACAATCCGGTAGCGACGGGGAGAGAGTAAGAGGACGCGAAACCGCGTCCCGCAGATATTGGCGTACAGCGAGTTTGATGCTGTACGCCTTTTTTTGGTGTTTCCGGAGCAATTCCGAGTCAACAAGGAGTCAACACCAAAGAACTGTGAAATAGTGGAATACAAGGCAAAGAGAAGGCAGCAAAAAGGGAACCCCATGGGATTCCCTTTCGCTATGTGCTGTAGCAGTTGTACGTCGGCTATGTGTGCCCATCAGTACCTATTTTTGAAGAACTTGCTCCAGATTCAATATACAAACTAATCCCGTTTCCGTTTTTCCAAAACCGGTGATGCAGGAACTATCGGTATCCCCAATCGTATCCAGGGGCTGTATTTCCGAAAGGGTCGTTACTTTCTCGACCCGATCCACGATTATTCCAACCATCTCACCGGCATGATTGATTACGATAATCCGGGTTGATTTGGTATAGGGCTCCTCCATGATACCGAATCGGATGCGCAGGCTGATTACCGGTACTATCTTGCCTCTTAAGTTGATAACCCCTTTGAAATAAGCCTCACGGTTCGGAAGCTCTGTTATATCCCGTAATCTAATAATTTCATGGATATCCTGGATTCCTACCGCATATTTTTCTTCCCCAATACCGACCTCGATGTACTGCTCCGGTTTGTTTACGTCCATTTACCCACCTTCTTATATTTTAAAAATGGTTACATTGTTATTTAATTCTTCTGCCAATTGGGCAAGTGATTGGGCGGTCATGGCGGTTTCCTCACTGCTGGCAGCCGATTCTTCGGTAGCCGCAGAAATACTTTCAATAGAGATTAAAACTTCTGTAGTTTGAGCGGCTTGTTCCTCGCTGGCGGCTGCAATTTCCGCCGCTTTGTTCGCCGTTTCATTGACCATATTAATAATGTTTTTGAACGCTTCGCCTGATTCTTGCGATGAAATAACGCCTTCGCTCACTGACTTTACGCATTGACGGGTATTCTGCTGCATGCCTTTTATAATGGCTGTAATTTGTTTGGTTGCTTCACTGCTTCGTTCTGCCAGCTTGCGCACTTCATCAGCTACTACGGCAAATCCTCTGCCTTGTTCCCCGGCTCTGGCCGCTTCTATCGCCGCATTTAAAGCAAGAAGGTTGGTTTGGTCGGCAATATCGTCTATGACTTCAATAATTTCACCAATTTTGTCAGAATCACTTTCCATTCGCGACATCTGTTCATTTACCAAATTCATGCCCTCAATGGAAGAACGCACAACGATACCGCCATCATGAGCGGTTTGCATCGTTTTGTTGGCTAATTCGGATGTCTGCTCTGCATTGCTTGCTACCGAGCTTATCGCCGAGGATAATTCCTTGAACAGCTCGTTCATTGTTTGAGCAGCCTGGGCTTGACTCGTGCTTCCGCTGGCGATTTCCTCCGTAGTGGCCGATATTTGCTGGGCAGCCGCGGAAACGCTCTCTGCTGAGGATAAGACGCTACCGATAATTTTACGCAAATTCAGTATCATTGTATTAATGGAATCACCTAATCGTCCGATTTCATCTTTGGTATCAATATCCGATGTTTCCGTTAAATCGCCTTCCGCCACCTTGGCCACCAGTTTCACAACCCGGTTCAACGGGCGGGCAATAATCTGTGCAATTAAGTAGCCAAAGCCAATACTGACTAACAGCGAAATAATAATAACCGTAATGGTGACCGAACGGGAAGTGGTGTAAAGGATGTCTCCTTGTACGTTGGCCTCCTCCGCACTTTTAACGTTAATTTCTATTAATTGCTGCAGTATGTTGTTTAAGTCATCTCCGATTTTTCTTAAATCCCCGGTTTTAAATGAAGCTTTAAAATCGGCATCTCTTCCTTCGTAACTCATTTGTATGGCTTTGTCCGCCGCTTTCTGGTAGTCCTGCCATGCAAGGTCAAACTTTTTAAACACCTCGATCTCCTCTTGGGATAAAGAAGTTTTACGATAAGCATTGAGTCTGCCGTCAATATCTTTCCTAAAGCCTTTTCCCTTATCAGAAAGCTGATCCCTTTCGATATTGTTATCCGCATCGTTTATGTCGCGAAGATTAATTCTCAGCCTTTGATATATAATTTGAGCATCGGATAGATGATTGGCGGGCAATAAATTGTTTTTATACATATTAAATAAGCTATCATTGAGTTTGCTCAAATTCATCAAGCCGTAGATGCCGACAAAAACCAAAATCATTGAAATGATAAAAAAGGAAGAGATCAACTTAACCGATGTTTTCAAATTGTAAAACCATTTCATAGAAAGTCACCTCATGTATGTTTTTTGAAAGGATATATTTCACCAAATGACGGGGATAGTCTTAAAAATATATCAACATAATAGCTGTCAAACTGCGTTCCACTATGGAGCAAAAGTTCTTCTTCCGCCTGTCTAAACGTTAATCCCTTGCGATAAGGCCGGTCGGTAACCATACTGTCGAAGGAATCCAGAATACCGCAAATTCTGGCGAATTCAGGGGTGCTGTTTCCCTTTAATCCGTTTGGATACCCCATACCATTCCATCGCTCATGATGAAAATCAATTACGTCTATGATTTCTTGATCCATACACCCATATTCCCGTATCATACTAGCGCCAAGGGAAGGGTGCTCCTGCATGACTTTCCATTCTTGTGCGGTGAGCGCTGAAGCTTTCTTCAGAATTTGATCGGGTATAAATATTTTTCCAATATCGTGCAGGCAGCCTCCCAGGATTAATTGGCATGTTTGTTTTTCGTCCAAATGTAAATATGTTGCCATCATCTTGCATAATTTTCCCACTCTTAAGCTATGGTCGTATGTATTTACATCTTTGCCTAAAAGTTGAAGCAATTTCTTCACCCACAGCCCGTTCTCCATAGCAACTCACCTCTTCAGCTCCCCCTATAAATTCAATAGAACACCAATACTACAAATACTTTTCAGAAAAAAGAGGCCTCCCCATAGACTGAAGCCTTTTTTTGGGGTAACTGGCTGGCATAACGTTCCGTGGTTCTGTGGTTCAAACGTTGTAGCCCCTATAGTTTTGCGGCCCCATCTTTCGATGGGTGTGCCTTTGACCTGATTGTTATTCACTTTTTACCGTCAAAACTAGCTTCTTTTCCAAAAAATGTAGTAGAGTAGTGTTTCGCACAATTATCGTTGTTCGAAACAATATAAGGAGGAAAAAGCTCTTATGCTAACGCAAATCAGTCAGTTTCAGCTTCCAATCCATTCAGTAGACAACCAGCCCTATTCCGATGATCAGATTATTAAAATGTTTTTTGCCACCTATCAGCGCTCTACATATACAGTGAGAAACTATCTTAGTGCCATAAATAAATTTCGCGATTTTATAGGGGACAAATCTTTGAAGGACGTTACGTGGAAAGATGTCGAGGTCTATAAGATAGGGCTATTTGAAGGACTTTTCTGCAAGGACAACAAACCGAAAGCACCTGCAACCGTTGCCATTTATTTAGCGCCGCTGCGTTCTCTCTACAAATGGGGAAGCGATTCGAATATTGGTATTTTCAAAAATAATCCGATGACCTGCATTCGTACCCCACAAATAACCATAAACAGTAAAAACAATTATTTAACAAAACGCGAGGTTCTTCTTCTGTTTGAACAGCTGAAACTCGAGGGATCGAGGGAATATTTAATCGGATTGACCCTTGTTTTATTAGGATTGCGGGTATCTGAATTAATCTCTATTGAATGGGGACATTTCCATACGGATCCGGAAGAAAGCTCAATTTGGTTGACGATCCTTGGAAAAGGGGGGAAGCAACGCGAAGTGAAGGTACCGGCAATGCTGTGGAAATTATTCAGCGAACGCAAACAATTTTTCCTGCAACAGGAAAAGCCCCTAAATCAGAAAGTATTCCCCATATCCGTAAGACTTATAGAGAAGATGATTCAAAAAGCCCGTCAGCAATGCAGTCTAGAGAAAAAGGTAACCCCACATTGGCTTAGACATACGAGTGCTACTTTAGCCCTACTTCGGGGGGCAACCTTGCAGCAGGTACAGGAATCCCTTGGACATACACACATTAATACTACCCAACGCTATCTTCATACCGTACAACAAATAAAAAAAGCAGCCCCCGATTTCGTGGAAGACAGCTTAAAAGACGGTTTATAGGAATATTTTCCTAGTGCTCTTGTATTATTTTGTAGTATTTACTATAATACAAAATAATGAATATATTGTAGAATAAAAGCAGAAAAAGAAGAATTTTACTAGAAAATGTCGAACAACGATAATTGTGCGAACACTACTCTACTACAATTTTGGGGAAAAATATAGTTAATAAAAAATGATGGAGAATAATACCAAATTAACTTGTTGAACTTCCATTAACGATAGGTCTGAAGTATCGCGTGGAACCTCATCTTTAGGTATTTAGACATTCTTGGATATCCAGTAATCATAGATACACATAAAAAAAGAGGCCCACACTTAAACCATCCGAATTAGATGGTAAAGTGTGGGCCTCATGTATAAGAAGCTGGCTCTGACAAATATACTTTTGGACCTTTATGACTGAATTGCGCTCAAGTTAATATTAAGTCTTGCTGCTACGCCAGCCGGGTTGTCCTGACTTCGAGCGCCGTTATCGTTGAAAGCTATAATGACAATGTCGTTGCGACCTTTGCGCAGAAAGGTGCGGATGTTGAAAGTGCGACCCGGGTTAAAGTTGGAGGTTGCAGTTGTCGGGCCATCGAATAAGAGAGGGACTCCATTGATGATGACAACGGCATAGTTATCGACTGACAGAAACAGGGTCGAGGCCAAAATATTTCTGTTTAGAGCCAGCGTAAATGTTTTGGAAATAATAGCATTACTGCTGTTCAGGTTGCCTGAGTACCATACGTAGCTCGCATTATTCACTGCAACCCAGGAAGGATCGCGGGGGATGATTTGGGCATTGAACCAGGAGTTGTCGGTTCCGATGATAGTGCTGGTTTGGCTGATTAATACCGGCTTTTCATTTCGCATCTGTTTCACTTGGGCACGGTAGAGCGACATGACCTTACTTTTGGGCAATCCCGCGCTTTTCGTCTGACGGACGGCTTTCTTGGGAATAGTGGCACTGCGGGGTCTCGCGGACTTCATACTATCCTCTCCCATCAACATGATAATAAATTGCTTGCATGTTATCATATTCTTAATAGAGTAGAGTGATAGGTATAGCAGCTTATAGTTACTAGTATATTTTAAATGATGGGTTCCAGGTTGTGAGTATCTGTTAGTTTGACGAAGGTTTATCGAGCTAGAAAAAGCTCATCGTTTATTCTTCCGGTTGTCCGGATGCTTTGCGGAGCTCATTGGCTAAATGATGAAATTCGGCTTGAGCTTCAGGATTAGTAGTAGCTTCGTAAGCAGCCTTCAGGAAGCCGATTACTTTATTGGCGTCTTGTGCAGTGAGCATATAGGCATCCAACTCCTTTAACGTTATCCGGTCATATTGCTCCAAGTCCCAGCTCTGAACGATGCTAATTAGCTTGGAAGCATAGCTCGGATCTGTCGCATACCCTGCCTTTTGCAGTGAGTAGGCGGCTTCTTTATAATTTTTTGCTGTACAATGTTCGAAAAAACCGGCCTTAGCGTAACGGCCATTTTCCATTAAGAATTGAGAGTGGTCTATAACACTCCCGATCCAGTCGTCATATACACGAAATCCATCTACCACATCGGCCCAATGGCCGTTGATAAATTCCTTTGTTTCTTGCAATTGCCCTGAGCCTTTGATGCCGAAAAGATTGTTACCGGGAGCATAAGCGCCCCAGCCGCTTTCTAATGCACCCTGCGCTATGGTGATGCTGGCTAGGATGCGGGTACGATGCATTTCTGCAACAGCAGTTGGTGCTAGAGTATTGATGAATTGCTGAGGATTCATAAGTGAATATCCCCTTTCTTTTTGAGTGCGGGGGGATGGATGGATTTATTTTGAAGATGTCCTGCCGTTGCTGCAACTAAAAAAGCATTGGCAAAAGTCAGCCCATACAGGCGCCAATCCAATGGGCTTGCACCAGCAGCTATCTGGGCGGCGAGAAGGACAGCGTAAGCTACCATTATGGCATAAATATCAGTTGGCAACGGCAGCCACCGGTCTAATGATGTTTTCGAATACTGGACAATGAAAAATGTCAACAAAGAAGCTCCTCCCATAGTGGAAAGAGCTTCCCAAGTGAAAAATTGGCTGTCCATGCTCATGTCACAACCCTTTCCATAGCAGTCCGATGGCCCCGATGATTAAAGCTGCTACAGTAGTCCGCCAGAGCCATGTTTGATTTTCTTCCAATTGGTCCAGCCGTTTGTGTGCAGCTTTGGTTGATAGCATTGCTTCATTCGCGATATCTCGGGCATTGATCATTAAATCAAGCTTGGTTTCTACTCGCGTTAATCTTTGCAGGATTTCACCTTTCTCTTCGTCATGTGGCATTGAGCACCACGCCCTTTCTGTGTAATGAAATAGCCCCGATAAGGGGGCTATTTTTTTATAGCTATAGATGTTAAAGTTCTTCCAATTCCCCAAAGGCCTCCAACGTTAGAGAACCGTGTGTAATATAGTTGAATCCTTCCGCATCTTGTGTGGATATATTTTTGATTCCAACTGTTGTAGTCTTATAAACGTAGGATGCTTGCCCATCAATGACGGTTAAATCCTTGCGTGAACCATTAATGTTTATCTTAATATCACCTTTAAAGGTACTTGCTTCTTCCTCCTTCCAATTTTTTATTTTAATGGTGATTGTGACGGAATCTACATCATCAGCGGCGATTTCCGTTTTGTTGGCAGTTACTACGGATTTAAAACCATTAAAGCTTGAGTTCTCTGCAAAGGATTGTGTCGTCCCGATATAAGCTGTACCTAGCAACCGAGTGTCATTAGCCTCCAACAAAATCATTTCAGATGGACCTTCTGATATTGCCATAACTGTTCCATTTTGCACCTGAGCATAAATATATGTCGTCATTTGATCATTCTCCCTTTATTTAATAAGATTCGACAACTTCCCAAGAGACTGTTGCCCCTACGGCTCCAGCCATGACAATTCTTACCGTTGTTGAATTTAGTAAGTATGCGTAAATTTCTAATTCCCCGTTTTGAGGTTTTCTCAAGTTCGGGAAAGTCAAGTACGACTTATTCATATTCACCGCTGTAATAGTGACATCTACGGTGCCACCAACACCAACCATTCCTCTTTGTACAAGTTTCACTCCCCCTACCGCCTTCCATGTGCCGCTATCATTCCATTCAAGCGTTCCGTTTCCATTATTCCTTAAAAGTTGTTCCGTCCAAAGTTTATACGCAACGTTGCCGAAACTCCAACCTCCAAGTTTTAAATAATTATCTGTATCCAGACCGAAATATGCAGCAAATTCACCATGCCTATGCAAAGTAAAATAAGACGCATTACCAGCATTTGAACCAACTTCGAATGTAGAACCTCCAGATATATCATGAATCCGACCTGTACTTTCTTTCAGAATAAGAGTTCCTGCCATTTTATCCCCTAATTTGTTTGTGGGAATATATCCGTTATATGAGGATGCGTTGATGTTACCGTTCGGTTCCCTTGTAACTATCGTATCACCAGTAGCTGCATAAAATGGAGCGAAACCACGTAACACATCAGCATCAAGTCCGCTTCCTGCTCCATCATTGGAACCTGTCCACACTGGAGAACTATTAGACCAAGTTATGGGGTTTGCTCCCGCTGTCGTAACATAAAGCCTAGTCATGCTTGTGCTTGCATAGTTAACTTCCATCAAACAAGCTGCTTTTGATGTGTCATGTCTTTTCCAAGCGCCAGTGTCATAATAACAATTGGAACCGAAGTAACAAGCTTCTTTACCGTCAATTTCAGCGAATGAAGTTGGAGAACTAATCCGAGCAATTCCGCTAAATGACAGCGGCCCAGTCATTTGTTCCAACCCATCTTTGGGCAAACTGGCATTTGCTCGTGTAAGCGCACTATTGGCTGTAGTTTGAGCTGCATTAGCTGCATTTGATGCGCTATCCACATCCTGCTTACGTGCAATATGGCTGTTTGCTATGGGCGTTCCAACATTGGCCTGGCCGTTGGCATCACGTTGTATTATTGTACTAGCTATGGCATTGGGAGTTGCGCCATGAGCAGTACTTGCGTTTCGATGTGTATCGACATCTAGTCGGAGATTATCCAGATATGCCCCATCTTGCAACAATAGCCAATCCTGTACACTATCCTTAGTCGTATTATCCGCTAAATCCTGTGCCAGGTTGCTGACTACTGTCGCCATGCTCGCACCGTACTGGATGCTTACGTCAGTAGGGTTGGATGTAATGCTGTACTGGTCTAGGGCGATGTAGGTCGCGTAGTAATCGGCCAGTGAATCATATTGGGCAGGGGATATATAGGCTGAATACAAACCATTAGGATCAAAGGTACTGACATTTAATTTAGTTGCAGCAGCATCTTTGTAGATCTGTAAAAACTTACTTACTCTTTTGGATAGCTTTGTGGTAGAAGTACCTAAACGATAGACACCATACGTAGTATCATTCACTAAGGTTGCTTTCTCGCGTACAATCAAACCACTGCCAACCTCAATTTGATTCCCGCCTTCATGAAGCGCAATATCGCCCTCTACAGCAATTTCCTCAATCGTAGATGAAGCAAGTTGGTATTGCAGTTTGTAAGGTGTATAGTTCTTAGTTGCATAAGTTGTGCTAGGTAACGTTTGAACAAGCAGTTGAACATCCAGGTCTACGAAGTCGGTGTTTATCGTAGATGCTATAGTACCATTGGATGCTTCCGCGTAAGCCAAGAAGTGAACAAAACCGTTAGCGTCTACATAAGACGATAATGGGGAGCCTCCGTCAACATTAGAGAACGATAGTTTAGTAACAGTTCCTAAAGACGTTGTTTTTAACGCACTATGGTATGTTGCTTGTACTACATGCCACATAGTAAGTGTGGCTTTATTCCCTCCCACACTGCTTCCGAATCCCCACCAGTTACACGTAATCTTGCCTACATTTGCTTTCAACCAAGTTACACGATCAACAGTAGATGTTGCTGTCCCGAAAATCTCGATACCGTAGTTTCGTATCACATGTTCTATAAGGTTGAAGGAGAATAATTGCTGAGATATGGTTAAATTAGTCACACCCGAACTGATTGCTGAGACACCATCTAACGTAATAACATTTGCATAACCCCCTACAAATTCAGATGGCCAAGCTCCAGATGGCGCAGTAAGTGTTGCACTAACATTGGTACTCGATTTTGCTATATGAGGATTCTCTACTACACTCCCTGAGAATTTGTTCAAGAATTTTGCTTTTAAAGCGTCTACGGCTGTGTAGTATTTCGTACCGCTTGAGTACTGACCGAATGCATTGTCTGATAGTTTCCAACCTTTGAAGTAGTTTTTGATGTCGGCAGTAGTAACATTGTACGACTCCCCAAATCCACTGTCAGAGTTGGAGACGGTGATATACATATAAGGATCACCAGTCATTTGACGGTATAAATCGCCAGATTGACCAGCAACAACTCCATTTAAGACTTTCAGTATCTTTCCGTCATATTTTGTCATTATTGCGCTATCTGGTTTAGCTTGAAGGTCAAGTCCCGAAAATGGCGGCAAGGTCACTGTTTTATATCCGGTATGCCCAGCGTAGAAAGTCCACGCTAAACTACCGTCCAAGTCTACTGTCTTAAATCGAGATTCCTTATAGTACTTGTTCCCCATCTTATACAACGTATCGTAAACTGATCCGTCTACACTGGATGCAAACTGTTGATTAGGGACATAGATGTATTGGTCTGATTTCGTTTCAAAAGTTGCAGCTGTGGAGCCTATAGTAAGCATTGGGTTTGTGAAGGTGAACATTCCTGGAATAGAGTTTGTTAATTCTACAAGAATCCGATTGCAATTCGATGGGGTGGTGAAAGTGCCACCAGTTCTAATGTCACTATAACCGGATGATATATAAGTTGCATCAGCATAAAATAATGCTTTTACAGTTTGAGAATTGGGATTCTGAACGTTAAATGTATACGTCGTATTAGGTAGAGCGTTGACGAAAAAATTGGTATACTGATTTGATCCTGTTGCATTCAACGTCAACTTATAAGGCTCATTCACTTGTGCATTAGCATGTAACGTCCACTCATTAAACGGAGGCAGTAGGTTCTTGCTAGACTTATTCACATACAGCCCATTCACATTAGCTATGCCTTCGGTATATGGATACCGAGCCGCAATTTGATTAATGTCTGTCAAAGTTGTTCCTAGCGCTGTATATTCTGCTGCCGATATCTCATAAAGACGAATACCATCTACAAATCCGTAGGTTCCGTTAGCTCCACTAACATCAAAATAGATATGCTGTGCTGATCCGAAATTGACAGGGGCTATTTTTACATACTGAGTAGAAAATGATGTTGTGACAGCATTTACTGTTGAGCCAACATTCGCACCGCCATTGTAAAATCTAAATGTGACATTTGTTGCATTCCCGTTTTTAGTGTCTGCTGCAAGAATATAATACTTAGTTGTATCCAATCGGCTATTCAAATTGTAGTTCACTGACATACCGCCACCTGAAGTAACGGTAGCCTTTATTGAAGACGAACCAACTGTTTTATACGTTGTATCTAAAACGACAGTACCTTGTGAGGATGAAAACTTACTAACATCCTCACAATTACCGTCACACCCTAGTTGATTAACCAAAGACCTACCACGCGCCGACAGATCAACCGGACCGGCCTGATCTGCATTAACAGTTTGCAGGCCGTAATTCAAGTTTGTGGTAAGAAGTTGATTGGACTTCAGTTTTGCTTCTAACGCATCAACCGTATCTTTCCTTGCGATATCCGCTGCAGCTACTGGAGCAGCGACTTGAGCTCTGCCGTTGGCATCACGAACTAACAATGTGTTGGGAGTCGCAGTTGAAACCGCTCCGTGTATACCGGTAGTTGCATTCATATGAGTATTGGCGGCTTCTAAGGTTGTTGCAGGGGGCGTGATCCAGCTGCTTTTTCCAGTGATCTGACGGGTCATTTTTCCTAAAGAGCCAAACAAGCCCGTAATTGTGTTAGGCCCTGTACTTGGCACAGCTGTATCATCAATGGTACGGTTCCCAATTACAGCATCCGTAGCCGCGCCATTGGCAAGGCTATTGCTGTCAAGCTTCGCTGCATCTCCTGCAGCACCAGTGTGTTTATGGTTTTGCAGCTCTTCCAATGCCTTATACGTTCTATTCTGCGTCCAGTTCAGCCAGTCTGCCGGAGGCTTCTCGCCTGGTTTCCAGCCTTCATTTTTCTTCGATGCGGATGGCTCAACGCCAGGTGATTTCCACTCAGGAAGTTCTTTTTCAAAAGCCATATAAATCGCGCTCCTCTCTTAAATAGGCAAATCGATATTTTCGGCAGGGGTGAAAACAGCACCTAGTGTCCCACCGCTTGTTTGATCCGTATTGGCAAAACCTGCTTCAATATCCATCTCAGGCCCATCACCGCTGGCCAGGGAGAAAGTCCCTTGCAGCTCTACCGCATCTACACGAACTCCTGCGGGGATCGTTTTTTGGAGAATTCTCGTAAACTGGCGAACATCGATTTCTGAATCACTGATTCGGCTAAAAGGAAGCCGCACTAAAGAGATCGCGGCAGGCTCGGGGTCCGACGGATCTGTGTACTTTTCACGAATTTCAATCTCAGAGTAATTCGCATTAACCGAGATCGCTATAACGCGAATGAGTGTATTGATATCGCCACGTGAGAGATTGCGAGCAATTTTAGACTTAATCAGCACGCGGTAGACCTCGTCTGAAGCCATCCCGCGAGGCTGGGCCACGTTTTGCCCGATATTATCCAAGGTTGAACCACGGGCAAGATCGATATCCCGCCAGAGCTGCATCGTCTCCAGTGTCTGATCGAGGTCATTGAGTTGTCCGTGGACAATGGACAGAAGCTTTCCAATATTGCTCTGCGGACTTTTGGCATAATGATCCGTTAACTTCTGTAACATCTCACGCAGATCAGGCATGGCTGCTCACCTCAATATCACTATGAAGGATTTGAGCTACTTTATTACTGGATACGGCAATATTGCCAGTCCCAAAGCTGCCAGAAGTCGCAACTTGAACATTAACATCCTCAATACCGACTACCTTATAAATCGAGCTGATCAGCTTCGTATATATCACGTCATCGCCCATGCCAAGCCCGCTATACAACGAGCCATCCACATCTTCACCACCAATATAGCGGATAATTGCTGTCCTGATTTGTGCATCGCCATCTACGGGGTATTGTTCATTTTTGGTCACGGCAACCTGGACCTTCAAAGCGATCTTTTCAGCATAACTGAACTTAATAATATGAGGAGAGCCTGACAGGTCATAAACCGTACGGGATACATCACCAAAGGATTGGATACCAACGGCTTTTGTTTCCAAAATGCATTGAGCTATAGCATCCGCACCGCCTCCTAGCAAGTAGGCTTGAAAGCTTTTGCCTGGCCGTCCTTCAGCATCGGTAGCGAGTGAAGTATTTTCAATGACAGTAGCTGCCCTTACACCGGCAATGCCCAGCAAAGCGCTGCGAATCGAATCCAAAGTAGCCGCGCCTCCCCCGGAAACCGAGAGCTGGAATCGTTCGCGGAATTCCGGGTCGGTTTCTTTTTCCCTGCCTCCGACAGTAGGGGCTGGGTTGGTTACAGAGGCTACATTCGGATTGGGATTCACAATCTCCGTTATCAACCCGCCTGCCACATTGCCGCGAACGCCTGCCAACGAGGCTCGAATGCTCACAGTCGCATGCCCGCTGGCATCTAAGGTAACGGGTACTGTAGTTGTGAAATATACCGCGTTCCTTGATCTGACTGAAAAGCCGGCAGCAACCGTATAGTCGGGGGTGCCCGTGATAGCTATGGAACCCGATGAAAACTGTTCGGGAATACGGGAGATTCCTACATACGGCCCGAGTCGGTCCTGTTGAACGCCCTGCGCGGTATTAATGTAGGCGGAATAATACACGTCCTCAGCTTTTTCCCATGGCTTGCTCAAAAACCAGGCAAAAATTCTAAGAATGATGCCAAGCGGCGATCTTTCCGAGGTATTGATGGTTTCCCCGTAGGCTTCGCGCGCTTTGGCCTCCATTTCCATAATTAAGTCGGCATACCGCTTGCGTTTAAATCCTTTTTCATCCAACATGCTGTGTCACCTCGCTTTCTATAGTTGTACCGTCAACTGCCGTAGCGGAGAAACGAACCGTCATGATCCGATTTGGTTTGTCATGTTCAAACTTTATGCTATCCACCGTCTTGATGCGCGGTTCTTGAAACAAACCTTGCCGGATTTGTTCCCGCATTTCCTCTTCATTCAAATTTTTCTCCAAAAACGCGCGAAATTTGATACCTAGCTCAGGCTGCAAAAACCACTCGCCTTTGTTAGTGCCGAGAGAGCTTTTTACACACTGCACAAGCTCGTCAGTTCCTTCAGCCATAACGATTTCACCAAGCTCCAGAACCAAATCACCTTCTACTAGCTTAAAAGACTGCATGGAAGCACCCCCACAATTACAGCATCGTTCTTACTGTGCATCCGTTTGCTTACAGGTATTGCGACTTGCCCGGACAGTGTGTTTCTAATTTCACCATCGGCACATACTACAAGCACGGTATCGCCAGATTTTACATTGGGAAAATGGATTTCCTCGTGTTCTTTTATAATTATTGTACGTTCAATCCCTTGATCGACGATGGTCTGCTCATGTTCCTTAACGATGTGCTTTTGTCCGATGGCCGGTACATTTTGGATCAGTGCAGGTTCCTTATCAGCTTTGCGAAAGAGAGGCTGCACAACAGCCATGCCGCTGGCCGAATCAAACGAAATGACTCTGCAAGGGAAACAGACGTACAGGTCATTGATAGCCTTTTCCACCATACCCGCCACAAAAGCATTTGCAGCACTTCCCGCATCCGTTGCACTCATGGATAAATCCCCTCCATTTCGGTCACAAAGTCGGAGCTGCTCATTTTATGAGAGCCCTTACGGATATGCAGTGTTGCTTCTTTTTGCCGCGAAACTAACCGGATCACTGAAGCAGTTGTAATTCGGTGCTGCAGTTGGGACTTCAAGCTCATTCCGCTAAAATTTTCCTCATCCAAAGGTTCAGGCATACCGATTAGTCCTGTATCCTGGGAAAGCTCGAATATGTCATCCTCACCTTCCCTTAAATTTCGGATATACAAATGCCCTTTGTTGATGTAGGCGCTTGTGCCGCAATCGGCTGCGATTTTTTTAATGATTTCTGTAACCTCTCCACTGGCTGTATAGCCGCCTGCGTACTTAACATCCTGATTCAGCACAAATTGGGCGACAGGCAACCCTAACTGCTCAGCCATTTCTTTTAATATGATGCTAGCGAGCGTATCTTCGGCATAGGTAATATCCTCCAGCTTGCGGTCAGACAGCTTGTCCGAATCGAGTACATGGATCGTTGTTATTTTATCTACACCACTCCAAGCTGTCTTGATTCTCGAAATATATCCCTGCAAAATCATACCGGCATTACCCTCATACCCGGCATTGATTATCAAAGTGTTATCCAGCTTAATTTCGGCCAAAGTCGAATCCGACAGATTGTAAATCTTAATCTCACTTTCGTTCGGCAGCAGGTCATTATCGAAAGGAACTGTAAATTCCATAGTGTAATTTTGATTTGAAAAAGTTCGGGTACCCGTCTGTATCTCAACCACTCTTCCGAAGTTGTTCATGATCAAACATCTCCATCCAGAAATAAAAATACCGTTTCACCTAACGTCTTCCAGTTCACATCGGTCTCTTTACCTGATTCATCGAGTGGTGTAAGAGTAACAGCAGGGAACCGATGGTCGGCGATATCATGAAAGAGTGGTTTTCCATATATAAGCTTTTCCCCATATACAAGCAGTTCTTTATTTCGATAAAGGTCTATGGTGAAAAAGTCAAATTGAGGGTTGTAATTCACTTCCATTTCAAATAACACATTAGCCAGTGGGATTTCAAAACGATAAGGAATTTGATGCTTAATGATATTGACCAGTTGAGTCGACAAATACGCTCTCCTCCTGTCCCTTTTCTTTTTTTACGGGCTGCTTCCGTCCTACTGTAATGACGGGGGCGGCTTGTGTGTGGATGAAGGGAGGCAACGTTTCGAGATAAGAGCTTTTAGCTACTCTCACTTCTTTTAAGGTGGCATTAAAGGAAAGGCCGTTTGCAACCTGATGATTGTGTGTACTCTGAAAGCTGGTGATGATTCCAACAAAATAATTGCGTCCGATGAACTCTATTATCGATCCGGCCTGATGGAGGTTCAAAATATTTTGCCGAATTTGCGCAGCATCGTCACCTACAATGAAACCACTGATACGCATTGTTTTCGCTTTGGCCCTTACGTGATCCATAATGTCGATGCCGTCTTCGATAGGCTGCTCGGTTACATCGATTTCATGCGATGGCTCTTCCGACTCAACCATTACGTAGTTCTCATTTATCGTAGCCATCTTTTATACCCCCACAATGCCTTGTCTTCGTGATGCGCTCTCGAACACTTCTTGGATCGTTTGCTTGACCCGCTCAGCAATGTCTTGTGCTGCTGTTGGGCTATCTCCATTCATTGTGATGTTGATGGTTGGACTGAATGAGAGTGCAGAGCTGGATGGACCTGCCAATGATGAAGCTGTGGGAGAAGCCTGTGTGGGAGGGCCATAAGTAGGGCTTAACGAAGCTCCCTGAGCGGCAAAGGGAGGTAAAGCGCTCTCTGTTAATGAAGCTGTATAGGGCTCTTTAACTGCATTCGCTACTTTTTGGGATGACCCAAGAACTCGTCCTTCTCCATCTTCAAGCCCGTCAGCCAGACCTTCGGTTGTCCAGAAGCCAACCTCCATCATGACTTTGGAAGGGGAACTGATTCTTAAAAATCCTGTGATAGCGTCCTTCATGCCTTGTCCGACGCTTATCACAGAATTCCATAGATTCGGAAAGGCGTTACGGATACCCGTAATAATTCCATTGATTAAGTCGGCTCCAATATTGATAAAACCACTCATTGCTTCCGAGAAATAAGTTTTAATTGCTTCCCAAACAGCTATGAATGTATCACGGTAGGTTTGCCAAGCCCCAGTAAAGTCTCCCGTAATAAATTGCAGGAATGCTTTGAAAATTCCGGTAGTATAGGTGAACATGATATTAACGAAGTTGTAAATATTGGTAAGTGTCCATACAATGGTATCCCAAATTGCGGTAAATGAGCTTTGAATAATGAGCCAAAGGATAGTTAATTCATTTACCCACATTGCCCGGATAATCGGCCATACAATAGAAAGAATTTGCTGTATATACGGCATTATTGAACTAATGTAGGCACTAAACCTATCAAATAAACCTTGTACATAATTGAAAACAATCTGGGTTTGGTCTCTAATGCCAAACATATTCGTTTTCCACATATAGGCGAGAGCTGTTATATATGCAGCTAGAATGACACCTACTGCAATAAAAGGCAGCAAAGGTGCAATCGCTGCCCAACCTGCGACAGCAACTGACCATAAAGAAGCGGCTAGTCCCACACCAAACGCAAGGGCTAAAACTCCAACCGCAGGGCCAAGAACATCGATATTTTGAATGAAAAAGTCAATCCCGTTCGAGACCTGATTCAAAGCATCAAGCAGCACACTTCCCACAACGCTGGAGAATTTTTCAATATGAGGTAAAGCTCTTTGGAGGCCGCCTTTCAAGAGAGCAGCTATTTTCTCAATAGCAGGAAATGCTTTCTCTACAATGCTCATCAGCTGCTTGCCCAGGGGAGCGAGAGCGATCATGATTTCATTCTTCAAAGAGCCGAACTTGTCACCAAGCGTTTCGGTGTCTTTGGCCGTAGTGCCTATAATCCCATTGGAGTTGGCCATTTCTTGAAGCATGGTACCTAACTCAAGACGCCCTTCGCGTATAGCAGCAGCCATTGCAGGTCCAGATGATTCGCCAAACGCTTCAATACTTAATTTGTTGGCCTGTGCCGTAGTTCCAGCTTGTTTAATCTTATTCATGGCAATATTGAGTGCCTGCTGTGTATCCTTAACGCCTACTTTGGACATGTTGCCGAGGGCGGTAGTATAAGAGCCTAGAACCATATCAGCATCCAGCCCTTGCTTGGTCCATTGCCCAATAAGGGCTGCTGAGGTATCAAAGTCAAAACCAAGCTGCCGCATCGGCCCCCCGAATTTGGTCATTTTATCAGCTAAGGTGTTGACGCCGAGGCCAGTTTTTTGGGATAAAAAATACATCTTATCGAACATTTCACTGCCCTGTTCAGCGCCGATACCCCAATTCTGCATAGTACCAGTGAGAGAGGACGAAATGGTGGCAGAGCTTATTTTGGTTAATGAACTCAGATCCATAATTTTTTTGGACATATCTTCAAGGACAGAGCCGGTAGCCCCGGTTTTTCTGCTAACATCTGCTATAACTGTAGCAACAGAGCCTAATTTATCCGGAACCTGGGAGCCTACCTTGTTGTAGCTCTCCATGAGGCCATTCAGTTGTTCTCCGGTAGCCCCTGTACTGGTTCTAATAATATTCATCGATTCCGTTGCTTGCGTGGCAGCATCCCAGCTCGCTGTTCCTATAGCCATCATAGCGGAGGTAAGTCCTTTACCAATTAATTGACTCACTTTGGAAAGGGACTCTCCTAGTTGTGCAAATTTGGAAGTCGCTTTATTAGTGCTGGCTGCGGCATTATTCGTAGTCTGAATAAACTGATTATAGTGATGGTTCACCTCAGTAAGACTATTATCAACTTCCAGAAAATGATTATTTACATCTGTAAAATGTTGATTTATTTCGGTTAAGTTATTGTTTACTTCTAAAAAATTATGGTTGAATTGTATATCTAGACTTTTATTATTTAATATTTGAGTTAGATTGCTGGTGATATTCGTTGCCATTGTTTTTCACCGCCTTTCTTCTTAAACAAAAGAAGCGTCCCTTAGGAACGCTTCTTTGATTTTTCCATGTTCTTTTCCATCATTTCGATGTACATATCAAGAGCGGCATTGGCTTCGGCCAAATCATCCTGGTCCATTTCGTTCAGCTCACTGTAAGTGATGTTCATATCACTCAGCAGCAGCCGCCACATGGCCCAGTTCCTCTCGGCTCGATGACGTGCCTCACTCCTGGTTATCGGCATTTGCCGATTCCTCATCTTCGCCTTCAAGGAAACGGAAGGAGGCTGCAATTACATCGTTGAATTCCTTCTTGTCGCTGCCGAAATAATCCCACGAAATTTTCGGGTCGACAATTACGTTTTTCATCATTTCCTCGGCCAGCTTTTCCTCTAAAGGTACACCGAACTTATTTTTAACACGGTCACTGATTTGGGCGGCTGCGCGGACACCGGGGAATTGGAAGGTGTATTGCTTTCCGCTGCGGGACGTATACTCTTTTTGCTTAAAGTTGTTCATTTACATTCACTCCTATTCCATTTTTAGGTCTAGCGCCTGAAATTCATACTCACGGTCTTCGGCTTCTTTACCGTATTTGCGGTCAGCCGGCTTTTTCAAGAAGGCTTCTGTAACAGAAGTGGTTTCCTTAGGATCGTTGGAAGAGATAATGCTGATCGGAACAACCTTGCCGCTGTTTGCCAGAGTATCCAGGTAGGAGAGTTGAGGACTCGTCTGCTGCAGAGTAATTTTAATAGTGCCTAAAGAGTTGTTGATTTTCGTACGTACGACATCGCCCAGGGCACCAACTTTTGTTTCATAGCTGTTCTCATCCTTGGTGATTTCAACCATGCTTTCTCCGAGACCTGTAATATACACGCCATTCACGGTGATAGCTACGTTCTTTGGATCATAGGTTTTTGTTGACATAGATAGTCCTCCTCAAAATTTAGTAACGGATAACGCCGTTGATTCTGGCAGCATGTACTGCGCCGGCAAGCTCGAAGAAAAAGGAACCGTCATTATAAGTACGCTCTGCACGATCGGCCGGATCTACTTCATCTCGGGATTTGAAAGTTGTGCCGTATAAGCCGATGCCATCAGAGTCGCTTGCGATAATGCCTTGGTTGTGCGCTCTTTGCAGCACAGTTCTCACGGCTCCTTCAATCTGGGAGATGCCTGCAGCTGTATAAGGAATTTTCGGTGTGCTGTTCAATAGCTTCTGGATGCTGTATTCGATTGAGAATTTAACGTAATCTTTGGCATGAATAATATCGATATATTCGTCATCAACTACTTTACCTTCCGTTGTTACGTTGTCTCCGGCTTTAGTAACGTAGGCGTTAGCGCCAAGACCATGGATCGCAAGCAGCTCAGTCGCTGATAGTTCGAGTGGTTCAATACCTCTAAGCTGCTTAAACTTCCAGGTTACACTGCCAACGGGGGCTGAGCCGGTTGCACCGACCCAAGCCGCGTCCGGATAATTGGCAAGGTTGGTGTGGTACAGCACCGAAGTGCGAGTGTACTTCTTGGCCTTGATAGCGGCCAGATCGGTTTGATTGGAAGAACGAGTAAAGTATTGATGTGTGCCATCGAGTTCAATCTCATCAGCTAAGGCAAGCACGTCCGTTTTGGCGGCGGAGGTGCTGATCAGGAAGTACCAATCCTTATCCATTACCTGCTGCAACCGTTCTACTAACGTTTCTGCACCCTCACCGATAGTGCTGTTGCGGCAGGTGATGGCGATAGAAGCGGGAGCTTGATCTCCTTGGGCAAAAATGGCGCTTGCCGCTTTGTATTCCTCAGTAGTTTCGGGAAAATCCGTTCTGACACTGGTCAAATCGAGGTATTCTTTATAGGCGAAGCCGCCTGCTTTTTCCCCGAGAATGAGTACTTTACCAAATCCTAAACGCCCTACGGGCTTCTGAATGTCGATGACTACAGTCACATCTTTCATAGTGTTAGCCAATGTAATTCCTCCCTATTTCCAATTTATAATGTCAATGGTAGTTTGCTTCGTATCAATTACACTTAATGTTTTGAAGGTTACTTCAAAGCTGTTTCGCCGTTCCCAAATGTTACCGATCTGAATATCGCGATTTTGAATTTCTCCTGCGAGGACAACCACGATGTTCGCATTCAGTTTCAACTCATCGCGTCCTAGAATGCGGAACCAGTCATGCATTCGGACGGCGTTAGTGAGGCTGTCCATCTTTTGATCTGAGCAGGAGATGAAGCTCATGCGAAAAGTCGGCTGTTCGGTATAGCGTTCGATAACCTCATCCGGGGACGAGGAGGGGACCACGGTTACCGAAGGCTGCTTGTCCGGGAATAGTACAGGTCCGGAGAAGCTGTATTTAATGAAGGGATAGGCGGCAGGCGCCGAAGCATCATCCAGTTCAACTACAGGCATAGTCATCGCGGCGACCAATCCTGTGGTGATGCTGGAACGAATTTGCTCCAAATTAATCATGGGGAACACCGTCCAACAGGAAGCTCCTTTTTCTTCATAACGGTTCATTACTCCTTTCCTAGAAAAATTTGTAATTTGCTGCTTTTTGAAGTAAAATGGGAACAGGTGTTCGTTATTTACTTTCACTATTAGGTGGCAATCGTAAGGGGAGTCCCATTTTTGTCGATAAACAGCATAGCGCTTCATTTTTATCCCGAGTGCACGTTATGGTGTTGCAAGGCAATCGGTCGAACTCCACAGTCCTTTATTTAACCGAATGGATCTTTTTTTGCGCTGTTTGCAAATAGTACTGAACGGTTCCCTTTTTAAGTACTAACAAGGAAGCTATCTCTTGAAACGAATAGCACATGCCATAATGAAGCTCATAACATTCTCGTTCTCTTGAACTCAAATGGGACAGTGCATGCTCAAGTCGGTGGCGCTGCTGCTCTGTTATAACAGAGGAGGGAGCTACATGGTGCTGCTGTTCGATGTAAGTCTGCATCTGTGAAGGATCCATCAGCTTTTCCCTTTGATAGGCAGCTCTTCGTTCAATACCCCGGCGGTTTCCAGGACATTTGCCGGTTTGCATCCAATCGATAGCGAATTGGACATCCGAGATCATGCCGTTTATCAGTTCTCTATCTCCACGGACTACGGTAGTTTCCTGTGCTTTTTGCAGCATTCGGCAAGTACTACGATAAGAGCTTTGCAGATCACTTAAACCTTCGCTGTAGCTTGGTGCAATAGGGTGAGGGGTCATCCTTCTTCTCTCCTTTACCATTTGGCAACGATTTGTTAAATACGATCTCATCGTTTATAAATATTTAAAAATAGCGATCAGCAGTATTAGATATTGTTACCTTGTGGTAATGATAATACATAATAAATACCATTTGGTAAAGGTGAGGGATCAGTCAAAAATGTCCATTTAAGTCGAAATGTCTTTGCCGGAAACGTATTTTCCTTCCATTATCTTTACCTTTTGGTCAAAGTTGTGTATATTTGTTACCAAGAGGTAACGAAAAGTCGGAGGGTTGATCATGATGAGCGAAACAGAGTTCGGTATTTATCTCAAAAAAGCTCGGGAAAGCAAGGGTGTCAGTGTAAACCAGTTGGCTCTTGAATCCGGAATCAGCAATGCGCAAATATCCAGGATTGAAAATGGGCGGAGAGGCATTCCTAAACCGGAGACGATCCGCAAGCTTGCCGAGGCTTTACAGATTCCGTATGAGGCAATGATGGAGAAAGCCGGACACATGCCGGATGACCATAAACAGGAAATTCCAGTCTGGGCTACCTCCAGAGACAAGCGGGATTTCAAAAAGATGCTGGAGGAAGATGGCGAGATCATGTTTGACGGCATTCCTATCAACGACACGGACAAGCAGCGGATTATGGACGTATTAACGGGATTTTTCTGGGAAGCCAAGCAAATGAACAAGCGTAAAAAACCGAAGGACTCTGATGATACCAAGGAGTGAACTAAGCCTTGCAATGCAGCTTGATTAATGAATTAGCCGGGTGATGACAATGGAAGAAACCATATCCAAGCTTATAAAGCGACATAAGACCAATTGCCCGTTCACTATCTCCCGCGGATTGGGTATTCATATCCAATTTCATGATTTAGGGACGCATACAAGGGGGGTGTACTACAGAAAGCTGCGGCGGCGGCTCATAGTCATCCACAATCAGCTTTCTTCGGAATGGCAGCGCTTTGTTTGTGCACATGAGCTCGGTCATGACCGCCTTCATCAAGGCATGAGCCGCTTTTTTCTCGAGGAGCATTCTTTCTTCAATCCAGGCAAATTTGAAAGGCAGGCTAATCTGTTTGCCGTAAAGCTGCTCACATCCTTTGACGAGATTCAGTCGGATGAAACGCTGGAGCAATTTTGCTCCCGCAACGGGATACCGGAGGAGATGCACAAGTTTTATTGAACGAGCTCGCTAGCTCTCGGTTGAGGATAGGCGTTCAAGGGTAAAGTATCCTTATGAGGGCTGCAACTAAGCACAAGCAACTGCAGCCTATCCACAATTGAGAGGAGATACCGTTATGGCCACGACGACTACGCAGCTTGAAGAGAAGATTATTGAGGCGTTGGATTCAAACCAAGTATGCTCTTTTGCAACTATTGAGGGCAATAAGCCGCATGTGCGGTATATGGCCCTTTTTCATGAGGGTATGACTATTTATTTGGCAACCAACAAGCAAACTCACAAGGTAGAGGAGCTGGAACGGAATCCAAACGTTCATATTCTGCTTGGATACGAGGGAAGCTGGTCGGCAAATTTTTTGCAAATCGAAGGAATAGGGCGGGTTTCCAAGGACGAGGCTTTGCGTAAAAAGGTATGGAAGGATGATTTCAAAATGTGGTTTGACGGTTCTGATGATCCGAACTACGTTATTCTTGAAATCACACCTCAATGGATCGAGTATACCGGCAAAGGTGCGAAGCCGGAGGTATGGAAGAAGAGCTGATGCTGCATGAAGCAGATGTTCCTTCCCAGGCATTGCCCCCTAACTTCTGTCTGAATCGACTATAGACCTTGCTCCCTAATAAGGAATATGAATAAAAGCCTCCAATTCTGCTCATTCGAGTAGATTGGAGGCTTTTATTATTTTCGGTCGGGACTTCATAACGTAAAGAAGTCTATACTTTAAAATGCGATAGCTGATCGAGAAGCTCTTGAACCATACTGCTTAGAGCAGCCGATGATGATGAAATTTCTTGCATGGAAGCAAGCTGCTCCTCTGATGCCGCGGCTACTCCTTGAGAATTCTGGGAAGCTTCGCGTGCAATGTGCGCCAACTGATCTACGGTAGCGCTAACTTCCTCACAGCTTGCGGACATCTGCTCTGCAGCTGCTGAAACCTCTTGAATCTGCACATTTACATTGGTCATTTCCTTCGTTATGGAAGCGAACCGTTCTCCACTTTCGGATACAGTCTGTACACCTTTCTCCACTTCAGAGGCTCCGCGTTCCATCGCATCAACGGCTTTTCTCGTTTCTTCCCGCATACTGCCTATCAAGTCGGCTATTTGTTCGGCAGCTGCTCTGGATTGCTCAGCAAGCTTGCGAACCTCTGTTGCTACTACGGCAAACCCTTTGCCATGCTCACCGACTCGCGCGGCTTCAATCCCTGCGTTCAAAGCAAGCAGATTGGTTTGCGTACTAATGGCAGTAATCATTGTTATGATAGCACCGATCTCCTCTGAGCGGATGCCTAACTGGCGGATGGCTTCATGAGACTGACCGACGGTTGAGCGAACCACATTCATTTGCGCCACTGCTGCTTGAATTTGCTTGTTGCCTTCATCCGTCTGCTGGGTGACATCTATAGCAGATTCGGTGACGCTCAACGAGGATTCAGCAATACGCTGTACACCAGTAGCCATTTCAGTCATGGCTGTGGAGGTATCACTGGCGTTGCTTTCTTGGACCTCAGCGCCGGCAGCTACCTCCTGAATCGCCTCGGTAATCGTTTCTGCCGCGCGACCCGTTTGTTCGGCACTGGCTGTCAGCTGCTGGGAGGTCGCGCCAACTGACATCGAGATGTCGGAGACCAGCTGAAGCATGCTTCTGAGCTTGGCAATCATATTGTTAAAATGGACGGCCATAACACCGAATTCATCCTTGCTTGGCTTCATCTCAAGCGATTTGGTGAAGTCACCCTCAGCCAGACGTTGCAGCAAAGCTGAAACAGCTTGAACTCGCTGCACGACAACTATTCTTATAATGATTGCGAGCAAAGCACCTATGAGCAGCAAGGAGATAATCGCAATAATGATGGAGGTAGTCATACTCTTTTGATACGTTTCCAGAATACGTTCTTTGGGGACGACCGTTTCGACATACCAGGTTTCGTTGGAGCCGTTAAGATGAAGCGGCTCAATAATACGAAGCACGGCGGCACCTTGTGAGTTTCCGGAGTAGTATCGATACGCCCCTGATTTTTTCATAACTTCCCAGGCAGCTGCTTTTTCCGGATTATCCGCATAGGGCTTGTTGATCCAGTCCTTGCTGGTACCATGGGATACATAAGAACCTTTATTGGAGATGATGCTTACATATCCTCCTAGCGGTTTTACAGCTTCAGCCTTTTGCTGCAGCCTATCCAGAGATAGATCCATGCCTATAATACCGAGAAAGCTGCCTTGCTTGTCTACAATTGGGTAAACAATAGAGGTCATAAGAACATCTTTTCCGCCGGCATTGTAGTTATATGGATCAAGAAGAGTAAGCTTTTTGGATCGTTTAGGCAGCTGGTAATAATCTCCCGCTCCATCTTTATCGTAATCATGAAGTGGCTCTATAGTTACGGAGCCTTCATTACGGAGGAGGTAAGGGATGAATCGCCCTGTCGCATCGTCATAAGGCTTTTTATTAATATTTAGCTTATCGTTATTGTCCCAAGCATTAGGTTCCCATAAGGTATAAAGACCCATAATGTTATCCTGTTCCTCAATCCTGTGCTTAAGCATTTCAACGATATCCTCGCGTGATTGCTTTTTCTGAGCTCTGGCATCCAGCAATATACCGGAAAGTGTCTCTAGCGTGCCCTGGAGGTCGAGTAATTCACTTTTGAATGAACTTGAAAACTCTTGTCCGGCTTCCTGTGCTTCATATTCTCCTTTTTCCAGGCTGACCTTATAAAGCTGATCCAGATTGGTGTAAATGAGACCGGAAAAAACTAACAAAAGGACCAGACCAACTGTAATACTAAGTTTTATAGACAATTTAAGATTGCGAAACCATGTCATATAATAAATCCCCCCGTACCCAATGTTTTCTTAATGATATTATATCGACATGGTTCGACATTTTTTTTATGCCTTATTGAAAAATAATAGAAAAAACTATTTTAAATATAATAAACCAAAAAAATAACTAGGTAAATATACCTAATATTTGAAAAAAATCATGAAATAATGCGCTTATTGGTTTCGTGAAATGCTCTGATACACTTCGATAGCACGAGCTCTTGATAATTTCAAGTCAACTATGGATCCCGGACGTGGCTTGTGAATTTCTTTATCCGACAGATTGGCCAATTCAGGCAGCCATTGCCGAATATAGGCCGCTTCAGGGTCGTGTGATTCCGATTGAGTTACCGGATTCATGATGCGAAAGTAGGGGGCCGCGTCAAAACCTAGCGAGGCGCACCATAGCCAGCCGCCGCGATTAAGCGTATTATCATAGTCGCTAAGCTTGCAGCGGAAATACTGCTCACCGTAAGGAAAGGGGCAGAGCAGATTTTTGGTCAGAAACATGGCGGTAATCATTCGCAGCCGATTAGGCATCCAGCCTGTTGTATTCAATTCTGTCATGGCGGCGTCAATGACAGGAATGCCGGTGCGCGCCTCACACCAGGCTTGGAAGTGACGTTGGTCGAGCGTTGAGAGATCGTAACGCTTTTCATAGCAATAGAAGTCCGGATCAAGACGGGCTTGATAGAGGTAGAAGTCGCGCCAAGCCAACTGGCGCAGCCAAGTCTCCCGCTGCTCGTGCTCGAGCAGCATCTCGTACACGCCGCGCACGGAGAGCGCGCCGACATTGACGTGCCGGCTGAGCCGGCTCGTGGCGTCCTGCGCGTAGCGGTCGCGCCCTGCGGCGTAGCCGGGCAGCCGCTCCGCGAGGAAGCCGCTCAGCACGCGCAGCGGATCGGCTGCCGAAGCGGCGCCTGGACCGCCCGCGTGCGCGATTGCCGCGGCATGGCCGCTAAGCGCTGCCGCAAGCTCTGGCGGCAGCGAATGCGCCGCAGCTGCGCCGGGCGCGAGATCCGCTGCGGCAAGCTCGCGCAAGTGCACGGGCGATGCCGGTCGGTAGAAGCGGAGCAGGTACTCGCTCCACTTCCGGTAGAACGGCGTGAATACCTTGTACGGCTCGCTGCGTCCGGTCCAGCGCTGGAAATCGCGCAGGTCCGCGAGCCCCAGCTCGTCGAACGATGTAACGGCCACCCCGGCAGCCTGCGCCACTTCTCGCAGCTGCCGATCACGTTGCGTCGCATAAGGAGTGTGGTCCTCGTGAAACACGAGTTCCTCCACAGGATGCGACTGCATAAGCCCGCGCACAACTTCCGCGGGATTGCCATAGAGCATGTGCAGCTGACGTCCGGCTGCACGGTAAAGCTCCTGCAGCCGCGCTGCGTGCTGCAGGAAATTGATTCCGCTGTGCTCGAGGTAGCGATCCTGCTGCAGAAGGTGCGGATCGAGGATGAGCACATGCAGGCTGGGCTTGCGCCGAGCGAGTATATAATCGAAGGCGGGCAGGTCGTTCACCCGCAGATCCTTACGGTGAAGAAAAAGAATCATCCAGATACCTCCAATTGTGATTCACCGTGCAACCGGTGAGGTAATAAAGCGTATATAAAGAAAGAAAGCCCTGCAGGCTTGTCCAACGCGAGGGCGTCGGTGCAAGCACTGAGGACTTCAATGAAAAGAAATCGTTCATGATTGTTCTAGATCAGTTGTCGGTCATCACATCTGCATATTGCTCATCTGATAAAATGCGTTTAGCCGTAACGTAGGTTTTCACATAATAAGCTTCGCTAAGCTTATTGATGGAAATACCTTTGCCAGTAGCGGAATGATAGAACTTTCCGTCGCCTACATAGACACCTACGTGAGAAATTCCGCTGACGCCTTTATTTACCTTGTTTTCTGTGTCAAAGAACACAAGATCGCCTGCCCGAAGCTCATCTTGACTCACTGTGGTACCGAGAGCTGCCTGTGATTTGGATTGATGCGGCAGACTGATGCCAAGCTTATCGAAGACGAATGCGGTGTAGCCGGAGCAATCAAAGCCTTTTTTAGTAGTGCCGCCACTTTTATACGGCGAACCAAGTCCATCATTAACGGCTTGACTCATAGGTGTTTCGGCGGAGGCGCTACCAACTTGAATCGTAAAAAATAGAGCTAAAGACATGGCAATACCAAAAAACTTCTTCAAAAAGATGTTCCCCTTCCGGTGCCTACGAGGTTAGCTTGAGGGTTCGGTTGAAGGTTCCCTATGATCACTATGAAGCGAGATCAATTCACCCAAGATTGGATCCCCCGTTTTCCGTTTGGAGCGGAAATTCGGCATTATGTATTATTTTCTTGCTCTGAATACTAAAATTCGATTAAAAATAAAAAAATCCTCCTTTAGTCACAAAATGTTCACAATTAAAAGGGCGAAACCTGAAACATTACATGAAAATTCGATAAAGGCTTATTTTTGGCGGCTTCCCACGATTGAAAGCGCCATCTTTTTATAGTTCCACTCCATATCAGGTATGCATATTCGACAAAATCTTTTTTTTATTTACAAAAATAACCTAAAGCTGAAGTTGTTTTCCTTCGACAGACGCGCGTAAAAGGAAAATATTAGGACATAAGACACTGGTTGAATAGCCTATTTATTACATTGTATAAATGGACGCAAAAAAGGACTTAAACTGCCGTTGAGGCAGCCTAAGTCCTTCTTTTTTTCTTTTATTCTTCCTTGGCGTTCCATAACGCATACTGTGAGGTGATCGCCCACATTTTGCAAAACATGTGAATGAAGCGGTAGGCCTGCACCCCTGCTACAGCTGCAAAACCAGCCCATATCATCGCCGACGTCATCACTGCAGCGGATATCGCAACTGTAATCAGCAGCAAGGTGAAGGCTAGCAGAAGCACCGGCAAAGTATTACGAAGCAGCAGCCGAAGCGAATGTGCCGATGATTTTCCGTTCAGCTTGCCGAATTGTACATACATGAATACCGTCTGCAGCAGGAACAAATACAGCAGGTATCCGCCTATGAGCGGAAGTATATTCCAAGCTAGAGATTCCAGGGTGAGATGTTTGTTGTAGCCATCTAAGACCTTAGGTACTAATAGATAGAGTGGAGCCGCGCTTAGCAATATCTGCAATATATACAGCCCTAGAAACGGAAGGCCAAGCTTCTGCATTCCTTGAACGAACCGATAGCCTGCATTCATCTCTGTATGCTCTACTGAGTAGTAAATCCCGGCGTTTAAAAGCGGACTAAGCAGCATGCGTGCAGCAAGTAGTGCGCATCCCCACCATAAATAGTATTGAATGAGGTCAGTTTTCATGATTTGAAACTGCCCCTCGACCCAGAATAGCTGAACCGCTTCCCGAGACAGGTCATTGCCTGGATAGCGGTGGAGGAGAGGCACAACAACAGAGCGGATCATACTGTATAGGACAAGTCCCCAGATCAAATTGTAGATAAACAGCGCGCATACAGCAAAAGGCTGATGCCATGCCATTGTCCAGCCTGTTTTCATCGTTTTCAACATGGATTGCACACCTCACCAAGCGACCCAACTGAATAGGGTCTCCATTAATTTGACGACGCCTAAATTCCAACGAGCGGTTAGCTTGCTATCGACGTTAGTTTTTAAAAAGCTGTTTATACGTTTGTTCTCCAGTATGATAGTATGCTGAGGATCAATGGCGACCCAGTCCAGCTGAGCCGGATGGTTTAATTTAAATTGGACGTCACTGTCTATACCATCCCATACTTTGTCGATTTGGGAACCATCAGCAAAATGAAAACGAATAGGGATGTTGTGATAAGTACCCCCAAGCTTTTGGATTTGTACTGTATTTTCATAAACCATTTGACCATCCCGAATAACCTTCTTGGATTTGATCCCGGCCACGGAATAATCGACCATAAATCCGCCATATACGTACTGCTTGAAAAATTCATCCCAGCTTCTTTTCGTCGTACTTTCAAGCACAGCTTGAAAATCAGAGGTTGTGGGATGCTTGAACTTCCATTTCTGGAAATACGCACGCATGACACGGTCCATCGTAGCACTGCCTATTTGTGACTCAATAGATTCCAAAACCAGCTTAGCACGCGTGTACACATTTTCTGCGTATTTTCCATGGCCACTGTAATTCCAAGAGTTTTGTTTAAGCGCCTCTGGATCAGTGATATAGCTCGACTCAATCGTTAGATTCGGCTTCACGCCATATTCGAGCTCCATTAATTTATCCTCGGTGTATGAAGTGAACCCTTCGTCTAGCCAAGCTTCCTCGAATTCGTTGCTGGCGACCATCCCATACCAGAACTGATGGCCAATTTCGTGAACGATAACTCGCTCCAGCTCTAAATCCGGTTCTTTGTCTCCCGCACCCCAGCCGGTAATCAGCGTAGGATACTCCATGCCACCGGCGCCATTTCCGTTTTCTGGAGGGACAACGATGGATAGCGTGGCGTAAGGGTAGCTGCCGTACCACTGGGAGTAACGAGCGAGTGCTTTTTTGGCGGCCGTCATATAGCGGGTTTTCAATTGCTCATGTTTGGGGTCGAGATACAGCTTAATCTTAACACCCGGCAGATTCGGAGTCGCATAGGGTTCTTCATAATAAATGAAGTTAGGAGATGCAGCCCAAGCGAAATCATGGACATCATCGGAGTAAAAAGCATATGTTTTTGTTTTGCCGTCATCTGCTGGCGGCTTGATTGGAAATCCGGTGGCCGCAACGATATAGCTGGAAGGAACTTTGATGCGAACGTCATAAATACCGAAGTCTGCGTAAAACTCGGAGTTGCCGTGGTACTGGTGCAGGTTCCAGCCCTCTGATGTTCTCCCGCGTGAGCCTGCTGGCTCGTACACTGCAACCTTGGGAAACCACTGACCGGCCATCACGAAGTCATCCGCATAGCCCATTCGTGCAAAAACCGCGGGGAGCTTGACCGAAAATACGTAATCAAGAGTTACGCTTTCGCCGGAATTGACAGCCTTAGGCAATTTTATCTTCATTAATGTACGGTCATCTTTATTACCGTCGTCTGGCTGCACATACTCGATGCGGGAAAGCAGTTCTTCTCCATCCAGCGTCTTAATGCTCGAAATGTCCATGCCTCCTCTGTTGTTGGACGTGCTCTTATCATCCCGGAGCCTACCTCCGGATTCTTTCATGAAGGTCGTTTTTGGGGAATTAAAAGCATTGGGGTACAAATGGAAATAAATTTCTTGAACAGGCAATTTTCCAGGATTTTTCCAAGTTAACGATGAAGTACCCGTGAGCATCTTTCCTTGTGCATCCAACTCCACATTCATGTGGTACTCTACAATCCGATTGCTTAGAGGTTTGGGTGCCGGCTTCTCCATAGGCTTGGCCGGGAGTCCGGGTGGGGCAGGCGGTTGTCCAGCTGAAGAGGATGGTTCGTTAGCATTTGCCATAGTGGGCCTTGCTTCTGGTTGGAGGCCTAAAGAAGAACCGTCGGCCTTGGATAAGTCCAGCTGGAATTGCTGGAAGTTTGGTGCTCCTTTGGTGGATCGGGATGCCAGCGCTGCAGGTTTTACGATCATAGAGCTGAGAGGGCTGCTGTCCGCTTTCAGGTTGGTAGTGGAGGGAGCAGGCTGGTTGTCATAACCGTAAGGTAGGAGGGCTTGGCTTATCCAAGATGCTCCACAGGCCAGTACAATAAGAAAACACCATTGTGCAGTTCGATTGCCGAGTTGTTTTTTCATCTCATTTTCACCCCGTTGACAAGCATCTAAAGCATGTATATGTTTGCAAATCGAGGATTATTAGCTAAAATAGTAAAGAACGATAAAACTTTATTTCAAAAAAATTGGATGGTGCCATCGATGGATATAAATAAGGATCAACCTACGGATAAACCGAAGAAACTGAACGCGCTTAATATTGTAAGCGGGAAGGTAGAGCATCGCGGATTTGGCGCGGGCTCGATCGACTTGAGCCAGTTGTCCAGTGTCATTGTGGATGGAGATGAAGCCTACCTAGATATGGGGGCAATCCATGCGAAGAGCAAGGTCGAGAAGGGGATTAAATTCTCTACCAATAAAGAAGATGTGCCGAATGGACATCCTTACTGGATCGTATGGGTGGCAGCCGACCGTAATGAGGCGGGTATGTATTATGCGGGTGTAACCTCATGCGAGATGCTAGTTGATTCCGAAGCTAGACGGGGCTGGAAAATTCTTGCCGATCATGTTAATCGATTAGATTATGCGCTTAAGCGGCGCTTCATGCTGGACAATTTGGGTGACCGTGAAAAGGCTGCGCTTAAGAAGCTGTTGATGGAACATAACCCTGATATGTGGAATAATTCGGGGGATGTTTTGAAGGAAGCTTTGGCGTAACACCAAAATTATGAAGATTATGTGACGCGCATTGTGCTTTTCTGGGAACTGGATGTATACTAATGCCTAGTATATGCGACATATACTAGGACAGCAAAAAGGCAGACCCTGGTCTGCCTTTTTGTGTTTAATATATAGTTATCGATCTGCAGTCAGTCTTCCATCACTTGTAATCGGTATGGGATCCCCTAGGTAGGTCGGCTTCGGCTTAAGCAGGTGAAGATAGGCGAAATCTTTATTCCTGGCAAGCACTTCCCTGGCCTGATTATAGGCCATCTTGGCATATACCTGTTTATCTGAGGCGACACCATACGCATCCAAGCCCATTTGACGAGCCGCATATACAGCACGCATAAGATGATATTGCTGAGTCACGATCAGTATTTTTTGCGTTTTAAAAATATCTCTGGCCCGATAAATGCTCTCATAGGTACTAAAGCCGGCATGATCCATAAAAATATGCTCGGACAAAACATTATGCTGCTCAAGAAAACTCCTCATGGCATTTACTTCATCATAATCAATTTTTCCGTGATCTCCACTGACGATAAATGTGTCAGATTTACCGGCATCCTGCAGCTCTAATGCGACCTTCAAGCGATCGCTCAGTATTTCCGATACGCTCCCATTCGGATAAACCCTGGCTCCTAGAACCAGAATAGCATCGGCTTTGGGGGCTTCCTCCAAATTAACGATGTACTTTGAGGCTTCTGACTTAACATGAGCATCGATTCCGAATACGACCAGAAATGGCGCTGCAAGAATAAGAATGAGTGCAAGAAGCTTCCTTTTATTAGCTTTGAGCATAGTTGATTCCTTTCAGCGAAATGGGTTCAAAAGCCGGCTTATCTTTATTGAACGCTTTTTTGTAGCCGAAAGTTGCTAATTATGCGTGATAGGAAGAAGAAAATTTCATTTGTCTCTAACCCTCGGCTTCAGATAAATCAATATATTATAGTAGGGCAAGCAATTTGGCGCTTAAGTAAGCAGGCAAGGGCTCGGCCAACAGCAAATGCAGAGCATTCCGGTCAGCTTGGTGTTGCTTCAGGTATGCAAAGAGCTTATCGGACTTTGCTATACGGTTCATTAGAGCGTAAGAAACGGCCCACACCTCGGGACTTCCCATAAGAATACCTTGCCATTCAAAAGATGGGACCGTTGGTAAGCGGCAAATTCCATTTTCACTATGAATGGCGAACTGGCCGATCATATCGATAGGAAGCTGTTGGTCGGTTACTTGAATCCGATAGCTGCTGGCAAAAGGGTGGTCGCCGCTGGACGATTGTGTCCAGGACCAACCTTGGAGGGCAGCGGTAACATCATCCAATGGAGCATCTGTAGTCAGGTCCCAATCGTGGACTTGATCGATAAGGCCCAAGCTGTACAGCAGGCCGCTACCGCCGGATGCGTAACGGATTCCGGCTTCATCCAGCTGTTTCGTCAATAGCCGGACTGTTTCCAATGGCAGCGTCAATCGTCTCACCTCATTTTGATTAAACTAGATTTTCTCTCATTTTACCAAAAAAGCAATTTGTTTTTCACTTTTCTTATAAAGAAAGGGACCTTCCCGTTTGTCAGTAGACTCTTTGGGCGGTCCCTTCCACTCTATTTAATCCATCATTTCTTATTCTTATCTTTATAGCCACTATCCCCTTTACTCAGTGGGCCAGATAACAACCCTGACCAACCGAGCAATTCCAATTACCTCAGCAAATCCGAATTTACTGCAAAATTATTTTATTCGTTTGCTGAGGCAAGGGGATAGTGTCCATAAGTGTTCGAATTGCGAATTGCTGCTGCTTTTTGCTTGTTACTTACTATACCAGATGCTCCCGCAGGAAATTAAATGTACGAGCAAAGGCATCCTGAGCCGCATCAGGTCGATATGAAGCACGTGTGTCATTGGCGAAGGCATGTGGAGCACCCTCATAGATGCGGTGCTCAAACGGTTTGCCATGTAGTTCCATGGCCGCTGCGAAGGCAGGCACTTGATCAGTGATACGCGTATCGAGCTCGCCGAAAATACCGAGCATAGGGCACTGCACCTGCGGCACCTGCTCCGCTTGCGGCAGGTTGCCGTAGAACACTACCGCGGCGCCTAGCTCCGTGTCGCGGACGGCTAACTGTGCGGCTAACATGCCGCCCAGGCAAAAGCCTACCGCGCCCACGGCACGTGGCCGCGAACCGCCCGCACGTCCGCGCAGATAGCCTGCGCTTGCAGCGAGCAGCTCAAGATACGCCGGCGCCTGTGAGCCTGCGGAGAAGATTGCCTCCAGGGTCTCGCCTATGGCTTGACCCTCAGAGTCCGGAAGCTCGCTTAGCGCTTTGCCGCGTGCTTCCGGATCACGCCATGCTGCCGGCGGAATCGTATCGAGAAAACGCTTCGCGGTTGCGACTCGATCCTCCTGCAGCGCGGGCGCCTTAACGCCGTCCCGATGGAACAGGTCCGGCGCAAATGCCACGTATCCGGCCTTCGCGAATCGGATGGTTACATCCTGGATATGGGCGTCGACGCCCCATATCTCTTGGATAACGATGACCGCGGGCTTTTCAGCCGCGGTCGGGCCCTCTGGCAGCACTAGAAATCCTGAGTACTGCCCGTCTTCGCCAAATTTCACCCATTCATTTTGCAAACCCATGCTCCACCCACACTCCTTACCAGATATTGGACCTTGTCCTCTAGCCTAAGCATATGCGAGTACGGGCGGGATTTCAACTAATGTTATTACTCATTCCACCAACGCTTCAAATCTTCCCACCATGTTCCATTGCCCTTTGGCTTATCCGTCTTGCCTGTATCCTTTTTCACGGGCTGCTCGGTACAATATTCCGTCGGCTCGGTACCTTCCACGAAAGCCTCCATCCGTGAATTCGGGCAGCCTTCGTTGGCAAGCTTGCCTGATGCCGGATCAATATACACGCTCACGACTCCTTCAGGAACCGCGAACAGCTTAGGCGGTACCGACTCTAGCGCTCGCTCTGTAAACTCGGCAAAAATCGGGGCAGCCAAATGGGATTCAACCGTACTAATATTGCGATCCTTGTCGTAACCGACCCAAACAGCAGTTGACAGTTCAGGGGTGTAACCTACCAGCCAAGCATCTGTATTGGTTGTACCGGTTTTCCCTGCGACAGGGCGCTTCAGCACATTGGAGACCCGGTTACCGGTTCCTCCCTGTTCGAATACGCTCTCCATCAGTTGAGTCATTACGTAGGTGTAGGGTGCTTCGATAACCTTTTCCATTACCGGTTTT
The DNA here is from genome assembly GCF_024722015.1 of Paenibacillus radicis (ex Xue et al. 2023). Lineage (GTDB taxonomy): Bacteria > Bacillota > Bacilli > Paenibacillales > NBRC-103111 > Paenibacillus_S. The sequence continues at coordinate 26,011 of NZ_JANQBD010000037.1, read as the reverse complement.
GATTCGTATAGCGGTCGACCACGGCTATCCTCAATGCGGACGATAGCTGTCGGTTCTACACGTACCCCTTGATTGGCAAATATACCGAACGCCGATGCCATCTCAAACGGACTAATGGGGAAAGTCCCCAGTGCCAAAGAAGGGAGAGGCTTCATAGGACTCTTGATACCCATTTTTTGAGCCGTAGCAATGACATTCTCAGCACCAACCTCAAGCAGGGTATGTACAGCAAAAATATTATCCGACTTTGCAATAGCTTGTCTTAGATCGATCGTATTGTAATAAGTGTTGCCGAAATTTCCGGGGGTGTAGCTCTGCCTTCCGTTGTCATAGGTGAAGGTTGTCGGCTCACTTTTAAATTGTGTAATTGGCGTGTACTGCTTCTGCTGCAACGCTGTGACATACACGATCGGCTTGAAGGAGGAGCCGGGTTGACGGCTGTCTGCGAATACCCGGTTAAATTGGTTTTCGCCATAATCGCGCCCGCCTACCATTGCCTTTATGTAGCCGTTTCGTGGATCAATAGCGATGAGCGCGGCTTGCATTTCCGTAAATTTGCTTAGCTGGTCCGTGACTACTTCTTCGGCAACCTTTTGAGCATTAATGTCCAGTGTTGTATAAATTTTCAGTCCTTGCTCTTCGAATTGGTCCTCACTTATGCCAAGCTGTCCGATGGCGATGCTTCGTACATAGTCACGGAAATATCCTCCGATAGCGGGCTTTTTCTTCTCTAAAGGCAGTATCGTAAGCTTCTCTTTTGAAGCTTTATCCGCTTCCTGCTGAGTAATAGAGCCTGAGACGACCATGGTTTGCAGAACGGTACCTTGTCGTTCTTTCGCATTCTTAGCGTCATAGTAAGGGGAGTAGTAACGCGGTCCTTTCGGAATTCCGGCGAGCATCGCGCTCTCGGCCAAGCTCAACTCCTTGGCGTCCTTACCAAAGAACAGCTTGGCCGCCGCTTGAATACCGTAAGTGGAGTGGCCATAATAAATTTGGTTTAAATACTCCTCAAGAATTTGATCCTTGCTCATCTGCAGTTCCATCTGAACAGCGTAGTAAGTTTCTTTTAACTTTCGTGTCCAGGTCCGCTCATGCGATAAATACAGATTGCGGGCGAGCTGCTGCGTGATCGTTCCGGCGCCCTGCACTTTAGACATGTGCTGAAGATTGACAACAGCGGCTCTGGCAATTCCGCGCATATCAAATCCATAGTGATGATAAAAATTGCGATCTTCAATAGCCAGCGTGGCTTGGATCAAATTGGGAGAAATTTCGTCCAAGGAAACATTTTGGCTGTTTTTGCCGCCATTTAATGTCTCGATAACTTCGCCGTGGTTATCGAATATTTCGGTGGATGGCCCCATTTTGGAAACGGGGAGCGCCTGTGAGCGCATGTATAACAGCATAATGAAGAGAGCGGCCGCGCATAAAATGAGTGTGGAAAAGCTTAAAGAACTCATTTTTTTAATTCGCTTGAACCAGCGTTGCTGATCGGATTCATTAGCTTTAGTTTGCTGAGACGGGTGTGGGCGTTTGTTCTGCATATCGGACACGGATCATCGATCCTTTCCTGAAAGAAAACTAGTATTTTAAATAAGTACACACTTTCCATTATGGAAAAACATAGCAGCGCTTATTCATCTAAAAGCAGGTTAATGTTAATTTTTTTTGAACGGGGGCTTTTTAGGGCCGTTTGTATTTGCATTTTTGGAAGGATACACTATAATACAATTTGATGTATAGCAGCAAGGTGTTACTTAGTAAAGCCGCGTCATTTTATAATGAGACATGTAATGGAATGGGCGGGAATTCGTGTGAAAGAAGGGTGAAACGAACCATGGAATTATGGTATACGGAGAAACAAACGGAGCAATTCGGTATTACCGCGAAAATTCGCGAGACACTTGTGACGGAGAAAACCGATTTTCAAGATCTTGCCATAATCGATACATTGGAATTTGGCCGCATGCTTGTACTGGACGGTATGGTTATGACCACGGTAAAGGATGAGTTTGTGTATCATGAAATGGTGGCACATCCTGCGTTGTACACGCATCCTAATCCTAAGCATGTACTTGTTGTGGGCGGCGGCGACGGCGGCGTCATTCGTGAAGTGCTGAAGCATCCTGAAGTGGAAAAGGCAGTTCTGGTTGAAATTGACGGCAAGGTTATTGAGTATTCTAAAAAATACTTACCCGAAATTGCCGGTGAATTGGACAATCCTCGTGTTGAAGTAATCGTGAACGATGGCTACATGCATATTCATGATCATAAAAATACTTATGATGTTATCATGGTCGATTCTACAGAGCCTGTAGGCCCGGCAGTTGAGCTGTTCAGTAAAGGATTTTACCAAGGTATCTATGAATCACTGAAAGAAGATGGCATTTTCGTTGCACAAACAGACAACCCGTGGTTTAAAGCGGATCTGATCCAAAGCGTCAATCGTGATGTAAAAGAAATTTTCCCGATCGTACGCGTGTATTGCGCGAATATTCCTACCTACCCAAGCGGCTTGTGGACCTTCACTTTAGGTAGCAAAAAGCATGATCCATTGCAAGTTGATGAAACGAAAATTCCCGAAATCAACACTAAATATTACTCCCCGCGCCTTCACAAAGCAGCATTTGCGCTGCCGAAGTTCGTAGAGGATCTTTGTAAATAATTTGTTGAAGGAAGTGTAATGCATGCGTTTGGATCAAGCTTATTCCGGCAACGTGTTTATTTTAAGCTCCGATAATTATGAAGCCTCCCGTGCTGTTATCTATGGCATGCCAATGGATTATACGGTCAGCTTCCGTCCCGGTTCCCGGTTTGGTCCCCCCCGTATCCGTGAGGTATCGATCGGACTAGAAGAGTACAGTCCTTATTTGGATAAAAGCCTGGAGGAAATAACCTACTTCGACGCAGGCGATCTGCTTCTGCCTTTCGGTAATCCTGGGCGCAGCTTGGACATTATCGGTGAATATGTCCGTGGTCTGCTGAACGACGGTAAATTCCCTCTTGGCCTTGGCGGAGAGCATTTGTGCTCTTGGCCGGTATTCCGTGAAGTATATGCCAAGTATCCTGACTTGGCGATTGTTCATTTCGACGCTCATGCTGACTTGCGTGAACAATATGAAGGAGAGCCGTTATCCCATTCAACGCCACTGCGCAAAGCAGCTGAGTTGATGGGCGGACGAAACATTTACCAGTTTGGTATCCGTTCTGGCTCCCGCGAGGAGTTCAAGTATGCTCGTGAGAATATTAATTTCCATCCGTTCGAAGTGCTGGAGCCTTTGAAGAAGGTACTCCCGGAGCTTGCTGGACGTCCTATTTATTTGACTATTGATATTGACGTGCTCGATCCGTCCTGTGCACCGGGTACAGGTACTGCAGAAGCGGGAGGGATTACCTCCAAGGAGCTTCTAGGTGCCATCCATGCTATGGCTGCGGCGAATCTCAACTTTGTTGGCGCCGACGTTGTGGAAGTAGCTCCTGCGTATGATCCGACAGAGCAGACGCAAATCGTAGCGGCGAAATTAATTCGTGAAATATTGCTTGGGCTTGTAAAGTAACCCCAGCTTCAACAAAAATATAAAAGGCAGCTTCTTTGCGTTGTTTGCAAAGAGCTGCCTTTTTTCTTGAACAGAGAATTTAAGCTGTAATATTTTTCCGGGCTCAAGCCCTATGGAGTGTAAATACGGTCAACTCCGGCCTGCACCAAAACCGGATAGGCATGACAGAGACTCCGATGCCGCGATTCGTATAGACCTGAAGCTTGCCGTTGCCTAGCGTGTACAAGCCATCGACATATTTTTGGCCAAATTGGGGGGTGACCACATGACCGTAGAAAGGCAAGCGGACTTGGCCGCCATGAGTGTGCCCAGATAATTGCAGATCAACGGGGTGCTGAAGCGCTATATCCGCGAAATCAGGGCAATGGGATAGAAGCAAAGTGAATTCTTCCTTTGGCACCTGTAGAAGCGCTTTTCGCAGGTCGGGTTTACCATCCCACATATCATCTACACCACTTAGCCATATCCTGGAGCCGCCCCTTTTTATAGGGATTGATCGGTTGATTAGAAGGTCGAAGCCGCTGTTAGTGAGGATGCCTGAGATTTTCTCCGACTCCTTGCCATAATAGTCGTGGTTTCCAAGCACCGCTGCTTTGCCTAGCGGGGCTTTCAGCAGGGATAATTGCTGAAGAATCTGATTATCCTCGCTGACTACGGAATCGAACAAATCACCAGTGAAGCAGATCAAATCAGGCTGTAAATTTTGGATGACCCCAACCAGATGGGTTAACTGCTTGACGGAGTAGTGAAAGCCTAGATGGACATCACTGAATTGGATCACACGTACGCCGTCAAAGGCAGCAGGAAGCCGCTTAAGGGATAGCGTAATCATCCGAGTCTGAAGCCATCCAGGCTCAGCGTACCTCGCGTAACCATAACCGGAGAATGGTGCTAAGACTGTTCCGGCGAGCGTGTAGGCGCATTTTTTCAAAAAGGCCCGTCTATTCATTCTTGAGCCACCCATTCAACATCTCCTTTGCTTACGATTTTAATATTCATATGTTGTATAAACGGATTTAATCAAGCAAAGTTACCTAAAGTCGACGATGAATTTTGCGAAAATGACTTGGAGTGACACCTTCTTGCTTTTTAAATAATTTAATAAAATAACTGCTGTCCTCGTAGCCTACATGTTGGGCCACATCGCGGACCTCCATATCCAATTGTTGCAGGAGCAGCTCCTTCGCTTTACGCAGCCGGTAATGGGTTAAATAGGTAATGGGCCTAATTCCCAGCGCTTGCTGAAATAGAAGACAGGTGTGCTGAGGTGTTACCCTTAGACTATCCGCCAACTGCTGGAGACTGATGGGTTGATTGTAATTTTCTTCAATATAATGAAAGGCCGGTGCCAATTGTTCAGCATGCTGTTGTTTCGAACGAACCTCCGAGTGGGAGGTGTACAAAAACAGGTCGAGCAGAAGCTGGTAGACGAGTGCTGAACATTCTACCCCGCGAAGCGGATTTTGCAATTGCAGCAGAGATAAAATAGCGCCTATCTTAGAGAGTGTAATGTCAGGGTTAGTTAAATAAAGCACCGTAGAAGCGTCAAAATGCATAGAGGCTAGCATCTCCGACATATGAGCACCGTTGAAAGTAACCCATTTAAGCGACCATGGCTCCCGAACGGGGGTGTATTCGTGCTTTTCATGTGGAAACAGCAGCATTCCTTGTCCTTGACTGACAGTGTACGATTTGCCGCCTACTTCTAGTCGGCCCATACCATTCAATGTTTGTATCCACTGATAATCAGGGAAGCCTGCTTCTCTTCTCATCGGCTCCTGATTATACCAGCTTCCGACACTTGTTACATACATGGGAAACTTCATTTCCATCTCTGTAATGACACCGAAAATATTATGATCCATCTCTGTCATCCTTCTACTGTTTATTGACAAGACAATATGAATATTTTCATATTAACAAGAAAATACTCTGATTGATATAGTAGAAAGATTAGGATTATCATACTCATATGATTGTATTTGATGAAGGAGGTAATACGTTATGGCGGTATCCAAAAATGTTAAACTGCCCCATATGTTTTATGGAGGGGATTACAATCCAGAGCAATGGCCGGAGGAAGTTTGGCTTGAGGATATGAGATTAATGAAGAAAGCGGGTGTCAATATTGTCAGTATTGGCATTTTCAGCTGGGCTGCCTTGCAGCCGGGTCCGCAAACCTATGAATTTGCCTGGATGGACCGGCTAATGGATTTGCTCGCGGCTAACGGAATCATGGCTGACCTTGCGACAGCCACAGCGTCCCCTCCAGCTTGGTTGGCCAAGCTGCATCCAGAGTCGCTTCCGGTTGATGAGAATGGGGCACGCTATATGCAGGGCTCGAGACAGCACTACTGCCCGAATAGCAAGGCATTTCGATTGTATGGGCAGCAGTTGGTCCGCAAGCTCGCTGAACGCTACAAGGATCATCCTGCCTTGGCGATGTGGCATATTAATAATGAGTATGCCTGTCATATTTCTCGCTGCTATTGTGATGAATGCACATTGGAATTCAGAGTTTGGTTACAGAAAAGGTACGGTACACTGGATGTGCTGAATTCAAGTTGGGGCACAAACTTCTGGAGTCAGAAATATTATGGTTGGGATGAAATTGGACTGCCTGGCAAGACACCTACTTACGCCAATCCAGGACAGCAGCTCGACTATATGCGCTTTATGTCCGACAGCTTGCTGGATGCTTATTTGGGTGAACATCGTATTCTCAAGGAGATCACGCCTGAGCTTCCCATTATGACCAACTTCATGGGTGCGTTTAAGCCGCTGGATCAGTTCGAATGGGCTAAGCATATGGATGTAGTCACCTGGGACAGCTATCCGGAGCCGACGAGCGGAATTCCTGTTTTTGCTGCAATGCAGCATGATTTGATGCGCAGCCTAAAGGGTGGACAACCATTTATTCTAATGGAGCAAGTTACGAGTCAAGTGAACTGGCGGCAGCATAATCCATTGAAGAGACCGGGTGTCATGCGTCTATGGAGCTATCAGACTATCGCTCGTGGTGGCGATGGGGTAATGTTCTTTCAATGGCGCCAATCATGGGCTGGAGCGGAAAAGTTTCACGGAGCCATGGTCACGCATACTGGAGATGAGAACAGTCGGATTTACCGCGAAGTGGAGCAACTGGGCAACGAGCTGAAGCTGCTCGACGCTATTGTTGACGCTCGCGTTGAATCGAAGGTGGCCATCCTATTTGATTGGCATAACTGGTGGGCGCTGGAGCTGGACTCCAAGCCCAACCGTGATGTGCTGTATGTAGAACAAGTTCGTCAATATTATCAGGCATTGTTCAAGAGTAATGTAGGGGTTGACTTTGTCCAACCCAATGCAGATTTAAGCGGCTATAAGCTAGTGTTGGCACCTGCAATGTACATGGTAGGAGACGGCGTAGCTGACAACTTAGAGGCTTATGTTCAAGCAGGAGGTACTTTGCTCACAACGTTCTTCAGCGGTATTGTTGATGAGAACGATCGTATCCATCTGGGCGGTTACCCTGCGCCTTTGCGTAAACTACTTGGTCTTTGCGTTGAAGAATTTGACCCAATGCTGCCTGGACAAACCAATGCCATTAATGTTGAAGGATTAGGTGAGGCAGATGGCGAATACAACTGCAATCTTTGGGCCGATCTTATACGTTTAGAGGGAGCAGTATCTCTGGGTAGCTTTAAGGCTGACTTTTTCGCAGGATCGCCTGCAGTTACAGTCAATAATTTTGGGCAAGGCAAGGCCTACTATGTGGGCACCCAAGTGGAGGAGTCCTTCATTGATGGATTGTTAGGGCATATTCTTGGCGATGTGGGCCTTGCAGCACCATTGGATGTACCAGCTGGTGTGGAGTTGAGCGTGCGAACTAATGGCGACCAACGTTTTATCTTTGTACTCAACCATCTGGCGCAGACAGTTGATATGCAGTTGCCAGAAGGAGCTTTCATCGAACTGCTTGGCGGCAGTACTCTCCGCGATAAACTGCAGTTGGAACCTAATGGGGTTGCTATCTTGCATAAACAGGATTAAACACGGAAACAAAAGGACTCCAATCAGCTTTCCTGCCTCGTAAGGGAGGGCTGAATTGGAGTCTTTATTTTTATCTTTAACCTTAGATACATCTCAGATCATAGATCATTTCCTTCAAGATAACCACTCTTGATAAGAGAGCCTTGCATAGTCGCTTTAACCACTCTAAGCACACCAAGCACGCCAAGCACCCCAAGCACACCAAGCACACCAAGCACACCAAGCATACCAAGCACCCCAAGCACCCCAAGCACCCCAAGCACCCCAAGCACTCATCCATTGCTTATGGTCACTATCCCCTTCACTCAGTTAGCGAATTTTTAATAGTTCAGTATTAGTTCAACTATCCTTCTTCATCGCTACCCCTCAAATTTTCTTTCTCAATTTTATTGATAAAAGGTTGTTGAGGGAACATATGTTTGATATAATAAAGGGAACGAATGTTCCGGAAAATGGTGGGGGTGCATTTAATTGGTAGAGGGGTCGGCTGTTGCAGAAGATAGGCTTAAAGTTGAGGAATTAATGGGACAATTTAATACGGAACAAGCTTGTGCTGATGCGTTGTATGCAGCCAAATGGCCGAATGGGTTTCGCTGCGCACGTTGCGGGCACCTGCATGCCTATAAAATCACAACACGAAGGCTCCCGTTATTGGAATGCAGAGCCTGCCACTATCAGGAATCCCTTACCGCAGGTACTGTAATGGAGGGCAGCAGGAGCAGTCTGCGCAAATGGTTCCATGCCATCGTTCTCGTTTCATATAATCCAGGTGGTGTTAACGCTGTGCAACTTGGTGGAGCGATTGGCGTCACCTACAAAACAGCTTGGCTTATACTTCACAAACTACGTCATGCGATGAGCCAGGCAGATACATATATCAAGTTGTCTGGCAGTGTCCGGGTGAATGCAGCTTTTTATGGCCGTCCTCACAACCCGAGCCTCCAGCGCCATCCCCAAGAGCAACCGCTACTAGTCGGTGCTTCTGTCAATAATGAAGGCCAATCTATTTATATCAAAATAAAACAAGTGGAACAAAATTATCTTCTGGAGCGATCTGTCAAGCATGCTGGGACTCGCGCTTTTATGGAGAGCCAAGTTGAAGCGGGAGCGGCTGATGTTGAGTTCGTTACGGCCCGGTTTAGTTCTCGACGTTTTCAGACATTATTGGATAACGTTAAGGAAGCAAGCCGATGGATCAACAAAATGTTTCATGGGATAGGACCGAAGTATTTACAAGCCTACCTTGACGAATACTGCTGTAGATTAAACTACAATAATCAAGAAGGATCAATTTTAAAGCGTCTGACGCATTTATGCGCTTCCACTGAAACAGTGACGTCTCGTTCCTTAATTGGATTCGTAGTCACTACATAGCCTGACTATGCATTTTTTAGTATTTGATCGCTCCTATCCATACAAACCGCAGATAAGAATGAGGAATTTATAATAGACTGGTGGAACTTTACTGAACTAAGGGGATAATGGTCGTAAGAGTGTCGAAATACAATCAATCTTTGGCTGAGCCCGACCCAACCCAACCAAATTGAATCAAACTCAATCTAGCGCCAACTAACTCTATCCACCCAATCAAACTCAATCTAGCGCAAACTAACTCTATCTAACCCAATCTAACCCAATCCAATCAATCTAACGCAATAGAAAAGTTGAAAAAAGTTGCTGCTGAAACTTACGGGATGATACTGAACCAAGGGGATAGTGACCATAGGCTTGCTGTAAGATGATAATGTGCGAAGTCTCAAATTCGGAATAAATAGACCTCCTGATATAGTCGACAACGTTGCAGTGTAATTGAAAAAAATGATTTCATTCGTTAAACTGTTTCTTGTGACAGGAGGAATGAGTTATGAATACACCTATGAAGGTACATATACTTATAGATAGTTTTATTGAAGATCAGCACATCGCTCAAAATGCAGACGGTGACTTGTATTTGAAGGGTAACCATTATTACTTACGTTATAACGAAGAAGCTCCAGAAATGGAAGGGACCGTTACAATCATTAAGCTGGGACAGGATAGCATTCGCATCCTTCGTCAAGGAAGTCTTCGTTCGGAGCAGACTTTTATTAAGGGTCAACGCTTAAATGGTTATTATGACACACCTCAAGGCAAACTGGACATGGAAACGCTGACTGAATCTTTGGCAATCAACTTAACTGGAGGTCTTGGAACTGCTGAGTGGAGTTATGAGCTGTTTGTGATGGGAGATAGAGCTGGAGTTTATAAGCTAAGGCTCACTGTCACTGCTAAATAGCTAACTTGCAACCATAGAAAAAAGCCGGCCCATACGAATTCAAATATCCGCATAAGCCGTCTTTGCTAGTGCGCCGACTGCACGCAGCGCGTGAATTTCTTTTATACTCATTCCGGTTCGAAGCAGAAGTTTGGCATTTTTCTTGATAATTGACTTGACTTGCATCGGTTTTAAGCCAGGCTTTCGAGAGAGCATCAGCGCTATAACGCCTGTTACATGGGAGGTGGCCATTGAGGTGCCGCTCAGCTCATGGTATTTCCCTCTTAGCCAGGTTGAATAGATCTTGTCACCAGGAGCATAGATGTCGATCTTGCTGCTGATGTTGCTGAAAGGAGCGATTTGTCCCCGCCTTGTTGTAGCTCCTACTGCAATGACTTGACGAAGCCTTGCCGGGTAGTCAATAGTAGCCTGCTTGCCTTCATTTCCGGACGAAGCAACAACGATAACGCCCGCTTGATAAGCGTTGCGGATTGCGGCCTCCAATGCTTTGCTGTAGGCTTTCATCCCGAAGCTCATATTGATAATATGAATTTGATTTTTCACGCACCAATCAATGCCCCCTATAATATCGGAGACAAAGGCGCTCCCTTGATTATCAAATGCTTTAACGGGGTGGATCATCGCCGATGGAGCTACGCCATTGATACCTCGCAGGCGACTAGAGGCTGCAATTGTACCTGCAATGTGGGTGCCGTGTCCATTATCATCATTAGGCATCAGATGCCGGTTTAGGAGATTCACTCCATAGGATAGACAGTGTCGTAGATCGGGATGAGTGTAATCAGCTCCGGTGTCAATGATACCGATTCGAATGCGCTCTCCCTTGGATTTTCCCCATGCTTGGGGAGCCCGGATATGTCTAATCCCCCAAGGCACGGTTCCAGCTCCACTGCGTGCTTTATTGCCGTTGGACGGCTGAACGGCACTTATTATTTTGGATGAATGAACTTTCATCTTACTGTCCATTTCGATCGATTTAATGTAGGGAACAGAAGACAGCTTTGCTGTTGATTGCAGCGTGCAAGATATGGCGTTAATGATTTTCAACGGCTGCACGTTGTTCAATCGGGTTAAAGATTGCTTCATCAGGTTACACTGCTGAATACATGCTGCATAATCGTCGCGGTTGGTGAATCGTATGATATGCTTGCGGTCATCGTTTTCTGTGCCTTCCATGGCTTCATGCAGCCATTCGACAAACAAGGATGGTTTCAAAGTTGTCGCCCCTCCCGCGCATCGGAATCCCCTTATTTCCACTTTTCATATCCTATGTTAAAGGGAGTTCGGTGGCATGTGCACATGGCCTTTTTCAAAATAAATGGGTTCTCAGCCGTGTCATAAACTTTATTGCTACATACGATGAATAAGGGGAATCAGACGGTTCTCTTACTTATTAGTAGGGGGGAGCGGCGGACGTAGTTCGCGTGTCTTCGTGGATACAGTCAAGGGCGAAGGAAGGAAATCCTTCGCTTCTTCCTTATGCTGAAGCAAGGCAGTTGCTTTTTTACATAAAATAAGGTTTACTATTAGGGAGTATAATGGATAATATAGTTAGAACTCTTGTGAAAATGTTTGAAGGGATGTGCTTGGATGAGTGCACAGTACACTCTCAAGGTCGGTGCGGAGCAGGCCAAAGAGATGCCAATGGTCGACCTTGCATTTGAAGTGCTAAAAGCAGCGAATACGCCTTTTTATTATCGGGACCTTATGGCGGAAATCTCCAAAATTAAAGGACTCTCCGAAGAAGCAGTCATGCAGGTAATCGCTCAACTATATACGGAGATCAACATTGATGGTAGATTTGCATGTGTTGGTTCGAATCTATGGGGGCTGAAACGCTGGTATCCTGTAGAAAAATCAGAGGATGCTGTAGGAAGTGCTAAACGTCCTCGCATCATTAATGATGAAGATGATGATTTGGACGATGATGATTTGTTTGCTGAAGAAGAGGATGCTTTTGTCGAGGAAGAAGAGTACGATTCCTTCGATAAAACGCGTGATGATGATTTCGATGCCGAAGAAGAGGTAGAGGAAGAAACTGAATTCCTGGCAGAAGAAGAAATAGATGAAGAAGAGATCGACGACAACGCCTTGGAGGAAGAAGACTCTGATTTAGATGAGGATGAGGACGAAGAGAGCGATGAAGACGAGGACCTGGACGACGAGAAAGGTAAATAAGTCGAATTGTTCTCGCTTTACTTGACAGCGCTGTGCGTTGGGGGGTAAAATATTTTCTGGGCTTTTGATATAAAGAGTGTATCATGACGGATGTCTTGACTATAAAGTGCCCCCGCTTATAACGGGGCGCTTTTTCTTTTTTAGGATGTAATATTTCGGAAAAAAGGCATACTATCAAAATTGGAGGTTTACATACATGACTAAGTATATTTTTGTTACGGGAGGAGTCGTGTCCTCATTAGGAAAAGGGATTACGGCTGCTTCACTTGGTAGGCTGTTGAAGAACAGAGGGCTCAAAGTAACGATACAAAAGTTTGATCCTTACATCAATGTGGATCCAGGGACAATGAGTCCTTATCAGCATGGCGAGGTATTCGTAACCGATGATGGTGCGGAGACGGATTTGGATTTGGGTCATTATGAGCGGTTTATCGATATTAACCTTTCGAAGAATAGCAATGTAACAACCGGTAAAGTTTATTCCTCCGTTATTACCAAAGAACGTCGTGGAGAATATTTGGGGGGTACGGTCCAAGTTATTCCTCACATTACGAATGAAATTAAAGACCGTGTATTTCGTGCTGGGCGTGAAGCTCAATCTGATGTTGTAATCACAGAGATTGGAGGCACGGTTGGCGATATTGAGAGCTTGCCGTTTCTAGAGGCGATCCGTCAAATTAAAAGTGATATCGGCCGAGAAAATGTGATGTACATTCATGTGACACTTATTCCTTATTTGAAGGCTGCCGGTGAGGTCAAAACAAAACCAACCCAGCACAGTGTCAAAGAACTCCGCAGCATTGGTATTCAGCCGCATGTTGTAGTGTGCCGTACGGAGCATCCATTAACAGAAGATATGAAGCGCAAGCTGGCGTTATTTTGTGATATTGACCTCGGAGCCGTTGTCGAATGTCTGGATGCGGATACGCTGTACGAAGTACCGATGATGCTGCGGGAGCAAGGATTGGATGATATCGTAGTTAATCATTTGAAATTGACGACTAATCAGCCGGAAATGACAGAATGGGAAAATCTTGTTAAGCGCGTCAAGTCATTGAAGCATACAACTGAAATTGCAATTGTTGGTAAATATGTTGCTCTTCATGATGCTTATTTGAGTATTGTTGAAGCGCTTGGTCATGCTGGAATAGATAGCAATACGGAAGTGAAAATCCGTTGGGTGAATGCGGAGGATGTCTACGATCATAACGTGTCTGAACTGCTTCATGGTGTACAAGGTATCCTTGTTCCAGGCGGTTTCGGAGACCGTGGAATAGAGGGTAAGGTATCGGCGATCCGCTATGCCCGTGAGAAGAAGGTGCCTTTCTTCGGTATATGTCTTGGCATGCAAGTAGCCGTTGTTGAATATGCTCGTTCCGTGCTGAAGCTGGAAGGCGCTAATAGCTCAGAGATCAATCCAACAACACCGTATCCGGTAATTGATCTGCTGCCAGAGCAAAAGGATGTTGAAGATTTAGGCGGCACTATGCGCCTCGGCTTGTATCCTTGTAAGCTTACTGAAGGTTCCCTTGCAATGCATTGCTATGACGATGAACTGGTTTATGAGAGACACCGTCACCGTTATGAGTTTAACAATGAATACCGTGAGTCCATGGAGGCTGCCGGATTTAAAATTACTGGAACCTCACCGGATGGAAGGCTGGTTGAAATCATCGAGTGCCCTGATCATCCGTGGTTTCTGGCTGTACAGTTCCACCCTGAGTTTACTTCGAGACCGAACCGTCCTCAGCCTTTGTTCAAGCATTTTGTGCAAGCGGCTTTTCAAGTTGAAAAATAGAGGCATGTATCCAAACTTAGCAGCATAATACAATAGCAATAGAAAATACGGTTTCACTTCAAAAACTTCTTGATTTGTAAAACTTTTCAAATTTCCTTCAAATGCAGCAGGAATCTCGTTATTTGTATCGAATTTATTTTGTTAGGCTAGATCAACAGAACGGAATTCCGACAAATGTGAACGCGATATGAGGAGGTTACCGTATTGAAGAAAAAGTTGCTTATTGTGGATGATCAGAATGGTATTCGGATCTTGCTGATGGAAGTGTTCAGCAGCGAAGGGTATGAGACCTACCAAGCATCGAACGGCAAGCTTGCTCTGGACATTGTAAGGAGCGTTTCCCCCGACCTGGTTTTACTGGACATGAAGATTCCGGGAATGGACGGATTGGACATTTTGAAGCATATCAAGAGCATCGACAGCACGATAAAAGTCATTATGATGACTGCATACGGTGAGCTGGACATGATCAAGGAAGCAACAGACCTCGGAGCGATCATGCACTTCACCAAACCTTTTGATATCGATGAACTGCGCAGTGCGGTAAACAATCATTTGCGTTCAACTAATAATAGTTCTTACGCTGTGGGATCCTGAATTTAGGGTCTCTTTTTTTTGTGCGGAGGGATCTGTTCATGGCTTTGAAAAAAGCCAAAGGCTTGGTTATCATTTCATTATTTGTATGCTATAATAGGTCAGTATGACAGATGAGCGGTTTATCGCAATAAACTCGGTCAATAAATACTAGGAGGAAGAGTCACATGCCGTTAGTTTCAATGAATGAATTTTTGCCTAAAGCTAAAGCTAATAAGTTCGCAGTAGGTCAGTTCAATATGAATAATCTGGAGTTCGCTCAAGCGATTGTAGACGCAGCTCAGGAACTAAATTCTCCTTTTATCTATGGTGTTAGTGAGGGAGCTTTGAAGTATATGGGTATCGAATTTACTGTGGCTATTGCAGAAGCAGCGGCTAAGAAATCCGGTTTGCCGATCGCTCTGCATTTGGATCATGGTAGCAGCTTTGAAGTTGCAATGAAATGTATTCGTGCGGGATTTAGCTCGGTTATGTTCGATGGTTCCCACTATTCTTTCGAAGAAAACATCCGTTTGACGAAAGAAGTTGTAAAAGCTGCGCGCGCTATGGGCGTATCAGTAGAAGGCGAGCTCGGAACTATCGGCGGTGTGGAAGATGACATCAGCGTAGACGAAGAGAATGCTAGCTTGGCGAAGCCAGAAGAAGCAATTCGTTTCTATGAAGAAACTGGTGTTGACTGCTTAGCCATTGCAGTAGGTACTGCACATGGTATGTATGCAGGAGAGCCAAACATCCGTTTTGATATTATTGAGCAGGTTTCCAAAGCGATTCCGGTACCAGTCGTGCTTCATGGTGGATCTGGCGTACCTGATGAAATGATTATTAAAGCAATCGCAGCAGGAGTAGGCAAAATCAACGTAAACACAGAGAATCAAGTTGCTTGTACTGAAGCTATTCGTGAAGTTCTTAACAAAGACGCGAAAGTGTACGATCCTCGTAAATACCTCACTCCTGCTCGCAAAGCCATGGTTGAAGTGGTTAAATCCAAAATTCAATTGTTCGGTAGTTCCAACCAAGCTTAATTTGATTGACGGGGAATGCATCGCAAAAGATGTATTTCCCTTCTATTGTTTTTATCAGTCACGCCTGTCGGTTATTCATATCGTTTAGCGCTTTAAAGTGGTTACGTGGGAGGAAGAGGGACGAATGGAGAAATTGATGGTCGCCGGCGGTCGGCCGCTGCGGGGGACGGTCCAAATTAGTGGTGCCAAGAACAGTGCTATTGCTTTGATACCTGCAGCAATTTTATCGGAATCGACAGTTATATTGGATAATTTGCCTGTATTGAGCGATGTGGCTATTTATTCGGAGCTGCTTGAGGAACTAGGTGCAACGGTTCAGTGGAATGAAGATTTTATGAGTATCGATCCAAGCCGTTTGCAGTCTAAGCCGATGCCTAATGGAAATGTCAAAAAGTTGAGAGCGTCTTATTATCTTATGGGCGCGCTGCTAGGTCGCTTTGGGGAAGCAACAATCGGATTGCCTGGAGGTTGTAATTTTGAGCCTAGGCCAATTGATCAGCATATTAAAGGTTTTGAAGCATTAGGAGCACGTGTAAGCACAGAGAATGGAGCTTTGCATATTAAAGCTAAGCAATTGGTTGGGGCTAAGATTTATTTGGATGTTGTTAGCGTGGGTGCAACGATTAATATTATGTTAGCGGCCTCACGTGCCAAAGGGTTTACTTTGATTGAAAATGCGGCGAAAGAGCCTGAAATCATAGATGTTGCTACACTTTTGAACGCCATGGGTGCTAAGATTAAAGGAGCTGGAACAGAAACGATCCGTATCGAGGGCGTTGATTCCATGCATGGGTGCCGTCATTCGATTATTCCAGACCGCATTCAAGCGGGTACTTATATGATAGCTGCAGCTGCAACACACGGAGACGTTGTTGTAGATAATGTTATACCTAAGCATCTAGAAGCTATTACTGCTAAATTGCAGGAGATGGGTGTAATTATTCATGAAATGGATGAATCCATCCGTGTTATTGGACGACCAGAGTATGAAAGCGTCGACGTTAAGGCACTTGTATATCCGGGGTTTGCGACGGATCTACAGTCTCCCATGGCGAGCTTGCTCACCCAAACCAAAGGTGTCAGCATTCTGAGCGATTACGTGTACAGCAATCGTTTCAAGCATGTTCCGGAATTGCTTCGTATGGGTGCTAAGATCAAGGTGGAAGGACGGTCGGCTGTTATTGAAGGCAGCAAACTGAGCTTCGCTAAGGTGAAGGCAACCGATTTGCGTGCCGGTGCTGCATTGGTTATTGCCGGACTAACTGTATCAAGCGGTGTAACTGAAATAACTGGAGTTGAGTATATCGATCGTGGGTACGATCACCTAGTGTTGAATCTATCAAATTTAGGTGCAGAGGTTTGGCGAGAGCAAGGTTAAATTTGGTATAGGTGAAGTAAATTTGGGTAATGCTAGATTATATTTCAAATTTTGAAAATTTAATAGTTTGGTGGTTGAGATGATGGATATGCCTCTAGCACAACTAGAAGGTTTGAAACTGACAGAGCTTTACCAATTGGCCAAAAAGCATCAAATTCCATACTATGGAACATTGAAGAAAAAAGAACTTATTTTCGCCATTTTACGAGCACAGGCAGAAAAAAGCGGTTTGATGTTTATGCAGGGCGTTCTGGAAATACTACAAGATGGATTTGGCTTTTTGAGGCCTATCAACTATTTACCGAGCTCTGAGGATATTTATATTTCTGCTTCGCAGATTCGTAAGTTTGATCTTCGATCGGGCGACCTGGTTTCAGGAAAATGCAGGCCCCCTAAAGAGAACGAACGTTATTTCGGCCTTTTGCATGTTGAAGCGGTGAATGGAGAGGATCCTGTTACCGCAGCAGAGCGGCTGCACTTCCCGGCCCTAACCCCTTTGTATCCGCAAAGAAAGTTGAATTTGGAAATATCCCCTACCCATCTTTCCACTCGACTTATGAATTTGTTGGCTCCTGTTGGTTTTGGCCAGCGTGGTTTAATTGTTGCTCCTCCCAAAGCAGGTAAAACACTGTTGCTTAAAGAAATAGCCAACAGTATTTCAACGAATCATCCCGAGGTAGAGCTTTTTGTACTCCTGATTGATGAGCGTCCGGAGGAAGTTACCGATATGCAGCGCTCTGTTAAGGGCGAGGTTGTCGCGTCCACCTTCGATGAACTTCCAGAGAATCATATTAAAGTTGCTGAGCTTGTATTGGAGCGTGCACAGCGTCTGGTTGAACATAAAAAGGATGTTGTCATATTGCTCGACAGCATAACTCGTCTCGCTCGTGCCTACAATCTAGTTATTCCTCCATCCGGACGTACGTTATCTGGTGGTATTGATCCTGGTGCTTTTCACCGTCCTAAACGTTTCTTTGGGGCTGCTCGTAATATTGAGGAAGGCGGGAGCTTGACGATTTTGGCTACCGCATTAGTTGAAACAGGATCGCGTATGGATGATGTTATTTACGAGGAATTTAAAGGTACGGGTAATTTAGAGCTTCATTTGGATCGCAAGCTCGCCGAACGACGCATTTTCCCGGCTATCGACATTCGTCGTTCTGGAACACGACGCGAGGAGATGCTCTTAACCAAAGAAGAACTGGATAAAGTATGGGCGATCCGCAAAAGTATGAATGATTCACACGAATACATCGAAGCGTTTATTAAAAAATTGGCTGATTCGAAATCGAATCAAGAATTTTTGGATTCGCTTGAAACCGGAAATAATAAGCCGTCTGGCGGGAACAGCACATCTTCATCTTCCTCAGCCTCACCGTCCAAACGGGTTAAAAATTCCGCATCATAAGTGACAGCTACAACTTCATTAACATCGAAGTTATGGTTCACATAAGGAGTAAGTTCGATATGAATGTAGTCTATGCCGATCGTGATGGAAATGTCTTCGACCATCCTGATTTTGTTGCACTCGGTCGTAATGGAGACATGGTAACGGATATCATGGACGATGAGTTGATTCCGTTGCCTGAAGGAGCAACATTGGTTAGTTTGCCTGATACCCGACCTATTGGCATTCATGCCGAGTCGGGTAAGATGCAGGTGCTGCCAGGCGAGGTAAATGCAGTAGGCGCGCTTATGCCTCAAGGGTTCACGCGGCTGTTGCTCCCTGGCTACGCCAAGTCGGATAAAACCAAGGTTCTTCCCCTTTTCGGATATACAGCAGTTGTATGGAAGGAAGGACAATTCTTCGTTGCCGCTCATGCAAGTGATGACCCTGAGCCATGGAACCCGCGTAACTGCGATCCAGACGAGCTTGAAGTCAAGGTAGGGGGCTTGCTGAAGCAGTATGATGGGAATCGCTTGTACCAGCATTTGTCCAACTGTGCACTGGAGTATGAGTGTTTGACGGCTTCGAATACATTTTTGGGCAGGCTGGAAGGTGCTGTGCCCGTTTCTTTTTCCTGTAACGCGGGCTGCTTCGGATGTATTTCCGAACAGCCGGAGGATAGTGGATTCCCTGCTCCGCAAACAAGGATGAACTTCAAGCCCACAGTGGATGAAGTCGTTCAGGTAATGCTGGAGCATTTGAAAACGCCAGACGCTATTATCAGTTTCGGGCAAGGCTGTGAGGGTGAGCCTTCTACGCAAGCTCCAACCATTATTGAGGCGATGCGCCGTGTAAGGCAGCAAACCAGTAATGGGTTTATCAATATCAATACGAATGCGGGCTTGACCGATCATATCCGTGGGATCGTTGATGCAGGATTGGATTTGATGCGCGTAAGTACGATCAGCGCACTTGACGATCACTACAACGCATACTACAAGCCGCGTGGCTATACTTTGCGTAATGTGGAGAAGTCGCTTCGCTATGCAGCGGACAAAGGTGTCCTTACTTCGATCAACTACCTCATCTTTCCGGGCGTAACCGACCGTGAGGAAGAGGTGGAGGCGATGATTGAATTTGTTCGCCGCACGGATCTGAAGCTGATACAGCTGCGCAATTTAAATATTGATCCTGAGAGTTATTTGAATTTGATTCCAAAAGCTCAGGGAGAGCTGCTTGGTATGAAGCAAATGATAGAGATTTATGAACAGGAACTGCCAGGTGTTGTTCTGGGCTCCTATACCCATATTCCGGCAGCGTTGAAGCGTAGAAATGACTTGCAACAGCAATGATTTACGTGATATAATCTTGCATGTGTTTATCAACTCTGATTCACATGGTGTTTCAGGGCAAAAGAGGTGAAAGTCATGAAAGAAGCAATCCATCCAACGTATCACAACACTACACTTACATGCGCTTGTGGTAATGTTTTTGAAACAGGTTCCATTAAGCAAAACCTGCGTGTTGAGATTTGTTCCGCTTGCCACCCATTCTTCACAGGTAAGCAGAAATTTCTTGATGCCGGCGGTCGTGTTGATAAGTTCAAAAAGAAATACGGCATCTAATTCTAGATGTTTCCAATGGCTTACAGCATAAATTAACCTCCTGTGGCTATCCTAAGAACACAATTCTTAGGATAGCTGCAGGAGGTGTTTTCGTTTTGAGCCTACGACCACTTACAAGAGAAAGAATCGTTGTATCCATACTGACTGTATTTTTGGCCACAGCTTCTTTGACTGCTTGCCAGAAGCAAAACACACAGGTTAAATCCTATTCGCAAGATGGGCTTCTGGGAATTACGGATGTCAATCCCAATATGCCGACTAGCCCGACTCATCATACTTATTTGGCAGATACGAGGCTGATGAAGGCTACAATTAACCAAGTACCCCATGTAACAGGTTCAACGATTTCAGTCAATGGGGATACAGCTAACGTTAAAATAGATGTCCCTGCTAATTTAACCGATCAGGAAGTAGCGGTTGTAGAGAAGGAAGCTAGAGATAAGCTATCCCACGCAATGCCCCGATATACGGTAAAGGTTTCCGTTTCTCGTAAATAATGCTGCAGGTTGCTATTTCAGTATGAATCGTCTATACTTATCTTTGCCGTGCTAGACGGGGAGGTAGCGGTGCCCTGTAACCTGCAATCCGCTACAGCGGGGTTGATCGCCTAACTGCGGTATTGCGATGTAAGGCTTGGGTTTTAGAATTGGTGTTGAGAGTCGGGTCCTCCGCAATGGATGCTTGTGAATCCGGTCAGGTTCGGAAGGAAGCAGCCGTAAGCGGGATGTTCCATGTGCCGGAGGGTGGCCTAACTTGAGCTGAGTCTAAAAATTCCGCTTGGATCGTAATATCAAATTAGGTGCACGGTTTTACTTACAATTTATGCACACGATAAACATCGGGATAGGCTCTTCTAGGGCTTAAGAACGGTGTTTTTTTGCGTTTACAGAAGGAAAATGAAATATTTAGGAGAATTGTATACTAAAGTTAACTAGGGTTGGCAGACAAAGGGGGGTGGCCCGGTGCAGCAAGGTTTAAATTTGCTACAACGATTCGCTGGTACATTTTTGCGTGATGTTAATCTTGGAGTCATATTGATGAATACGCAGTTTGAGCTTATTGATATTAGCGATATGGCATGCCGTGTGCTAGGATTAACTAAAGAGGATGTTATTAATTGCCAGGTAGAGCAGATTTTTGCTAACATGCCTGCGGAACATCAACTGGTGCACCGCAATATTTTGGATGGCATGGTTGTCCGAAATCATGCACTTTCTTGGACAAACAATCAAGAGCGCTATGAGCTGCTGGTGGATTCCAATGTGCTTCGTGATGAAGATCATCGAGTTGTAGGCGCCTACATCATATTTAAGGATGTTACCAATCTTCGTTCGTTAGAAGAGCAAGTGCAGCGCAGTGATCGGTTGGCTATGATTGGTCAAATAGCGGCAGGGACGGCTCACGAAATTCGCAATCCGCTTACTTCGATCAAAGGCTTCCTGCAGATGATGCGCAAAACGATGAAGGATCTGGGAATGGACCGTGAAACCGGGTATACCGAAGTCATGCTGACCGAGATCAATCGGATTAATGAGTTGGTAAATGAGTTTCTATTGCTTAGCAAGCCCAAAAATGTGACTTACGTAGAGGTAGATACCTCGCAGGTTATGAAGGACATTCTTCCAATAATTAATAATGAGGCTATCATGCATGGCGTTATCATGCACTACGAATCAGCAGATAAGCTGCCGTCGGTAATAGCGGATAGGGAGTTGTTGAAACAAGTATTTTTAAATATATGCAAAAATGGCATCGAGGCTATGGGGGACGGAGGCCATTTAACCTTAACCGAAAGGGTGGACGATGACGAGCGTAAAGTGAACTTTGATATTCATGATACAGGCCCCGGAATTCCCTTGTTTGTTATTGATAAGATTTTCGATCCTTTTTTTACCACCAAGGCTGAGGGGACCGGGTTAGGCCTATCGGTGTGTCAGCGTATTATTCACGATATCGGCGGTCATATTCGCGTTTCCTCGAAAGGCTTCGGGACCACATTTACCGTTAGTATCCCTTTTCCTTAACCACTTCAAAGACATTCCGTTGTGTAGTATAATAAACAGGATAAACAATTACTGGAGAGGATGCTTTTGTCACATATCGCATTATACCGAACGTGGAGACCGCAGGCTTTCCGAGAAATTGTTGGTCAAAAGCACATCGTTCAAACACTGCAAAACTCTCTTCGCGAAGGTCGGTTTACGCATGCTTATTTATTCAATGGTCCAAGAGGGACGGGTAAAACGAGCGCGGCTAAAATATTAGCCAAAGCCGTAAACTGCTTGAATGGCCCGGCGGTAGAGCCTTGTAATGAATGTGCTAATTGCATACGTATTACGGAAGGTGCAGTCATGGATGTAGTGGAGATCGATGCAGCCTCTAATCGGGGTGTGGAAGAAATCCGGGACATTCGCGACAAGGTGAAATATGCGCCAACCGAAGTTCGCCAAAAGGTATATATTATCGATGAAGTCCATATGCTGACGACGGAAGCTTTCAATGCTTTGTTAAAAACATTGGAGGAACCGCCTGCACATGTTATGTTCATTCTGGCTACTACAGAGCCGCACAAGCTGCCGGCCACGATTATATCGCGATGCCAAAGGTTTGATTTCCGTCGTGTTTCACTGGAGGACCAGGTGGAGCGGCTACATGAGGTGTGCCGGGAAGAACGGATAGAAGCTGATGATGATGCGATCCGATTTATCGCCAGACTTTCTGACGGCGGAATGCGCGATGCACTCAGTTTGCTGGATCAGATTATGGCGTTTTCAGGGCAGCACGTTACTTATGACGACGTTATTTCCATTACCGGAGGGATGGCTTCAGATCAGTTTGAAAAGCTGGTTCAGGCCATCAAACAGCGTGATGTAGGAGCGGTGCTGCAGCTGATCGATGATTTTATGCAGGAGGGTAAGAGTGCCGACAAGTGCATGGAAAACCTGCTGTATTATTTCCGCGATTTATTGATGGTTAAGATGGTTCCCGGCTCACAAGCCGTAACGGATCGAATTATTGATGTAAAAAGATTTGCCGGTGTTGCTGAGTCATTCACTACACAAGAGCTTATTTCCATGATGGATACGTTGAACTATTACCAAACGGAGATGAAATACTCGGTGCAGCCTCAGACGCTGCTTGAAGTGGCGCTGATGAAGTTGTGCAGCTCTACTGCTGGAGGGGCTCCCTCCCGGGCTGGCATCAGCGATGGCTCCAAGGGTGCGGAACGTGCTCCTGATGGACTTGTGTCTCAATTAATGAGCCGTATTCAGCGGCTTGAGGAGCAATTGGTGCAGCTGCAGAAGCAGGGTGTTGCACCTGCGGCGGGCAGTGCTACCGGCGGTGGGGCTGGGCAATCCGGTTCCGGCTCAAGAAGTACAGCGATTCCGGCGGCGATGAAGAAGAGTGTCGAGAAGCTGGACGGCTTCCTGGAAGGGAAGGACTCTCAGGATTCTAAGTCGGTACTCCAGAAGTGGAATCAGGTGTTGGGTCGGGTGAAGGAACAGCGAATTACCATTCATGCCTGGTTGGTTGACGGTGAGCCTGTATCGGTCCATGGAGATGCAGTATTGGTAGCATTTAAAAGCTCGATGCATCGGGAAACGACAGAGAAGCCGGCTAATAAACAATTGATTGAGCAGGTAATGGCGGATGTTTTGGGCAGTCCGTACAGGTTGATATCCATCATGATTAAGGATTGGAAGTCAGCTGCTGATCAAGTTAAACCGGTTGAAGGAAGTAAAGAAGAGCTTAAGCTTGTTCCAGAGGATGAACCTGTGGCTGCTAGAGAAGAATGGATTAGTGAGGCTATTCAATTATTTGGTGAAGACTTAGTTAAAATAAAAGAAGACTGATAACGAGGAGTGATTTTTTATGAACAACATGAATCAAATGATGAAGCAAGTTAAGAAGATGCAGGAGCAAATGCTGAAAACCCAAGAGGAGCTTGCTCAAAAATCGGTGGAAGGCTCTGCCGGCGGCGGGGTTGTAACTGTAAGCGTAAACGGGCAAAAGAAAATCACCTCTATCCTGATCAAGCCTGAAGCTGTGGATCCAGAGGATGTAGAAATGCTGCAGGACCTCGTCTTGACGGCTGTCAATGATGCTATGACCAAAGCTGAGGAGCTCGCTAATAAAGAAATGTCTCGCTTAACCGGTGGAATGAACATTCCCGGCTTATTCTAATTTAACACCATAAGAGTGACAACCAACTCAGTCGTGCTTCAAGCAACGGTTGCACCCTAGTGATAACTGGCTTCGATGTACCCTGATGTTATGGTTGCGCTATAAGGAGCTATCCCTTTGTTTTATCCTGAACCGTTAGCTAAACTGATCGACGCCTTCTCCCGTTTGCCGGGTATTGGCCCCAAGACAGCGGCACGGCTTGCTTTTCATGTGCTGCGAATGAAGGAAGAGGATTGTATTGATTTCGCCAAAGCGTTGGTGAATGTCAAAAGGAATCTGCATTATTGCTCCATCTGTTGTAACATTACAGATACCGACCCCTGCCGTATTTGCCAGGACAAGGGAAGGGATCATTCAATAATTTGCGTTGTTCAAGAACCGAGAGATCTTGTTGCCATGGAGCGAACCCGCGAGTTTAACGGCTACTACCATGTGCTTCATGGAGCCATTTCACCTATGGAAGGTATCGGTCCTGACGAAATTCGCATTGCCGATTTGTTGAAACGTTTGAGCGATGAGAGGGTGCAGGAGCTGATTCTGGCTACAAACCCTAACATTGAAGGTGAAGCAACAGCTATGTATTTATCTCGGCTTGTACGGTCTTTTGGCTTGAAGGTCACTCGCATTGCGCATGGACTACCCGTTGGTGGCGATTTGGAATATGCGGATGAGGTTACTTTAACCAAAGCGCTTGAAGGGCGCAGAGAGTTGTAGTTTATCGGAAGTTTATTTTTGATGTAATACCAGAAGTTCCTTAGCATAAAGTCGTGCATATCTATGATATGCTCGGCTTTTTTTTGTTTTCGGCGGGTCATTTGTACTTTTTGCTAGTTTGGCGTTCTATCTTGGGAGTTGGTTTCATATGTATATAAAAGAGGCAAGAGGCTGCAAAATACTTATTCATTTTTGTAGTACATGCTCTGGTCCTATCACTTATCACTGTATTCAGGAGGGGATTGGGTTGAGGTTTTGGCATCGATTGAGTCGTGTACAGCGAAGGAAGTCAGAGTTGGAGATGAATGATAAATTACAGCTGATGCAGGAAATTGAAAGAGCTCACATGGAATGGGTAACCGCACAAAAAAGGCTGGACTTCGTTCTGGAGAAAGAACAGATTGACTATGCTGTTTTTGCGTTGGAAGCTGCTGAAAAACGTTTTGAAATGCTTATTAAACAGGCGAAAAATTTGAAGTTGTCTGCCATAGAAGTTAACAGGGGGAGGGTTATGGAGGGGTAATGATAAAGTCCTATTTGTTGTGGGGGATTTTTAGCATTTCGGGTATTCTTCTGGTGTTTACACTGTTTCGTCACAGGTTTGCGTTTAACTGGATCGGTTATCTTTGCCTGAATGTTGCAATTGCCGCTTTTTTATTGTATATTGTAAATCTGCTCGGGCCGTATACACGTGTGGAAGTTCCGATCAATGCGACCACAGTCGGGACCGTGAGTGTTCTAGGAGTTCCGGGTTTATTGCTGCTTGTTGCAGTGAAGCTTTGGATTGTATGATGTGGTTTTTCCTTCGTTGGAAAATAAAACTTGCAATCAGGTTTTCAACTGTGGTATATTAAGAAAGTCGCCGCTAAAACAAAACACGAAATACTGTGGATGCGTAGCTGTGACGTATAGCTTAATTCAAGTAATAAAGTTAGAATTTGCCCTTTGAAAACTGAACAACGAGTGAGTGTTAAAATAGAGAATGCAAATTCTCGCTAGCATTACTTTTGAGCTTAAGACAAGCTTGCGTTAAACGGTCTTCGTGACCAACTTTAATGGAGAGTTTGATCCTGGCTCAGGACGAACGCTGGCGGCGTGCCTAATACATGCAAGTCGAGCGGATTGTTCCTTCGGGAACAGTTAGCGGCGGACGGGTGAGTAACACGTAGGCAACCTGCCTGTAAGACCGGGATAACTATCGGAAACGATAGCTAAGAGCGGATAGCTGGATGGAACGCATGTTCTGTTCATGAAACACGGAGCAAT
>NZ_JANQBD010000036.1 GCF_024722015.1 Paenibacillus radicis (ex Xue et al. 2023) | reverse complement strand
ATTGCTCCGTGTTTCATGAACAGAACATGCGTTCCATCCAGCTATCCGCTCTTAGCTATCGTTTCCGATAGTTATCCCGGTCTTACAGGCAGGTTGCCTACGTGTTACTCACCCGTCCGCCGCTAACTGTTCCCGAAGGAACAATCCGCTCGACTTGCATGTATTAGGCACGCCGCCAGCGTTCGTCCTGAGCCAGGATCAAACTCTCCATTAAAGTTGGTCACAAGGACCGTTTAACGCAAGCTTGTCTTAAGCTCAAAAGTAATGCTAGCGAGAATTTGCATTCTCTATTTCAACACTCACTCGTTGTTCAGTTTTCAAAGGGCAATCGTTGACAAAGCCACGTCATTGCTGACTTTCTTCTTTGTCGATTTATGTCACCATGTTTAGCGGCGACTTTTATAAGATAACACATTCGCCCATCACAATGCAAGTATTATTTTAAAATCAACCATATCGATTTATTCGATTTAACACCTGCGTCAGAAGCGACAAAAAGTAATATACCAAATCACAATGAGAAAAGCAACTGAAATGTTTTTTACTTCCGTTGGAAACAAAAAATAGCGCATCTACCCCCATAGGGAAGATACGCTATATCATGTCACCGATCCAATTGCTTTATTCGCCCTGACGCTCACGCATGGAAGGAAATAATAGTACATCGCGAATGGATGGAGCGTTCGTCAACAGCATAACCAAACGATCTATACCGATTCCTAACCCACCTGTAGGCGGCATACCGTATTCCAAAGCACGAATGAAATCTTCATCCATTTCATGCGCTTCATCATTACCCTGCTCACGCTCCACAAGCTGCGCTTCAAAACGTTCCCGCTGGTCAATAGGATCATTCAGCTCAGTGAATGCATTGGCATGCTCACGCGCGACAATAAACAGTTCAAAGCGATCCGTAAATCGTGGATCCTGCTCGTTCTTTTTGGCCAATGGCGAAATAGCCACAGGATGCCCATATACAAAGGTAGGCTGAATTAAGGTTTCTTCAACAAACGCCTCAAAGAACTGATTGACAATATGACCAAATGTCATCATTGGCTCTACATGGACTTTATGTTCTTTGGCCAATTGATGCGCCTCTTCATCCGTCATCTGCTTGCTGAAGTCAACACCCGTCACTTCTTTAATTGCATCGACCATAGAAACCCGTCTCCAATTTGGAGTAAGGTCCACTTCATGCTCTTGATATTGAACTTTGGTTGTACCAAGCACTTCCTGCGCTATATGTGCAATCATTTCTTCGGTTAGCTTCATGATATCCAAATAATCTGCATAAGCTTCGTACAGTTCTATCATCGTAAACTCAGGATTATGTCGAGTCGAAGTCCCCTCGTTACGGTATACGCGTCCGATTTCATACACTTTTTCCATACCGCCTACAATTAGACGCTTCAAATGCAGCTCAATGGCGATCCGCATATACAGCTGCTTGTCCAATGCATTATGATGCGTTATAAAAGGACGAGCCGAAGCTCCCCCAGCAATTGAATGCAGGGTTGGAGTTTCCACTTCCAAATAACCGCGGGTATCCAAATAACGGCGCATCGATTGAATAATTTTGGAACGCTGAATGAAAGCAGCCTGAACTTCCTGATTCATAATAAGGTCTACATATCTTTGACGATAGCGAAGCTCCACGTCCTTCAAGCCATGGTATTTATCCGGCAGAGGAAGCAAAGATTTGGACAACACCTCAACGTTAAGCGCCTTTACTGAAAGTTCCCCTGTTTTAGTCTTGAATATGGTGCCTTTAATGCCGATAATATCCCCAATATCCAGTATGTCAAAGGCTTGATATTTGGTTGATCCCACTGCATCTTCCCGCACATAGATCTGAATTTTTCCGGTAATGTCCTGAATATGCGTGAAGCCAGCTTTACCCATACTCCGCTTTTGCATAATTCGCCCAGCGACACTAACCTCCGCTCCGATTGCATCCAAATCTTCTTTACTTTGCTCATCATAGGCTTTAAATAGCTCTCCCGCATGATGAGTTAATTCAAACTTTTGTCCGAATGGATCGATTCCCAAGCCGCGAAGCTCGTCCAATTTATTACGACGGATCTGCAACAGCTCGTTAAGTTCCTGTTGTTCTACAGTCATGGTTCCCACTCCTTTTCTGGCTTTTTAGCATGTTTTATAGTATTAACCTGGCTTCGCTCTTCAACTAAGGATAACCGGTCCCGACGCCTTTGAAGGTGCGATCTCGTTTGTCAGAGCTGAAGTCAGCAAAGTATAAAAACCAACTGTCTGTTCAACTAAAAAAGCTTCCATAGGAAGCTTCTATCGACAGTTATTAGCGGAAAATGGCAAGCATCCACTTACTTCTTAATATCGATAATTTCGTACTGAATGGTACCTGCAGGTACGTTAACGTCCACTACTGCGCCTTTTACCTTACCCAAAATCGCTTTGCCTACTGGACTTTCATTCGAAATTTTATTGTGCAGCGGATCAGATTCCGCAGTTCCTACAATGTTATATTCAACGACATCGCCAAATTCCAAATCCTTCAACGTAACTATAGCCCCTACGCTAACAGTATCGGTGCTGACATCGTCATTGTTGATGATTCGGGCGTTACGCAGCAATTTTTCAAGAGTCATAACTCTACCCTCAATAAATGCCTGCTCGTTCTTAGCATCCTCATACTCGGAATTTTCACTAATATCGCCATAACCGATCGCTACTTTAATTCTTTCGGCAACCTCACGGCGCTTCACGCTTTTAAGATGTTCCAATTCTTCCTCAAGCTTTTTTAAACCTTCCTGAGTCAGGATGACTTCTTTTTCACTCATTACAAACGATCTCCTGTCATGTGAAAGATTTTCATATTTCGAGCAGATACATCGACACTATGAATTCACTAATAATTAATATATTAACGAACGAAATCCTGATGACTGATCCGTCTTCGGAAATGACTATTGACTGATTATATTGCAAGCCCATACAAATGTCAATCTAAGCCAAATGCATACAACTTCATGGCAATCAGTGTATTAAGGTTGATGCTTCAGGCGCCTCTTCTACAGCCTTTCCGTCCATGGAAGCTACAAAATCCTCTAATACCTGCGCCATCGCATCCCGCTTCGTTTGCTCCATAATAATGTCCTTCACACGTGCCGAGCCAGTTAATCCTTTCAAATACCAGGCCAGATGCTTGCGCATTTCCTTCACAGCTACATTCTCACCCTTAAGAGCTACCAAACGGTCCATATGCAAAAGAGCAATACGAATTTTTTCCTGTCCGGTCGGTTCTGGAGGGAGCTCTCCTTTGGTTAAGTACTGGACGGTCCGATACAGCATCCACGGATTCCCCAGCGCAGCACGCCCGATCATTACACCGTCTACACCTGTGTGGTCAAGCATTCGTTTAGCATCCTCTGGAGTAAGCACATCACCATTGCCAATGACAGGAATCGACACAGCTTCCTTAACATCTTTAATAATGTCCCAATTGGCATGACCTGTATACATCTGTACACGAGTTCTACCATGAACGGATACCGCTGAGCCTCCGCCGTTCTCGACGGCTTTGGCATTTTCAACGGCATATACGTGCTCGTCATCCCAGCCAATTCTCATCTTAACGGTAACCGGCTTGTTTACCGATTTTACAACGGTTGAGATCATTTGTTCGATTCTCGATGGGTCCAGAAGCCACCGCGCACCTGCATCACATTTCGTGATTTTCGGTACGGGACAGCCCATATTAATATCTATGATATCAGCGTTCGTATGCTGATCGACATATTTAGCAGCTTCGACAAGCGTATCCGTATCTCCACCAAAAATCTGCAGACTCAGAGGTTTTTCACGGTCATCAACGAACAGCATATCTATAGTACGATGATTACCGTGAACTATCGCTTTATCGCTTACCATCTCAGCACATACAAGCCCTGTACCGAATTCCTTGGCAATTAAACGAAAAGCAGGGTTGCACACGCCTGCCATAGGAGCAAGCACAACTTTATTCGGTGCTTCAACATTCCCTATTTTCAACATCATTTTCACTCCTTTCTATTTTTATTTGGCTACAGGCAATAATTCTTCAGGCTCAATTCCCAATACCTCGGAAATTTTACGAATTATTTTTTGATCCGGTTTGCGTGTTCCCCTCTCAATAGCTCCCAAGATAGCAATAGATACATCGAGTTGATCAGCCAGTTCATTTTGTGTGAAGCCTTTTAACTTGCGGAAAGCGCGGATGCGCTGAGCGATTATATTTTTTTCCATAGTGTAACGCCTTCCTTTCCTTCCAGCCCCTCTAAATGTGTCGTCAACCTGGCAGCCTGCTGCGGACTGCGCATCTGCA
This sequence comes from Paenibacillus radicis (ex Xue et al. 2023), assembly GCF_024722015.1. Taxonomy (GTDB): domain Bacteria; phylum Bacillota; class Bacilli; order Paenibacillales; family NBRC-103111; genus Paenibacillus_S. Next base: position 67,896 of record NZ_JANQBD010000036.1, on the reverse strand, counting down.
TAACCTCGACCAAAGGTACGAGAACAAATGCTCTTTCCATCATCCGTGGATGAGGAAGAATAAGCTGCGGATCATCCTGCCTAACTTCATCAAACAGCAGCATATCCAAATCAATGGTCCTCGGTCCCCATCTCAATTCCCTGGTACGGCCAAGATTTTGTTCAATCAGAAGCATAATCGTAAAAAGCTCTTCTGCCGTGAGCGATATCTTCAGCTCCAGCACCATATTAAGAAAAGGGGCTTGGTCTGTAACACCCACTGGCTCCGTTTCATAAATACCGGATCGGCCGGATACTTCGATATTATCGTAAGCATCCAACTGCCGAATAGCCTCTGTTAGATAATGCTCCCGATCTCCCATATTAGATCCTAACGCAATATATGCGTAAATTAATGGCTTAGAGCCCATGAAGTTTATGCCCGCTTTCTATGAATTTCAACCAATACTCCATCAAAAAACATCGCTACAGGAGGATGTGGCTTTAGGACGCGTACGGTAATTTCATTTATACTAGTATAAGTTTGCAGGAGCTCAGATGCAATACGTTCTGCCAAAGCCTCGATCAGCTTATACACCTCTTGCTCCACAATGGTCTTAATAATTCCATAGGCTTCTGCGTAATTAACCGTATCATCAATACAATCGCTGGAGCCGGGCTTGTCCAAGGGCAAATGCAGTTCCACATCCACTTGATAACGTTGGCCCAATTTATTTTCCTCTGGAAAAACTCCATGATAGCCGAAAAACTGCATACCCGTCATAACAATTTTATCCATGTTGTTTCGTTAGCCCCCTCAAAGAACATTTCACAACTTGCTTATCGATAAATTCCACAGCTTTAAAATGCCAGCCTTTGTCCCACGATAGCATCAGTCATTACAGCCACCCGCTTCATTGCTGACACATCGTGAACACGCATAATTCGACACCCTTGTACAATTCCCATAGTTACCGTCGCAGCCGTACCCTCAACAATGTCATTAGCTGGAAGCTGAAGCGCCTTCTGAATCATGCTTTTCCGCGAGGTTCCAAGCAGAACTGGATAACCTAAATCTACAATCCGGTGAAGTTCATTCATGAGTTGAAGATTTTGCTCATAGGATTTGGCGAAACCGATTCCCGGATCGAGGATGATCTGCTCATCCTTAACCCCTGATGCATGAGCTAATCTGATGCATTCGCGCAAATCCTCGATAACATCATGGATGAAGTTATCATATACCGCCTCAATACGATTATGCATCAGCACAATAGGGCAGCCATAGTCAGCGGCAATGCGAGCCATGTCAGTATCCTTTTTCAGCCCCCATATATCATTGAGAATATGAGCCCCTGCTTCAAGCGCCTGCCGCGCAACTTCCGCTTTATAGGTATCTATGGACAGCGGCACTTGAAGTCCTGCCTCACGTATGGCCTTAACGACGGGAACGACCCGCTCCAATTCCTGCTCAAGTGTCACGGTCTGGAAGCCGGGACGAGTTGATTCCCCTCCGATATCAATAATATCCGCTCCTGCCGCGATCATTTGTTTGGCTTGCTCTACTGCAGCCGACAACTCAGTATACCGGCCCCCATCCGAAAAAGAGTCTGGTGTGACATTCAAAATCCCCATAATCAGCGTACGGCCTGCAACATCCAGCGAGAGATCACCGCAGCTCAATGGATTAATTTCACGTTTCATCAATATACTTACCCTCCTTGTGCCAAAAGCAGCGTATGCCGTTCATAAAGTCGCATCAACTCGGTCGTCCATTCACCTGCATTTCCATTACCTACAATAACCTTCTGCCCTTCTACATTAAATAACGAGGTAATAGGGACAATCTCCTGAATGGAATTGGTGATAAACACCTCATCCGCTTCTAACAAATCGCTCCAAGTGTAAAAACCTTCCTCTAATCTCATTCCCGCTTCTGCCGCTAGACGCATGAGGAAGGCCCTTGTAATACCCGGTAATATGCCGGTTTCTAAAGAAGGCGTAAATAGCTGCCCTTTGTTGACGAAGAATAGATTACTGACAATTCCCTCGGCCAAATTACCTTTAGCATCCGCAAACAGCCCTTCGGTATTGGATGCCCAGGGGTAGTTCAAAAGCTCGCGTTTCGCTAAAATATTGTTCATGTAATGAAGCGACTTCAAGCGTTCTGTGCCTTCTGGTGTATTTCTGACTAGCCTCAGAAGCTGGAGTGGTTTGCCAAGCCGGTACAATTGTTCATTCCTCGCCGGAAGGTCCTTAATATATACGATTACTGAAGGCTCAGCATAGTCTCCCCCCGGAAGTCCAAGCAAGTTCCGCCCAGCCGTAACTGTAAAGCGTATATACGCATCCCCCAGTTCATTAACCTCCAGCAGCTCCTGAACAATTCGCTGCCACTGCTCTGCTGCTGGCTTATAAGAGATCCCCAGCTGGTCACAACCTGCTTTCAAACGATTCACATGCTCCTGAAGTAAAAAAGGATGCCCGCCATAGGTCCGAAATGTTTCGAACAAACCAATACCGTAAAGAAAACCGTGATCATATACAGAGACCACGGCCTTCTCTTCATCTATTAGAGTCCCATTCACATATATCTTCACGCTTGCTTCACAGTTGTTTCGTTCAAGAAATTGCGCAATATTTGCAATCCGTGATCGGTAATGATTGATTCCGGGTGAAATTGAACACCTTCAATCGGATATTCCTTATGACGAAGCCCCATAATTTCACCTTCTGCCGTTTCCGCACTAATTTCCAAGCAGTCTGGCAGCGTCTCGCGTTTTACAATTAACGAGTGGTACCTTGTTGCAGTAAAAGGTGAAGGAAGACCTTTGAATAAAGTTTTGCCATCGTTAATAATAGGTGAAGTTTTGCCGTGCATAAGCCGCTCTGCCCGTACAACCTCGCCTCCAAATACTTGTCCAATAGATTGATGTCCTAAGCACACACCAAAGATTGGAATCTTACCTTTAAAGTGATCAATCAGCGCCAGGCTGACCCCTGCTTCATTAGGCGTGCAAGGTCCGGGAGAAATCAGAATATGATCCGGGTTCAATGCTTCAATTCCGGCCAAATCGATTTCATCATTACGGCGGACCTCTACCTGCTCACCCAGCTCACCTAAATATTGCACCAAATTATACGTAAACGAATCGTAGTTATCTATAACGAGAATCATGTCCATCCGCCTCCATTACACTAAATTTTCGACGTTCATTTCGCTGTATTGAATAGCTTTCCACATGGCTTTTGCTTTGTTAATAGACTCAGTGTATTCCTTCTCCGGAATGGAATCGATAACGATCCCGGCACCCGCTTGGACATATCCAACTCCATCTGCAATGACTAAAGTGCGGATAATAATATTAAATTCCATATTACCATTATAGTCAATCCAACCGATAGACCCCGTGTATGGACCCCGACGAACAGGCTCCAGCTCTTCGATGATTTGCATTGTGCGGATTTTGGGAGCGCCTGTAATGGTCCCCCCCGGAAATGCTGCCGCTATAATATCAAATGCCTGCTTCCCCTCTGCCAAGAGCCCTTCAACCTGCGAGACAATATGCATAACATGGGAGTAATACTCGATCACCATAAAATCTTTTACCCGAACGGTGCCGTAGGTTGAAATCCGCCCCAGATCATTGCGTTCAAGATCAAGCAGCATAATGTGCTCAGCACGCTCTTTCTCGTGATGGATCAACTCATCCGCAAGGCGACGGTCTTCTTCAGCATTATGCCCTCGAGGACGCGTCCCAGCAATCGGCCTTGCGCGTACCGTGCCGTTCTCAAGCTGCACCAAAAGCTCGGGCGAGCCAGAAACCAATTGAAAATCGTGAAAACGCAGCATCCCCATATAAGGAGACGGATTAACCAGGCGAAGCCATTCATAAATCTGCTCGGGAGCCTGTTGAAGCTGCTTATGCTGCCGCACCGATAAATTAACCTGAAAGACATCTCCCGCTCCGATATAAGCTTGGATCTTCCGTACGGCTTCCATATAAGCCTCTCTTGAGAAATCCGCCTGGATCCCTTTAATCGAATCAAAATCCACATGCAGTAAATCCTCAGCTGTCCGCTGGAGCATATCCTCGCGGGTTCGAACATAAGGAGCTAAGGTGTTTACCTCCGCAATACGATCCCACTGCTTCTTCATCTGCTCTGCAGTAGCTTGAGCCCGCTCGTAGCTCTGCTCTAACGACAGCCCCTCGGCCTTTGCCTCGGCCAGCGATGTGTGCACAGAGCAATAAAGCTTACGCTCCTCGTGATCAATGATCCACAGCTTATCCAGCCGGACAAATGCATAATCAGGGATCGGCAAATCATCTGCCGCCGCTTCGGGCAGCCGTTCGATCGTCCTGACTACATCATAGCCCCAGAACCCGACACAGCCGCCAACGAACTTCGGCATGCCTTCCACAACTGGGGCGCGGTAAGGCTCCATCCACTGCTTCACGAGCGTAAGTGGCGAGCCTTGCACTTGATCCACTATATCGGGCTGACCAGCATTCTTAATCGATGCTTGACCTCCATTACCCCGAATTTCAGATAAAGGCTCCAATCCAAGGAAGGTATACCTTCCTCCCTTGCCGCTCTCTAATACAAAGGAGCCCGGCAAGGCTTCCTTCCATGCAAGCTCCCATGAAATGAGGCGATCCGATTCTAACGGATAACCATGTACGTAGGGAAGCATCGTATAATGCTGTGACCACTCCCGCCACTGCTCGTTGGTTATTAAAGTCACTACAAAGCCCCCTTCCTCTACTCAATCAACGAACACTTAAGTTTGGACTTAGTATACTTGAAATTGTCTATGAAAAAAAGCCCCTCAGCGAACTGAAGGGCTTCCTGCTCACGAATTATTCTTCAAACTGGTACAACGGTGTGCTGAGGTATCTTTCTCCGTTACTAGGAACGACTGCAACTACACGTTTGCCGGCTCCCAGCTCTTTGGCTACCTTAAGTGCTGCGAAAATTGCTGCGCCTGAGGAAATTCCGCCAAGGATTCCTTCCTCTTTCGCTACGCGGCGGGAAGTTTCGAATGCATCTTCATTATCAACTTGAATGACAGCATCATAAATATTTGTATTCAAAATATCCGGGACAAAACCTGCGCCAATCCCTTGGATTTTATGAGGACCCGGTTTTCCTCCAGATAATACAGGAGAAGCACTCGGCTCTACAGCATAAATTTTAATGTCAGGAAAGTTCTCTTTCAACACGCTGCCTGCACCTGTGATGGTACCTCCAGTACCGATACCGGAGATGAAAGCATCCAGTTTACCATCGTGCGAGTTAATCGCTTCAACAATTTCCGGTCCAGTTGTTTCACGGTGAACTTTAACATTCGCTTGGTTTTTAAATTGTTGCGGGATAAAGTAGGAAGGATTCTCGGCTTGAATTTCCTCAGCTCTTTTAATTGCACCCTTCATTCCTTCTGCTCCCGGTGTCAATACCAATTGCGCTCCATAAGCACGAAGCAGATTGCGTCGTTCAATACTCATTGTTTCAGGCATAACCAAGATTGCTTTATATCCTTTAGCTGCAGCCACTAATGCCAAACCAATACCTGTGTTACCGCTGGTTGGCTCTACAATGGTGTCTCCAGGTTTAATTTTACCTTCTTGCTCCGCTACCTCAATCATGCTGATTGCGATACGGTCTTTAACACTAGCTCCGGGATTCTGATACTCTAGCTTCACATAAACTTCTGCGCTTCCTTCAGGTACTACACGGTTCAATCTTACCAGGGGTGTACCACCAATCAATTCGGTAACGCTTTGAACTAATTTAGCCATTATGAGTTCCTCCTAAAATGATATCAATAATATCCGAGTAAAATGCTAGGTATTCTACATTTATCTTATCAACCCCTATAAGGCTTGTCAATACTAATTTCCCAAAGATTGACGGAATTGCCGTCCTTAGGGACGAATGCATTTCACAACATTGTGCGGAGCCAAGCATAAAAACTTAAAATGTCATGGTGACCTTCCATTTTTCCCGGATGGATTTAATAACTTCCTTTAATGGGGGCGCCTCGCGTAAGGCCAACTCTTTTCTGACAGCTTCCCTCACCTGATCCTTGCTGAACTTCGGATCTTCCTTGCGGTCTTTCAGTTTGATGAAATATATTTGACCATTGACTTCGATCGGTTTGCTAACCTCGCCCGTCTTCAGCTGCACAGCAGCTTTCAATACAGGCGCGGCAACGAATGGATCATCTTCCTCTATCCACCCCAGATCGCCCCCATTTTCCCTTGTCGCATCGTCAAGAGATCTCTCTCTGGCAACCTTTCCAAAGTCCATCCCTTTGGAGAGATCAGCCGCCACCTTCGATCCTTGGTCTTTACTGCCAACTACAATCTGCTGCAGCCGCAACTGCGTAGCCGATCTGAATTCTTCAGGATGGGCCTTCATATAAGCGTCCACCTGCTCGGTTGAAATTGTAATATAGCGGATAGCCAGCTTTTCAAGGAGCAGCTTATCGTAAACATCCGTTTTTAATGCTTCCGGAGTCATTCCCAGCTGTTCTTTCATTGATTCATAAAATTGCGTTTCGCTGTCATAGCCTTGCTGCATACGTTTTAATTCTTTTTGGATCTCGCTATCTTCCACATTGGTCCCCTGTGCTGTTCCTTCCATGCGAATAACTTCATGATCCACCATTTGGTTCAACAGTTCCCGGCCGTGCTTCTGCAGCAGCTGCTGCTCCAAATCCATGCTCGTTATAGTTTTCTCACCGATTGTTGCAATTACACGCGCAGATTGGTTCTGGTTTGTCTGGCCCGGCTTCATGTCGGCATTGGGTTGGGTAAAGAAATCAGCAAACACTACGAAGGAAAGGATGACAACAGCAAGCAGCAAAACCGCATTGACTCCCCACAATACCCTAATGTTTCGCATTCCTAATCCCCTCGTATGGCCCTCTCAAGCTTTCATATTTATTGTTATACCTGATTACATCTGTTGTAGTATGACCCTTAAATCGTCTTTCTCAAACTGATATGCTTCATTACAAAAATGGCAGATTACTTCCACTTTCTCATCCTCGTTCAGAAGCTGCTCTATTTCTGCCCGCCCCAGGGAGACCAAAGTTTGTTCCACTCGCTCTTTAGAGCACTTGCAGCGAAATTCAACCTCCGACTCACCCAGCACCTGCACTTCAGGCAAAATTTTATGTAAAATATGTTCAAGATCCATTCCTTGCTCCAGCATCTTGGTAATCGGCTCAACCCGTGATAGTTGTAGCTCTATCAGCGAAATCTCATCATCGGTTAATCCGGGCAAAAGTTGGATAATAAACCCGCCTGCCGCTGTTACCGTGTAATCGACACCAACTAAAACTCCAAGCGCCACAGCGGAGGGAGTTTGTTCGGATTTGGCAAAATAGTAGGTGAAGTCTTCAGCAAGCTCCCCAGAAACAAGTGGTATACTGCCGCGGTAAGGCTCTTTAAGACCTAAATCTTTGATAATATTCAAAAAGCCTTCGGTTCCAACCGCCCCGGCAACATCCAATTTCCCCGCCTCGTTCAGCGGTAAATCAACCTCCGGATTATCAACATATCCGCGAACCTCGCCGTGAGCATTGGCATCGACCACGATCTGACCAATCGGTCCTCTGCCTTTAACAAGAATCGTTAATTTTTCTTCGCCTTTTAGCATGGCACCCATCATTAACCCCGCCGCAACGGTTCGTCCTACTGCAGCAGTAGTTGTCGGTGTCATAGCATGGCGCTTACTGATTTCATTTACGATACCCGTAGCCCGAACGGCAAAAGCTCTCACTTTGCCTTCCATGGCAGTCGCTCTAATTAAATAATCTCGCATCTGTGTTCCCTTTCATGATCGGCTGTATTAGATTGTCAGATCCGTCTTATTGATTACGTTCATAAATAATTTGCAAACCTTGTAATGTCAGCAATTGGTTCACGCACTTAATAGTACGTGATTCGCTGCAGATAAGTTCCGCCAATCCACCGGTGGCAACCACCTTCGGCTTAACTTTAAATTCATCGCAAATCCGATCCACAATACCATCCACCTGTCCGGCAAAACCGTAAATAATCCCCGCCTGCATCGAAGCTATCGTATTGCGTCCAACAACACTTTTCGGCTTTACCAGCTCGATTCGCGGCAGCTTGGCAGCTCGCTGATACAAAGCCTCCGTGGAAATACCTATCCCGGGAGCAACCGCTCCTCCGATATATTGTCCCGCTTCATCTATATAGTCGAAGGTCGTCGCCGTCCCGAAATCAACCACGATACAAGGCGCCCCATATTGCTCGATGGCTGCGACCGCATTCACAATCCTGTCAGCACCAACCTCCCGTGGATTTTCATAACGGATGTTGAGCCCTGTTTTGATACCCGGTCCTACAATCAGCGGGGCTTTCTTCAAGTATTTTACACACAATTGCTCCAGGACAAACATTAATGGCGGTACAACGGATGAAATTATTACGCCATTCACTTGATCTAATGAAATGCCTGCATGCCGGAATAAATTGTACATTGTCATTCCGTACTCATCAGCCGTTGCCGAACGATTCGTGCTTAAACGCCAATCATGCAGCAGTTGCTTCCCCTTGTAGATGCCTAATACAATATTGGTATTACCCACATCTACGACCAAAATCACGACTGTACCCCCTTCTGCTCATTTAGATCCAAACTAATGTCAAGAGCTTGAACAGAATACGTCAATCGGCCGACGGATATAACATCAATGCCCGTTTCGGCAACGGCTTTAATCGTTTCTAATGTGATGGAACCTGATGCTTCTACCAGAATATGCGCAGCTTGCGATTTAATGCGTGCAACTGCTGCTCGCATTTGCTCCGGCTTCATGTTATCCAGCATAATGATATCCGGCTGGGCTGACAAAGCCAGTTCCAACTGCTCCATGCTTTCAACTTCTATCTCAATCTTCATTGTATGCGGAATTTGGGAACGGGCAGCTCGAATGGCTTCTATGATACCGCCAGAGCCTTTAATATGGTTGTCTTTAATCATGACAGCGTCGTAAAGGCCAAACCGATGATTGTGGCCGCCGCCGACACGAACCGCATACTTTTCAAGCAGTCGGTGTCCTGGTGTTGTTTTTCGCGTATCTACCAGGCGGACCGGCAATCCTTGCAAGGCATCGACATACTGCTTGGTACGTGTGGCAATCCCCGACATCCTCTGCATTAAATTCAAAGCAAGACGTTCGCCGAGAAGGATGCTGCGCGTACTGCCAGATACTTCAGCTACTATAGTGCCGTAACTTACATCCTGTCCCTCTTGTACCTTCGCTTTGAATTCCAGCTCGGGATCGACCAATGCAAATACAGCCTCTGCAATCTGCAAACCCGCAATAATGCCACTATCCTTCAAATGAATAATACCTTTGGAACGGCTCTCCTTCGCAATGGTGGTCATGGTAGTTACATCGCCCATGCCTATATCTTCTTCCAGCCATAACCGAAGATTTTTATTTATAATTTCCATCTGCAGTTCATACATCAATATGTCCCTCCGTAATGCCCTGCTCGCGGCTGAAAACAGTGTGTTTTCTCCACAATAGGTCATCCTTCTCAGCAAAGTCCTCCCGATAGTGTCCCCCACGGCTTTCTTCCCTAATCAAGGCAGCCTCAGTGGTCAATAGAGCACAGGTCAGCAGGTTGGCAAACTCATAATCCTCGCGTTTGGTCAAGCTCGTATCGAATATAGACAGCTGGCGGCGCAGCTCATCATAGCCCTTTTGAAGACCTATCGCCGTACGCTTCAATCCGGCATATCGCAGCATGATCTTTTGAAGCTTTAGTTTCTTCTCTACAATAGGCTGCTGCGCATGCTCTGTTCTTTTTTTATCCACTGCTGTTACCTTGGCTTGTTCCAAAGGCTTCAGTTGGTGAATACGTTCCACAATCCTTCGTCCAAACACAATGGCTTCCGATAACGAATTGCTGGCCAAACGGTTCGCTCCATGCACACCTGTCGATGAAACTTCCCCGCATGCAAATAACCGCCTGACTTCCGTCTCCCCGTACAGGTCAGTCTTTACGCCACCCATCATATAATGGGCTGCCGGCGCCACAGGGATCCAATCGGAGGATAAATCCAATCCATAATTCAAACAAAACTCATAGATCGTAGGAAACCGATGCTTAACCGTTTCTTCCGATTCATGGGTAAAATCAATGTAGACGAACGTAGATCTCGTCTCTTCCATCTCATCTACGATAGCACGGGCAACAATATCCCTCGGAGCCAGCTCCAGCTGGTGATGATACTTCTCCATAAATCGCTCGCCCTTAATATTGCGCAAGATAGCGCCTTCACCGCGAACCGCTTCGGATACGAGAAACCTTGGAGCTCCCGGATAACATAGAGCCGTCGGGTGAAACTGAATAAACTCAACATCCTGGATTAAAGCCCCAGCCCTGTAAGCTATAGCGATACCATCACCTGTAGCAATATCCGGATTCGTAGTATAGCGGTACAATTGCCCAGCTCCGCCTGTGCAGAGGATAGTTGCATTCGCTCTCACAAATAATTTCTGACCGTCCTGCCTTTGAACTAAAGCTCCCAGACACTCGCCATCCTCCGTAATCAAATCAATAACAAAATGATCATCCCAAACTTCAATATTCGGATCCAGCTTCGTCTTCTCTGACAAAGCACGAACGATCTCAGCGCCGGTAGCGTCGCCATGTGCGTGTAAAATACGCCGTTGGCTGTGTGCCCCTTCCTTCGTAAGAGCAAACTCACCATTTTCCAAATCAAACTGTGTCCCCATATGTATTAAATCCTTAACGCCTGCAGGTCCTTCATGAACCAGCACATCGACAGCAGATGGCGAACATAATCCCGCTCCGGCAACCAAAGTATCCTGACGGTGATAGGCAGGTGAATCCTCATCCGAAATAACCGCAGCAATCCCGCCCTGAGCATAGCGGGTATTACTATCAAGAAGAGATTTCTTGGTAACCATAAGCACTTTATACTTTTCGCTAGCCTTTATAGCGGTAAAAAGACCGGCGATTCCCGCGCCGATCACCATTACTTCAATATGCACTTGAGGCAATTCATTAATATCAAAATCTACAAGATAACGTGGAATCATAGTTAGGCTCACCTCTTCTTACAAGAGAGTAACGCATGCTACTTCACTAGCAGCATGCGTTCCAGGGATGCTCTGGCTTGATCTGCGACATGTGGCGGCACATAAATTTGCGGCTGCATGGTTTCAAGACAGCGTACTACCTTTTTCAAATTATTTACCTTCATATTAGGACAAACCAAATATTTAGTAGCAAAATGGAATGATTTGTTCGGACTATCCAACCTTAATTGGAATCCTGTACCGTCTTCAGTACCAACAATAAACTCCTGATGTTCGGATTCTTTGCAATATTTAATAATCGCTGTAGTACTGCCGACAAAGTCTCCAAGCTTAACTACTTCAGGACGGCATTCCGGATGAACTACAAACTTGGCATTCGGATACTGAGCTCTCATTTCCTCCACATCTTTTACAGTAAGCATATCATGGGTGTTGCAATACCCTTCCCAAATGATTACTTTTTTGTCGGTAAACTTGGATACGTAATCACCCAAATTTTTATCCGGAACCCAGATGATTTCATCCGAATCAACCGACTCGATTACTTTAATCGCATTAGCTGAAGTACAGCAAATATCCGTCTCTGATTTAACATCGGCCGATGTATTGATGTAAGCAACTACCTTAGCATTCGGATGCTGCTTCTTTAAGGCGCGAAGTCCATCCACATTTACCATATCGGCCATCGGACAGCCAGCCCGCTCATCCGGTATTAAGACAGTTTTGGTCGGAGCCAAAATCTTAGCGCTTTCTCCCATAAAATGCACACCACAGAACACTATAACATCAGCATCGGTTGATGCCGCTTTTTGTGCCAATAAAAAGGAGTCGCCCCTAAAATCTGCTACCTCTTGAATTTCATCACGCTGATAATAATGAGCAAGAATAATGGCATTACGCTCTTTCTTCAATTGAAGAATTCTTTCCTTAAGCTCACGCTTTTGTTCCTCTTTACGCTCTAAAGCCAAAGCTTCCATCTTCACACCGTCCCTTCTGTCCTTGTTCCCCTTTATTAACTGCAAATTACCTAGTGAAAATGTTCACATAATATTTAAAGATTTACACCTAATTTACACAACATCCTTGGTGGTGTCAATGCTTAAATAACCACAAATTAGCCCGAAATTACTATTATCAGTCGGCCTTATTCCTCGTTCTTTCCCTTAGGACTAGTTTCTCGTCTGAAGTCGATATTTAACCTTCTCTAAAGAAGAAAAAGCCGGAAGCATTGGAAAATGCCCCGGCTTATTTCTAATAGTGAAATTAAGATTCTTTCTTCTCGTCATCGCCTGGATCAGCAGCTTTATCGAAATCCAGTTTGTTGGCTTCAGCCGTTGTCTGCTGGCTTTGAATGTTAACCTTCACATCCGTGGAGCTGACCTCGTCTAATTTGCCGGTATCGATTAACTGTTTGATCTGATCCTTCTCCAACGTTTCCTTCACAATCAAAGTTTCTGCAATCAGGCGAACCTGATCCGCATACTTCTCAAGTGTTGCCTTAGCGTTAGCATAACAGCTGCGGATAATCGTCTGCATTTCCTGGTCGATTTCGTATGCAATAGCATCACTATAATTCTGCTCATGTCCCAGATCACGGCCAAGGAATACTTGCCCTTGTACGTTACCGAATTGCATCGGACCCAGCTTATCGCTCATTCCGTACTCCATGATCATTTTACGAACAATAGTCGTTGCACGTTGGAAGTCACTGTAAGCGCCAGTTCCAACTTCGCCAATAAACATTTCTTCAGACACACGACCCGCAAGGAGACCTGTTACTTTATCAAGAAGCTCGGTCTTGGTGTTCATCATGCGGTCTTCGCCATCTTTAGGGAGCATCATTACATAACCGCCAGCGCGTCCTCTCGGAACAATCGTGACCTTATGAACCATTTCCGCATTTTCCACATGGTAACCAACAATAGTATGTCCCGCTTCATGGAAAGCGACCATGCGTTTCTCACGTTCGCTGACAACCCGGCTCTTCTTCTGTGTACCTACAACAACACGGTCGAAGGCTTCGTCCAGCTCTTCCATTGAAATATCTTTACGATTGCGGCGTGCTGCAATCAGCGCCGCTTCGTTCATTAAATTCTCCAAATCGGCACCGGTAAAGCCTGTTGTATAACGTGCCAATGCTTCAAGCTTAACATCTTTATTAAGCGGTTTGTTGCGAGAATGCACTTTCAGTACCGCTTCACGGCCCTTGATATCCGGGCGATCAACCGTAATCTGACGGTCAAAACGACCTGGACGCAACAATGCTGGGTCCAAAATATCCGGCCGGTTTGTTGCAGCAACAATGATAATACCTTCATTGGCGCCAAAACCATCCATCTCCACGAGGAGCTGGTTAAGTGTCTGCTCACGCTCATCATGTCCGCCGCCTAAACCGGCGCCACGCTGACGACCTACAGCATCAATCTCGTCTATAAATATAATACAAGGAGCATTCTTCTTGGCATTCTCAAACAAGTCACGTACACGGGATGCGCCGACACCGACGAACATTTCCACGAAATCGGAACCGCTTATGCTGAAGAATGGAACGCCTGCTTCACCTGCAACAGCACGTGCCAGCAAGGTTTTACCTGTTCCCGGAGGACCATTCAATAGTACCCCTTTTGGAATTCGAGCTCCTACAGCAGCAAATTTCCGAGGATCCTTCAAAAACTCTACAACTTCTACAAGCTCTTGTTTCTCCTCATCGGCCCCCGCCACATCTTCAAAGGTCACGCGCTTCTTCTCTTCATTATACAGCCTAGCGCGGCTCTTCCCGAAGTTCATTACTTTACCGCCGCCACCCTGCGCCTGGTTTAACAGGAAGAAGAACAGGATGAAAATAATAACGAACGGAATAATGGAGGTAAGGAAGCTGATCCAAACGTTGTCTCCTTCCATTTTTTCAACATTAATGGTCGGAACTTCGCCCTTTTCGATCATCTGGATAACTTCTTGGTCAAAAGGTGCACGGGTTTCGAAATTTTTCTTATCCGGCGTAGGCGGATTTTTGTATTTACCGCGAACCAAGTATGTATATCCGTCAAACTTCACACTGACCGATTCTACATTTTTTTCTATTAAGGCCTGTCGGAGCTTATCGTAGCTAATCGCGTCTTTCTGATCATTTTGTGTGCTGATAAAGTGAACGATACCGACAGTGACCAAAAAAATAAGCAAATAAAAGCCTGTATTGCGAATGATTCGATTCATCCCCTACCTCCTCTCAAAAACGGCAACTTTGTTTATTGTACCACAGCAAGTCTTGGCATCACAAGAAATGCTAATGGGAGTACACCTCAGGTTTCAAAATGCCTACATACGGCAGGTTGCGGTACTTTTCCGCATAATCGAGACCGTACCCAACAACAAATGCATCAGGGATAACAAACCCTTTATAGTCTGCATCTAAATCGACCGTTCTACGCGCAGGTTTATCAAATAATGCGGCAACGGTAATCGATAATGCATTACGGCGCTCCAGCACATCGATTAAATAACTCAATGTGAGGCCACTGTCGATAATGTCCTCAACAATTAGAACATGACGACCCTCTACCGAAATGTCCAAATCTTTGATGATTTTTACGACTCCTGTAGATTTAGTGGATTGCCCATAGCTTGAAACCGCCATAAAATCAAGCTCCAAAGGTATGGTGATTTGTTTAACCAAATCAGCCATAAAAATAAACGCTCCCTTCAGCACACAAATAACCAATGGATTGCGCCCTTCAAAATCTTGGCTTAGCTGCTGGCCCATCTCCTTTACTTTGTCTTGAATTTCTTGCTCACTGTAAAGTATTTCTTGAATGTCTTTTTGCAAGAGAGAACCTCCTACTAGAATAATTACACAATTATTTATACTATCTTGACATGCTAAAAGTTAATCCCTCTGGCATGTGAAGCTTCATATACAAAATCAGTCGGGTCGAGTCAGTAACCGTTGAAAGCGATGACCTTCGAACACCAGATAACCAAATAATACGGCCGTGACCATCGGTTATAATTGGAACCTTGGTACGTAAGCTCGGCGGAATTTTGGCATCGATAAAAATATCTTTTACTTTTTTTGACCCGTTTAATCCGAACAGGCTCATACGGTCTCCATCCCTGCGGCTTCGTACTTCTAATGGCTGCTGCAACTGATCCGCATCAAACCAAGCCGTGTATGGATTATCTGAAATCGGCACTGCCGCCTTATTGAAACGCTCGCGGTCCAACCATGTGCATTCCAGGCTCACACCTATTTCCGGTATTTCCAAATGGTTCTGGCCGGGCTCGAATGAGTGAGAAAAAGGGATAGGTGGTACCACATAATTATGTAGATAAACCCTATCATATTCCCTGGTCAGAATCAGGCTGCCCCCAATATTTAAACGTATATTGGAAGGTTCAACCTTAACAATAGCTTCCCGCATCTTCTCCAGCTTCAGGAAATCTATCGAATCAGGGTCTAAGCCAAGATAATTTAATATTAGTTTAATCAAACGCCTTTGTAAAGCAACATGTAACCCTGCGAACCAATTTCTTGACCATTTGGCGCAATCGCTTTCTTTAGCCACGCCCTCTACTAATAGAGCCCTTGCCTGCGCCTGCATATAGTCGTCTTCAGCAGTCATTAGCTCCGATAACCGATTAAGCGCCTGAGGCAGTTGTTCATTATACTGCTTCTGAAGCGAAGGCATCAGCTCCAGTCTTATTTCATTGCGAACATACTTGCTGTCCAGATTACTGCTATCGATACAATAGGATAAATGCTGATTGCGGCAATAATCTAATATTTCTGTTTTATATATACGGAGCAAGGGGCGAACAAGTTCCAATTCTTTTTCCTCGCGGCGTTTTGGAATTCCTGTCAGTCCGGACGGTCCGGTACCGCGGAGCAAGCGCATAAGAACAGTCTCAGCTTGATCGTCAGCATGATGCGCGAGAGCAATTCGATTTGCCTTGAACCGTACAGCCGCCTCGTGTAAAAACCGATACCGAATCTCTCTGGCTGCGCTTTGAGAATTTTTGCCCGTTTCTTTAATATACTCCGGAACACTGACATGAGCAATTTCTATGGGCAAACCAAGCCTTGCCGCCAATTCCGACACGAACGCCGCCTCTCGCTCCGATTCCTCAATTCGAAACCCGTGATTCAGATGGGCTACGCTTAAGCGCCACTTCCATTGTTCAGACAACGCAAAAAGGACATGCAGCAAAGCTACGGAGTCCGGCCCCCCCGATACCGCAACTACGATACTGTCCCCTACTTCAAAAAGGCGTTCCGCTCTGATTTCCTGTTCAACCCTGGACACTAAATCCATTGTTCAATTCCTTTCCTCGAAACAACACGCATTACGATGGCCAATAAAAATAAAGAGCTAGTCCAAACATTAATAAAGAGAGGGTGAAACATAACTTCAGCAAAGAGGACAGGCTGCCCTTCTTGGGGGCTGAGAGCGAAGGTTTGCCGTACCCTTGTCTGCGCCAATCAGCCAAAGCTTGCTTCGAAGTCGAATATTGCCCAAGCAGCGCTTTACGAAGCATCGGAGCAACCTGCCGTAGTGCCGGGTTTGACTGAAGCATGTTGATAAGAATATCCACGCTGCGATTTTGCGGCAGCAGCTTATCGATCCCCTTCATTCTCTGCTCTGTCTCCACACTACTGATGATCAGCACGGCAAAAGCGAACAAGTCATATGCCTCATCTGCTGAACGGGTCCCGGCTCCCCAATAGCCTCGATCATATACTTCTGTGAACTGCTTAACCGAACGGCCTTTAGCAGTAACCCCGCCGAAATCAATCAATTCAACATCACCATAACCGGACACAAGCATATTTTGTACTTTGATGTCGCCAAAAATATAGGCTTGCCCATGCAGCTCCACCAGCTTGCGAAGCATATTGGTCCCAATTAAACCGATCCAATCTCGTCCGTTTCGCCATATGAAGTCAGTCATGGACTGTCCTTTAATATAGCGCATTACATAGAAGGGTAGATTGACACCGTTCTCCTCGTAATCATCCACATCCAGCAAATAATGACGAAACGATGTATTCGACTTCGACAGTTCCTTAAGTGCATTGATCTCCGATTGATGATCCACTGCATCAAAGCCTATTTTCATTGCATATTGAAGCTTTCCCTTCATCACGAGATAGACTTTTCCGTTAGCTCCTGCCCCAAGCATTCGTTCAACACGGTACTGTGCCTTGTTCCATTTTCCGATGATGATTTTACCAGTATGTAGGTCTTGCTCAAACGACGTAATCACCCAGTATCCCTTCCTTGCCTGCAGGCGTGCGCCCTGACGCTCGCCCAGGATTCGCTTCATCGCCTTCTTTACTGATTTTATCGTCAGCAATGCCGCTTGTCATGAGTTGAATTACTTTTAGAAGCGCAGGCCCCGTAGGTGTCGTACCCTTCATGTTTAATTTATAGAACAAACGGTTCAAATTTGCAAGGTCTCGTGTCCAATCCAGGTCCATTTCCACATCAAGCCGTGATGAAGGAGAGCCCGGAAAATGAAATACTGCTGTCTCGCTCACACCCGATCGAGCTTGCAGACTAAGCTGCAAATCATAAATCGCTTCCTTCACGGCTTGCAGCTTGGGTTTCATACTTGCGCTCGTATCAATCAGCAGTGCAACCCTCAAAGTGGCGGTTTCACTTAGATCATCCAGAACTTGAACGACTTGTGAACGCTTATCCGGGGGTAAGCTTTCGATTTTGGAGTCTCCTAATATGTGCTGCAGCTCCTTGCCAATCACCTGCTGAATCGTCTGGGCAACTGTCTTTCGAGTCATCATCTGAACCGTCTGAGATAGCTGGGCCGTCGTAACTATTCGACTCATTCCTCCGCCTGCCAGCGCGATTTCATTGATTTCCTCGGAACCATGCTCTCCCAGCAAACCGGAATCCAAGAGCCCTATGACATTTACGGTAATGCCTTCCACTTTCGCATTCGCAGCTGCAATAACCGGACTAATCCCTACATTTGAACAGCCGTCGGTAATAAGTATAATCTGTTTCATTTCTGTTCCCTCCCAAGAGCAAGCATCGAATGGATCCTACCATTCCTATCAGTTTTTCCACTTTGCAAGTTTCCTAAACTTGGGAATCGAACTCAAACAAGGACTATCCGAAAAGAAATCGGAAGTCCTTGTTATGTCAGATCTCTTATTTGCGGGCTAGTAGAGCTATGAAAACTGTTTCGCATTAACTAACCGTTTTAGGCCGCTCGATACGCTGCATACCTGGCCAACTGAACGTGGCCCATTCCGGTTGATATTTCTCCAAACGCGCTACAACAACCGTCATATCGTCATATATTTCGCCATGGTGATACCGTACAATCCTCTCCAGCAAAATGTCCGCAAATTCCTGCGGTGATTCCGTATCGATTTCTGTAAGCAAACGCTTCATCCATATATCTTTATTGACGGCATGTCCTGGCGCATCATAAATGCCGTCAGTCATCATTATCAGAATATCACCTGGCTGCAGCGGCAGGCTCACCAAATCGACGTCAATTTCGTGAAGAATACCTACCGGCAAATTATTACCCGTAATGGGAAACACTTCGCCTCCTCGTTTAATAAAGCTGGGTGTGGAGCCGATCTTCAAAAAAGTCGTATGCGCATTGTACAGATCAATAATGGCCACATCGACTGTTGCATACATTTCGTCAGAGGAGCGCAGCATGAGCACAGAATTAACCGATTTGATCGCCAACTTTTCATCCATGCCTGACTGCAGCAGCTGCTGCAGAATCGTCAGTGCGGTGCTGCTTTCTGCTCGCGCCCGTTCCCCATTGCCCATGCCGTCGCTCAACGCAACAGCAAACTTCCCATTACCAAGCTCCACCGTACTGAAGCTGTCCCCTGACAGCAGATCTCCTCCTTTTGCCGCTGCGGCAATCCCCGTCTCTACCTCATACTCCTTAGCTGATCCGAACACTACGGTGCTGTAACCTTCCTTTCGCTCCAGCATCTGTTCATTTTTCACCGCGATATGCTCACCTAATATATCCGTCAATAAAGGAGCTATAATTTTACGGCATTCGTCAAACCCCCTTGTATACTGGTGGATGATTTCAATTTCCACGTTCCCTTCGTCCAGGCTGATGATATCAATACTGTGAATAGATAGGCCCAACTCCTCCAGTCCAACTCGTATTTGCTCCTCCTGTAAAAACAGCTCCTGCCCCTCTCGTTTGATTTCCTTAGCCAAATCCTCCATAACCTGTGACACACCGGATAGCTGATCGGCTACTAATTGACGACTATCGATAATTTGTTTTTTCCAATGCTGGTCATTTCGGTATAGGCTATACTGCTGTTTCATCACTGTAAGCACCTGATCGGGCTTGATACAGACCTTCTTCCATTGCGGCAAAATATCTTTACGTCCCATCTCCTCCCTAAGCTCGACTTCCGTCATCATATCGGTCATGAACTTATGCGTTTGATAAAATTTATCATTCCAGCATTGATTTCGTTTCCAGCAAGAGGAGCATGATCGTTCAGCCACCGAGTTCATAAAATGCCCGACTTCCTCTTCCTTCTGCCTCGGCTGGGAGTCTACGGTAATTTGCTTAAAGCTTTTGGAGAGCTGGCGGAATACCTCCGAGAATTGCTCCACACGATTTGCTGTAATATCTCTTACTCTTTTCGCATAATCATGTTGAGACTTCAAATTTTCCTGAGTACCCGGCACGTATTTAGCCAATGTATCAATGACCCCTCTAGGGGTGAGGAGAAACAGCAGGACAGCCGCTACTGATTCCCAAGTAGAATTAATGACTTCAGCTTGATTGCCAATATAAAAAGAGAGAATCGAAGAACCAAGCAACATCCCTAGCCCCACGGCGAGCTTATTGCCTTCTTTTAATAAACCTGCGAGCATCCCAGCAAATGCCAGCAAACTCATCTGGTAAATGGCGTTGGAGTTAGCAAGGCTCAGGATTAACCCTGTAATGACACCGACCGAAGCTCCCAGCGGCGCTCCTCCGACTAACGCGAATAGTAAGATAAGATATCTCGATAAAACATGCTCCACAGTGACAGGCCCGATCGACCAACCAACTGTTCCCGTCATTACGGAGGCAAGCAGAATGATAAGACAGATGACTTCCTCGTTTTTTAAACTGTAGTTTTTGCGGGTAAGGGTAAATACAGGGACGGCTTGCAAAAAGATATGGGTTAATATTAAGCTCAGCATCGCCTCGACCCCGGTCAACATAAAGGAGTACCAGCTCAATTCCGTTGAAACGAGATGCACGAACAATTGAACGAGAAAAACCGATACAAAAACAATCACGGGGGAATACGAAATATCTGAGCGCTCAAACCTTTCCACACCTTTCTGGATAAGTACAAACACGAGTATTTCTGACACCATGTAACTGGTATGCTGGGGATCTCCCGAGAGTAAACCGCCCAAAACCAGGAAGAATCCAGTCATGAACAGAAGCTCTCGCCGCAAAAAATACACAACAGCAAAAAATGCAATCGCAAACGGAGATAACTGATCAAGAATCATAGCTCTGCCTAGCAAAAATGCCATTAACAATAACAAGATTGACCACTTCTTAGTGTTCACCGACTGTACCAGCCGATTCTCCAGCAACACGCTCGCCGTCTTCTGCTTCGCTTTCTGACTCCATCTGTTCCATGTAAGCCCAACGTGACTGAAACCTGATTTTCTTTGCATACTTTATGAACACCACCCATAGCCTATTAGTGGTCTTAGTATAACGGCACTCTATTATAAAGTTTGTCAGAATGAGTTGGTAGGTATAAAGTTTTTTCCGACAAAAATCAAGACTGACGCGCTAATGACGAAAACCCGCCGCCCCTATATATGAAAGCGTTTCCAATAATTTTCGTAATACCTGCTTCTTCTCAATACTTCATAACAAAGGTCTACTAAACGTACGTTATTGCCGTTAGATGTTGTCGATTCACTCTATTCATAATAATATACGACAAAAGCTCCAAATCCAAAGAAGCTATTCAACACAAAAAACGCCCCGCCGGAATCAAAGTTCTCGGCAAGGCGCCTTTTTTTCATCTTACAATAGCGGCGAAGGGGATCGAACCCCCGACCTTACGGGTATGAACCGTACGCTCTAGCCAGCTGAGCTACACCGCCACAACAAGCATGAGTATATAATAGGCCTGGACATTTTGTCAAGCAACAATAAGGGGTGATTTCGCTGCCAATAGCTTGAAATAACTAAAAAGCCGTGCAGGCGAATTCCGCCCAAACGGCTGCATATGCTATAGTTAATCGCGTCTAGCGCCTCGGCCTCCACGTTTCCCTTCGGTGTTCTTCTTCAGGGACGAGATGCGTTCCTCGCTATCTTTTAGAAAGCGCGATACTTTGTCTTCGAATGTAGGTTTACCAGCAGGAGGTTTGCCTCCACGGCCGCCGCCGCCAAATCCACCGCCTCGGCCTCCACGGTCTCCACCGCCGCCGCCGCCAAAACCGCCTCCACGGCCACCGCCGCCAAATCCACCACCAGGGCGACCTCCACGATCTCCGCCGCCAGCGCCAGGTCCGCCGGGTCCGCCACCTTGTCTTTCAAAACGAGGGGGCCTTGGAGCTTCAACCGGTTTGTCTACCGCTTGTTTAATCGATAGGCCGATTTTGCCATCCTTGTCAACATTAATCACTTTAACGGTAACCATGTCATTCAACTTAAGATGATCGTTGACATCCTTAACATAGTTATCTGCTATCTCCGAGATATGCACCAGGCCCGTACCGCCCTCAGGCAGTTCAACAAACGCCCCAAAGTGAGTAATGCCCGTAACCTTTCCTTCCAGCTTGCTGCCGACTTCAATTGCCATAAAGTAAAATGTTCCTCCCTTAAATAGTTAACGAAACCCTGACAATGCAGATTATAACGTACAGCTACAATATGGTCAACTAAAGGTTTGATAGCGCTATCGTGCCTATCTCTTCTGTTCCTTAGGTACATAGAACAGGGTTTCTCCCTGCTTAACATAATGTAACTCTTTTCGAATTTTTTGTTCTACGTATTCTGGATCGTTCAACCGAACAATTTCACGTTTCGTAATCCCATTGGTTTGCTGCGTTTCTTTGTATTTCTGCTCCAATGCGGTTAGTTTCTCGCTTCTGTCATTGATTTTACCGATTTGATTCCACAGAGTGACTCCAGCCCAGCTTAGAAAGCAAGCAAGAACAATCATGACCAATCGGCGTCTGCGATAAGAGCCTTTGTTAAACGGCTTGGTATTGTTGCTTGCCAATCGGGCAGAATTCATAGCTGTAAAACCCTCCTACGTCCGACCAAAAAGCCGCCGAATAAACGACGAGACCACTTGACCTGATTTGTTTATCCATGAAGGAATGTGAATCCGACGGATTAGCGGCTTACTTAGCCACCATAACAGTTTCCACACAGGATAAAGCAATTGTAACATAATTTTATACAGGAAAATAGCTATGGCTAATAAAAATCCTAAAATTATAATAGTTGCCCTATACATCCATACGATAGGTTTTATTATCAAAATTTCAATTGTGCGTTTACCTATACGGATTAAAGCTCGAACAAACCGAATCATCCATAGAATCATTTGGACGACCGCTCGGCTGAACAGCATAAAGTACACAGCAATTCCTAGCAGCAAGCCAACAAAAATGAACATCCGCACTTGTCCTAAATTGCTTGCATACAAAAGCTTGAATACAAGCAAGGTTCCGATGAGCCAAAACACGAGATCCAGGAGGTAGTAAGCATACCGCGGCGCCTTCAGCTGGCTTGCAAGCACCCGGTATAAATCAAACAATCCCCCTAAGGATAACCCACCCAGCAGCATCATGCCCATCGTAACAAACTGAGTTTGCAGTGTCACTTAAAGAGCTTGCCCCATAATCCCTTGGATTTCCCTTGGGAGTTTGCGTCAACATAGGCCAGCTCGTTCACTAATCCTTCAATCGCCACCAGCCCCTGCTCGAGGCTTAAGTTTTTAATGTGCAGGTTCTGACCTCTGATCATAAGAAACCCAAATTCGGTTTCCAGTAAAAACTCTTCGCTGTCAAAGCTTTCTACGTTCATAACTCCGGACACTTCGAGCAGCTTGCGATTGAGCATTTTTATTTCTTGTCGCTTCACTTTTCCCGGCTCGATTGCCATGGACGATCCCTCCTGGCAGCTTTGGTTGTTTGGATGCGGTCTTGCCATGACTTCGTCAGGCTGCGGATCAGTGTAACGACCTCCGGCCGCTGTTGAAAACGAGTTTCTTGATTAGACTAAGAGGTGAAAACTCGTTTTCAAAGGCGGCACGTAAACTCTCCGGTTCGTTACACTGCCCTCCGCCCACTAACATGGCAATAAAAAATACCTAACAACAAAGCTTGTTTACTTAAAAATATGGGGGGATGTCCAAGAATAGAACTACAAAAAAAAGAAGACTGAACGCGTCAGTCTCCCTGGCTTTGCCATAATTCGGTTTTGTGCATTTCTTCTTTAAGCAGAGTGTACATGTTCGCCGCATCTTCCTTGCGGGTAGATTCGGCAAGTTGTTCCACACGAACCGTCACGCTCTTTTGCCCGAATTGAATTTTCAATTCATCGCCGACCTTGACGGCACTGCTTGGTTTTGAGTCTTTCCCATTAATCCAGACACGCCCTTGATCGGATACATCCTTAGCAACGGTGCGCCGCTTGATTAACCGGGAAACCTTGAGAAATTTATCAAGCCGCATTATTTTACCGCTTCTTTAAGCTTGTTACCTGCTTTGAAAGCCGGAACTTTTGACTCAGGAATTGTAATTTCTTTACCTGTTTGAGGATTGCGTCCAGTACGTCCGGAACGTTTGCGAATTTCAAATGTTCCAAAACCGATTAGTTGGACTTTGTCACCAGTAGATAAAGCATCGGTTACTTCGCCCAAGAAGTTGTTAAGAACGGTTTCCACGTCCTTCTTGGTCAAACCGCTTTTTTCTGCAATGTTGCTGATCAAGTCTGTTTTGTTCATGGATACTTTTCCTCCTCAAAATAACTCTATGTTATGTATTCTTTGTTTTTCAGGAAATTCCTGCTAGTTATTGTCGATATATAAAACTTTTTTTGCTTCCTGCCACAAAGATTCCATCTCTTGTAGATCAGTTTGGTCAAAATTTTTGCCCTTTAAACGCAGCTGCCGCTCTATATACCCGAATCTCTCAAAAAATTTGCGATTGGCGCCAGACATAGCTTCCTCCGGCTCAATTTTAAGAAAACGGGCCAGATTAACAACCGAAAACAGCAAATCTCCAAGCTCTTCCTGCTGCTCTTTTTTCGAAAATTGAGCTATTGCTTCTTTCACTTCAGCCAGCTCCGATTCGACAACCTCCAACACTTCATCCAATCGGCTCCAATCAAAGCCGACAGCAGCAGCCTTCTTCTGAAGCTTATAAGCCTTCATCAAGCCCGGCAGCTCACGGGGAACACCGCTCAGCAAAGGAAGCTCGTCAGGATCAATCCCTTTTTGACGTTTCTCTTCTTGTTTAATCTGCTGCCAGTTTTGAAGAGCTTCATCCGCATCCCCGGCCAAAGCCTCTCCAAAAACATGAGGGTGGCGGCGAATCAGCTTCTTATTTAAAGCTTCAATGACGTCCAGCACTGTAAATCCGCCTTCTTCAGCTTCAATCTGGGAGTGCAGCATTATTTGCAGCAATAGATCTCCCAATTCCTCAGCCATATGATCAGGATCTTCTTCATCGAATGTTTCCAAAACCTCGTAGGCTTCCTCTATTAAATTTTTGCGCAAAGATTGATGCGTCTGCTCCCGATCCCAAGGACAGCCCTCCGGGCTGCGAAGAATTGCCACAATTTCATGCAGGCGGGCAAAGGTCCGGTTGCGAAGCTTATCCTCATCCGTCCGCGGAATCCAGACAAGCGACAGATTGCCGTAATCCTGGAGATGATCCAGCTCGAACAGCGGTATGCGATGTATCTTTTCTTCATCGGCTACACCCAAAGCATGTCCGACCACGACTTCCATGTCGTCCGGGTACAGCTCCATTAACGTAAGCTTCACATCTGAGGCTGTAAAAGTGTCATACACTTGACCGATCACTGTATGCAGCTGCGGGTTCAAGCTGTGAACGGATAGTGCCGTTCCATTAAGCAATTGGAACCCGTCAATCGGATCAAAGCCAAGGCGCAGAAACGCTTGGTCCAGAAAGCTTTCTCCACCCAGAAGCGCAAGCGTCACCCCCTCCTGCGGACAACGATCACGCAGCAGCTGTACTGTCATCTCAGCCACCATCGGATGGCCGGGAACTGCATAGATAATACCTGCCGGCGCGGACTTGGCCAAAGCTAGCAGCTCAGCGGCAATTGCCTCATATACACCCTCGAAGGTGTCATGACTTTCATATAACGC
This sequence comes from Paenibacillus radicis (ex Xue et al. 2023), assembly GCF_024722015.1. Classification (GTDB taxonomy): domain Bacteria; phylum Bacillota; class Bacilli; order Paenibacillales; family NBRC-103111; genus Paenibacillus_S. The sequence continues at coordinate 42,413 of NZ_JANQBD010000036.1, read as the reverse complement.
GTCAAACGATTCATAAGCGATATTGTTGTTTGTCAGCATGCCGATCATTGGATGCTGATCCGTTCGCAGATACAGCTTATCCGCTGCCTGCAGCTTCTTCCAGACGCCTAGCGTCAGCTGATCTTCATTGCCGGAGCCTAAACCGACAACTGTGATTTGAGGTTGCATGAATATTCGCCTCCTTCGTTCAAGTGGGTCGAGAATGGGGTAAAGATTATGAGTGGGAAATATAAGTCACGATAAGTAGGAGTTCAAACCATTCTTATCTCAGCAGCTTCGTTCTGCGCAGCAGCGCGAGAGGTTTGCCTCTCAGCTGCGGAACCTGCTCCAGCTCGGCGGAGGACACGACGCCGAGACGAAGCAGTGCGAGCGCGTATACAAGCGCTCCAACGGCTACGCCTGCGAGCGAGACCACGGTGGCCATGCCCCGAAGGGGCAGGCCCACGTGGAGCGCTCCCAGCAGCGCAGGCAAGCCGCGCGTCACGGCGAGCAGGCCCACCGTCATCAAGCCGAGGCTGAGCATCGGTTTGATGACGGTCTGGCCGAACGCCGGCGTGACGCCGGTGGCGCGCAGCGCGTGGGCGAGCGCGAGGCCGCCTGCGAGCGCGTAGGCGACCACCGCCGCGGTCGCGGCGCCATCGATGCCCCAGCGGGGCACAAGGGCGGCGTTCGCCGCGATTTTGGCCGCCGCCGCGGCGAGCAGGTAAAACGCCGGCGCAGCCACGGCGCCGAAGCCCTGGAGCACGCTGCTTGCGACGATGTTGAGTATGCTAAACAGCGCAGTAAAGCTAAGAATAACCATCGCTAACGATCCTTCACCGCTTCTGAAGAACATCACATTAATCGGTTCAGCCAGCACGGCCAAACCAACCGAAGCAGCCAACCCGATCAGCCAGGTTAGACGAAGCGATTGCTCCGTCCGGCTGCGAAGCAGCGCAGAATCCCCCTTAGCCTTCGCCTGAGCTATAGCAGGCACCAGCGCTGCGGACATGGAGGAGGCCAGCATTGCGACCAATTGAACCAGGGGGAGTCCATGATTGTAAAGACCAAACTGATATAACGCCCCCATTTCATCCAATCCGTGATGCTTCAGCAGCCTGGGCACGCTAAACGAATCTACAAGGGTCAGTATCGGCAGAGCAATGGTCCCGAGACAAATCGGCAGGGCGTAAAGCAAAAGACGGCGTATTAGGCTGCTATTGCTTTCCCTTGCATAGCAAACTTCTCCAGACTTCGCTGGAGCAAAAGCCGCAGTCTTCAGAAGAGAACTATCTTTTCCTTTCCTCCGCCCCTTCAAGTAATAATGAAGCATTACCAGCAATCCGGCAACAGCTCCCATTACCGAGCCAAATGTTGCCCCAGCAGCAATCCAATCGGCCCCGTAGCCATAATGAACGAAAAGCAACAATAGCCCAAACATAGTCGCTACACGAATGGTTTGTTCGACCACTTGAGAGACTGCGGTAGGTATCATATTCTGATAGCCTTGAAAATACCCGCGCAGCGCAGACATCACAGGCACTAACAGCAGTGCGAAGGAGACGCTGCGAATAGCCCTGCTTGTTTGACTCGCCCCCATCAATCCTGCCAGCCAATCAGCGCCGCAAAACAAAAACAAAAAAAACAAGAAGCCCGTAGCAGCCAGTACCGCTGACGATACCCTGAGTACGCGATGAGCCTCCTCATGACGTCCAGCAGATACATGCTCCGACACAAACTTGGAAACTACAATGGGAAAACCCGCCGTTGCCAAAAACAAGATTAATATATACAGTGGATAAACCGCATTATAAATACCGAACACTTCATCCCCTGCCACGTTTTGCAGCGGAATTTTCTGTATCGTTCCAATTAACTTCGATATAACAGCAGCTACACCTAGAACAGCTGCTCCTTTCAGCAGAGTCGCACCTGCTAGCTGCCCTTCTTTGCCTTGAGCCTCTGAATCTTCTTTCATCCCGCTTCCCCTTCGTGCAAACAGAGCTTATCCATCTTCCTGCTTTTTCCTTCTTACAATCCATTTATTATATACTATCTGGACACAACAAAAAAAGGGATCCCTAGACCCCCTTTTCAGGTTCCTCTATCTCTCCCTTTAATTTGTTTTACTATTTCACTGCTCCATTTGTTTGGCCAAAAACCCTGCGGCCGTTTCAGACATTTTAACTTCCATTTGCCCCATCTTAACATTTTCGTCCTTGCTGAAGAGAACCACTGATCCAATTGGATCGCCACCTGCAATAATGGGGGCAATGACATAAGAGGTATACGTATCACTTACATCCTTGATAACCTCATATTGGCCTGTGCTGCTTTCCATTGAAGTTTTACGGTTTTCCATACACGCTTCCACCAAAGAGCCGATTGATTTCTCCAGATAGTCTTTCTTGGACGCTCCAGCAACGGCAATGATGTTGTCACGGTCCGTGATCATAGTGATATGATTCGTGCTCTCATACAATGATTCCGCATATTCCTTCGCAAAATCACCTAATTCACCGATTGGAGAGTATTTCTTCAAGATGACTTCTCCATCGCGATCCACGAAAATTTCCAGCGGATCCCCTTCCCTTATCCGTAATGTGCGACGAATTTCCTTGGGGATAACCACTCTTCCTAAATCGTCAATACGACGAACGATTCCAGTTGCTTTCATGTTTCTTGATGCCTCGCTTTCCTTGAAGAGTTAGTTACGACTGGATAGCTAAAGTTTTATTCAATGTAGAGGGAATTTCATATTGTAACCATAGTATTCTTCGATTCCCATCGGCTTATACATGTGTTGCGTGTAAGACGTCATTTGAGCTAATTTAACCCATGTTGTTGATCTCTTTGATCAGCCACTTTGAGTTTATGTACCCGTGACGCTGACGTCGTTGCCTTCATTATGTCCATATTTGAGAAATAAAAACAGAGTACCCTCTCGGGTACTCTGGTAATATATTACTTAGCCGGTGTATCCGCCTTCGGTGCCTCAGGAGTTGGTGTTCCTGCTGGCGCCGTCGGGGCTGGAGCTGGGGCTGGCTTAGGCAAATTATTAGTTTCAATTAAAGTAGGCAGTTCTTTTTCTACAAATTCATACACTTGCGTTTCCGCCGCTTCCGAGCGCAAGCTTGGTTTTACCTCATCAAATGTTTTAGTTTTACGGGATTCTACCTTCATAATATGGTAACCGTAAGAGGTTTCAACAGGATCGCTAACTTGGTTTATAGGCAGTTCAATTGCAGCTTTCTTAAATTCAGGAACCCACTGAGAAATTTCAGCATTCTCATATTTACCGCCTTTATCCTTGGAGCCCGGATCTTCGGAGTACTCCTTGGCCAGTGCAGCAAAATCACCGCCATTCTTCAGCTTGTCCTGAACTTCGATTGCGCGTTTCTTCGCATCTTCCTTCGTACGGCTTTCCTTTTGGGTGGCCGGATCCATTGTTCCAATTAGAATATGGCTGACCGTTGCAATGTCATACGCATTTTTATCCTGCGCAAGATGCTTATCATACGCATCCTTCACCTGTTGATCCGTAACCTTGCTCTCCATAGCTGCAATTCCCTGCATACTGCGGAGAATAAAATCATTAATATCCTTTTCTGTCAGGCTGGCATCCTTAAGCTGCTTCTCTAAACCGCCCTCCTGCATGCCAAGAAACATTTTGATCTGATCCATTTGTTCTTTCGCCTTAGTTTCCGCTTCCTTTTTCGCTTTATCGTCCGCACGAGCCGAAAGCACACGGAATGTAACAAACTGCTTCATCATATCCTGCTGAAATGCAGGGTCCTCTTTGTATTGCGCATATTCTTTATAGAAAAAAGTATTGATATTCAGGAACGTATTGAATTCGCCACGCGTTACTTTCCCGCCATCCTTGTAGGTTACCAGCACCTCACTAGGGTTCGCTTCAGGTTTTGCCGGTGTTGTAGCACCTGGAGCCGGTTCTTCAACCTTTTTCCCACAGCCTGTAGCAACCACCGAAATCAAGGTTACCGCGGCTAAAACAGCAATAAGCCCCTTTTTTGTTTTCATCCATTTACTTGACAGCATTTTGCAATTCTCCCTTCGATTTCAAAGCACGCTTGTATTGATTCAGGAATTTTTCGAGCAATTCGATGGATTGCTCCGGCTGCAATCCCTTGCCCTTAAGATGGATATGAATTTGCGGACCGGCAATCAATTTCACACGGCCTTCAAACTCACTTGCTATGCTAAACAACAACTGCCCATCCAAATTGCCGGTTTGATCCGCATGAATCTTAATCTCATAATCCAGCCCTTTTTGCGAAATGGATTCGATGGCATACATGGAGCCATATGCCTTCAATCTCGCAACGGCAAGCAGATTGTGCACAGCTTCCGGCAAATCACCAAAACGATCTACAAGCTCATCATGCAGTTCAGCAGCCTCTTCCAACGACTTAACGGCTACAACCTTTTTGTAAATCTCTATTTTTTGCACGCTATCGTAAATATAATCACCGGGAATATAGGCATCCAATTGGATGTCCAAATGAGTTACCCAAGATTTAATTACTTCCGGCTCTTCGCCTGTAATCTCATGTTTCCGTTTGGCAATTTCCTCAGCAAGCATTTGGGAATACAAGTCAAAGCCTACCGATGCAATAAAACCATGCTGCTCGGCTCCAAGTAAATTCCCCGCACCGCGGATGGACAAATCCCTCATGGCAATTTTAAACCCTGACCCTAATTCTGTAAACTCTTTTATAGCTTGAAGCCTCTTCTCAGCAACCTCGGTCAGCACTTTATCACGCTGGTAAGTAAAGTAGGCGTAAGCAATCCGATTAGAGCGCCCTACACGGCCTCTAAGCTGGTACAGCTGGGATAAACCCATCTTATCGGAGTCATGAACAATTAATGTATTAACATTCGGGATATCAACACCGGTTTCTATAATGCTCGTGCTGACCAGTACATCGTATTCTCCATCTAAAAAGTCGAGAATCGTTTTCTCCAGCTCTTGCTCGGACATTTGGCCATGGGCAACCGTTACCCTCGCATCAGGGACAAGCATCGAAATTTGCTCAGCCATCTGATTAATGCCCTGGACACGGTTGAACAAATAATACACCTGTCCTTCACGAGCCAATTCACGTTCAATAGCTTCACGAGCCAATGCATTGCTCTGCTCCACCACATAGGTCTGTACCGGGAACCGGTTCTCTGGCGGCGTTTCGATGACTGACAAATCACGGACTCCAAGCATCGACATATGCAGTGTCCGAGGGATCGGCGTAGCTGTTAGCGTGAGCACATCTACATTCATTTTCAGCCGCTTCAGCTTTTCTTTGTGCGACACACCGAAGCGCTGCTCCTCATCGACGATAAGCAGTCCAAGGTCTTTAAATTTCACATCCGCTGACAGCAATCTGTGAGTACCAATGACGACATCCACAGTTCCCGCCTTGACACCCTTCATAGTCTCAGTCTGTTCCTTTTTGGAACGGAAACGGCTCAGCACTTGAATATTAAAAGGGTATCCAGAAAAACGCTCGCGGAATGTTTCATAATGCTGCTGCGCCAGAATCGTTGTCGGCACCAATACGGCCACTTGCTTGCCGTCGATGGCTGACTTGAACGCAGCGCGGATGGCGACCTCCGTCTTCCCATAACCAACGTCGCCGCAAAGCAGCCGATCCATGGGACGCGGTTTTTCCATATCCTCTTTGATCTCACTAATGGCACGCAGTTGATCCACCGTTTCCTCATAAGGAAACATACCTTCAAACTCCTGCTGGTATGTGGTATCCTGACTGAATCCGTATCCTGTTGTCGCCTGGCGCTCTGCGTATAATTTAATCAGGTCATCCGCAATGTCTTCAACAGAAGCCCGCGCCTTGCTTTTGACACGATTCCAATCAGCACCGCCAAGCTTATAAATCTTCGGCTCCTTCTCTTCGGAACCTACATATTTTTGGATATGGTCAATCTGGTCAATCGGGACAGACAGCTTATCTCCCCCGGCATACACAATATGCAAATAATCTTTATGAATTCCATTGATTTCGAGTGTGCCAATACCAACAAACTTGCCGATACCATGGTTAACATGAACCACATAATCGCCAACCTTGAGCTCCTGATAGCTTTTGATGCGCTCGGCGTTTTCTATTTTTTTATCAACTTTACGCGCTTTACGCTGCTTCTGAGTGAACATTTCCCCTTCGGTAATGACCACTAAATGAATATTCGGAAGCTCGAAGCCTGCCTGCAAGTTTCCCCTTAGAATGGTCGGCTCGTCAATATTATAATCAGCAAGCACACGGCGAACCCGATCCACGCGCTCTTCCCCATTGGCCAGAATCAGCACCTTGGCGCCAGATTTTTTCCAACGTTCCATCTCGGACTTCAGCACATTCATCTGACCGTGGAAATTTTGCATAGCCCGGCACATGAAGTTCACAATATTTTGCGGTTGCGTTTGTGGAACTTGCCGCAAAAATAAAGACATATACAGTGTCGGATAAGGCTTCCGCTGTAGTAAAGTTTCATAGGACTTCGACAGCACAAACGCCGGAATGCTCTTTCCATCCTGTAGCGACATGGTCGTCCATTCCGCTTCATCCCGCTCCAACTGCTTGGCTGTTTCCAACAATCTTGCCGGCTCATCGATCAGCAAAATAGTTTCCTTAGGCATATAATCAAGCAGAGTTTGCCGTTCCGGGTACAGTAAAGAGATGTATTTGAAAATCCCCGGGAAATATTGTCCCTCCCGCATCATTTCAATCTCATGCCCCACACCTTCAAGAAGACGGTCCTTGGCTCCCCGATCCGCCATCTTCTCAAGTTGAGCCTGCAGCAGATCATAAGCGTGCTGGGCCGCAACTTGTAAACGTTTTCCATCCGTAATAATCTCACGGCATGGCGTGATCACTAAAGCATTTAACTTGTCGATAGAACGCTGGTCCGTAACATCAAAGGTACGAATGGAATCAATATCTTCATCGAACAGCTCGACCCGGTAGGGATGGATTGAATATAGCGGAAAAAAGTCAATAATACCGCCCCGCACACTCATCTCACCCTTTGCTTCGACACGTTCCACGCGCTCGTAGCCCAGTCCAACCATGCGGGCAATAAAATCATCCAATTGAAGCGTCTCGCCCACCTTGATCGGAATCCTCGCTTCGGCAATCAACCCTTTGAGCGGAAGAACGCGTCGCATCCCTGCATAGGGAACAACGACAATGCCGTGAAATCCGGCTGCCAGTCGGGTCAACGCATCAATACGCTGCGCCAGCATCTCCGGACTTGCAACAGCCGTTTCCGCAGCCATAAGCTCCTGTGCCGGGAACAACAAGACTTTGTCGGCAGGCAAGCACTCGATCAAATCTTCAAATATTTTTTGCGCCGAGAACATGTTATGTGTCACGATAAATAACGGCTGCTGTAACTCCTCATAAAGAGCCGCCAGCATGACCTGTCGTGAGGAACCCGACAAACCAGACAGCAGCTGCTCTCTCATCCCGGAGCGTACGCCCGATACAATACTCTGCAAATCAGGATCTGCGGAGAATGCTTGAATTAAAGCCTGCAAAAACGTACACCCCTCTCACCCATTAACAAAAGCAACCCAAGGATAATTAGTCGCATCGTCTTTTAAGGACGAGCCATCCTGGGCTAGATTATACATATCCCATCCGTGTACCTGAAAAAGCGCCTAGACATTAATTCAGCCTAGGCGGTATCCGTCAACATTTGTAAATCTGTGTTAAAATCAAACCTTACTGGAGCGGACTGGTAAGAAGCGACAGCTCCGGGTTACTATCCAAGGCTTCCTTGCAATAGTCGCACACCACTTTAACAGTGACATCCCCATTTGGGTTATACGATATTATATCTCTCCGTTCCTCAGGGGTCAAGAAATGGAAGCCTAACAGCTCCTCACTGATATATTGTTGCTCCAACTCGCCTATCAGTGTCTGGCAATGACGGCAAAAATACTTTACTCCCACAAGCACTCTCCTCCTTTTCCTTCATTATGACCAAAAAAGGAGGAATTTAGCCCGGATTTCCAAATCTGTCATCCCGCAGCAGACCATGACTGGCTTCGAAGCCAAAGCAATGAATTAAACATTAAACTTTGCCATTGTCTTTTCAAAAGGATTATCAAGGGTGTATTCCAATGCTTCACAAGTCGTATCCAGGATTTGCGGCATGGACTTGAATTCCTCCTTGGAAAAAGAAGACAATACATAATCTGCTATATTATATCCGGGAGCAGGCCGATTAATGCCCATCCGGATGCGATAGAAGGACTGTGTCCCCAAATGTTGAATAGTGGACTTAATTCCGTTATGTCCTCCGGCACTGCCCTGATAGCGTAACCTTATTTGTCCGTAGGACGTATCCAGATCATCATACACGACGACTAAATCTTCTATCGAGGCTTTGTAAAAGTCCATAAAAGCGCGGATGGATTCTCCGGATAAATTCATATAAGTCATCGGCTTAATTAAATAAACCTTAGTCCCATTTACATTTCCCTCGCCTATAAGCGCTTTGCATTTGCTCTGGGTAATTTTGATACCATGCTTGTCAGCAAACCGATCCACTGCCATAAATCCAATGTTATGCCTTGTCGATTGATAAGGCGTTCCAGGATTCCCTAAGCCTACAAACCATTTCACGTTGCACCTTCTCCCCTTCCTTGAATCGATCATACCAAACTTTTCTCCATACATGAAGCCTGATAAAGGACACAACAAAAGAGCGCATCGCATATCGACACGCCCTCAGACAAGGCTCACTTCAACAGATTCGACCGATGCATGCTGCTTTACTCTTGATCAGCCGCTCCTGCAGGCACCGCTTCCGCCTTCTGATCCTTTTCATCTTCCGCATCATCAGCAATAACTTCTTTCTGAGGCATCAGCACTGTAGCCAAAACATCATTCATATCCGTTTTGATTTCAATAGTGGCTGGAAGCTGCAGCTCTGAAACCAGAACGTTGGTTCCAATCTCCAGAGCGCTGATATCCACCTGAATGGAAGCAGGAATATCCCTTGGTAAGCATCGAATTTCTATTTCGTGATGCTGAATTTGCAGAATGCCGCCCGCTTGTACACCGGCTGACTCACCTGTAAAATCCAATCGAACGGTCGTTGTTACGGGCTCGTCCATATTGATTTGATGGAAATCGACGTGCAGAACACTTCTGGAAAGAGCATCACGTTGCACCTCGCTGATCATAACGGGTTGTTTCCCAATCTGCGGCACATCCATCTCGATAATGGCATGCGGATTGGAGCGAAGCAGCACCAAGAGCTCCTTTTCTGATATAGCGATAGGAGTACTGCTAACCTTCGAACCATATAGAACTGCCGGAATTTTCCCCTTCGCGCGAAGCCCTTTGCGTTCTGATTTTGTGCCTCTGTTTCGTTCTTCCGCTTTCATTGTAACTGTCATAAGGGTAATACCTCCTTCAATTTAGCAAATCGGGATTAGGCATTTACAAATTTCCTAATTTTAATTTACCCAATTGAAGGAGAATCAAACCTCTTATTTCTAAGCGAGCCTATGAAGCGTCCGCTTAGTTCTTTTGCGGCCGCTGTTTCTTCTCGGAAAACTTATTGCGTAATTTCTCCGCATAACCCGGTTTGTTAACCTGCCGCTCACGAGCAATAGCCACATCATTATCGTCCACATTATGCGTAATCGTTGAACCGGCCACTACATAAGCGCCCTTGCCTATTTTGATGGGAGCAATCAAATTCACATTACTGCCGATAAATGCATCTTCTTCCACTTCGGTCAGCTGCTTATTGAAGCCGTCATAATTAACCGTGATCGCGCCACATCCGAAATTCACATTTTTACCTATCCTGGCATCACCGATATAGCTAAGATGCGAAACCTTAACGTCATCAGCCAAAATAGCATTTTTGATTTCAACAAAATCACCGATTTTCACATTTTCCCCAAGCTTGGCACCTGGACGCAAATAAGCGAAAGGTCCAACCGCACTTTGGCTTCCCACTTCAGCATCCAAAAGCACCGATTGCTTGATGTGTACTCCATCTCCAATCGTGCTGTCCGTAATTTCTGTATTCGGGCCGATTAAGCAGTCTTCCCCAATAACCGTATGACCTTTTATAATAGTTCCAGGCAGCACAACCGTATCCGATCCAATTTGCACATCAGCATCGATATAGGTATTTGCAGGATCAATTAAGGTAACCCCGTTCAGCATGTGATTACGGTTTATACGCGAACGCATGATTCGCTCCGCCTCGGACAGCGCTACACGATCATTAACGCCGAACGTATCCATCGGATCTGGAGTGCAATAAGCCTCGACAATCTCATTTTGACCAACTAATATACCTAACACATCAGTTAAATAATATTCATTCTGTGAATTGTTGTTCGTCACTTTGTTCAAGGCGTCAAACAGCTTGCGGTTAGAGAAGCAATACATGCCGGAGTTAATCTCTTTGATCTCTCGTTCCTCGGCATTGCAATCCTTCTGCTCTACGATACGGGATACACGGCCATCCTCGCTCCGGATAATACGCCCTAAACCGAATGGATCATCCATGATTGCCGTCATAACTGTCGCGGCCGCACCCTTTTCACAGTGAATACGGATCATTTCCTGCAGCGATTCACTAGTTATCAATGGAGTGTCGCCATACAGTACAACCGTTAACCCATCTTCATTTCCTAACAGAGGCTCCGCTTGAAGAACTGCATGTCCAGTACCAAGCTGCTGATCCTGCATAGCATATTCAACTCGGTCTCCCAGATACGATTTAACCGACTCAGCCCCATGTCCAACCACTACTATGGTTCTTTGTGTCTCTATTTTCTCTAATGCCTGAATCACATGCCCAACCATTGGCTTCCCGCCAACTTTATGCAAAACCTTGTACAGTTTCGATTTCATACGCTTGCCTTGTCCTGCTGCCAGAACGATCCCCAATATATTCAATCCGGTCACTCCCTCTATCAAAAAATACTCACTAGTGTCATGTCGCAAAAAGAAGCGAGCCAAAAACACGCGCGCCCCATTATTTCAAACATCCTCATTATCAAAATAATCCTAAAAACAGCTCCTACTATCTTATGCGCAACATACTACGCCCTGCATTCAAATATATATGAATTTATGCAAAAAGAAAAGAGAGCCGCTTGCGGCTCTCCCAAACTCGTCGATTATGCCCCTTCAACGATTACTTCTTCCTCAGTCGCTGCACGGTCGTACTCTGCCAAAACAGCAGCTTGAATCTTTTCGCGGGTAGAGGAAGAAATCGGATGAGCGATATCCCTGAACTCTCCATCGGGCGTTCGTTTGCTTGGCATCGCCACGAACATACCGTTGTTACCGTCAATCACACGAATGTCATGAACCACAAATTCGTTGTCGATGGTTATGGAAGCAATGGCTTTCATTCTTCCTTCGGAGTTAACCCGACGGAGTCTCACGTCTGTAATCTGCACTAGTGTTCACCACCTTTTCCCATCTAGAAGACTTGGTCTATAAAATTCCACATTTTAGGGCAAATTCCTTCTTATTTTATATAAATTTATTTAATTTAATAAATATTTGATTAATTTTAAATTATTCGACAATAACTGTTGCGATCAGCTCTATTTCGACAAAAACATCCTTCGGCAGCCGCGCTACTTCGACAGTTGAACGAGCCGGTTTATGGTCTCCAAAGTACTCTGCATAGATTTGGTTGACCTGCGCGAACTGATTCATATCTTTAATAAATACTGTCGCTTTAATTACATGAGCAAAAGATGAGCCTCCCGCTTCCAAAACCGCTTTCAAATTTCGAAATACTTGATGTGTCTGTTCTTCGATCCCACCTTCTACAACTTGTCCATCAAGTCCAAGCGGAATTTGTCCGGATGTAAAAAGAAGCTCTCCAAATTGTACAGCTTGCGAATAAGGTCCTATAGCTGCTGGAGCTTGATTAGTTGCAATTATATTCAATCCCATAATAGGTCACTCTCCATCGTAGAAATAATTACCGGGCACAACCGTAATTTGCTTGGTTTTCGGATCAACTCCAGACAGCTTGGCCAGTGAAATATACTCTTCCACCAGATGCTCCTCTACTTCTCCGGACTCCACAAATACGCCGACCCCTTTTACTGTCGCTCTAAACTCTTTCAACAAGTCCATCATCCCATGCACCGTACCGCCAACCCGCATAAAATCGTCTATAATCAGCACTCGCGACTCTTCCTTCAAAGCTCTCCGCGACAAAGACATCGTCTGAATACGCTTGTTGGAGCCGGATACATAGTTGATGCTCACTGCTGAGCCTTCCGTTACTTTGTTATCGCGTCTGACAATTACAACAGGCAGATTTAAGAAAGAAGCCGTTGCATAAGCAATCGGAATTCCCTTGGTTTCCACTGTCATAACTACATCAATGTCCTTCGAAGAAAAAGCGGTTGCAAACATCTTGCCTACTTCATTCAAAATGAACGGCTGGCCCATAATATCCGACATGTACATATAACCGCCCGGCAAAATGCGTTCCGGCTGCTCCAGCTGTTTGCATATACCTTGAATAAACTGCAGGGATGCTGCTTTGGACACTTTAGGGATAAACTTCACCCCTCCGGCCGCACCCGCTAAAGTTTGTAAATCACCAAGCCCCTCTTCCTCAAACACTTCCTTTATAATCGCTAAATCTTCGCTTATAGATGATTTAGCCGAATTGTACCGATCCGCAAATGTAGTTAAAGGAATAAGTGTATGGGGGCGAAAAAGCAAGTATTGCGTCATTTCGACCAATCTTGCACTTCGTTTTAACTTTTTCATTGGTGGCACCCCTCATCGTAAAATGGCATAAAATCCGAATAATATAACATGAATATACCATTTTTATACGTATTTTTTCAAGATGTCCATGAAAATTATTCTAACATGTATGTGACATCACGGAATTTAACATCATCAGGTCAAAAGACGAACGGCGAATACATCCTTGCAAAATCCCCGCAGTCCATTATAAATTCTGGCTACCTTCGCTTCCTTGGACACCAAACCGAATACGGTAGGCCCGCTGCCCGACATAAGCACACCATCAGCACCAAGCCGCAGCATACATTCCTTGAGCCGTCTAACCTCCGGGTACAAATCCAACGTAACTTCCTCCAGCACGTTTCCCAGTCGATCACACAACAAATCAAATCGCTTCAGTCGAATAGCCTCCAATACCAGCTCCGCTGACGGATGATGCTGGATGGCGTTAGCTCTCAGCTTACCGTAAACATCTGCCGTCGAGACGTTAATTGGAGGCTTGGCCAATACAACCCAGCATTGCGGCGGCGCCTCGATCGGCTCCAGCTTTTCGCCACGCCCACGAGCAATTGCGGTTCCGCCAGTAACACAGAAAGGCACGTCAGAGCCGAGTTCGGCTCCTAATCGCTGGAGCTCTGCCATCGGAATGCCAAGCCCCCACAGCCGATTCAGACCGCGCAGAGTGGCAGCCGCATCACTGCTTCCTCCAGCTAGGCCTGCAGCGACCGGTATTTTTTTATCCAAATGTATGTAAACACCTTGCTTCACATCGTAACGATCTTTGATTAATCTGGCTGCCTGGAACGCCAAATTTTTCTCATCCAACGGTATGTATCCGGCTTGGCTTGAAATCATAATCGTATCTCTGGGCAGCTCCTGCATTTCAATACGGTCGGCGAGGTCTACCATGGTCATAATCATTTCAACCTCGTGATACCCATCTTCCCGTTTACGCAGTACATCCAGCATGAGATTAATTTTGGCCGGCGCTTTCTCAAAAACTTTCATAGGACACCTTCTTTGCAGCTCTATTGCTTCACAGCAGTCATTCCACTAACGGAAAAATGCTGGAAAAGTTCTAATACTAATACTATACCAAAAAAGCAACAAAAAAAAGCTAAAGCCGCGCTCTGCGCACTCTAGCCTCCGTTGAACGGTTTTGAACTACTTAATCAATACCTTGGCGGTTGCTGCGGTTGCTGTTTGGATGCTTGCTCGGCAATTTGAATCGCTCTTTTTACCATGTTGCCCGCATCCTTCGTACGTATACCTCCCCAGCCTTCACGCTGCACAGTTTCATAAAAACCCAAGTCCTTCGCAAGCTCGTATTTGAACCCTTCCGACATTACTCCACGGTTCCTGCGTGACATGCGTGTTTCCTCCTTTGCGGTAAGATAGGAGTAGTATGTCCGGAGGTTTAGCGTTACATGCAGGCAATAATAGGGGCATATACAAAAAACAGCACGCCCCGCAGGCATGCTGTTTATGTATATTATTGCTGTATAGTGATCCGTACTTGTCCGTCATCGTTACAAACGGTAACTTCCACGGACTCCGTAAGTATGTCTGCGTAACTGTATGAGACTCGCTTAAACGCGTTTTGTTCCTGATCCAGCTTCACGATAAAAACGGAAGGGTAGGTCTCCTCCAATACACCGGATCGTTCGATCGTTTTACGGCGACCACCATTTGCTCTTAGCATGATTTTCTGTCCGACATGAGGTTCCAAACTGCGTTTGATCTCCAACAGCGCGTTTTTAGCCATTGACCACTCCACCTCTTTCCTTACAAAGTATACAGCAATAGTGGTAGTATGTCAAATTAGAACAAATATTATATCAGTCACACAAACCTGTTGTCAACGGCATATTTCCTATATGGAGTAAGGTTTTGGCTATAAAAAGACCTCGTCCGTTCACAAAATCGTCTTATTTTCAAAAGAAAAAGCACCCTAGGGTGCTTGAACAGGAATATTTTTTTGAACTCTGGGCACTCCACGACGGTAGCTTCCCCGGGATTCAATCCCACCCATGCCTTCCAATCCACTGTGCGTAAGCCTGATAACATCGACCATATTAACCGTATCCTTAATAGATGTGAAGGACACCTTGGCTGCTACACACAGTGGATCAAACGCATGAATCAAGACCCTTGCCGGTGAACTGGCATAGTTGGCCCCCGCTTGCAGCAGTGCTTCAAAATGAGATTGACATGCACCCGCAATGACTGTGAGCGTATCTTTATTCTTCTCATATTGTCTGGCCACCCTGACCGCTTTAACAAAGTTGTGTGAGTTCTTATAGCTGCTGAGCTGGCCGATATCTCCGTTTCGTCTACCTTTTAGTATGGCATCATGACCTGTTATGACTACTATATCCGGCCTGATTTGCGGCAGCATTCGATATAAAGCATCGGCCATATCCACCTCAGCCACATAAAAGCCCTCTACAGGTACTCTAAGCTCCCCGTACAGACTCATGCATTTTCGCAAATAAGCAGGGTCTCCGTCCAAATGAAGCACCTTTCCAGGCATTTCAAAGTAACTTTGAGCAGCATTCTCTGCTGATGGCATACTTAGGCTATCCTGCAAGGGTGCAGTGGCAGATTGCACCTGTTTCCTGCGCATCGAGTCCATCCATGCCGGTTTAACAGATCCTGCATATTGATAGGGGTCAAATTGTGACGCTGTGGTTAAATCTTGAATAGGAGCATCGGCTAGCAAACGATAGTCTACCCCTCGCAGCACTGCTTGCTGCTGCAGGATGTCCTGAATTCTAAAAAGGATGTCACCACCATAAGATCTACGAGTGACCAGGTCTCCCTGTTTCATGGGCAAATCGCCTCCCTCGTCTATCCTATGGCCTTTATAGGCATTTGGTGAATAGCGATACCCCTTTTACATTCAGATGACCTGTATGGAATGATTTTGTCGATCTACTGCTATCCATTCTCAAGTTTTCCCAAA
Source organism: Paenibacillus radicis (ex Xue et al. 2023) (assembly GCF_024722015.1). Classification (GTDB taxonomy): domain Bacteria; phylum Bacillota; class Bacilli; order Paenibacillales; family NBRC-103111; genus Paenibacillus_S. Next base: position 26,672 of record NZ_JANQBD010000036.1, on the reverse strand, counting down.
GCTGCTGATAACGCTCGGCTGAGTCGCGCATATTCTTGCATAGAAAGCGTTTCTCCCCTACGGGAAGGCTCAATCCCCGCCCCCTGTAATATGGCCTCCAGCTGCCCTTTCGTCTCTTTACTGAAATAACGGGCTGCCAAGTTGTTATATATCGTTTTTCTGCGCTGTACGAAGGACGCTTGAACCACATCAAAGAAAAAAGCTTCATCCTCTACTTCAACGGCAGGCTGCTGGCGCACCTTTAATTTAATGACAGCAGAATCCACATTGGGCTGAGGAATAAAGACTGTACGCGGAACTATAGTTACAATCTCCGGTTCGCAATAATACTGTACGGCAATGCTTAGGCTGCCATACTCTTTGCCGCCCGGCTTTGCAGACATCCGATCAGCTACTTCCTTCTGAATCATGACAACAATATTCTCAAGAGGAAGTTTCTCTTCCAACAGCTTCATAATAATCGGCGTCGTTATATAATAAGGCAAATTTGCAACAACACTGACTTGTTCGAACCCTTGAAACTGCTCGTCAAATAAAGGACTTAAATCCACCTTCAGTACATCACCATGAATGACACTAGCGTGAGAATAAGCACTTAAAGTCTCCTGAAGAAGCGGCAAGAGCCGCTGGTCGATCTCGATAGCTACTACTTTACCTGCGATTTTGGACAGCTGCTGGGTTAATGCGCCGATCCCTGGACCGATCTCCAGCACTCCTTTAGATACATCCAGCCCGGCAGCGGAAACAATTTTATGTAAAATGTTCGGATCCACCAGGAAATTTTGGCCCAGACTTTTTTTCAATACAAGACCATGTCTTTTCAAAAGTTCATTGGTTCTCTTTGGGGAAGCTATATCCTCTTGTACGGTTGGTTTGACTGTATCCATGGTTAACTCTACTTACCCCTCTTCTTTATCCAGCTGCCGCCAAGCAGCCGCAAATTCTTCACGTGTGATTTGGAACATTCTGCATCGTTTATAAAATTGCTTGCCGTTACAATAGCCAATCCCCAACACTTTCCCTACAGCCATACGTCGCGAAGCAGCTTGGGGATGAACTATTAATCCTGCCGCAACCAGATCGTCTAAAGTAATATCGGACTCTGCTGACTCATAATCCGTACGCAAGTTAGAGAGTGCTTCACGGATCGTCTCCACAGATGCATTCTCTACCCCAATATCCCCTTTGCTTGTCGCATTCTCCTGCGTTATAAAGGCATGCTTGCAGCCAGGCACTTGGGCAGTAATAATCTTACGAATCCGCTCTCCGGCATGATCCGGGTCGGTCAGCACAATTACACCACGCCGCTGCTGGGCAAGCTTGATTCGTTTAATAATGTCCTTGTTAATCGCCGATCCGCCGGTCTCAATCGTTTCCGCCTCAACCGCTCGTTTTATAGCCGTTGTATCATCTTTTCCTTCAACCACAATAATTTCCTTGATCACTTATTTCACCCCTCCCAAACCCTCCGGATTTCCCCCTCCCAAACCCTCCCCGCCGGGAGGGTTTGGGGGAGGAGGTTTGATTGGCGCTTCCTTGGAGCCTTATGTACTTACATCGCTACCGTCCCTACGGGACACGCTTCACCTCTGATCTCCTGCCTTTATGAATGGGACACTCTGATCTAGCCTGTTACCGCACACTATGCAAGCGTGGAGTGGCTTGCTTCGCGAAGCCAAAGCAGCCACGACTAACGCGCTCATATCACCTCCACCCCATCGAAGAACTGTCGAAGCTCCTTCCCCAATAAAGCGGGTGTCCAGAGGGCGGTAGCCCTTGGAGCCCTCCCGGCGGGGAGGGTTTGGGTGGGGGACTCTGGAGGGTTTGGGTGGGGGCGGAACACTAACTGAAAGCGTGTCCCCTAGGGACGAAAGCGATCCTCCACCTATAATAGCATACGAAACGCCAATCTGCCTCCCACCCCAAGACGTTAGCGGGTGTCCAGAGGGCGGCCAGCCCTTGGAGCCCTCCCGACGGGGAGGGTTTGGGTGGGGGACTCCGGGGGAAATCCAAATGAACAGAAAAAAGAAGAGGATGCCCCCTTCTTCTTTCAAAACCTATATATGATGAGTCTGCCCTAATTGCAGGCCTTTAGTCCGCTGTAGGTTTCTTGGGTCCAATTACGTAAATGGTATACCCGCGTTTAGTGCCGAAACGGTTCGCATAATCGTTGTTGTCAAAATAGACATCAACTTTGTTACCCTTAACTGCACTGCCGGTATCTTCGGCTCTGCGGAATCCAAGTCCGTCAATATAAACCCACCAACCGAGCGGAATTACTTTAGGATCCACTGCAATCGTTCGACCTTCCGTTACTCTCGTGCCTGAGGACGTTAGTCCATACTGCGGGTGTTCGGCGCTTTTGCCAGTTGATGATGCTCCAGCCGAATAGGCCGTTAGCGTCACATTGTTAATAACCTGCTTCACTCCGAAAGAAACGCCGCTCTTCATCACATCTTGCAAATTCGGCGAGGATGCTGATAATACTACTACCGGATTTTTCGTTCCTATTGCAACAATTTTATTGATGCTTTCAGACTTTACCTTTTCATCAACCACTTGTTCGGATACAAGCTTACCATCTTCAAACAGCTTTTCTTTCGTTTTTAGGAGCAGCCCTTCTTGTCCTTCTTGAACTATTTGCTCTTTCCCCTTAACAAGCTGAGGATCATTCTTTTTCTCCACATCAAAAGCAATCGGTTCCGTTACCTCTTCCGTCTCTTTCTTGACACGGACGATCTGGATTGCCCTATTCTCCGCCAAATTGGCATCAATAGCCGGACTAACCTTGTCTAGCTCGCCAACCGGCACTTTTAATTCGCTTAAAGCAGTCCCCACGGTCTTAGCCACCGTATACAGGGTCTTGGTTTCTCCATCCGCTGTTAAATGCACCGGTTGTGCATGTTCTATCGCAATCCGGTCCCCGCTCTTCAGCTTGGCTCCAAGCTCTGCAGAGAGACGATCGTGCTCTCCAACAGATATTCCTTGCTCATCCAGTAAACTCTGTAGAACCCATTGTTTAGTATAAACAACCGATTCCTGTCCGTTCACAACTACAGATACCTTCTTGGTAGCCGTACCGTGTAACATCATCATAAACATGAAAGTCATAGCGATTGAAATAAGTCCAATGATCCAAATCAAACGCAAGTTTTCATGCTTCCATCGCATTGCGAAGGACATGCTGGATGATCGTCTTACATGGGGTTGCTCATGGTGAATAGCTCCCACTTGTTCGGTCCTCCTTCAAAGCCCCGCCGTCGTGTGTTACGCATGATTCATCTGACGCGACTATGGTTTAATTTTGCAATCTTTTCGTTAATCAACTAGGGGCTGCAATCTTACTTTCCATATCGTTCTTCCTGCGTGCGGCTAGCACCTCCTTGGTTACCTGAGCAGCTATGTACCCGGTCTGTGAATTGAATATCGTAACGAAGAACACAAAAAAGTCGCGGAAAGAGGACTCTTCCCGTGACTTTGAGTTATTTCAGCAATATGAAATAAAGCGCACGACAATCGTTACCTCTCTCTTAACGCTTACGAGGTTAGCTGACGGATTCGGACTTGAGAGTCGCCCTACTTGGGTCGGTTCACTGTAACATGACCTAACCATGATTCACCCCTGAAAATGCGACCTTTGTCTCATTGAAAAAATGGGACAGTCACTTTGCGGTTCCCCCGTTTCCCTGATGGAAACTCAGCGAAAATGAAAACTTGGTAAACGTATTAAGTTAATATTGAGTTTACGCTGTCTGATACAAAGTTGTAAAGTATACAAACTGGTCAAAAAACCTTGATTTTTGACCATATTAGGTATTTTCATCCGTTTTCAGGAATAAAACCATTGTTTTTCTGTTGAAATCGTACAATATACCATATATTTCTTTGATTATCGTGTTTTCGACGAAAATAGACTCGTCCAAACCCTTATAACCAAATTAAAGTAACCCGAATAATGTAACCGCATTTTGGGTAGTTACCCGAGCTAATTCTTCCAAAGTCAGCCCTTTAAGCTCAGCAGCCGTTTCTGCGACTAATTTCACATATGCCGTCTCGTTCCTCTTGCCGCGAAATGGGTGCGGGGTTAAATAGGGGGCATCTGTTTCAATCAAAAGACGATTTAACGGTACCTTTTCCAACACTTCTTTTGGCTGCTTTGCATTCTTGAATGTAACAGGACCTCCGAAGGAAATGTGAAAATTCATATCCATACAGAGCTTCGCCGTTTCCCAGCTGCCTGAGAAGCAGTGCATGACCCCTCCAACATCTGAAGCCTTTTCCTCACGAAGAACCTGAAGAATGTCATGGTGCGCATCGCGGTTGTGAATCACGATCGGCATACCCAGCTTACGCGCCAACCGGATTTGCTCCCGAAATACACGATCCTGCACATCTTTAGGCGAGGTGTCCCAATAATAATCAAGGCCAATCTCACCTATGGCTACCACTTTCGGATGGGCACATAATTGTTCGATCCAATCTAAATCATCCGCCGTCATATCCTTCGCATCCTGAGGATGCCAACCAACGGTTGAATAAATAAAATCATATTGCTCCGCTAAGGCAATGGAGCTAGGGATGGTTTCCCGATTAAATCCGACATTAATGATTCGACTGATTCCGCTCTCCAGCGCGCGCTGAATAACGTCATGTCGATCTTCATCGAACTGGGGAGCATTAAGATGAGTATGCGTGTCTGTTAACATTGAAGTAGCCATTCTCCTTTATTTGCTTTATGTAGGTAAAACTTTCGCTTAATCTATGCCCAGCAGCCTGCGAATATCCGGTGCAAAAGTCTGCCGCTGGCTATGAAGAAGCAGCTCTTCCGGGAAATACAAATGATATTTCCCCATATGAATACCACTGATTGATCTTACAATGTCGGATTTAAGCGATATCTCAGTTAATCTATCCTTGTTATCCAATAACAAAATGGGCAGTTTTTCGTCATGATCGCCAGGGCGGTACACATCATAGGAAAGATCGGACGGAAAATCAATGGCCAGATAAAAAATAGGGTCCATTCCAAGTCCTTCCATCGTTTCCCTCAGCCGTTCGATCTGTTCAGCTTCAATCCGCTCCAAGGACACATATTTAAAAAGATTACGATTCAGAAACCGTGAGCACAGGTCTGACAAAATTTCATCCTTTTCATACGCCCACTGCATCAGCACCGTTTGCATTAACGCCTCATCCAGCATGTGATATTCCTGAACGGTAAGCGATTGACGGAATAAGCTCAGCAATGGCGGCAGCATGAAGGCGAAGCTGTAGCCTTCTTCGAATAACTGCTTTGCTCTTTGAAACACCTTATGTAATACAATCTCAGCGCTGCGTGTTACCGGATGGAAATATATTTGCCAATACATCTGATAACGTGACATTAAGTAGTCTTCTACAGCATGCATACCGCTTTCTTTCATTACAATATGTCCTTGAAAGGGCCGCATAACACGCAATATCCGCTCCAAATCAAACGTACCGTAATTCACACCAGTGAAGTAGGCATCGCGCAATAAGTAATCCATACGATCCGCATCCAATTGACTCGAAACTAGACTGACCACAATTTCTTTATGATACGTTTTGGCGATGACACCCGCTACTTGCTGAGGAAAAGTGGGTGAAACCTCTCTTAACACCCGATTGATTTCCGTGTTGCCAAGTACAATGCGGCAGGACCAGTCCTCATGATGGGTTCCAAAGGTTTTTTCAATGGAATGGGAGAACGGACCATGACCTACATCATGAAGCAGCGCGGCGCATAAGCACAACAGCCGTTCTTCACTAGGCCAATCCTCGTATTTGTTGCGTTCAAATTGCGAGATGATTTTACGGGTTACTTCATATACGCCCAGAGAATGAGAAAACCGGCTATGCTCCGCGCCATGAAACGTTAAAAAGCATGTCCCCAACTGACGTATCCGGCGAAGCCTCTGAAATTCCTTTGTATTAATAAGATCCCAAATGGTACGGTCCTGCACATAGATATACTTATGAACCGGATCTTTAAATACTTTTTCTTCTTTTAAGGGACTGGACATAAGGGGTCACCTCCTGGAGTTAAAGTATATTTTTCGACATAATAGGTTTTACTGGCCACTCGTTATGTCGAATAATGTCATATTCATCTTCCAATTACAAGCTGTAAAATGCTTACATTTTTTAGGTTAATAGCAAATAGCTGCAAAAACACCTTCTAATAGGTTTGTTCACAAATTTGCTTTATTCTCAAGGTTTATCTAAAAAAATAATAAATTTTTGGTTAAATCGGTTGGTTTTTACCAAATATTGAGAGGCAAAATGCCAATATGAAGGTTGACTATTATGGGAATGGTTGGTATCATGAATAATAAGAATTATGTCGAAACATGACGATTTATTTTCCGAGAGGGGTACTTATATTATGATGAAATCTACTGGTATCGTTAGAAAAGTCGACGAATTGGGTCGCGTTGTTATACCTATCGAGCTTCGCCGTACTTTGGGCATAGGCGAGAAGGATGCATTGGAAATCTATGTGGACGGCGAACGCATTATGTTGAAGAAGTACGAGCCAGCTTGTATCTTTTGTGGCAATGCCGAAAACGTTTCTTATTTTAAGGGAAAAATTGTTTGTCACGAATGTTTATCAGAAATGCCAATACCTGTGACAAAATAAGAAAAATAGGTTATAATAAGGATAGCACTTCTTACTTAGGTAATTCTAACCTTTTTCATATCTCCTCTATGTCCCTGATTTGCAGGCTTTCTGCAAATTAGGGATTTTTTTTGGGGTGGTGGTGGGAGTTTGAAAAAGTGTAACTAACGGTGATAAGGGATGTGCCTCCGGCCGCTGTTGAACCTGTGTTCCCTAATTAAACTAGGAGGTTGGAACACAGGTTCAAAGGCGGCGCGTAAACTCTCCAGCACAAACCCTTATTCACCTATCCCCTTTTTCAAACTCCACTATATTATAGTAGAGAGACGAGCGCTTGGGCTTTGCAAGTCAAGCGGGAGTTACATTGCCGTAATTGGCAATGGCCCACATATAAACTCAAGATATCCTAAATGACTTACTTATGCAAAAAATTATAAAGCTCGCGCTTAGGCATCTGCCGATCGGCGGCGGCGCGTTTGATCGCTTCTTTGCGGTCGAGCCCCTGTGTCACATAATGCTCCACATGCTCCTCCAATCCGAATGCCTCCCACCATGCTACAGATGCGGCATTCTCGGACGCAGTCATGCCTTCAACTACAATGCAATACTCACCTTGGGGAGGCTGTTCCAGAAGTAAATCATAGCACTCTTGAATGGTACCTCTGGCCGCTTCCTCGTACTTCTTGGTGAGCTCGCGAATCAGGCACATTTGCCGTTCCGGGTTCCACACCTCAAGCATGGCTTCCAAGGTCTTCATAATCCGATGGGGGGATTCATAGCAAATTAGTGTTTCCTTCGCAGAATGAAGCAGCTGAAGCTCCTGGAGCAGAGGTTTCCTGTCTCGCGGCAGGAAGCCGAGGAAAGTAAAGCGATCCGTAGAAAGCCCCGATATGATTAACGCCGACAGTGCCGCATTGGCACCAGGTATCGGGATGACATCGATCCCCGCCTCCACAGCTTGCCTTACCAAATCAGCCCCAGGATCGCATATAGCAGGGAGTCCCGCATCGCTCACCAATGCTATCGATTCACCCGACTGCATGATACGAATCAATTCAGGGCCGCTAGCCTGCTTGTTATGCTCATGGTAGCTGATTAACCGGGTCGATATTTCAAAATGCGTCAGCAGCTTGCGTGTCTGCCTCGTATCCTCAGCCGCAATCCACTGTACTTCCTTCAAAATCCTGATAGCCCTGAAGGTGATATCCTCCAAATTGCCGATTGGGGTACCTACTAAATAAAGCTTGCCTGCTCCTGCATCCTGATGATAGCTCTTTTGAATTTTCACATGCGTTCCCTCATTATAGTACGGGCGGTTGGATGAGTTCAGTTCGCTGGCCATAATAAATCTCCAACAGCTCATCGCAATATTCCGTTTTATTTTTGTAAACAATCAATGGAGGCAGCGTTCTAATCTCCGGCTTCCCATCCCTAACTGCTTCTATAAGCACCATATTTGCTTCTTCGCCAGCTCGCGGATGCACATAGCGGATTCGCTTAGGCTCCAGCCTGTACTCGCGCATTGTACAGAAAATCTCTACTAGTCGACTGGGCCGATGTACCATGGCTACACGTCCGCCATTTCTGACCAACCGACTGCTCGTCCTGACTACATCCTCCAACGTACAGTGGACTTCATGCCTCGCGGCAGCAAAATGCTCATTCATGTTCTGCTCACCGTTCGGGACCGGCAAATAGGGCGGATTAACTGTAACCACATCAAACTCCCCGTAACCCAGCTTCTTATCGACATTGCGCAAGTCACCGTGTACGATTCGAATTTGCTGCTCCAGCTTATTGATCCTTACATTGCGCTCTGCCATATCAGCAAGTCTGTCCTGAATTTCTACGCCGATAATGGAAGCTTTGGTTCTGGTTGTAAGCAGCAGCGGAATAACGCCATTACCTGTACACAAATCCACAATACGCCCTTTAGATGATAGAGGAACATAACTGAAGCGCCCCAACAGCACAGCGTCCAAAGAAAAGCTAAATACTTCATCGCTCTGAATGATTTTTAAATTTTCGGTTAGCAGATCATCAAGCCTCTCACTGCTATTTAATTGAACATTATCCATAATATTGTTTTCCTCTTTCTTCAAAAAAACCGCAGAGAAGTGTATACTTCCCTACGGTGGTTCTTATTACATGAAAGTTTTCACACTGCACATGCAGTTATTTATTTAGAAATGACATGCAGAACAAGCAGTCTCCTTCTGTTCGTAAATGTCCGTAATAAACGTTGCATATATGGAAGCCTTCGTGGTACAGCTTAGCTAAATTATCGTGGCCAACACCCGTAATTTCTTTGGCTTGTGCTTGCGCTGCCGTAATAGGCACGAGTGGCACCCCTGTGTTTACTGGGCTGGCATCCTTCTTCAGCACCTTGCGCAGCTGCTGATTTTCTATGCTTAATCTTTTATTCTCTTCCAAAAGCTCAATAATTTGCTGTTTCATCTGACCTAATTCCGCATATATGGTACCCATCTGTTTTTCCAACTGATCGATTTGCACAAAAACGTCCCGTTTATCCACACGCTCACCTCAAAAGCTTAATGCTGCGCTACCACATCGTCAAAGGAAAGATCCATTACTTTTCCTAACTCGTAAATCTGTACTTTGGCTATTCGCCCACCAATGTTCAGCGACACCACGCGACCATTACCTAACGAAGTAATGACATCACTGCCTACTCGCGGCACGTCCTCTTTGGCACTTTCATAATTATCGTGCTCATATTTCAAGCAGCACATTAACCGGCCGCAAAGTCCGGAAATTTTCGTAGGATTTAATGATAGATTCTGATCCTTCGCCATTTTAATGGAAACCGGTTCAAAATCACCTAAAAAGGAAGAACAACATAAGATACGGCCGCAAGGACCGATTCCTCCCAGCATCTTGGCTTCATCACGAACTCCAATTTGCCGCAGTTCAATCCGTGTACGGAACACACCCGCCAAATCTTTTACCAGCTCCCGGAAATCAACTCTTCCTTCGGCCGTGAAGTAAAAAATAATTTTATTGCGGTCAAATGTATATTCAACATCTACCAACTTCATCTTCAATTGATGATCTTTAATTTTTTCCTGACATAATGCAAAAGCGTTCTTGGCCGCCGACTTATTATCTTCTACAAGCTGGGCGTCCGTCTGATCTGCAATCCGAATCACTTTCTTCAAAGGCAACACAACATCTGATTCCTGCACCGTCCGTTTGCCGATAACCACTCTTCCGTATTCTATCCCACGAGCCGTTTCAACGATAACCGCACTTTCATTGTCTACAGGTAGATCAATAGGATCAAAATAATATATTTTACCCGCTTTTTTAAAGCGAACGCCAACCACTGAGTACATGCTACACCCCCTTCAGTTGCATTAACATTTTTTCCAGCACAAGCTGCGGGTTAGCGTGAAAGCGGAGTCTTTTTTGCAATTCAATCGCTTGATCCAAGCAGGTTACCCAGTGCTTCATATCATAAGACAGGGATTGTCCTGCCATCCATTCCGTTTGGTCTGCATAAACCAAATCGTTTCGATCACCGAGACTTAGCCGTACCATATCTTTAAGCCAAAGAATCAGCATATCCATAAACATAGGAAGCTGGTCCGAAAGCTCCGATTTAGCCATCTTTTGCTGCGCTGTAAGCATAGCCGTCGGCAATCGGGTCAAGCTTTCCTTAGTCAATTGTATCACTAGGTTTCTTATTTCTGCAAACCCATTTCCTTGAATAAGTTCACGAGCGGCATCCGTGCCTGCAGCCAGGCGAACAGCGGCCTGAATTAGCACAGAAGAATGGCCTTCGGATTGAAGAGCAGCTACCATCAACTGACGATTAAGCGGTGCAAAAGGAACCCATTGGGATCTCGACCGGATAGTCGGTAAAAGAGCTTGTCCATTATCCGTAATCAGTATCGCTACGACACGAGAGGTTGGTTCCTCTAAAAATTTCAACAGGCTGTTAGCCGCCTGCACGGTCATTGTATCGGCATTCTCGAGCACATACATTTTTAGTCCTGAAGCAACCGCACGATATGAAAACTGCTTTTGCAGCTCGCGAATTTGTTCAATCTTGATCGATGCGCCGTCCGGCTTCACCCAATGAAGGTCCGGGTGATTGCCATGCTCTACCTTGCGGCAGTCCAAGCATTCCCCGCAAGCATCGTCAGGCAGCACCTGGCAGTAGAGCGCTTGAGCAAAAGCAAGCGCCATCTGCCTCCGCCCTGTGCCGGAAGGGCCTGTAAAAATATAGGCATGCGAAACTTTATCTGTACGCAAACTGTTTTGTAATATACGTTTAACACGATCTTGCCCTGGTATGGATTGAAAAGACATCTCGGGTCCATTAAATCCTTTCCTAATTATCTATAGATGTATAATGCATTTAGCCAATATTAAAGTTAAAAAGTAAGATTAATCAGCATGCCTCGAATCTCGCCGATTTTATGAAGCAAATCGATACGTCCCTGCTCACTCTCCAGCATGTCATCAGCCATCATGAGCAGCTGTTGATCCACTTCCTCAAGCAGCTTGTAACGTTTGGCGCGCCCACGGCGATCCCAACCCCTCGTATCGCGAAGTTGAACGCCGCGGCGTGCCGTTTCCTCCAGAAACTGTTTGACGAGCAGCTTATACTGGCGCAGCTCGCGCACCGTCATAGACTTGGCCAGCCTATCGCCCTGCATGCTGATCTGCTGTAAAATGCGCTGCAGCTGTTCCTGTGACGCTCTTTCGTCCTGATTCTGCATCATATCGGAGAATGATTTATTTTGCAGCTGCTGAGTGGATGAACTTTCACTGCGCTGAATTTCTTTGCCGAAAGTACGTATGCCGGGATTTATTTTCACGCTGGTGTCCAACCTTTCTGTTCTTTCAAGGATACACGGCTGCGCTATCCTTTGAGAACGGGGTCGATCTTAGAAATGCTCAAACCTTTCAACCGGAAGCACGAATACTGCTGCGCCGCCAACCTGTACCTCGACAGGGAAAGGGATATATGAATCCGTAGTGCCGCCCATGGGGGATACCGGTGTTACCATTTGCTCACGAATCTTACAATTCGTTTTGATCACCTGCATGACTTCGCTAATACGTTCGTCTTCTATTCCGATCATAAAGGTCGTATTACCGGCGCGTAAGAAGCCACCTGTACTTGCTAATTTCGTTGCCCGAAAACCATCTTTAATCAAAGCATTAGAGAGACGGTTACTGTCTTTATCCTGTACTACGGCAACAACTAATTTCATGGCATTGCCCTCCTTTAACGTTTATGAGACGACTTTTTTCTTCATTAAAGTATGATAGTAGTGCGAGTTCACGAAGCGGCTATTTTATAAAACCACTACTCTAATAATTTGACATAAGTACTCATAATTCCTGCTTACCTAAGGAAGCGGTCCCAAAAGATGAGAAATGTTTTCCGCTTCAAACTATTCGTGGTTACCAGAACGGCTGCTCCAACCCGTCTATCTATAGTATATGAAGAAAATGCCTTCCAGGTTCGGACCTCGAGCAAGGGGTTTACCATGGTGCTGCAAATATGCCGATAAAATAAAAAGCTGACCATAAAAGGACAGCCTGTACAGTTAAAGTCATGACCCGCTTCTTAAATCTTCAGAAATAGCTTAAGAGCCTGCTTCACGCGTTCAAATACTTCTTCTATATGATGGTTCGCGTCCACTTTAACAATTCGATTGGGAAAAAGCTTTTCAACCTCCAAATAACCCTCACGAACCTGTTGATGGAACGCTAATGATTCTAAATCAAGTCTATTAATCTCTCTATCCTCATGGGCATGAATACGTTTAAGTCCAACTTGCGGATCAACGTCCAAATATAGCGTTAAATCGGGCAACACATTATCTATCGCAAAGTTGTTAATTGCCAATACCTCTTGAATGCCCAAGCCTCTCGCATACCCTTGATAGGCCAGGCTGCTGTCGATAAACCGGTCGCATATCACTATCTTACCTGCAAGCAGAGACGGTACGATCTTTTCTACCAGGTGCTGCCTTCTTGCTGCTGCATATAGTAAAGCTTCAGTGCGTCCGTCCATTAACGTATTTTTTTTATCTAAAATAACCGATCTTATTTGTTCGGCAATTTCTATTCCGCCCGGCTCACGGGAAGTAACGATCTCATAGCCTTTCGAAGCAAGATATTCGCTGGCCAAGGTAATGACGGAAGTTTTTCCAGCTCCCTCACATCCCTCTACGGTAAAAAAGTACCCTTTTTGCATATCTATATATATTCTCCATTCATTTTGTGGATCATACTCTGTAAAAAAACTTCCCTTAAAACCCCTTCAAGTTTACCATTATTATAATGGGTTTGTGCCGATAATGAAAGAGCCCCTCCGTTAAGAGGGGTTCATGGAGCTGTTCATCCAATCGCGAAGCTCTTCAAGCATTTGTTTGATCGTAGGGGTTTCATATTGTATAGAGCGCGTGCTTTTCAACGTCCTGTCAAGGTCAATAACATCATTTGGTTTAATCTGGACATCCCTCTTTTTGAAAACAACTCGACATTGCTCCAGCAAGTTGTATTTACTGACCATTTCCTTGCCTGTAAGGTGAATAATCCCATTAAGCCTGGGCTGCTTTTCTATCAGAAAACAAATAAATTTAGCTAATTCCAGTGTTGTTACTCCATTCCATGCTACATTGACGAAGCCCTTGACGCCTCCCCGTTGACGCATAAACCATTCGAATAAACCAACAGGCTCATTTACCAGCTCCGGCCCAAACATCGATACCCTAATGGTCACATGGGGAGCCTTCACTTCCCCCAATGCCTTGGTTTTGGCAAACACACTTGTTCCATCAGGCACATGAATTTCCTCGTAATTCCCTCTGCTCCCTTCAAATACACCATCCGAGCTAATCTGCACCAGTCGAGCTCCATAGCGTTCTGCAAGCTTTGCCAGCTGATGCGGCAGCAGAGCGTTAATCCGGTAAGCCGAGATCTCTTGCTGACGTGCCAAATCGTACCAGACGCCGCTTGAATTCACGATAACATTGGGACGAACCAGAGCGACCAGCTTTTCCACCATCACCATATCCTCCGGATCCCAGAAGAGAGCCCTCTCCGGCTTTACTTTGGGATGCAGTTCCGTTGCTGTATAAAACAGCTCATAAGGGGAGCAGCGGGATAAGTAATTAAATAACATATGACCTGCCATTTCATGACCGCCAAGGATTAATATTCTCATAATAGTATCACCTTTAAAGCTTCTTCAGAGTCTTCCGCCTTGTAGAGCGGATTCTTTTGGATGACATGAATGATTTCCTCCTATGGCTTATCTTAAAATGCAGCTTCCGTTTTCTTCGGGATGGCGCCACTTTCCTTGCACGCCTGATGATCCGTGACGAACTTAGCCGGCGTTTCACCAGTCTTCGGCCTCGGGCGGTTCGCTTGCGCTTCTTGCCTGCCCTTTTATGAGTAAATAAAAGAGGTTTCGATTGAGAGGGGGGACTCTGTGACCGCGGCGGGGCTTGAATAACTGGTTGCTGCTGGATTGTAGGACCGGTCACCTCGGGTACAGGAATGTTCGAAGGTGTTGGAGGCGTTGAATCAGTACGTGCTTCCTCCGAATGAGTAAGACGAGCTGCAGGTGCGTCCGATGAGAGAGGAGTCCCGTTCGGGATACCAAGTAACCACGCTTCTGGAACCTGGATCACATCTTCCCACCGATACCCGCAAGCTTCAAAGCTGTCTGGTGTAGGAATATGTCTCTTTTTTCCATTCTCAACAACAAATACAACTGGGGATTGCACTCCGGCATATAGACCACCTTCATTGGGTACAGGTTCGAGACTTGATTGTATGTTTTCAAGCGCCTCGCCAGCCTTGCTGCGAAATTGACGAAGGAGAGGCTTCAATCGGCTTCGATAGGCTCTCAAGCCATAAACATCCATGACCGCTTGACGCTGCAGCTGTGCTGACGCACCTGTATCCGAAAGCCGTTCCAACACATGGTGAATAAGGCTATCCAGATCTTTTTTGGAAACCAATCCGCTCCCTTGGCCTGTGGACATTAAAATTTCCTCCAAGCCTCCGGATCGGTAAGCGATAACGGTTTTCCCAAAGCCCAAGCCCTCCAACGCAGTAAGGCCAAAGCCTTCATCCACCAAGCTGGGGACGACAAGAATGTCGATAACAGGATAAATTCTCTCCAGTCGACTCTCAAATCCGGTGATCAGGAAACGATCTCTATAACCGGATGCTTCTATCAGCTTCATCCCTTCATCTAAGTAGTCCCCTTCGCCTCCAGCGATCAGAAAACGGACATCGGGCCGGGATTTCCCCACCTCGAGTGCCATCTTGATGAAATGCTCCAATCCCTTCTGCTTGTGCAGGCTTGCGGAAATAAAGCCTACCACCGGATTGGACTCACCGATACCCAATCTTTGTCTCTGGCTTTGAGACTGATCATCCCAGGTTTCGGGATGGTACACTTCCTCACGCCAGACTGGAGGGAGAAGATGCCATTTATGTTCGATATCCCGATGCTCGAATGGCAGGCGAACCGTTTTGGATATTCCGATGATCCAATCGGAATATCGGTCAATTTGCTCTACCGCGAGCGGAGTCCAAGCGTTCTCATTGATTTTTTCCGTAATCAACCAAGCAACGGGTATTCCCAGCTTTTTAGCAGCCATAGCAGGCAAAATATTCACGCATGTATTAACAATAACCAGGTCGGGGGCCTGAAGCAGCAAAAGCTCCAGCAGTTCTCCATAGCCCTCGCTGTTTCCTATGCGCACTGCTTGCTGACGAAGTGTTCCTTCGGGCTCATACAAAGACCATAATAAAGGATAGCTTTGTTCAATAACTTTAATTTCTAATTTTGCAGCTGCTGAGGAAAGAATACCCTTTTCGGGAACAACCAGCACACAATCCAGATAGGGTGACAGCTCCTGTACCAGCATTAATAACGATTTTTCAGCTCCGGTCATGAATTGGTCCCCGCACATATGGGAAAACAACATTACTTTCATCCGTTCCCAACTGCCCCAACGCTTAATGATTGCCTCCTGCATCCTAAATCACCTCCTGCGAGCTTTCCATAGGAAAGCTGTCTTCGTAAGCATTTGCAGAGCTTTCCCAAGGGAGCCTAGTCTCTCCAGCATCTAACGGATCTCCCCAGAGGACTCTACCTACCCTTTCTCTTATGGCGCATAGCCTTCCTATAAATGGCGAGGGTAGGATCGACCATTCGCTGAAGCGACCAGCGCTCCCGCCCCCAATTCCTCGCTTGTGCAGCTAAGCTTGAACATAGCGCAGAGCTGCTTAATGCGGCACGCAGCTGCTGCAGCAGCTGCTCCTCGTTGCCGGCAGAGAACATAAGCCCCGTCTGCCGGTGAGTTACCATCTCCGGTATTCCCCCTGCATCGGATACGACAAGAGCAACACCGGCAACCTGCGCTTCCATGACCGCCTGCGGATGATTATCCTGAAGACTCGGGAACACAAACAAATCAGACAGCTTCAACAGCGCAGGAACATCATGACGGTTGCCCAGAAAAAGGATGTGATCCTTCAGGCCAAGTGCCTCCGTCGCCTCCCGCAGCTTGCCTTCAAGGGCCCCCTCGCCAGCCAACCAGCACACCCAGTCCCTACGCTCCCCCTTAAGCCTTGACAGGCTTTTGAGTAAATTCATATGCCCTTTGACCACATCGAATCTCGCTGTGCAAATGATCACTTTTTTCCCTTCCGGACGCTTGATGTCGGTTCTTTTCTCCAACTGCCCAAGGAAAGAATCTATATCCATTCCATAAGAAGCGATATGCATTCGCTCCCCTGGGATATGAAAGTGCTGCATCATGGTGTTCTTTAACCATTGCGTTGGTGAAATTACCGCATCGCTGCACATTACGCCTTGCTGCTCACGAAGCATGGTATACGACCAGAGCTCTCCGGTCGGATCAGCTTCAGGCAGCCTACCCGCTTCCTTCAGCTGAGAAAACCACTCCGTAGCCAAACAGCCGTGTAAGGTAGTTACTAAAGCCGTTCCCGAATGCTTAACCCGGGCAAGAGCTTTAGCTGAAACTACATCATGGGCGTGGAGAAGATCATATTTTTTAACATTAAAGTATGCGGCGGCCACTTCGTAACAGCAGCGATCCAGCTCCAGCTCCTTAATCATAGGATGCAGTACCGGAAATCGCTCCTCCCAATAATGCTCCAGCTTGACACGAATCATTGGCTGGATGCTGCTTTTGACCAAAACAGTCTCTGGCTTATTCACAATATACCAGCCGCTCTCATCAGGAGTCTTGGAGAGTATATCCACGATGTGCCCCTGCTGTTCCAGCCCTTGCTTCAAATAATGCAAATGGGTTTGTATACCGCCTACTAACGGAAGACCCCAAGATGTAGCCATAAGGATTCTCATGATGATCTTCCTTCCATTTAGAAGTCCATATAAGTGTATGTCAGAAG
The DNA here is from genome assembly GCF_024722015.1 of Paenibacillus radicis (ex Xue et al. 2023). Lineage (GTDB taxonomy): Bacteria > Bacillota > Bacilli > Paenibacillales > NBRC-103111 > Paenibacillus_S. The sequence goes on along the minus strand of NZ_JANQBD010000036.1, from coordinate 9,589 downwards.
ATTTGAGGAGGATAGGGATAGATGACCATTTTTCTGCAGGGCAGCTTGTGACATTTACTCATTTAGTTCGGGTGCAATCTCTCTTAAAATATCCACTTATAAAGTAAATCGTGTGAATCTAACAACCGGAATCATCCAACTTAGACAGATGGTCAGACAAACTCGGGTCACTCTACCATTTTTTGATCATACAGGCTGTAATCTATTACGAAAATCATAGCGAGTGCGTAGGATGGAACAGTAATTACGAAATATAAAAGGGAGAGTGCCAGAGGTGAAACAAAGTACCACGTATAGGATCGCTGTGATCGGGCTTGGTTATGTCGGTCTTCCTCTCGCAAAGCTGTTCTTGGAACGAGGCCATACCGTTTATGGTATTGACTTGGATGAAAGAAAGCTAGATAAGTTGAACAAACATCAACCCTATTTATCCGACTTCACAAGAGCAGAAATGAAAGAAATGTTCGCGAGAGGCACCTTTCATGCTGGCAGCTCATTTGAAGTGATCTCAGAAACGGATGTCGTCATCATATGTGTACCAACACCGCTTAATGAACAGGCACAGCCTGATCTCACCTATGTAACCGGAGCTATGCGCAGCTGCCTGCCTTATCTTCATGTAGGACAATTGATTGTCCTTGAAAGCTCCACATACCCGGGTACAACAGAAGATGAGCTGCAGCCATTGATTGAATCACGCGGATTCGAAATCGGCAAGCATATCAGCTTGGCCTATTCACCCGAAAGAATAGATCCTGGGCAAAAGGCCTTTCCGCTTCACTCCATTCCGAAGATCGTAGGCGGTGTAACTCCGCGATGTACTGCTTTTGCAGAAGAAGTTTATGGCTCTGCTTTCGACCGGGTTGTTCTTGTATCTTCCCCGCGAACGGCGGAAATGACGAAGCTGCTTGAAAACTGCCAGCGTTTTGTCAACATTTCCTTTATGAATGAGCTCCTTCCCCTTTGCGAGGAGATGAACATTAATCTATGGGAGGTCGTCGCAGCGGCCAGTACCAAACCATACGGGTTTACCCCTTACTATCCGGGGCCAGGTATTGGCGGTCATTGCATCCCTATAGATCCTTTATATTTACTTTGGAAGGCAAGGACCCTTAACCAGGATATACCATTTATCGAACGATCCCATGAAGTGAATGAGGCGATGCCGGCCTATGTGGTAGAACGTGTGAAGAAAAGCTTGCAAGGCATTCCGCTGTCCGAGAGCAGTGTGCTTGTAGTTGGCGTTACTTATAAAAAAGATGTCAACGACCTTCGCGATTCGACCGCCATTCCGATAATAAAACAGCTGGCTGAGCTTGGAGTCCTGGTGAATTACTATGATCCGTACTTCGATCAGCTGCAGATAGGCGATAAAATCTACAAATCTTTGCCCCTTACGGCCAAAAATGTGAAGAAGCATAAATGTACGCTCATCCTAACCGATCATTCCAATCTCCCTTACAATCTAATTGTCGCTCATTCTTCCATTGTCATTGATACCCGTAATGCGACAAGTAAATTGCTGGACCGAAGTAACGTGATCATGCTGTAAATCCCACAAAAGGAGAGGTTTGACTTTGAACATATTGGTCACAGGCGGTGCAGGCTTCATCGGCTCCAACTTGGTAAAGCAATTGCTTGAGGCAGGGCATGATATATGGAGTCTGGATGATTTATCAACAGGGCGGACTACCTATCTAAAAGACGTACTTCAGCATAAGCATCATACCTTTGTAAATGGCTCGGTGCTTGACCGCGGCACCTTGGCCATTTTGATGGATCATGTAGACGTCATCTTTCATTTGGCAGCCGTACTTGGGGTAAAAAACACGGTCGATAATCCTATTAAAGTGATTGAGGGTAATATAGACGGAACACGCAACATTCTGGAGCTTGCCTATTCGAGGGGGCTTAAAGTCATATTCGCTTCCACATCCGAAATTTATGGAAAAAATGAAAATCTCCCGTTCCACGAAGCCTCTGACCGTGTCTATGGAACGTCATCGATTCATCGTTGGTGTTATGCCACCGCCAAATCATTGGATGAGCATCTATGCTTCGGCTACGCGCAAAAAGGCTTGCCCGTCACGGTGCTCCGTTATTTCAATGCATACGGGCCTGGACAAACGAATACCCAATACGGGATGGTAGTTCCCCGTTTTATACAAGCCGCTTTGGCCGACCGTCCGCTTGAAGTGCACGGTGACGGAACCCAATCGCGCTGCTTCACCTATATTGATGATACGGTAAAAGGAACAATAGCCGCTATAACACCGTCTGCCAACGGACTTGCCGTCAATATCGGCTCCAGCCATCGTATTACCATCATGGAGCTTGCCCAAAAAATCATTGCATTGACCGGTTCAAAATCTAAAGTTGTACTTAAATCATACAATGACGCTTACGGCCCTGGTTATGAGGATATGCATGCCCGAATTCCTGACTTAACCAGAGCTCGTAATGTTCTCGGCTACGAGCCTGGAGTCACGTTGGATGAGGGCTTAATGCGGACCATCGCTTGGTACCAAGCCGAAGCCGAAGCTGGTGCTGCTGCTGCGGCAAAGACTTTCACGGATTCAGGCGAGGGCAGGTGAAACCAATGAAAATTTTGGTGACAGGCGGAGCCGGATTTATTGGCTCTCATCTTACGGATGCTTTGATTGCGCATGGTGCTGAGGTACATGTAATTGACAACTTGAGCACAGGAATCCGTTCTCACGTTCACCCTCAGGCTCTTCTGCATATTATGGATATCCGAAGTCAGGAAGCTATAGAGGCCATCCAGCGAATTCGTCCGGAGCTGGTCTTTCATCACGCGGCTCAAGTCGATGTACAGCATTCCGTCAAAGAGCCTGCTAACGATGCAGGCATCAACATCGCCGGCACTGTGAATGTGCTTGAGGCTTGTCGGCTTGCCGGGGTGCGCAAAGTAGTCTATGCCTCCTCTTGTGCGGTTTACGGTGATAATGCCGCATCTATGGTGAAGGAGACTGACCCTATTATCCCTATATCCTATTACGGCATATCCAAGTATACTCCCGAGGCCTACTTACGGGTATATCGCGAGTTATACGGCTTGTCGTACACGGTGCTCAGATATGCCAATGTTTACGGCCCCCGGCAAACTCCCAAAGGAGAAGGTGGCGTTGTTGCGATTTTTATGGAACGGCTGCTCCATAAAAAACCGATGATTGTGTTTGGCGACGGTGAACAAACAAGAGATTTCGTCTGCGTACACGACGTTGTACGCGCGAATCTCGCTGCCATCCACCGCGGCGATCAGGAGACTCTTCACGTCTCGACGGCTATCCGCACCTCCGTGAACACAGTCGCAGCCGAATTGCAGCGCATCCATGGGGCTCCGCTTGAGCTTGTCTATGCTGCGGAACGTCTGGGAGATATCCGGCATAGCTGTCTGGATAACTCATGCATAGCCTCCTCACTCGGCTGGTCACCCATATACACACTGCGGCTCGGTTTAGAAGAAACCTATCGTCATGTCATGAGTGATTCATAGCAAACGCAAATATCCCTGCTGAGCAAGCTTCCTTACAAATAGGAAAGCTGTTCAGCAGGGATATTTTTCATTCCAGATTCGTAGGAGCCAACACTACCTTTTGCCAGCTATCGATGGGTCCCTTATACTGTGCTTTGAACTTTCCTCCCCAACGTTCAAGAGCCTTATCCGTAAAATATTGAATGACCTGATTATACTGTGCAGCATTTTTATCAGCACTTAGATTGTCTTCATAGGTTCGAAAATGGTACAAAATCCGGTTAACAAAAGCATATTCATACTGATCTAACAAGCGCAGCAAAATTCGTCGATCCTCCAGCATCCTGCCCTGTGTCAGATCATCCGTTTCCCAGCCACCTACCTCCCGAACACATTTAGTACGGTAAAATCGGGGCTGAACCATCCTAGGATATGTGGCAAAATCATATCGGTTCCTGAACAAGTGATGCTGCCGAATGCTCCCAAAATGATCTACGTTATTTCCATGGTTCCATTGAGCGCTGTTAGCATAGGCCAACGCCGTAGTCTCGCTCTCTTTTTCCATCGCTTCATAGAGAGCACGCAACGTATCCGGTTCTAACCAATCATCCCCATCCACCTGGACAAAATATTTCGTATCTATATACTCCAGTGCGTGATTAAGTACATGGCAAATTCCTTTGTTCTCTTGAAGCTCCACAATTCGAGTGCGATCCGGGTCGGCATACTGTTTGGCTTGATGCAGCGTATTGTCCGTTGAAGCATCATCAATCATAAGGATCTGCCAGTCTTGAAAGGTTTGCCGTCCAATCGATGCTAGCGTTTGCGCAATAAATTTTTGCTTGTTATAAGTAGGGACAACGACCGTCACTTTTTTGAATCCATCAGGTGATCACCTCTGGCTATTCATTTTCTTGTTTTTTAAGTTCCAAAAAGGAAATTCTTTTCCAGCCACCCTCCGTTTTCTCAAACGCAGGCTCGTACAAGTCACCCCATCGTTGCAGAGCATTCCTGACGCTCCATTCCATTACTTCCGTGTAAGTATCCACTTGACGTGTATGGTTGTTTTGATGAATCCGATGCTTATAGAGAGTCTTATCGACCCAATGAAAATGATAATCCTCTATGAGGCGGTATAGCGTAAGCATATCTTCCCGGTACCTTCCCTCGTAAGGGTCGTCCACTGGCCACCCGCCAATGTCATGCAAAGCTGAAACCTTGTAAAACCTAGGACATAAGGAAGTGTTAGCCATCAAAAAAGAGTAACGATCATCAAAGGCTGCGCCTCTTTTTGTTATCGTTTTTGTAATCTCACCCTGTTCATCCTCATAAAAAACAAGTAAATTACTACAAATCAAGCCAACCTGCTCCGGTTGATCCCTTGCTTCATTTAACAGTACCTCCAAAGCCTCCGGAACTAACAAATCATCGCTGTCCAGCTGCAACAGGTAAGGTGTCTTAGTATAAGCCAGACCTTTATTCAGGCTCATAGATTGGCCCAGGTTCCATAGATGCCGGATCAGTCTTACCCGGTCATCCTTCAAGTACTTTTGAATGGAAGACAGGTATTCTTCTGTAGAAGCATCGTCAATCAGGATCAATTGCCAGTCCTCATAGGTTTGTTGGAACACACTTTTGATGGCTTCAACAAGATAAGGTCCGCTGTTATAAAATGGAATTAGCACCGTTACCTTACTTTTCATAGCTTCCCCACCCCACACCTATCGAAAATATCCCTTAGCTTCATAATATGTGATCAGCAGCAATTAGTTTGGGCGGCTCCAAGCCTATCTCGGTCTGTTGTTTGGAATGGAAAAACTATCTGGCCTCCACTTCTGCCGTTACTAGCTATCTCTTATATACATAGAATGGGGAAGTAGAAATTCAAACTATGTTCGAGGTGAACCTATCCATGAAGGCTGAAGTAACTGTTGTTATCCCTTCGTACAATCCGGCGCGCTATTTAATCGAAGCATTGGACAGTGTGTTTTTGCAGACGTATAAAGGATGGAAAATCATCATCGTAGATGATGCATCAACAGACCATAGTCTTTCCTTGGTCGAGGAGTACATTGACAACAAAAGAGTCAAGCTGGTACAAAACGAAGTCAACATGGGGCAATCCGAATGTATGAACATCGGGCTAACATTAACCACTACGCCTTACCTGATACAACTGGACGCAGACGACTGGCTGTATCCGAATGCTTTAGAAATATTGATGGCAGAAGCGGAAAACGTATCCGAAAAGGTTGGATTAATTAGCGGAAATATCAATGTGATCATGGAGAATGAACAGGGGGAAGCGGTCAACAGCTTTCTAATGAAAAATCGCTCTTTTAGCGATCCTTATGACTATTTGCAAGCCAACGTGTCCCAATGGCCAAGATTTTACCGCACATCCGCATTGAGAGCAATCGGCGGCTGGCCAACGGACGACCCTTATAATGGAAGATTCATGGAGGATAAACGCGTACTAACAAGACTGATAGAAAAGTTCCGGTTTCATTGGATTGACGTTCCACTATACTATCACCGGAGACATGGCGCCAATCAAACCCATTTGTTCGAGGTTTATCAGCATATTACGGAGTGGAATATAAGAGATGCTTTGGTACGCTGGGGTGACGTATACGAGCCTGAATTCGGTATAAACAATGATGGCTGGATTTATTTGGCCAATTTAAGGGAAAAGTAAAGCCTCATATCGTGGAAATCAAAAGCAAAAGGGGATTCTTTTGGCCAACACTAAAACAAGAATCCCCACTTTTTATTCCAAATATATACGGCTGCCCTGTTCTTTAAGGAACGAGCTCGTTTGTGAGCAATCCTGCTATTATTCTCTTCCTGCTATTAATACAGGCAGCATGGGTACCTCCCCGGAAATCATCCCATGGATTCGCGCTCCCATTCTGACCAATTGGGTTAAATATTTAACCACTTCCTCTGTAATACGCTCACCCGGACATAGAATGGGTATTCCCGGAGGATAAGGCACAATCATCTCGGCCGACATCTGTCCTATTGATTCTTCAAGTGGAAGCTGAGCTGTCCCTTTTTGCCTGTACACATGCTCATCGAACGAAACAGGCTCAGATAACCCCGGTACAATGGAATACGTATAAGTTGATTGCCCTTGCTCCACATTGATCTCAGTGCGATGTGCCCTATCATCAATTGCTGTGTTCCCTATATTCTCCAATGCCTCAGCTAGCCTGCCCGCATCGGTTTGTGTGGAAGCTAAGCTGAAGACAAGAAGCACGGCCTGCGGGTCGGCTAGCTCCACGAAACAACCCCGCGCCTCAAGTGCATCCTTCAGCTCAAACCCGCTCATTAAGCCCTCGCGATCCCTCAGTATCACTTTAAACGGGTCTTGACGGATACTGCCGTAATCCACCGGTTTAGTCTCCAGCAGCTCAAACCTGCTCAGCTCCTTCATTCTTTCCTTAAATTGCTCCACGACAGCTATGCCTTGTCCTAGAAGCTCTTCACCATTGGTATGCATCTGCTTTCGGCTAATATCCAAGCTTGCCATTAAAGGATAAGACGGACTCGAGCTTTGAAGCATCGTCAAATACAGCTTGATTTCCTTCCGCTCAATAAGATTGCCCTGTACATGCAGCATGGCTCCCATAGTCATGGATGTTAGCAGCTTATGAGTTGATTGAACTACTACATCCGCCCCGCAGGATAACGCCGATTTAGGCAGCGCTGGATGAAATCCGAAATGCGCTCCATGCGCCTCATCCACTAATAGCGGCTTCTCCCTATCATGAAGAAGCTGCACAATGGGTTCAAGCGGCATAGCCCTTCCATAATAGCTAGGACGTGTTATGAGAAGCCCCTTGGCTTCAGGATACTTATCCAGTGCCAGTTCTACTGCTTCAGCCGGCAGACCAAGTGTCATACCTGTTTGCGGGTCTACCTCAGGGTTTAGAAATACCGCTCTCGCTCCTGCCAGCATAAGTCCATGAATCACTGATTTATGCACATCCCTCTGAACGAGCAGAAGCTCACCCCGTCGACAGACGCTAAGAATCATCGCCAGATTACCTACCGTGCTTCCGTTCACAAGGAAGAAGGTTTCCTCAGCCCCAAAGCAGTCTGCTGCTAATTGTTGTGCCTCCAATATCGCCTCTTCTGGATGATGCAGATCATCCAAACCGGCTATTTCCGTCACGTCCAGCCGCAGCATGGCTTCATAATAAGGCCGGGCGGATGCCTCCAAGCCTTGTCCTGATTTATGACCAGGGACATGGAAGCTGGCGTGCTCTCCCCCGGCGTGCTCGATTAACCGCTCAAATAGCGGAGCCTTATGTTTATTCATGTCAGTTATTCTCCCTATCAAACCAATAAAATGTATAAGCCTATTGTAACAAACAAAAAGCTCTCAACCAACGGGTAGCCGCCGAGATGAGAGCAGTTCTTTTTTCATAGACGAACTATGCGTCTTTTTTATATAAAATTTGCTTCATTTGATGGATAAAAAAAGAATACTTGGCATCCATAACATCGGTTTGGACCATCTCGTGTTCGCAGTCCTCGCAAATAAATTCTGATATAATTATAATGCCGTATTCCTTTGTTTGCCCGCAGATGATGCAGTTATGGGTCATAGTCTCAAGCATTGGGTCTCCCACACAACTCACCTCTATTCTTCTTTTCTATCAGTATGTCCTCATTCTCTTAAAGTAAACCTTACTGCTATATTTTTATGAAAATAGCTCGTACATAGTTCCAAAAGCTTATTTTTGACCCTTTTCCTGCCGATATAATAAATAATTAAAGAAATCTATGAAAATGGACGAGTGAGGTTATTGTGAGGGAACAACAGCTATCCAAGGAATCAACAGTTTATCATTACCGTCTTTTACAAAGGATTCACTCCAATAAGGTTTATTTCGGTATGTACTGGGGCCTAATCGCCGCACTCTATATCTGGGATTTAATTCATCTGCAGCCATTTTTTCTGCCCATTGGGCTTATTATCATTCCATTTCTACATACTCTTTTGATATACCTGTACTATAAACTAAAAGAGAAACGCAGGCTTGCACACTGGATGCATCAGCTTCGATTACCTTGGATCGGATTTGTTCCAACTAATTTCATAGCCATGCACCGTTTAATGAGGCTTCATCTTCAGTTGTTGTGGATCCCTGTTGTGATTAGCGCCAGCTTCTACCCCTGGGTATCGCTTGACCTTATTATACATATAATATTTGTTCATTTTTGGATTTTACTGCCGCGATTTATTATTTTTTTCCGATTTCGGCGCCATATTGAGAATGGCCTTCTAAAAATTAATGAGCAGGACACCTCTTGTTACACACAATAGTGAATGGTTTAAACAACAACCCTATCTCTAAACAACCTATAACTCTTTCTTGCTTTCTATCATAGTTATGCAGTTTCATCAGGTCTGGCTTCCCCCAAAGGAAGCCGCCTTTTTCCGAAATCTGCCTGGAATATTCTCCTTAACGGTGAATCGTTTACAAGGAAACCTTTGTAATTTTATTCTTATAGGTACTATCCCCTTGCTTCAGTAAAAATCCACCTTCTTGAGACTAGCCTCCTCCCAACACTGTCGTCGGGCACATCTTTTTGGAGACATAACAAAAAAACCTTTTCGGACTAAGTTTAAGTCCAAAAAGGTTTTTTCTGTTGTTTGCTTGGCAACGTCCTACTCTCCCAAGACCCTGCGGTCTAAGTACCATTGGCGCTGGAGGGCTTAACGGTCGTGTTCGAGATGGGAACGCGTGGTTCCCCTCCGCCATCATCACCAAACGAATGTCAAGGTTATTCCTTGAAAACTAGATCCGAAACAAGCAGCGTTGAGCAACGCTATATATTTTCACGGTTTCCTCACAACGTATTCGGAGTCGGCTTTAACGCTTCTCTCCACCTTGTGAAGGTATTCTTGGATAAGCCCTCGACCGATTAGTATTCGTCAGCTCCATACCTTGCGGCACTTCCACCCCGAACCTATCAACCTCGTCGTCTTCAAGGGGTCTTACATACTGGGAAATCTCATCTTGAGGGGGGCTTCACGCTTAGATGCTTTCAGCGCTTATCCCTTCCGTACGTAGCTAT
>NZ_JANQBD010000035.1 GCF_024722015.1 Paenibacillus radicis (ex Xue et al. 2023) | reverse complement strand
AAGTTCGAGATATGACGGTTAAGTCCACTGCTCTTCGTCAGTTGCTAACTAATTTTTAAAAATTTTTATGGTTAGGTGTGTTTGAGTTACTCAAAAGTCAGTTTAAAGCTTATTGACATAGTACGCTAGTATCATAAGAAAAACTTCTATTCGAAGCCCTCTCGATGAATATACATTCGTGTCTTAGCGGTAGCTTTTCTTGCAATATTAGAAAGGTGAACCTCCGGTTCAAACTTAAACTTTCTAATATTATCAAAAAAACGCCCATCTAAGGGCGTTTTTGATTAAGTCGGGCATTCTTCTTCACGTTTTACACCAAGTAAATCACACTAATCAGCTTCTCGCCATGATAAATCACAATGACATGCTTATCCTTGTCGTGGCTGATGGTACATTTGCCAACAATCATTTTCGGATCACTGCCAAGTCCATAGAATATGTCGTCAGCCAACGTTTTAATACATTCCTGCTGCTCCTCAGGCTCCAATTCATTCCATTCCTCTGATGTCATCTCCAAAAAGGAATAACATTCATCCATACTGTATAAAGCTTCGGTAAAATCGTTAATAATGTCAGGATACTCCCGACCAAATTTAATTCCCACAACATCAGTCCTTTCGAATGGAAATGGATTGGAAATGCTTACTAAGCATTTTAACCTGAAAAAACCATTACATGCAACTGGGCAGAGGAAGCATTTAAATCCAAAATCTGTTACACTATAAGGATAGACAACGAGTTCGGAGGCGGAACGATTCTCATGCTGAAGCTGCAAATCCCGAAAAACCGAATAAATTTTTTAATCGAACGGATGCAGCATGACTTTGAGTTGCCGATACTGGAACGCGGATGGGAATTTTACCACAAAGCCCGTGTGAAACACATAGAGCTATTACATGGAGTGGAAATCTCCGCCTCCGTACACGGCAAAGAGAAATACGAAGTCATTCTGGATATGGACAATTTTGCGAAAAGCAGCTGCACCTGCTCCTATTCATCCTACTGCAGACATATGGCTGCTGTTATATTCACATTGTATGCATCCTATGCACGGCCGGAACTGCTTCTACAGCAGTTAAAGCAAGCCATTTTAGTAAAAAGCCGCCAGCAGCAAACCCGTACTTCTTCATCGATATCCAAAGCTGAGAAGAAACAGGAACGGTTGGAGGCACTGCAGGCAAATCAACTGCCAACGGTTTGGCAGCGTTTCTTTGATCAGCAATTTTACGGCTACTCCCTTTCACAGCAGCACTCGATTGAGCTGTTTTACAACGCGGCCAAGGACTCACTGACTCCACTTGCCGCGGATTGGGAGGAATCTTTGCGTCGTCTCTACGAGCTGCATGTGGTTCTATTCGTTATGCGAAAAATAGAGCAGTTTTATGCGGACACCAAGTCCTCCTATTTGTCTTATTACATTGAAACAGGCAGCAAAACCGTCGCCAAGCAATGTTTAGAGCAGCTTGAGAGTATACTGCCAGCCTTGGATTTTACTGTGCTCCTGAAAAAATACGAAGCTGCTGTGAATGACACTATGACGATGATCGGCGAAGCCGCGTTAACCGGTAAGGACTCGCCCATGGATTGGCTGCTCGCCTATCGCAGCATTTGGTGGCGTCTGGAAAGCTGGCCAGAACGTCTGGAGCGCGAACGCAAGCGGCTTCAGCTTATAACATCGAAGTCAAATGTCATGCCGCGCAGACGTGAAGCCGTTATAATCGCTTTGGCGCACTTCGATATCATGGACGGCAAGGATGCAAAAGCGCGAGCGTTTCTCGAGCAGCTTGCCAAACGGGAGGCGCGTGACTTTTTCATCTACCTGCATCGTTTTTACGATGGGCAGGAGTGGGATCGCATGCTGGCATGGCTTAGATGGCTGCTTCCCTCTGTACAGCGTGCCCAACAAGAAGAGCTGCGGATTTTTTGTACTTATTGGATGGAAGCCGTAAGCCGCCAGCCTGATGACGGCGAATGGGTCGATGTTATGATCGCCTTACTGCCGCGGACCTACTATTTCTATACAGCCTATTTACTAAAAGCGAACCGGTTTAAGGCTTGGGTTGATTTGCAGCTGGCAAACCGTGTTTCTCCACTGAATTTATATGCGCTGGATTTAAAAAATGTGGAGGCGAACGATCCCTCCCTACTGCTGCCGCTGTACCACCAAGCCGTAGAACGATGTATTGCGGAGAAAAACCGCAATTCTTACAAAATGGCCGTCAAGCTGCTGAAAAAGCTGCATGCTTACTATAAAAAACTGGAGAAACTGAACACCTGGGAAGAGTATATCTACCGCCTGGCGAATCGGTATTCCCGCTTACGTGCACTGCAAGAAGAGCTTCGGAAAGGGAAATGGATTCCATGAGTGATACGACTGCGATAACCATTAACACCCGATGGATCGCCCCCGGCTGCTTTTTCTTGTGGGGCGTCCGGCATAACGGCGGCATCAGTGACGCCTATGATTTGAAGAACCTGCTGTTTGCTTGGCATCAGCAGTCTTTTTACGGGACGTTCATAGAGGTCACGGAGTCGATGAACGTTGAAGGACTACAGCTGCCGGCATTAGAGGCGCTGGACTACTTCTGCAGCCCAAGCGCAGTCCAGCATTTGAAGCTGGATTGGAGCCGTGAGCTGCAGGAGCTCTTTCACTTGGCGCCTCATGTGAAGGAGGCGCTGGTGCAGGGCCGCTGCATGCCCGACTTCACGAAGTGGAAGGCGGGCGAGCTAGGCTGGAAGCTGGCGCTGCCGGACAGCGTGGCAGCGGAAGGCTTGTCACCACTGGCGCAGCAGTGGATGGATCGGCTCATCCCCGAGTGGGGCGAGGAGGATGGCGTGCTGCGCCAAAGCATACGCCAGCTGGAGCAGACGTATCCATTGCTTCAGCGCGGCAAGCTCCCGGCCGATTTGTGGATGGACGAGGAAGATTGGCTCGTCTCCATTGGCTGGCAAACGGACGGCACACCGTTCAGGACGTGCCTGCAGCTGAGCGAGCCGCCACAAGGCCGCGGCAGCTGGCCGCTGCGCGTGATCCTGCAGGATCGCGCGAACAAGGACGTGCTGCGCGAGGTCGACGCAGCAGTGCTCGAAACCGCAGCGCAGGCTGATGCAGCGGCAGAGGCCGCCGATGGCGCAGCTGCGCTGCCAGCCAACGAAGCAGCGTCTATTGGCGAGCACAGCAGCGCGACCGTGCGCTCAGCCAACCCTGCGCTCGCCGAGCTGCCTGCCGCTTGGCAGCCGCATCTGCACCGCGCGGCGAAGGACCTCGCCAAGTGGCGGCGCATCCAGCCCTCGCTGCAGCAGGGCGAGGACAACCCGGCCCTGCGCAGCGAGCTGTCGCAGGATGAAGCTTGGCAGCTGCTCACGCAGGGCAGCCTGCGCTTGATGGAGGCGGGCTACTCCGTCTTCCTGCCCGCCTGGTGGGAGCGGATTCGCCGTTGGAAGCCCCGGCTCAAGGCCAAGATCAAATCATCGGTCGGCTCCGGACCGCAGGCGATGTTCGGTCTGCAGCAGCTGATGCAGTTTGATTGGAAGATCGCGCTCGGAGATATCGAGCTGACTGAAGAAGAATTCCGTACGCTGCTTGAAGAAAAGCGGAAGCTCGTACAAATTCGCGGCCAATGGATTCAGCTTGATCCTGCACAGCTGCAGCAGCTCGAGCAGGTTATGAAGCAGGTGCAGAAGAAGCAGGGGCTTTCGTTCCGCGATGTATTAGAGCTTCACCTGCTTGGCTCCTCCGAAGGAGAGGAGGAGTTTGGTTTCCAACGCTCCCTTCAAATGGAGGTGGAGCTGAATGAACAGCTGCAGGAAATGGTTGAGCTGCTCAACCATGCTAAGCGACCGCCGCTGATTGATCCTCCCGCATCCTTCCGCGGGACATTGCGCCCTTATCAGCTGGAGGGTATTTCCTGGCTGCTGTTTCTACGCAGCGCCGGTCTTGGTGGCTGTCTTGCCGACGACATGGGTCTTGGCAAAACGATTCAAATGATCACCTATCTGCTGCATATGCGCGAGCAGATGGCTGCCGAAGACGGGGAAGAAGCTGCCGAACGCATCCCTTCCCTACTGATCTGCCCTACCTCGGTGCTCGGCAATTGGCAGAAGGAGCTGCAGCGGTTCGCCCCGGAGCTGAAGGTTCATCTGCATTATGGACCGAATCGCGCCAAAGGCGAAGCCTTTAAGGAAACCTGCCTGGGTTATGATCTCATCCTGACTACCTATACCTTGTCGCATTTGGACGAAATAGAGCTGGCCCAGGTTGAATGGAGCTCCATCTGTCTCGATGAAGCCCAAAACATTAAGAACGCCTACACCAAACAAGCCACATCGATCCGCAGTTTGAAAGGGCAGCATCGAATCGCCATGACCGGAACTCCGATTGAGAACCGGCTCACCGAGCTATGGTCTATCTTTGATTTCTTAAATCCCGGTTACTTGGGCACATTGCGCGAGTTCACGCACCGCTATGTAACGGCTATTGAGAAATCCAATGATCCGGAGCTGGTCACGAAGGTCCAGCGATTAATTCGCCCCTTCTTACTTCGCCGTGTCAAGAAAGACCCCGCCATCCAATTGGATTTGCCGGAGAAATACGAGAACAAAACATTCGTTTCACTCACAGCCGAGCAAGGTATTCTATATGAAAACTATATTAAGGATATGTTCGATAGATTGGATCGTCTGAGCGCAATGGAACGGAGAGGCTTAATTCTTGCGGCTTTGACGAAGCTCAAGCAAATATGCAACCACCCGTCGCTCATGCTCAAGGAACCAGCCGGTTCCCCTTGGCAGCAGCGCTCCAACAAAGTGGAGCGGCTGTTGGAAATGGTACAGGAGCTTCGGCAAGAAGGGGATAAATGCCTCATTTTTACACAGTTCGTGGAAACAGGGCATTTGCTGCAGCGCATTCTGGAGCAGGAGCTGGAAACGCCCGTTCTGTTCCTGCACGGCGGAACTCCGAAGGCCGGCAGGGATCGCATGATCAGCGAGTTCCAAGGCGATACCCTACTTCCGGAAGGACAGCAGCCGAGCATCTTCCTTCTATCCCTGAAAGCGGGAGGCACAGGGTTGAACTTGACCGCTGCCAACCACGTGTTTCACTTTGACCGTTGGTGGAATCCTGCAGTGGAGAACCAGGCAACCGACCGGGCTTTTCGAATCGGCCAAACCCGGCATGTTCAGGTGCATAAATTTGTAACGTTGGGGACACTTGAGGAGAGAATCGACGAAATGATCGAGAAGAAGCAGGGTTTAAGCCAACAAATCGTAGGTAACGGAGAGCAGTGGATTACCGAAATGTCCACAGATGATTTGAAGGAGCTATTCTCATTGCGCAGCGAGTGGATTGAAGGTTAGATTGATAGTCCGGATCAAACGCTCAAGTCCAGAAAAATATAATGCGTGTCACCCACCGGACAAGAGTAAGTTTGCATAGGCTGAGCTGTATCGAGATCCGTATACACTTGGGAGAGCATTCCTTGACGCTGATTATTCATTCGCATCATATTAGGAATAAAGTAAGGGCGCCAAATCCAATTCGATCCTTGAAACTGGGCGTCCTGCTTCCATCCTTCCTCCATGTCACGCATGAAATTAGATGAAACCTGACAACCGTCCTCACGGCATATGTAGATCCTCATTACATTGTCAGCTACAGTACCGAGTAAGTTTCCTATCATCGCATCAGCATCCCGGGCCGAGGAAATATGTGTTTCGGATGAGATTAAATCATTCAGACTTTCTTGTACAGAGAACAAAGCCCGATAACGGGTAATTTCTTGTTCCGTATATATCCGTATCTCTTCTTTTAATAGCAGCTCATAGTTCCGTTCCGATTGAAAATCTTCCCTGGCCTCCGAGAACAGAAAACCTTGGACGTACCTTGCCCCCGCCTTTAATGAATGATACAAATCCTGCTTCGTTTCCACACCTTCTATCAACAGCGAAGACCCCATCTGTGACGACAAAATGGAGAATGAATTCAACAATGCATTATATCCCTCATGATTTTTGCTTTTTTTCAACAGCTTCAAATCAATTTTCAAAATATTAGGTTTAATCGACGCTATCCGATCATAATTGCTGTATCCGCTGCCTATATCGTCAATCGCAACCAAGCAGCCTTGCTGCCGATAAACTTCTACAATTTTCGACAACTCATCCAAGCGCCCATGGAACTCCTCTTCCGTTATCTCAATGACAACCCTCGATGGCTCCAAGCCATGCTTTTCGACAAACTGCAGCGTAGGCAGCACTCCGGTTTCCTTGTATTTCCTGTAAATCCATGACGGCTTTAAATTTAAAAAGAGCATAGCAGCATTATCGTCAGATTGGGCAATGGTCGAGATCGCCTTCTCTCGCAGCAATCGGTCCACTTGCAAATGATGCTCATCACTTATAGTCGAATCATGAAAGAAAGGCCCAAGGCTGTGAACCCGTCCTTCCTTCACTATTCTCCCCAATGCTTCATAGCCGATTATTTTCTGGTTTTGAAGCGATAATATGGGCTGAAAAAAAGGCTTCAGTTCCTTTTCCAGCGGTATTGGATTCCTCTGCAACATCTTCGCCTCCCGCTGCCTGGATGCGTTAGTTTGGTGTTACCATACCTAACATTTATTAGTCCTCACTGCTATTGTAAGCGAGAATGACTGAACTGGCAAACATTTCTTGCAGCATATTTTACGTTTTTCAACATTTCCCATGTCCACAAGCCTCACATTTACTTCCACATCCCTCGTTTTCACTTCTACGCCAAACATTCCGTCCCCATTTTCAAAAATAACCCTTACTTTTAGACAGTGTACTGCCGAAATAAATAAAGTCCTGTCGTAAATTAGCGAATAATGGAAGCATTTTCTCAAAAATATATGAATTCCAACAAGTTTTATACAGGAATATATTGTAGGTTTGTCGAATTTAATGTTGTGGTTTTGTCGAATTTATTATGGTTAAAAATAGTTAGGTTAAAATTCCGTACATTCTCTTAAAAACAAGGCGGTCTTTATATGAAAATAACACGCTACAATGTATCCTTGCTGTACGTTATCATTATTATTTCCTTGCTTGCTTTTGTAAGCATATCCAGTTACGTAGCTTCTACTAATATGGAAAAAGAACTGAACAGTGTTGTCAATGAGGTTATTCCTTTATCGGGAGTAGCCGGAAACATTTTTGAGGATATGATTAATCAGGAGACCGGCTTGCGCGGTTATATCGTGTCGGGCGACGAGAGATATTTGGAGTCCTATGAGCTTGGCAAGCAGCAGCTTACTCCCGACCTAGAGATAATGGCCAACTACCAAAAAACATATCCGGGTCTGAAAAGCTTGATGGAAGGCGATATGCTGCCGCAAATTAAACGTCTGCAGGATTACTACATCTCACAAATCCTCTTGGTCCAAAACGGCAACATCGAGGATGCCCGCTCACGTATTACGAATGGAAAAACAATGATGGACCGGTTCCGCCAGCTCCATATCAAGGTCATAACCGAAATTGATACGATTGCCGATTCTGCTTACAAAGACGCCAACCAAGCTGGACGCTCAGCAAGGGTTATCATTGCTGTAGGCGGTGGCTTAGCCCTCATTATTGGCTTGTTGTCAGCGTTCATATTCAGCCGGGCCAACCGAGCGGAGGCCGCTCTGCGCAAAAGCGAGGAAACCTATCGTTATATGGCAGAAAGCCTGGAAGCCCAGAACGAGGAAATCATCGCCCAGCAGGAGGAGCAAGAGCAGACTCTTGAGAAGCTGTCCCAACGAGAGCAAGAGCTCGAAACAATTAGCACGTATCAGGAAAAGCTAACCGGCTCATTGGAAATGTCCCTGTTTCTGGAATCCTCCATTCCCGCTTTGCTTGATTCACTCAAGATGGACGCAGCCTTACTTGTCATGAAATCAACCAAGGACGACGATCCGACTGATACACAGGGGGAGGAAGCTTCAGATCCCTATACCATATTATATTCTACCGGCTACCCGCAGCAGCTGCCGCGTAAGGTCAAGACGGTATTATTCGGCCCGGCGCTTCGAGTCCTCACAGAAAAAATTCCGATCGAATGCAGACGAGATCTATCCCCTCTGGAGCTGGGCATACACCAATCGATGAGCCACGCTTTGGATCAATACTACCCTGTGTTCGATGACAATAATGAAGTAATCGGTTTTCTGCTTTTAACCAGCTATTTAACTACACGAAGCGAACAAAGAGGCCGTATTGCCAAAGGCCTGGTACGGCAATTTGGACTCGCCTTCCTAGCACAGCTAATGAACGAGGAACGACATAGACAGTCGATCCGTCTGGAGCAATTGAACGATCAATTGATGCACGAGAAAGATTTTATCGGCAATCAACGCGACTTGATTAATAACATTTTGGAATCAACACATGAAGGTATGATGTTCTGCGATTCAAAAGGTACTTTGTTGTTTGTTAATCACCGAATGAGCGACTATATATCATTAAACCAGCAAATTGACCAGAATTGGAATGAACTGAATACCTTTATTAATGAGACCAATCCTTCGTTTATGCCTATCTATCTGTCGATTGAGGGTCTTTTGAACGGGTCACTCGATAAGCTTACCGAGCGTTTCGTTTATACGGATCAAGACAATCAACAGCGCCATGTAGAACTGTATGCAACCAAGGTGGGCGATAAAGATAATCAAGTGGGCTATTTATTCGTATTCCGGGATCGGACAGAAGAGGAAAAGGTTGATGAAATGAAGAATGAATTCGTCAGCATCGTTTCCCATGAGCTGCGGACTCCATTAGCAAGCGTACTGGGCTTTATTGAAATCTTATTGCACCGCCAGCTCTCACCCGAAAAGCAGCAGAAATATATGGAAACTATATATAAAGAAGCTAACCGTCTATCCACTCTAATTAACGATTTCCTGGATTTGCAGCGAATGGAATCCGGCAAGCAAGTGTATCACTTTGCACCGGTTGATCTAGTAAGCCTTCTTGAGGAAGCCTCTTACCAATGGAGAAGTAAACAGAGCCATCAGCTTGAGCTGCACGTTCCTGAGAACGAAGTTTGGATACGCGCCGATTCTGACCGTTTCAAGCAAATTATTCATAACCTGCTTAGCAACGCCATCAAATATTCACCTCAAGCTAACAAGGTTGATGTAAGGATTGAACAGAACGGCGAGCAGATCAAGCTTCTTATCACTGACTATGGACTTGGAATTCCCGATGAGGCAAAGGATAAGCTGTTCTCCAAATTTTACAGGGTAGATAATTCCGACCGCCGCCAAATAGGAGGCACAGGCTTGGGGTTAGCCATTGTAAAAGAAATCGTGGATGCCCATCAAGGCTCCATTACATTCATATCCGAGATGGGCAAAGGCACCACCTTCACCGTGGAGCTGAAATCTCACAAGGTGCCGAGCGCTGAAGACAGCATAATCATCCTTGAAGACGACGACAACCTGGCGAAATTAATCCAGGTAGGTCTAACCCGACTTAATGTCCGTACCGTACACTTGCGTTCAGCCGAGGAAGGAATTATTGCAATCAATCAAATCCGCAGCCTGGGGCCACAGCTTTGTATCGTAGATATCCATCTCGAAGGGACCAAAACCGGATGGGATTTTATATCCGAGCTATACAAGCATCCTGACTACTTCCGTACTCCTGTCATTGTTTCCACGGCTTTAGAGCCACCAATGAACTATCACGAGAAGGACTTCGAGAAGTTCTTGCGCAAGCCTTTTTCCATGGAAAAGCTGCTGGAGGTTGCAGAACAGCTCATTAATAATAAAGCGAATCCTACAGCTTACATTTTCCCGGCACAAGACGAGGAGCACATTAAAAACTCCTTGGAAAAGAACGGTATCCACATTAACGAGATCACTAGAGATCAAGATACTATCCAAGTCGAACTTTCCCATAAACACAATAAAGATACGTAAAGTCAACCAAATATGATTGACTCAGTGCAAAGCCCGAAGCATCCTGTCTCAGGAGCATCGGGCTTTTTGTTCACACATACCATAGTTTAAGCACTGACGATCTAACAGATGAACGTTCTACAGTTCTTCAATAACCGCGCCTTGAACAAACGACTCTCCCAAAAGAAATTCGACCAGCTTTTTGGCCGTCGCTTCCGGCGATACAAGCATACCCCGTTCATGTACTTTAGCAAAAATCCCAGCGGATGCAAAAGTGCTTTTATCTGCATTCCTTGCCTCTTCCTGTAGCGACGTATCTATTATCCCCGGCCAGACGGAGACTACTTTGACGGCAGATGCACCTTCTCCTTGCTCAAGTCCTACACATTTTGAAAAGACATCTAACCCGGCTTTAGCTGCGGAATAAGCACTCATCCCAGAAAGATGATTTTTTACAGACATGGAGGATACGTTTAAGATCCTTTTTTCAATTTGGAGAGGCTGGGTAAAGCGAATAAATAACGAGGTAAGAATCATCGGAGCAAGCAAATTCACATTCAGGTTTCTAGCCAGCTCTCGGCTCTCCGCTTGCTCGATACTGGATAAAGGCGAAATAACTGCTGCATTATTGATAAGATAAATAGCTTCTGCCCTCGAAGGATCGATCTCACTGAAAATGGCTTGCATTAATTCTTCAATTTGATTGGCTTCATTTAAATCAAATTCATAATAATCGATATTCCCGTGCATACTTCTGGAAATTAAATCATCATTTCTCTTTCTTGAAATGCAAAATAAGTGATGACCTGGATTTACCAGTTTATTAGCAATCGCTTGTCCAAGCCCACGAGAAGTACCGGTAATAATAAAATATTTCATAGCAAAACAACTCCCTTTTTAGTACTTGATACTAGTATCTAATACCAAATATAAACCAAAATATGGAATGTATCAACAATAATATTTACAAAATGCACAAATAGAACGGGTTTGTTCATCGATCCTTGAACAAACCCGCTCTTATTTTAGCCTTATATTCATCCTTCCAGCCTTCTTACATCCACCGTGACATCTAGAGTCTGGCGCGCAGTACCGCGGTAAACACCTTTCACTGGGACAATGTCTTTGTAGTCACGCCCGTGACCCAGCTTCACATAACGCCAGCCTACTTCCGAGTTGTTCGTAGGGTCAAATCCGAGCCAACCTGTGCCAGGCACGTGCACTTCGACCCATGCGTGGGAAGCCTGCTCGAAATCAGCACTCCCTCCTTGTAAATCGCCAACAAAGTGGTAGCCGCTCACATATCTGGCCGGCAATCCGATACTACGGCATGCAGCTATCATAAGATGCGCATAATCTTGGCACACACCCCGCTTTAATCGCAGCGTGTCACTAACCTTCGAATGTACGTGCGTAGCATAGGGATCATAAGTGAAATCACGGTGAATACCTTCGGTAATTTGCTTCGCCCAATCATAGTATCCATCCGGCCCCACTTCAAATCCCGCTGCATAAGCAGACAGCTCTTTAGTCACCTCGGTATATGCCGTCGGCAATAAATATTCAATATAACGGTTTTGCAGCCTTTCGCTTTGCAGCAGCTCCCGCTGCTCCTCCAGCGGCACCCTTTTCAGTAAATCCCAGTTTTGATCCTGAGTGACCACCGTCGCTTTCGTCTTAATTACCAGCTCACGATGCGGCTTGCTAACCGAGAAGGAATGCACCCTATTGCCGAAATAATCCTCATAGGTGAATAAAGAAGCAACCGGTTCAATCCATACCTCGTGATGGTAGCAGGATTGACGGTAATTGGTCCGAGGTGTCAATCGGAGTTCATTGACACTGTCCGCAACCGATTCCGCGTACGTATAGCGGGTCACATGGTTGATCTCGATTTTCATGCAGTAGCCTCCTCGAATTGAAAGAAGGCGGTAGCCATCGTCTTGCCAAGCTTTTGACATGAAGCCGTTAAATGCTCCAGAAGCGTTGCTACTTGCTGAGCCCGGAATTCATCAGACTCAAGACATGCCATCTCTGCTTTTACTTTCCCGGCTTGCCGAATTGCTTTCTCATGAGGGACATGATAGTCCTGAGTTTTCAACTCAATTCCCTTCAAATGCTTCTCCAATTCGGTAAAGGAGAACTGAATCGATCGAGGAAAGCTCTCACTTCTTATCATGAACTCCATTATATGCTCCACCTGCATCCCATCCCCATAAAAACGCCGGAAGGATTGATATCCACTTACCGATTTTAATACAGCCAGCATATTCGGGTAAGGGGTCGGGATATCTCGCCCCTCCAACAGCGTTCCCGCTACGGATTGGAGGATTCGGACTGTATTCTCAGCCCTTTCAAGAAACCTGCCGCTTTCAATGAAATGCCATTCGTTCTGCCTCAGCATCACGGAATGCTCCACACCCTGGAACATGGCCATCCGTTCTTTAATCTGTCTGTAGAAAGCATTGGGCGATTCCTTAATGATATCATCCACCTGCTTTTCTCCAAGCCACAGATAGAACGCGTTCAGCGTATCCCAAAGCTCGCTCGGCAGCTTCTCCCGAAGCGTCCGCAGGTTATTCCTCGCTTGACTGACGCAGGAAAACAAGGAGTTGGCATTGCCCCGATCCAGTGTTATGAATGAGAGCACATCTTTTTCAGTAAAAGCTTCAAACTGCTGCACGTACGAAGCACGGGCACCCAATGCATCGATCAACCGGGCCCACTTATGCTCCTTATGTTGAAAATCAGCTTCCTGCTGAATGTGATAATGCACATCAATCAATCTAGCGTGGTTTTCTGCTCGCTCCACATACCGACCTACCCAGAACAAAGCCTCTGCATTACGATTGAGCATGCTCATCACCTCTTCATTTATTGAACCAGCGGTGTTCCTGCACTACAGTTGTTGCCGCAAAACAAGCATCTCCCAAACATACATCTAATAAACAAGTACCTTAAATGCATCTATCACCTTCTACGCAAGCACCCAAGTATCCTTGCAGCCCCCACCCTGCGAAGAGTTTACGACCAGTGAGCCTTCCTTCAGCGCCACTCGGGTTAAGCCGCCTGGAATAATATGAGTGTTGCCATTACCCATTAGAACAAACGCCCTCAAATCGATATGCCGTGGTACCATTCGCCCATCCAGCATGACAGGCGCGCGCGACAGCTGCATGGTCGGTTGGGCAATATAGCGCTCTGGATCAAGTTTTATTTGTTCAGCGAAGGCCTCAATTTCTTGCTCTGTAGCCGCTGGACCGATAAGCATCCCGTAGCCGCCGGATAACGAAGTTTCTTTGACTACCATCGTATGCAATCTCTCCAGCACATACTCCCTCTCATCAGGACGAGACAGCAAATAGGTTGGCACATTATTTAAGATAGGCTCTTCATTCAAATAGTAGCGAATCATATCCGGAACGTAAGCATATATGGCTTTATCGTCCGCTATCCCCGTCCCGGGAGCATTAGCTATGGCGATATTGCCCGCACGGTAAGCATTCATAATACCGGCCACGCCTAACATTGAATCAGGCCTGAAGGCCAACGGGTCGAGAAAATCATCATCAATCCGACTATACAGCACATCTACCTGCTGCAGTCCTTTCATGTTGCGAATATAAATTTTATGGTCTATAGCTACCAAATCGCGTCCCTCAACCAGATGAATCCCCATCTGTTGAGCCAAGAAGGCATGCTCATAATAAGCGGAATTGAATTCACCAGGTGTAAGCAAGGCAATGACCGGCTCGGACTTTCGAGATGGGGACAGACTACGAAGTGACGAAAGAAAATGATTTAAGCTGTGCTCCACGTCACGGATAGAACTGGAGAAGGTTAGCTCTGGAAATAACTGGTTCATGATGGATCTGCCTTTGAATAAATACGAGAAACCCGATGGAGAGCGCAGATTATCCTCCAACACATAATAACGTCCATCTGCGTCACGTATCAGATCAATTCCAGAGGTAGCCATGTAAACCCCGCCAGGAACATCAATATGCATCATCTCAGGCCTGAAATAACGATTGCCTACGATCATTTTTCTAGGAATAAGACCCTCAGCTATCATATTTTGTTTATGGTACATGTCGTGAAGAAATTGATTCAACGCTTTGACTCTTTGCAGCAGCCCTCGCTCAAGCATGGCCCACTCATCACCAGGGATAACCCTCGGTATCATATCGAAGGGAATCGTTCTCTCCAGCGGCTGCGATTGCTCAGGCTGATAGAGCGTAAACGTAATCCCTTCCTCCAGCATGCGCCGGTTCATCGCCTTTTGCTTGGCAGCAAGCTCTTCACCCTTCATTTTGGAGAAACAACTGTGTGCCTGCTGATAGTGAGGGCGCACCAGCAAGTCCTGCATAAACATTTCATCATAGAATGACTCCAGTGGATATGGAGTATTGTGGGAACGGTTGATCATCGCCATATGATGTTCGGTATTGGATGCGTAAAAACCGTACACCCTAACCAGTCCCTCCCCTCTTTTTATGTTTAATGTTATATTATATGACGCAAAATCAATAAAAACACTCCAAAATCCGAATATTCAGAACCTTTATACCTACTATCATATGCCTCAGCGCTTTTTGTGTCAATATACATGACAAATAATTAACAATTATTTTTTACATAATTTGTGTTGTTGATACAGCACCTATTTCAGTATAGCCTCATGTCGACATTTGATTCCGCAAACGCAAATACCACCCCAAATCCATAATGGACGGGGCGGCATATTTTCCAAACGTATGTAACACCTATCTCCTGCGGGTTTCCGTTAGGCGGAACTGATCCACCAGCTGCTGCAAGAAGTCCGTAATAGCTTCCACATGACTGGAGGTATGGCGCACATTAACAATGTCTGCGAGCAGCTCCTGAACCTTGCCCTCAACCTCTGTAGAAATTTGGCGATTTTCCATACTGACCTCAGCAATTTTCTCCATCAATCCTACTACCTCGTCAACCACTTGCGTCTTTAATGATTCCTCCGCGCTTGCGCCGCTCAAAATTTCCGATGCCGCAGCGACAAGCTGAGTACCCTCAGCAACTACCTGTGTTCCTTCTTCCATTGATTGAAAGGCTTCTTTAGCATTTTTATAAATCAGCTGGACGGTATCATTAATTTCTTCGGTAGATTTGCGCGTAAGGTCAGCCAGCTTCCTTATTTCACCGGCAACGACAGCAAAGCCTTTACCATGCTCCCCGACACGAGCTGCCTCAATTGAAGCATTGAGCGACAGCAGATTGGTCTGACTGGATATTTCTTCTATGACTTGAAGGACATTTTTGATTTTTTGCGTCGTTTCCATAAAGGTCAGGATCGTCTTATTCGTATCCGCCACCTTGGTGGAGATTTGCCTCATTTTATCGCCAATACGCTCCACTTCACTCTGTGCTACAGCTATTTGCTCGGACGCCTTGTCTTCAAGCACACGCAGCGTCCCCTGCATATCGCCCACAACATCCTTGGCAACGTCAATATCCTTCAGCTGTCTGCGGATACTTCGGATCATATCATGGATTTTCCCACTCATTCTCTCTGTGGAGCCTTCTGTATTCACAGTCGAAACCGTGAGAACATGCTGGCTGGACAACACATCCGAGGCGGCCTGTTTAACCTGCAGCATAATTCCTTCCAAGGAGTCGATCATATTGTTGATCCACATGGCTAGCTCCTTGGTCTCGTCATGCATGAATTGCCCATGCTCCAACCGCTGGGTCAAGTCACCCTTGCCCTCGGCATTAATACGGATGAACTGATTAATTTTATGCAAATTATCCACTACCGGCTGCGAGCCCTTTTTATGAAGAGTCCACGCAATCAAAAGCCCATAAAGTAAATTGAATGCCCCAATCACACAAGCGACAATCCACGGAGACATTTGACCCATGATCAAGTAGACCAACACTGCCGACAACAAGGCAAAACCACCCAGCAGCGGAAGCTGCAACCGCGTCAATTTCCAGCGAATGCTGCGAATCCGGTACACCTCTTCCAAATCTCCTTCGCACATCATCCCCCAAACATCAGGACAATGCGGAAGCTGGAAGGTAACCCCCTTGCCTATTACAGAAATATGACGGTAATCGGAATAGCCCGGGAACGTTACGAACAGATTGCTGCCGTTAGCTATCGTGTTGGCTACACCAGGATGCAGCATGCCAGTCGCAGGATCAGTAAACATCAGCTCCAGCTCCGTATGCTCCTTCACACTCACAGTACCCCAATCCGTCGTGACCCCATCCTTCAAATTCTCACCAAAGGTGAAGGTGCGGTCTTCAAACCGGCTTCGAGACAATGCTGTACCAGGAGCAATCTGCGAGTTCAAGCCCGGCCGTGCCATAAAAATATAGTTATCCCCAGAGTCCGGATATACATGGCCGGATTCACGCTGGATCAAATCACCAATTACATCATTAGGCACCCGACCGCATAACGCCCCCACGCGCTTGCCCTCTTTCATCAAAGGAATGATGTAGAGCAAAGTCATTTTATCGTGGAATGCAGATGTGCTGGGTCCGATTTGTTCAGTTAATGCATCTGCAAATGGACCGAACAAGCATTTTTTCCCGCTATTCGAATACTCCAATCCCTTGGAAAAGGGAGCTCTTCCCCCATACCGCACACCGACGTGAGCCGCATATGACGAGAATGTTACAGCAGCTTCTTCATCTAATAAAAAAATTTCAGAAAAATCAGAGGCTCGGTTTCCAGCTGCTGCAAACAATTTATCGACGGCCGCACTCCAAAGCTCGGGAGAATTACTCCGCTCCACTTCCAGCGAACCCATCTGTTCCAACAGCCTGTCCAAATGAGACCAGTATTCGTTCGTCCAACTTTTTAATAACTCCATGCGGGTACTGGCAATACCTTCAAAAATATCCTCTACATCCTCCTTCATCCCGCGATTTAAACGGCAGGACCACCACAACGGCAAGCCTTTCTTAAACCCCAACCAATCAAACATACGATCTCCCCCAGACCTAAGTCCTGCGTTACGATAATGTGAACAATTATAACACAGACTTTGTGCGGATGTGAGATAAAAACAACGTTTTTTTACAAATTTTCATATAAAATTTCCTAAATAATACGAAAAAGGCGTTCATTCGACGATAACCTCACATGATTCATTCGTTTTTTAGCGGAAATCGCCTGACCGACTCGGACCTTGTTCTTTATTTCACATAATAATTATCGTTTTTTTTGCACGCAAAAACATCACCCTCCTCATCCGAAGATAAGAAGGGTGATGCTGTACGCTCCGCGTGCGAGGAGGAGACTCATCGCCGGAAAGCCACTCGGAAGAGCGCACCACTCCGGTCATAAGCTAACACTGCATCAACCAATCTCACGATTATCGCCTGAAGCCTAAAGAGTCAAGGAAAGCTATGAAACCGGAGATACCTTGCTCATCACGTTTATAAACACCCGCATCCCTAAGCACATCGGCAAATTTATGCCCCACTGCGGACTGCAGCACTTTCTGAGCCGCCTCTGCAGTGAGATTGCTGCCATGTGCAGAGATCAGTTCATCGATCCAGGCTGTATGCTTGTATAGAGGATGATCGGATTGATCGATGATCTTTCCATCAAACAGGAGATTACCTGTCAATATTTGAGAAAGCAGCTCCAGCTCTTCCTTAAGTCGACCCGGCAGTACAGCCAAGCCCATGACCTCGATTAAGCCGATGTTCTCTTTTTTAACATGGTGGAGCTCCTTATGAGGATGGAATATGCCGTCTGGATGCTCCTCGTTCGTACGATTGTTTCGCAGGACAAGATCCAACTCATATTCGCCGCTCGCATTATTTCTAGCAATAGGGGTTACTGTATTATGAGAAATGCTCACTCCAGCTTGTTCCGTGTAGGCAATAATCTCATTGCCCTGGTCGCTGTAACCCTTCCAGGTGTTCAAGATCGTCTCCGCCAGCTTAAGCAGCAGCATTTTATTATGACTCGACATACGGATGACCGACATCGGCCATTTGACGATCCCGAGTCTTACATTCGGGTACTCCGGGCTAGTAAAGCTGTGCTCAACTGGAGCTTTTTCCATGGCAAACTTATGCTTGCCGCCCTGAAAATGGTCGTGATTAAGGATCGACCCGCCTACAATCGGTAAATCGGCATTCGAGCCGATGAAATAATGCGGAAATTGATCGATAAAATCAAGCAACCGATAAAAGGTGTGAGGCGATGTTTTCATCGGCCTATGCTGCTGATCGAAAATAATGCTGTGCTCATTATAATAAACGTAAGGCGAATACTGAAGGTACCACGCATCCCCATCGAGCTGCAGAGGAATGACTCTCAGATTCTGCCTTGCCGGATGGTTAATCCGACCTGCATAGCCGACATTGTCGATACAGAGCAGACATTTGGGGTAATTGCTTTGAGGCGCTGTCTTCAGCAGCGCAATTTCTTTAGGATCCTTTTCCGGCTTGGACAAATTAACCGTGATTTCTAAATCGCCATATTCCGTCGGCGTAAGCCAGTATTGATTCTTGGCAATCCGGTCCATCCGGATGTAGTTAGAATCCATACAGAGCTGATAGAAATCATCGGTCGCCCGCTCCACACCTTGTTGACTGGAGATGCTCCAGAAACGGTTGGCCACCTCTGACTGGCGCGGCATCAAGCAGCCCATTATTTTCGCATCCAGCAAGTCGCGCAGCGTCGTATTATTATCTGCGAGAATACCTGTCACAGCGGCATAATCGAGCAAAGGCTCGAGCAGCTCCACCACACTCTCGGAAGCAGGCTCCTCAACCTCTCCTGTATAAGGTTCGTCGATCCGCAGCAGCTCAAGCAGCGCATTGCGTGCAGCGTAGCTGTCAATCGGGCTCAGCAGCTTGCGCCTAATGCCGAACTTAATCAGCTTTTCAATATCCTGCGCAGCAGCTGCCTGCGCAAGAGGATCACGCCCCGCAGCCGCCTGCCTTTCTATTGCTTCTTCCATCGTGATGCTCCTCCTATCCGTTCCTTAAGCACTGCGCTTAGTTAGCGTAGCCGTTTGGATGGCCTTGATGCCATGCCCATGCCGTCTGAATGATCTGCTCCAGACTATCGTGCTGCGGCTTCCAGCCGAGCTCTGCTCTCGTACGTTCAGACGAGGCCACGAGAGTTGCCGGATCGCCTGCGCGGCGTGCTTCCACAACAGCCGGAATCGGGTGTTCCGTCACCTTGCGGGCGATCTCGATAACCTCCTTAACCGAAAACCCTTTGCCATTGCCAAGGTTATAGACACTGCTTTCGCCGCCATTGCGCAGCTTGGCAACAGCTAGAATATGTGCGTCCGATAAATCGGTGACATGAATATAGTCGCGGACGCATGTGCCATCCGGTGTAGCGTAATCTTCACCGTAGATAGAAATATGCGGGCGTTGTCCCAACGCCACCTGCAATATAATAGGGATCAAATGAGTCTCAGGCGCATGATCCTCCCCAATACGTCCGCTCTTATGAGCTCCAGCGGCATTGAAGTAGCGCAGCGAGACATATTTGATGCCATGTGCTACATCGAACCAACGCATCATTTTCTCCATCGCCAGCTTCGTTTCACCGTAAGCGTTAGTCGGTAGCGTCCGGTCGCTTTCGAGAATAGGCAAATTCTCCGGCTCCCCATAAGTAGCCGCGGTGGATGAGAATACGATCTTTTTTACGCCATACTCATTCATTTTCTCCAGCAAGCACAAGGTGCCGTATACGTTGTTGTGGTAGTATTTGCCGGGATTCTGCATGCTTTCTCCGACCAATGAATTGGCTGCAAAATGAATCACTGCATCGATCTCATTTTCTTGAAATACTTTATCCATAAATGCCGCATCGCGAATATCGCCTTCATACAGCTTGCCGCCCAATACCGCTTCCCGGTGACCCTGCTGTAAATTATCAACTACCACTACCTCTTCATTGCGGGCTAACAGCTCCGCTACTGTATGCGAACCGATGTACCCAGCTCCGCCTGTCACCAATACAGCCATGATTCTACCTCCCCAATTGTTTAGAAATTCAAGCTACAACTTCCTTCACTCCATCACCGATATCGCACACATAGAAGTCCGCGATTAAGCCGACCTTCTCAGTGTATGCGGCTCCTACCTGCTCTATAAATGCAGACACACTATCCTGATGCACCAAAGATACGGTACACCCTCCAAAGCCTGCTCCTGTCATCCGCGAACCCAGTACACCCGGTACCTTCAGAGCTTCCTCCACCATCACATCAAGCTCCAGGCAAGTCACCTCGTACAAATCGCGAAGCGAGTTATGAGAATCAATCATCAATTGGCCGAACACGTTCAGATCATTTCGCTCCAGCACCTCCATCGACCGCAGCACACGGTCAATTTCCTCCACAACATGCTGAGCCCGCTTACGCACGACTTCGTCCGGGATCAGATGCTGCGCCCCATTGAATTGCTCTAGACTTAGCTGGCCCAGCAAAGTCAATTGTGGAAATTGCGCTTGAAGGTACTTTACCGCTTGCTCACACTGAGCTCTTCTTTCATTGTAAGCTGAATCGACTAATCCACGTTTCTTGTTCGTATTGCCGATAACCAGCTTGTATTCACCGCTCTGGAAGGGTACATGTTTGTACTCTAGCGTGTCGCACATTAGCAGAATCGCGTGGTCCTGCTTGCCCATAGCTACCGCAAACTGATCCATAATCCCGCAATTAACGCCCATGAATTCATTCTCAGCTTTTTGCGCTAACAAGGCAATCTGAACCTTATCCACGTCATGACCTTCCAGGGTTAACAATGCGAAGGCTGTCACAACTTCAATAGAAGCCGAGGAAGACAGCCCGGAGCCATTCGGAATAGCACCGCTGTACAAAATATCATAGCCTCCTACCGACAAACCCTGTTCCTGAATTTTAGCGATAATTCCCTTCGGGTAGTTAATCCAGTCATCGGAGGAATCAAACGCTATATTGTGAATGGAAATTTGTTTGTGTAAAGTAAAGTTGGTTGAGGCAAATCCAATCTGGTCATCACCGCGTTTGCGAATTAGCATCGTAGTGCCAAAGGTCAATGCAGCCGGAAATACATAACCTCCGTTGTAATCGGTGTGCTCTCCGATCAAGTTAACCCTGCCCGGTGCATGAAACACGTGAAGCGTTCCCGCACCCTCACGTCCGTACTGTTCTTCAAAAGTTTGCTGTAATGCCTGCAAATCTGCCAATAGTAACACCGCCTATTCAAATTGGTTTTGCTGTTCAAGCTTTTGAGTGCTGCATCATGCCTTCAGTATAATGCGAGGCTGTACATTCCGCTATGGAACGATGTTATCACCACATGGAAAAATGTTAGTTATTGAATAAGTTGTATCGCAAATTCATGATATACTTAAAACCGTTGAACTGCAAAATCGGAAGGAGACTTTGCTATGTCCGAAGGTGCTCATCGAAAAGATAGTTATTATGTCGTTTCTAACCCGCAGCCGATTGAAGATGATTGCGTCGTGCTCTTTACAGGCAGCAGCCAAACAAAGCCCGGGCATAAGCCCGGACCCAAGGTAGTCGATTATTATTTGCTCCACCATATCCTGTCCGGCAGGGGGACTTATACATGCCAGGGGATTACTTACAAGCTGGGCCCCGGGGATAGCTTTCTTATCGAACCTGGCAAGCTTATCAGTTACACAGCGGACGAAGAAGAACCGTGGCACTACAGATGGCTGGCTTTCGAAGGAAAGCGGGCCTCTGTGCTGCTGAGCCAGATCGGTCTTTCCTCGCAGCAGCCTATTGTTCATACAGGACGCAGCCGCAATATCAGCGTAATGTACCATCAAGTACAGGCGGCGTTTCAAACAAGACTGCCGAATGCTAACCTCAAAGCAACCGGCTACCTTCACCTGCTGCTGGCGGAATATTCGGAAGCTCTGCAGCCGCAGCAGCAGAGCAATCCGCAGCAGAGCAGCGTCACCGAGCACATTGTTCAACAAGCTCTCCACTACTTGTCCACACAATATGCAGAGCCCATTACTATCGAGCTCATGGCCGAAGCGCTTGGCTACAATCGCGCTTACCTGTCAACACTGTTCAAAAAGCAAACCGGTCTTACGCCGGTCTCATTTCTGCTGAAGCTGCGGATCGATAAAGCAAAACTGCTGCTCAGGGAACGATTGGAATTGACCATAGAGCAGATCGCCTCATCTGTCGGATTTCAGGACCCGCTCTATTTCTCTAAACAGTTCAAGAGGCTCTACGGGATTTCCCCGACAGATTATAGAACTGCGATGAAGCATCTTTAACCCAATAGCAATCCATATTACAATGGCGAGGGCGTGCGAAGAGGCAGCATAAAACTTATGCAGGCTCCACGTCCAATCTGGCTCTCCGCCCAAATATTGCCTCCATGATAATCAATGATTTCCTTAGCGATAGAGAGCCCTAAGCCGCTGCCTCCTTCGGAGGTGTTGCGGGATTTGCTTTTCTTATAGAAGCGATCGAAAATGAACGGCACATCCTCCGGCTCAATCCCGCTTCCGTTATCTCTAACCCTTACTACCAACGTGGGTCCATCCACTATAAACTGCAAATGTATCAAACCGCCTTGAGGAGTATGCTTGATGGCATTATAGATAATATTCGTCAACACCTGATCTATCCTGTCAATATCAATTCGTACAACACTAATACTACTTGCTAAAGGCATTGGTATATAAGCATTATGATTGAACCGAACCCCGGCATTTTTCACATCTACTTCATATCTATCGCCATAGTAAGCCACAAATTCTTCGATCGACATCTCCTGCATGTTGAAATCAAGCTGCCGCGCCTCAAGCTTCGAAAGCTGGAACAAATCGGCTATCAGCCTATTGAGCCCGTTTATACGGTTCAAAATAAGGCGCAAATATTTATTCTGCTGCTCCGGATCAGCAACAACGCCATCAATGAGCGCTTCCACATAACCCTGTATCAAAGTCATTGGCGTTCTCAGGTCATGAGAAATATTGCTTAGCAAATGTCGCCGGGATGTTTCGAGCCGCCCAAGGTCTGTGTTCATTTTCTCCAGAGTGGCATTAGAGTTTTCCAGCTCGGTCGTTCGCTCTTTGATTCTCTGCTCCAGGCCCATATTCAGCTCTTGAAGCTGAAGCGACAACGACTCTACAGCAGCAAACGCTTTAAATGATTTCATGCTGATGATAAAAGAAGTCATGAGAACTAAAAACAACAGTCCAAAGGTCGATACATCTCCTACATAAATCCATTGATTGTAATAGGCAATATCTACAATTATTGTGCAAGTATACACAGATAGACCGATAACCGCGAAGCTAACCCCGTCTCGCTTATTCATACATGCTTTTAAAAGACAGAACATGATATAAATGCATATGGACACTGTGATTAAATGATAGGTCTGCAGCGTCCATGTAAAGATTCGAGTAGGAAGCAAAATGACCCCCATCCCAAACAGGCTCCCGAACCACCCGGTAATGCGCACAACTCTCTTTCCCATTTCATCCGGGTACAAGGAATGAAAGAAACGAACACCAACAGGAATAGCTAAATAATAGCACAGGTACATGACTCGCACCCCCGTTTCCCAAGGAAGGTTCGGAAATAGCTGATAGATCGAGCCTTCCCCAACAAACAAAGCGCGCAGCCCGAGCAGCAGGCACAATGTACCGAAATAAAGCGAGCTTCGTTCATTAGTACGAATCAGAAATAAGCCAAATTGATAAAAACCCATAACGAACAAGCCGCCAACTAGCAATAGCTCGAATCCCATATCATTATTGTGATGAGTAGACAGCTTTTGAGCATCCCCGAGCTTCAGATCGCTCCATACCCCTCCTAACCGATGGTCAAAATTTGAAACCTGCAGCACAATGTTAAGTTCCGTATTTCCTGACTGCGGAAAATAAACTAATTGAGGCTTATACCCCGGCATCGAAGTCTCTGCATTCATGCCTACTTTCCCGGCTTCACCCAACATTTCTCCATTTACCCATACTTTAAAAGCCGTTAGTATCGCAGGTATCTCCATTGCAAGTACGCGAGAGGACGGATCAATCGATACTTTAAGAAGAAAGGTAGCGTAGCCACTTCCCGAAAGCATCCGATCCCCCATCCGATAAGCATTCCAATAATGCGGCATCCGCAGCCAATGCTTTGCTTCCCCACTAATAGGTTCAGTTAGAAGCGCCTGCTCCGGCTGAAGCAGATTGGACCAATAGAAACCCCACTCGCCATACAATACGGCGTTTCCATCTTTGTTGAAATCCCATCCGCGAAGATCGAGCTCGCCTCGTACCGCCTCTTTCCCTGCGTAGGGTTGTCTTTCTACCAATCCCAGTTGGGCACTGCAACCCGTTAATAAAAGGATAGCAAAAATAGCAGTAATCCATATATAATGAAAGTATAATCTGGAAATGGATACCACTTTCTTTCTTCAGAATGTTACCTATATTATTACATAGGCTCCCAAAAATATTCTTTCGTTAATCGTAGCATGATTATGCAAGGAGCACCCGGCAAGGCATCTGAGATCAGGGTAAAGGAGGATCATATCTAAGTGGCAAAAGAAAAAATTCTGATTGTTGATGACGAGCCGGAAATTGTCGAATTGATCCGGTTGTATTTAATAAAAGAAGGCTATGAAGTGCTGAGTACGGACAATGGTCCTAGCGCTTTTGAATATATGGAGCAGTTCACTCCGGATCTTGTCATTCTCGATATTCTACTTCCAGGGATGGATGGTATAGAAATTTGCCGACAGCTGCGTGAGACTTACAGCATTCCAATCCTGTTCCTTAGTTGTAAAAGCGAAGATACCGACATTATTCTCGGTCTGAGTATCGGCGGCGATGACTATGTAACCAAGCCCTTCAGCCCAAGCCAGCTTGTTGCCAGGGTTAAAGCACATCTGCGGCGCAAGCATCAGCTGGACCAGCAGAAAGAAGAGCTGGGGCAGCTGACGTTCCCTGGTCTCGAGATTGATTTATTAACGCGTAATGTGTGGGTAAAGGGAACCTTGATTCAACTTTCCTCCAAAGAATTCGATCTGCTCGCATTGCTTGCCAAAAAGCCGAGTCGCGTAGTGCCGATTCAGCATCTTTATAAGGAAGCATGGGGGGTGGACAGCAATGGCGATACCCGTACATTGCTTGTTCATATTAGTAATCTTCGCAAAAAGATAGAGAAGGATCCTGCAGATCCTCTCTATATCCAGACGGTTCGCGGGGTAGGCTATAAATTCAATAGCAGCCTTTGATTTAGTACTAATACAGTTGTTCTTAGTTTGCCGCTTTGATCTCAGAAGCTGCGCTTTATTATTAACTCACAGTTAATGGGGCTGCATAAGCAGCCCCTCACCTCCGGTTGTGTTCAATTCGCTGCAGCAGCTCATCCATCTCCTGCTTCGTTAAGTCACGCCATTTCCCGGTCGCCAGCCCTCCAAGCTGTATGTTCATAATACGCACCCGCTTTAACTGCCGCACCTCGTAGCCGAAAGCAGCACACATCCTGCGAATCTGGCGATTCAATCCTTGAGTGAGAATAATTCGAAACACCCGATCCCCCTGCTGGACAATTTGACAAGGGTTCGTCATTGTACCCAAGATGCGAACCCCCCCTGCCATCCCCTTAAGAAACATAGGGGTAATCGGCCGATCCACCATGACCACGTACTCCTTCTCGTGATCGTTCTCCGCCCTTAATATTTTATTAACGATATCACCGTCATTAGTCAGTAAAATAAGCCCCTCTGAGTCTTTATCCAAACGGCCAATCGGAAATATCCGTTCCGCATGCCCGACAAAATCAACGATATTCCCCTTCACATGGCTTTCCGTCGTACTTGTAATACCTACAGGTTTGTTTAAAGCAATATATACAGAAGGCTTCTTCTCGCTGACAGGACGTCCGTCTACAAGAACTTTATCCCCTTCCTCAACCTGACTCCCCAGTTCAGCTAGCCGGCCATTGATAGTTACCCGACCTGCTTCTACTAATTTATCCACCTCGCGGCGGGAACAAAAACCCGTTTCACTTATATATTTATTGATTCTCATAGTTTCGTCACTCCACTTATCCATATACTGCCTCTAGTATAACACGGCAAACGTTTCCAACAAAAACGGCCTAATAATCGAGGAGCAATGGAACCTGTATCTAATGAGGCAGCAAGCAGCATCTACTTAAGCTAGTGGGGTTCAGGGAGATGAACGTCAGAGTCCAAAAAGCTGCTAGTAGTTTCAAATCTAACCTATCGGGGTAATATTACATACCCATAATCACGGGGCTGTGCCTCTGGCATGCGCACACAACAATTATAAGGAGTGTGAAGGCAATGACACGCAAGAAGCAATCCCAGACCGTAACCCGCCCTTTTTCTCATGTTCATACAACATTGACAGCATTAGGATTTACTCAAACGACCGTTAAGAACGGTTCCAGTTACGAACTAACCTTTCGAGACCCTATGACCACGGGGCAATACACTTACTGTATTCCCACCCAAACAGCTGAAAACGGCCTGACTGATGTATATTTGCATGAAGCCTCCTTTAAGGATAAAGGTGATATCCCCTCCACAGCAACGGATATTGCTTCCAAGGTAGCAACTGAAATTAAGCAGTATTTATCCAGTCACGAGCCTAAACAGGCCAGCATTCCGATTGAGGTTGCTCAAAACGGACGTATGGCATCCAATAATACAGCGGAGCTGAAGCGGCTCGGTAAAGAGATGTCCAGCATGCCCACCAATTCTCAAGTCATGGAAAATGGAATGGTACCTGATCCGATTCAATAAAGCAACAGCCTGCTACGATATATAACCCCGGTGTATGCGATGAGCTTACTGGCCGGGGTTTCTCTATGTGCAGCTTGCGACACTTGGAAAAACAGTGTGCCACGCCTTGTATTCAGCTTTTCATACTTCCATCCACTAACGTTGATGCTTCCTGTATTCGTGAGGGGTCTGCTTACTGAGCTTTTTGAACATGCGGCCAAAATGAGCTATGTTCTCAAAGCCTACGGAATCGGCAATGTCGATAATTTTGCGTTCCGTCTCCCGCAGAAGCTTCTGAGCCTCGCGAATGCGCGTCATGTTAACGTACTCGATGAACGTAAAGCCGGTAATTTCCTTAAAGGTTCGGCTCATATAATAAGGGCTCATATAAAACTTCTCGGACATCCCTGACAAAGTCATAGGTTGATGGTACTGGCTGTTAATATACTGGACGATCTCGGATATTTTTTTATGCAAAGGGCTCGCATGCTCGAAAGGAACGGCATCATGACGTTCAGCGTAACGGCTAGAGAACAGCAGCAGCTCCACCAATAGAAGCTTGATGTAGGTTTCGAATCCGGTTGCTTCTTCCTTTAGCTCCTTGTTCAGCTTGCCGATTATGGTTTGAACGAAAATCTGGTCCTGAAGCTTCAAACTGAGCACATGAGCCGGCTGCTGGAAAACACCGAACAATGAAGAATGATACAACGGATGGTCCTTGCTTATAAAAGCATCGCTGAAATTGATAACGACTCTTTCATGACCCGGCTGTCCTACATCGGAAGTTTTATGCACATCATGACGGTTTATAAATACAAGATCCCCCGGTGATATTAAGTAGGATCGATCTTTAATAAAATAAGCACGCTGTCCGGATAATAAATAATAGATTTCATAGGTACCGTGAAAATGATTCGTCCTCTCGAATGGCTCCGTTCTCTTAATATGCTGCATATAAAAATCGCCTTCCTCCGACCCATAGGTTAGAGAGACTGTTTCGCTCATGATGATCCACCCGCTTTCCTTCCTTATTGGCCTCAAAACTCAATTGCACACGTGAACACTCCATGCTATGATGATGCTACGAGCACTCTCAACAAACAATAGATTACTCATTCTTTCTTATTCTGTATTGTAACAGAGAAGGAGGCGGTTTCATAGCAAGATATGCATGTAGATATCCAAAATGGACAAGATAAGCGAAGAAACTAATATGATTTTGCGTTATTATTTAAGTATTAAAATGTAGTTGACAGCTGGCACAGCTTTGCCTGTGTGACCGTTGCAACGTTGAGGGAGGCTTTTTTTAAAATGAGTAAATTTCAAGCTATTGCCGAGGCCATGAAACAAGGTAACGTAACGGGTATTGTTGCAACAGACAATGTAAAAGTGTATCCGCATTCATTCGAACAATCTGGTGATGTTCAACTTCTAATGATTAAAAGCGACAATACCAAATATATTCTTGCAACCGGCGAGGGTCCTTTGTTCGACGAGCTGCAAGGCGACAACGACGGCGGCGTTAAAGTATGCCCGCTAGTTACTGCGAACCGTTTGGTATTGAACAAATATTTCGACTACACCGTGCCTCGCGCATTCGGTACCCAAGTTGCAACTATCGGTCTTGGCGACCGTCTGGGCATCGCTTCTTCAGGACATATTAAAACCGTAGCAGGCAAAAACATTCATCCGATTTTGGCGCAGCAAAGTATCCGTGAAATTACGCTGACCAAACGCGATTACAATGATGTACTGAACGGTGCCGTATTTGCCGTGTTCCAAGAAGGCTACAAAGACGGCTTTGGCGCCGACGGCGACCACTTGAAGGTTGAAGCGGACATCAAAATGTCTCTGGACCTTGGCTTCACAATGATCACTCTGGACTGCTCTGAAAATATCGACAACAGCGTAGAAAACATCTCTGCAGCCGAGCGCGAAGCTAAGTACAACCTGCTGCCTGAAGCAACCCGCAATCATTACGAGTCCCGTTACTTGAACCAAACGTTCGAGGTTGCAGGAAACTCCATTACTTTCAGCAAAGAGAACCTGGTCGAAATCGTACTGGTATACGGTGCAGCGGTCGACTTTATGGAGCATATCTTTGTTACTTATATCAAAAACCTTGGCCGCGACGTAGACTTTGAAATTTCTATCGACGAAACTCCATCCCCAACAGCTCCTGAGGCTCATTTCTTGATCGCTAAGGAATTGTACAGCCGCGGAGTAACGGTATACAGCATGGCACCAAGATTTATCGGCGAGTTCCAAAAAGGAATCGACTACATCGGCGACATCGCACAATTCGAGAAAGAAATGGTTATCCATGCCGGTCTTGCTGACGACTTCGGATACAAGCTGAGCATTCACTCCGGCAGCGACAAATTCAGCGTATTCCCGATCATCGGTAAATACACCAAAGGTCGTTTCCACGTAAAAACGGCTGGAACGAACTGGCTGGAAGCAGTAAGAACGGTTGCCAAAGTGAAGCCTGACCTGTACCGCAGAATGCACCAATACGCTTTGGAGCATTTTAATGAAGCAGCTGCTTACTACCATGTTACAACTGATTTGAGCAAAATTGCTCCATTGGATCAAGTGAAGGATGCTGACTTGTCCAGCGCTTATATGGATGAAGATAATGCACGTCAATTGATTCATATTACTTACGGTATTTTGCTGCAAGCTAAGGATGCACAAGGCAACTCATTGTTTGCAGATGAATTCTTCCGCACCTTGAGCGAAGAAGAGGAAGCTTATGAGCAATCATTAATTTCCCATATCGGTAAACACATCCAATTGCTGGGCAAATAATACCCGCTGCAAAACAATAATTCTAATGGGTGGTGCACACATATTATGAAAAAGTTTTTGGATGAAAACTTCCTTCTATCTAATGAAACGGCTGTCCGTTTATATCATGATTTTGCTAAAGAAATGCCGATTATCGATTACCATTGTCACTTAAGCCCTCAAGAAATTTATGAGAATAAAACCTTCAAAAATATTACCGAGGCTTGGCTGTACGGCGACCATTACAAATGGAGAGCTATGCGCGCTAACGGTGCGGAAGAAAAGTATGTAACCGGCGGCGAAGGCGCAACCGACTACGACCGCTTCCTCGAATGGTGCAAAACCGTTCCAGAAACAATCGGTAATGCTCTTTATCACTGGTCACACCTTGAGCTTCAGCGCTTTTTCGACGTATACGATATCATTAATGAGAAAAACGCTCCTGCCATCTGGGAAAAAGTTAATGCTCAATTGAGCGGTGAAGGCTTTGGCGCGCGTGATTTGATCAAAAAATCCGATGTTCGCGTTATCTGCACTACCGATGATCCTACGGATTCATTGGAATATCACATCAAAATCAAAGAATTGCCTGATTTCGATGTAGACGTTCTGCCATCCTTCCGTCCTGACAAAGGGCTTGAAATCAATCGTGCAACTTACTTGCCATGGATTGAAAAGCTGGGTGAAGTTTACGGATCAGCTATTAGCGATTACGATCAGCTTCTTGCAGCTCTTGAGTCCCGCATTCGTTTCTTCGACTCGGTTGGCGGCAAGGTTTCTGACCATGCGCTTGACTACGTAGCTTACGCGGATACAACGAAAGAAGAAGCAGCAGCTATTTTCGCTAAAGCTCTTCAAGGCAATGGAGTAAGTCTCGAAGAAGAAATGAAATACAAAACATACACGTTAGTATTCATGGGCAAGCTGTACGCTGAGCTAGGCTGGGGAATGCAGTTCCACATCAATGCTCACCGGAACAATAACACCCGTATGTTTAACAAAATCGGCCCTGATACCGGATTCGATTCCATCAATGACAATTCGGTTGCTTATCCGATTGTTAAATTGCTGGATGCGTTGGATTCAGAAGACAAGCTTCCAAAAACGATCCTGTATTCCTTGAATCCTAAGGATCACTACGTATTAGGCTCCATCATCGGCAGCTTCCAAGGCGGCGGTATCCCTGGAAAAATCCAATTGGGCGCAGCATGGTGGTTCCTGGATACTATCGACGGTATGCTTGAGCAAATGAAAGCATTGGCTAACCTGGGCTTATTGAGCCGGTTCGTAGGAATGCTGACAGACTCCAGAAGCTTCCTGTCTTACACTAGACATGAATACTTCAGAAGATTGTTATGCGATATGATCGGACAATGGGTTGAAAATGGCGAAGCTCCTGACGATATGGAGACACTTGGCCGCATGATCCAAAACATTTCGTTCAACAATGCAAACCAATACTTCAATTTCAATAAATAAGTTAGATAGGTTCAAACAAAAAGAACAGATTAAGGCCCATACAGGGTCTTGATCTGTTCTTTTTGTTTAAACCACTTTGATTGAGTGGGCGCCGCTCATTACACCATAGGCTGCAAGCCGCGCTCGATCCAATCCTCGCGAGTGGGTCCATAAACATCAGGCACGCGCAGACCTGCTTGACGCATCAACACCGTCATCTGACCGCGATGGTGGATTTCATGCTGGATAAAAATGTGCAACGTCAAGCCGTTTGGCCATTCCTCACCATAC
Source organism: Paenibacillus radicis (ex Xue et al. 2023) (assembly GCF_024722015.1). Lineage (GTDB taxonomy): Bacteria > Bacillota > Bacilli > Paenibacillales > NBRC-103111 > Paenibacillus_S. Next base: position 50,875 of record NZ_JANQBD010000035.1, on the reverse strand, counting down.
ATATTGGTCATTTTGTTCAAGTCCCCGTCTGTCCATTGTGTTTGGATGGCAGCAATCATTGCCTGTCCGGCACGACGGTAAGCCTCAGCGATAGCAGCTGCAGAAGCTGGGGCATGCTCATCTTCAGCTACAGGATCGAAGGTAAGTCCGGTGCGTGACAGCATCTCATGAACCGTTATCACCAGATGCCACGCCAGTTGACCTAATTTTCGGTGATTGGGAGCAATTTCTTGACCTAAAGATGCATCGGTTAAAGCATCCATGACACGTTGAGTAGCTGCGGACTCCATAGACCAGCTTGCCACAAAGGATTGCACGGTTGTAAACATGTTTGATAGCCTCCTCAGTAATGGTGGATTCACTTACATATCTACATAATAATCCAGCAACCCTGACAGCATTATGTCAAGATTGGTTCATACATCTGTACAATTTTTTGGGCTTCCGCCAAAACAGCCTGCCTTACCGAAGCCGGCTCCACTATTCTCAGATCAGCTCCATAACTAAGCAGCATGCCGTACAACCAGGGCTCCTCCGGCTGAACGGAAGTAACGCGCAGCATCCCATCCGGCATCGTAACGATCTGCTCAGGCTTGAAATAATCTTGAATCCGCGCTTTCATCCTGGGCTGGATTAACAGCACTAACTGGACATGATCCCGATCCTTATGCCGACTCCAGCGGTAATCCAACTGCTCCAGCGTATGCTGCTTTCTCTGGAAAATATCTGAAGTGACCGTTAATTGCCCAATCCGTGACAGACGGAAAATCCGGTAGTCCTCCCTAAGCTTGCAAAAACCATATAAATACCAAACGTAACCTTTCAGCACAACGCCCATCGGCTCGCAAAATCTCTCGGAATCATCTCCCATTGAGCTCGTGTAGGAGAAGCGTATGATTCTCATCTGACCAATCGCATCTCGGAGTACCGCCAGCTTCTCTTTGTCGGCTTCTCCTCCCTGCCAAGGATTCAGGTCAATCATCAGCTGTTGGCTCATCTCATTCATCGCGCTATGTTCAGAACGAGCTACCAATGCTCCCACCTTATCCATCAGGGTTCCTATATCCCGGTCCTCTAGTGTAGTACGTACGCCCTTAAGCGCTATAATAATCGACTGCAGCTCCTCCATAGACAGGAATTGCCGTTCCAGTCGGTACTGGTCCATGATCTCATAACCTCCCGTGGCTCCGGCAAAGGAGACAATCGGAATTCCCGCTTGATTCAAGCTCTCCAAATCACGATAAACCGTTCGCAGAGAGATCTCAAAGCGTTCTGCGAGCTCTCCCGCGCTAACTCTTTTGCGATTGAGCAGCAGCATAGTAATTGCCAACAAACGATCAACCTTCAACGATCTCACTCCCTCGATTCCTTTTTCCGATACGGTACTATTCGTTTTGAGTCTAATGTTTACCTTGTTTCAAGCCGGAAAGATTGTTTTTTCTAAGAGATGCAGCTTGAAAAACGTCCTGACCTACGAATAAATTAGCATACCTGAATTTCATCAGCAAGAGAACAATGGAGTTTGTACAGGGGGTGCAGTTGATGCAAGACAACGATAATACAACTAGAGAGGGCATAATAAACGATGATAGAGATAGAGTCTACAGAGACGGATCTTACTCGGATAAAGCGCGGGAACAGATGGACATGATCACGAAAAACAAAACTGGAAGCAGCAAGGATATGCCTGCCAAACGAGTCAGTTGGTTCAGAAGAATGAATCGCAAGCGCACATGGCTGTGGCTTGGCGGTACGCTGGTTCTCACCAGCTTGCTCTTGGCTGGAGGAGGCGCAATTTGGGTTCGCGGGCTGGACATCAGCAAGCTTGAGCATCCATTGCCTGAGCCGACGCTTATTATGGACCGCAGCGGGAAGGCAGCTTCCCAATTGTCATCGTCGCGAATCATTCCAGTGCCGCTAGAGCAAATTCCGCTTGAGCTGCGCAATGCCGTAATCGCTGTGGAGGACCAGCGCTTCTATGAGCATGCCGGGATTGATCTATGGTCAATCGGACGGGCATTGGTACGGGATCTGCGATCAGGGTCACTGCAGCAAGGAGGCAGTACGCTGACCCAGCAGCTGGCCAAAAATATGTTCCTGCAGTCAGACAAAACAATCAGCAGAAAGCTGAAGGAGGCTGGCTACGCTCTTAAAATCAACATGACATACAGTAAAGATGAAATTCTGGAGTTATATTTAAACAGCATTTATTTTGGAGAAGGCCGGTGGGGCGTGGAGGGCGCCGCCCAAGAATATTTTGCCAAGCCCGTGCAGCAGCTTAAGCTTGAGGAATCGGCATTGCTCGCTGCGCTGCCCAAGGCGCCTACAGCCTATTCGCCGGCAAAAAACAAGGAGAAGGCATTGGAGCGGCGCAATTTGGTGCTGACGCTAATGAAGGACCAGCAGTTCATCAGCGATGCCTCTTATAAGCAGGCTTCCGCTATGCCGATCACCCTTAAACAAAATAATCAAGAATCGCTCAAAGGCAAATATCCCTCCTACGTAGATTATGTTATAGAGGAAGCTGCGGCGCTGTACGGTTTTACTGAGGAACAAGTACTAACATCCGGCTTACGGATATACACAGACCTAGATCCGCTGGTACAGCAGACACTGCAGGAAACCTATGCTAACGACAGTTTGTTTCCGGAGAGTAAGCCCGACCAGTTGATGCAGAGCGGCGCGGTGATACTGGACCACCGCACAGGGGGTATCCGCGCGATGGTTGGCACGCGCGGACCGCAGGTATACCGCGGCTTCAACCATGCGACCCAGCTGCGCCGCCAGCCGGGGTCCTCATTCAAGCCGCTCGCGGTGTACGGCCCGGCGCTTGAGCGCGGCTACACCTCCAGCTCCCCGCTATATGACGGGGAGCTCAATATCGCGGGCTACCAGCCCAGGGACTGGGATGGTCGAACCCGCGGAGAGGTCACGCTGCAGGAGGCCATCCTCCGCTCGTGGAACATCCCCGCCGTCTGGCTGCTTAACGAAATCGGCCTCGACACAGGCCTCGATTTCGTACGCAGGGCGGGGATTCCGCTCACGCCGGCCGACCGCAGCTTGAGCATTGCCCTCGGCGGCTTGTCCGAGGGCGTGTCTCCCCTGCAGATGGCGCAGGCCTACGGCGCCATCGCGAACCTTGGCGTGATGCAGCAGGCACACGCCATCGTCAAGGTCACGACCAAGGAGGGACTCCCCTTGGTCGAGGCCCAGGCGAAGCCGGCGGCCGTGACGCGGCCGGCGGTCGCCTACGACCTGACTTTACTGCTGCAGGAGGCAGTAAAGTCAGGTACGGGTCAGGCCGCCGCAATTGGGCGGCCAGCAGCGGGCAAGACGGGCACGACGCAGCTGCCCGTTACGAAGGAGTTCGCCGATATTGGCGGCAACGGCTCCAAGGACGCCTGGTTCGTCGGCTTCACACCCGAGCTAACCGCAGCCATATGGCTCGGCTATGACCAGACCGACCGGAATCATTACCTTACCACCTCCGGTGGAGCAGTACCGGCATCACTCTTCCGGGAGATTATGAGCCGGGCTCTAAGCGGCACTCCCGCTGTCCCGTTCCCTATTCCGCCTGATTATCAGCCGAAGCTTCAGCAGCCTCCTTCTTCTGATATTCAGCAAGACAAGGGCCGCAGCAATCCGCAATCACCTGCCTTCAAGAAGGATGAGCCCAAGTACAAGCAGGACTCAGATCACAATCCCCCCAAGGGAAAAGGCAAAAAAAAGAACGACGACTAACACAAACAACCCGCTGAAGCAGGCTCTGCATGCCTACTTCTTAGCGGGTTGTTTGTTCTTACATCCGATTCATTATCCCCTTAATCATTCTCCCTGTTCTTGCTTCTATCTTTATCTTTACCTTTTTCTTTTTCTTTGTCTTTGTCTTTTTCTTTGTCTTTAACTTTTTCTGTATCCTTGCCTTTATCCTTACTGCTGCCCTCGTGCTCGTCTTTCTCGTAGCCTTTCACTTTGTTTGAGGAAGAAGCGCTATTCCCGGCTTGGCGCCACTCTACAATATCCAGCTTCCACTCCGGCTTCGTATCCGACACATGGAATTCCCCGGCAATTCTTTGCTTCAAGGCTTGCTCGAATGCTTGCCGCTGCGTAGGAAGTCCCTTTAACAGCATTCCAATGAAAGCGTCCGCGGAAGCACCCGTCAAATGGATGACTGCGTTTTCCTTGGTTTGTACATACAGCTCCGTGTTTTTCCCTGGTGCAGACGAGTCCAGCTTTATCTGCAGCTTAAGATCACGGCTTTTCCATTCCAGCGAGAGCTTCTCGATGGGCCCGGCTCCAAGCTGGGATACAGATGGTTTTTGCGATTGTGATGCCACACCTGCCGGTCCTTTGGGCTTGTCGGATCCTTGTGCAGCTGCCCCACTCGCTCCCGAATCTGTAGACTGAGCTGGCAGCTGAGGGCCAGCCGCTTTCCCTTCCACGGCTGGGTCGACTGCCGCTAAGCCTTCATCGCTTACCGTTGCTGCTGTGATTGGCACTGAAGCGGAAGACTGAGCTTCACCCGGCGCCCTGCCTCCTTCCGTCTGTGCTGCTGCAGTCTGCGGACTGGAAGCTTTGATATACGCCGCTTGCTCCTTGCTGTTAAGAATAAGGTCCAGCGTATCTCCTGGCAGCAGTTCAGCCAGCGTTGATTTATGCATATTTCGGTATACCCATGCGGTTGCAGACAATGTATACGCGGTTTCTTTTCCGTCAACCGTTACGACGAGCTTCTTTGCCCCATCCTCTAACCGAACAAAGCTGCCCTTGGTTTCCTTCGATATTTCGGCTGAAGCCGAACTGTCACTAAAGCCCATAACTCCATAAGCTACCAATCCAACAAACAAGCAGCTGATTATGATCCACGTCGTCTTTTTCATATATGGCCCCCTCCTCTAACACTTGCCGGGCCCTATATAATTCGAAGCTTCCATTTATTTTGAGGGCGCATTACTCAACGGCATCCCATCTGTGTACATAAGCCTCCAGCTTAGGATGTAAAGCTGCCGACGGAGACAGCTTCATATCAATGAATAGCCGAAGCTTTTTGATCCACTCTTCAAAAGAATCAAAAGCCGCTATCGTGTTCGCCATATCCACCGTCACATAAACAAAATGAGGCCCCTTATACTTCTCCGCCAAGAATCGAAATGCTGTATCCATGGGCGTATATTTTTTGCGTCTACCCTCCCAGAGGTCAATATGCGTATTTATTAACGGATCAGCCTCATCCAGCAGCTCTTCCAGCCTGTCTGCTCTGCGGTAATAGGGTTCAGCCCCCTTCTCTCCCATCCGTCTCAATGTCTCTTCATGCAAAGGATAGAATACAATCTTCACCATCGACCTTTGTTCCGCCAGTCCTACAACCCGTAGAAGCTGCTGCATGCCATAGTCACGAAAACTGTCGTATACCCACAGGCTGCCGCGCGCCTCCTCTCGTTCATTGTCAGGCACATACCCGAAAGGCACACTGCTAACTTGTCTCGCCATCTCTTACATCCCCTGCCCCTTTTTGAATTAGTATACCATCCTCCCTCCTATTGATTCCAAATAAAAGGAATAATTCCGCATCCATTAGGCAAGCTTAATCATGGGATCCATGCCGCTTTTTCTAGAAAGCAATCATGTCCCGTGGATCAACCGTTATTCAATAATATAATCCCATAGGGGAACAAAGGAGCTTAAAACGCATGTCTGAGAACAAAAAACACCAAGGCAACTACGAGGGAACGGCATCCATGGAAGCCGAAAATCAGGATATGGAGTTTGTCAACGATACAGTAGAAGGCACGAAAAATACCAAAAACTTAAATGGCGCCATTACTAAAGAAGAATAGTTAGAAGCAGCTGAGAAAAATATCGACAAGCGGTAACCAACACGCCAGTACTGCTGCATCAACGGAAGTTGAGGGCAATGCGGAAGTAATTGTTCCTCTATCGCCTGAAAAGTCCAAAAAACAGAGTGATAAAGGAACAGCCCGTTCCGTTATCACTCTGTTTTTGTGCATAAATGCCCGAGTCGGCCAACATAACGGAATTTCCACTTCCGCTATCGCCCCAGATTGGAGGCGGCAGATGGAATAACGGAACTCTCCGTTCCGTACAAAGTTCTCCATGCGGTTCCCAAGCTTCGATCATCCGCGTCCAGGCGGTAACCGGATGAATAATGTTTTGGCTGCCTGAGGTTTTCTCCTGTGGAGAAGCCTTTTTTTGCACATATCTCAGGCCTCTTTACTGCAGGAATACAGCAAATAAACCATCCTCACCTACTCATGGTCATGTAGATTGGGGATGGTTCATCTTGTTGTTCTAATTATCAGCAAGCTCACACCAGATGGCCAGCTTGGCGTCCAACGTCATCGTTCTAGCTGGACTCGAAGAAGGAAATGTACGATAGCGCAGCTCCTTGCCCAGACCTATTTCCTGAAGCCCAGGCAAAACACGCTTGCGATATAGCTGTTCCGCTGCCTGACCATTGAAAAATACCCTCTCCACGGCCGGATAGTCACGAAAAAATGCTGCAAAATCATTTTCCTCAGGCTCTCGAATATCCGCGTCTAAACTGCCTTCTCTCACGCATGTCCCCAGCACATCCCACAGTGCAATCTTGTGTTTCAATACAAAGGCCAAACGTTCGCCATATTGGTCATTTGGCGAGGCTCCGCCTCCGTATAGCTTGTATATCAACGGCCAGAAATGATTGCGGGGATGTCCGTAATATTCCTGCTTGCTCAAAGACAACGCCCCTGGCATCGATCCCAGCACAAGCGTTTTACAAGCTTCGTTCACGACTGGGGGCAGCCCTTGCAGACGAACTTCTTTGTCGGTCATTCCAATCCCTCCTAATATCCGGGCTAAGCCTGAGTCGATGATTTTCGCAGCTTCGCATGCTTTAAGGGCCAGTTGAGGAGCAGTAATCCGCCGATGAATAGTGCCGCTCCGCTTATAATGTATATCGAGATCGGTTCACGGAAGAACAGGTAGGACCATAGAATCGAAAACAGCACACTGCTGTTCCCGACCAGAATAAGTACGGCAAAGCTCACCCTTTTCATAGCCTTGGCATACCAATTGAAGCTAAGCCCGGTAATCAATCCCAATAAAACTAATGCTCCTAAACCCCATAGACTGAACGGGCCGGTTGCATGGGCTTGGAAAGGCAGCGGCAAAGCCATGAGCAGAGAGCACCAGAAAAAGACCGAGAAATTCATGTTTTCAGAGTCCATCGACTGAATCAATACTTTTTGACTGAGGACGTGGAAGGACGTCCCTACAGCGGAAAGGACAAATAATAAGGTGGTGAAGCCACTGCCTGACACTATTTGACCAACCGGTTGACCGTTCCAGCTAATAAACAACACTCCGATTATACAGATGGCAGCAGCGGCCCAACCCCGTTTGGAAACATGCTCCTTAAAATAAAAGGCGGAGAGCAGCAGTAAAATAACCGTTTGGATCGGACCGATTAGTATATTCCCATACGAATACCCGCTCGACAAAGCGAGGTTCTCAAAATAATAATTGCAGCACTTACCCAGCGCTCCAATCCAAATCCATTTGTGATTCAGACGAATCCGCAGCTTCTTATCTCTCCAAAAAAGCAAAAGGCCCAAAAAAACAATGCCCAGCGAAAACCGGGCAAATGTAATCGTAGCGCTATCAACCATTATTCCTGCTGTTTTGACTAGTATCCCTACAAAGCTCCATGATAAAATGGCAAGAAAAAGTAGAAAGTATCCCATGCTGTTAGTTACTCCTCATTAAGCGGCAAAGCCCGTCAGCTTGAATGGCCTTTTTTAAGTGCGCTAATCTCAATATCTTCTTACATATTAGTTCAAAATCCGCTATAAAACGATATTTTTATTGTATCACAGCTTATTAAGTAACTATATTAAAAAAAGTGATCCAAGCGGCAGCTTTTTACGTAATCACTCATAAATGGGTTTTACGTTTCACAAGGAGGAAGTTATATGAATGAGTACTACATTGTTTATAAGAAAAAAATACTTCACGGGCCAATGAGCAAAGAAGGAGCAATCAAAAAGCTCTTTGAGATGAGTTCTACTCTTAAAGGTCTCCGTGTCCGCTCTTTTTACGGCAAAAAGGATATGCCTTCCACGGAAGAAACCGCCGAAGAACAGGAAACAAGCCCGGCTTCGTTTGCAGAAAATGACCATGAGGGTATGCCTTAGCTACCTTATTCTTCAAGATAAACGGCAGTTCTACCTCTCCATGATGAGAAAAAGTCCCTAACGCATGCAATCCATAAGATTGTATACATTAGGGACTTTATAATTTATATAATGCCAATTTGAAGCTATCCTCGCAGGAGCGATTCCGCACCGTCAATATAAATTTCAGTACCGGAGATATGAGACGATTCATTAGAAGCGAGGAACAGCGCCAAATCAGCTACTTGCTCTGCCGATCCGGGATTTCGTTCCAGCGGATGATCCCCTTCCGGAAACTCAACGGCAATACGGATTTCATCCACCTCAGGCATGAAATGAGTATTATCACCAATACGGGTATGGATGGCCCCCGGGCAAATGGCGTTGACGCGTATTCGGTATCGAGCCAGCTCCAGGGCAGCCATCTTCATAAAAGCAACCTGCGCCGCTTTGGTTGTGCTGTAGGTACTGAAGCCGAAATTGGAAAATACGCGGTTTCCATTAATGGAGCTGGTTATAATTATGCTCCCTCCCTGCTTCTTGAGATAAGGAATCGCATATTTAACCGTCAGGAAGGTTCCCTTCAAATTAATGTCTACCGTCTGTTCCCAATCTTGCACACTCATGTGCTCAATGGCATTCAGAACGCCATTGATACCGGCGTTAGCAAACACAATATCCAGCCGCCCGTAATGCTGCACAGCCCTATCCATTGCATGCTGCATTTCCTCCGGACGCGATATATCGGCATTGATGGCATAGGCTTCGCCGCCCGCAAGCGTGATTTCCTCTTGAACCTCTTTGACGGAATCCAGTCCCCGGTCCAGGACGCAAACCTTAGCTCCATGCCTGGCATACAGCAGTGCCGATGCTTTCCCTATACCGGAGCCTCCTCCAGTTACAAGGGCTACTTTGCCTTGCAGCCGCTGCTGAATCTGTTCCTTAGTCGCTTCTCCTTCTCCCATATCCAGAACCTCCCTTAACAGCTAGCTAATTGCTGTAACCGTGCAGCATAGCCCATTGCTGACGGGAATCATAGGACGCATGGAGCGAATTCGCGTTCTCCGCCTCGGAAGAATCCATATATGGGCGATGCGCCACTAAAGCATTCGGAGCAACAACGGCGATTTCATCTTCATGGCCTTCGATAACTGCACCGTCTTCAATAACCGCACCTTCTCCAATTATGGCATGAGAGATGGTTACACCACGACCTACTAATACGTTGGGCATCAGCACACTGTCGTGAATCTGGCTTCCTGCACCTATCCTCACACCGGCGAATAGTACGGTACGGTATAAGCTGCCATGGATTTCGCTGCTGCGATGTGCCAAGGACTCCACAATATCCTTTTGCGGAAATACGGAGAGCAATCCGTCAGCATGCTGCGAGCGACTATAGGTTGGCCAGACCATCGGCTGAAGATCTACTGCCTGTCCACCAAGTAAATCCATATGGGCTTCCCACAAGCTTTTAACTGTACCTACATCACGCCAGTACCCTTCGAATTCATAAGCATAAAGCTTTCCTTGAAGCTGCAGCATTCGGGGGATTAGATCCTTGCCAAAATCATGACTGGAACGAGGATTCCGGGCATCCTCTATAAGCTGTTCCCGTAAATAGGACCAACGAAATATATAAATACCCATCGAAGCAAGGTTGCTGGTTGTTTTGGTTGGTTTTTCCTTGAATTCAGTGATCCGCAAAGTTTCATCAGTATTCATAATACCAAAACGGTGAGTCTCCGCCCAAGGAACCTCCATAACAGAAAGCGTTGCATCCGCTTCATGCTGTTTATGAGCCTCCAAGATAGAGCGGTAGTCCATTGAATAAATATGATCACCGGATAAAATTAATACATGCTCAGGATTATGTTGATCGATAAAATTAATATTTTTATAGATCGCATCCGCTGTGCCGGTATAACAATTCGTACCTGTAGTCAGAGGCGATAATAAGGATACCCCTTCCTGCTTCTCCCTATTGAGTCCCCAAGGCTCACCACTGCCGATATGTCGGTGCAGCGATTCTGACTCATATTGGGTCAAAACTCCAACAGTTTGAATACCCGAATTAGCGCAATTACTTAAAGGAAAATCTATAATACGGTATTGGCCGCCGAAAGGTACGGCGGGCTTTGCCAGTTTTTTAGTAAACGGGGATAATCTTCGACCTTCTCCACCAGCCAGAAGCATGGCAATACAATCCTTTTTTGTCATTTAGAATCTGCCTCCCATTGTCCGTTTGTATGGTTTTATTAAACGTACAAGCCCGATTTTGAAACATTTTCCTTTTCCCGGATGGCAGTTCCTACCATTGATTACATCTTCAAGAGGCGCAATATAATTGGTTAATTATTGCTCATTTCTTTAAAAATTACCGGATTGCTTGCAGTCCCCTTGTTTTTCTGGTTCGAGTCTGCCCACCAATTTGTCTAAATGCCGCTCAATACGGTCCAGTCGTTTTTGAATATCAATGTTTTCTTTCTCAGCCTGATAATTGATAGCGAAGCTTAATACGGATTCCTGCTTGTCTCGAGCTGCCTGCCGATTCTGACTCATCAAAATAACAGGGGCTTGAAAGGCGGATAAAGTCGACAAAAATAAATTAAGTAAAATAAACGGAGGATCATCGAATCTTAGAGGAATAACAACCAAATTCCAAATCATCCAAAGGGCCAAGAACACAGAAAAATAAACGATAAATGCCCAACTGCCGCCAAAGCAAGCAATTTGATCAGCCAGACGTTCTGACCACTTGCTTCGTTTTTCCTGCTGCTCAATTAAATGTGTCTTAATGCGCCCTTTATAGTCATTAACCATATCAGTGACGCGTTTTAACTGTTCAGCATTAAGCGGTTGTACATTCTCGCTCTCCAGCTCATCTACGAGCTTCTCCTGAAAGTCATGCTTGTCCTGCTCCTCGCTCAATGATTTCTCTAACATTAACATCCCTCCTTATTCAAAAGGTTATCCGGCTTTTCTTTTACAAATCAATCCGATTAAGGACTTAGTCCAAGCTGCGCCGCAAAATACGGTAGCCGAACCCCTCCAACTCAATATTCATCATGCCGTCCACGGGACGGACTTCCTCACCGGTTAGCGCATCGCACCAATCTTCTGTGTCCATCGGGTGAGACAGCAGTGTTGCTTCCTCCGTATTGTTCATCCATACCGTAAAATGCTCCCCACTGCCTATCCGCTCATAAATGATCCTTTGATCGCCGCGGTCCGCCTTCAGAAACCGGAAAGCTCCATTTACCAAAACCTCGTTCCCGCGGCGCAGCCCAATTAGCAGTTTATAGAAATCATAAAGCTCACGGTCCTGTTTCTCGGGATCCCATTCCATGCATTTGCGGCAATCCGGGTCATTGTCTCCAGTAAGTCCTATTTCATCCCCATAAAAGATACAAGGTGTACCCATATATGTAAGCAGAAAGACAACGCACAGCTTTAACCGACGTTTATCCTCTGCTACTCGGGACATCACCCTGGGGGTATCATGGCTGCATAGTAAATTAAAGATGACCTCATTCGTTTGCTGGGGATACCGCATTAAGAGCCCTCCCATACTGTTCGCAAACGTAAAGCCGTCCATACTGGATTGTGAGAAAAATTCCAATAATTTATTGGAGAAAGGATAATTCATGACGGAGTCAAATTGGTCGCCCAGCACCCATTTCAAAGAATCATTCCATACTTCTCCTACAATATAGGCATCCGGGTTAGCCGCTTTAACCACCTTGCGGAAATTCCTCCAAAAATGGTGATCAACCTCATTAGCTACATCCAGTCTCCATCCGTCAATACCCATTTCCTTAATCCAAAATTCGGCTACATCCAGCAAATAATGCTTTACCTTCGGATTGGCCGTATTCAGCTTAGGCATGTTGCCGAAAAAGCCAAACGTGTCATAGTTGGGAAGGCCTTCCTTAACCTCTAGAGGATAGCTGTCTATATGAAACCAATCCGCATATTTAGATTTTTCCCCATGCTTCAGCACATCTTGAAATGGCGGGAACTGCTCGCTGCAATGATTGAACACCGCATCCAGCATTACACGAATATTTTTACTATGGCAAGCATCGACCAGCCTACGCAACAGCTCGTTGTCACCGAAGGATGGATCAACCTTTTTATAGTCGACAGTATCGTACTTATGGTTGGAAGGCGCGTCAAACACTGGGGTTAAATAAATGGCATTGATACCAAGATCGGTCAAATAATCCAATTTATCTATGATCCCTTGCAAATCGCCCCCAAATGAGTTTTCCCAAGTTGGCTGCTCGCCCCAAGGAGCTGTGCCTTCAGGATCATTGGAGGGATCTCCGTTGCAGAATCGGTCAGGGAATATTTGATAAAAAACAGCGGATTTAGCCCATTCGGGTACCATATTCAAATCTATCTCATGAATATAGGGGAAGTCATAATAACCCCCTGCCGGGAATGGGCGGTCATGAGCAATATCGTTCTCGGTCATCCAAACGGTTTCCGAGCCGGCTCTCAACCGAAAGCAGTAGGAGACACGCCCATATTCCGGTTTGACCGGGACTTCCCAATAATCAAACATTCCGTCCGCAGCGGTTTTTACCATCGGGTACTCTGAATATGTACGCTCCCAGTCGTATTTGTCTCCCGTTTCCACCACTACCTCTTCCACATCATCCCGTTTTGTTCTAAATCTCAAATGGATCGTTTCTTTATCATACGCATACGCCCAATTGCTTTGAGCTACGTGGTAAAAGCATTCCAGCAGCATAACTCCGCCTCCCATCCGTCTTAACATGACATTAACCAGCTTAGGATTATATCCAAACATAGGAAATAACAACAAAGACCCTCATTACCCTTGAAAATAAAGGGCTTGAAGGTCTTTGTTCGGGCATATTTTATTTAATCTTTCTGTACAGTCTTTCGGTTTCGCTTATTTGCTCGTAGTACTGCTCGAAGCCACTGAACCGAATCGTCTCACGTTCTCCGATAGCAAGAACTCCGAATTGGGCTAGGCTTTCATGGAACAGGCTGTGAACCCGCTTCTGCAAATTTCGATTGAAATAAATCATCACATTCCGGCAAAAGATAACATGAAATTCATTGAAGGATTGATCTGTTACCAGATTATGCCCGGCAAAAATAACTTGCTCCAGAAGTGAAGGATTAAAAGTTATTTTATTGCCATCCCCTGAGCTAACCGTATAATAATCGGAGAATGAGGCTTTACCGCCTGACATCATATAGTTGTTTGTGTATTGCTGCATGCTGCCGATCAATACTCTGCCTGACTGCGCCTGCTCCAATGCCTCTTGGTCGATATCCGTCGCATATATCCGTGTCTTTTCGTACAACCCTTCCTCTTGAAGCAAAATGGCCATAGAGAGCACTTCCTCTCCAGTGGAGCAGCCGGCATGCCATATCCGGATAGACGGATACGTATGAAGATAGGGCACTACTTTGGTTCGGAATTTCTTGAACAAGGATGGTGTTCTAAACATCTCGGTAACATTAATCGTCAAGTTGCGCAGCAGCAGTTCCATCGAATCCGGATCATGGAGTACCCGTTCCAGCAGCGCGGTTATAGTGGATAAACCCTGCTGTTTCGTAGCATGCGTGATTCGCCTGCATATGGAATCATAAGCATAGTCTCGGAAATCATTGCCATACATTCGATAAATGCCTTCCAGCAGCAGCTCGATCTCAATTTTTTGCCTCTCTTCATCAATCAGGTCCTTAGCGCTATGCAGATCGCTTAAGAAATCGGACACAGCCTTCACCCCCGTTACTTATATAACCAAACCTTTAACAGTGAAAGCAGCTTGTCCGTATTAATAGGTTTGCTGATGTAATCGGATGCTCCTGCGTCCATGCACTTTTGCCGGTCCTCTTTCATAGCTTTGGCTGTTAATGCAATAATAGGCAGCTGCTTGTACTCAGGATTGCTGCGTATATGCTTCATGGCTTCGTAGCCGTCCATTTCAGGCATCATAATATCCATCAGCATTAAATCAATATCCGGATGCATCTCCAATACTTTCAAAGCTTCGCGCCCGTTCTCGGCATAGGTCACCTTTAAATTGTGCTGCTCAAGCACATTGGTCAGTGCAAATACGTTCCGAATATCATCCTCGACCAGCATAATATGCTTTCCTTCGAACACATCCTCACCATTTTGCAGGTTTTTCAGCAGCATTCGCCGATCCTCAGGCAATTGCGCCTCTACACGGTGAAGATATAAAGTAATTTCCGCGTATAACCGCTCTTGCGATTTTACATTTTTGACGATAATGCTCTCTGCATACTTACGGAGCTCACGCTCTTGATTCGAATCAAGATCTTTACCGGTAAAAATAATGATCGGCAGAGTGTGCAAATTGTCTATATTGCGTATCTGGTCCAACAGCTCGAATCCGGACATATCAGCCAATTCCAGATCTAATACCATACAGTCAAAATGTCCTGCATTTAACTCGTGGAGCGCCTCTTTCCCATAGCCGACAGCCGTAATATCTACATCGTCATGTTTAATCAGCTCAACCAGGCTCTTACGCAGCGGAATGTTATCCTCCACTATCAGCAGCCGCTTGGGAGTCCGGTTCAGAATATCCTCAACCTTCTCGAATGCCTCCACCAGCATTTCTTTGCTGATTGGCTTTTTCAAATAGGCCATTGCTCCGGAAACCAAACTTTGCTGCGGCTCGTCTGCAACGGAAAGCACGTGAACCGGAATGTGCCGGGTATCCGGGTTTTGTTTAAGCAGATCCAACACCGTCCAGCCGTCCATAACCGGCAAATGAATATCAAGCATGATCATGTCAGGCTTGTAGGCATAGGCTAATGCCAGCCCTTTATCCCCCTGAGTAGCGACTAACCCCTTAAATCCGCGAGAACGTGCCATATCAAGAATGAACTGGGCAAAAGAAACGTCGTCCTCCACAATCAGCATCAATCTATCACCATTCCCGATACTATCCCGATCATCCTTCACCTCTCCTGGTGTAAGCAGCTTAGGATCGGATAAAACCAACTGCGGTATAATAATTTCGCTTATATGCGGGACTCCTGAGCCTATACCCGCCACTGCCGGCTCTGCCGCTGCAGCAATTTCGTCCATCATGTTAGGAATAAACTCATCGGGCGCAGTAATTGCAGGCATATAAAGCGTGAAGGTACTGCCTTGTCCTTCCTGGCTTTCCACATCTATCTCTGCACCCAGAATCTGAGCCAATTCACGGCTGATTGTAAGTCCCAAGCCGGTCCCTCCATATTTGCGGCTGGTCGTGCCGTCAACCTGCTGGAAGGCTTCAAAGATCATAGCTCGTTTATCTTCCGGAATCCCTATGCCTGAATCCGTAACAGCGAATGCAATAGCTGCTTGCTTGCCCCCGCCGAGTTTATGGGAGAACGCATATTCCGTCGAATAAATTCGCAGAACAATCTGGCCCTTTTCCGTGAATTTAAAAGCATTTGACAAGAAGTTCTTAAGAATCTGCATAAGCCTGTGGCTATCTGTATAAAAGAAGGAAGGAACCTCCGGCTCCGCCTCAATCCTGAACTGCAGGGCTCTCTTGGCGGCAACCGGCTGGAAGCTGCGGCGCATTTGCTCGCTTATTTCCTCGATTACGGTAATATCTACGTTCAAATCCAGCTTTCCGGCTTCCACCTTGGATAAATCAAGAATTTCGTCAATCAGGCGCAGCAGGTCACCGCCGGATGCATGGATTGTGTTTGCGAATTCAACCTGCTCGCTGCTAAGATTACCGTCTTTATTTTCCCCCAGAAACTGTGACAAGATCAGCATGCTGTTCAGAGGAGTTCTGAGCTCATGAGACATATTGGCCAAAAACTCGGATTTATATTGAGACATGGCTGACAGTTCCTCCGTTTGCTTCTGGAGGGCCTCCCTCTGCCGTTCGATTTCGGAATTCACTTCCTCCGTAAAGCGCACCTGAGCCTCCAGCTGATACGAACGCTTGGACAGCTCTACGTTTACCTTCTCCAAATCTTCTTGCTGCCGCTGCAGCCTTTCTTCCGATTTTTTCAAGGAGTCATTAGAAGCCTTCATCTCTTCTTGCTGGCTTAATAATTCTTCAGATTGAGCTTGCAGCTCCTCCGACTGTGTCTGAAGCTCCTCGGTGAACGCTTGGGATTCGGCCAGCAGCCGATCGATTTCCATACGTCCCAGCACACTATTGACAGCAATGCCGAATGAGCAGCGAATTTGCCGCAGCAGCTCTTGATGAAGCTCATTGAAAGGCTGCAGGGAAGCCAGTTCAACAACAGCCTCCACCTTGCCCTCATATTCAATTGGGGTAATAAGAATATTTTTCGGAGCAGCATGCCCCAAACTAGAAGAAATACGAATGTACGAGTCCGGAATATCCTGCAGCAGAAACATTCTGTTCTCCAGCGCAGCTTGTCCCACAAGCCCTTCACCCATCCGAAGGCCTGGTTTGCCTATAGTTTCGCCACCATCCCCCGCATAGGAAGCAATCTTTGTAAGACGCTGAAATTCGCCCCTTCCAGTCCTAAGGTAGAAGGCTCCATAGGATGCGTCAAGGATGGAAGCCAGCTTCCCGATGAACAAGGAGCCGAGCTCCGTAATATTGTTCACGCCTTGGTTCATAGACGCGACCTCAGCAATGCCCGTCTTTAACCAATCCTGCTTCCGAACGCTTTCCAGCAGCGTGTTAGCGGCATCGGCAAGCTCCCGGACTTCATCGTTCGTCTTCACCTCGATAAAGGTGTTCAAATCGCCTTCCGAAGACGCAATTTTCTGGAGAGCTGAGACCACCTGCTTAATCGTATGGACAATGGAGCGGGAAACCAACGTTCCCCCCATAACAGACAGGATAACAGCCAGCAGCGCAAGTAAGTACATGGTGGTTTGAAGCTCCGTGTTATTGGCTTCCAGATCAGCGACACGAGCTGTGGTCAGCTCCTTCTCCACGCTGCGGAAGGTATTCCATTGGTTGCGCATGAGATCCATGTATTTCTTACCTGGGTCTGTCTTATAATACTGCAATATTTCTACCATTTTGTTCTCATTGCGCAAGGGAATGATCTTATCTCCGGACGCAGCTATCCATGTCTCGATGTTGGTTTTAATTGCTTCCAGAGCTTTGAGCTGGGCCCGATTATCAGTAAGCAGCTTATATAGCTCGTTGTAGCTCTGCAGCCACTTGCTTTTCCCATCATTATAAGGCTCCAAATACTGGGACTCTCCGGTAATGATATAGCCTCGCTGTCCGGTTTCCATATCCAGCACATGCTTTTCAATTTGATTCGATAAAGTGTGTACGGCAAGGTCATGATCAGTAATGAAGCTAACTTCTTTTTGCAGCGCGTATATACGGTCCATAAGAAAAAAAATAGACATACCCATACATAAAATAACTAGAAAATAGCCTAATGCGATTTTGGAACCGATGTTCCATTTCCTGTTCTTTAGCATCCTGCATCTCCTCTAACTATGTAGTCCAATAATACCCATCCTACAATTATAGCATAGCTGCAAAAACACAGAAACCAATAAATTTCCATTATTTTCATAATTTACTTCGATCACCAGATACTGCGGCCCTAAAACATCGTATATATGCAAACAACCACCGGAAATAGGTCTTATTGACCCTGCCGGTGGTTATTTGCTTGGCAATATTTACACCTTAAAGCGGTTAGCGGTTGCTTTCAATTGCTGTGCAGCTTCACTCAGCTCTCCTGAAAGGGTGCTGGTCTCCTCTGAATCATGAAGCTGTGATTGCGAGGCTTCCGCCATTCTACCTGCATACTCTGAGGTTGTACTGGCAATTCTGGCCATTTCCTCAATGCTGGCCGCTACTTCCTCGGTACCGGCTGACATCTGCTCGGCTGCGGCTGATACTTCCTCCATCTGTTCAGATGTTCTATGCACGGAATGAAGCATACGTTCCAGCGAGCTGCGAACCGTAGTAACCTCCTGTACGCCATCCTGCACATCTCGCCCACCGGTTTGCATCGCTGTAACGGTTGTCCTCATTGCCATCTGGATATCGGACACCATCTCGTTGATCTTCTGGGCCGAAGCCTCCGATTGGTCGGCCAGCTTGCGAACCTCGCTCGCTACAACCGCAAAGCCCTTTCCTTGCTCCCCGGCTCTAGCCGCTTCAATGGCTGCATTAAGTGCAAGCAGCCCCGTCTGTGACGCAATCCCAGAGATAACCTGCGCCATCTCTCCTACGGACTGCATACCTTCCTCCAGCTTCTGGATGGCTGCTCCAACTTCGCTCGCCGATTGACTCATGGTTACCATCTGTCTCATCGCTCTCTCCGATGCTACATTCCCTTGCTCCACTTCACGTACCAGATGCTGTGTCGCTTCGGTCACTTGACCCGACGCTTCGGCAATACGCTGAATACCGAGCGCCATTTCCTCCATTGCTTTCACACTGTCCTTGGCGCCAATCGCTTGATTGTGCGCTCCAGCAGCCATTTCACGAACGGTGTGAGAAATCTCTGTCGAAGTCAATGTCGACCGTGACGCCTTCTCCGACAAAATATTCGAAGTATCGCCCACTCTGATTGACATAAAGCGTATCGAACCGATAATTTCCTGTAAATGCTCAATGAACCGGTTAATCTCCTGGGATAGACGAGCCAGCTCGTCCTTGCCTTGAACCGGGATTCGGTAGGTTAAATCAGCCTCTTGTGAGTTTAAATTCACAGCAGCCCGCAGTACAAAATCAAGCTTTCTTGCTACAATAATCCGTGAAAGCAGGAACAGCATAACCAGTACGCCAACATACAAAATAGCAAGCTCCAGAGCGATCTTCCAGCGCTGCTTCGCAATCATTACTTCTATGCTTTCCTTGGACATAGCGATCCGCGCTGCTCCCCAGTGCTTGCCGGCAATAGTTATTGGGTAGGAAACTACCCAACGCTCGACTACTTTGCCTTCAACGATTTGCGGATATTTTTGCAGCATCGATTTGGAAGTATCCGTGTTGGCTACATCAGCATAACCCACAGCATCATTAAAAACACGGTTACTGCGGTATTTTTGACTGAGTAGCCCTGTAGTACCCCAAGCATCCTTGGAATCCTCCCCAACCAAGCTGTACAGCGAATTATGTGTCGCAACAAATCCTGCGTAATCAGGATTATCCGAGTAGGCGGCAGCCACAGCGAACACGATACTATTATCGGTCATGAAGCTATCCATAACCTTCTGCCAATGGTCGTCTGTATAAATATCATAGGCACTTGTATATTTCTGTTCATATTGAGCTAGCGGAATCTTCCTTCCATCAAAAAGCGTCTGCGTCGCCTCAGCATAAGCTTTATCTTGTGAACGCTTTTGCATTTCTTTATCGCTGCCAGGCACAGGTTGCAGCTTATCATTGAAAAGGTTTGCACGAAGTTCTTCGCCTGTCCATTTAATCCCCCCCTTGATGAGGGTACCGTCGCGGATATCATCATCCGCTATGCTTTCCAGCGATTTGGCGAGAGAAACCGCCAGACTGCTGCCTTTTTGATACAACTGATCTTCGGCGTCCTTTCGGATTTCCTGCCACTGATAAGCATAAATACCGCCTATTAACACCAACAGAAGCACCCCTGTAAATAACATAAACCTTACAGTAATAGAATGTATCCAATTAAACATCGGGAGCACCTCCACAATAAAAATCAAATTTTACCCATTATACAACGATAAATAGGAAAATATACCCGATTTGATCAGCAATTAATGACAATTTATTTCAAAATTCTTCACAAATAATTCATAATACCAGAATGGCGACGGTCGGGAGTGCTGGCCATCGCCAAGACGGCTTTTTTCCCTCACTTACCGACGTTGTCCGATCACAGAAAATAAGAGCGTTCCCACCATTATCAAAGCTAGTACGATAAAAAAAGCCTTGAAAAAACCGGACCAGAAGGAAGGCTCCGGTTCATCGTCAGGCGTTCGCAAAAAACGTTCATACACCCACACTGCAACAACTGTCCCTAGAGAGAGCTTAATGGCAAATCGTAAAAGCGTAAGTATGTACTCCCGCATTGGCAAAGCTTCACTTGAATAAAATCCTCTGCCCGGCTGAGTAGTGACGGTATCCGTACAAAACAGAATGGCCAAAAACAAACCTACAATAAAACCATAAATTCCAGCCTTGACCAAAAGGCGTTCCATGTCCAATTCCCTCCTTCTGTCAGCTCCGTTCGGCAGCCGCTTCCAGCAGCGGCCCCAGCTCATCACGCAGCGCGTGCTCCAAATACGGCTCAGCCTGCAAAAAGCTGCGGAAATCCACATAGCTGCTTACCATCTCAGCACGTTCAGCTTTAGATGGCTGTTTCCCTTTTACAGCGCGGATCAGCAAGTTTTTGGGGGTATGCTCCATGTCGATGAACTCCAGCAGCTGTGTGCGATAGCCGACAATGTCAAGCAGCTTCGCCCGAATTGCATCCGTTGCCAACGCAGAGAATCGCTCCTTCAGGATGCCATGCTGCAGTAGCGGAGCAAGCACATCATTGCGGACCTGACGGAACATCTCATGCTGGCAGCAGGGTACCGACAGGATAACATCCGCCTGCCAGCGTACCGCCTTCTCCAGCGCGGCGTCTGTAGCTGTATCACAAGCGTGCAGGGTAACCACCATGTCCACACGTTCCAGCTCATTATATTGCGCGATATCCCCAACCAGGAACTGAAGCTGATCGTAGCCGAATTTCTGAGCCAAGCCGCTGCAGTGACGGATCACATCTTCCTTAAGATCCAAACCAATCACACGGATATCGAGTCCTTGCAGCTCTTTTAAATAGTGGTACAAAGCAAACGTAAGATACGATTTGCCGCAGCCAAAATCAACGATATTCAGCGTCCGGTCTTGCGCCAAATGCGGCACGACGTCTGCAATGAGTTCGATGAACCGGTTGATTTGCTTAAATTTATCATACTTCTGGGCCTTTACTTTTCCCTCTGCGTTCATGATACCGAGCTCCACCAGGAAAGGTACAGGTGTGCCTTCCTCAAGCAAGTAGTTCTTCTTACGGTTATGAGTAAGCTCAGCGGCTTGCTTCTTAGTCGGCGGTTTCTTTAGAATACCGGCCTTCCCTTTCTTGCTGATCAGCACTTGATAATCAGCATCCCCCGCCTGCAGCAGCCCTTGACGGAATGTATCCTGCAGCAGAGCATTTATTTTTGAAGCCGCTTCTTGGGGCAGAACATTATCATGCAGCACTTTAGTGCCGCAGTAAGAGCTGAACTGATAATGCAGTGTCCCTTTCAGCTCTAGCGGCTTGACGGTTACTTTACTGCATCCGGCCGGATCGTTGCGCCTTACTTGGCTGAAAGTCCCTTGAATCAATGAGCCTTGAGCGATCAAATCGCTTATTAACGTATCTAACTCTAACGATTGCATTCGTTACCATTCTCCGTTCTTGTTGTAAATGCTAGAAAGTGGGCTTCAACCGGATCAGTTGGTCATCCTCCGCGCCTGGCTGGCCGCGTCCGTCACGGTTATTCGTCATGATGTATATGGAGCCATCCGGCCCTTCCACCACGTTGCGGATGCGGCCCCATTCATCCTTGAACAGCGGCTCAGCCTTTTGCACCGAAACCTGGTCATTCCCAAGCACTACCCGCTGCAGCTGCGTCCCCCGCAGATTGGCTACCAAAAGGCTCCCCTTCCACGGTCCCTTGGTGATAAAGGTGATGCCGGAAGGAGCCCAAGTGGTATCCCCGCTATGCAGCAGCGGCAGCTTCAATGGCCCGGGACCCTTTTTGGCGGCATCCTTAGCGGGCACCTGCGCTTCGTCGCCTTGAACGAGCGGCCACCCGTAATTAGCGCCGGGCTCGATCAGATTAAACTCATCATGAGCCGTTTGACCGTGCTCTGTGCTAAACAGCCTGCCTGTTGAAGGATGCCAGGCCAGGCCCTGTGGATTTCTATGCCCGAGGCTGTACACGGGCGAACCGGGAAACGGGTTGTCGCCAGGAATCGTACCGTCTGTGCGGATACGAAGAATTTTGCCCCCAAGCTGGGCGACGTCTTGAGCAATCGACGATTTGGCCGCATCGCCATTCGTTATGTATAACAGCCCGTCCGGGCCTATCTTCACTCGGCCGCCGTCATGAATGCGGTCACCTGGCAGCGCGTCCAGCAGCACCTTGTCCACCTTCGCTTTGCCGCCGCTCTCCACCATTCGCAGCAGCCGGTTATAAGCTTGGCCGCCCTCTTGGTACGTATGATACACGTACATGTAATGATTGCTGCTAAAATTTTTGTCCAAAGCAATCCCCAGCAAGCCTGCTTCGGATTCCGTATACAGCGGCGGCTTCTCGAAACGAAAGACAGGTTCAGGCTTCAGCACGCCCTTCTCAATGACTCTAATCCCGCCTCCGCGCTCGGTTAGGAAAATGCGCCCATCCGGTGCGAAATCCATATCCCATGGGACATTCAGCTTAGAGGCGACAATCTCCTTGGTATAAGGAATAGAGGAGGGAGCTTCTGTCCCTGAAGCAGATGTCTCCGGAGCCGTTGAAGTCGGAGGTTTGCCTGCTGGTCCATTCTGCACCCCAAAACATCCCGTCGATGCAAGCATTACGGACATTACCCCAAGAGCCATCCATACAGATAAGCTGCCCATACCCTAATTCCTCCTCTAATGAACTTTCATATCGATTTTTCCTTATTATACCTAATGCTGCACCATGAATGCCAATCTGGGCCCTGCCTTCATACAGAAAAGCTTCTGATCGAAGCCCTCTCGAGGAGGATACATTCGTGTCTAAGCGGCAGCTTTTCTTGCAATAACCGACTTCTTCAGCTCCGTTGAACAAGTCGGTTCTTATAAAAAAAGAAACGTCCCATTTGGCAGCCTGGCCGGCTCCCACTGAAACGATTCCCATTTAAGCTAGTACTATGGACAGCGAAAGGCCTCAGCACGTCAAACCGAGACAACGCTATGTACTCAGAGCTTTCGTGCTATTATTTGAAGCTTCTCGCTTACTTCACTTTGGCCTTAAGCAGATCGACAAGCTGCTGCGCGGCATTCGCTCCACCGCCACCCGGACCACCTGCTCCTTGACCGCCCGCTCCTCCGTTTCCCGGGTTCTGCATCCTGGCTCCATCCTTGCCATTACCCGGATTCTGGCTTCCGCCTTGCGCTTGCCGCTGCTCCTTCATGGCGTCCCGCTGCTCCTGCGTCACAGTTCCCTTAGACGGTGCACCGTTGCTATCCGTTCCGGCTGAGCCTGCGCCGCCCGCTCCGCTCATTCGCTGCTTCATCTGGTCTGCACGGCTTTGATACAGCTTCGTTTGTTCCGCCGTCAGTATTTTCAACATCGCGTCCTGCTGCTCCGCGGTCAGCTCTTTCTTCGCAACCGCTGCCTCAGCTAAAGGAAGCAGTTGTTCCGCCTGCTGTTTCGTAAAAGCCAAGCCATCCGTTTTGTCAATGGTAATCAACGACTGAGAGATTGTACGCAAACGCATTTCATTCTCATTCATCGGCGTCCGCTCCGAACGAGAACCAGCTGGGCTCTTCTGGTCACCGGCTTGCTGCTGATCCTTTCCCTGGCCCTGGCTTGCAGGTGCGCTTCCACCATTCGCATTTACTGAAGCCGCTTCATTAGCTGCCGGCTTGCTGCCGCAGCCGCTAAGCAGCAGCGGAACCATAATAAGACCCGCTATAAGCTGGTTGCGGTTTACCCTCATGTTCATATTCACTAACCTCCATGTGTTCATCCCGGAATCGAGGGACTCGAGCTGCGGACTTTTGCCGATGGCAACTAGTCCACGCCCTCCAAGCGTATAGCATCAAGATGAATAGCATCTGAAGGTTTGCTTAAAGATTACTGAAACTTAAATCGAAGGTGAAACCGTCTATCTTGCCTAGCAGCAGCGCACGCATCTTCCATACATCTGACCCATCCCTTAGTGCTCACCACACTCTGTTGTTCGAAGCTTGCTTCATAAAAAAGAAACCTCCGAGCAGAGTGATTTACCACTCCATTCAGAGGTTTCATGGAACTCGTTTAACCCAGGAAAGAATTCAGCATCCATGTATGCTTTTCTAAGCTGGCGTGAATAGCCAAGAACAGATCACCTGTGATCTCATCGCCGGCCTTCTCGGCAACATCCATGCCTTCCTTTAATTGCTGGTTGATTTTATTGAAATCAGCAACAAGCGCACGGACCATGTCCTCTGCTTTTTCATTGCCTGCCGCTTCCTTAATTGCAGAATCCTTTAGCATTTGCTGCATAGTAGCTACAGGCTTTCCGCCCAAGGTGAGCAGACGCTCGGCCAATGCATCGAAATGCAAGGTTGCTTCATTATACAATTCCTCAAATTTAAGATGCAGTGTAAAAAATTGAGAGCCTTTCACAAACCAGTGAAAGTTATGTAATTTAATATACATGACTCCGAAGTTAGCCACCTGTTGGTTTAACGCTTCTTCTAATACTTTCGACTGCTCTAATACTTTAGCCATTTTTGTACACTCCCTTGTATCGTTGTATTTTTAAAAGCATTCCTCTGCTGTTTCTCTATGAAACCATCGTTTCGGTCCCTCTTGACGGGCTCCAAGACATTTGCTTGTCCTACTACTGTTTTACCCAAACTCATCCCAAATCAAACAATCTCCCACTACCTATTTAGAAATGGAGGCCTCTTGTTATGAGTATCCATTAGCACTTATATCCTAACAAAGCATAATGCTCTCCTTATGACCGTTTGAAATAACGGTAGCCTTTCCTTACAGCTGTAAGCATCCATTCCGGCACTTTCACGCGGCCTATAAAAACAGGCGAATAGAACCGGCCATACGCCTTTTTCAAATCATCCCACATGAAGCAGGGCTCTGCTTTCAAAAAATCCGATACATCGACAACAACCCCGCGTCCGTCCTTGAGCATGACATTTTTACCGTGCACGTCGTGTGGGTTCAAGCCTTTGCTTCTAGCAAAATCAAGCGCACTATCTATATCCTCAATAACCTGACGTGGGATTGGCACGCCTCGCAGTACACAATTATATAAAGTTATGCCGCTCAATCTGCGCAAAATTAAATAAGGGCTTCCCGCATGATAGCATTCCGAATAGGCCGGGTGCTTCCCCAAGCGGCGGTACACCTCAACTTCTTCCTCCAAGCCTGCCCTTCCTGGAGCATACACCTTCACTACGAGGCCGTTAAAATCAGGATGGCTTAAGACAGCCGCATAATTACCCGCTCCTACCAGCTTCCACGGCTTGGGCAAAAACTGAACCTCTATAGGATCATGAGGATCAACACTTTCTATTCGGAGCCCCTTCAGCAGCTCCTGCTCTATAATATCGATAAATTCACTAATCATAACTACCCGGTATCCCCTCCGGTTATCGAACTCTTACATTAGTTTCCTTTTATTGTAGCATACTTTCAATCAACAAAAACGCCTTGCGGCGTCCCTTGTGTACAATCTACGTTTGTCCGTGTGGAGTGCGATGGAAGTGGGATTACGGTGGCTGTTTAACGCCTCTTCGTTGATGCAACCCGCTAGCGGGAAAACCTCCCGTTAATTTTGTCTTTATTCTCGTAATCGACCATTTAGCTGGAAAACCCACCTCTATTTGGGGCGAAATGCCGCATATAGAAGATAAAGTACCGATTTAGCGCCAGAAATTCCAGCTAGATATGGCCTGCCAAGAAAAAGGGGGTTATTAGAAGGAGGTTTTCCAGGTATTTTTTTGCGAATCCGGCACGTCCTTTCGGTGATTTGAGCAATCCCTAGTATCCCCACGCAACCCCCAACCCCAAAAGAAAGACCTGCTCCACGGCTGCGAACCGTACGGCAGGTCTTCCTTTGTGTCCTTGCTATAGTTGCATAGCATAAACGAGTGTAACCGCTAGCTCTCTAAATCTTGCAGAGCGGCTTGATCCTCCTCCAAATCGGAGCGAGCTTGATCAACCGCTTGCTGATTACGGCTCAGCCCAGCCTGCTCAATAGCGTTCTCCGCTCTTTGCACCGCAGTCTCCGCTTGCTCGATTAGCTGCTCGCTCGGATGGCTCTGCGCCTGAGTCACCGCATTATGCGCTGTATTGACGGAGTTCTGCGCTTGTGATATCGGATTTTGCGATTGTAAGCTGGAATCGTCATTGCTGCTCATCGCCCATTCGCCTCCTTTCCATTCCATACCTCAGTTAATATGGATGAAAAGCGAGCTTTCTATTCCCTATAGCTGGGAAGTCATTCCCGATGTATCTCTGGCTTCAAATGTATGAGAATCATAACCGAATAACTGCGGATTCGAATGGAAGTGCAGCACCTCTCCAATCCGCTTCGGAAGTGGAGGATGTGTCGAGATAAGCTCGTACCAGGCTACAAAAAAACCTCGTTCCTGGTAGCTTTGATCCAGAAATTCGTTGATGTTCACTTTGCGGTACAACTGCTTGCCTGCCGCCAATATGGTGAGTGCATGGACCGCAGCCTCTGCATTGCCCGTGTAAGCTGTAGCGATGCGATCACACGTAAATTCACAAGCTCTGGAATAAGCTTTACCGATAAACGGAATCCACATTGCGGGAAAAACAAGCACAAACTTACTCACATGCTTTCTCTGGATATGAGCCAGCTCGTGCGCGATCACAAAGTTAAGCTCCTCCTCATCCCCCTGCATAATCAGCTCAACAATGTCTGAATAGAGCACAACGAAATTCCGTCCGGAAAACCGGGTAGCAAACGCATTAAGCACTCCGCCCGATTGAATAATGTACACATCCGGTACTTGAACCACTCCCATTTCACGACACAACGCCTGAACCCGTTCATAGATTTGTGGAAACTGCCTTTCCGACAGCTTAACACCGGAGCTCCGGATTCCAGCTACCATTAAGCCATGCATAACAAGTGCTGCCACCAACCCGATTCCTATGTAGACGATCCCTATAATTGAAATAATCAAGCTCACATAAATCAAGATACTCGTTACCAGGCAAACGATATACCAGGTTTGTTCGTCTTCGTGTACCAATCTTTTGTTCATTTTTCGACTCCGCTCCCATTTTCTATTTTATAGTCTTTATGTATGATGCATCTGGTGATGTTTGGAAATCATTCGTTAAAATGAGTACTATTCCCTTTCTTTGTCGAATTTTAATTATTTCTTGACTTTTTCCTATTCAAAATAAGTAGGATTATGTCGTACTAAAGAAGAAGTAGTATAATTTAGCTCTTTTTTACAAGGAGGGGTGTCGAATGGTGCAAGAGTTTGTTACAGGGATTACTTTGATATTTGTATTCATGTTCTTTTCAAGCCGGCTTCATAAAAAACATTCCTTGACCCCCTCACCATCTGTGTTCATGAAAAGCGGCCTGGGAATTGTTCATGGGTTGATGGGTATAGTTATCATGTTTTTCAGTGTACCTATCCATTCGGCAGCCCTGCTCGACATGAGACATATCCTGCTTATCCTCGCCGCGCTGTCAGGGGGACTGCTTTCTGCTATCATCGCCTCTGTATGCATGTTCATAGGACGCAACCTGATTTTTGGTCCCATGGATTTGGCTAATTTCATGTCTGCGCTCACTATTCTAATTATCGGCTTGGGCAGCGGAATTATTAGCCTCTACGTTAAATCCTACTGGAAGAAATGGGCGTATAGCCTTCTTCTTACTATGGCTGTAATATCACTTGGGCTGCATTGTCTTCTTGGCTTCAACGATTGGCCTATTCTTGCACCTTATTTGACGGTGGTTCTGGTAAGCGGAATAATGGCAGCCTGGCTGCTGCATTTTTTAATCAAAAGCAACGAAAGGACCACCCTCAACGAGCTGATTGCCGATCTGATCCCCAAGATGAAGCGAACGAACAGCTCCCTCGAGCTGTTTACCCTTACTATGAAGGAAATCGGCGAGCTTTTTTCTTGTGACGCCGGTGAAGTTATTCTGACAGAGAAGAATCGATATAGAACTGTTTTTCGTTATATGGAGGACTCCTATGAAAGCATAAACCAAATGATAGACTCCGATGAATTGGAAGGGATGTTAAAGGTACTCAACGGTGGGCCTGTCCTATTTGATGATTGGAACAAGAAGCTCCTGCTTGGAAGCGCCCATTTGCCGCTGTTTGAGCAGGGAATCCGTTCTTCCTTGCATCTTCCAATATCGTATAACAACAAGCTTATTGCTATCATCACTCTTGCCTCTAAAACCCCGGAGCACTTTAGTCATAAGGAAATGATTATCGCCCAACAGTTGATACCACTTATCAGCATAACCATGGCTTTAAAAAATGCCGAAGGCACGTTCTCCTCCGTGTTTAACACTTCTCAAGATGCTATCATCGTTTTGGACAACGACTCGAATATCGAGCTCTGGAACGATGGTGCGGAGCTTATCTATGGCTATTCCCGGAATGAAGTAATCGGTCGCCACGTTACCATTCTTATTCCCGAACGATTGCATTCCTTTTATATGAATACGTGCTACCAGCTTCGTATTCTGGGGATGAATGAGCACGCAGGCAATACCATTGAGCTTACAGCGTTGCGAAAAGACGGCTCAGAGCTGCCGGTTGAAATGTCTCTCAACTGCTGGCAAGCCGGAGGCGTCTTTTACTTCAGCAGCATGATTCGGGATATAACTGCACGCAAACGGACGGAACACGAGATTTCGTCTCTCAAGCAGGAACTGGTCGAAACATTACGGTATCAGCATGGCATGATCATGAAATTCAAAAAAATGGAAGGGAAATACGTTTGCACCCTCGCTGACGGTCAAATGCTTTATGATCTGGGATTCACCCCTGAACAAGTTGTAGGAGTATCCATTGATGACTTAGCTGGGTCTAATAACGCTTCTATGCTGGATGCCTACGATCGCGCATGGAATGGGGATCCCCAGCAATTCGAATACACGTATTCTAACCACACTTATCTTACATCGCTGAACCTCATCTCGGATCAAGGGCAGGTCGTAGAAATCATTGCCACGAGCAGCGATATTACCCATCGCAAGCAGATGGAAAGCGAGCTTATCGAAAGCGAAGAACGGTACCGTAAGCTCATTGAGTTTATGCCTGACGGCATTATCATTCATTGTGATGGAACGGTTGTTCAAGTGAACCAGATGACGCTGGAATTGCTGGCCGCTTCTAATGCATCCGAGCTTATTGGCAAGAGCATAGCAGAGCTGCTTCACCCTGATTCGGCGGAAGATGTGATTAGCCGGAATCGGGAGATTTTGTTAAATCAGTCCTCCGCTCCGCCTTCCGAGCGTGTATATATTCGGCTGGACGGCCAATACATGAATGTCGAGGCTTCCGGGGCTTGGGTTTCTTATAAAGGCAAGCCGGCAATTATGACGGTGTTCCGTGATATTACGGAAAGAAAAAGAGCTGAGCTTCAACTGTATGAAGCCAACGAGATGTTCAAGAAGCTATCCATGATCGACGGATTAACCGGTATTGCCAACCGCCGCTATTTCGAAGAGAGCTACCAGATGATATGGAAACAAGCACTCCAGCATTCCAATGTCGTTTCCATCCTGCTGCTGGATATTGATTTCTTCAAAATTTATAACGATACGTACGGGCATCAAGGCGGTGATACTTGCTTGAAGCAAGTAGCTTCAGCTTTGGACCAGCTGGCGACAAGACACGGATGCTTTGCCGCACGTTATGGCGGAGAAGAATTTGTCTGTATTCTCCCCGATACGCATGAAGCTCAAGCCCGTGAGTTCGCCGTCTGGGTAAGGGAAGAAATAGGGGAGTTAGCCATTCCTCACGCCGCGTCCACAGTCAGTGGGCATGTAACCGTCAGTATTGGTATCGCAGCAGCGGTTCCGAACCCATTGATAGACCGTAACAAGCTCATAGAGCAAGCCGATCAAGCCTTGTACAAGGCCAAAATGAACGGTCGTAATCAAATCGCTTCCTAGCTTACAAAATCGGGGACAGCAGCCTTGCCATGGACTCCGCTGCTCGCGTCAACAGCCATCTTCGTTCAAAGTTCTCCAAAGTCAATAGCTCGCTGTTCTCCATATCCTGCTCGAATGTGGCTTCCAGGCGCGATGTGATTTCCGAGCCGTACAAGAAAGCCGTAATTTCAAAGTTGAGCTCAAAGCTGCGGTGGTCCATATTCGCCGTTCCCACTGCAGCCGCCTGGCCGTCCACCATGATCGTTTTGGCATGAAGAAACCCGTTTTCATACAAATAGCAAGTGGCCCCCTCGCGCAATAAATCACCCATATAGGCATAAGAGGCCCATTGAACCAGCATATGGTCGCTCTTCTTCGGGATCATAATGCGTACATCGATTCCCGACAGTATAGCAATCCTGAGAGCATTAAGAATGCCATCGTCCGGTACAAAATAAGGGGTCTGCACATAAATACGCTTTTTCGCCTCAAAAATAAGCTTGATATAACCATTCTTAATTTGCTGTTTATCGGAATTGGGGCCGCTGGACACAATCTGCACAGCAGCCTTTTCCGCAGCCGCCAGCTCAGGGAAATAAACAGGCTCTATCTTCAAGGATTCATTCGAAGCGACGTCCCAGTCCAGCATAAATTGCACCTGCAGACGATGTACCGCATCCCCATAGATCATGAGATGGGTGTCGCGCCAATACCCAATTTTGCGGTCTAACCCCAAATATTCATCTCCAATATTGAATCCGCCTATAAATCCATATTTTCCGTCAATGATGGCAATTTTCCGGTGGTTCCGATAATTCAGCCTGAAATTTAAATAAGGGATTTTCGATGGAAAGAACGGACATACCTCGCCTCCGGCTTCCACTAACTCGAAGAATAGCTTCTTATTAACCCCGAGCGATCCGATACCGTCATAAAGCAGCCGTATTCGTACACCCTCTCTCGCCTTTTGGGTGAGAGCTTTGAGCAGCCGTTTTCCCGTTTCATCATTGCCCACCTTGTAATACAGCAAATGGACATGCTCCGTTGCCAAGGCAATATGATTAAGCAGCGCCTCAAACTTCTTTACTCCGTCAATAAACAAAGTGACTTCATTATTTTGCGTCAGTGGAGAGGCGCTGTTCATTAGGTTCATATAAATGAGATGCTCATATTGCTTCACGATATCATCGGTATAATGAAAGGTTCCTTCCTGGATGGTGTGCTCCTGCACGGCCATTTGCTGACGAACCTGTCTCTCCATTCTTGCTCTGATCCGATATACCTTCTGCCTGGCTAGATTTTGGCCCAGAAAAATATAGATGATGAATCCAAAAACCGGCAGCAGCAGAAGCAGCATCAACCAAGCCCACGTTACTCCTACATTGCGTCTTTCGAGGAAAATAATAGCTGCCGCAAACAGCAGATTAATGACCGGAATCCAAATATTTATCGTCTTCCATACCCCGACGACCCAGTTCTCCATACAATCCTCCACCTCACGGCATCTTTTTTCGTTCCGTTTGAACTATTCCTATTGTTACCATACATCAAATGAATCAGTAAAGAAAAATCAACATTCACTTTCGACGAATTATCACTGTATTTTACACACTTTGAAATGCCGACAGGATTTATAGTTCCACATATCGAATTTTGTCTTAATGACTCGTAATAAGGAACACAATTTTCACATTACATACGACAGAGTGTATGAATTAGGGAGGTTTGCTACTTGAAAAAAATTGGGTATTTTCTGCTAGCCGTCTTAATCCTTAGCAGCTTATGGAGCGGGTCGGTAAGAGCCGAAGCAGACGAGTTCGGCGCATCTTCCGCCTATACATCAGAACCGGGCGCCATGAACCCATTAACACAGTTTCAAGCTTTTGACGCAACCACATCGAAGGCTCCTGAATTTACAGAAGCAGAACAAGACCAGATAGTCCCCGGCCAAGTGCTCGTGAAGTACAAGAAGGGTTCTGCTGCCAGGACTAGCGGCTCGAGAACAGCAGCATTCACGGCTAAAGCTTTGGAGACGGATGAACAGCTGGAAGCAACCAAATTCGAATTGCTTCCCGGAGCCACAGTATATCAAACGATTAAGGAATTGAGTGCTGACCCGAATATTTCATATGTACAGCCTGTCTATCGGTATAAGGCATCTTCAACCAGCGTCTCCAGTGCCGTCTACAGCAATGATCCATGGTTGCCGCAGCAGTGGGGGCTAGATGTTACCCATATCTCTTCTCTTTGGGCAAAGGTATCTGAAGCACAGCGCAAACAAATTAAAATTGCGATCGTTGACACTGGAGTGGACCTCAATCATCCGGATCTAAAAGACAGTCTTCTTGCCAATGAAGGAGCTAACTTCATCACCCCTTCATCCTCGCCCAATGATGATCACGGTCATGGTACTCATGTTGCAGGAATTGCTGCTGCCATCACCAATAATAGTTTGGGTATCGCAGGGGCTGCCGGAAGCGCCAGGATAATCCCGATAAAAGCCCTGGATAACGCTGGGGACGGAACTACGCTCTCCATCTCGAAAGGAATCATCTGGGCGGCAGACCATGGCGCCAACATCATTAATTTAAGCTTGGGCGGTACGAACGCCGATCCCTATTTGCAGGATTCCATCTTGTACGCACAGCAAAAAGGGGCCGTCATCGTTGCTGCATCCGGCAATTACGGCAGTGACCAGGTCGATTATCCAGCCGCTTATCCGAACGTAATCGCTGTTGGAGCACTGGCTAAGCCGTCCGCAGCAGATATGACTCATCCGGAGCGGTACTCGTATGCTTCCTTTTCCAACAAAGGAACTGCGCTTGATGTCGTTGCCCCCGGCGATGCTATCTACAGCACGCTGCCTAATGGACAATACGGGACGAAAGACGGGACCTCAATGGCTACGCCATTTGTCACCGGATTGGCAGCTCTGCTGAAAGCGGCTGACACCACCTTGACAGCGGACCAGATACAGAGCATCATAACCGCCACATCTGTCGACCTGGGGACTCCCGGCAGAGACAACAGCTACGGTTACGGCTTAATCGACGGTGTCCGATCCTTTGACACTCCACGTTTGTCCTTACAGTCAGGCGCAACCGTGGCAACGGCCACCTACACGTATTTGCCTTTAGTCGTTCATGCATTAGACTTTTCAGGGCATGTAAATACCGCAATCTCTTCAACCACATCCGGCAGCGTGCTGCTGAAAGTGGAACAATGGGATGCAGCAGCGGGACAGTGGCTTCCGGCTTCGTCGCTTGATCAAGAGGTCAGTCTATCTGGAGGTATATCTTTAAAGGGAATGGAATTGCCGCTTAATCATATGTACCGTGTAAATGCCTCATCCAAGTCATCTGATAAGCCTTATGTATCATCGGGAAAGGTGTACTCCAGTGCGAGTCTGCCTTCGAGCAATGCTAAGCTGCAATATATCAAAATCAATAACGGTCAATATACACTAACACCTGCATTTCAGGAGGATCGTACCTATTATGAGACGCAAGTCGACTATTCCGTAGCGTCCATTTCGGTTAGCGCAGCTGCTGCTGCTCCCTCAGCCTCCCTAACTTTGAAGGGTATCGCCGTTCCGTCGGGCGGATCCACAGCTGTAGCGTTGCATACCGGAGTGAACTTAATTCCAATCACAGTTACGGCTGAGGACCATTCGACACAAACGTATACTTTGTCTATCTACAGGCAATATTCGGCTGATAATAACTTTATTAGTGATATTTATATCAACTCCGGGGCGCTATCTCCTGATTTTAATAAAGATCTTATGAATTATACGCTCTATCTGGACAAGGCGGTAAGCAAATTCGGCATAGCTGTCCTGCTGGAAAATAAAAACGCAAAGCTGGCCTTCAATGGCCAAACGGTTCCTGAAAAGACACTCCTAACGAATTCAAATCCCTATCCTGTAGGAGCTTCGTCTCTTACTATTTCCGTAACAGCGGAAAATGGCTCTGTTAGAAATTACGTCATTACTATTAAACGTCTGGAAGTACCCTTGCAAAGTACGATGCTGAAGAGCCTGACCTTGAGCGGCGTCGATACATTCAGTCCTGTATTCAGTCCCGAGGTTTACAACTATCAAGCTGCGGTTAAAAGTACGACAAGTCAGGTGACCCTCTCTGCTGCAACCGTAGATCCCTCCACCTTGGTCACATTAAACGGTAAGACTATAACCCAGGCAGGCTCTGAGACAGTTAACCTTGATCAAGGAACTACAACCTTGAGATTGGCGGTAAATGGCGACTCAAAAACTTACTCCATTAGTATACTACGCCTAAACGTAACCTCTGGAGTCGATGGGGGCGGGGGCGGTAATGGTGGCCGTAGTGGCGGCGGAGGTGGTGGATTTTTCATTCCCCCAGCGACTGACACAGGTAATGAACCTGTTGTGGTGAAAGCAGACAATGCACAGCTGAGGAAGTCGCTTGAAGACAACAAAACGACCCGGGTTACCATCGATGCTACTACCGGAAGCTCAGCTTCTGCAAAGACAGTTGAGTTCGGAGCTGACATTCTGAAGCTCGCCACGGACAAGAATAAGCCTATTCTTATTGATACAGGACGCCAAACCTTTGAACTGTCCCCAGGCTCAGTGCCTGCCCAGGATAGTACAGCTGCAGCCAAACTGGTTGTAACACGCTCATCTGGAGAAGCAGCCTTAAGCAAGAAGCCCGCTCAAGCGAATGATGTCTCACTGGTCTACGACTTCAATCTTTCGGTTGGAGATGACGTCATTAACCGCTTCACCAAACCAGTGACCATTCAATGGAAGCTCGGGACCGTCCAGTCGCAGCTCTCCAAGCTTGGCGTTTATTATTACTATGAAAGCGGGCAAAGCTGGGTATATATGGGGGGTAAAGCAAGCGCGGATGGAATGATTACATTTACTACCGACCATTTCTCCCCATATGCTGTGATGGAATACAACAAAACATTCAACGACATGGCGCAGCACTGGGCTAAAGAAGAGGTTGAACTGCTTGCCTCGAAATACATTATAACCGGAGCAACGGACACCACCTTCGTGCCGGAGCAGAAATTAACCCGCGCTGAATTCGCCGCGCTGCTCGTTAGAGCACTAGGTGTTAAAGCCATCGGCAGCACCGGCAAATTCCATGATGTGAACCCATCCGATTGGTTCCATGACGTGGTGTACCAAGCCTATGGCGCAGGACTTATCGAAGGAGTCGATACCTCTGTCTTCGCACCAAGCCAGCCGATCACCCGTGAACAGATGGCTGTAATGATAATGCGTGCATACAGCATCGGCACAGGCAAACAAGCAAGCGATATTGCCATCGCGCAAGAGGTAAAATTCACCGATCAGGCTCTGACAGGCAGTTGGGCACGAGACAATGTGCGGCTGGCCAATGGAATTGGTTTGATGAGCGGTTTTCCGGACGGTTCCTTCAAGCCTTCCGAAACAGCTAACCGTTCACAAGCAGCGGTCGTTATCAAACGACTGCTTGATCTAACACAGCAGTAAGCTTGCTCTTGTATTAAAGTGTCCCATCACTCCCGCAATACTTATGAAGCTAGAAAATAAACAGAAGGACCACTACTCCATTCGAGTACGTGGTCCTTCTGTTTAGGGTCTAATCCTTATTTGCCAACATTCTCAAGCTTATCGAAGTGAGGTGCAATAATGAATCCCGCGCCTTCGCTCTCATTACTAACTCTAATCTTGGCTTGATGAGCTTCCAGAATTTGCTTGGCGATAGCTAAGCCTAGCCCAAACTGACCATCCGGCCCGGTCTGGAACTGGTCGAACAGGCTGGCCTTCAGCGCTTCTTCAATCGGCGGCCCATCATTCCACAATCGAATCTCTGTATTCCCAGACGCAGCTGCCTGGTCTGTATCCTGTAATCCGTTAGCTCCTTCTTCAGAGGGGTTTAGCGTAATAGAGATTTTCGCTTTGGCATATCTGAGCTGATTATCAAGTACGTTCTCGATAGCAACCCCCCATTGCTCCGCATCCCCCTCAACCTCCAGCACTGGCAGCTCAACCTCCCAATCGAGCTCCGGCCGACGATAACGCAGCCGTTCAACACAATCGCCAATAACAACGGACAGGTCAAAAGTGAATACCTTTCTTTCCCGTGCCGATAAATAATTCAGCTTATTCAAGTAAAGCAGATCGTGAATTCGTTTTTCCAGCCGTGTCGCTTCACTTTTGATGGTCTCAACACTATTTGCAATAGTCCCTTTTGGATAAATACCATCAAGAATCGATTGCGCGTAGCTGTGAATAACCATGACCGGTGTTTTGAGCTCATGGGAAATATTTTGCAGGAAAAACTGCTGTGATTTATCCTGTCTAACCAACCGTTCACGCATCGCTTCAAAGGCCAGTGCAAGCCGCCCCATCTCATCCTTGCGATTGAGTACAAACGGCTCATGCCAATCCCGCTTCGCAATCCTTCCTACCTGCTGCTCCATCAGCACAAGGGGGCGGGACAAGTAACGGGAAAGCCACAGGCAAGGAATCCAGCTAACGACAATAAGAACCATCATGAGCAGTATCAAGCGTTGGAACATCGTCATGACCAGATCGTTACGATAATTGCCCCAGGCATACGAAACCATAAACCCCGGTTGCCCCTGCAGCTCCTCTTTGCGGATAACGTAAAACATCGTACGGTCATCAATATTGCGATAGTAGGTCTGAACGGCATCCAACTGCAGCTCCGCATCCTGCTCAATAGCTTCAGCAAACGGGATGGGAACCGTCGTTTCCGTGTTGCTAAATAAACCGCCGTTCAGCATAACCATATGTTGAATGCCAGGTCCTGCAGGCGGTTTAAGGGTCATGGTGAACGGCTGCCCGGCAGTTCGGATTACCCTCATCACCATGCTAGGTTCCGAAGCTGTTTCAGAAGGAAGCTCATCCATCCGTTCATTTGTTGTCTCTGCATAGTGCATTACGCTGCTGGCTTCCGTTTTTGGCCCAGCAGGCATCGAGTCAACGCGGAGTGATGCCATAGTTTTCGTTCTCTGTAGAACCTGCTGGTCATTTGGCAAGTCCTTAGGAACGATATTGACAGCGCCTATACTTTCTACAGGTCTGGCCGCCGTAATCGATACAGACTTCATCTCACTAGGCACCGTCCGCTGCGAATCGAGCAATAAATCGTAAATTTGCTCGGTAAAGAACCCCTTTAAAGTCCAAGGCAGCAAAAAAGCAAGCATTGCAAACAAACACAGGGTGATCGCTGTGATGACGAGCCATATTTTGAGGGCTAGCGGCACATTTTTCATAGCTTCAACACCATCCTATACCCATAGCCATACACGGTTTCCAGTCGGAGATGAGGCATTTTCTTGCGCAGCCGTCTGACCAGATCGTCAACTACGCGGTCCGAGCCATAATAATCATCCCCCCATACTGAATCCAGCACTTGCCCGCGTTCCATAAGCTGCCCTGCATGAACAGCAAAGTAAACCAACAGGTCGAACTCCTTGGAAGTCAGCTCAAGCTCGCGATTCTCTTGTTCATCCAGCACCCTTCTCTCCTGCTCGTCGATTCGGTACGGGGGCAGCATACGAGTCGTATGTAAACTGGAAGAATCAACGGATAGTTCATGACGATCCGTATAAATGCGCTCCAACAGCTTCCGTGTCCTAATCACCAGCTCGCGCGGCAGGAACGGTTTAGCCAAATAGTCATCGCTACCGAGCTCCAAGCCTACAACCCGGTCTATGTCAGCATCGCGGGCAGATATGAAAATAACCGGCAGCCTCTCCTGATCAGCCTTAATTTCCCTGATCAGCTGGTAGCCATCCACCCCCGGAAGCATAATGTCCAGAATCCACAAATGAGGGCGATTTCTTATCGCCTTGCGAGCTTCTCCACCGTCAACAAAGGCCTCTACTTCCCAGCCCTCATTACGTAAATAAGAAGCCAGCACCTGATTTAAATTCGGTTCATCCTCTACCAAATAAATACGATACACGTTGCTCTCCCCCTTACCTGTCGCTCCAAGGATAATCATTACTTCATTATCAAGGACGAACGTTGTTGTCACAATTGAGCGAAGTAAAGTATAACCGCACATACTTTCTATTCAACCATGGAAAAAAAGACGCAACTGTTACGTCACGTCCTTATTATCAAATTGCCTACTTCTCTTGCTTTTGTTGCTTCTCTTGTTGCTTCTCTTGTTGCTTCTCTTTAATTTGCTCTAACGCTTTAGTCATCTCTGCAGTCTTCTCTTTATAGTCGATCAACAGCTTGGGAAGCAATTCCTTGATTGCTGCGCTATCATCAGCTTCCACCGCTTTGGCGAAATCCGATTGCAGCTTGAGTTCAGGTGGAGCCTCTGATTCTTTTGTATTAATTATATCATCCGAAACTACTGCTTCCAATGGAAAAATTGACCCGGGAGCCCCTTCCACGCCTTCGGCGTTAGTTGTTTTATTCACTCGAATGGTGAATAGCTTTTTCCCTTCCTCCCCCTCAACCGGAGACATGGTTACCGTACCATTCTCCACGCCCTCTGTTAGGGAAGGTACTGCATCCTTGTCCAGCTTTTGAATCGACACAGCATTGGTCATCTTGATTGCGCGGGTCGCAGCCATCTTAGGGAATTGCTCCTCAACCTTCTTACGGCCTTCGAATGCCGCTAACCAAGCCGCTTCATCCCCAGGGGTGTAGGCCTTTGCCAGCAATTGCAAATACTTACGCTCATTGGCTTCACTCTGCAGCAGTCCGGAATGGCCCAGCCGATACATGAACATACTCTTCTGGTTCCCATTCGGCAAACTCGTTGTCACACTGGCAGCCTCAGTTGCCTGTACCTTTGTAAAATTGCCTGCGGCTTCTTCAGCCGAGGCACCTCCAACAAGACCTAAAGTTAGTGAAAACATTAATGTACCTGCGGTTACATAATGCCATGCTTTTTTCATTTTAAATGGCTCCTTTTCGATTGAAGTAGTGTAAGGACTTGCCTCTCACAACTTCATCCTATCAAAACAATGCGGGAGCAATATCGCAACTTTATGGGAAATTATGTGGCTGGCCCCAACCTATCTATAACGGTTTATCTCAAATATGTTGGGTAAATAGTAGATTGACAGGTTTACAACCATGCAAATCCGGCAAATCTAGTAAAAGAACTCTATTAATGACTCTATTATTACGATTTGAAAAAGGAGGATTTGAGATTATATGCTGCAATTAAGGTTCATTTTCATACTTACTGTTCTACTTGTTTTTATGTCAGGTACGGCCTTGCAAGCTTTCGCTTACTATTATGATGAGGATATGTACGACATAAATGAGCTTGCTTATGGACCGATCTACTGCCCCTGCTCTATTCCTGAACCGGATCCCGTCCCGGAGGAACCCGAAGTTGTCGTTCCGAAACCTTTGAATTATCAGGTCAATGCCGGGGATACGCTGTATAAAATTGCAAAGGACTTCAATGTTTCATTGTCCTCCCTGCTTGCTTTAAACGATATTGCAGACCCGAAACGGCTAACAATAGGTCAGCAGCTGCAAATTCCCGACTCGGAGGCGGCCATTCCATTGCCGGACGGGCAGCGGAAAACGATCAAAAGAGTACTAAGCTCCACACTTACCGCTTACACCGCAGGTATTGAATCAACCGGAAAAACAGCTTCCCATCCTCAATATGGAATCACCTATAGCGGCAGTAAAGCGGAGGAGGGAAGAACTATTGCAGTTGATCCCTCCATTATCCCTATCGGAACAACGGTTTACATTGATGGGGTCGGCATTCGTAAGGCGGAGGATACGGGCTCAGCTGTCCGAGGCTCGCGAATCGATGTTTTTATGGATGATGTTGGACAAGCACTCAATTTTGGCGTCAAAAGAAATGTGAAGGTATATGTACTATCCGCTGAAAACGCATAGCAGGTCAAGAACGACACTTGCCCCATGAAGCTTGGCATGTTGTTCAGCGGCAGCAGTAAGGATTGGAAAAGGAAGCCGACTTATTTGGGCAGCAAAGCTATCCAAAAAGATCGGGAGCGGGAAGAACAATAACGCTTTAAGAGCTGCTCTGGCAGCTCTTTTTTTGTACCGGCTTCCCATCATTCGCCAAAAAAATCATAGATTCAGAGAAGCAACCATTATATTTCACGGCGTTTTTGTGTATTATATGATAATAAACTATTACGCGAGGATAAAGTATAAAGCAAAGCTTATACTTTCTTAATCTACAGAAGAAAGGTTGATTGTGTTGGAGAACCCGTCTGCATCATCTAATTTTATCAAAAACATTGTTATTGAAGATTTAAATTCCGGCAAAGTCGATCATATCGTCACCCGCTTCCCTCCTGAACCTAACGGCTATTTGCATATTGGGCATGCCAAAGCAATCTGCATTAATTTCGAGTTAGCTGACGAATTCAAGGGCCGGGCTCATCTTCGTTTCGATGATACGAACCCTGTGAAAGAAGATATCGAATATGTTGAATCTATCAAAGAGGACATCCGCTGGCTCGGCTTCGAGTGGGATGCTCTGTTCTATGCTTCGGATTATTTCGAAGAGATGTACGATCGTGCTGTGCTGCTGATCAAGAAAGGCAAAGCCTACATCGACGATCAATCTGCTGAAGAAATCCGCATTACCCGCGGAACCTTAACGCAGCCAGGTCAGGACAGTCCTCACCGGAACCGCAGCGTTGAAGAAAATTTGGATCTGTTCAAGCGGATGCGGAGCGGTGAGTTTAAAGACGGTGAACGGATACTGCGCGCGAAAATCGATATGGCATCTCCGAACATCAATTTACGTGATCCTGCACTTTACCGTATTTCCCATACCCACCATCATAATACCGGTGATAAATGGTGTATTTACCCGATGTACACATTTGCCCACCCACTTGAGGACGCGATCGAAGGAGTTACCCACTCTCTCTGTTCGTTGGAATTTGAGGACCAACGTCCTTTTTACGATTGGGTCATCGAAGAATGCGAAATGTCTAACCAGCCGAAGCAATACGAGTTTGCACGGCTTAACATAACCAATACGGTCATGAGCAAACGATTTCTGAAGCAGCTTGTGGATGAGAATATCGTAGACGGTTGGGATGATCCTCGGATGCCGACCATCTCCGGCTTGCGCCGCAAAGGCTTCACTCCTGAATCGATCCGTACTTTCGTTCGTGAGGCTGGAGTTACTCGCAGCAACAGCATTGTTGATGAGAGAATGCTGGAGCATTTTATCCGCGAGGACTTGAAGCTGAAAGCGCCGCGGACCATGGCTGTGCTGCGCCCACTGAAGGTTGTCATTACGAATTATCCGGAAGGTCAGGTCGAGCAATTGGATGCCGAGATTAATCCAGAGAATCCGGAAATGGGCAACCGCCAAATTTCGTTCTCACGTGAAATTTATATTGAGCAGGATGACTTTATGGAGAACCCTCCGAACAAATACTTTAGGTTGTTCCCCGGCAACGAGGTCCGCTTGAAGAATGCTTATTTCATCAAGTGCAATGACTTCATCAAGGATGCGGAAGGCAATGTAATAGAGCTTCATTGTACCTATGATCCGGAAACAAAGAGCGGCAGCGGCTTTACCGGACGCAAGGTCAAAGGAACGATCCATTGGGTGGAAGCTACGCAGGCAATCCCTGCTGAATTCCGTCTATATGAACCGCTCATTATGGATGACGCTAAGGAAGAAGGAGATTCGTTCCTCGACCGGATTAACCCTAACTCCCTGGAAGTTATCAGCGGCTATGTGGAGCCTAATATGAAGGATGCTAAGCCTCATGATAAGCTGCAATTTTTCCGCCATGGCTATTTTAATGTCGACCCAAAATATACATCTGCTAATAAACATGTTTACAATCGTGTTGTATCTTTGAAAAGCTCGTTCGAAATCTAATTTCTACGCTGCAACAGCTTTATTCAGCAAAGAGAAAAGACAGCCGTTTCCCTTCTTTGGGAGCTGCTGTCTTTTTTCGCTATGACTATGAAATAGAGCCGATACAGCGATCAGGATAAAATTATTACGCAGGATGGCACATTTCCCTCTGAATCTGCATATAATGTTTTGTTGA
This sequence comes from Paenibacillus radicis (ex Xue et al. 2023), assembly GCF_024722015.1. Classification (GTDB taxonomy): domain Bacteria; phylum Bacillota; class Bacilli; order Paenibacillales; family NBRC-103111; genus Paenibacillus_S. The sequence goes on along the minus strand of NZ_JANQBD010000035.1, from coordinate 8,787 downwards.
GAATATTTTCATATTGGAGGGATTGTTCGTGCTAGCTACAGAGGAACTTTGTGAAAAAGAGCTGGTCATGCATAAACTGCAGGACATGGGGCTCGATCAGATCTCGAATTGGATTAATGAACTGCCGGAAGACAAGTGGAAAGATAAGTTCGTCCTGCATTGGCCAACTTTGGTTAAGGAATGCGGCATTCGGATATAGTTCTGGCTACATAACGGCATGGCTGGCATTGCTATTACCGATTGACCCGGCAATAACTCGTATGCCCTTTTTGCAGCTTAGAGCGTAAAAAAGAAGGCCCTCCATTTGGAGCGGCCTTCTTAATCGTGTGCGCCCCTACAGGGACGCCAAGTACAGCAGCACCGCCAGCAGTAAGCAAAGCGGGCTGTAGAGCTTTGTATCCATAGCGGAGAACCTCGTGCTTTTTACACGTTTAAAAAAACCAAGGTAACGGAAGTCACCGATAGCCCTCAGCAGAAATGCCGCCGCGCAAATCGTGCAGCACCAGCTTGTGACGACATTGGGACCAAAGCCCGGCATCAAGCCGCCTTGAGCCAGAAGCATGATTGAGATCGCAAAGAGAATGACGGCAACGGCAGTCGTTCCCGCTGGCCGCGGCTGGAACAACGGCTCGGTTTCCCCTTCCCTGACCGGTAGCACTCCCTTCGCGCCCCACTTGCCTCCTGCCGCCCAGTAGCAGTGGATCAGAGCAAGCAGCAGCAGTACGCCTGAACCTGCCAAAACTGCAATCATAATCATACGCCGTCCCTCCGACAAAACCTTGATTGGCTGCCCTATACCGGTATCTCTGACGTTTCCATTTGTATATTATAATTATTAAAGCACATTTAGGTGACAGGTGGATACAAAATATCCCCACAAAGTGGGGTCTTGCTTCGAAGTTGATTCAGATACTTTGCGGGGAGCCCCGAAACATATCAATTATATGTAAAAAAAGCATGCTCTGGATTTCCTGCCGCGGTTTCGCTAAGATGGAAGCAAATACGATACATTTTTCAAACAAATGGAGCTGGAATAATGGAAATCGGTGCAACAATAAGAACGATCCGTAAGAAGAAGGGCATTACCATTGGGCAATTATGCGAAGCTACCGGCCTGTCACAAGGTTTTATGAGTCTGGTCGAAAATAATAAAACCTCGCCTTCCTTAGCCACCCTGGATTCAATTGCCGGAGTATTGCAGGTTCCTCTTGCCTTCCTCCTGTTAAAGCAGGAGGAGCGAATGAAGGTAACACGCAAGGAAGAAAGAACCTTTAGCATGTACAAGGACCAATTAAAGGTAGAGCATCTCAGCGAAGAAGGCGGACTTCGAATGCTGCTGATCGAGGTGCCCCCGGGTCTTCCTCCTAGCTTGGAATTAAGCGTCCATGAGGGAGTTGAATGCCATCTGGTTCTAAAGGGAAAGCTGCTCGCAAAGCAAGGGGAGGATGAATATATCCTTGAAGAGGGCGACACCTTCTCCTGGCAATCCTTCGTTCCCCACCAAGTAACCAATATAGGTGAAGAAACGGCCGTGATATTGATCGCCAGCTATAATGAGAGCCGAAAAGGCTGAACTATAAGAAAAGCTTCTGATCGAAGCCCCTTTCAAGGAAGATACATTCGTGTATTTATTGTAGCTTTTCTTGCAATATCAGACTTCTTCAGCTCCGCTGAAAACATATAAGTCTGATATTATAAAAAAGCACCTTGTGGCATCGAGTCGAGTATTGAGTGGAGATCACCAGCAAATGCTTCTACACACCCGCCAGTACAGCTTTCATGTAAGTGAAGCCGCGGGGTTCTACCGGCACCATGCAACGCCATGGCGCGTGCTCGGGGTCCGCGCTTGTTGGAGAGACATTAGAGGAAGTACTTCTTCCTCTAATGTCAGGAAAGCCAAAAAAACAGAGTGATAACGGAAGAATTAATTCCGTTATCACTCTGTTTTTGTTTATAGCGCTCCTATTCGTCCAGTATAACGGAATTCCGACTTCCGCTATCACCTTAGATTAGAGGCAGCTCATGGAATAACGGAACTCGCAGTTCCGCACCTTCCGCACAAAATTTCTTCAGGGCTCATCGCAGCTGCAGTCCAGTTACCCCACCGCCATTAATATTAGTAATATAAATATAAATTATATTTTACATATATTTATATTGACACCAACCCTAACGATGTGATAAATTTTATTTAAAGTAATCAACTTACTATTTTAAAGTTAAATGGAGGAGAAAATAATGAGCTCAGGAAGCAGTATTATTTATACAATTGTACGTATCCTATTAGGTGTTCTGTTTATTGGTCATGGGATTGCTAAATTCCAAATGGGATTAGGCAATACAGCAGAATGGTTCAGTAGCATCGGCTTGCCGGGATTTTTTGCTTATATTGTCGCTTATTTAGAGTTAATTGGCGGTGCCGCGTTACTCGTGGGCTTCGCTACTCGTTATATATCGATCGCGTATGTTCTATTAATGCTGGGGGCTATCATTATCGTGAAGCTTCCAATGGGACTTTTGGGCAACGGCCAGGCTGCTGGCTTTGAATTGGAGCTTGCCTACATGCTGGCAGCGCTTAGCCTTACCGTTGACCCTGTGAAAGGTTGGGGGATCGACCGTATTTTGTCTACACGGAAGGCGTAAGACAGCTACGGCCACTTGTTACATTGAAGTTGACTGTAATTGATTAGTATGAATCGATTTAATCGATATCATGTGAGGAGGCAACAATAATGGGAGCATCTTATTTTATCGGCCACGGATCACCTATGCTCGCTCTTCAAGACATCCCTTACACCCAAGACATTCGTCGGTTGGGAGAACAGCTCGGCAAGCCTGAGGCCGTTATTTTGTTCAGTGCCCACTGGGAGAAAAGAGAGCTATCACTAACCTATACGGATTCAACGTATGAAACGATATACGATTTCGGCGGTTTCCCGGATGCCTTATTCCGAGTGAAATACCCGGCTGTCGGTTCGAAGGAAATTGCTGAGGAAGTTCACGCACTGCTTGAATCCGCTGGAATTGCTTCGCAGTACGATACTACACGCGGCTTGGACCATGGAGCTTGGGTTATATTGAAGCATTTGTTCCCTGAAGCAGATATTCCGGTAATCACATTATCCGTGAATCCATATTTGCCGCCCGCTCAACAGTACAGCATCGGCCAAGCATTAGCAGTGCTCGCTGAACAGCGGAATATCGTCATTATTGGAAGTGGAGCCACGGTTCATAACTTCCGTAAACTAGATTTGCGCGAGCCGGACCGCGTTGACGACTGGGCCAAAGAATTCGATGATTGGATGATTCAGCACATACAAAGCTGGGATACAGTCTCGCTCTTCGACTATGAACGACTTGCTCCCCATGCCCAAGACGCTACTCCGGATCAAGAGCATTTCCTGCCTCTATTCCTGGCCATGGGTGCCGGAGACAAACACCGGAAGCCTGAGTTGATACATCAAAGCTACCAATACAGATCGCTCAGCAATATGATATTGAAATTCTGATGTCTTAGACTACCGCCAAAAGGCGGTAGTCTTTTATGCTCTTAACGGGACCGTCTTCGCTTGCGATACTAGTACTAGTTAGCCTTCTGATTATCAAGGTTATTCAACCTGCCTGTCTCATAATAAGGGTAATCCATATTTTGCTGCACCTTCTTAGCTATTTCAGTATTCGTTAAAGATTCAATTACATACAGCCCTAAGTCAATTGACGCCGATACTCCCCCACCGGTAAAAATATTTCCATCCCTCACCACTCTTTGCTTTACCACCTCAGAACAATACGGTACTAATAGCTCATAGGCTGATGGATTCGTTGTAGCTCTTTTTCCTTTTAGAAACCCAGCCGCACCCAAAAGCAGCGCTCCCGTACAAACGGAAATTTTATATTTTACATCCTGAGCTGTTTGCAGCCAAGCTACGAAATCCTTATCAAATTGTAATTGTCTCGTGGCCATTCCTCCCGGGATAAACAACAAGTCATAAGCAGATAAATCGGGCCGCACATGGTTTATTTTTATTGTCATGCCACGATCGTCCTTAATTTCTTCGGTTGTAGAACAGAGATGCCACGACACATCGTCCATTGCATTTAGCATCTTCAACCACGTAATAGCTTCGAAAAAACCACTAAAATCCAATGTTGTCATCCGATCAAATAGTACAAACGCCATTTTCATTACGAACACCTGACCTCTCGTTTTTTATAAATGTACGTGCTCAAAAATTTGTACTACCTCTAAAACAAAAAAAGCACTTGATCATTGATCAAATACTTTGCCCAGGCGTACGGCCGATTATCGGTGTGCTCCCTCGTGGTTATCCACGTTTACGCCAGTAACCCACCGTTTAGTTGTTAGAAAGATTTTATATGAATTTCCCATTTTTTTCAATATTATTTTATACTGCCTTATTAAAAACATTATTATTAACAAATCAGAGCCCCACTGCATCTGTAAATTCATTCAGCTCGATTCGTTTTTTGCTTCTGTTTATGCTTACGTTCCCAGTCAATCCATAGAGCCATCTGCAGCGCCGCTGCATCCTTGAACACTTGCGGGTCACAGCCCGTAAGCTCCTTAATCCGCTTAAGCCGGTAGATCATCGTATTCCTGTGCACATAGAGCGACTGCGCGGCTTCCTGGATGCTCATGCTGCAATTAAAAAATACCTCAAGCGTCTCAATGAGAGGCTCCGGCAGCTCTCCAAGAAGCCTTTCCACAAATCTGTGTTTGCTGCCCGCATCCGACTGCATAACAATTGCACGAGGCTCGAAACCAGCGTAAGACATCATCTCGTTCTTGCTCCCCCCAAATTGCAACGCAAATTCAGCTTCCCGAAAAGCAGTAGGAATTTCAGTGCGATCCCTCGTCGGCAGAGAATACCCTATGCGAAATGAGATTCCCGAAGAATTCAGCATCTCCTTCAGCCACTCCCTTTTATCCGCCGCTTTCTTCTCGGTAATCCCGTACAGGAGAAGGATGATTTGGTGAACGCCGCCTACGCTTGCCAAAGCCTGCCCCTCGCCCGCTATTTCCTCTATTTTTCTAACAAGCTGTTCGTTATAAGCCATGTCCTGATACGTTTCCAGAATACAGGCATAATAAGAAGGCTTTAATCGAAGGTCCAGCATCTGCAAATGGTCATCGACTCTATCCAAATCCGAATCCATCTTAACCAGCTCTTGCAATATGGCCTCTTTTGCGCGGTTCCGCCATTCTTGCTGGGACGTCAAAATTCTCTGATTGAGCATCAGCTCCGTTGTCATCTTAACGATTTCACCGAATTCCGAAACTTTCTCAGGCAGTCCGGTAATGCCGATAGCTCCAACAATCTGCTCCCGAAACACGATGGGGACATTAATCCCGCACAGACTTCCTTTCCAATGTCCCCGGTTCGCTTCATCAATAACAAGAGGTTTGCCTGTACGAATCGCCTCCAGCGCGCCTTCGTGCCGCTCCCCCAGTCGCTTGCTGTCACCTGAAGCAATTATTTTCCCCTCGATGTCCATCATATTGATATTGCGGTGCAAACGATGCATCGTCTCCCGCACAATGCTCTCGGCTATATCCTTGGTAAGCGTTCTTACCACCCCTATCTTTCATTGTATATTAATATAAAAATATGTATCGACATCACTTTATTTTTGTTTATTATAACCAATTCATTCTGATTTGTCCTCCTATATAATAGCGGTATATGAATACCGCAGTTACAGCGAATTACAGCTGGGCTGCTGAATAAAAAATAGAGGAAGGCGGCGTTCCAATTGAAAATTATCATTGCTCCCGATTCATTTAAAGGCAGCATTAGTGCAGCCGATGCCGCAGCGGCTATTGAGCAGGGCATTAAGCGGTATCTCCCGCAGGCAGATACCGTGAAAGTGCCTGTTGCCGATGGCGGAGAAGGCACGATGGATAGCCTCATCCATGCCGCAGGCGGCAGGAAAGTAGAGGCCGTCGTAACCGGCCCGATCGGTTTGCCCGTTGAAGCAGCCTACGGCCTGATAGGGCAGGAGCAGCGCGTGGCGGTAATAGAGATGGCCAGTGCATCCGGCCTCTATCTCATCACACCCGAGCAGCGCAACCCGCTCATCGCGACCACCTACGGCACGGGCGAGTTGATCAAGCAGGCGCTTGACGCCGGCTGCCGCGAATTCATACTGGCGCTGGGCGGCAGCGCCACCAACGATGGCGGCGCTGGCATGCTGCAAGCGCTCGGAATGCGGCTGCTGGACGCGGCAGGCAGCCCGGTCCGCTCTGGCGGCGGCGCGTTAAGCGAGATCACAGCCATCGACGACAGCGCATGGGATCCGCGTATTGCCGAGTCCCGCTTCCTTATCGCCTCGGACGTGCAAAATCCGTTCATCGGCCCGAAGGGGGCATCCCATGTATATGGCCCACAAAAAGGGGCCACGCCCGACATCGTGCAAGAGCTGGAGCGGAATATGGCCTCCTGGGCCGATACCATTGCGGCAAAAACCGGTATCCGCGTGCATGACCTGCCCGGAGCCGGTGCCGCAGGGGGAATCGGCGGTGCATTTCTTGCCTTCTTCCCCACCTCGATCAAACCCGGCATCGAAGTAGTGATCCACTATTCAGGGCTTCGCGAGCACTTGAAGGGCGCGGATCTGGTGATCACCGGTGAAGGCCAGATCGATTTCCAAACCGCCTTCGGCAAAACGCCGATGGGGATCGCTCTCGAAGCCAAAAAATTGAACATACCGACCATTGCGCTTGCCGGTTCGGTAGGCAAAGGTATTGATTCGCTGCATGACCTCGGTATTACGAGCGTTCACAGCATCGTAAACGGACCGATGACGCTGCAAGAAGCAATGGAGCGGGCAGCCGAGCTGCTGGAGCTGACAGCCGAGCAGGTTGTGCGCACATATGCCCCTGCGGTCCATAAGCAGCATCGTGGCAAAGAGTAACAACAGAAGGAGTGATTTCATTGAAAACAACGCTGTTATATGGAAAGCATGGCTTATCTGTTGAGGTGCCCGATCATGCAGTGCTTGTGGAGCCGCACGACATACCGGGCGTGGCCGATGAGAAGGAGGCCGTCCTTGAGGCACTGCGTCAGCCTATCGCCTCCCCGCCTTTACGGGAGATGGTAAAGGCAACCGATCGGATCGTCATAGTCATAAGCGACATTACGCGGCCAACCCCGAATGATAAGCTGGTTCCATGGATTATTAGCGAGCTCCCTCATGTTCCGCTTGAGCAGATAACGATACTTAACGGAACAGGAACTCACCGGGATCAAACCCACGAGGAATTCGTACAAATGCTGGGTGAGTCAATTGTTGACAAGGTACGGGTAATTAATCATCATTGTCAGGAGCCTGATGAATTGGTTAAGGTTGGCCGGAGCTCGTTCGGCTGTGATGCCTACTTGAACAAAACCTATGTGGAGGCGGATTTCCGTATTGTCACCGGCTTCATTGAGCCGCATTTCTTCGCCGGCTTCTCTGGCGGATGCAAGGGGATTATGCCTGGAATCGCAGGTCTGGAAACGATTATGACATTCCACAATGCGCGGATGATCGGCAATCCTTTGTCCACCTGGGGCAATCTGATCAACAATCCGTTGCAGGAGATGGCCCGTGAAATCAACCTGATGTGCAAGCCCGAATTCATGCTGAACGTCACGCTCAACGGGCAAAAGCAAATCACCGGCGTCTTTGCCGGCGAGCTGTTCGCGGCGCATGCTGAAGGCTGCGCCTATACGAAGCAGCATGCTATGGCTCGCTGCGAGGAAAGGTTCGATGTAGTTATCACATCAAACTCTGGATATCCGCTTGATCAGAACCTGTATCAAGCCGTTAAGGGCATGAGTGCCGCGCATAAAATCGTCAAGCAAGGAGGCGCAATCCTCTGCGCAGCTGAATGCTCTGACGGTATCCCTAATCACGGCAACTATGCAAAAATTCTACAGATGGCCGATACACCCCAGCAGCTGCTGGATATGATCGAGGACCCGAATTTTCAAATGTTCGACCAATGGCAGGTCCAGAAGCAGGCAGTCATTCAAGTGTGGGCCGATGTATATGTGCAATCGAGGCTGACGGATGAGGAAATCAGAAAATCCATGCTGAAGCCTATGAGCAGCATTGAGGAAACATTAAGCGAGCTCCAGAAAATATATGGCGAAGGAATGAGCATAGCCATCCTTCCCCAGGGGCCGCTTACTATTCCCTATGTAGAGGAGTAGCTGGGTCGCAGTGTGTGGATGACTTGGCTGTGGCTATGGACTGTGACTATGATTCTTACTTTGCTCTGACTGTGTGACTATGATTGTTACTTTACTCTGACTTTGACTATGATTGTTACTTTTACTTTGATTGTAGCTATGACGGTTAATTTACTCTGACTGTGACCATGGTTGTTACTTTGCTCTACCTGTGGCTATGATTGTTACTTTTACTCTGACTGTGGCTATGATTGTTACTTTACTCTGATTGTGACTATGATTCTGACTTTTACTCTGATTGTGGCTATGACGGTTACTTTACTCTGACTGAGGCCATGGCTCTGACTGTGGCTATGGTTGTTACTTTACTCTGACTGAGGCTATAATTGTTACTTTTACTCTGACTGTGACTATGATTCTTACTTTTACTCTAACTGTGACCATGGTTAGCGGGAAAACATCCACTAGCGTTGCATCGAAGCTAACACATAAATATTAATTGTATAATTTACTATTTTTGTAATTATATATTATATTTTCATGGACAAAACATAAAAAAATCTCCAGTGTAGAGATGTAGGGACTTTAT
>NZ_JANQBD010000034.1 GCF_024722015.1 Paenibacillus radicis (ex Xue et al. 2023) | reverse complement strand
CCACACATTTCCGTTTATTTGTCAAGTCCTATTTTTCATCTTCAGGCAAAAAAAGAGCGGGCTATCTTTTCGATAACCAGCTCTTTTTTGATTTTTAGCCCTATGCCTTAACTTAATGACATTGCCCGGAGGGCGGGCACTTTTTTTCAAAGCGTCCACCCTCCGGGGCACAGTTCCACAATACAGAAATCATCTTCTTCAAAATGCCTGGATTGAAAAATGTCCTTTACAATGAGTGCACCATGTTGCAAGGAGACAGCGGCTTCTCATTTTAATACTTAGGATAGTGGTACTCTCCACGGTAGTTCGATGCGTTATAAAGGGGATACTTGCTTGGTACGGCAACAGGGCTATGCGTTGCAGCACGGTCCTGAGTGTAAATGTACATGCGCTGCGAGTCCCACAGCATAATCTCATCACGCCCGTCACCAGTCAGATCAAGTACCTCCGCGCACAGGTCGGGATGGCCATCCTCTGGGAATATAACAACTCGCCTGCCATGACCATCAATAAGTCCTCCATGCTGCGTGTTTCCATTCAGCAAAACAAGATCATTGCCGTCACCTGTCCAATTTACCGGAGTAATGACGTTACCATTGCAGGTGGGTTCGAATTGATGGAGAAGTCGTCCTTCACCATCGAAGAAGTAGACAATGCCCTGTTCTCCCCAGAACGTGCTGACGCACAACTCCAAGCCTTCTAATTCCGGACGATAATTGCCTACACTTACACGCTGGGCATGGCCGATCATATGCTTGTGAACCAAGTTCCCCTGTAAATCGGCGATCATAAAGCCTTCTTCTCCCGATGCGATGGCAATGAGCGGCTCTTTGCGGGTCGGGTCCCAATGTCCGATCAAGATTTCATCGGTATGATCAGTTTCCACAGGTAAGGTAAATATTAGTTTGCCATCGTGGTCGACCAGATGGTAACCAACAAACATCTCATCCTTGCCATCACCGTTCACATCAGCCGTATAAGGGAAATGACCGGTTATGCCTTCATGGAATGACCAGAGTGGCTCCAGTTCGTTGGTATAAGCCCAGACACGGCTATAACGGTCTTTAATAACAATATCCGTAGGTGTTTGCTTGCCCGAGAAATTAGCAATCCGAATCATATCCACATTAATCCGGTCAAAGGCGTACTCGTTGAACGGTACACTGAACAGCTCTCCGGTAGACTCGGAGGAAAGCGGTGTCGGAATTGAACGCTTAACCTCCCCAGTCCGTCCGTCCAGAATTTGTAGACGGAAATTGCGTGCAACAATCACCTCGTCGAAGCCGTCACCGTCGATGTCGCATACCTGGAAAGGCAAATCTGCCGATAGTAACAAGTGGTCAGTCAACGTGCTTGGCTCTCCAAGCTGCCAGAGGACTTCACCTTCTAGTGTAATTGCAGTTAGGCAGCTAATATGTGCATAGGCATCCTTATGCCCCCGCTTCTGATGCTGAGCGAGTACTAGCTGAAGCTCATTCCCACCCTTTAGATGACCAAAACGAATCTGGCGAGCGGTTCCGAAGTTCTTGAAATCAATCGTTTTCCATAAGCGCGGCTGCGGGTATTCACTACGTAATTGTGCCAGCTCCAAAGAAGTGACATTAACTGCAGTCATCCAGTCCGCATGCTGCTGCTCGGTCATCGTTATGACAATGTCGCTATATTGGGCAGGCATCCGTGATGACAGCCCAATCTTCCCATTCTCATAGCTTGCATCCTCGACAAGCAGCAATACCTTGCCATTTACGCTTGCAGTGAGTTCAGCGCCGTTGCAAGCGACCTTTAGTCTATAACACGTATCACTATTATAAGCGAACGGAATCGAAGCCAACTCAGTAATATGCTGTTGATCTCGCTTCAGTAGTATAAGCCTGCCCCCTTCAAAGCCTAGAAAGTAGTAACGTCTGCCATGCTGGTAGCGGAATAGAATGCCCACGTGAGAACCCGTCGATAACGGCCTTACTGTTGCTTCCATCGTGTAATCACTCCAGCTTTCATCCCCCTTTACAAGTAGTGGCCAATGAGCTGTAATTGCCGCCTGAGGCCTAGTCTGCTCCATATACTTGATGCCTGCATCCTCTGTCACAATCCATGTAGGCCCGAGCCATCCATAATAAACAACAGGATCATACCACCCACCCTTATTCCCTTCCGAGAGGTAATAATGGTATTCACCGATAGCAGAATGTTTCGGGTCAAAAGGAAATGGTCCGATCGAGAATTGGTTGAAACGGTCATGCAATACAGTAATCATATCCAGTCGCCTCCAATTTAATAAGTACCTGACGGTATAAGGTTTGCAGCCGTTCCGTGAATAAGTATAGAGGAGAATATGCCTTCTCATGGTAATTCTGGTAAGTAAATTCCCTTTCCTTCATATTCGGATCGGACGCTGCTTTCATACAGGGAGGTGACGAGAATGAATAAGGACCGAATAAAAACAGAGCTGTCTTTGTTACGTTGAATAGATTGGAGCTTATGCAAGTCGGAGCCTCCCTTTTCCAAATGATGTCATTATAACACAGACTGTAAGGCTTACTCTGCCATTCTACACACTTTGCAATAACTATTCATCTTTCTGAAAATTATCCATGGAACAATCATAAAAAATGTACATACCCGAAGAAAGTAAACATATGCTGTCCCTGCGCTTCACTCCTATAAGGAGAGCAAACCTGAACACCAAAACTTACAGCCGAGAGGGAGACCAAAGATGAAAGCATCTGGACAAGCAACCGCCACGGCGATCAGAAAAACCTATCGCCTAATGCAGCTCTTGCAGAAACGTCCAGTCTCACGGTTCGAACCGCTTCCATCTTCCTTCGTTCTTACGATGCTCAGAACATGCAGGGAAGATGCCACCGTCTAACTCTGCAAAATACTTTTCAAAAATAAATAGGCAACAACCCAAGAAGCGAATTAACTGCTTCTCAAGTTGTTGCCTTGTTTACTGCGAATATCTAATAATCTTTCTTCTATTGAGCAATGTCCAAAAAATTACTACGCAAGGTTTCCAAGAGTATGCGGTCGGCGGGATTTGAACCCGCACGTCCATGGGACACCACCCCCTCAAGATGGCGTGTCTGCCGTTCCACCACGACCGCGTAATATGAATTCAAAGCAATTGCTTGCCGGTTTACCATTCGAGGAAAATGGTGACCCGTAGGGGACTCGAACCCCTGTTACCTCCGTGAAAGGGAGGTGTCTTAACCACTTGACCAACGGGCCTTATTTGCTTAAATCTATCTTGTCTCTTTTTGACGACAAGTGTTATTATAGCGGAATGCCTGTTGAATGACAAGCTTTTTCTTACATTCGGGATGCTCGCGCTTCGATCGCGAGACTTCGCGGCTGGCATAGCCGCTTCGACGCCCCCTCTTCTCGGGTTCGAACCCTTCTCTTGGCTCCGTACACAGCAAAAAACCGCCTTTCGGCGGTTCATTGCTTACCTATACGGAGAGAGAGGGATGCTCGCTCTTCGATCGCGAGACTTCGCGGCTGGCACAGCCGCTTCGACGCCCCCTCTTCTCGGGTTCGAACCTCTCTCCTTAAACGCAGAAAAACCGCCTTCACAGGCGGTTCTTCTTCTACGGAGAGAGAGGGATTCGAACCCTCGCACCACTTACGCAGTCTAACCCCTTAGCAGAGGGTCCCCTTATAGCCACTTGGGTATCTCTCCAAAAAGAAATGGCTCCCCGAACAGGACTCGAACCTGTGACAACTCGATTAACAGTCGAGTGCTCTACCAACTGAGCTATCAGGGAAAGACAATTTTTAATTTATCATGAATGCTCCTTCAAGTCAAGCTTCAGAAGCTTCAATTTACCCCGACAATTTCCACAAGCATATTTTCTTGGATCCATCTTTCTTTTTCGCAAATATTCGGTCGGACAGCTTGTACATACCAGCTTGTATCGATATGGCTCTCGGCGCTTGGCTGTCGGGAGTGATTTGCAGAACCGTGTGCCCCCAACCTGCTGCAGCAGCGACTTGAATTCCGCATCCCGATGCTGGTAACCTCGCTTCAGTATGTGTAGATGATAATGGCACAATTCATGCTTGATGATTTTTTCCACATCGTCTGCACCAAACTGTTCATACTGCTGCCAGCTGATTTCAATATCATGCGACTTGGTGAAATATCTGCCTCCGGTTGAAGTAAGCCTGCGATTGAACCGGGCCTGGTGCACAAAAGGGCGCCCGAATGATGTTATTGAAACTCGTTCCACCCACTCCTGCAATTGCTCGTCCTTCATGATCTTGCCACCTCGGTCTGTTTCATAATCTCACTTGAATTGTAACCGCATCATAGGCTACACTGTCAAGTAGGTATTATTTCTATCGGAATTTCTATAAACCCAAGCAAACGCCCGAGAGGAGCCTCACCCATGTCCAAAATGAGATATGCTGTTCTACAGCTTAACGACCACGTTGAATTTGTTGAGCTGCCTGCAACACATACGTACCAACTAACCGCCTTAAACAAACGTTTGCATAAGGAACTCGACAAATTAACAGCATCCAATGTACCTTCTCTACCCAAAGTTATCGCGGAATGCGATGAACTGGATATTGTTACTGAAGAGCACAAGCTGCACCACGGTCTGGAATACATTAATGAATTGGAAAAAACCTTTTCCTCCATCAAGGAGGAAGCCTATCCGTTAGTATCCCTTCTAACTGAAATTCGTGCGCTGCAAGCTCAATTGGAGCAATGGTACGAGGACGAAGAAGAACTGGCTAATTAGGACCTGCACCCATAAGCCCACCCGACCATATCCTATACTATGATAACGGTTTAAAGCCCCCTGTTTGAGCAGCATGAGAAGGGCCTTTAAGCACGCATACTAGGTTAGCGGGAAGGGGCTGTTACGTTTGCCACAATGGTTATGCAATCAACTAATGCGCGCATTCTACAACAAAAACCACAGACAAGTAAGGCTGTTGAACGACTGTTGGTTTTTCTACCGGACGCGGCGGAGCGATGCGGAGGAATCTTCGTCCTCTCAACTCCATTAGCATAGGACTCCTTTATAAGAAAAGCTTCTGATCGAAGCCCTTTCGAGGAAGATACATTCGTGTCTTAGCGGTGGCTTTTCTTGCCATATCAGACTTCTTCAGCTCCGCTGAAGAAGTCTGATATTATGAAAAAAACAGAGCAGCAGACTGGAAGGTAACCCTCCTATCTCTTGCTCTGTTTTTTTGTGTACGTGTATTCAACAAGCTTAAGACGGGTTTTTCATCGTCAAGCTGACACGGCCTTTTTTCAAATCAACGCTCAACACCCATACGGTCACCGTATCGCCAACAGACACGACATCTTTAGGGTGTTTGACGAATGTATTACTCAATTGAGAAATGTGGACGAGACCATCGTTCTTAATCCCAATATCAACGAACGCCCCGAAATCAATAACATTACGAACCGTTCCCTGAAGCTCCATACCCGCTTTCAAATCTTCAAGCTGCAGCACATCGGTGCGGAATATCGGCGCTGGCAGCTCATCCCGCGGATCGCGTCCAGGACGTTGGAGGCTGTCCAGAATGTCTCGCAGCGTAGGCACCCCTACGCCCAGCTTGGTCGCCAGCTCTGCGGCTTCTACCTGCTGCAGCATCTCCTTGAGCTGCTGGGTGCCCACTTGTGTAAGCTCGAGCTTCAGCTCGCGAAACAGAGTATCCACCGCGGCGTACGATTCCGGATGAATCGGCGTGCTGTCGAGCGGATTTTTCCCATCACTAATCCGCAGAAAGCCCGCACATTGCTCATAAGCCTTCGCTCCGAGCCTAGGTACCTTTTGAAGCTGCGCACGGCTTGTAAACTTGCCATTTTCCTCGCGGTACTTCACAATATTTTTGGCCAATGTACTGTTGATACCTGAAACATAGGATAGCAGCGATGGAGAAGCGGTATTAACATCTACTCCTACATGGTTAACCGCCGACTCTACAACGAAGGTCAAGCTCTCATCCAGCCGCTTTTGCGTTACATCATGCTGATATTGTCCTACGCCGATAGCCTTCGGTTCTATCTTAACCAGCTCAGCCAGCGGGTCCTGAAGACGTCTCGCTATTGAAATCGCACTGCGTTCAGCCACGTCCAGGTCCGGGAACTCCCCTGCTGCCAGCTTCGAGGCGGAATATACGCTCGCTCCGGCTTCGTTAACGATCAAGTATTGCAGGCTGCGATCCTTGATCTCACTTATAAGCTCAGCCACGAATTGCTCCGTTTCCCTCGATGCCGTACCGTTACCGATTACGATCAGCTCAACTCCATAGGTTTCAATCAGCTTGCGAAACTTGGCTTTTGCTTCCGTTACTTTATTGTTAGGCGGAGTCGGGTACGTTACGGCGATTTCCAGCATTTTGCCCGTATCATCAACAACCGCCAGCTTGCAGCCTGTCCGAAACGCAGGATCGACGCCCAGCACTACCTTGCCTTTTACCGGCGCTTGCAGCAAGAGGTTACGCAAATTTTCGGCAAACACCTCAATCGCTTTTTCCTCAGCCATTTCCGTCATTTCATTACGTACCTCACGTTCAATTGACGGGGCCAGCAGACGCTTGTATGCATCTTCAATGACGGCGGTCAACGTATCTTTTACGACGGAAGGACCTTTCACCAGCTGACGCCCCATATACTCATGAATGCGGTCGGTCTGAACGTCCATAGCCACCTTCAACACATCCTCGCGCTCTCCGCGATTGATTGCCAGAATACGATGGGGCGGCAGCTTGCGAACCGGCTCCTGATAGCTGTAATACATTTCGTATACGGACTCCTGCTCTGCATTCTTCGCCTCAGTCCGGATCATTCCTTGATCATATGTATATTTACGCACCCATGCCCGCACTTTAGCATCATCGGCGATTTGTTCCGCTATTATGTCCATAGCCCCCTGTACAGCTTCCGCCGCGGTAGCTACACCCTTGTCTTCGCTCACATAGTTCGCAGCCTCCACCAGTAAATCTCCTTGACGAGGTTGAGATAAAATCCACTGGGCCAACGGCTCGAGTCCTTTTTCCTTGGCGACGCTGGCACGTGTTTTACGTTTTTGACGATAAGGCCGGTACAGATCCTCCAGCTCTTGAAGCTTGACCGACTGCTCAATAGATACCCTCAGCTCATCCGTCAGCTTGCCTTGCTCATCAATAAGCCGAATAACCTCCAGCTTCCGAGACTCCAGGTTACGCAAATACGTTAAACGCTCCTCGATATCTCTCAGCTGATTTTCGTCCAGCTCCCCGGTCATTTCCTTACGGTAACGTGCGATAAAAGGAATGGTATTACCTTCATCCAGCAGTCCAACTGTCGTGCGCACCTTGCCTATGGCCAGCTGCAGCTCTGCGGCAATTTGCTTTTGAATCCTCTCCTGAATCGCCGCCTTCATTTCGTCAGTTATCTCTACCTTGTCTTTTGTTTCTTCCAACTGCAACACTTCTTCCTTCGACATCGTCATATAGGGTAGACCTCCTCTATAGTAGGAAAACATGGTTTTTTCGACAATCTGAAGCAAAAAAAAGAGAAGCCCCTCACGCGGCCCCTCGCTTCAATCCATAAAATGCATTAAAACTCAATCAGTCCCACGCTAATTTGCAATGCATCATCTACTTTACGCATCGTCTCTTCATCTAGGTGAGTAATTTTATCTGTGAGACGCTGCTTATCAATCGTGCGAATTTGCTCAAGCAAAATGACAGAATCCCGGTCAAAACCATGCGCCTCCGCATCAATTTCTACGTGCGTAGGCAGCTTTGCCTTTTGAATCTGTGCTGTAATAGCCGCAACGATGACCGTCGGACTGAAACGATTGCCAATATCATTTTGAATAATCAGAACAGGCCTGATGCCTCCCTGCTCCGATCCAACGACAGGTGATAGATCCGCAAAAAAAACATCGCCACGTTTGACAATCACAGTTACACCCCGCTAACTAAACGATCCAGAGTGTTATCTGCTTCTTCCTCCGCCTGAAATGCCTCCGAGGCCATGTTTAAATTGATCTTTGCCATTTCCATGTAACCCCGCTGCATCGATTCCCTCAGGTGACGTTTCTTTCGTTCCACCAAATAAAGCTTCATCGCCTGGCGAATAAATTCACTGCGATTGGAGTTTTCCTTTTCCACGATACCATCTACTTCTTGCAATAAATAATCCGGTAAGCTAATCATTATTCGTTTCGTGTTATGTGCGTTGGACACCAAGCATGCACCCCCAAAAACATACAAACCTTATTACCATTATGGCGAATATACAGCAAAATTATACAAAATGAGTATATGCACTAAGTATAGCAATTATGTTATACCTGTTTTCACCACATAATCTCAATTCCACAGAAGTATGTAGTATACTTATTCGCGGTTGAACCTGAAAATCCTCTCCAGCTTTAACAAATTAATGGTTGGCAATTTACACCAAGCTTGCTACTCTCGAGAACTTGAGCCCTGCCGGAGCAGCGGGTTGACTGTAGACACTACGATACCATCACGGATATAGATTCTAGGAACACGATGCGAAATCATACAAGTAATCTCATAATTGACCGTACCCAACCAGTCAGCATGCTCCTCTGCGGTTATCCGTTCCGTGCCTTGCATACCCAGAATAACTACTTCTTCCTCACTATGAATATCGGCAAGCCCCGTCACATTCACCATGCACTGATCCATGCAAATTCTGCCGACGACCGGAACCCGCTCCCCTTTTACAAGAACCTGAGCCTTCCCAGTCAACATGCGTGAATAACCGTCAGCATATCCAATAGGCAAAGTTGCAATCGTTTCTTCTTCAGTGGTACGGTATATCGTCCCATAGCTGATGCCTGAATCGGGTGGTATTGTTTTCACCATGACAACCCCGCTCTTGATGCTTAGTACAGGCTGCAGCTCAATCAGTTTATGATTAACCTCTTTAGACGGATACATCCCATACATGCTAATACCCAGACGTACCATATTATACGTTAGCTCAGGCGAATCAATTGCCGCAGCGCTGTTACCTGCATGCACATATGCAAATTCTATCCCTCGGTCGCGAAAATATTGCACTACCCGGTCAAACCTCTGATGCTGCTCTATGGTAAAGGTTTTATCTGTTTCATCCGCACATGCATAATGGGTAAACAGCCCCTCGATATTCAGTCCCGGGATCGCAAGCGCCCTCTCGATAAGCTCAATAGCCTCAGCTTCCGTAGACAAGCCCAGTCGATTCATCCCTGAATCGATTTTCACATGAATAGACAGCGGCTTCTCTCGTGGCTCTAAACGTTCAAAAGCATCCAATACCCCATGGCTGTACACATTAACCGTTATATCGTATTCCCAAGCCGCCTCAAGGCCTTCTGGAGGTGTATAGCCCAATACCAAGATCGGTGCTGTAATACCAGCCTGGCGCAATTCCAAGCCCTCATCCAAAAAAGCTACCGCTATGTACTCAACACCACAGCGAAGCGCCTCCCGGCTAACCTCGACGGCTCCATGCCCGTAAGCGTCCGCTTTGACCACAGCCATCATTTTTACATGTGCAGGCAGTACCCGCCTAAATTCATTCAAATTGGTTCGTAAAGCATCCAATGAAATTTCTACCCTCGTTGGCCGAAAAAACGAATCCATAAGTCCACCTTCTCTATGACAATCAAGGGAAGCCCCCTGTACAGGGAGCTTCCCCCTCAACGTGCCGTATGATGATTTTTTCAATAAACTTATGGTAATCCCATCTCACACGAGTGTCAATGTACAAAATATTGAATAGGAAATTATCAGGGAAACGTTAGTTGCATTTTCGGTAATGATATCCAGCGGACTTATTTATAGAAACAATTTGCTTCCGGCATTAAACAATCATCCTATTGAAAGGAGCAGCTCATTTCCCTCACTTGCCCATTTCGCCCTGTACAGCTTGAGCTACCTTAATCATCTCTGTCATCGGGAGATCCCCGGTTGAGAGTCTGAACTCCACACCGTCGTAAGTCCACATTAATGTCTTTTTCTCGTCACCCGTTACAACCGCCAAGGTGTAGCCCAAGTCTACGATATCCCCTGGAAGAACCGACACGGTCTGTGTTTGAGGATGTGATTCCACCAATGTATAGTTATATTTGCCTGAGTAGCGCAGCATTACCGCTTTCTCTTCGCCAAGCTTAATCTCATTAACATCCTGGCGCTTTACACCGCTAGGTGTATAGTAAGGCTCTATCACTCCGAATTGCTTCTGAGCGGCTGCCTTTTGCTTGGCTGCATCTGCCGGAGTGACCGCTGCGGCTGTGCCGGTAGCAGCAGCTCCTGCCTTGCTCTGCGCTCCATTGCTGGTTGTAGCTGCTGCCGGCGCTCCGCCGTTGGCTCCAGCGCCTGGTGCCGCTGCCGCTCCTGCCTTGGTGCCCGCGGCTTGCCCTGCTGCCGCAGTGCCTGCGCCTGTCGCTTGGCCCGCTGGGGCGCCGGTGGCTGCTGCCGGACCTGCAGCCTTGCCTTGGCCTGCGGCACCGTCCTTGCCTGCCGCCGTTCCAGTAGCTGCGGCGGCTCCAGTTCCCGCTGCGGCACCGCTGCCCGCGGTTCCCGCGCTTGCTCCTTGCCCTGCTGCCGCCCCTGTGGCGCCTGCTGGACCTGCCGCTGCGCCAGCTGCCCCGGCCTTGCCGCTACTTGCAGCTGTTGTTCCGGCTTTGCCGGCATCAGCTGCCTTAGCATCGCCCGCTGGAGCGGCTGCCATAGTTGGCAAAGTCTCGATCTTCCAGCTAGTCATGTTGCGCTGCATATCGAACGAATCCTTTTCAAACTTCTTACTAAACTCAAACTGATTGAAATCCACAATTACCATGACATTTGCATTGGAGTCGGATACTTCAACGTGCTGAGGAGCATAAGTCTTTTTATCCAACCAAATCTTCTGCCGCGCCAACGAACCGTTCTGATAATTCGCCAACACATCGAACACATACCCTTTATCATCTGTTGTAAATTGACGCTCATTATCCAGTAGAATGCTCTGAACCAAAGACTGATACAAATACACCTGCCCTTGATTCTCTGGCCAATCACTCTGGAAGCGGAAGCTCTTGTTCAAATGCGGCGTCAAAACAAATACTCCATCATCGTTGCGCAGCACGATCTGTGTGATATCCTTCTTATCATTTTTCAAAGAAATACGGTAATAATGAGGGTTCTGATACCATACATCCACTTGATACTCCTGCGGCTCCTGACCCGTATGCAGGATCATACGCCCGCTGCCTTGATAACTGTCCAACTTGTTCAACATCGTGTCCAAATCCTTAACTACTGATCCTGCATCCTTCTTGCCGCACCCCGCCAACACAAGGCTCAAGCACATCACTAAGGCAATCACCCACGTGACTCGCCGCATTTCAATCCCCTCCAGCACATAGTAAATAGCAACTGATAACATGTCTATGTGGGGACTTGGACAATTATGCAGACTAGCATGACGAGCTGTAAAACTTTTGATGGGGTGAATATTATTGCCATACTTCGAAGGCGTCTTGGACTATCGTCCTTGCAGCATACAGAAAAGAGAGAAGCGCTCGGCCTCTCCCTTTTAGGTCTATTGCAAGTATGGGGTTTAGATGGAACAAGCCTAAGAAACCTAGTTTTTCGCTGTTGCAGTTGAGGTCCTGACAACCAATTCAGGTTTGTATATGACCGATTGTAACTGGGAACCTTGCTGTTTCCCTTCAATCAAGTCAACAATCAATTTAGCTGCGTCCAGTCCCATGGTTCTTTTCGGATGTATAACCGATGTGAGCTTCACTTCCGACATTTCTGCCAAATAAGAATCATCGTATCCGACTACAGAAATATCTTCAGGGACATTAATATTTAATTCCCTTAAAAAATTAATGATGTAAAGGGCAATCGCATCGTTATAACTAAAAATGGCTGTTACATCATTATTATGGTTGTTAAATAGATTTTTTATTTCACTTTGAATCTTCTCTCTTGGGTCCTCTGTATTATAAGATATAATCAGTCCTGGAATTATTGGCAAGTTATGAACTCGGTGGGCCCGAATAAACCCGTTCATCCTATTGACGCCTTGCAAGTCATCCGCCTTAAAAATGCCAATGATCTTTTTATGACCCAGCTGAATTAAATGTTCTGTTGCAAGAAATCCTCCCTGCTCCTCATCCATAGTTAGGCTAGGCGCTTGCAGTTGTGGATATAAGGCATTTAACATGACATAGGGGATATGGTTTGTTTCCATATTTAAATAATAGTTGATATTTGGGTTATAGATCGCGCTTTTAGTGGGTTCAACAATTATGGCATCTACATTTCGGGCTAAAATAGAATCTATGCATTTCTTCTCTTTTTCTATGTTGTTATTAGTGCTCGTTAAAATAAACATATAATCCGTACTGCTCAAATACGACTCGATTCCTCTTATGATGGAGGAAAAAATATATTCAGAGATATACGTAGTGATTACACCAATAGTCTTGTATGAATGAGACTTGCTTCTTTTAGATGCATCCGCACAAAAAGTCCCCTTCCCCTGCCATCGGTAAATCCACCCTTCTTTCTCTAAATCCCCTATTGCTTGCCGAACCGTATGGCGGCTAACATCAAACCTCTCCATAATGTCGTTCTCAGTGCCAATTTTTTCGTGAGCCGAAACTTTGCCATGCAAAATCCAGGACTTTATCTCGTCTTTCACCAATACATATTTTGATTTCATAAAAATCCCCTAGCATACAAACCATTATTTTAAAGCTTCTGTCATATCCTTTTGAGCTTTTTCCAAAGCCTTTTCAGCTGTCATCGATCCATTAATAGCTATTGGATCCATGATCTCACCATAGATTTGGTTTATTTGCTGGAAACGGATAGATGTCTCATCATCTGCCATTTTAGGATCGATGGTTTTAACGATATTGAGAATTAAGTCCATCTCTTTTTGGAAACTGGTATATTTTAAGCCCTCATTGATAAGACTTGTGCGTACAGGAATAAAGTTAGAAGCCTCAGCAAATGCTTTCATATTAGCTTTATTAGTCAAATAGTCAATAAAGATTGCCGCTGCATTTGGATATTTGGTGCCTGCGTAAGCGAAGATTGAATTACCGCCCATATCCGAGCCGCTTTTCCCCTTAACTTGAGGCATATAAGTAACTCCCCAATTCCCTGGCATGTTTTCTTCCATGTAAGAGAGATGCCAGCTGCCGGAAAACGTAAACGCTATTTTCTTAGCAACAAAAAGCAAATTAGATGCCGGTTCCTGCGTAAACCCGGTCTTCACCACGAGCTTTTCCTTCTGCCATGTTTCATAAAGCTTTGTAGCCGCAAGAGCTTCCGGTGAATTGATAGTAATAGATTTCATATCTTTACTCAGAACCGATCCGCCGTTCATGTAGATAAATGGAAGGTAACGGTAACCGGAGCCATTCTCCCAAATCCCACCAAAAGCATATTCTAAATTATTGTCTGCTTTAAGCTTACGTGCATTGGCCGTAAGTTCATCCCACGTCCAACCGTCTGTTGCATTTTTAGGAATTCTTATTCCTGATTTCTCGAACATAGCCTTATTGTAGAAAATAGCCATTGTATCCGTATGATGAGGCATAGCTACAAGTTTACCGTTGTAGGTTACAGCTGAACGAAATGCGGGAACCAGGTCGTTAAGACTTTCTTCGGAAATTTTCCCTTTAAGGTCAAGCATTACATTGTTCTCTTTAAATTTTCCAAGTCTTTGATACGTGTAGCGTACAATGTCAGGCCAATCGTTACCGGCAATTCTTGTGTCTAGGGTTTGTCTAAACGTATTGGATGGATAAACCTGTGGTTCTAATTTAATTTCCGGATGATCTTTTGCAAAATTCTTGATCATGAGATCCCAACCCGCTTTATCAGATGAGGATGATTCCCAATAGGCTACCTTAAGTACGGCATCTTTCTCTGCAGCTCCGTTACCTGCCGTTTCTGTTCTACCGCCTGAAGGTGTACTGCACGCGGCCACGGAAATGACCATACCCAAGGCGCAAAACGTTGACAGCGCTCTCTTAAATGGATGAACTGACATTTTCTTCTCCTCCTTTTAATAGATAACCAACTAACCATCACATCTTTGCGGTTCATTAAAAAAGCCGTATCAGCTAGCCCTTAATGCCTGTATGAGTTATTCCCTGCACAAATTGCTTCTGAAAAGCGAAGAATACGATTATAACAGGAATTATCGAGATAAGAGCAGCACTCATCAGGTCGTTCCAATTAACATAATTCACTCCATTTAACATCGATAAACCAAGCTGTACCGTGTACATCTTTTTATCTGAAAGTATGATTAACGGCCACTGAAAATCATTCCAACGCCACATGACTGTGAATATAACCAGAACACCAAGAAGAGGTTTTACGTTCGGAAAAACAATCTTGCTAAATATATGAAACTCACTTGCACCATCCATACGACCCGATTCAATAAGCTCATCCGGTATTTCAGACATGAACTGACGGGAAAGGAACAATCCGAATGCCTCCGCACAAGTAGGCAGAATGAGTCCTGCATATGTATTCAGCAAACCCAGCTTAGATACGATAATAAAGTTAGGGATCATGGTTACCTGAATTGGAATCATCAATGTGCTCAATACGATTAAGAACATGAGCTCCTTGCCCTTAAATTTATATTTAGCAAATGCGTACCCCGCAAGGAGATTAATAAAAACGGTAATAAGGGTTGCAATGGAAGTAACGATGATACTATTTTTAAAATAGGTGGGGAAATCGGTTGCGGACATTGATTTGGCAAAGTTTCCCCACAAAAACTCACCCGGCCATAGTTTAGGAGGAAATTCAAAGATTTCACCCACAGGCTTTACTGCCGTTACAAACATCCAATAGAAGGGAAACAGAACAATAATAGATACGATCACCATTAGTACGTAAGTGAACATATATGAGGCTTTTGGTGGCCGTATTAGCTGTGTTTTTTCATTTTTTATCATACGTTCTCCTTGTTTGATTTAAGTCTGAACAGAGTAAATGCCATAAGAATTAGAAATAAAATAACACCTGATGCAGATGCGCGACCAAAATAGTTCAGCTTAAATGCAGTATCATAAACATGCATGACAAGAGTTGTTGTTGCATTTAGAGGACCACCTTTGGTCATAACATAAATCAGATCAAATGAACGGAAGGAGTGAATGACAACCGTTATTAAGATGAAAGTATGAATAGGCTTAAGGAGAGGCATTGTTATAAAGCGAAATTTTTGCCACGAGTTTGCACCGTCAATGGTGGCGGCCTCATAATACTCTGGGGATATTCCTTGAAGTGCCGCCAAATAAATGACCATGTTATACCCTATTCGACTCCAGAGAGTACCTACGATGATCATTACCATCGCCATATTGGGATTTGTTGACCAGCCAATCGATTTTATACCAAAAGAATTGAGAATATAGTTAATGAATCCCAGTTGATCATTGAACAACCATACAAAAACCATACCAACTACAACAGATGAGATTATGGAGGGAATGAACAACACGCTACGGAAGAACGATCTGAATTTAATTTTTTGATTTAATAAAAGTGCAAACATAAGTGACATTATCATTAGAATAGGAACGGTTGCTACCGTGAATAAGATGGTCACCCAAACAGACTTTCTGAATACCTCATCACCCAAAAGATACAAGTAATTATCAAATCCTATAAATACGGGACTACCCATTCCTCCCCATTTGACAAGGCTATAGTAGAAGGTCATGAAAATCGGAATGATCATAAAGCATAAAAACAGAAGCATATTTGGCAAAATAAAAAGATAAGGAACTACTTTTATATCATTCCAAAACGGTTCTTTATTTTTCACATACAAATTTGTTCACCTACTAACTTTATTATTCGTTTTCGCTACAGGTTGATATCATTTGTAAGCTTTCTTCATTTATGCCCATTAATCGAAGCTCCTTCGTATTTTGGAACTCCTGAACAGCTAAGATATCCATCATCATGCGGTCTTATAACCCCCTATGCTTCGAGCACCAATCATTGCAATTTAGGATTTAGCTAACCTCCAAAGTAATCTGCCCCCTTATTTATACGTACAAATCAAATCTTTTCTTATCGTTTTTT
Organism: Paenibacillus radicis (ex Xue et al. 2023); assembly: GCF_024722015.1. Classification (GTDB taxonomy): domain Bacteria; phylum Bacillota; class Bacilli; order Paenibacillales; family NBRC-103111; genus Paenibacillus_S. Next base: position 74,708 of record NZ_JANQBD010000034.1, on the reverse strand, counting down.
GAAAGTTATACGTATAAATGAATTCGCTTTCAATGTATGTCGAATGAAATATAAATATTCCAGACTTTTTGAAATTTGAGTTAGGGGGCTGTATGCATCTCCTGTGCCTGTCTCAGCCCTTTTGTCCGCGATGCTCCCCACCGCACTCTGGTCTTAAGCTGGCGGAACGGTTGGCTCCCTTGCTATTACTGATAGCGTAGAGCACTGACAAGTGCCGTTAAGCTGCCTTAGTCAGGCAGGCCCAGTTTCGCTTTGCTCTGGCACAGTGATTTTTCAACGCTCTCTGTTGTGTTTTTAGTGAATGGCCGTGCTGTACTTTTTAGCTTGACGAGTTGGAACTTTCTCTAATCCATATATCTCTACATGCAGTGACGCAACGCGCGCCCGGGATTCGCTCGCCAACCCCTCATGCCTTTTCCAACGTACGTTTTTGCTGCTTTACTTTCCCTAAAACCAATACACCTGCGACGATGACAACCACTAATCCCCACTTCAAGACTGGATTTACATCAAAAAATCCTTTTAAGAATGGTTCATCAACAATCATTTTGGATGCAGTCCATGCTAAAACACCCGATCCAATAAAAATAATAATCGGATACCGTTCGACCCATTTTAGGATAAGTGTACTCCCCCACACAACGATAGGCACGCTAATCAGCAGCCCCAGTACGACCAACACAAAGTCACCATGAGCTGCCCCCGCAACCGCCAAAACATTATCCAAGCCCATCACTGTATCGGCGATAATTATCGTTTTGATTGCAGCCCACAAGCTAGCCGCGGACTCCACACCATGCTTTTTTTCTTCCACAAGCAGCTTATAGGCAATATAAATGAGCAACAATCCCCCTAAAAGAAGCAAGCCCGGAATCTTAAGCAGCCACACGACAACCAGAGTTAACACTGAACGTACAACAATAGCTCCAACCGTTCCCCACAAAATAACTTTCTTTTGCTGATCCCGGGGCAAATTTCTTGCAGATAATCCGATAACAATTGCATTGTCCCCCGCTAGCACAAGGTCTATGACGACAATTGCGAGTAAAGCAGACCAAAATTCGGATGTGAATATTTCCATTAGTAATCGCTCCTTTTGTGCAAAATCATATCCGTACATAAGGTACTGCTGCATAGAAGTGAATCCTGCTTTGAGGCAAGGTCATAAGATTCGGGCATTAAAAAGGACTTTTTCAACCGTCACTTATCCTCTGAACGCTGAACGGTGACATACATGGTCGCTAGTGTGCATCACGTAGTTACTTTTGCTATTAGTTTCTTCATATGCCTCACAAGTATTCACAAGCTACTGTTTCCGCCAAACTTCTGTGACATCAATGATGAAAACTTAATGCCTTAGAGGCGCTAATACTGTAGTCTCGCCTAGGTGTAGAAATTCTGCCGCTATCTCCTCTCTACCATTAGAACTCTACCATTCCGACATCCCCCGTTGTCTTTTGCTACTAACGTCATAACCTTTCCATTTGGTGCTGTCTCACTGACGGTATGAGAACTTTAGCGTCCTTGGCAGCTGCTGCAATAAAAAATCCTATAACCGGGTGGTTATAGGAGCGAGTTACGAATAATTATTTTGTGTAAACATTATCTTCTTTTTAACCTAAAATTAAAATATAATAAAAGCATACTACTATTAGTAAGGGGATTCCGTACATGTCATCTTTTGTATCCGTTATTGGTACTGTTTTTGTTGATTGCAAAGGTTTTTCAAAAAACGAATACATACCCACAGGCCGCAATCTCGGCAGCATTCAATTTGTTCATGGGGGCGTTGGACGCAACGTTGCTGAAAATCTGACAAACCTAGACCTCGCTACTTCTTTTGTTTCGACAGTGGATAGCACAGGACTCGGCGATGAGATCATTCAACGTCTAAAAAAATCCAATGCTCACACCGAATATCTGGGTAAAATTAATCAGGGCATGGGAATGTGGTTAGCTGTATTGGATGAGAACGGCAACCTGGCCGGTTCCATTTCGCAAATGCCGCAGTTGGATGAGCTTGAGAGAATTATCGACAACTCAGGTAAAAAGATTGTTCAGCAATCCACCCATATTGTTCTGGAGCTAGACCTCAATGAACAAATTTCCAAAAGAGTTGTCGAACTATCCTTGCAGGAAAATAAGCCGGTCTTCGGCATTCCAGGGAACTTAGATGTTATTTTATCCAATATGTCGCTTCTTAATCAGCTTGAGTGCTTCATTTGCAATGATATCGAGGCGGGACGCCTTTTAGGAAAAAATATCGACAACTTGAACCAAAATGAATTGATTCAGGAGTTGATCTCCTTCGTGGATTCCTCCGGCTTGCGTTCAATGGTGATCACATTAGGAGAGAACGGCTCCATTTACTATGATTCAAGAAGCAAAGAATCCGGCTACCAGCCTGTATTCCCTGTTAAGCTAGTGGATTCCAGCGGCGCTGGTGATGCATTTTTCTCGGGAACTGTGATGGGACTTGTTAGAGGGTTAACGCTTAAAGAAGCTGTTGTTTGTGGAACGAAGGTTGCTGGTTGGACTATTGAGTCTCAGGAGAATAATTGTCCTGATTTGCGGGTGAAGTTTAAGCAGGATGAGTATTTTCAGGGGTTGTTGGTGAAGAAGTAATAAAAAGAGGGGCCATAGCCCCTCTTTTTATTTTGATGTTGCAGCCTCCTGTGAAGCAGCTAAAATCTCCGCTCCAGCTTTAAGCAGATCAGCCTTGTCTGTCTGTTCCCAAGGAACATTCAGATCATTACGGCCAAAATGTCCGTAAGCTGCAGTTTGACGATAAATCGGCCGACGTAAGTCAAGCATTTTAATAATACCAGCCGGTCTTAGATCAAAATGCTCTCTAACAAGTTTAACCATCAGCTTATCACTGATTGTACCAGTACCAAAAGTATTCACAGCAATTGAAACAGGTTTAGCTACACCGATAGCGTAGGCAAGCTGTACTTCGCATTTGTCAGCCAACCCTGCGGCCACAATATTCTTCGCTACATAGCGTGAGGCATAAGCAGCGGAACGGTCTACTTTAGTTGGGTCCTTACCCGAGAAAGCTCCTCCGCCATGACGTGCATATCCACCATAAGTGTCAACGATGATTTTTCTGCCTGTTAAGCCAGCATCACCTTGAGGTCCACCAATTACAAAACGGCCTGTAGGATTAATGAAGTAGTTCGTATTCTCATCAATAAATTCATGAGGCACAACAGATTTAATAATATGCTCATGCATATCTTCTTTAATTTGTTCCAAAGTCACATCCGGACTGTGCTGAGTAGAAATAACAATCGTTTCAATTCGAACCGGCTTCTCCCCTTCATACTCGACAGTAACCTGAGTTTTTGCATCAGGGCGCAAGTAAGTTAGGGTGCCATTTTTTCTGATTTCAGCTAAACGACGAGCCAATTTATGTGACAGAGCAATAGGAAGCGGCATAAGCTCAGGTGTCTCATTGCAAGCAAACCCAAACATAAGTCCTTGGTCCCCTGCTCCAATCGCGTCAATATCATCTTCGCTCATTTGTCCTTCACGTGCTTCTAGTGCATTATTAACACCCATAGCGATATCTGGGGATTGCTCATTAATCGCCGTTATAACAGCACTTGTCTCGGAATCAAAACCAAACTTAGCGCGTGTATACCCAATTTCCTTAATTGTTTGTCTTACTACTTTGTTGTAATCCACTTTTGCTGTTGTAGTAATTTCACCAGTTACCAGAAGCAAGCCAGTTGAAGTCGCAGTCTCACAAGCTACACGTGCATTAGGATCCTGTTCTAAGATCGCATCCAAAATCGCATCGGAAATTTGATCACACATTTTATCTGGATGCCCTTCAGTAACTGACTCTGACGTAAATAAGTGTCTATCTTCATTCATCTAGTTCATCTCTCCAATACTAGTTATTCAGCCCAGCTGGACAAATATTCTTCTTGTTTTTGAGACAGCTTATCGATCTTTAAACCTAGTGTTTCTAGTCTTAGATAAGCAACATAACGATCTAATTCACTTGGAACTGGTTGAACTTTTGGACCTATGGACTTGCTGTTTTGGACTACATGTTTTAAAGAAAGAGCTTGCAAAGCAAACGTCAAATCCATTACTTCTGCAGGATGTCCGTCTCCCGCGGCCAAGTTCACTAAACGACCGCCAGCCAGAAGATACAATTTACGACCGTCCTTCATCTCATACTCATCTATGTTCTTACGAACTTCACGGACACTTACAGCTCTTGCTGCAAGATCGTTTTTGTTCACTTCAATATCAAAATGACCAGCATTACACATGATAGCTCCGTCTTTCATAACATCAAAATGCTCGTCAGCAATAACATCACGGTTACCAGTAACCGTAACATAGAAATCACCATGCTTAACCGCCTCGATCATCGGCATTACAGTAAAACCGTCCATGTAGGCTTCAATCGCTTTAATAGGGTCGATTTCCGTGACTATAACCTGTGCTCCAAGACCTTTTGCACGCATAGCCACGCCCTTACCGCACCAGCCATATCCAACTACTACAACCGTCTTTCCAGCGACAACTAAATTAGTAGTTCTATTTATTCCATCCCAAACGGATTGTCCGGTACCATAACGATTATCAAATAAATATTTGCAATATGCATCATTAACAGCCATCATTGGAAATTGAAGCTTACCTTCATTTTCCAGAGCTTTAAGACGGATAATCCCTGTAGTTGTCTCTTCACAGCCACCAATGATCTCTTTTGTTTGTTCCAAACGCTGGCTATGCAAAATGCTTACAAGATCCCCACCATCATCAATGATAGCATTTGGTCTGAAATCCAAAGCTTTATTAATATGCATATGGTATTCTTCATCCGTTACATTGTACCAAGCGTAGGCTGTTATTCCGCTTTCAACAAGAGCCGCGACAACATCATCTTGAGTTGATAGCGGATTGCTTCCGCATACTGCGACCTCAGCTCCACCGGCTTGTACAACTTGAGCCAAATAGCCGGTTTTTGCTTCTAAGTGAAGGCAGATCGTTACTTTTAGTCCTTTGAATGGTTGTTCTTTCTTAAACTGTTCTTCGATTGTGTTGAGTAGAGGCATGTGCGCTTTAACCCAGTCGAGTTTTAGCTTGCCTTGTGGTGCTAGGTTGATGTCTCGGATTAGTGAATTGTTAACTGTACTCATAAATAAAAACTCCCTTATTATTTCTTCTTACCAATATAAGTAAATCCTGATGATAAATTTTTTGCCATTGGATGATGAATTAATATAATATCTAAAAATTTTATTGGAAAAGTTATTACCATCATTAATATGTAAATGAATGAGTGCAATGGTTTAATTCCAAAAGACAATACAATAGCAATCCATTCCTGAAAGGCCCATAAAAAACCAGATGTAGGTCCCCCGCTGCTTCTTAACTCTATACATTCAAAATCCTTATAGAGCACTTTCATTCCTTCAAAAGTTCTTCTTGAAAAGTCATATGGAGATGCATGAAATCCTTGCATAAAAGGAAAAAAAGAATAAACTAATCCATTGGGTTTCAGTACTCTATTAATTTCGTTAACAACAGCTTCAGGATTTGGAACATGTTCCAAAACAGCAACGTTAAGAATAATATCTACAGAATTATCTCGTAGAGGTAGCATTGAAATATCACAAGTTAAATCAACTGATTCATACTTAAATATATCTACATTAGAAATATTATTTGATACATTTGAACTACCAGAACCTAAATTTAGTGCAACGATATTTTTTCCTTCAATATGCTTATTAATAAATTTGATTAAATGCCTATCAGTATAGACAGGACTAACTAAATAAATAAGAAAGTTATAAATGACGCTAAAACTTTTTAAAAAATGTTTTATCTTGTCGAGTGGGTCTATAATATCGCCCTCTTCTAGTTTAACAAAATAATATTTACCTTCATGCTGTTCATATTTATTGTTGCAATCCATACAAATGATATTTTTGTTGATTTCCAACCTACTTGACTTACAAATTGGACATATCAAAATACTACTATCTAATCGTTTACTCATTGACGGTGGTCCCCTTACTAAATTAACGATTAACCGAATAATTTGATTTACAAGAACTAGAGGCAGGCACAATGAAAAAATAAATTTATATAGATTGATTCGATAAGATATCAATCTATATAATAGGTTTAAAATAAGTTTATTTTATTAAGATAAACCTTAAATATTTAAATAGACCCTCACTAAGAGGATTTATTTTTTGTAGATATCCCTCTATCGTTTCGGCTGCTTCGAAGGAAACCCCATGCATAATACTACCTTGACCAAGGTACCATTGATAGTTCACATCACACTTACTAAAGCCAATATCTAAGCTAGTCTGCTTAAATTCATGCGGGTCAATACCACCTAGTATATTCTTGATATATTCAGCTTTATTAAATATCTCCTTGTCAATTCCAAATTCTTTTTGAACAATTTCGTCTGTATGTAATACGGAGTTTATTTCCTTTTTTACTAGATCTGATAAATCGCTTACTTTCTCTTCATTAATTTCAGAAATTGCTTTCCAGAATAATTTATTAGGTTCTAAATCAATATAAAAAATACCTCCTGGTTTTAATACTCGAAAAGCTTCCTTAAGAATGGCTTCATAATTTTCAACATGATGGATAAACGAATATGCAGTAACAATATCAAAATAATCATTATTGAATGGCAAATTTTCTGCTGGGATATTATGCAAAGTAATATTTCCACTCGAGATATCTACTTTATCCAACATAGCTTTTGTTACATCAACACCATGTATTTCCTCAAATAAGTCTTTAGCAAGATTTATAATAAAACCAGTTCCACAACCTAAATCTAAATGCTTCTTCCCTCCCTTATTTCTCAATTCTTTTAATATATTCTTAACTTTAGCCTGATTTTCTGGACGAAAATGTGGCTCGCTATTATATTGATCTGCCATGATTGTATGAACCTCGATGTTAGCTTTTATTATTTCTGAACTCATGTTATTATCTCCTCTACATTTTGTTGTTTATTTAAATAAAATGTTGCCTTATGTTACAAATAGACTTTATCATTCCTGATTTGGTTTATACAATCTCAAATCATCTTCAACAAAAAATTCATCTAAACTAGTCGGTAATCTCGTATCAAAACCTATTATTCTTCTAGCCTGCTCATTTAACTGATTACTTATATTTTGGGGAATCATTCGAACCCAGTCCATCCTTTGCTTCATATAAGGGCGACATATGTTCATTGTTAGTGAATGTCTCCACCTATTTGTAGTATTCTCACCAGCACGATGCCACAATCTTGCATTAAATACTATTAGCGCACCTTTTTCACAAGTAAGCTGTGAACAATGTTTTTCAAAAAATTCTTGGGATGGTACTTCAGGACTATTATGCGACCCAGGCAAAACTTTGGTTCCGCCATTTTCTATGGTGAATTCATCTAGCGCCCATATTACTCCTATATTTGAAACATGATTAGGAATAAATCTTGGACTATCTACATGCAATCTACTTCCATAATTATTCCCTTCGGGGGGGAGGGAGGAAGAGGTAAAAGCATACATAATCCAAAAATTACTAATAATAGCTGCGACTATATCCTGTAGACGTGAGTCCTCTAGTAACCTGCTGAAGAAAATATCCTGACATAAAAGATCATGGATTAAATACCGGTCTAACATACTTCTTTTTGCTCCAACAGGTTTGTAATTTTCAATAGCATAAACTAGCAAATTCTTTAATCTTTCAATAGTTTCATCATCCAAAAAATTAGGAAAAATGCTATAACCTCTAATCTGCATATTATACTTATGTTCTAGTATTTCATTTTCTGAAATATTGCGCATATTCTCAAAATTAATCATTACTTTCTCCCTCCAATGTATTTTCTTTATCAAAAAAGTCTTTAACTATAGTATATGGTCGTTGTTTAACCTCAGTAAAAATTTTAGATATATATATTCCTACTAGCCCTATACTGAAAATTACAATACCGCCTACCAACCAAATTGAGACTATCACAGAAGTCCAACCCTGCATACTAACCCCAAAAAATAGTTGCCTAGTTAAAAGATAAAGTATAAATATTAAAGAAGCAATTGATATCATTACTCCAAAGTGGAAAATAAATTCTAATGGTTTATTCGAGAAGGAAGTTAGCGCGTTAACCATTAAATTTATTTTTTTATTTAGTGTATAAGTAGATGGACTAGTACTGTATTTTTTTATAGTCATTGGTGACTGATTGAACCCCGATATGCTCCATAAACCCATTAAAAAAATTTCTCTTTCTTGATGAGACACTAAGGCTTTTACGTATGACTTCCTCATTAATCTAGACATTGCTGAATTTTCAACAACCTTCTCACTTGAGAGTAAATTATAAATCTTATAGAATAGATTTCCTGTAATCTTCTCCACAAAATCTCCTCTCCGTGACTCTTGAACACCATAAATAACATCAGCAGAGGAATTATTAGTCATTTCCACCCAAAATTTTTCTAAAAGTTCTGGGTCTTCCTCCAGGTCGCTGTCTATAAGAAATACTAAATCACCTTTGGAATATTTTAATCCTGTCATAATGGCCTTATGATGTCCAAAGTTTTTTGACAAATTAATCACTTTAACTTTATTATCTTTTTTATGTAGTTCTATAGATAATTCCAATGAATTATCAGGTGAACCATCATTAACAAATATTATCTCGTATTCTTCTGTAAGCTTTTTCACAACAGCAGATATCCGCTCATAAAATTCGTTAATATAAGGAGATGATCGATATAACGTAGTAACTATTGATAGTTTCATTTGAACATCCCTATCCAAGTGTTTATTTATCTTTACTACAATACATATTTTCAAACAAGAAATCATATTACAATAGATTGAATTGAATTTATGAGAGAATTTTATTCGAACTTACCTATCCCTACCATAATATTTAAATATTAGATTGCAAATTAGCTCTATTTGGTCGCTATGTAAATCATAAAAAAAAGGTAATCTTAATAATCTTTCACTTTCTTTGGTTGTAAATTCATCATTTCCCTGAAACACACCATACTCATTTCCAGCTATTGAAGAATGCAATGGTACATAGTGGAAGGTGGCAATAACATTGTTTTTTCTTAAATAATCTATCAAATTCGTTCTTTCATGTATATTTTTTGTTTTTATATAGAACATATGAGCATTATGTTCACAGTGTTCTGGAATAAACGGCAAATTAATAAATCCCTCTCTACTTAAGGGAGTTAAAATTTCATAATATTGTCTCCAAGATTTAAGTCTATTTTGATTTACTTCATTCGCCTTCTCGAATTGAGCATATAAATAAGCCGCATTTAGTTCACTAGGCAAATAGGAAGATCCAACATCAACCCAAGTATATTTGTCCACTTGACCTCTTAAAAATTTAGATCTATCTGTACCTTTCTCTCTTATAATTTCCGATCTTTCAATATACTCAAGCTCATTGACAAGCAAAGCCCCTCCTTCACCACAATGATAATTTTTAGTCTCATGAAAACTATAACATCCTAAATGTCCAATTGTACCAAGAGCTTTCCCTTTATAGGTACTCATGACTCCCTGAGCAGCATCCTCTATTATAATAAGATTATTTCTTTTTGCTACTTCCATAATCATATCCATTTCGCAAGAAACCCCTGCATAATGTACTGGAACTATAGCCTTTGTTCGTGGGGTTATGGCTTCCTCTATAAGACGTTCGTTAATATTCATCGTATCCGGTCGTATATCAACAAATTTAATTTTAGCGCCTCTTAAGACGAAAGCATTTGCCGAAGATACAAAAGTATAGGATGGCATAATTACTTCATCATCTTTACTAATTTGAGCTAGTATCGCTGCCATTTCCAATGCATGAGTACAAGATGTAGTCAGTAATGCCTTCATAGTATCAAATTCTTTTTCCATCCATTTGTTGCATTTGTTAGTAAATTCTCCGTCACCACAAAACTTTTTACTCTCTATTAATTTACTAATATTGGTAAACTCATTTCCAACTACAGACGGAATGTTGAAAGGTATCATTTGCTTCTTCCTTTATACTTTTATATTTAAGTTGATCTACTTGTTACAATGACTCCTAAAACTATTAGCAGCAATCCAATTATCTTGTAAGCTGTAACTGGCTCATTAAAAATAAAAATAGATAATATAAAAACTAATACAAAAGATAAAATCATAAAAGGGTATGCATAACTAATATCAAATTTTGTCATTGCAGCCATCCAGAAAAAAGAAGAAATAAAAGCTGAAAAGAGACCAGATAGTATAAATGGATCGAATACAATCTTTATTAAAAAATAAATTTTTTCAAGAAAATCTACTGGAAGACTCCCATACTGATTTACTTTCCATTTTATAATCATTTGACCATACACCGCGAAAAGAATTGTACCAAATATGTAAATATATCCCAAAATATAACACTTCCTTAAATTTTTCAAATCATCTTAACGATCTCTCCAACCCCAAATATAATAAGGTGCATCTGGTCCGACATGAAACAACAAATCTAAGATTGAAACAGAATGTTCAAAAGGAGGATTTACTTGATCATATTCTGGATAGCCCTGATAATCTTTATAGACTAATCTTATACCTTCTTTTTCGAACCTCTCAGTAATAATATAATCTTTAGCAGCTGGCCCCGAAATATAAATATCTCCTTCTACTATTTTCACCAAATCAATTACCCTATCTAGTTTCTTCCCTTGAACATTGTATTCACTAGAGTCACGTATTTCTGTTTTAATACCAAGGAATTCTTTGGATATATGTTTTATTAAGTATTGATTTAATTCAGACAGATAAGACCAATTCTTTTCTAAATAAACATATTCTAAGAAATCTCGATAATATTTAAAATATGAAGTTCTAGAATAACTGGCTTGTAATGATTTCCAGTGTTTTATTTGCCATTTGTTATCGTTAATCTGAACTTGGCAAGTTAATTTATCTAAATGAGCACCAACTGGGATTGTAAGCCAACTGGTTCCATTGTTTGTTTTAATTTTGTTTCTATTTCTCCAATCACCATGAGTATATTGGACATCATCATATAAAATAAATAAATCGCAATCGTTAATAATATCAAAATATCCCTTCCAGGGAATATAATTTGATTGTATTATAGCAATCTTTTTCATAAAGAATTAATTCCCTTCTTATTCTACGAGCTTCTTTTGATAGTACACTTGTCCCGCCTTAATAAAGCTTGATTGAGGGACTACTGTATGATTTACAATTACAGCTCCTGCACCAATAAAGCAACTTTGCTCAGTATAGACGAAACCACAAATAGTTGAGTTTGGTGATAGAAAATTATTTTCCCCTATAATTGAATCATGGTTTATAACTACCCCAGGCCAGACAACAACTAGGTCATTTAGCACACAATTAGTATCAATTATGGCCCCAACCATTATTATAACACCATTTCCTATCTCACAACTTTTGCTAATTAGTGCAGTTGGATGTACTAATGATGCAATATTATACCCATCAACTAAAATTTTTTGGTAAACTTTCCATCTAGCATCAAGATTATTGTAACCAATGGCTATTACTATATCATAAAGATGGGGAGGATATTTTGTTTTGACATCTGAGTATGTTCCAATAACAAATTCACCATCGTTATAATCATCAATAAAACCAACGAATTCATGTCCGCAGTCTTCAACCAAACTTTTTATAACGTAAGCAAAATCTTTGGAACCATAAATTATTATCTTACTCATAAAGTCCCCTTATATTTTAGCTTCAAAAAATTGCATTATATAAATGTTGTGTTTTAGTTGTTAAGCCATTGATCAGTTTTTTTCTCTAAATACCATTGAACAGTTTTCATTATTCCACTTTCAAAATGTTCATCGGGAACCCAATGTAATTCTTCTTTGATTTTATTTGAATCAATAGCATACCTTTTATCATGACCAGGTCTGTCTTGTACGAAACAAATAAGATCTTTATAGCTATTTATTTTATTTGCTTTATATTCTGGGGCAACGCCATCGAGAATCTCGCAAATTTTTGAAGCAATGTAAATATTTTTTCTTTCGTTATTACCACCGATATTGTAATTCTCCCCTATTGTCCCCTTATGGAAAACTAAATCAATCCCCTTACAATGATCCATTACATATAACCAATCCCTAACATTATCTCCAGCTCCATAGATAGGAATAGATTCTAATTTTAAAGCTTTTCTGATTATTGTTGGAATTAACTTTTCATCATGCTGCTTAGGTCCGTAGTTATTCGAACAATTCGTTGTAACAACATTTAAACCATATGTATGATAGTAACTTCTTATGATCATGTCTGAACTTGCTTTAGTAGCACTGTAGGGACTATTAGGTGCATAGGGAGTTTTTTCACTAAATAATCCCGTTTCTCCAAGAGTCCCATACACTTCATCAGTGGAAATATGATGAAATCTACAATTTTCATAACCTACTTTATATTTATGAGGGGCATCCATCCAATAATTTTTAGCTATATCAACTAAAGTAAAAGAACCTAAAACATTAGTTTTCACAAAAATCTCCGGAGTTTTAATAGAATTATCAACATGGGATTCCGCTGCGAAATGAATAACTCCTCTTATATCGTATTCACTAAATAAGAAACTTATTAATTCTCGATTTGTAATATCGCCTTTTATTAAAGTGTATCTATTATTTCCTGAGATCTCCTTTAAATTACTAATATTTCCAGCATAGGTTAAGGAATCAATGTTAACGATTTTGTAATTCTCATACTTTTCCATGAAATAAGGTAGAAAGTTTGAGCCTATAAATCCTGCACCACCAGTAACTAATATTGTCATAATTAATCATTGGCCACCAATTCTAATTTGTATTGTGTTTCCTCAAAATGATTTTGCATAGCAAGTTGGATGAGGTATTGGCCATAATCACTTTTATTCAAGGATTGAGCAAGGCTTAATAATTGCTCTTTATTGATGTAGCCGTAGCGATAAGCTATTTCCTCCAAACATGCTACCTTTAACCCTTGTCTTTGTTCGATGGTTTCGATAAATTGCGAAGCTTCTAATAGAGATTTATGGGTACCTGTATCTAGCCAAGCAAATCCTCTACCAAGTAAATTCACTTGTAGATTACCTTTTTCCAGGTATATATTATTTAGATCAGTTATTTCAAGCTCTCCTCTAGGAGAAGGCTTTATAGATTTTGCATATTCGACAACTTTATTATCATAAAAGTACAATCCAGTGACGGCATAGTTCGATTTTGGGTTTAGAGGCTTTTCTTCCAATGAAAGAACTTTAAACTTTTCATCGAAAGTGACTACACCAAAACGCTCAGGATCCTTAACAGGGTAACCAAATACAGTAGCACCCATTTTTTTCTTAACTACTTTTTTTAACATAGTTGTGAATCCTTGCCCATAAAATATGTTATCACCTAAAATAAGCGCTACATTATCTTTTCCGATGAAATCTTCTGCGATAATAAAAGCCTGCGCTAAACCATCAGGGGATTGCTGTACAGCATACTCTAATCTTATTCCTAGATTAGCGCCATCCCCAAGTAGTTGCTCAAATCTTGGTGTATCTTCAGGTGTAGAGATGATTAATATGTGTTTAATACCAGATAACATTAATACTGATAAAGGATAATAAATCATAGGTTTATCGTATACAGGTAACAATTGTTTTGAAATACTTTTAGTCAATGGGTAGAGCCTTGTACCACTTCCCCCTGCAAGAATAATGCCTTTCATTATATATTCCTCCCTTATAAAAATAAAGTTTATTAATTTAATTAAAATGAAGTGAGCTCTTGACTTCAGTAACGTGAGAATTGATGAGAAATGAGCCGGTTTTTTGCTTTTACAATCATTATTATAATTTTGCTCATTTAACAATAATATCTGACACCATTATTCCTAATTCGCGTGAATCAGTTTTTCCAGGGTTAAATGTATTATTGATTTCTAATTCAACAAAAAAATATGGTTTATCTTGTTCTGCTAGCTTAATTGTAATATGATGCCATTCTCCATTTCCAATTGGTTGTTCTGTGTACTGATTTTCATTGACTCGCAACTTCAATATTGTACCTGCTAGAGGAGCTTTGACATCAAACTCCATAGCACTTATAGGTTTTTTCTTATCAACTAAATAAACTAACGAAGATTTATTGCTTTTAGTCCATCTAAATGGTCTTTGATCAGCGTAAACCTCTTTTGCATACCAATTGTTGAAGTAATGAATACTACCAAAATCACTACTCTCAGAACCTATATTTATATATTGATTGAATATACTTTGAAATGTTTCCACTGCCTCTTTTGGAGTGTCTAATATTTCCAGCAAAAAATATCCTTTATCTTGTTTAACAAGATTTAGATATTTATTATTAATTAATTTTGCCGTTATCAAACGTGAAACGCGTGGTTCAAACTCAGTATTATGCACTATTATGTATTTAAAACCCTGATTCTTAACGTTCCTCCAGATCTCTTTTGTAAATTCACCTTCATTAATAGGATAAAGAATTGGTGCAATCTCACGATATTTTGATGGGTACAAAGAACTGTGACCATTAAACATCCTCAAATCGTAAATTAATGAATAGTACATATAAGAAGCGTTCATGAAATGATCTGCTTCATGCTGAAATGGTATAGCTAGTACTCTATTCTTTGTTCCACTGATTGTCCTGTAAACACTATTTTCTTTTTCAACTTTAACCATGATAGGATTTAAATAGTTGAAATCTAAAATAATACTAAAGCACACTATTATTACCAATAACTTTATAACAAATTTATTACCTACCTTTGTTCTCGATAGATAATTATATGAGAAGTTAATTATTATGCCTAATATTACTGTAAACAGTAATGCAGATATTGCCATGATTCTTCCTGTAGTTCTTGTACCATTTGCTGCAGGAATATTATCAAAAAACCATTTATACATATTAAGCCCAGTATATTTGTCGAAATTGGGTCCAAAAGTCAAAATATAACTCAACAAAAAAATAGGAATAAAAAACCATAGAAATAAAAGTTCACGTTCTTTTAGATATTTTTTACTGTTCCATACTCCACTAATAATAAACACTATAAATATTAATAAAGTCCAACCAATATATAAATTTTTCTCATTACCACTATAATGTATGAAAATATTTTTAATTTCAGGAGAATAAATAAAAAGTTCCGAGAAATCTTGTCCTTTTTCTAATGCTGATTTAGACATTAATTTTAAAATATAAAACAAATAACTACTAATCATACAGATTCCGAATATAATAATACTTATATTCATTAATTTATCTTTAGTTATAAGTTTTTTATTGTTTAAATAGTTCCAAAACCTAAATACAAAGTATGGAGAGACTAATAATGAATAATAATAAAACATTTGAGAATTGGCTGTTGATATTAAAAATAACGAAATTACAAGTAATAAAAAATACCTCTTTTTATTAGATTCTATTGCTTTTTCTGTAAACAAAATGGGAAGAGGTAATAAACATAAATCTATCCCATATACCATTTCACCATATAGAAAAGATGTTCTAAAAGGTAAAGCTGAATAAAATACGGACGAAATAATTGCTGATCCCTTATTTTTTGTGATATTGAGTACAAGATAATAAGCAGATAATCCAACAAATACATAAGATAATAAGGCCATTAAATTATATGCTAATATATCACCTGTAACGAATGAAAGCATACCAGAAATAAATGAGAAAGGAAAAAATACTAGTCCCTCGGTAAAGTTCCCAATATCTTCAAAATTATACTGATATCCTGAAAAATAAGGAAAGTTCATTCTTAATATATTATTTTTTACAATACTGTATCTATAAAATTGTTCAAAATGATCGCCTGGAGTCATATATGATATATTATTTCCAACTGGTGAAGCTGGGATAGAATCATTCATATTTTTAAGAAAAGTCGTCCCTGAATATGTTAATGCAATTACTATATGAATTAATATTACAGTATATATCCATTTATTCTTCCAGTTCAATCTATTTATCCTCCCAAGTCACAAATATATCATATAAAGTCTTAGATATTTTGTCTATATAGCTATCATAACAAGTAGCATCTAATACGTCTAATACTTCACATATTTTATCACATGCAAAGTATATTATTTTTTCTTCTGAATATCTCTTCATTACTGTCATTGTAAATTTTAGAATATCATTTGAAATAACATGAGGGTTCAAATAATTATTCGCATAGGTTATAGCATTCATTTCAAGTTTATTCTTCTCCACATTATTTCGAGCCAATAATTGAATTGCATCTTTTATCAATGTGACTTCATTTTTCTCATTAATAGGAATTTTAATAACAATATCATTGGGCAGTTCCCCGAACCATCCAATATCCGATACAATTGTTGCTTTTCCAAGAAGTAGTGCTCTTATCAAAGCTGCAGATGTTTCCCCCATATAAGGATACCTAAGATTAATAACAATATCTGATAAATCTATTAATTCATCAAATTCTTCACTATTAGTAAATCCAGTTAAAATAACTTTATCCTCAAGATTATATTTTTTTATTAGTTTATTAACGTAATCGCCCTCACCCACCATGAGATATTTATATTCAGTTTTTCTATCCATTTGAGCAAGTGCTTTTATAATATGATGAATACGTTTTGTTGGAGAGATATAACCAAATGAAGCAATTATCAACTCTTCATTTTTGATTCCCCATTTTTTTTTAAGAATGTTTTTTTTCATATTTGAAAGTTTTATTTTTTCTGTATTAGGACCTATCTGACCAATAGTAATACAATTTGCAAAAGGATTTATTCTTAAAACCTCTAATTTGGCATATTCAGAATGTACAATAATTCCTCTCGCATGATGAATTAGTCGTTTATTCAAGGGTAAATTTTCGGGATTTTTATATTGTAGTGGTGGTATCTCACTACTAAGAATTTTTAGTCCTTCATTATAACCATTATAATCATCATTATAGAATAATTCTTCTAAATACATAGTTGGATTATTGTGATATTCTAGTAAATAGCCTGTTACTAAGTAATAAAGTACATATTCATGTAAAATAACGATTCCATTATATTTTAGAAACACATTATATATATGAGTATGATAGTATGGGTTATTTCCTATGTTGTAAATAATTTCATCATATTCTTTTAATTGAACTAATATTTCAGGATTACTAACATAATCATAAATTTTAAAATTAGTGTTAATAAATTCATTAGAAGGAATGAAACCTTCTACCCAAACATCTATTTCTGCTTTATCCATTAGTGCTTCAAGTAAGTATTCAGAATAATCTGAAATTCCACTTTTTTGGGGGTTCAGTGGACTAAAATAAGCTATTTTCATTGTAAGAGCCTTTCTATAACATAATCCCAAGTAATTTTAAGATCTTTCATAAGTTGATTACCTTTCATCCCCATCGATTTAGCAATATGTTTATTATTAAATAGATAATCAATTTTTTCAGCTAAACTTTCTGGATTTGCTTCTACCACGTATCCCGTTATTTCATTTTCTACAAATTCAAGTGGCCCGCCTGAATCAGTATGGGTTATTAATGGTTTACTCGAATAAAAACCTTCTAAGGTCACATATCCATAGTCTTCTTCGTATGGCCCATTATATACTAGCAAGCATTTAGCATAATAACTAATTTTCTCTTCTTCTGTAATACGTCCAAGTAGCTTAACTTTAGAATGAAGATTAAATTTATTAATTAAAGAGTTAAGATAATTCGTATATTCTTTCTCTCCAGTACCAGCTAATAATAATATAGCGTTAGACTTAGTATAGCTCATTGCTTCAATTAATAAATGCTGCCTTTTGATTTCATGTAATCTACTTGGATAAAATATATAATCACCGAAATCTTCACAATATAATTTTTCATAATTAGATGGCGGGTGGTATAACGGCTCTGAACTAATAGCATTATATTTACTCATTCTATCTGAAACTGTTTTAGAATTTGTGAAAATTGCCTTACTCTCACGAAGATATTTGTTATCTGCATTAATAATCATATCTCGAACTTTAACTCCATCTTCCATATGTTCAAGATCTCCAAATTTTGTACCCCATAATTCATAAGCCTGTCTGTGTTGGTGCAACGCCCAAATAACTTTATTCGGGTGCTTAACAAAATACATTGGAAACTTTAAACCTATTACGCGATCGATTGCTTGTCCATTCACTTCTGTTAGATCAATCATCCGAGAGAAAAGTATACTATCAACAATACAGGAAGCCGGATACCACTTAAACGGCATTGTGATAATATCAGCTTCATGACCACGTTTAATTAATTCAGCTCGCAAGTTTTCTGCATGATGTTCTGCTCCACCTTTTATAAAGGGAACTTGTACACTTGCCAGAGCAATTCTCACAGTGTTTTCCTCCTATTTAAAACATTTTTATAAAATTAATAAATTGTTCACTTATAATTTCGTTTTTAAATCTTGTAGAATAGTTATATTTCCCTTTTTCAGCTAAGTATGAAGCAATTGACTTGTCTGATCCTATCTCAAAAATTGCAGCTGCTATGAGATCTTCATCAAACTTTTCGAAAACAATCTGTCCATCTCCCATAGTTTCAGCAATAGCACTACTATTGTAAGCAACTATTGGTAAGTTGTTGTATTGAGATTCAATAAGTGGAACACAAAAACCCTCATGTTCGCTTAAACACAAAAATATATTACTGCCTAAAAAATAGGCTTTAAGTTGATTAATTGAAACTTTGTTCGTGAATATTACATATTCTTGCAAATTCCATCGGGTAATGTAATTATTTATTTCTTTGTTATAACTTTCAATTTCTGGATCAAATCCTCCAACAATCCAGAATGTAATATTATTATCAAAAAGTTCTAAGTATGATTTTGCTACTTTACAAATATTTAAATGTCCTTTGTTAGTTGCGACTCTTCCTACAAAAAGTACATGAACCCTAGAACTTTTTTTCAAATTATTTAATAAGTTGATATCAGCCTCAATATCATCCATATATTCAACTTTGTGAAAAGGAGCAACAATTTCAGTTTTTTCCGGATTTATTCCGAGTTCTAGTAATTCTAAATTATTAAAATTTGAGTCAGAAAGCCAATAAAAATCATGTTCTTTTATCAATCTTTTTGTTTGTTCTCTTCCAACAGATGTGATCTTGTAATATTTATCGCTATAATTTTCAAAGAATTTAGAAGGTGTAATATTGTGATATCGAATAATAACTTTACATTTTGCTTCTTTTAAAAAAGATTCACCTAGCTTCCAATATATACTATGATGATATATTAAAATATTATTTTTAGTATTTATCTTCCTTTTTAATTCGTTAATAGCTATTACTTTATATTTCTGATTAGCTTGATTATATTCACAGAAAATTGATACATTTATATTATTTTCATTGCAAACATCATACATGCCTTGGATATCGTGACCAATAGCGTCTCCATCGGTAAAGGTCTGGTGTAATATAATTATCTCCATATTTTGGCGACACATCCTGTCATAATCACTTATACGCGAAAATAGCATAATCTTGAAATCCATAAATTAAACCATTTAAATCTGCCATTGAATTATTGAATGAGTTTGTATCATGTCCTTCAATAATAAGCGGAGGTATTCCCTTATTTTCAACTGGACTAAGATATTTAATTTCGACTTTATTAAATCCAATACCCTGTAAAATAAACTTAAGAGCAATAGGATGTACTGGTTTGATATGAGTTGGATCTAAATAAAACCAATTGTTCATTGCAAACACACTTTGAACATTTATTGTCTCTATTACAACAAAACCTCCAGGTTCTAAAACCCTGTAAATACTATCCAAAAGTTCAAGAGAATCTTGATTAGATAAATGTTCAATTACTTGTGCCATGAAAATTGCATCAAGAGTGTTTTTCTCAATATTTTTCAAATAATCTAAAGCATTTTCAAGATGAACATCAAATCCACGTTCATTGCAATAATCTACCATATCTTGATTTAAATCGATACCTGTAACTTTTTTTCCATTCTCCCCAAGTAGCTCAATAAATTCTCCTCGACCACAACCGATATCTAGAATTTTTTTCTTTTCTATAAAAAATGGCAAATAAAATCTTTGCCTTTCTATAATCGCAGATCTTGTTCCTCTAAATTTTTGCTCGAACAAGAAATAATCTATACTGATATTTTTATTTTCACTGATTTGCATGTTATTCGTATTTTTATCTTCTATTAATGTATTACTTTTAATATCATGATTATTTTTCTTTCTAATTCTAGAATGTATTAACATTATTGTATCTTCTACTTGTTCAATTTTATTTTGGAAAGCTTGTAATTTACTTACATTTTCTTGAGAGACTTTATTGATATAATCAATGGTTACGATATTATTATTATTACTTAATTTTTGGAAATTTTCTTGAATTCTTTGGTCTAATGTTTCACGACCTTCGATTATTTGGTGATTTATATTCGATACAAATTGCTTTATTTTCTCTTCAAATACACTTGTTAAAGATTCTAATTCAATTATTCGGTTCTCAATAAAATCTAACTCTTCTTTCAATTTATTTTTCATTTCATTTTCGTTATTCAAGTTTTTTATTTCTTCAGAATAACCGGCATTTAAAGTAGATAGTATATTTAAGGATCTCGTAACACTAGCATTAAAATCTTTTTGCTGTTCAATTACAGGATTAATATACCATCTGAGTAGCTTTCTGATTACTTTCTTTCCAAATATAATAAAGCGTCCTAAAATAGGACGATGAGAAGTAATAGCATATTCCGAATTAATATTCCATTTTCTGTTGCATTGTTCTATTTCAAGTATCAATTTAGAAAGTTGATGGTCAAAATCATTTGTATTAGTTGATTTGTTTTCTTGAAGCAAAGTTCGTTTTTTTTGTGCATCTGTGAGTGTAGTTTTAATTCTGTTCATAATCCTGTCCACTGTCAAATTTGACACTATTTTGTCCTCCCTTTTCAAAATTAGCTGTAGAATCTAAAAAAGTCATACCAATAAACTGTTTTTCTAATCCCGGGATAATTTGAAAAACAGCAGCTTGCTCAATCCAATCATAATTTTGGTCCAAGTGGTGATAACTATCATGAACAGCAACCGTAATACTATAGGTTCCAATACCTAGAACTAATTTTTGGGAAAAAGTTATTACATATTCATTATTTGAAACCCAATAACCCAAGTTCATATCTAAATAGTAAGTATTAGTCCCATAAACTTCATTTCCTAGTCTGTCTTTTATAAGAAAACCAACAGTAGGATTTTTAACATCCTTATTACATGATAATATGACCTTAATTTCTAACTGATCTCCTACTTGAATTGCATTTATTCTCTCACCTTTTGAATATAATTTCACTTCATTTATTTGTATTTTTTTGTTTCCAGAACGAGTGTTTAACTTATTATTCAAACCAACACTTTGTATAATTTCGTAATCTGCTTCTCTTTTAGCAATAACAGCGTTATAGTAGTCCAAAACTTCATCTGGATGGCCTTCTTTAATCATTAAACCACCATCTAACAATATTGCTCGGTCACAGAGATTCTTAACTGCTGTAGGATCATGGGATACAAATAATAATGAGGTCCCTTGCTCTCTAAATTTTCGAATTCTCGCAAAACATTTGTGTTGAAAATAAGCATCACCTACTGACAAAGCCTCATCAACAATTAAAATGTCTGGTCTCACAGAGGTAACAGTTGAAAATGCTAATCTTACCGCCATTCCACTTGAATAAGTTCTCAAAGGTTGGTTTAAATAATCGCCAATTTCTGCAAAATCAACGATGTCTGGTAATAACTCTGAAATAACTTTATTCTTGAGCCCCATTAGTTGTCCTAACATGTAAATATTTTGTAATCCAGTGAATTCTGGATGGAACCCTAGTCCAAGCTCAAGTAGTGCAGATATACTACCTTTAATTTGCATATTTCCTTCAGAAGGATGAGTAGTTCCTGTCAAAATCTTTAGTAATGTGCTTTTTCCTGCACCATTATGACCAAGGATACCTACAGATTCCCCACTTTTTACTTGGAAAGTGATTCCTCTAAGAACCCAATTTTCTTTGTGCATCGTCGTACTAGTTACCCATTCGAAAAGCCTACTGTAAGTTTTCGCATATCTTTTGTATTTTTTACCTATGTGTTGAACTTCCAATACATTCATTTATAATTCATCCACCATTTCTTTATCGAGCTTTTTAAATAAAAAGTATCCCAATAATAGTAGAAAAATACTTACTATAAATATAGGCCATAATGTATTCCATCCATCCCAATTTTTATCCAAAAATATACTGTGGTAACCATTAGTTATGGGAATCATTATGTTCCAGTCAAAAATCCATTTCAAATTATTAGGTATGATCCCTATCGTGTATACCAATGGGGTTAGCCAACTCCAAAATTGAAGAACTATTGCAAAAGTGTGACCAATATCCCTAAAAAAAACATTGAGAGTGGCAAGTAAGATACCAATACTTAAAGCAAATAATTGTTGCAAACACAATAATGGAATAACTTGTACTATTATTAAACCTGGGAAATTCCCAGTAATTATCAAGAAAAGTATAAATAAGCTATATATAATAACAAAATTCAAAAAAGAAGAAATCATAATATACAAAGGAAGTGATGTTCTAGGAAAACTTACTTTTTTCATAATACCACTTTGTTCAATAAATACATTTTGCATACGTGTTATAGTTTCAGAAAAGAATTGCCATGGTAGTAAACCTGCACACAAGTAAATACTATACGATAACATACTATTTGAATTAGGCATTCGTGTACCCATTACTTGGGAAAAAATAACTGTATAAACTATAATAAGAGCAATAGGATTTAGAACAACCCATATAGAACCTAAAACTGAATTTAAGTATTTTGATTGGAAATCTCTTTTCACTAGGCCTGATATAAAGCCTCTATAATGCCATACTGCCTTTAATATTATAACCACCTCAAGTTATTTCAACTATTTTTCTCGATAATAATTTAGTATTTCCTCTAACGAATTTTCTATGGTGTGTTTCACATTCCAATTAGTGGTACTTATTAACTTGGAATTATCTCCAATAAGAATCGGTACATCAGCAGGCCTCATTTTATCAGTACTTTGTACTATGTTAATATCTGCTTTTGACTTAGAAATTAAAATATTTAATATTTCAATAATTCTTAAACCCTTTCCAGAACAAACGTTATAAATTTCCCCACCTTCTGCATTGAAAAGCAATAGTTCATACGCTTCTACTATATCACGAACATCGGTAAAATCTCTTATTGCTTCTAAGTTACCTACATTAATAATTGGTTCCTGATCGCCCTTTTCAATATCAGCGATTTGCTTCGCGAAATCTTGAGTGACAAACCCAAGATTTTGTCCGACTCCAATATGGTTAAAGGTACGTGTATGAAACACATTAATTCCGTATGATCTTGCGTACTGCATGCAAAGATAACCTGCAGATAGTTTACTTAGTCCATAAGGGCTTAGTGGATTAAGTACGTTTGTTTCTGGAATTGGACAATCCCCTAAGTTGACTAAGCCATATTCTTCTGATGATCCAACTGAAAGAATTCTACAATCGGGTATATATTCTAAAACCACATCTAATAAATTCATAATACCCAACATATTAACCTCAAAGGTTGTCTGTTTATGTTTCCAGGACAAACCAACCGAACTTTGACCTGCTAAATTAACAATATGAGTAGGTTTATTTTCTCTTAACACTTCTATAACACTTTCTTTGTCGTTCAAGTCTAACCTCACGGTATTCTGGTTAGTCACTGTGCGACTTGTTACAATTAATTCAACATCAGTGTTTTTAAAATGCTCCACCATATAACTGCCAACAAAACCTGAAGAACCTGTCACTAAGACTTTAGCCATTAAACCACAACCTGTTTTGCTTGTAGTTTCTTCAAATCACTCTCAACCATCATAGTCACTAACTGCTCAAATCCAACCTCAAGCTTCCAACCCAAACCGTTCTTCGCCTTTGTGCAATCACCAAGTAATAAATCCACTTCAGCTGGACGGACGAATTTAGGATCCACTACAATATAATCTCTCCAATTGAGACCAACATGGCCAAAGGCAATATCAACTAATTCCTCAACCGTATGCATTTCGCCAGTAGAAATTACATAATCATCAGGTTTGTCTTGCTGCAACATTAAATACATGGCCTTTACATAATCGCCTGCGAAGCCCCAATCTCTCTGGGCATCGAGGTTACCCATTCGAAGTTCTTTTTGTAGTCCCAATTTAATCCTTGCCGCTGCATCAGTAACCTTACGAGTAACAAACTCAACGCCACGGCGCGGGGATTCATGATTAAACAAAATACCGGAGCAAGCAAACATGTCAAAGCTTTCACGGTAGTTTACTGTGATCCAGTGGCCGTATACTTTTGCTACTCCATATGGACTTCTAGGATAGAATGGTGTAGTTTCTTTTTGTGGAGTTTCTACGACTTTTCCAAACATTTCACTACTTGAAGCTTGGTAAAATCTAGCGTCAGGCTTGATTAATCTAACTGCTTCTAGCATGTTGGTTACACCAATACCTGTCACCATTCCTGTAGTAACCGGCTGATCCCAAGAGGTGCCCACAAAGGATTGCGCAGCAAGATTATAGACTTCATCCGGATTTGAGATACGAACAGCATTTATTAAAGACCCTGCATCTAAAAGATCTCCTTCGATAAATTCAATCTCATTTTTGATATGCTCAATGTTTTCGAGAATAGGTACACTGGTTCTTCTGCGCAATCCATAAACTTTGTATCCCTTTGATAGCAATAATTCAGCTAGATATGATCCGTCTTGCCCTGTGATGCCTGTAATTAGTGCAGATTTAGTCATGATTATTTTTCTCCCTACAGTATAATTAAAATGCGATTTTTTATAAGTATTTATCGAGTTTTTGCATTCTGAGTTCTTTTAAAAGCACTTTTACTTCTTGTGCTTTGTCTTTTGAACAAATTAATGTTACATCTTCAGTATCGACTATAATTAAGTCTTCAACCCCTAATGTAGCTATTAACTTGCCATTACTTTCAATAATACATCTTTTAGTATCCAGATTAAGTATATTACCTTTTATCACATTACCATTTTCGTCATGTTCGTTAATTCGATCTAAAGCAGTCCAACTACCAACATCATCCCATCCAAATATACATGGAATCACATAGATGTTGTTAACTTTTTCCATAATTCCATAATCGATGGATTGATCAGGCATTTTATAAAATTCTGATCTTATAATATCATTCCTATTGGTTGAAGTAGAAAATGCAGTTTTCATAGTTTCCAAAATATCATGCATATCTGGCATTAACTGCTTTATATATTTCCGTATAACGGCTGTTTTCCAAATAAAGATCCCACTGTTCCAGAAAAAATTGCCAGAAGAGAGATAACTCTCGGCTGTTTCTAGATTGGGTTTTTCCACAAAATTACTTACTTTGTGTACTTCCAATTCATTAATAATTTCCATCTCTTTCGTACTTTCGATATACCCATAACCAGTTTCGGGGTACGTAGGTTTTATTCCTAAGGTAACCAAATTACTGTTATTCTGGGACACTTCAACAGCCGTTTCCAAAATCTTGATAAAACCTTCTTCATTTTCAATAATGTGATCGGATGGTAAAACTACCATGGTACTGTCCGGAAATTTTTCTTCAATTATGATAGAAGCTATCCCTACACAGGGAGCTGTGTTTCTACCAACCGGTTCGATAATAATGTTTTCTAAAGGTAAATTAGGAAGCTGCGCATGAATTAATTCCGCATAAAGTTCATTTGTAACTATAAAAATTTGAGTAATATCTATTAGTTTCTCAAGTCTTCCTATTGTTTGTTGAATCATAGACTTATTACCTGAAATATTTAAAAATTGCTTAGGCAAATTAGTTCGGCTCTTGGGCCAGAAGCGTTCGCCCTTACCACCTGCCATTATTACCGCGGTAATGGTCATATCTTCCCCTCCACCTCTCGACATAAATCACAGAATCTCTACAACTATATCATTATAACGCAACAAAATACGACAACGCAATTCTTCTGGAATTAATTGTTTTTTTCACCATATTGTAATAGTATAATGGTTTTAGAAAGTTTTCTAATAAGATTAATGTTAGCAAGTAACAAAAAAAATGACCAGTTTAATTAACTGGTAATATCTAAAGTTGTTTTTATAACCGTTAACGAATAAAATCAAATGAGGAGTCGAATTTTGGAGGTACTGCACTGATGAATTACTCTTATGCTACACAAAAAAACAAAAAAGAACATTTTATTCCTACAATGGAAATCAATAAGAAACTTGGGACCAAAAAATTATATTCAACAGCCCTGGCTTCTATATTTATAGCTTTAGAGGCAATAGTTATTGCATTTGTATTCTTCTATCTCTATGAATATCGCATAGGACAAGAATTCGATCGAGATATTGTTTTTTGGGACATGGGTTCCCCGCGTTTTGTTAATTATTTAATTTTCTTCGTCATTTCTTCAACCATTTACATCTTCTTTGTATATCGTTATAAAATATTTCGCTTCAGGTCTCAATCAGGTCTAGCTGATGAATTATTTAAAGTTGCTAAAGCTTATTCATTCTCCATACTAATTACCATAGGCGCCAGCTTTTTGCTCAAGTATATAGATTTATCGAGGATTGTTATTGCAAGCTACTGGATCACTGCTATTGTGTCCTCAGTTATTGTTAGAAGTATCAAACGATTAATTTATATTCGTCTCGCTAAAGAAGGCACACTAAGTAAAAACGTAGTTATTGTAGGAGCAGGGAAATTCGGAAAATCTCTAATGGATGAACTTACTCATTACAAATATCTAGGTTACCACATTGTAGGATTCGTAGATGATAATGAGCAGGATGATTTTGAGCACTATAAATATTTAGGTCCTATATCTAAAATAAATGAGATTTTAAAAAATAACCTTGTTGAAGAAATCATTATTACAATTCCTTCTGAAAGAGAATTAGTAAATAAGCTCATCACTGACTTAAGAAAGCTGGATATTAATATTAAAATCATTCCGGACTTATATAATTTGGTTATGAGCACCGTTCAAATTGGTAATATTAATTCTTTACCTGTGGTTACTCTCGTTAAAACCCCTATGCGGGGACTAGGACTGGCTGCCAAAAGATGTATGGATATGATAGCCTCATCACTTCTGATATTATTTATATCTCCTATATATATTCTCACTGCTATTGCAATAAAGCTTGACTCCAAAGGAAGTATTATATATAAACAACAGCGAATTGGAAGAAATGGTAAGCCATTCTCAATGTTAAAATTCAGGTCTATGGTTTCGGATGCGGATCTGCTTCTTAAAAAATTAGAAAATAAAAATGAAGTGGATGGAATAGCCTTCAAGATGAAAGACGATCCGAGAATTACGAAAATAGGAAAGTTTATCAGAAAGTACTCTATTGACGAATTACCTCAGCTCTTTAATGTTTTATTAGGTAATATGAGCTTAGTTGGCCCTCGTCCACCACTTCCTTACGAAGTTGAGCGTTATAGTGATTGGGAATGGAGAAGACTCGAGGTGCTTCCAGGCATAACCGGATTATGGCAGGTAAGTGGCAGAAGTGACTTGTCCTTTCAACAATGGATGAGTTTAGATATTTATTATATTGAAAATTGGAGCATTGCTTTTGATATTAAGATTTTATTGAAGACCATACCCGTAGTTCTAAAAGGGGAAGGGGCTTATTAATTTTGAATGTTTATTTAGATGCCCAACCTTTATTAGGAGCACGATCAGGAATAGCTCGATACACAGAATGTTTAAGTAAAGAGCTATCAAAAGATGTGAGTATAGATTTATTTTTAGCCTTTAACCGAATAGCAAAATCTATTCGTGAAGATCACGTTTTAGAAATAGAACGTGATTTTCATCTTCATTTAATAAATAGCATATACCCTTATAAAGTGATTCGCAGATTGTGTGAGCCGAATTTTCTCTATAATTTGCCTTATGATATATTAACTAAATCCAAAGCTGACATATTCCATGGCACTAATTTCACTCTTACACCAACACTCAAAGCAAAGAATATTATCACTATTCACGATTTAGCCTACATGAGGTATCCTGAAGCGACGAGTGATCGGATCTTGAAACACCATAGCAAATGGGTCCCTTATAGTGCTCAGAAATGTGACCGGATAATCGCTGACTCACAACAAACTAAGCAGGATATTATTGAACTCCTGAGTATTCATCAGGATAAAATTGATGTCGTTCATCTTGCGGCTGACGAGAGCTTTCAATATGTTCAGCATACAGCACCCATCATTGAAAAATACCAGTTACCTGAAAAATTTATTTTATTTGTAGGTACACTGGAACCGAGAAAAAACCTATTAGGGCTTCTCAAAGCGTTCTCTTTACTTAAAAAGAACTTCGGCTGTTCAGAGAAACTTGTTATCGTAGGCGCAAAAGGATGGAAGTTTACCCCCATCTTTGACTGGGTGCAGGAACATCATCTAGAGGAAGAGGTAATATTTACGGGCTTTATAGATGATGAAGACCTGCCTGGACTTTACAGCGCAGCTTCGGTTTTTGTTATGCCTTCCATCTATGAGGGCTTCGGACTGCCACTTCTGGAAGCCATGCAATGTCGGACGCCAGTAATTGGCTCCAACGTTTCCTCCATTCCCGAAATAATTGGGGAAGCCGGAATGCTATTGCCGCCAGAGGATTCAACCGCATGGGCTGAAGGAATCTACAAAATGGTATCTGACGCCGCGGTAAGGGAATGCTATTCTCAACTGGCATTAGAACGTTCCAAGCTTTTTACATGGGACAAGACAGCAGCGGAAACCAAAAAAGTTTATGAAAAAGCACTTGGCCATAAGTAGTTTATAGAAAGAGGTACACCATGAAAATAGCAATTGTTCATGACTATCTAAATCAATATGGAGGTGCAGAAAGAGTCCTCGAATGCTTCATGGATATGTTCCCGGATGCACCCATTTATACAATGGTAGCTGATCTCAACAGGATGCCTGAACGTTTCAGAAAAGCAGATATTCATACTTCTTTTATTCAATCCCTGCCTTTTTCAAAAAATCATTACAAAAAGATGCTTTCCCTTTTTCCCATTGCCGTTGAGCAATTCGATTTGAGAGAGTATGATGTCATTCTATCCAGCTCCAGTGCATTTGCAAAAGGTGTTATAACCAATCCTAATCAACTCAACATCTGTTACTGCTACACTCCCATGAGATATGTATGGGATCTCTATCATCAGTACATCAAAGAAGATGTTAAAAATCCCATTTTCCGTAAAGTTCTTCCTTACATCCTACATAAAATTCGTATGTGGGATCAACTGACAGCTCAGCGGGTAGACCATTTCATTGCTGACTCCATCAGTATTTCTAATAGGATAGCTAAATATTATGGACGTACATCTGAGGTCATTTATCCACCTGTAAGCTATGACAATTTTCAAACATCGGATAAAATCGAAGACTTTTTCTTAATTGTTTCAAGAATGATTCCTTACAAAAGAATTGATATTGCAATTGAAGCTTTTAATAAATTAAATAAGCCCCTTGTCATCATAGGAGATGGATACGACCGCAAACGACTGGAGTCTCTAGCTGGTCCAACTATTAAATTTATGGGCATACAACCCGATGATGTAATAGTAGATTACTACTCCAGGTGCAAAGGATTCATACTCGCTGGGGAAGAAGACTTTGGTATTACACCACTCGAAGCGCAATCTAGCGGCAGACCTGTTATTGCATATGGAAAAGGCGGTGCTCTAGAAACTGTAGTTGAGAATGTAACAGGGGTGTTCTTCCGGGAATCTACTCATGAGGCTATCATAGAAGCCGTAAAAAAATTCGATACCATCAACTTCGACTCCCAAATCATTAGAGAACACGCCAATCGTTTTAATGAAACTCGTTTCAAACAAGAAATGTTAGACTTTATCAACGCCGCCATTAATAAAAAGGAGCTTTCCCATGAGTGAAAAATATGTTTACGGAAAAAAAACGGTCAAGCAAGAGCAAACGGATAAAGAAAAGACCTCGCTATTATTTTGGTTGTTAATGGGCTTTACTTCGATTTTTTTGTTGTGGGCTCCGTTTCAAAAAGCTCTTTTTAATGGGAATACAGCTGACTTTGAAAGACCTATTTACAGTTCAATAGTGTGGGGATTTATCGTTCTAATTGTGGCATCCATCTATCTGTTCTACAACTGGAAGCTGCGTGATCATCGCGATATTCTTAGTATTGTGATCTGGCTGCTTCCGCTTAGTTATTTGCTAGCTAAAGTTTCGGAGGCCTCAAGCTACTTTGCGACCAATATGTTATATATTCAAATGATCTATGCTATTTTTTTTATTTTAGGTATTTATTTATGCAGAGGGCAAATTGGCAACAAAGTCTTAACCTATAGCTTAATGGGTTCGGGGTATGTGATCGTTTGGTTTGGAGTTTTAAACTGGGTAGGCTACAAGCAATTTGCAGCTAAAATGATTCAATGGTTTGTTGAGCTGCCAGGTGATGGATTGCAGTATCAGGACGCGGTTATGTCGGCCGAGAACCAATTAAGGCTAACGTCTACCTTCCAGTATGCCAATTCATATGCTGCCTTCCTAATTGCTCTGCTCCTTGGTGCCGTTTACTTAATACTATCCAGCAAGAAGCCGCAAGCGATTTTAATTAATGCATTTATGCTTGTTCCAATCATTCTTTCATTCTTTCTAACAATATCACGGGGTGGAATCGTTGTACTTCCAATTGTAATACTTTTGGTCCTCCCTTTCATGAAACTGACTAAACAGATCTTCTTCTTCATCTATCTAGGCATAGCGTTAATAATCTCTCTATTAATTCTTGATAAAATAACCATCATTGGGGAGCAAGCTTTTAAACAGGATTTATCCTCCACTTCAGTTGGGTTATGGACGTTCATAAGTGCTTCAGCTATTTGTGCGGTTATTATCTGGGTACTACATAAGTATGCATTTCATGCCGTTCAAAAAGTACTGGATGCCAAAATCAAAATTAAGTTTGCCAATATCTTGTTACCCGCTGCCGCGCTAATTATTGGTAGCCTGGGCATGTTCTTGTTGTTTGGAAACACAGGTGCCACCAATTTGCTCCCTGATTACATGAAAAATCGTATAGAAAACATTAACTTTAATCAGCACAGCGTTCTAGAAAGAGGAACCTTCTATAAAGATGCGGTGAAGCTTATAGCAGACTATCCTGTTGTAGGAGCCGGTGGTGGCGCATGGGCTGCTCTCTATGAAAAATATCAAAACAATCCCTATGTAAGCCGGCAAGCTCACAACTTTTTTATACAGTATCTTGTAGAAACAGGCATTGTCGGTATTGTAATACTTATCGGCTTCCTCATTTATTTGTTCAGCTTATATATTCGCCATCAACTAAAAGCTGAAGAAAGCAGCTCAGATCGTCACGTATTTTATATACTTGCTGTATCTTTGCTGGTCCATAGCATCATTGACTTTGATCTAAGTTATGTATTTTTAGGTATTGTTGTCTTTTTAAGCTTAGGCGCCATGGTTTCTCATGTTACTATTATACCTAAACTACGATTCATCAAAGATGAGAAAGTGTCTTATATTAATAAAATTTATCCATCAGTTCTCTTAGTTTTATCAGTCATTATGTTCTTTATATCCGCTCAAAACTTAAGTGCTAACAGTTTATTTCGTACAGCAACGGCAGCCGCCAACAGCAACAAAGCCGTGGATGAAATATTCACCCCTTTAGATAAAGCGTTGAGTATTCGTAATAATCATCCTGATTATACACTTTTTAAAACAAGCATATTACTTCAAGCTTTCCAACAGACAAAAGATGAGAGATATTACACAGAGTTGAGTGGACTTCTAAACCGATTGAAAACAAGTGAACCGCATAACCGATACCGCATCGAGCAAGAAACACAATCTTATTTAATTAAAGACCAATTAGCCAAAGCGCAAGAGCTGACAACTGCAGAAATAGACAATTTCCCATGGGACATCAGCTTGTATGAGAGAAGTATTGATCTCGATATGTCTCTGGCAGAGAAAGCACGTATGCAAAAAGATGATGCTTCTAAGACCAAATACTGGAACCATGCATTCACTATTCATGATAAAATTTTAAATAAAATGAAAGAACTCGAAAGTCTACCTAAAGAACAGGTTCAAGGCCGTGCGTTTAATGTAACGAAAAATATGTCCCTTCGACTGGGTCAAATCGAGTACATCCGAGGTAATTACGATGCAGCTATTTCTTATTTGAAGGGGTATGTCAGTGATCAATTCGACGACACTACAAATAAGGAAATCGCCCGTTGGTACCTCACAGCCCTGCAGAAGCAAAATAAAAATGACCAAGCCTTATTCGATAAGCTAGTTGCCAAAGACCCTAAAGAGCGTGAAGAAATCAGCAAATTGGCCAGTGCGGCCTTTTAGATAAAACAATGTAAAAGCTAAATTATGTAGGCCTGATACTTGGTATCGGGTCTTTTTTATGTATAATGTAATCTTCGGACATTAGGTTACAACGTAGCATAGACTTCACTAAAAAATAAATCCAGGAACTGCTAATCATCATGAGATCAGCAACTTCTGGATTTATTTAATTCCAATTGAAGGTATAACACCACACCCATCATCTACAGCAACAAACTACTTCTTCTTAGCCGCGGCAGACATAGCTGCATATAACTTCTGCCACTGCTGAGACATATTCTTGATGTGAGGGCTTGTGTCCAAGTTAACCTGAAGCATATAATCCTCGGCAATGGTCGTTTTCATTTTTCTGGGGCCGCGCGCTTTCTTTACCTCGTCTATCTCAGCTATTTGATCTTCTTGCATAAGTTCACTGGCTTCAGCAGCTCTTTTAGGCTGACTTTCCTCCATTCACCCACTACCTCACTTCCCCAAAGTATCTTGTCGCAACACAAATAGCTCTCTAAGCTCATCCGTAGACATTTCCGTAACCCAGTTCTCTCCGGTCCCAATAATCTGTTGGCTGAGCCCCTGCTTGCGCTCAATCATTTCATCAATTCGCTCCTCCAATGTACCCAAGGTCACGAATTTATGAACCTGCACATCTTTGGTCTGCCCGATACGGAAAGCTCTGTCAGTCGCTTGGTTCTCAACTGCCGGATTCCACCAGCGATCGAAGTGAAAGACATGGTTGGCCGCAGTAAGGTTAAGTCCGGTTCCCCCTGCTTTCAAGGATAGTATAAAAATACTGCACTGCTGCTCCTTCGGAAGTGTCGAGTTCTGAAATCTCTCAATCATTTCATCTCGTTTAGCTTTGGGCACACCCCCATGCAGAAATTGAACCGGCTCTCCTCGTACCTGCTCAAAGGCAACTTGAAGCATATGTCCCATTTCAATATACTGGGTGAAGATTAAACATTTGTCCCCCTCTTCTCTTAGCTCATCTATCATTTCAAACAATCGCATCATTTTGGAAGAACGGTCTTCCCATGTGACCTGCCCGTTTTCCTTAAGCAGCAATGCGGGATGGTCGCATACTCGCTTCAGCTTAGTCAAGGTAGCCAGAATAAGCCCTTTTTTCTCGATACCGGTTAATGTATCAATTTTATCCATAAGACTTTGGACCACATTCTCATATAGAGCCCCTTGCTCCACGGTTAACGAAACATATGCTTTCATTTCATTCTTATCCGGCAAATCCAACTGAATGGCAGGATCCTTCTTGACCCTGCGCAGCAGCAGAGGACGGATCAGTTTTTGAACCTGCCCCGTTAACTGTACATCGCTGTCCCGCTCAACAGGATTCACATACGTATGAGTAAATGACTTTAAGCTGCCCAAATAACCGGGATTGATAAAATCAAAAATCGACCATAGCTCCGTTAACCTATTCTCAATAGGTGTACCGGTCAGCGCAATACGATGATTGGCCTTCAGCCTGCGTATTGAAGCGGATTGTTTGGTATAGGCATTTTTAATATTTTGCGCTTCATCTAAACAAATGCAATCCCACTGCACCCCTGATAACTCTTCCTCATCCATTTGAGCTAAGGAATAGGTGGACATAACCAGATCAGCTCCACGGATAGATTCCATAAAGGCATCACCTTTGGCCCGCTGAGAACCATAGTGCAGATGAATCTGCAGTGTTGGAGCGAATCTTTGAAGCTCCTTTTGCCAGTTGCCTAACACGGAAGTCGGACAGATGAGGAGAGCAGGTAGAGCCAATTCAACAGTTCCCTGTTTCTTCGATGCACTTGGGCTACCTTCTCTGATTTGGAGTAAATACGATATAAACTGAATGGTTTTACCAAGCCCCATATCATCGGCCAAACAAGCTCCCAGCCCACATTTGCGAAGGAACAATAACCAGGAAAGTCCATCCAGTTGATAGCTGCGCAAATCTGCATGAAGTGAAGCTGGGGGTTGGACCTGTGGGATTTGCTTGGTTTGCTGCAGTTGATTCATCAGCTTCCGCATATGTTTATTTAGTTCAATTTGTATTTGCAATCGTCCGTATAATGCTCCGTCAGCATCTAATGATTCGCCCGAACCTCCAGGCTCAGAATCTCTACCACCAAGAAGCTGCAGCTGCAGTACATCGCGAAAGGATATCCCGCGTTTTTTATCGACTTTCTTCATCGCTTGGCGGATTTGCTCCAAAAAGGCCGGGTCCAATTGAATCCATCTGCCGCGAATGAACATCATCCTTTTTTTCTCGGAAGCAAGCTTCATGAACTCATCTTCTGACAACTCCATACCACCTATGGCTATCTTCCAATCGAATTGCATCAGTTGCCCGAGCCCCACCAAAGATTCGCGTCCAGAACCAACAGAAGACTTTAACTGCGCTTTGAGCTTAGGCCTGAGCATTCTCACTTCTTCCCACCAAGAGGGCAGTAATAAAGAATAACCCGCCTTCAATAAAAGCAAGCTGCTTTCTTCCATAAACATCCAGGCCGAGTCATCCGTTAAAGTTGTTGCCATTGAGCCCAACTGACTATCGCAGAGGTTAAGCATAGGAACAATTCGAAGCAGCTTACCTATATCCTTAGTTAACCTTTCTTCGTAAAATCTACGCCAATGTTCCGGTAAATCTTTTGGAATGCTGCCGTTATGTAAATAGGTCTCTTGAATCTCATATAGCATGTTAGAGTCATGTTTATCCTGAAGAAGCACATTCAGATGCCATTCCCCATCAGCCTTCGGCGATTTCCACTCTAGCTCAACGTTCGGCACTACCAATTGGATACAGACTTTAAATGGGACATCGTCTTGCTTCCAGCCTATTGAAACAAGCCATTCCTCTTCATCAAACAAATCAAAGGGTTTATTCTCCTCTTGATTTATGTTCGATACTACGTATCCCCCTTGACCGCCACTTACAGCCAGTTCAGAGTGATCCAGCATAGGCTTCTCCGTACATAGTTCTTCCCATGCTTCCTTGGTGTTCTTTGTACCTTGCAGCAACTCGTTGGCAGCACTTTGAAACCAGTCTCGCAAGTAGGTAATGTCTAGCTGCTCCGCATCATACAAGAGCTGTTCATAGTCAGGCTCTTTCTCCTTGGGAAGCAACAGCTTCCATCCTGTCCTTCCCTGCTTCCAGTCGTCGAACGAAGGAATAAACCAGCCCTCTGACAAGGCCTCCATGAAAATCACAGCTGCCTTTTTCAATACCAAAAGTGTTGCTTCCCATTTGATTTCTCCATGGAGCGATGCAGAGTCGGAAGCCAAATAGTGTAATGCCGTATAGGGCGATAAATAAAGGCCTAGATTGTCCTCGTATGCAGCTTTACCTCCTAATGTAGCTCCATAAAAAGAATGCCTGTGCCAAGCAAACAAGCGAATTCTAAGCTCATTCGTGGATAGTAAAGTTTTCTCTTTTCCTATTCCTGTAAAGTGAAAATCTCCATTCGTTTGCCGCACTGCGCTAAGGGTCATAATCTCAAGACTAATCATTGGATAAGCTTTCCTTTCTGTAATTCCTCCTGAAAAGCACGATACCGGGAAAATTGTTTCTTAATATGCAGCAAATATTGATTCCAGTACTCCAGTTCCCCCAACTGCTTGTAGTATTGGTTCAGCTTTTTCAAGAGCCTTGCAGCGCTCTTATAGGCAACACGGTTTTTCTGTAATATAAATCGCTCTACGGAAAAGTGATAAAGTGGTAAGAGCAGATTCTTATCATGCGCTTCAATCAGCTTCAAGCTCTCTTTTTCTATCTCAAAAGGAGTTCGTTCAAATATCATCTGAAGATCAATCCACTGCCGATACTTCTGGTGCTTCAATAAATATCCGGAATAATACGTAAAGCTGGACGGCAGCATAGAACAGACGATACCGAGCCATTCCTCTTCGAGTTCCTGATGCTTAGCCGCTTCCTGCCAATAGTGAAAATATAGCTCCATATGGGAAGTACCCGATGACTGGACTAAAGGACGAAGCCATTTCAACCAGTGAATTAATCGGTCCCAATCCTGATTGGACAGAAGAGCTTGCAGAAAAAAGACATACCAGCCTGGCTGTCTGTTCACCAGTTTTTTTGTCCTTTGCATGGCCTGCTCATCATTTCCTTCTATCACGTCGAAGAGAGCCAGCTTCATACTTATGTCTTGCTGCTGTCTAGGATTTATCTGTGGGTGATTTAATACCAACTCAAGTCGAATCTTTTCATCACGGATCCTGTTCTTGTCCCTCAAAATCCCCCACCATAGTAAGTTATAGGTGTCTCGCCAGGGCATCATCGAACTATGGATTGGAGAACCGTATACGGATAAAAAAGATGCCGTCTCTCGCAGATGATTCGGGTATAATTTACATACTTCCGCAGTAATACTTTGTGAATCGAGTGCAATAAAACGTTCATAACACTGCTTCGAAATATTGCGTAAACCTTGTCCGAATGTATGAGAATGATAGGAATAGTTTCGCTCCATCTGCTGTTGTAACTCATCTGCTCGTTTCATTGTGAACAGTAGAACATGTATCTCATACAAGACCAAGGTTAGAGGGCTCCAGCCTTCTCCAAACACCAACAGCTTAGTCGAAACCTCAAGAAAAAACTTATCTAAAGCTCCAGAACTGTAGATGGCATAATTGCCAAACTTCTTATCAAAGTACAAATGCCAATCCGCTACAGAACCTGATTCCTTCGGGAAAGTTACTCGCTTAACAGCTTTGGGTGCTACTTCTGCATATACAGGTGTACCAGGATTGGAAATACCTCTATTGGAGGTTGAGGTTACTACCTGAAACTCGCCTAAATCCATCTCTGCTTGCACAGGTTCCAAGGTGTCTGCGGACTTGTTATTGGCTGCCGGTTTTGAGTCTATAATAAGCTTCCGGTCAGGTGTTAAAAATTGAATCGGCTGTAAACCCGCTTGTCTAACCGCCTCATATATAACTGCAGCCATATGCTTGCAATAACCATTGTAAGGACAACTGCATTCGCTGCTAGAAAATCGTTTCATATCAAGTCTAACCTTATATAAATTTGAGCCATAGATTATCGCTTGAACTGTTGAGTCGCTGTCGATATGGAATCGTTCCACCATATCTTCCCGAAAATATTCCCAACCTCTTCTCAAGATAGTTGAGGAAAAGAAGGGGCGTATATTTTGAAATAGAGTTTTATAGGTTAACTCTAACATGATAATAAATCCTCCGTAGATTACAAATAAATAATTTAATTATATCATAAGTAAATTTCAACAGACTTCAACAAAAATAGACTTCTGTACAATTCTAGTGAATTGTGGGAAGTCTGTTTCATAACTCCATCTTCATGGAGTGTATTAACGATATCTGGGTAAGTTGGGATTGCCAGGAGGTTCAACTCTAGGAGGTATTACTTTTGTTTCAGCAAGTATATTTGTTCTTCGGTACGAGATATTTTATCGCGTTGATAATCCAGCCTTTCATTAGTTGTCCTAATGGTCTCAAGCAGACGATTATCAGCTTCAATATTCTCGATATGCTGCTCGCTTATGCTGCGTTCCAGATGATCTACTTTGGTTTCAAGACGATCTATCTTGGTCTCCAAACGATCCACTTTCAATTCCATTCTATCCACTTTTAAATCAAGATGATCGAATCTTGCTTCTAGTTGAATCACTCTTGAATCCAATTGATTTACTTTTGCGTCGAGTTGATCTACTTTGGTTTCCAAACGATTAACTGATGATTTGACATTCTGTAGCTCAGTTAATATTCGGTTCAGCAGTTCCTCCATGCCATCATGCTCCCATGATTTATTATAACATAGGCTCCATTATTACGTTAGATTAATATCATGAAGTTTGACGAATTTTGCAGCTTCAGAGCAAAGGGAACTCATATATGTTCAATGAACTAAAGGAGGTCTCTGTGTTTATCATTCTGCGAGGAAGCACGCCTGAAGAAAGACCGCCAAGCTGCTTGGCGGTCTGGGAATGTATCAGTTGATAATTTGCACCACATCTAAATCGGGTGGTTGTCTCTCCATAACTAGGTATCTGGAGTATGGGATGAAGAAGCACTCTCTCGCCTATAGCGTCTGGAGCTGATTTAGAACTGAGCGGTTTTGTTGGTGCTGAGATAGATCGATTAATTGATTGAGGAGTTTCAAGAGCCGCAACCCGTATCTCCGCAACGTTGAGATCAAGGTCATTCATAACGGCGTTGACAGTGGTGTCACAGATAGATTGAATGAGGTCATCCGAGAGGAACGGTTCACATCCTTAATTTCAAAACTTTTGCAAGAAATGTGGTTTTTATGTGATTTAAATAGAAAAGAGGCCTTATGAAAAGGCCTCTAATCATTGATATATCAAGGTTTTTGGAACGGCGATTACATCATGCCGCCCATTCCGCCCATACCACCCATGCCGCCCATATCAGGCATGCCTGGTTTGTCTTTTTCCGGTTTGTCAGCGATAACCGCTTCAGTTGTCAAGAAGATTGCAGCAACGGATGCTGCGTTTTGCAATGCGGAGCGAGTAACTTTAGCCGGATCAACGATACCAGCGTCGAACATGTTAACCCACTCGCCAGTTGCAGCGTTGTAGCCGATGCCTACAGCTTCTTTTTTCAAGCGCTCAACGATAACGGAGCCTTCTTGACCAGCGTTAGCTGCGATTGTGCGTACAGGCTCTTCAAGAGCGCGCAGAACGATGTTAACACCTGTTTGCTCATCAGCGTCGTTGCCTTTTACAGCAGCTACAGCAGCATATACATTAACAAGGGCTGTACCACCACCGGATACGATACCTTCTTCAACAGCAGCGCGAGTTGCGTTCAAAGCATCTTCAATGCGAAGCTTGCGCTCTTTCAATTCAGTTTCAGTAGCTGCACCGACTTTGATAACCGCTACGCCACCAGACAATTTAGCCAAACGCTCTTGCAGCTTCTCTTTGTCGAAATCGGAAGTTGTTTCTTCCAATTGGGAACGAATTTGCGAGATACGAGCGCCGATGTCTTTTTTGTCACCTGAACCGTCAACCACGATTGTGTTTTCTTTTGTTACACGAACTTGACGAGCGGAACCCAATTGATCAGGAGTAGTGGATTTCAGATCAAGACCTAGTTCCTCAGTAATCACTTGGCCACCAGTTAGAGCAGCGATATCTTGAAGCATAGCTTTACGACGATCGCCGAAGCCAGGAGCTTTAACAGCTACGCAAGTAAACGTTCCACGAAGTCTGTTCACAACAAGAGTTGCCAATGCTTCGCCTTCAACATCTTCAGCGATGATAACAAGCGGCTTGCCTTGTTGTACTACTTTTTCAAGCACAGGCAGGATCTCTTGAATGTTGGAGATCTTTTTGTCTGTGATCAAGATGTACGGGTTTTCCAATACAGCTTCCATTTTGTCTGTATCAGTAATCATGTATGGAGAGATGTAGCCGCGGTCAAACTGCATACCTTCAACTACTTCAAGCTCAGTTGCAAAGCCTTTGGACTCTTCAACGGTAATTACGCCGTCTTTGCCTACTTTTTCCATAGCTTCAGCAATCAGTTGGCCAACTTCATCGTCAGCTGCAGAGATAG
The DNA here is from genome assembly GCF_024722015.1 of Paenibacillus radicis (ex Xue et al. 2023). Lineage (GTDB taxonomy): Bacteria > Bacillota > Bacilli > Paenibacillales > NBRC-103111 > Paenibacillus_S. The sequence continues at coordinate 34,548 of NZ_JANQBD010000034.1, read as the reverse complement.
CGGCTACTTGAGCGATGGATTGTTTGCCTTCGATAGCTTTGGAAATGCTTTTCAATTCTGCAACAGCTGCTTTAACCGCTTTGTCGATCCCTTTGCGGATAACCATTGGGTTAGCGCCTGCAGTAACGTTTTTCAAGCCTTCGCGAACCATAGCTTGAGCCAAAACAGTTGCAGTTGTAGTACCGTCACCGGCTACATCATTCGTTTTAGTTGCTACTTCTTTAACAAGCTGCGCACCCATATTTTCGAATGCATCTTCAAGCTCGATTTCTTTTGCAATTGTAACACCATCGTTAGTGATCAATGGGCTACCGAATTTTTTCTCAAGAACAACGTTACGGCCTTTAGGACCCAAAGTGATTTTTACAGCATTTGCAAGCGCGTCAACACCACGAAGCATTGCGCGGCGAGCGTCTTCACTGAATCTAATATCTTTAGCCATGAGTGATACCCTCCCGAAAATAAATTGTATGTTGGAAACGTTCCGTTTAGCTTCTTAAGGAATCGGCTTACCGTCCTTCAAGGACGAGCCTGTCTAAGTATAAGCTCGCTAATTTCATTAGCAGCTGATGAGGCGTCTATAGGTATAAGAACCCTAATTAGGCTAGAACAGCAAGAATGTCGCTTTCGCGCAAAATTAGAAGCTCGCGGCCCTCAAATTTAACTTCAGTACCAGCGTATTTGGAGAAAATGATACGGTCGCCTTCCTTAACTTCAAGCGGAATACGCTCTCCGTCTTTTAGTGCGCCGCTGCCTACCGCTACAACTTTACCTTCTTGCGGTTTTTCCTTGGCAGTCTCAGGTAGAAAAATACCGCTTGCGGTCGTTTCCTCCTTAGCAATGGCTTCAATGACAACGCGATCACCTAAAGGTTTGATCATTAGAAAATAGCCTCCTTATATATGGTTCTAAATTTCTTACATTAGCACTCAAATACCTCAAGTGCTAACAACACTTATTATGATACTCAGTTTGCCGCAAATTTGCAAGTGCTTTTACCGAATTTTCACACCCCCATCATTCTATCCATCCAAAAATAAAATATACGGCCCTCCGACACACTCGTTCACAGCGCTTTTTACTCCTATCCTGCTTGTAGAAATCCGTTGATTGTTCGCTCTACAACAAAAAAAACACCTTGGGCTCACAGTCATCAGCACTATCTTTAAATGACTGTAAACCCCAGGTGTTATTTCTCGCCGAATTCTTCCTCCCAAGCTTTATCCTTGGCCAGCTGCTTACGGTACACAACCCCGGATAACAGCACACTGAACTCATACAGCAAGATCATAGGCACGGATACGACAATCGCAGAAACCGCATCAGGAGGGGTAATCATGGACGCTACAATAACAAGCAGCAAATAGGCATAACGACGCAAAGTATGCAGCCGTTTAGGATTTAAGATACGAAGCTTGGTTAAAAACATGATGACTATAGGAAGCTCAAACAGCAATGAGATCGGAATCAAAATATTAAACATGAACGTGAAATATTGCGAGATCCCATAGGTCTCTTGAAGCGACAGCTTCTCCGTAATACTCGATGTAAACAGAAAGGCCATTTTGAAAACGACAAAATACGCAAATGCCAAGCCAATCAGAAATAATATAAAAGCGAAGGGCACGAACATCAAAGACGCTTTCTGCTCTTCTACACGCAGCCCCGGCTTCAGAAAGGACCAGATTTGGTACAAAGCAAAGGGCAGCGTAACAATAAGGCCTGTAACCAGTGCAAAATTCATGTACATCCGAATAGCATCCCAAGGGGAAAATACGTTCCAGCTGATTCCGTCCGCCGGAGGTACTTGCTTGAGATAAGTGATCAGGGGCTGCGCAAAAATCAACCCGATAACCATCCCAATAATCAGAACGACGATGATCCAAATAATTCGTTTGCGAAGCTCACCCAGATGCTCGACGAGCGACATCGCATCATCCATATCCATAAAGGTTTCACCAACCTAGCTGTGAAGTGGTAAACGTGAAGCTTATTCAGGCAGTCTTCTTGTATCCGCAGGCTTCTCCTGCGGGATTTGCTGAGCCGCCTGCTTGGTCCCCTGCTCCTGCTGCGTCTGAGCCTGCTGAGCTTGCTGAACGGGCCGCTCAGGTGCAGCCGCTACAGGCGGAAGCATCATTCCCGATACTGGATCTGGAGCCGGTCGTGGCGTCACATCCTTACGCTCTTCTTTAGGCGCTGACGCATGAACGTCCTCCATCAAGTCTTGAGCGCCTTTCTTAAACTCGCGCATCGTCTTGCCTATGGCTCTCCCCAGCTCGGGAAGCTTGCTCGGCCCGAATAAGACCAGCACAACAACGGCAATCAACAACATATGACTTAAGCTCATTTGTTGTAACAACTCCTTTCTATGAGGCTTTTGGCAGACAGTACTTCTGCCTAAGCCTATGCTCTAACAGTAGTACAAGCCTCCGTACCCCAGCTCCGTAATATCTTCACGCACAATAACTTCTCCTGCGCAAATACGTGGTAATAGCACGTCGAACGAAGTATAGGGGTCGTGCATCACACAACCCGGCAGACCCATGATAGGCACCTCCGAATCACCCAGATAGCCCATAAGCAGCATAGACCCAGGAAGCATCGGAGTACCGTAGCTGACTATACGTGCCCCAGCCTGCTTAATCGCACCCGGTGTCCGATCATCCGGATCCACCGACATGCCGCCGGTTACCAGGATCAGGTCGACCTTCCGCTCCTCCAAAAAATAGCGAATTTCATTAACAATTGTATCGCTTTCGTCCGGGGTCAATCGCTGCTCTATAATCTCAGAGCCTAATGCCGCTACCTTATCACGAACAACAGGCCCGAATTTATCTTGAATTCGGCCCTTATATACCTCGCTGCCCGTAGTAATCAAGCCTACACGGAGAGGACGAAACGGCTTAACTTCAACCAATGGTGTTACAGCAAGTTGCTCCACCTGCCGCACCTTTTCCTCCTCAACAAGAAGCGGAATAACGCGGGTTCCGGTTAGAACTTGACCCTGCTTGACAACTGTATTCGATTTCAGCGTGGACATGACCACCTGATCTATAGAGTTAGCTGCATCAACCAATGACTTATTGATTTTGACCAATCCATGAATAGTCGACTTTAAAGAAACCTTGCCCTCATGCGGCTCGGTCAATGACACATTGGCTCCCACAGCAGCGCGAGCCAAACGGATTGCGGCTTCATCCTCATGCAGCCAGCCTTCCTCCATCGCAATAACATAGATGTGCTCCTTGCCGATACTGAGCAGAGCGGGAATATCCTGTTCAGTAATGACATGGCCTTTTGTAAATAAGCGTCCTTTGAACGCTCCAGGGATAATTTGCGTCAAATCATGAGCCAGAACCTTGCCTATCGCTTCTTCTACCTTCACCTCGCGAAGCATGGAATCAAGCTTCTTCATAGCCATGATCCCCTTCGCGTCCAGTGAGTATACCCAGAGCATGAGGAAGCTGCTCCATAATGGCAGCCAAATTTTCAGACACACCCTTCGGACTTCCAGGCAGATTTATTATTAACGTTCTGCCGCGAATTCCCGATACAGCGCGTGAGAGCATGGCACGAGGCGATTTCTTCATCGATATCATCCGCATGGCCTCGGCAAATCCCGGAGCTTGACGGTCTATGACACTCAATGTTGCCTCCGGAGTCACATCACGCAGTGCAAGTCCTGTCCCACCCGTAGTAAGAATCAAATCGACCTTGAAATAATCGGTCATTTCTATGAGCGCAGCCATAATTTCATCTTTCTCATCCGGCACGACCCGATATTCGATAATTTCCCCATTGATTTCCTCTTCAATGAGCTCCCGAATGACTTGGGCGCTTGTATCTTCTCGCTCTCCAAGGGATCCTCGATCGCTTGCCGTCAAAATCGCCACTTTCCAACGCATAAGCTTACTCCTCTCCATGGGTCCATTGTATCGTAAAGTTATTACAAATCGGTGTCTTTTCTGTGAAAGTCACCGTTTTTTCCTCCTGATTTATTAAGCAGCAGCGTTGGACCGATCTGCATCGTCTTCTCCGCCGCCTTGCACATGTCATAAACGGTTAACGCGGCAGCAGAAACGGCTGTGAGAGCCTCCATTTCGACACCGGTTTGCCCTTTGGTTCTGACAGTAGCTTCTATGTATAATTCATCTTGTTCATTATCGGAAAAGCGGACGTCTACCCCAGTTAGCATTAGCGGATGACACATTGGAATCCAATCGGAAGTTTTCTTCGCAGCCATAATCGCAGCCACCTGAGAAACCGCAAGAACATCTCCTTTACCAATTTTGCCTTGCTTAATCAACTGCAATGTAGAAGGCATCATGGTAACTATAGTTCGCGCAGTTGCGCTCCGACTCGTCTCCTGCTTGTCAGAAATATCAACCATTCGGGCTCTGCCTTGTTCATTAAAATGGGTTAGCCGGCTAACATCAATATCAGACACGGTGCAGCTCTCCTCTCGTACGCATGGTGCAGACACAGCATATCATCGGCCTTACTTCGTGGTCTTAGCAGCCCGAACCGTTCTTTGCTCTGTAATAAGTTCATCCAACCGGAAATCGAACAAGCCCATCGGGACTTCCTCAATAAGCTGTAAATCGAATGCACCCGCAATAATATAAGGCCTAATAAATCCAGCACGTACATACTGCTGCATAAACCGGTCGTAATAACCGCCCCCGTAACCAAGACGCCCCAGATCAAGATCAAAAGCCAGCCCAGGTACAAGCGCAGCATCAATCTGGCGAATATCAGTCAGAAATTCCGCATCAGGAACCGGCTCCAAAATTCCCCAAGTCCCTTTCTCCAAATCGGAGTGGGAGCGAATTTCGAAGAGCTTCAGTTTTTGCTCCGGCTGTACCTTAGGTACCAAAACTCGGTAACGCTTTAACCAGCAAGCTTCCATCACCGGAGTTACATCAACCTCAGATTTCACCGGCATGTAGGTAAAAAGAGTCGGTCTGCGTCCCAGCTTAACCCGGGAATCCAGGACATCACTTATTCGTTTGATTAATAATTCGTTGATCCGCTTGGATTTTACACTCCGCTCGGATGGCGTCAAAGCATTCCGTTCAGCCTCCGCTTTGCGGCGTAGCTCGATTTTCCATTCTTTGATATTCATGATACGGCCTCTCTTTGGTGGGGTCGGTAACGTGATTAAGAACATTTTAATGCTGAGCTATGCTTAATAGCAAATTTTGGTGAGAAATGAAGTCTAAAAATACCTTTATTTTTTAATATACCATAAAAACAGCTAAAATAACGAGTTTAAGTAAGGATACGTCTAAAAACACCTGAAAGCATGAGGCTCTGACAGCCAGAATTCTTTTTTACCTATTTCACCAAATACGAAAAAGGACCCCGTCAATATCTCGGCAGCCCTTCTCATACCTCATCCTATCTATTTGCTAATCAGATCCGTATGATGAATTATTAATTAATCGCCTTGCTAATGGATTCGAGAACTCTCTCCGACTGGAACGGCTTAACTATAAAGTCTCTCGCTCCAGCTTGAATAGCTTGAACAACCATATGCTGCTGCCCCATCGCAGAACACATAATAACTTTGGCTGAAGGATGCTGGCCTTTTATCAGCTTGAGAGCTTCGATCCCCTCCATTTCAGGCATAGTAATATCCATCGTCACCAGGTCGGGATGCAGCTGATTGAACTTTTCAACAGCAACAATTCCGTTCTCGGCTTCCCCTACTACTTCGTGACCACCTTTTGTTAAAATATCTTTAAGCATCATTCGCATAAATGCCGCATCATCAACCACTAGTATTTTTGCCATCCACTGTTCTCTCCCTTATGCAATTAGTTCTAAATTTAGTTTTGAGTATAATAGGATATGCCGTTTCGGCCATTATTTTTGACCTGATATAAGGCTTTGTCCACATTCTGAAGCAGCTTGACCGCATCGTCACCGTCGCTCGGATAAACAGCAACTCCCATACTTATCGTAGCCTCCAGAACCTGTTCGCCAATCCTCCAGCCTTCCCTAACGGAAGACACAACTCGCTCAGCCACCCTTTGGACACTAGTAACCGTATCGATTCGGGGCAAAAGAATAACAAATTCATCGCCACCCAAGCGTGATAGCATATCGATTTCCCGTATACATCGCTTTACCTTGGAAGCAAAGGCTTTAAGCAGCAAATCTCCAGTCTCATGCCCGTATCGGTCATTAATCCATTTAAAATCATCAATATCCGTATAAAAAAGCGCCATCAGCTGATTGTACCGCTTGGCATTCGCGATAGCTTGCTGCAAATGCAGCTCAAACGCTCTCCGGTTAGGCAGCTCTGTAAGCGGATCAAGATAAGCCAATCGAGATAGCTGTTCTTCTCTTTCCTTCATTTCCGAAATACTTCTTATAGAAAGCAAATACTTATGTACAGTAGAATCCGCTTCTTTAACAGGAATAATTACCGCTTCAATCCACGACCATTCTTCATTATTAACCGCCCACTGACACTCAAAGGAAACCTTGTCATTGTTCGTTAGTAGTTCATCCAGACTTTCCTTCACAATCAATTGATTATCAGGATGAATACATGTAAACAGGGTTACAGGCTCTGAAATCAGCACGAGCTCCAGAAGCGATTGTTGAGTAAGCACCGTATAAGCAATCGTTCCATCCATATCAAGAATATACATGCGATTGGATAGCTGCCCCAAAATATAACTAAGCATCTCAGGCCGTTTGATTAGCGCCTCGACTTGAATCAAGTCATTTGGCTGTTGGCTCATGATCGGTTTCACCCTTATGATCATATTTTCACTTATCCCACCAAGGTTTGGATGAACAAATTTGGGTGCTCACTCAAATTGATATATTCGTCTCCGACTTTTACCAAAGGATTAGTAAGATCTAGGGGGTTGCTATTCACAATTTCCCCGCGGCGCCCGTCGGTAAGTATCACTTCGTCTCCAACAGCCAGCTCCATCATTCGCCGAATAAATACACTGCAGATCAAAGGATCCAGCAGTCCGAATCGATCCTCCTGCATTTGACGAATGACCAAATAAAAAGGTGTTGCATCCTTATATACCCTTTTAGAGGTCATGGCATGAAAAATATCGGCTACAGCGACAATTTTACTGAAAAACTCGATTTGATCGCCCTTCAATCCATTCGGGTATCCTTGACCATCCTCCCTCTCGTGATGCTGCAGCGCTACCAATGCTAATTCAGGGGGTAAATTGGGAGTCCGTTTAATAATATCAAACCCAAACTTCGTGTGCTGCTTCATAATTTCATACTCTTCATTCGAATATTTTCCGGGCTTATTCAGGATCTCATCACGAATTTGTATCTTTCCAACGTCATGAAGTGTAGCTGCTGTACTCAGCATAGACAGCTCTTCTTCGGAGAGGTGCAGCCATTTCCCAATTAATGTAGAAATAACCCCTACTCCAATATTGTGCCTGTATGTATAATCATCCTTGGCCTGAAGACCAGAAAGCACACTGAACAAACTCGGAAACTCGCTTGCTTGATAAATCGCAGGAATCACGGATCGATTCAAAGCTTCCAGAGGAATTTCTTTCTCCTCATTAATTAAATGAAACATTTCTTTGACCATTTCACTAGCCTGGGTAACTAGCTCCTCGTTGGTAACTTGGTGAGGGTTCTCAAAATCATGCTCCTCCATTATAATTCCATGATTCATTATCCATTCTATGTGATGAGCTTCTAAGAGGCTTTCCTTTGGAATGAGAATTAATCCCCAGCTGGTCATAAGGTCCTTTTTAAATCTGTACCCTAACCTCTGTACTAACTTCTCTTCATTCATGGTTTATCAACCTGTCTCCCCTCGAAGCAACATTAGCATCATTTGGTAAGGTCATGGTGAATAAAACGATAGTGAATAAGGAATACGAATTCACTTTGACATATAGTGAGTTAATTTTACAATATATCCCTAAAATAATATCTGTAAAAAAATCCCTTTTCGTCAAAAACACCCCCCATAATGACGAAAAATAAAATATTTTATTAAAAATTGATACTTTATCACTATTGGATGACTGTAATTTGACCTAATACGGGAATATGATCAGATGACTTGTCATAATGTGTCCATGCTGAAGACCCAGGAGCAAAGCTTGTAAATATATGATCGATCTCTCCGCCTTTAACAACTGTAGCTTGAGGCGGCTGCAAAGGAATTTTGTAAAGCATCTGGTGCAAGCCGCTCATCAAAGCATCGGAATCAGGCATATTGAAATCACCCATCACAATTAATGGGGTGCCCATCGATTTCAGGATATCAACCAATGCAGGCATTTGCAGCTCACGCTCACTGCGAGCAACTCCAAGATGAGTGGTAACAATAGTTACGACCTGTTCATGCAGCTTTATTTGGGCCGTCAACACTGTACGAGGCTCCTGGTTGCTGCCGCCGGGAAGCGGATAAACACGCACATTTTCCAAAGGAAAGCGGCTTAATAACGCTATGCCGTATTCAGAGAATCCGTGACGGAACGCAGGAGCAAATTTGTAGTACATATGCAGCGCTTTCGCCAAATTGGAGGCTTGGTCTTGCAAGCCGGTCCGCCATTGATAGCGGTCTACCTCCTGAAGAGCGATGAAATCAGCGTTTCCCTGTTCAATTTGGGCACGGATAGCTGACAAACGGACCTGATTGTCCATACCTTCACCATGACGAATATTATAGGTCATCAAACGTAAAGCTCCCTGCTCTCCAGCTGCACGCTGTAGGGGAGCCGCTTCAGTCCAGCTCCAGCGGGAAAAGACTGCGGCGGTGCAGAGCAGAAAAACAAAAGCCAGGAGCACAGTGTGTCGCTTTATTAACGATCCACTTCTATTTCGTTGAACTGCTGTCTGCATCCTAAGCACCCTCTTCTACCTTTTAAAATCGTCCGTTTAATAGCTGATAGGTTCAGCATACGATGGCGGTTTCACGTTTGTATACGGGAGAAATGATGGAAATTCGGCGGCACTGGCCGTAAGGCTGAAAATTCGACTGGAACATGGTACACTAATAATTAGTGCGTGTCCAAGATACACGGCTACTTCGTCCCTCAAGGACGAATGTGCATACATTTCACAAACTAATCCTAAGTACTATTCCGGGAGGCATATCATGCTGCTGCAAGTGTCAGGAATTACAAAAAGCTACGGGATCAACACCGTGCTTTCTAATATAACGTTACAGATTGAGCCACGTGAGCGTATTGGTTTAGTTGGAGTGAACGGCGCCGGCAAATCAACGCTGCTGCAAATTATTGCGGGAGAAATGTCTTACGATTCAGGAGATATTTTCAAAGCAAAGGAAACCAAAGTCGGCTATTTGAAACAAAACAGCGGACTGATCTCTGACCGATCGATTTGGGAGGAAATGAAAAGCGTATTCGCTCATTTGGAGGAAGCGGAGCTGGAGCTTCGCAAGCTGGAAGCCATGATGTCCGATCCTGCCGTACTAGCTGACGAGAAGCTTACTGAGGATACGATGAAGCGGTACGCTGGGCGCTCGGAGTGGTTTAAGGAGCAAGGCGGTTATGAAGCTGAGGCTCGCATTCGCGGAATTCTTCATGGGATGGGCTTCGGCGATTTTGCGCCGGAGACGCTTGTGAACACATTGAGCGGCGGTCAGAAAACACGGCTGGCTATGGCCAAAATGCTGCTGCAAGCACCCGACCTGCTGCTGCTGGACGAGCCTACGAACCATTTGGACATTCCTACGCTAACATGGCTGGAGGGTTATCTCCGCTCTTATTCAGGCTCTATTCTGGTTGTATCTCATGACCGTTATTTTCTCGATGCATTGGTAGGGGCTATTTATGAAATCGAACGGCATACATCCAAGCGTTACACGGGCAATTACTCCAAATTTGTAGATACCAAGCAGGCCGAATATGAAATCCAAATGAAGCAATTTGAAAAGCAGCAAGGTGAAATTGCCAAGATGGAGGAGTTTGTCCAGCGCAATCTGGTGCGGGCTTCCACGACCAAGAGGGCACAAAGCCGCCGTAAAGCATTGGAAAAAATGGACCGTCTCGACAAACCGCTGGGCGACTTGAAGCGCGCTCACTTTGCCTTTGAGGTGGAGCAAGCAACAGGTAAAGAGGTATTGCATGTAAATGATGTCTCCATATCCTATGACGGTCGCAATCCGCTGCTTAGAGATATTTCGTTCCAGCTGCGCCGCGGAGATACGGCCGCTTTGATAGGGCCTAACGGAATTGGAAAATCGACTTTGCTAAAAGCTTTAATTGGCGAGCAGAAGCCTGATAAGGGCAACATTCAGTGGGGAAGCAATGTACGCATCGGCTACTATGATCAGGAGCAATCAGGGCTTAATGGAAAAAACACAGTCATCGAAGAGGTATGGAATGCATTCCCTCATATTGAGGAAGCGAGAATTCGAACGGTTCTGGGAAGCTTTCTGTTCAGCGGAGAGGATGTATTCAAGAAGGTTTCGGCGCTCAGCGGCGGTGAAAAAGCACGTGTCTCCTTAGCCAAGCTAATGCTCGAAAAAGCGAATGTGCTCATTCTCGATGAGCCTACCAACCATCTGGACTTGTACAGCAAGGAAGTGCTGGAATCAGCTCTCATAGATTACGAAGGCACACTGCTTTTTATATCCCATGACCGGTATTTTTTGAACAAAATGGCCGAATCCATGCTGGAGCTGACACGTGCTGCCCTGACCCCCTATCTCGGAAATTATGATGACTATGTAGAAAAAAAGCAGGAGCTCGCCGAGATAGAACGTCAGCGGCTGGCTCTGGAAGCTGCAAAAGGGAAAAACGCCGGCGGAGCCAAAATGGATACGGCAGCTCAAGCAGCATCGCAAACGGAGAAAAGCTTCGAAGCAGGCAAGCAGGCCAAGCGTGATGAGCGTGCACGCCAACGCAAGCTGGAGCAGCTGGAGCAGGATATCGCCCGTTTGGAAACAGAGATGGCAGAGCTGGAGACAGATCTCGCAAAACCTGAAGTGTATAACGACTACGTACAGGTGCAGCAAAAAAACGAGCTCATTGAACAGAAAAAAGCAGAGCTGGCCAATTGCTATGAGCAATGGGAGCAGCTGGCGGAGTAAGCAAGGGAATTCGATCAGGCTGAATAGATCAGGGAAATTTTTAATTATTAATGCAATAACTATTTAGTGGAATAAAATAATAGCTTCTACCTGTTAAAACAGAAGGGGCTGTCCCAAAAGACATTTTGAGACAACCCCTCCACCATTTTATCCTGAATAGATGGTTGCAAAAGAGCCCTCAATACCACTTTAATAATTGAAGGCTCTTTTGCACATTCTTGTGTATTCAGTGACGCATAAGATGAGGTAGCTTTCCAACGCTTGCTAATCGCGGGTATCGGGTTCATAGCTCGTGGTTCATGGTTCGGTTACGGCATTGCATGGCAGTCTGGCGCACTCCGTGCAAAATTATCAGGAAAATGTCAAGTTAGTTACTCCGAAAATAGTGTTCCAAGCCTTATAGCTGGAATTCCTCATGCTAATTCTACGTATTTTGGCTGATATCGACCATTTCACCTATATCAGAGTTAGTTTTTCCAGTTAGATTGATTTCAGGCGATTTCCACGCTGGATTAGCGTTACAATTTCCATCTATTTTCTTTCCCTCCGCAGAGGCCCCGTTAAATCAAGGTCTCCTCTAGATTGAAAGCAGCCTTTGAACATCGCTTCTCGCCCCATCACTTAAGCAACATCCAAAAAGCTGCCGAACTCATTTCTGGATTTTCAATCCCCCACTCTGAGGGGAATTTCCCTACAAAAAAGACGCTTCCATTTCCGCTTACATGGTGGTTTTGGAGGCGTTTTTGTATATAGTTTGGGACTGATTCATTCACTGATACCCTTTTGGGACAGCTTCTTCCAGTTTGAGCAGCAGCAGAGGTACGCTGCCGTATATAATCATCGTTGCCGCGGCAACGATGCCTGAGTCATTAAGCAAAAGCGCCGCGATTGTGCCGATTACGTTAGCTGCGCAGCCATACATGAGGTATGGGTAGCGGCGCTGCCAGCGGCGAAACAGCCCCCGGGGCCGCAGCACCAATGCAGCCATTACAACAAGGCTGGTGAGCAGCACCTTGCTCCAGGCCGAGACGCCGATCAGGTGCCAGTTCATCTCGAGCTTTCGTACAATCATGGCGCCTATAGCGTCTAGCCGTCCCTGGAGCAGCGCATCGAAGGCCCGGCCGATATGACTCTGCTTATCGGCCGGAAGACCTGTGGCTGCACCTGCGTTGAGCAGCCACAAGCCCGCTAGCGCTGCAGCGAGCAGCAGCGCTAGAAGCGGCGCCAGGCGCAGCCAGCGGCGCCCACCAGCGAGGCGCGCCGTGAGCGCGCCGAAGCCTGCAGCGGCGGCAAGCGCACCGCCGGCGTTAGTGCCGAGCGCCGGCGCCGCGAGGTAGCCGGCGACAAGCACGCCGGCTGCTGCCGCAGGCAGCGCGGCCCAGGCGCGCGCGGCTGCGCCGGTGCTTGCCGCGGTGCGCAGCGCTGCAGCTGGCGCGCCAGCGCGAGGCCACAGCGCGAACGCGCCGAGCGGCGGCAAGCGCCAGGCCGCGAAGCCCGCAGGCGCGGGCAGCAGCGCATCCGCGAGCACCGCTTCGCGCGCAGCCGCGGGCGCTATCGCGCCGGAAGCCGTGATTGAGCCCGTGGGCTCAATCACGGCGCGGCGCGGACGCCGCGACAAGCGCAGCGCCTGCTGCAGCGCGGTGAGGCCGAGCAGCGCGGCGCCGAGCAGCACGCCCATAAATTCGTTACCGATGCCATAGTAACGCGCACCAATCATTGGATCGTAGCCGAGCACCGATCTCTGCATGGCTATTGCGCCGTGAAAACCATCATACAGGATCACTCCTGTTACCAATAACCCTATCGCCGCCAAGCCATATACAAATCCTTTACGCATCCGGGCCACGGCTGATGCGAATACTATACTAACTCCGAATATCCCGGCCAGCACAGCTGCCGTTGCTCCTTCCGACTGGGAAGCAAGCCATCCCATCGCCAGAAGTCCAAGAGGGGCAATTAGAAGCGAGAACAGCAGAGTCCTCCATAGAGTTAACCCTCTTTTTCCTATAACACGACTGCCTGAAAAATACAAGGCGACCGCCAGCGCAGCCAGCATCACTATAATTTCATACACGGCAAGCCCATATAGTAATTTGGGCCGCTGCGTATACACAGCTTGCATATGCTGCAAATCCTGCAGCAGCCTTGGAAGCGCATCTAATGTTGATTCTGCAATAACCGGTAATCCGATCATCTCCTGAGGTATTGGAATGCCGTAAGCCCTGAGCAAGGTTGGGGCGATATCAACGATCGTAATAAGACCTTGTCGGCGGGTTGTTGCAGATGTCAACAGCGCCTCCTTATCAGAAGACGGCGAGTACATAAGGATTGGCGCTAATAAAGCTTTCTCTTTAGCCGCTTCTCCATTCACTTGCGGACTCAGCAGCCAGAGCTCCCCCAATCCATCGAACTCCTTCTCCATAGCACGTGTCAATTCTCCTATAAAACGGTCTATCTCGGTCACAACTTCCTGTTTCTTTCTCACAAAGGCTTCCTTGGAATAAGACTCTCGCTCATCATATAAACGTTGGAGATCCCCGAGCTCCAGCAGCACTAACGATGGGTTCATCTGCTCACTCCACCGGGCCATTAACCAACTATAATTAGTTCGTAATCCATAGGGTCCAGAGCTATCGACGAGCAATCCGTTGCCGCCAACATCACCCTGCTGTACACGGCCTGACTCGTTCATTACCATAGCCGGGGCATATCTGCGAAAAGTTTTACCTAAATCCGCTTCCTTCATACCGGCTTCTGCCTTCACAAGATCAAGGTTCCCCCATACGCTTACGCGGATTCCTGCAGCCTCCAAGCTTTCTCCCAGCAGACCAGGCCGAGCATGATAATAATTTGAAGCATTTAAACGTTTGATTACTTCCATCTGAGGGACAACGATCCCCTCTATGTCCCCACCTACAGAAACACCTGTCAATCGTTGATACTTCTGCCATGCTTGCTCAGATCCAAGCGGTTCCCTGGCTTGAATGCCTGCCATACCTGAGTTCGCATCGGCAATTTGTCCCGTTCCCATCGATATATACACATCCTCCAAGCCTTTGCCTGGAGTTCTGATATTTAATGCCCCCCATGCACCTCGATGTTTTAACTCCTCTATGTGAGGCAAGGTTGTAATCAGAGCCTTGTCCTGCTGTGCATTTTGCGGGTCCAACTCCAAAAAAGACAAACCGGGAACAGAAACCACCGTTATTTTTTTATGTATCGTTGAATGCTTTGAATATGGATCCGATGTGGATTGAGGATTAGCAGATGCTTGATTTAGCATCATCATACTGCTTATCCACAAAACGAATATAAACCCAGCCTTCCGGCTCTTAACCACAATCAAACCTCCTCATTTCCGGGCCATCTTTTACTAATTAGTATGTTCTATTTACCCTATATGACGTTACTTTCCCCCTAACTTAACCCATTTATCCCGCATGTGATTATCATAGGAATTTCTTACTATTATCCACAAGATTATCCCCAAGGACCATTCAAAAATCCGCTTGGAAAAACGCCCATTTCTTTGTAATCCACAGGGTTATCCACATTATCCACAGGTTATTCATGAAAATATTATCCACTTGTCATGAAAATAGGGTGTCTCCATTCGGGTTGAATTTATTCACTTTTGCGTAGTTATTCACATTACGCACAAGGGCTGTGGATAACTTTTATCCACAGCCCTTGTGTTTTTATTTATGAGTTTTATTTAAATATTTAAAATTAACTGACTTTTCTTCCAATATACACAACATGGGGGGATACCCCTAAAACATATGGATTTTCCGCTGATTTTATTAATATCTGTATTATTTTATGCATCTCTTCATCTCCACGTTGCTTCCAATAATCCCTTTGTTCCCGCTGGAGCAATGAACTAATATTCGATGAACCGATCAGTTTAATCGTTTGGAAGCCATTATTCTCCATAAAAGGCTGAATGTCTTCAATATCAATATAGTAAGCCCCCGTAAACCTTCCTTCATCACTGTGGTTAAATACTCCCGTATTCATGAATTCAGCTATTCCATCCGCACTATCGTTTGGCTTCCAATGGAGCGGGGCAAGCAGCGAGGTTATAACATGCCTAATTCTTGGCATAAAAGCTACGAACACAACTCCCGCTTGCTTTGTAACCCGGTACAGTTCTTTAACCGCGGCTGCTCGCTCTGATTCCATTTGCAAGTGATACATAGGTCCCAGCATCAAGGAAGCATCAAATTGTTCAGCTCCAAAGCAGCTCAAATCCCTTGCATCCGCAACATGAAAGCCATTGAACCGTTCCAGCAAGCCACACTCTTCAGCCTTTCCCTGAGCCTGCTTCACAAGCTTAGGCGTTATATCCGATAACGTAACCTTATATCCGCATTGAGCCAATCTCATTGCATATTTGCCAGGACCCGCCCCGCTGTCCAGAATATGACCTTGCTTGGGGAGATGCGCTTGGATAAAATGCCAATTCACAGTAAACTCAATCGGTTCGCGTTCAAGCCTTCCCCATTCGTCAAAAGTCTCATAATATGCAAGGATACGATCCTTTTCCGACATCCGCCCTCATCCCTCTCACATTAACAAATATAACATTCGTTCTGTCGAAACGATGATGTAATGTCCGTATAAGCCAGCCGCATCCACTAACCTCACCAAAGCTAGCTGACTCAACCCAGTGAACTGGACCAGAAGCTTTTAAGGAATTGTAATTTCTACTTCCCCAACATCAATTGAATCCCTTGCTTCCCCTTGAGCCTGCTCTTGTAAAAGATATTCGCGAACAGCTTGATTGCAAGCGGCCATATAGGCTTGTGCTACCGCCATCAGCACATCCCGATGAACAGCTACTCCTCTGAAATGATTGCCCTTCCAGCTTACAGTCACAATCGCCTCTCCGTTAGCCTCTTCGCCCGAAGACAAGGAGTACAGCTCCAGATCCGTAAAATCAACATGAACAGGAAGTGCTTGACTGATACCTGCGACCAGTGCCTCTACCGGACCTTCTCCGGTCCCCGAGAAGACAAGCTCATTGCCCTCAGCGTTGTCCTTAACCGTGCAGGAAGCCATCCGGTTTCCTGTTGTTCCCGTCAGTACTTGTGCCTGCACTAATGTATATGGCTCAAGCACCGTATTAACGGTATGACCAATCAGCTCCATCAGCTGATGATCTTGAACTACCTTTTGCAGATCGGCCAGCTCTTTAAATTTGATATACAGTGCTTCCATTTGCTCCTCTGTCGGATTTACACCAAATTGGCTTACACGATGCTTAATGGCGTGACGTCCTGAATGCTTGCCCAGAATAATCATATTGCGAGGTACGCCAAGCCGATCCGGGTCCATAATTTCGTAAGTATTGCGATTTTTCAAAAGCCCATCCTGATGGATGCCAGCTTCGTGCTGAAAAGCATTTCGTCCCACAATTGGTTTATTAAAAGCAATCGGAAAGCTCATCGCACGGCTGACCTTTTGTGAAACCTCGTAAATGTATGGTGTCTGAATCCCGGTCACAGCCCCCATTGCATCCTTGCGAGTCTCAATCGCCATTACCAGCTCTTCCAAGGAGCAGTTCCCAGCACGTTCGCCTACACCGTTAACGGTTACTTCAACTTGAGTAACTCCAGCTTGAATCGCTGCAAGGCTGTTAGCAACTGCAAGCCCAAGATCATTATGGCAATGAGCGCTGTACTCTACTCCCTTGCCGCCGCGTACGTTGTTCATCACCCGGGTAAACATCGCTCCGTATTCTTCAGGCAGAGCATAACCGACGGTATCCGGGATATTAATGATCGTTGCTCCTTCCTGGATCACAGCTTCAATCATCTCAAACAAAAATTCATCTCCAGTTCTTGTTGCATCCATCGGTGAAAATTCTATTCGATCTACAAACTGCTTAGCATAAGCAACCATCGATCGGGCAATTTGAATAACCTGTTCTCTCGATTTTCGCAGCTGAAAGTCCAGATGAATATTGGACGAGGACAAAAACATATGCAGCCTCCGCCGTTCCGCAGCTTCCGTTGCCCGGACGGCTGAATCGATATCCTCCTTAACCGCTCGAGCAAATCCGCAAATCTCAACACCTGTAACCTCTTGAGAAATACGCTGTACGGCCATAAAATCACCTGGGCTGGAAATTGGAAAACCCGGCTCAATAACATCTACCCCCAGCTGTGCCAGTTGGCGAGCGATAACAATTTTCTGTTCGGGATGCAGCGATGCTCCCGGCGCTTGTTCACCGTCCCTAAGCGTCGTATCGAAAATATGGACTCTCTTTATTTCCTTACCCTGACCATTTGCTGCGCTTGCTTGGTTTGAGTTTACTTGGTTCATGTCCTTCATTTGTTATTCCTCCCAATTTTTATTTACTATGATGGGCAACAAGCCCGAAGATTTGATTACAGTTTTCACCTAGAAGAACTGGTGGTGTAGTCCTCCTAAAGTCGGTGCTTTGCCGGATTTGCAGCTTTTTTTTCAACAAAAAAAGCCCATCGTCTCTAGAAAAGAGACGACAGGCCTAAGCTGCCGCGGTACCACTCTTGTTGACCCCTTCCTTCGAAGGGCGTCCGCTTTGTGCAAAGTATACAGGCCTCAAGCAGCGCTTATGTCGCCGCATTGAAACTTCTACTTCGCTCCCCGATCACGTGGGGATCCTCCGTTACAGCCTAACACCGGTGGTTCTACCGGTTTTAGCTCTACCGCTCCCGGGCGAGATTCGTGCCTCCCTTGACTGCGTTGCACCGACCCGCAGCTCTCTGGACAAGGGAAATGCTCTACTAGCTCCCGTTCTTCGCGTTTGTTGTTATGATGTTAGTGCTAATTCCTATAACCAAAAAAGGCCTGCCATCTCTGTATAAGAGACGACAGACCTTGTAGTCTTATCGCGGTACCACTCTCGTTGACCTCCGCATTATGCTGGAGATCCGCTTAGTGTACGGATGAATGTATTCATCAGCACTACCCTTTCACGGAGGCAAACCGTCAGAACTTATTTGCAGGTGCAGCGCTACACCGTTTCAGTTCCACCGCTCCCGGGCGAGCTTCATAGGCTTCTCTGACTGCGTTGCACCACCCGCAGCTCTCTGTACAGATTGGACCGACTACTGTTCCCGTTCTTCGCGTTTATGATATTGTTTGTTAGTATAGTATGCCTCTCATCCAATGTCAATGCATACGTTACAAAAAAATTTTTGAACGAGATAATCTAACA
The DNA here is from genome assembly GCF_024722015.1 of Paenibacillus radicis (ex Xue et al. 2023). Lineage (GTDB taxonomy): Bacteria > Bacillota > Bacilli > Paenibacillales > NBRC-103111 > Paenibacillus_S. The sequence continues at coordinate 16,267 of NZ_JANQBD010000034.1, read as the reverse complement.
TCAAATGCTTGTTCGGATAAACACAATTATTCCTGCCGCTAAATATGTACCCCAATTAAAAAAGCCCCAGCGCTCATGAATTTAATGAACACTGGAGCAAATTCCAAACATTGGGTCAACTATCCTTCACTACCGATAAACACATACCGAAGCACGATAAGCACAGCCAACACCCACATCAACCAATGCACTTTATATTGCCCACGACCACTAGCACTAGCAATGGAGGCCAAAACCACATAGGACACAATACCGAACGAGATACCATTTGCGATGTTATATGTAAAAGGCATGAATACGATGGTAAAGAAGGATGGGATCGCAACAACATAATCTTGGAAATCAACTTCCTTGATAGATTGCATCATCAGAACGCCTACTATGATTAGCGCCGCTGCAGTAGCCGACCCTGGAATTAGAGCCGCAATTGGAGCAAGGAACAACGCCAGCAAAAAGCACACGCCAGTAGTTACAGCAGTCAAGCCAGTACGCCCGCCTTGAGCAACGCCCGCAGCGCTCTCTACATACGCAGTTACAGTACTTGTACCCACCAGAGCGCCGCCACTGACCGCAATAGCATCAACCATCATAGCTTTGCCGACTTTTTTGTTGCCTTCCTCTTTATTTTTCATAAAGCCAGCACGGTTTGCGGTACCCACTAGAGTACCAAATGTATCGAACAGCTCCACAAAAGTAAAGGTTGCAATTACTGAAATAATTCCCACATTCATCAAACCTTTGAAATCAAATTGACCAAAGGCTAATTTACCCATGTCAGGAACCCAATTCGTTTTAGCATCAGTCAACATACCCAGGTTTACTTGACCCATAAAGTAGCCAACAACGGTTGTCAGCAAAATACCTAATAATATTGCACCGCGAACCCGCAGCACCATCAAAATCGAGATTAAAAACAAACCAATAATGCAAAGCAATACTCCAGGATCTTTAAGACTCCCCATATGGAAGACGGTTTCAAAAGAAAGCACATCCACAAACTTATGAGCAGGAATATCTTTAGTTGATTCCACAGCTACCGTAAGCAAACCGCTATTCTTCAAACCAATAATTGTAATAAACAACCCAATCCCTACCGTGATGGCATGCTTCAAGCTATCCGGCACTGCAACTAAAAGCAATTGGCGTACCTTCGTAACCGTTAGTACAATAAAAATCAATCCGGAAATGAATACAGCAGCTAGTCCCATTTGAAACGTAAACTGACCTTGTGAAGATAGAATCACTGTAGCAAAATATGCATTTAAGCCCATCCCCGGAGCTAAAGCAACAGGAAAATTAACAAACAGGCCCATCGCAATGGTCATAACGCCTGCAGCAATAGCTGTTGCCAAAAACACCGCAGTCCAATCCATGCCCGTCGCACCAGATCCGAAATTACTTAGAATGTTCGGATTTACCGCGAGAATATACGCCATTGTCATGAACGTCGTTAAGCCTGCCATGATCTCCGTACGTACGGTAGTACCGTTTTCTTTTAGCTTAAAAAATCGATCCATCCCCAAATCCCTCCAAATGGTTTTTGGAACAACGAAATAAACTCAGCATGATCTCTCTGCTGAGCCCGCAAGCAAAGTCGGGACGGTAAGCAATTGCGCATACAGATGCACAGCAGGATGTGCCGTGAGCTCTGTTACACAGTGTACGTTAAACGTCTTCCGCTTTGTTTGTTCGTAGCCAGATCATTTACGGTGATCTCGTAGAGACTCCCAGGCCGATTCCCGAGATTATACGAAACTGTTATTCCCTTAATATTCATCACTTATTCTAAGAGTGATACCTTCACTTGTCAATTGCTTTTCCGAACATTCAGGAGTTTTTTTTTCTTCATGTTCGGTTTATTTATTAAAATCACTAGAAATAGGGCATAAGAAAAAGCCGCTTCTTCCAAAAGAGGAAAGAAACGACTTTTCCCATCACTACTTACCTATTATTCCCACTCAATAGTAGCTGGCGGCTTGGAAGTAATGTCATAGACAATACGGTTTACATTATCCACTTCGTTAACAATACGCACCGATATTTTTTCAAGAACATCCCATGGAATACGTGCCCAATCGGCAGTCATACCATCGATGGAGGTTACTGCGCGAATACCTACCGTGTAGGAATACGTGCGAGCATCTCCCATTACGCCAACACTTTTCATGTTTGGAAGCGCAGTGAAATACTGCCATATCTCGCGATCCAGACCCGCTTTGGCAATTTCATCACGCAGGATAGCATCGGATTCACGAACAATAGTCAGCTTCTCCTCAGTTACTTCACCCAGCACGCGGATTGCAAGACCCGGACCCGGGAATGGCTGACGCCATACGATTTCTGCTGGCAGGCCGCATTCTTCGCCTACTTTACGCACTTCATCTTTAAACAAAGCCTTCAACGGTTCGACCAGCTCGAATTTCATATCCTCTGGAAGACCGCCTACATTATGATGCGACTTGATAGTATGTGCAGTAGCTGTTCCGCTCTCTACGATATCGGTATACAGCGTTCCTTGCGCCAAAAAGGCGAAATCATCAAACTGCTCCGATTCTTCCTCAAACACGCGAATGAATTCCGTTCCGATCAGCTTCCGCTTTTGCTCAGGATCATCTACTCCGGCAAGCTTACCCATAAAACGATCACGGGCATCGATTTTAACAACCTTCATATCGAATTTGCCAACAAAGGTTTCCATAACACCTTCCGCTTCCCCTTTGCGCAGCAAACCATGATCAATAAACATACATGTCAGTTGATCGCCAATTGCTTTGTGAAGCAATATTGCAACAACGGAAGAATCCACGCCGCCGCTAAGTGCACATAGCACCTTTTTGTCGCCGACTTGTGTACGGATATCACGAATTGTGTCCTCGATGAAGCTTTCCATACTCCACTGCCCCACACAACCGCATACTCGGTACAGGAAGTTATGAATCATGTCATTACCAAAAACGGAATGGCGAACCTCTGGATGAAATTGGACGCCAAATATATTTTTATCCGGGTGACTCATTGCTGCAACTGGAGCATGATCCGTGCTGGCATCAACAACAAAACCTGTAGGAAGTTCAACTACATGGTCGCCATGGCTCATCCATACGGTTTGCTGCTTGTCCAAGCCATGGACTAACTGACAATGATCCGCAAAATCCACTTCTGCTTTGCCATATTCCCGTTTGGATGCTCTTTCCACCTTGCCTTGAAGCTGATGGGCTATTAGCTGCATACCGTAACAAATACCGAAAATAGGGATACCCAGGTCATAGATGGCTGGATCAACAATCGGGGAGTTTTCTCCATACACGCTTGATGGTCCGCCAGAGAAAACAATTCCTTTAGGTGAAAGCTGCTTTAATTTGTCCGCGGTTGTATTGTAAGGCAGCAGCTCACTATACACTCCCAAATCACGAATCCGACGGGCTATCAGTTGATTGTACTGCCCTCCGAAATCTAATACGACAATAAGTTCATTCGGTTTATCCATAATTTCCTCCTATGAGTTTTCTTTAGAAAACTTTCTTTCGTAAGCATTGACTGAGTTTTCGTTAGAAAACTGACTTCGTACGCATCAGCTGAGTTTTCAATAGGTCACTTGCTTATTTATTAAGCAAATCCCTGCTTCACTCGGCTCAACGCTCTGCTAAATCAATAGGTAATATTATAAGCTTCCTAATTAGAAAGGGCAATGCCTGTATGAGAAAAGCTTTATTGCAATTCATTTATCTCCACTCCATTTAAAGGGGTCATAATCATTTATTATTATTCCATTTATCATTTACCACATAGATAGGTCCTACTATTAATAATAAAGGTTAACAACATATACACATACTAACCTGCATTTTTCAGATAATTCACACTTATCCACATAGTTATAAACAATTTGCCCATAGTTATGCACATAATTAACATGGATATCAACAGCTATGCAACAATGAAAACAGCCTATGGAGCTGATCCACAGGCTGTTTTTCAGTACACATAAATATCTTATCCGCTTACATAAACTCATTGCGTACCGTTTGATGCCTTTTTAAACTCGCGCCAAGCTATTTGCAGCTGGCTGTATGTCATCCGTCCGGGTCCGTTGTGGTACCGGATAGCTTCCAACAGCCGTACCAGCCGAAGCAGTGCACTGCGCTGGGCATCTGTAGTGAACGGCCTTGTAAGCAGATACTCCCGCATCGTCTGAGATGCACCCGCAGCTCCCCACCGCCGCTGCAGCTTTTTCCATAAACGCTCTGATAAGCGCATGGCCGTCCAATTCCTCATAGTCCCTGAGAGGCCCGATGATTCTCGTTCTCCAGCTCCGAGCCGCGAGTAAAAAATAGACCTGCTACGATATTTTCTTATCCACATGTGGATAAGAAATGTCAAGAAAACTCCAATTACTATGCACAGGAATAAAGGTAACCAAGGCTTCGTCCACAAGACTATGCTGTGGAGAAGCGGGACAATCTCCTTGGCATATGTGGGTAATACAGCAGTCAATCTGCGAAGCATGGGGATAATTTGCCCCAGCGACGGTACAAATTGAAGGAGGGCATAACCTCCTGATAAAGGCAGCTCGCTATCTTCTTTGTGTCCAATTCCATTGTCACTAGCAGAAGCAGAGTCTGCAGCCGTCTTAATTTGGAGTACCCTACTCTCATTAAAGCCGGGTGTTGGATCGAATGGTATCCACCCTGCTGTCGGGAAATAAACCTCCACCCACGAATGAGCATCTTTATTACGCACTTCCACGGTGTAAATAGAATCATTAAGTGGTGTTGATAAGCCTCTCACTTCCTCTGCTTCAGCAGCGGCATCAAAAGATGCTGGCTGTTCAGCTATCAACGACGAAGCGGACCTCGTACTCGAATTAAGCTTTTCCACTGCAATGACTTCACCGGGTGCAAAGCCTTTTACCCAGCGTGCAGGAATTCCAATTGTCCGAAGCATGACGACCATAGCAGAAGAAAAATGATCGCAATAGCCTACTCCCTGCTCGAACAAAAACTGATCAACCAAATCTTGCCCAGCCGAAGGCGGTCTGCCCCGCTCCATGCTGTAGGAGTAATTCTCCTGCAAAAATTGTTCGATAGCTTTTACCTTTTCATAAGAGGAATCCTTACTTTTTGTAATTTTCATAGCCAACTCCGCAACTCGTGACGGAAGTTTATCTGGAAGCTGTAAATATGTGTTTTTAAAGGCATCCGTCAACACATAATCAGCAGAGCTGTCCGCCAATGGCGGTAAAGGATTCCAGGCTAGCACCTGAACCTTATAAGAAGCAAGAGGATCCGCCATAGCTGGGAGAAGAACGCGGTCTGTCAGCTTGTTTTTCCATATCCATTCAGGTGAAATGGGCTCTCCCTCTTTGGAGATAAGCTCATCAATTTTAAACAATTCACCGCCAAGAAACAATTGGTTGTCGAGTCCTTTTTGCCAAAGGGTCACCTCTTGATGCACGAGCGTTTTAGCTGTGCCGGTTGAGCTGTTCGACGCCTGACTGTAAGAAGCAGCAGCTGTGAGTGCGGAATCCATCAGGTTCTGAACAGGTTGGGAATACGTCTGTCCCCAGCCTTGTCCTGTATATATATTTTTAGCCTCACCTCGCCAGTAGGTAAGCTGTGTTGTACGTGCTGTAAAAGCAAAATGGTCATCAGGCTTCAAAGGAAAGCCAAGCTTGGAATCGTCTGCACCATAGCCTGTTTTACGTCCATCAGCCGAATTACTTGATCCATTCCATGCTGATATGGGAAGCGCCTGCCGCCATTTATATACGTATTCGGACCAATCAACTGCCTTGCCTTCCCGAGGATGCTGCCCGGCTCCAATCCATGCCCCGAGCAAGCATAAGCCTGCAACAGTGAAGCTGGCAATCAAAGAAGCCACAGCGCCTCCTGCTATGCGAGGTTTGGCAAGCGGTTGGACTCGGGGTGATTCTTGATACCAACGCAGCCAACGATCGGCTTGAAGCGAGCCCTGCAGCAACAGCCCGGCTCCCGAAGCACTCAGCAGGGAAAGTGACATATCAATATCAAATATGAGCTGAAGCAGCACCAAATAAAATAAAGTCATCAGCACAAACCAACCGATCTGTTGACGCTCAGCAGCAAAAGAATGTACAACCCATATGAAGAACGACCAGCCTCCCAGGAACAGCATGGTCCGGGTTACAGGCTCAAGCTCCGAGAATCTCCCTTGCGCGATGTTGAGCGCATCTCCTGTGAGATCGCTCAGCCACCCAGCCCACCAGCTTCCACCAGGCAGCCAGCTACCGCTATGCAGCACTGCTGCAGCTCCAATGATTACTATAGCCTTTAATGGCCATGCGGCTCCCCCCGGCACGCGAAGCATATCGAGGACCAAAAACAGGCCAAAGGCGATCAAAAAGGGCGTAGTGCTGTACACTTCCGTGATGTCAGATAATCGCTCCAAGGGAATAATCCATTCTCGCAGAAGCCAGAACAGCAGCAGGGCGGATACAAGCCGCGCTGAGGCGGCTGGAATTCTGGAAGCTGCCTGAGGCAGCGGAGGCGCCGCTTTAAATAACGGCGGCGGATCGATTGGCATCTGCGACATCGCCAGCACCTCCTTCGGCGGTGCGGCGGCTTAGCGCGCCAACCGCCGTAAACCGCCAGCGCGCGGCCTGAGCCTGCCGCCGCCACTGCTCCACAGCGTCCGGCCCATTGGCCTCGCTGTGGATGTACACCAACTGCACGGCGCGTGAACGCAGCCGGCACAGCAAGTGCAGCAGCTGCTCATCCGGCTGTGCCGTGATGATGGCGACCCCGGCCCCCGGGCCGAGGTGCAGCGTCTCCCGCTGCACCAACGCCGCCAAGGGGCGGTCGCCATTGCACGGCAGCAGTGCGAGCAGCCGGAGCAGCTCAGAGAGGCGCTCGCGCCCCTGCGCCTCCAGGGCACGGCCTTGCCGATCAGACGCGGCAAGGCGTACGGTCAAGCCAAGCTCCAGCGCGCGCTTGGCCAGCCCTGCCGCGGCCTCGATGGCCGATTCGAACGCGGCTGCGTTCGAGGGGCCTGCGGCCGCGTCGATACAGATGAGCAGCCGGTCCATGCCGGGCTGCTCCGACTCTTTGGCGCGCAGAGCGCCTGCGCGCGCGGTCGCGCGCCAGTGGATCCGGCTTAGCGGATCCCCCGGCGCGTAGGGCCGCGTCCCGTAGATCAACGGGGACGCGGCCAGCCGCTGCAGCTGCTGCTGCCGACTGCGGCGCTGGAGTTCCCCTCCAGCGCCGTCCAGATTCGGCTGCTGGGGCCTTGGTCTGGGCAGTACCTGCAGCTCGTGCTCCCCAACCGGTACTTTCCGGCTGATATGCAGCAGCCCGAATGCATCGCTTATGCTTATCGTCATCGCTTCCAATCGGTACAAGCCTCGCGGTAGACCCGGTATTACCGCATTTAGCTTAGCAGCTCTCGACAAGGAGGGCCGATAGGTATCCTTAAAGACGACCTTCTCCTCAGTTCCTATATGGCTCCAGATTTCCTCAATAGACAGCCAAACCGACGGTATCGAAAATCCACGAAAATACATTCGCAGTTCCATCATTATCGCTTCTCCGCTCCAGCAGCGGGAATGTTCAATAGACCGATGTACTCGGATCCTCGATGGAAAACTTATATACACCATACCAAGATAAACCAGCAGCGTCCCTATCCCATACGTACAAAGCCATGCCGACCGCCCACCCTCATGAATTCCCCAATAGGCTGCGAGCAGGCCGCAAAGAATAAGGATCAACAGATTCAATACGTTATTAAACATAACGTTATCTCCTACTGTGCCGGCGCATAACGCCGTGAAGGTATCGGAGCACCCGTAAGAATTCCATTCAATACAGCTTCACAGCTCGTATACGACAGTGCGGCATCCGCAGAGAGCAGCAGCCGGTGCGCCAGAACTGACACCGCGAGCTGCTTGGCATCATCGGGTATGACGTAGCTGCGGCCGGACATGAACGCACGAGCCTGTGCCGCACGCATTAAAGCAATCGAAGCACGAGGGCTCGCCCCAAGTGCCAAATGAGGATGGTTCCGAGAAGCGGCCGTTATATTTACAATATAGCTTTTAACCGCATCATCCACATGTATCCGCAGCGCCTCCTTCTGTAGAGCCATGAACTCTTCAGGCAGCAGCAGCGGACGAAGCTGTGTAAGCGGGTGCCGCTCGGCAACACGGTTTAGCAGCTCAACCTCCTCACTTGGCTCAGGATACCCTAGTCGAAGCTTCATGAAAAACCTGTCCAGCTGAGCTTCCGGCAGCAGAAAGGTTCCTTCAAACTCAAAAGGATTTTGCGTAGCGAGAATGAAAAATGGCTCCGGCAGCGCATACGCCTCTCCGTCCACCGTTACGCATTTCTCCTCCATCGCCTCCAGCAGGGCAGCCTGAGTCCGAGGGGTGGTCCTATTGAGCTCATCCGCCAATATTAAATTAGCCATTAAGGGGCCGGGCCTGAATTCAAACCGGGCTGTCTGCTGATTATACATACTGCTCCCAGTCAAATCCGACGGCAGCAAATCCGGCGTACATTGAATCCTCTTAAAGCTGCAATCGATTGTTCTGGCAAGGGCCCGGACAAGCATCGTTTTACCAACTCCCGGCACATCCTCCAGCAGCACATGCCCCCCGCATAAAAGAGCAATCAACAGCTTCTCTATGACATCTCGTTTGCCTATAATCACTTTTTCCATTTGATAGATTATTCGTTCTAATACTTCTTGCGGCTTGTCAAAATAAGATGAATGCACCTGCATAACCGAAATACCTCCTCATAGATCCCATTCTATGATTCTAGTATTTCCAGTCTTCAGTTCCTTTAGACAGTAATACCATTTACCTTGGTTCACATCCATTTCAACCCTCTAATTCCCTGTGTGAGTATCGATAGGCTAGAATCCAAAGGTGACCGCATACCCCCCGGTAAGTGCAACCTGGATTTGCATCCGCCCGTTGCCATTGTTCACCCCATCATTGATTATGTGACTGCCCAACAGCTCTACTGTCTTGCGAAGCGGTACATACACCGTTCCATTTCTTAATTCCATCTGCGGTAAATGATAGACCGTTTGCTTCTCTCCCTGATTCACGCGCATTTCATGATGAGAAAAATCATATTCGATCACGTGAGATCCATAATGAACAACTGCCGTACGCTGGCCTTCACGCCAATCCGCGTGACCTCCCATGGCTTCTATAAGGTTACGTACCGGTACCTGATAATTTCCACCAGTCAAGCGATATTGGCCTGGTTCAAAGAGCAGCCTGTCACTGCCCAGAATAACCTCCAACAGCTCGGACGGCAGCGATTGCTCCCTCACATTCCCATTCCCTTCGAATGCCGTTCCCTCAAGCCGATGCTCCTGTAAATTCCGGGTCTCCCCAGCTAACTGCTGCCCCTGTGGGCTCTCTATTTCTTTTTGTGTCAACTCCTGATCCTCTTCAGTACCTGATTCTTCGAATGCATGCCGTTGCTCTCCCGCTTCAGCTAAAAGTCTATTATGCAAGTCCGATCCAACTGACCGGTTCCATTTGATTTTTCCTGCTGAGAAATGCACAGGCTTCACCTGCGGACTGAGGGGAGCAAATGCGTAGCCCTTGGCCTTAAACAACCGGATAATATCAGGCAGCGCCTTAACGGTTTGCTCATGTCCAGTCCCATCGTGCATTAGCAAAATGACTTGGTCGCCAAATGGACCGTTTTTTACAGTCTGGATTATTTCATTTGCCGGAACCCCTACTCTTTTGGAATCCCCGCTGTCGATATTCCAATCATGCACCTCGAAGCCAGCTTGATCTAAATAATAAAAGTAAAAAGCATCAAAATTACCGAACGTCCCTCCAGGGGCTCGTATCAACCTCGTTTTTACCCCCGCTGTCTCATCCAATGCCTGTTCGGTTTGTTCAATCTGCTTCCAGAACGACGCAACGCTGGTATATAGCTCGTTATATTTATGATTGTACGTGTGATTGCCTATCGCATGCCCATCCTTCACAGCCTGCCTAACCTGCTCAGGATAGGTCTTGACCTGTTCACCCAGCATAAAGAAGGTCGCAAGCACACCCTCTTCCCGTAAAATATCCAGCACCTTGCCTGTCAGCTTACTTGGCCCGTCATCAAAAGTTAAATAGACCGTTGGTTGATCCGGCTGCACATAGGCTTTATCCGTCCATATCCGCTTTCCGGATTTTAATTGCTCATAAGCCTCCTGTCTCTCCTCATCATTGGCTGCCGCATACGCCCTAGAAACCGGTTCCACAAAATAGAGCAAGACTAGCATCAAGCTGAGAAACAGGCTGATACGCCGGAATAGATGAACATGAGGCAAGTTAGGCATGGTGAATCCCTCCGCATAATCTATTAATTTCAACTATCAGACTATATGGGAGATTTAGCGATCGTATGCATGAATTATTTTTTACAATTCAGGGTCTAGAATCCCTGTAATGCAGAACTAAAACCTTAATGCAAAAAGCCGAAGCAGAGGGCTGCTGATGCAGCTTCTACTTCGGCATTACTTTTCACAGATGACTATTCCTTAGCGGCCAACTTCCGAATATCGTCCATTGGCAATTCAAGCGTTTCGGCTACTTCTTCAGGTGTGAAACCTTTGCTGAGCATTTTAAGAACCGCTTTTTCGATTCCTTTTTCTATACCTTTTTCGATTCCTTCCTCATAGCCCCATTTCTTCCAAGCCGGCATTAGCTCCATAATCGCTTCACCTTCTTCCGGATATTGTTCCCTAAATTCGCGAAGTATCGATTCTTCCTGCTCTTCATTGGGTTCAAAATACATATCAGCCACAGACATGATGAGTGCCAGACGTGCTCCATCCAGCTTCTTTTGCAATCTCAATATCATACGCAAGTAGGCAAGTCGCATCTCGCGCTTCTCTTTATTATTATAACCCATTTTGGCTAATAACGCTGCAGCTACCGGATTTTCTGAATCAATAAAGCGTCTCCACTCCTGCCGCTTCAATTCTACCTTGAGAAATTCAAAACGAAGAATGTCATGCCCAGGAATTGTCATGAGAAGTGTATTCGGTTCATCCCTAATTTCATCCGCTGTAAAAATGGCAATAGGGATAACCAGCTTATATTCTTCACGATGCCGTTCAAACAACCGACTATAATAAATAAACATCCGTTCATTGAACTTAGCCTGTTTGTATGACTGCGGCTCTAAATGAACCAAGATATAGGCATCAAACTCTTTGTAGCGGGTCTCCAGCAGCAAATCAAGCTGACGTGCTTCCTCCCCAACAACATCCACAAGCAGCTCCTGCATGAGAAATCTTGTTTTGCTATGGTCCAGCAGCTCACTCACTTCAGGAAAAAACAATTCAATAAATTCTGCGAAAAACGTCTGCAGCAGCTTCTTAAACGCTTCATCATGATTCTTGCTTGAATTCAAAATAAACTGAGGCTGCGCTTCGTTATCCTCGCTCATATTATTAATCCTTCCCCCTGTGAACACTGGGCAATTTAATGACTTTTTATCATTTTAGCAAACATTTGTTCCTACGTAAATATTAGAAATTTACCTATTGCATCAATTTATTCAAATTTTGGATAGAGCGGGTTGATGCTTCTTGTTGATCTTCATTTCCTTCGTACTCCACAGCCAGCCAACCGTCATAATCAGCAGCCTTAAGCTGGGACAAAATAAATGGAAGATCTACATCCCCTTCCCCTGGTGCTTGGCCAGCATAAATGTCTCCGCTTAGCGAGGTATAGCTTCTTCCCTGCGGATCGTTTTGAGCCATCTTTCTGAAATCTTTCAAGTGAACGTGGGATACTAAGGGTAGCAGCTGTCTAATCGCATCACTAGGATTTTCATCCACCAGCAGAAAGTTCCCGGTATCAAATGTACTTCGCAATGAATCAGAGCCGACCTCTCGGATAATGTCGCTCACCTGGCTGGCCTTTCCAGCGAAATGTCCGTGATTTTCCAAGCATAAGGTTATGCCTTTCTCTTCAGCATAGGCCGCTGCTTCTTTCAGTCCTTCGATAATCCACACTTTGGCTTCCTCAAAGGTCAGCCCCTCAGCGCGGTCACCGGAAAAAATCCGGACTACCTTCGCACCCAGCAGCCTTGCCATATCAACACTTGTTAAAATGTCCTGGACCTGTGATCTGCGCTTTGCCTCATCCCGTTGGGCCAGATTGTTGCAAGCACCAAAGCAGGCCAGCTTCAGGTTATTGCGCAGCAGAGCCTCCTGCACCTGAGGGATATCCGTATCGGCATTCCAAAACATACTCAACAGCTCGACACCAGCAGCCTGTGTAGTTCCAACGAAATCGATAAAATCCGCATTTGACCACGTTTTATTATAAAAGTTTTGATGGCAGCTCCACACGCTTAATGCTATTTTCATCCCAAAACACTCCCTCTCCCACAGCAGGTTATTTAAAAGCATTAATAAAAGAAACCGCTTTGCGTATATCCGTTTCCGGCTGATCGCCAACTTCGCGCTCAATAGTCAAATAGCCCGTATATCCAATCTCCTGAAGCGCAGCAAAATATTCAGTAAACGGAACTTTGCCCTCACCGAGAGGCACTTCTCTGAAGGCTTGACCAGCGGATCCCATCTCAGCGATTTTTTGATGATCCATCTTTTCAAAGCCAAGAAAGCCGTATACTTCCCTGGGATCGATTTCACGGAAGCGCACTCCATCTTTAACATGCGTGTGGACGATATAATCTTTTAGAATATGAACCCCCTGCACCGGATCATCTCCAGTAACCATTACCATGTTCGCAGGGTCAAAATTGACGGATACTCCATTGACCGTAAGCGAGTCCAGAAAAGACTTCAAATGCGCCGCTTTCTCCGGACCGGTTTCAATCGCGAAATAAGCATCCATGCTCCTCGCATAATTGCTCAGTTCCTCACATGCGACTTGCATGGAATCGTAAATCTCACTCTGCACATCGTCAGGCACAATCCCGATATGGGTCGTGACGATATTCGTTCCAAGCTCCATGGCTAGATCAAGAATCCGTTTCGATTTCTCGACTTTCTCATAATTGGCTTTGCGGTCCTGGAAGCCATGTCCGCCCAAATCACCACATAGCGCCGATATCTCAAGGCCTAGCGAATCGATGTAGCTTTTGAGCTCTTTGCGTGCATGCGACGGCAAATTGGCAGGGTCCATTTCTCCACTCACCGCATAAATTTGGACGCCTTGTGCACCTACATCTTTGGCTTTTAAGAGACCTGAACGTACTCCAATTCCAAAGCTATCCACGATAACTCCGATTTTATTAGTTAGCTTCACAGTAGATCTCATCCTTTCTTTTCTCGAATTTATTAAAAGGAATAATTCCTATAGCTGTGTCTTTCAGAGGAAGCTCCTTACACCAGCTATTATCCTCTTGCTTACCATTCAACTTCTTTGCCTTCGGCTGCCGACTGATAAATACCGCTCAAAATTTTCAGCATCTCCACCCCATCCTCTACAGGGCTTAGCAATTCCGCATTACCTTGGCAGCAGTCGATGAAATGGTTAATTTCAGCTTGAAAGGCTTGCTGAAACTCGAAGCTTGGCTGATCAATCTGCGGTGTTACATTCAAAATAGTCTGATGCTTCTCGGTAATAATTTGCAGCTCAGGCTCAATCTCAGCCCCACCGTTTTCACCGTAAATCTTGACGGTCAGCTCATCTTTTTTGGCATGCAGCGTAAAGCTGACATCTACGAATAGAGAAGCACCATTTTCAAAACGAATTAACGCGTTCGCCAAATCCTCCACGTCATTTTTGTCTGCATCGTAATCCGCCGCTTTATAAAATGCTAAGTTGTCAATGTGTTTACGATTACCTAGCTTCCGATATGAATTCCCGCTTACGGATTTAACCTTGGGCTTTCCCATCAAATACCAGCACAAATCAATGATATGAACTCCAAGATCGATCAAGGGCCCGCCGCCGGAACGCTCGCCATCCGCGAACCATCCACCAGGATTGCCTAATCGGCGCAAGCAGGAGGCCTTGGCATAATAAATGTCCCCAAGCTCACCCGCATCGATAAACTTGCGCAGCGTTTGTACATTTTGTCCGAACCGCCTCACATAGCCAACCTGCAGCAGCTTCCCTGTACGCCGTACCGCATCCTGCACCTTCAGCGCTTCCTCCACTGTCTTGCAAAGAGGCTTTTCGCATAGCACATGCTTGCCCGCTTCCAATGCAGCGATACTGATCTCGGCATGAGTTTTGTTCCAGGTGCAGATACTTACCGCATCGATATTCGGGTCGGCTAACAGTTCTTTGTAGTCAGTGAAGGTTCTCGAGGCTTTGTATTGTTCAGCTTTTCCCTTCGCTCTCTCTCCATTGAGGTCACAAATGGCAACCAGCTCAACGTTCGGATTGGCCGCATAGGCCGTTAAATGCACATTCGAAATGGATCCTGCGCCAATCACGGCGACTCTTACTTTAGACATGTTTATCGTTCCTCTCCTTGGGGATAACAGCTTGGAAAGCTCTTTTCCAAACAGCGCTTTCACGATACAATTACTTTTACAAGCATGTTGCATATGTTCATATCACATTACCGCTATATTGCACATAAGGAACACATTAAACCAAACATACCATGCATCGGAGGCAGACGTGAATGTACAAAGTAACAAGTTTCATGGACTATATGATCAGTCCTGTTCCGATCCGCATCATTGACCGTAAGGTGGATAAAAGCAAGCTCAACCTGAAGACTTTAACCGTCACCAACGTCGGGCATTTGCCAGGCAGAACACTGCAAAGGAACGAAGCGACTTTTCAAACTTGGGCACTTGTTTATATCACAGGCGGGAGAGGCTACTACAAGGTTAATAACGGAGTACGACAAACCGTGGAATCAGGGAGTATATTCTGGTTTTATCCGGATGCTGTGTTCGAGTATGGTCCGGAAATGAACGGTTATTGGGATGAATATTATTTCAATATAGAGGGTGCACGGTTAAAGGAGTGGTTGGAGTACTGGCCCATTCATCCTGGAAGGGTCAGTCAAGTCGGTACGGACGATTCCTTGCAAAATCGAATTGATCGTATTTTTATGCTCATGGAGAGTGGGACCCCCGCGAATGTTGATCGTGCTTCGCTGCTGCTTGAATCATTATTGTATGAGTTTATTTGGAGTGCAAATCAAATTCCAGAGCACGGAAAATCCCAGCAAATGAATCAAATTTTGGAGGATATATCCAACTCCTTGCTCCAACCAATTGATGCCGCCAAATTAGCCAAACGCCATCACATTTCGGTTTCGACACTGCGCCGCAGCATCAGCGAATATACCGGGTACCCTCTCAATGAATATATCCATCGGTTGAAGGCTGCTGAAGCTAAAAATATTTTATTAAATACAGACCTGACCCTTAAAGAAGTTTCCGACACATTGGGATATAAGGATGTTTTCTACTTCTCACGGCTATTTAAGAAGTATGTTGGGCTGGCTCCGAACGTTTATCGTAAAAATATGTGAGGTTATTGATAATAAAAAAACGCCTTGCGGTGTCCTTGGAAAGTACTGTCCCAAAATTCATTTTGGAACAGCCCATCCACCATTATCGTGAAAATAGGGTTGCAAAAGAACCCTCCATATAAAAGGTTCTTTTGCACATTCTATCGGATTCATTCGCTCACTAACCAGGGTTTACCCTTTTGAGATAGCCCTTCTTGGGTATTCTCAGCGAATAGTAGAGATGAGGTCGCTTTCCAACGCGTGCTCATCGCGGGGTTCGGGGTTCGTAACAAGCACTGCATGGCAGCCTAGCGAATCCCACGCAATTATCAGGAAAATGTCACGTTATTTTCTCCCGAAAATAGCGTTTCAAGCCCTATAACTGGAATTTCGGCTAGGCCCCCTAAATCCGGAGTCTTCACCCTTAAATTAGTGGTTTCCTTAGCATAACTCTTTATTTCGAGATTTTTTACAAATATCACCCCTGGGTGCTTGAGGAAGTGCATCAAAAATCGGGATCGGTGAGCTTCCGATACAGCTCCAAGTTGTCTTCCTTGAGGCATTACGTTGCTCTATAAGTTGTTGGATTTCTTCTCGCAGTTGGGCTTGCTCCTTTATGTGAATTTCTCCTCTCACTTTCAATGAAAAATTATAATGCTTTATGAAAGATCGTCCGATCTTCGAGCTGCATGACCCACTCCGAAAATGGATTGGGGGGCATTCGTTTTAAGCTGCCGTGCATTCTACGATTGTTGTAGAAATCCATGTAACGGTCTACTGCTTCATAAGCTTCATCAAAGGTCATG
>NZ_JANQBD010000033.1 GCF_024722015.1 Paenibacillus radicis (ex Xue et al. 2023) | reverse complement strand
TGTTTTTCAACAAATTTTATCGCATTCGACTCCATGTCACAGCGTTTATGAATAGAATCAACAAGTATCCTCAGGATACCATCGATCGGTTACTTATTCAGTTATAATGTTAAGTGCGTTTTATATAGAGTTAATATTTTGTTAATAGTTCATTTAGAAGGATTCAATAAGCTTCGTTTATAATAAAAGGTAAGGAGACGTCCCCCAAAAAGAAATAAAGGAGATAGGAAATGAAACTTACTAAAAAATCAATAACCATACTTTCATTCACGCTCGGCGCATGTTTATTTGTATCCACCGCTTTTGCCGATACGCTGCTTGGCTCAGGTTACGACCGACTGAAGGGCTCTGCAAAAAATACCGCCGCAAAGATGGAGAAAGGATTGAACAACTACACAGTCGAAGCGCTGTTTACATTTAAGGATAACGGTAAAACCGTACTCCAAGCGACCACTATCAACAAAATCGATACGGAAAAGCAGGCATCTGAAAATTCGACGGTGAATCAGGGGCCAGATGGAAAAACGACATCCAACTACTCCTATACGGACAAAAAGCTTTCGGTTTGGAAAAATGGAACGGATAATAAATATTACGTAACGGAATTTTCCAATGATGCGAATAGAGCAGAGCGAAACCGATTCACAAGTCCGTTTAATGACAAGGGAGCGCCAGAGATTGAAAAGCTGTTTGATGCTTTGGTCGGCAATCTGAAGGATTATGTGCAGATAGAGGAAAGAGCGGATGGCGCAAAAGTATACTCGGGAAGCTTGTCCGAGGCACAGGTGCCTGCTGTAGTTAATGCTGTATCCTCCTTCGGCTTTAAGCGGATGATTAGCGATCATGGCCGCATGGAAAAGGATGCGAGTCTGCCGGAAATCGAGAGCGATATTTTCGTTAAAAAGGTTTTGGGGACGGCCGTTGAAAACAAAGCCGGCATTGTGGAAAATGTCACGGGTGATGTGACTTTGTCCGGGAAAGACAAAAACGGAGTTCAGCACGATTTGACGCTGAATGCAGTTTTCAAGCTTTCCGACATCGGAGCTACGAAAATTACCATCCCAGACCTGACAGGCACAAACGTCGAGAAGGTAAGTCAATCCGGAGGCTTAAGCAGCAAATATGTAGGGAAATATAGAAATAACATTATCATTGAGAAAAACGGGAAATTCGTGAAAATAGGCGAGAGAACACTGGAAATTACAAATGTGGCTAACGATAAAGTAACAGGCAAGTATAGCGAAACGGTTAATCCTGGTTTCGAGTCCGATTATCCAGACAAGTATAATTTTAATTTCGAATACAATCCTAACGATACGAAACCGATGTCAACCTTCACTTATTCGAATGCCAAAGGAGAGCAGGAAAACGGACGAATTAATCCTAGCGGCTCCGCAAAAATTTATCTTGACCTTCATCTGGAAATCATGGGTAAGGACTCTTACAGAAGCAACTCCGGACCTTATTACGATGGAGAGTTTAACCGTATATTTGAGTAATAAGCAGGTCCAAGGAAGCCGTTAGTGCGGCTTCCTGATATTAGGATACTCTTACGGCTGCCGGAAGAAAGAGATAGATGGAAATCCTCCCGTTAATCCAGCCTGGATATCGTTTGAAAGCAATCTAACTGGAAAAACTCCTGCTAATAGAGGTGATAGGGCTGAAATCAGCCAAAATCCATAGATTTAGCAGGAGGAATTCCAGTTATAGGGCTTGGAGTGCTATTTTGGGAGAAAATAACGTCACATTTTCCTGATAAATGCGCGGGGTTCGCTGGGCTGCCATGTCATGCTGTAAACGAACCCCGAATTCTGCCATTAGCACGCGTGGGAAAGTACCTCATCTCTGCTGTTGGCTGAGAATACCTAAGAAGGGCTATTTCAAAAGGGTAACACGCATCAAAGTTTCGGCCCCACTTTGTGGGGTTATTTTAGGGAGATGTTGTCATTGACGAATAAAGCGATTGAAATAAACGGCTTAACCAAGGTGTATAAAAACGGCCGGGGAATCAATGATTTGAATTTAGAGGTTGATCAAGGCGATATATTCGGCCTTTTGGGGCCCAATGGCGCAGGGAAGACGACAGCCATGAAAATGATGGCGGGACTCATGAAACCTGATAGCGGCGATGTGAAGATTTTTGGCGCCAGCATTTTAGACAACTATGTCAATGCGATGAAGCATGTCGGCTGTATTATCGAGACGGCGGAGTCGTATCCTTATTTGACGGCCAATGAAAACCTGAAGCTGTTTGCCCGATTTTATCCGCAGGTTGACCAGCAAAGAATCAACGAATGTCTTGAAATTACCGGTATGCTAAAATATAAAGATGAAAAATCAAAAAAATTTTCGCTTGGGATGAAGCAAAGGCTGGGTGTAGCGGCTGCGATTCTATCCAATCCGAAGGTTCTGATTTTGGACGAGCCTTTGAACGGACTGGATGTAGAAGGAATGCTGGATATGCGAAAGCTGATTAAACAGCTTGCCGAGGAAGAAGGCACAACTTTTTTGATTTCCAGCCATCTGATTCATGATGTAGAGCTTACCTGCACAAGAATTGGTGTCGTGTACGGAGGAAAGCTTGTCAATGTAGATTATACTCAAAGCATTCTTTCCAATTATTCTTCGCTTGAAAATTATTTTGTTAGTGAGGTGGACAGGAATGGTAGGGTTTAATGCTGCATTTATTAATGAAGCCGTGAAGCTGTTGAAAAAGAAAAAAATCATAGTGGCCGCTATATTGTCCATCCTTGCTGTATTAATCGGACAAATTGCCGTTACAGCGATTAAGCATGGCCTTGGATTAAGAGTGGTAGGCAGTACGGAGTTTCCCATAGTGGTTCTCTCGATTTTTACTTATACGATTTTACCGCTATTTGCAACCTTTGTTGCCATTGACATGTTTAACGGTGAATTTTCGTCGAATACGATGAAAATAACGCTCCTAAGACCTGTATCCCGATTAGGTGTTTTTAGTGCCAAGGTTTTGAATATAGCATTGTTTATATTGGCAAACCTGATGTTCGTCATGGTTCTTTCCTTGCTGGCCGGGTTCCTGTTTAATCCTGCGTCCGCTAGCTGGATGGGGATCATAAGGGTGTTTTTATCCTATACCTCTACATTTTTTCCTGTATTTGTTTTTGCGCTTTTAGTTGTGCTGCTGTCCAATATATTTCAGGGAGGGCTGGCTGTATTTTTCCTCTCGATTATTGTATTTATCAGCTTTAACTTTCTGGGCATTGTGTTTTCTTCTTATTCCAGCTTTTTTATTACGTCGATGTTTGACTGGTATACGCTTTGGATCTCGGAATCGATTAATGTGTTTAAAATATTCCGTCAGGTCTTAATCATGTCGGGCTGTGGTATAATGTTATTTACCGCTGGTTACTACCTGTTTGACAGCAAGGATATTTAGAAAGGAACCTACATGCATTTAACCAAACGCTTTTTCACGATGAATGCACTGGCTGTGCTGTTTTCCATTGGTTTGACAGTTTTGGCTGTCATTATTTTTGTTGCCGCGTATACGAAAATATTTGGTCATAAGGCGGATATCAACGAATTGAAAAATGTCTTCGAGCTTAGAACGGGGATTAGTGAGATCAAGAGGAATGCACAGACCTTGGAGTTCGCGCAGCTTTTGGATAAAAAAAATCAGCAAGAGCTGTCTGATCGCGTTAAGGCTTTGGGTGCGAATGCCATCCTGTTATTCAATAGAGAGGTTTTATTTTCTACTAGAAAGTTTGATCTGATTGATATAGAAAAAAGCCTGGTGTTATCCGGTGATATGCCTAATCAGGATACGCTGGAGATTGATGGAAAAACCTTTTTCTTTGCCCGTGTTGACTACAAGCTTCCATCTGGCGATCTTGGAGTTTTGCTGCTGCTTGCGCCAATAAAGCTGAAAACGAGCTTTTATACGCTGCTTGGCATTTTTACGGTCAGCGTGTTTATCCTGTTTTTTTTATTGATGAACTTTTGGGTTTCTTATACCTTCTCGAAAGGTATCATTTCTCCGGTTTCCAGGTTAAAGGACGCGGCGGTCAAAATCAGTGAAGGTGATTTAAGCTGCGAAATTGCAGAGGAGGGTGAAGGGGAGGTCCGGGAGCTGGGCAGAACGCTGGAGCTCATGAGGATCAAACTGAAGGAATCTATTTATCTGCAGCAAAAATATGATGAAAACAGGAAGTTTTTGGTATCCAGCATTTCGCATGATCTAAAGACGCCTGTGACTTCCATTATTGGTTATATCCAAGGTATTATCGACGGGGTTGCGAAGACTCCTGAGAAGATGGAAGAATATTTGGAAACCGCTCGCTCTAAGGGAATTCTGGTGAATGCCATGATTGATGATCTTCTTTTATATTCCAAGCTGGATTTGAACCAGCTCCCTTATCACTTTGAGAAAAGCGATCTGGTCAATTATTTACAGGACTGTGTTGGGGATCATAAATATGAATATGAAAAGGCCAAGCTATCCTTAGAATTTATAAATGAATTAAATGAGCCTGTCCTTGTGTTAATCGATCGCGAAAGGTTAAGGAGAGTCATTCAAAACATTTTGGACAATGCGGTTATGTATATAGACAAGCCTGATGGAAGGGTTGCTATTATACTCAGAGAGACCCGGACATCTGCCATTATAGAAATCAAAGACAATGGAAAAGGAATTCCAGAGGCGAACCTCCCCCATATTTTTGAACGTTTCTATCGGGTGGACCCTTCAAGAAAAAATGCAGACGGCAGCGGACTTGGGCTCGCTATTGCCAAGCAAATTGTGGAGGGGCATGAGGGGAAAATATGGGCTAGAAGCGTTGTAGGGGAAGGGACCCGGATAATGATATCTCTGAAAAAGCTTTAGCCGTTTGGAGGTTAGGATGAAAAGGATACTTATTGTTGAGGACGACCAAAGTATTGCAAATCTGCAGAAGGATTACCTGGAGCTGAGCAATTATTCGGTTAAAATTGTGAATAGCGGATCAGAAGGCTTGAAAGCTCTTGAGCAAGAAGAGATTGAGCTTGTTATCTTGGACATTATGCTACCGGATATGGACGGATTTGAAGTACTGAAAGTGATCCGCGAGAAGGACGACATTCCTGTTCTTCTGGTATCCGCCAGGGCAGAGGAAATATATAAAATTAATGGCTTGGGGCTCGGTGCGGATGATTACATCACAAAGCCATTCAGCTCAGGGGAGCTGGTAGCCCGGGTCAATGCACATTTGAAGAAATTTCAGCGAATGAAAGAACGGTTCGGACAAGGAGTGGGCAGCAAGATCCAGGTTAGGGGTCTTGAGATTCATAAGGATTCCAGAAGAGCTTTTGTGAATGGAAATGAAGTTATGCTGGCGCAAAAAGAATTCGACCTGCTTGTCTTTCTTTTGCAGCATGCTAACCGGGTAATCGGCAAGGAAGAGCTATTTGAGCGGATCTGGGGAATGGATGCGCTGAGCGACGCTTCTACAGTAACCGTACATATCGCCAGAATCAGGGAAAAGATCGAGGAAAACCCGTCCAAGCCTCAGTATATCGGTACAGTTTGGGGATCAGGGTACAGGTTTATGGTTTGAATGCAACCAGGCTGGAAGGGGAAGGATCTAACTGAAATTAATAAAATTAATAGTTATTCGATTCGAAGCCATTGTCTCTTCCTAAAAACCTGCTTTTATACATCCTTTTGACTTGCATATCAGCAGTCTTCTTGAATTCATGCAAATGTGCAGTTATTTTTTCTTTCTTAGCTGGAACGAAGAGTTTTTCATGAAAATTGATGTATTTTTGCAGGTATGTTCTCTCAACAGTAATTTTGTTAGAAAATAACTGCATTTTTGGAGGAATTTTTGAAAATGGATGTTCGGAGGGGATCAAGCACTGATTTTGTGGTCTAATTGTTACAGATGGGAAACTCATTACAGACATTAGAATGGAACGTTCAAGATTTGATTGGCAATAATGTGTATTATCAATTAAAAAATCACGTTCATGTACGAGCGGCGGATAAAAAAACACGAGGGACGAATAAAACGTGTTATCCGTCCTTGCAGATCCATTACTGCCCTATCGGTTAACTCCACTATGTGAAGCGCCTATGCTCTCGAATACCCCAATGGCGGCATTCGCCACATCGACGTCTTGAGCGCTTGTACCTCCGCTTACACCTATACCTCCAACGATCATGCCCTCTCTGACGAGCGGGATTCCTCCACCTAAAATAACGATTTTTCCATTATTTGTAATATTTATTCCAAACGATGGTCCACCAGGGAGAGCTGCTTGAGCCAAATTTGCTGTAGGCATTTTCATGGCGACACTTGTCCATGCTTTGTTCTGAGCAATGTCGATCCCAGCTATACGGGCATTATCCATGCGGAGAAAAGCGACAAGGTTACCTCCGTCATCGACAATAGCGATATTTTCGGAAAGACCCAGTTCTCTTGACTTCCGTTCGGCAGCTACGAGTAACGCTTTGGCAACATCAGATGTAATTTTATGCAAACGTATCCACTCCTTAATCTGAATTTTTTATATTGTATGGTCATCTACCCAGATTAGTGAATAAGGAGGGTTCAGTACATAAGAAGCTTGTTTAAAGTCTAATCCACTTCTTATGCACCTGTATGAAGTTGTTAACTAAGAATAGCTTTAAGTGCCGCCGCGAACTTCGCTATGCCTGGACCGATCTCATCTGCCCTAGCTCTAGCAAAAGTAAATCGTACATAACCGGAATCCGAACCATAAACACTTCCAGGTACGAAGATAACTCCCCTTCGGATTGCTTCTTCCAACAGCTTGTTGTCATTTACATCAGGAATTATTTTGCACCACAGATGCAATCCTCCTTGTGGAACCGTGAATCTGACCAGTTCAGGCAGTTCGCTTTGAAGAGCCTCGATTAGTAAATCGCGTTTATAGAGCAGATGCATACGCAGTCGATCCAAATGAGGCTGGAAATAGGGGGAGCTTAAAAACTGCGCTGCGACTTTTTGCGGAACGACGCTTAGCCCGAAATCCATCTGCTGTCTGGCATCAGCCAGTCGATCGACTACGGAATGGGGAGCGACCATCCATCCAACCCGCAACCCGGACGCTGCGATTTTGGAGAAAGAGCCAATGTAAAGCACCGAGCCGATCGGATCAATAGCTTTGAGTGGCTGCGGAGCTGAACCATCATAGGCAGAGAGGCTAAAGGGATCGTCCTCTACAATGGGAAGCCCCAATTCGCTTGCAACATCAAGCAGTTCGATACGACGTTTAGCATCGAGCAAAGCGCCTGTCGGATTCTGAAAATTCGGATTTAGAAACACCATCTTGATACGGTGCTTTTTATACAGCGAACGAATTTCCTCGGGGCGAACTCCCTTATGATCGACGGGAAGACGGAACAACCGAAGTCCGGCCGATTGAAACATGGGCAAAGAATAACAATAAGATGGGTCCTCAATAGCAACTGCATCACCGGGAGAGAGTAAACATTGTGTAATTAAATATAAAGATTGCTGGGAACCGGAGGTGATGAGAATCGACGATTCGGTCGTTTGAATATCCCGATATTGACTTAGATATGATACTAGCTGCTGTCTTAGCATTAAATACCCTTGCGGGTTGTCGTAGCCCAAATAAGAAGTGTAATTATTTTCGCTCATGAGAATATTGATCTCTTCAATTGGAGCTAGGTCCGGCGCAAGTTCGCCGCTGGCAAAATCAATCAATGTTTTATCTTGTTGAAGGGCTTCGCGGATACGTCGCAAAAAGGGCAAGTTAGGCAGAAAGCTCCCGCCTTCTGCATACCGATGCCAATTAGGAGTATGCTTCGGCGTAGCACCCCATTTAAATTTGCTTACCCGTGTTCCGCTGCCTGATCGACTTTCAATGATTCCAAGCGCACGCAGCTCTCCAAAGGCAAGAATGATCGTGCTGCGGTTCACTTCCAATTGTTCGGCCAGCTTTCGTTCGGAAGGAAGCAAGCTGCCCGGTGGAAATTCGCCGTATGAAATTCTTCGTTCGATATCATCAGCAATTTGTTGATACAGAGGTTGATCGCTTAGACGATCAGGTTTCCACATGATTTTCACCTCTACCGACTTAGGTTCTATAATAAATAACTACTGTGGGTTTCATCATAACACTTGATCTGCAGTCAGGTTCATTTCTTTTCACCCAAATAATGACGAACTTGTATCAAAAGTATCGTCATAGCTTGTAGAGCTCAAACATCCAAGATCGGATGGTCCAGGCTTGTGTCTGTGTGATTGGCTTCTTTGATGGTTAATTGATTTATCTCCGAAGCCCTTTCTTTTGTCTGTATTGGCTCGGTGTTATCCCTTTAATTCGATGAAATGTACGTGAAAACGTGGGATAAGAGGAAAATCCCGACTCAAAAGCCACTTGAGAAATAGGCAGATCAGAAGAAATCAGCAGGCTGCAAGCATGCCGAATCCGAAGCTCATGAAGAAAATCAACAAAATAAATACCGAATGCCTCACCGAATTGAGTGCTCAGCTGTGCGGGATGAATATGAAACTGCTCGGATAAAGTGTTTAAGGATAGAGGCTCCAGGTAGTGATCGTATACATACTGTACGACAGGCCATATACCTTTCGTGGAAGCGGGATGCTGCGTCCTTGTCGGTGTCGTATCTTGCCTCGCCATGTTGCGGATAAACTGCGACAATGCTTCCAGCAGCAGCGCTCTTAGCATGATAGGTCTCCAGGCGAGTGAGGATTCGTACTCCTGATAGAGTCTATCCCACAGCTGCACTCCATCCTCATAAGCTTTTCCTTGCAGTTGAATATAAGCCGGCTGAGTCTCATCCCGTCCTAGCAATAGCTCGTGTAAGCCCCAGGCCGATTCGGGTCCTGCTGTGACGAGCTTCATATCGAAATTGCAAATATACATAAGTAGCGGCTCGTCCTCAGCTGCATGATACTTGTGAATTTGATAAGGCAGCAGGAGAACGATGGTTCCAGGGAGCATGTCATGAGCGGTACCGTTAATCCATTCAGTTCCTTTCCCTTCCAGCACAAAAGATAGCTCGATAAAATCGTGGCGATGGGAGGGGACGGAAGTGTATCTCTTTTTCTTCATATGAAAAGGAAAGTCGGTGTCGATATTCGGGTACTCAAAAAGATATTGAGGATACATGACGCTCACCTTCGTATTCTAATTATTTGTTTCTTTATTATACGGGGTTATTTTCTGTAAAGAAATGATAGGTATTATAAAAAAATGATAAGTGAGTATCCATTCCGCGAGCTACAATACAATCATTACGAACTATATTATACGCTTATAGCGCAAGGGAGAGATCGAACTATATGAACAAGAGGATGGATAACCGCAAAACGTTTGGCGGCATCTTTACAGCTCTGCTGACCCCAATGCACGAGAATGGTGATATTGACTATATTTCTTTGGCACGACTGGTTGATCACCAGATTGAACAAGGTATTCATGGATTTTATGTAGGCGGAAGTACAGGTGAAGGGTTTATATTGACAAATGAGGAGCGCCAGCAGGTTTTGGAAGCAGTCGTCAAGGCAGCCGCCGGGCGAGTTATCATCATCGCACATGTAGGCAATATCAGTACGAGGGAGTCCATTAAGCTGGCTAAGCATGCTGAGCTTCAGGGAGTTGATGCGATCTCAGCGGTTGTGCCATTTTATTATAAGGTAACGATGAAAGAAATTCGTGAGCATTATGAAGCCATTATGGCAGCGGTTTCACTTCCGATGATCGTCTATCATTATCCTGGCGCGACAGGAGTGAGCCTGTCTCTGGAGTTTTATGAGCAGATGAGCCGCAATCCACAGTGTATTGGGGTAAAATTTACTTCGCTTAATCTTTTTGAAATGCAGCAAATTCGCATGAGATGCAGGGAAGATTTCCTTATCTATAACGGGCATGATGAAGTATATACGGCGGGGGCATTCGTAGGGGCAGATGGCGCCATTGGCAGTACGTTTAATATGATGCCTGGTTTGTTTACCAAGATGTACGAGCTTATCCATTCAGAGGAACAGCCGTCCAAGGAATCTTTGCAGATGATGCAAGCAGAGGCTAATAAGGTGATTGCGCATATGATTCAATTTGATGTTATTGCTTATGAGAAACATATTCTCTATCTTCAGGGCGTTTTGTCAACTCCTACAGTTCGGCAGCCGTTGAAGCAATTCACTGAGGAAGAATGCGAGAGAATTGAAGCTTACTTTGCACAGAATGAAGTGCTGGGTCGATTCAGTTATACGGCCAACAGCCAAGGCTAGTGAATTAGTTCTAACGAAGCAGAGCAACCCGGTTTATGGTAGACTGGGTTCTCTGTTTTTTTGTAAGGCTAGTGAACCAGTAAGGAAGTTAATTTTGTATTGTAAAATACTAATTTATGCATGTTAAAATGGCCCGCTGCTTTCAGTATAATCAGGATAACAAATCAACTAAGCGTGATTGTTGAGTCATGACAAAGGGGTGGGACTATGAAGAAGTTATTAAAAACAGGAGCAGCAGCTATATTAATTACAGGAGTAGCAGCAGGCTGTGCGTTCAATTCGGTGCAGAAGCCGCAAGACAGCAGCCAAACTGCAGGGGCTGGCAGCGCCAAGACGATTACATTAACGATGTGGGCGGGTACGGGATTTAAGGATATCGAGGGCTATGACAGCAAAAATTACGGGGATTGGGAGAAGCAGAAGGCAGCAGAATTTCAAAAGCTTCATCCGAATGTAACCGTTAAAGTAGAATCCGTGCCTTTCTCGGATATCGAGCAGAAAGTGAACGTAGCAGTCGCAGGCAATAATCCTCCGGACATTTTATACGATAACATCCCGATTCGAATTAGCAAGCATGCCCGCAATAGCGTCCTGGAGGAACTTGATGATGTGGTAAAGGACGATAAAGCGGATTGGAAAGAAGCATTTCTCAACATGGGAACGATCAATGGAAAGCTGTATGCGCTTCCGTTAGGCAGTGTGCCTCAGGTAGTTTTCCTGAACAAAACCATATTCGAGAAAAAAGGGGTTGCGATGCCGAAGAATCGCTCCTGGACCTGGAATGAAATGAAAGATGCCTTAAAGAAAGTCGCAGATAAAAATACATATGGTATCGCTTATTTTGCCAAAAACGAGCAAGCGGATCAGCTGATGGTTAACAACCTGCTTGCTGCCGGGGCTAAATGGGCGAACCAAGATTTCACTCAATACACAGTGAACGGTCCTGAAGGTGTTGAAGCGCTCAACTTTATGCTTAGCCTTCAGGAGGAAGGATTGGTCGCTCCAGGAACGGTGACAATGGACGTTACTGCGAACTTCGAGCTGTTCAAACAGGGCAAGCTGGCCGTCTTAAATCACACCTCGCCGGTTTATGGGGATTTGGAGGCAGGTAAGAAGAACGGTGCGGTGGAGCCTTCTGTTGAGGCGTATGGAATCATTCCTGTCATGAAAGAAGGGGTGAAGCCGCAAATCACAGTAACTGGCGAGAACGGATATGCGATTTTCAAACAAACCGATACGGAGAAGAAAAAAGCGGCAGTTGAATTCGTGAAATTTTTGACGCAGCCTGACAATATTAAAGCGATCAACAAGGCGACTTATGGGATATCCGCACGTAAATCGGGGACGTATGAAATTAATAATAAAGACGCCTCCGAGGTGTTCGAGCTGTTAAACAAGCTGGAAATCGTCGACTTGGGAAAAAATAAAGCTTACTTCTCTTCCTTAAGAAAAGCGTTTTATCCAGAAATGCAAGCGGCGTTCCTGAAAGCAAAAAGTCCGAAGCAAGCGCTTGACGATTTCGTGAAAAATGCGAACGAGCTGGCTGCCAGGAAGTGAGATAAAACAGTGGGATTAACTTCGTCCTGGTCTTTCACAGCACTGGGACGAAGGTGTATGGATTGCTAACGAGATGATAAGAAATTGCTGAGGTGCATGCAGATGAAGCTTCGCCAATCGATGTGGAGTTATTTTTTTATCGGACCCAATTTGTTGTTTTTAACCGTGTTTCTCGTGTTTCCGCTGCTGTATACATTTTATTTGAGTCTATTTAAAGCTGATATTTATACATCCGTTTTCGCAGGATTTGATAATTACCGAAGCTTGTTCGGGGAAGAGCTGTTTCGCAAATCATTCGTCAACACGTTTTATTTTGTTTTAATCATTGTCCCTTGTGTTGTCATTATGTCGCTGGTTATCGCAGCATTCATGCAGGGATTCCATAAAATATCCAAAAGCTTTTTTCGGCTCGTATTTTATTTGCCGGTCGTCAGTACGCCAGTCGTGCTTTCCTTGGTTTGGGGCTGGATGTATAATCCGAGCTTCGGAATCATCAAGTACTTCTCTGAGCTGCTCGGCTTTGGGAGTGTTGATGTATTCTCTGGTCAACTGAGCGCGATCATGGCATTATCCGGCGTTGTCATTACCTGGATGGTCGGCCAACCGATTATCTTGTATTTGTCGGGGATGGACGGTGTGTCCAAAGAATTATACGAAGCTGCTGAGATCGATGGAGCAAGTCCGATTCGAACATTTTTTAGCATTACTCTGCCCTTAATCTCCCACACAACGATATTAATTGTGATCACCTCGACCATTAGCGTGTTTCAAATTTTTGTCGTCATCCATTTATTAACCGGAGGCGGTCCTTTTCATGGAACCGAATCCCTTGTGTATACCATTTACCAGACTGCGTTCGTTTCACTCGAATTTGGTAAAGCTTCGGCCCAAAGCGTCATCCTGTTCGTTATTATTTTAATCATCTCGCTGCTGCAGTTCCGGTTCATGAAATCCAAAACAGATTAAACGAACAGCTCAGATTCGATTCGTTAGAGGAGAATGGAAACGGATGAAATCACATGTTGTCTTTAGGTACGTGTTTCTTTTACTAGCAGCGATCGCTTTTATATTTCCGTTGTATTGGATGCTGACAGGCTCATTCAAATCGCAAGTATCCATCTGGGCCATTCCTCCGGAATGGTTTCCATCCAAGTTCAGGCTTTTCAACTATAAGCATATTTTTTCCACAACTCCAGCGCCGCTCTGGATGTTCAACAGTGTGTTTACAAGCTTGGTCACTGTAATTTTTATCGTTATTTTTTCGGCGATGGCGGGATATGCCTATGCGAAGAAAAAGTTTCCCGGCAATACCGTGCTGTTCTTTGTTGTTATTGCTACTATGATGATGCCGACTCAGGTTACCCTAGTTCCTTTATACATACTTTGCAGAGAGCTAGGATTAATTGACAGCTATCTGGGCGTCATCCTCCCGGCGATCGCTTTCCCGTTCGGGGTGTTCATTGTACGGCAGTTCGCCAAATCGATACCCGATGAAATAGTGGAATCAGCGAGGATCGATGGTGCCGGGGAAATTCTATTGTTTGTTAGGATCATTTTGCCGCTTTTGTTGCCTGCGCTTGGAGCGTTGTCCATTTTCGCTTTTATGCACACGTGGAACGACTATTTATGGCAGCTTATTATTTTGCAATCCAAGGAGAAGCTGACGCTGCCATTAGGTATCTCGACCATCACCTATTCTGAAAATAACGTCAACTATGGCTATGCAATGGCTGGAGCCTCCCTGGCGGCTGTGCCTATGATCGTTTTTTTCCTGCTGCTGCAGCGAAGCTTTATTAAAGGAATTACATTAGGATCGGTAAAGGGATAGGCACAGGGAACCCCGTATTGCACGGGTTTTCTTGCATTTCACATTATTATGGAGAATCAAAAGGGACTTTTTGAACAACCTCTATATGGGTTTATCGCATGTCGGGTTATAATGGTTGAGAGGTGATTGCGTGAAAATCATTGTCATCGAAGACGAAGTAGACATCTTATTGGGTATTCAAGAGGTCATAGAGCAAAGCGGGCTGTCATTCGAGCAAGTATTTGCAGAGCACTCCGGAGAGGAAGCGCTTACACTTATTGAGCGATACCGCCCTGAAATTATTTTAACGGATATATTGCTGCCGGAGATGAGCGGTTTGGATATGTTGGAATCTGTGAAAGCGATGGATTACCAACCTAAAGTCATCGTAATCAGCAGCTACAGCAATTTTACATACGCCCAGCGAAGCATTCAATTAGGAGCGGTCGATTATATTCTTAAGCCTACCCTTAAAGAGGAATTGATCGATAAAATTCGCTCCGTCTATGACATGGTTCAGCGCGAACGAACGAGCCAGGATCAAATCAGAAATCAAATGGCCTATGCCCGTCTGGGGACGGAGGCGCTGAGGGAAAAGTTCGTTCAAGGGTTATGTATGCACAAAACGGCACTCCAGGAGCATATTCATCACCGTCTACAGGTATGGGACCTGCAATGGCTTGAAACGCAGTCTTATGTCGTCATCTCGTTAAGTATTAACAAAGATGAATTTCGTGGCAAAGAAGATAAGGATATCAATCTGGACCTGTTTGCTATCGGAAATATTGCTGAGGATATTATGAAGAACTATCAGTCATCTGTCATGATCCGCAGTATTTACCATGATTGGGTCATCCTTACGGCATGGGAAGAGGAATGGAGCATTGCTCAAGATATTTATGAAAGAGCGCTGGCCTATCAGAAAATAAGGCCTGCTATCGGCATCAGTGAGCGGAAATATTCCTTTCAAGCCATATCCGAAGCTTACGAGCAGGCTCGCAAGGCACTCAAGATCGCTCTATTGAACAACAGCAAACGAATTGTAAGATATGTGGAAATTGCCGATCGGATAGATGAGCAGGATGACGTACGGATTGGTCAACGGGTGGCTGAGGCGGTATTGAATGGGGATGAGTCTGCTGTCAAGCAGGGGCTGGATAAAGTAATTGAGCGCTTTATACTGGACAGGGATGTGAGTAAAACAGGCGATTTGTCGATCAAATGCTTCGAATGGATACTGGAGGTTCACTCTATCCTTGCTGAAAAGGTGGATATGGAAATCAGCCATTTTCCTATGGAGCTTTGGGAGAAGGCCGAACGCTGCCCGACTATGGACGATCTGACGGATTTGCTGTTCGGGCATCTCTGCGAATTAATGAAGCTTGCCGTCGATCCGCAGCAGCCTCCCCATCCCCATTACCTGATCGATAAAGTTAAACGCATCATTGAGATGAAATATGGGGAAGAGGTTACCCTGCAGACTGTAGCTGATGAGCTTAGTATTCATCCGGTTTGGTTAAGCCGGCTTTTCAAGAAAGAGACGGGGCAGAACTTTTTGGATTATTTGACCGAAATTCGTATTGAACAGGCCAAGCAGCTGCTGCGCAGCACGAATTTAAAAATTTATGAAATCGCCGAGAAAATCGGATATCAGGAAATTCAATACTTCGGAAAGCTGTTCAAGAAAAGAACGAATATGACTCCAAAGGAGTTCAGATACGGCAAATGAAAGCATTCAAAATCAGCAACCTAACTTTGTTCGTCAAAATGTTCATCCTCTTGTTCATGTCCGTCTCAGTGACGGTTACGATTCTCGGAATGTGGTATTTTAACAAATCAAGCGAGCAAATTAAACATGTCACCTCCACCTTGCTTATGGAGAATTTGCAACAAAATCGTCTGCGTATCGAGCAGTTGTTCATCCAGACTGAGCTTCATTCGGATTCCATTATTGCTTCGGGGAAGCTTGAGGTGCTTGATAATCGGCTTGAGGATCGGTTATTTCTAAGCAGATCCATTACGCTGATGAATGAGTTAAGGGGAAGCTATGAAATGACGATATATCCTGCGGACGAGTCGAGATATTCGGCTTATACGCTGCTTATCCAATCAGGCATGAATTCGGACAGCTCGAATTGGCTTCATAAGGCCATACAGCTCAAGGGCAAGGGACTTTGGTATTTCGAGAGCAATCGATTCATTTATACAAGAATGATCCGGTCGATGTCCGATCTGCGGCCTTTGGCGATTATTCAGCTGAGCTTTCCGGCGACGCTATTCAATCAGCAGCTCCTTTCTCCGGCTGAATATCCAAACTTCCGGCATTATATCGTCGAGAATGAGAGCGAAGCCGTATTGTTCGCGAGTCATGATAATATGCAATCCCAGAAAAAGGATGTTTTCATGTCCAATATTCCACTCGATAATTTGCCATGGAAGATAGTCGCCAGCATTCCTGAAAAAGATCTGATCGGTCCGGTGGAAATTATTAAGCGCTTCTCGGTACTGCTGATTCTGGCAAGCATTGGCTTGATTTCGATCCTGCTTGTATTGATTACGAACAGCTTTATTTCTCCGATTAAATATATGGTAGGCCATATGAAAAAGGTTCAATTCGGGCAGCTTGTACCAAGTGAGAAATACGGGGAACGGGGCGATGAGATCGGCCAGTTGGCTAGAGGGTACAATTCTTTGATTTTTGGCATGCAGGAACTGCTCGCCACGACGAATCAGATGGCATCCGAGAAGTCGCAAACAGAAATGCAAATGCTGATCCATCAGATCAATCCGCATTTTCTTTATAACACACTTGATGCCATCAAATGGAGAGCCGATCATGTAAAGGAAGCGACCATAACCGAAATGGTCACCTCGTTAAGCAATTTAATACGTTACAGCATCAATAACGGGGAAGAATTTACAACTGTCGAGCGTGAGATTGAGCATGTCAAAAGCTATCTGAGCATCGAATCGCTTCGCAATCACGATACATTTCAGGTCATTACGAATGTGCAGCCGCGCGCTTTGAATATGCCGATTCTCAAATTAATTATTCAGCCGCTTGTTGAGAATTCGGTCAGGCACGGCTTGAGCAAGCTTCCGTCCGGACAAGGCAAGATCCTCATTCGTGTGTATATCGAAGGCGAGGAGCTGGTATGCACGGTCGAGGATAACGGTCCTGGTATCTCGGACAAGGCGCAGGCCCAAATAAGCCGTCAAAGTCTGCCCCCTGAGCAGATTGGGGGTGTCGGCTTGTTTAATGTCAACCGCAGGCTGCATATCCGCTTTGGCGCGAATTATAACGTGTCACTGACCAGCAGAGCAAGCGGGGGATGCAAAGCGACGATCCGCCATCCGCTAATGTAAAAGCTGAGGAGGGGAACGATGAGCAAGCTCAGGGTCAGTATTCATTTGCCAAGGGGCTGTCCCAAAAGACATTTTGAGACAACCCCTCCACCATTTTATCCTGAATAGATGGTTGCAAAAGAGCCCTCAATTCCACTTTAATAGTTGAAGGCTTTTTTGCACATTCTTGTGGATTCTTAGTGATGAATAAGATGAGGTCGCTTTCCAGCGCGTACTCATCGCGGGTATCGGGTTCGTGGTTCGGTTACGGCATTGCATGGCAGTCTGGCGCACTCCGTGCAATTATCAGGAAAACGTCAAGTTAGTTACTCCGAAAATAGCGTTCCAAGTCTTATAGCTGGAATTCCTCATGCTAATTCTACGTATTTTGGCTGATATCCACCATATCCCCTCTATTAGAGTTAGTTTTTCCAGTTAGATTGATTTAAGGTGATATCCACGCTGGATTAGCGTGAGGATTTCCATCTATTTCTTTTCTTTCCGCAGCGGCCCCGACAAATCATGGTCTCCTCTAGATTGAAAGCAGCCTTTGAACATCGCTTCTCGCCCCATCACTTAAGTAACATCCAAAAAGCGGCCGGACTCATTTTTGGATTTTCGAACCCCCACTCTGATGGGAATTTCCCTACAAAAAAGACGCTTCCATTTCCGCTTACATGGTGGTTTTGGAGGCGTCTTTGTACATAGTTTGGGACTGATTCATTCACTGATACCCTTTTGGGACAGCCTCTTTTTGTTTTTTATCAGGAGAAGATAGCCCAATTAGGATCGGAATTCCTCCATCAAGCATTCGACAGCATGATAAGTTAAGCGCCGCGGACTTCCTGTTTTCCTCGAAACTGGAAATAATAACCGGACTTTGGATGGGAGTAAATAGTACTGTATGGCATGGAAAGAGACTGCAATGATCCTAATAAAAGAGTGAAAGGTTTGCGACTAATGGTAAATAGTAGGTATACCTTTTTAAGGAAATATAGATCGATTCACCTAATAAAGACTCATTTTTGTGTGAAAAGACACAAAACTTATCAAAAATTCGTATTATATAAGAGTATATACTTAAAAATCATTTGTTCAGTATGTATCATTCTATCGTGTTTCAAAATGGTTTTTTGGGTAACTAACATAGAAGTCTTTACATAAGCGTTGCAACTATTTTTCAGGAGGAGGAAATGTAAAGAATTAATCAGATCACCTATTGTTCTTTCTGGTTGTGGGACTGTATACAAAGAAAATGCCTCAGCAAACGGGACAATAAGGGATGGTGGCGCTATTGAAGGCAGTTGTAACCAAAGAGGACCGGATGATTTATTTATATCGGTATTGTTCGCTTGCACTTACCTCTCTGGTTTTTTTATTAGGGGACAAAGATCCGCCATTCATGTTTAAGCTGGGTATTGTTATGGCATTGGTTATTTTTGCAAAAGGGATTACCTATGCTTACCAAAGAAGCAGCAAATTCTCAAGGAAATTCAAGTATATAATTGGTCTGGAAATGGCGGGGATGGTTGTCCAAACCATTTTTACAGGGGGAATTGACAGCCCGTTCTTATGGTGTGTCATGAATCCTGCATTAATCGCTGCGAGCTCTTTATCTGCTGTTTCCTGCTGGTTAATGCTGCTGGGGTACATTTTACTGGTAACGTCTTTCTCTTACTCCATGGCTGACAGTCATAATGAATCAATTGGAATCTTCGTATTGAACAACAGCGACTTTTACCTGATGCTCTTGTACATGGCCTTTTTCATCCAAGTGTTAGCCGATGTAAAGAACAAGCTGGAGAGGGCGAATAAACGTACCAAGGAAACATTATGGCATATCAAGTCACTGTATCAAATCGTGGAAGCAGCGGCCCATAGCGAATCAGGTAACCTGCGAAAAATATTTACCGAGTTTGCGCTAAGACTTACTGAGCAGAAAACGGCTTTTTTCTGGGATGTTAGTGCCAATGAGGAGGGTGAGAGATTAATTGTCCATGGAATCAGGCACAGTGAAGTCGAGGCCACATTATGCTTGGAAATGGAATCGAGATTGAAGGAGTTTCGAAGCCAGGAAAGCCCCTCATTAATAAACCTGTATATTTACGGTGAATTTCTAATCATGCCAGTCAAATCAACGATTAGATTCTGGGGAGTGCTGGGCATCAAGATTGAGACTTCTTCTCAGGATGAAGGAAGACGCTGGTTCGTGCAGCAGCTTTACTTTTTATCCGAGCTGTTTGCCATTATTCTTGAAAGGCATCAGCTTGAGCGCATTGAGAATCAATTAATCATTATTGAGGAGCAGAATCGGATCGCTGCTGAAATGCATGACAGCGTATCACAGCATATGTTCGGTATTGTGTATGCCCTGCATTCTTTAATTCGACAATGGCCGAATATCCCGGAGAAGCAATTGAAGGATCAGCTTCAGCTCATTTTGGAATCATCCAATATCGCTTCACAGGAACTTCGCTCGTCCATTTATAGTCTCAGCTCAAGAAAAAACGGCAGCTCCTTTTGGATCAGCACGGTCACATCCCATCTGGATAGCTTGTCCAAACTGCATGCGGTAGACATCCATGTGAAGATAACAGGGGATGACCACCGTCTGCCTGTCAATCATCAGAAGGCCTTATTCCGAATTATTTCCGAAGCGGCCGGCAATGCAATTCGCCACGGATGCAGCAGCTCCATTGAAATAGAGTTGAATCTTGAGACAGGCGAGGCTAAGTTGGCTGTGCTCGATAACGGAGCTGGCTTTGATGTGAATGCGCGACTATCCGATCCTAATCACACCGGCCTTGGTGTCAGTAACATGAAGTTTCTTGTAGAGTCGCTGGGCGGGACTATTGAAATCTTCAGCAGCGAAGGAGAGGGCACTCAAATTCTGGCCGTTATGCCTATCGATTATAAAGAAAAAAGAAATTGAAGGATAGATTTCCCAATAAATGAAAGAAGGTGCTTGAGTATGAAGGTTGTTATTGTAGATGATCATCCGTTAGTTAGAAGAGGATTGTCGGCCGTACTGACACTTGAACACGACATTGAAATTATGGGAGAATCGGAAATGGTCGAGGAAGCGATAGAGCTCATTGAGGAAACCAAGCCTGATCTGGCTATTGTGGATATTAAGCTTGGCGACCGATCAGGCTTTGAAGTTGTTGAGCAGCTGAAAAATTCAGCCTGCCGGTGCATGATCCTGACATCATCGATGAAAGAAATGGACGTTAGAAGAGCTGAAGCTGCAGGTGCTGAGGGGTATGTGCTGAAAGAGGCGCTTCCTGAAGAATTGTTATTGGCTATCAAGCTTATTTTTAAAGGAAAGAAATACTATGATCCTGGTTTGATGGAGATTTTGTTCAAAAGGGATGACGACGATGACTTGAGTAAGCTCACTCCCAAAGAACGGGAAGTTCTCATTGGCCTCGGAGAAGGGTTGTCCAATCAAGGCATAGCGGATAAGCTGATAGTTACTGAGTTTACGATTAAAAAACATGTAAGCCAGATTCTAAGTAAGTTGAACCTGAACGACCGGACCCAGGCGGCCTTGTTCGCACATTCCAAAGGACTGGTCAACTTTACAATGGACAACCAAGGCTTTAAGCATCCCAATCTACAGTAAAGCTGCAACAATAAGTTACCTCCTGCGGGCTTAGGCCTGATGGGAGGTTTTTTCGTTTTTTTGTTTCAAGAAAAGTTACCTTTAAGACACGAATGTATCTTCATCGAAAGGGCTTCGATCCGAAGTTTTTCTTAACATATAAGCGTACCATGTCAAATCAATTTTCCTGACTTTTGGGTAACCCAAACACACCTAACTCAATAAAATTTTAAAAGATAGCGACTGACGGAGAAGCGATGGATGGAACCGGACTTCTCGAACTTGAAAGGAAATAGCCCCCGTTTTTCAATCCTGTGATGCAATCTGGCTGAACGGAAAAGAAAAAGGGTCTTTCGATCACGTCTATGAATACCGCCTGACTGATAGGTTAGAAGCAGCAAATGGGTTGCTTTTATTGTAAAGGAGATGGGGATACTCTTACGGCTTTCGAAAGAAACACGTTAGATGGAATTTCTCCCGTTAATCCAGCCTGGGTATCGCTTGAAAGCAAGCTAACTGGAAAAACTCCTGCTAATCTAGGTGGTAGGGATGAGATCAGCCAAAACCCTTAGAATTAGCATGAGGAATTCCAGTTATAGGGCTCGGAACGCTATGTTTGGGAGAAAATAACGTGACTTTTTCCTGATAATTGCGCGGGGTTCGGGTTCGGCAAGGTACGATGCCATGCTGTAAACGAACCCCAAACCCGGCGATTAGCAGCGTTGGAAAGCGACCTCATCTCTGCCAATCGCTAGGATTACCCAAGAAGGACTGTCTCAAAAAGATAAAACCTAGTGAGTGAATGCGATTGTGTTTTTTGGAATGCAAAAGAGGTGTTCTGGTACCAAAGTATACTCTTCAGTTAGTTAATGGAGGGGGAGTACCATGCTCGAAATAGACTGCAAAAATCATAACATTGGGTAATATCCTAAATTAGAGAGTCGTTATAAGATTTAGGTACAAGCAGAATGATTGGCATAGGTGGAGCAATTTGAAAAAAATTATTAGCTATGACTTGGGAGGACGACATGGAGAAAACGATACTGGATTACTTCATCATAGTTCGAAAAAAACTATGGCTGATTGCGCTGTTTATTCTGCTCTCTTGTGTAATGACTTACTACGTCAGCAAGACGTTCGTCCAGCCAGTGTATCTCGCAACTAACCAGCTGTTGGTCAGCAGTATACTGAAGGAATCTGAATCGATCAACCTCAACGATGTAAACATGAACCTGAACTTGATCGAAAGCTACAAGGAGATCATCAAGTCGAACACAATTACTGAAACGGTGGTTGCCAATCATCCCGAGTTCAAGCTGACAAGAGAGCAATTGGACAAGAAATTGAAAGTGAGCTCCGTCGATAAAACGAACCTCATCAAAATTGAGGTGGAAGACAGTAATTATGGCAAGGCTGTTCTGATAGCCAATGAAATTGCGCAAACCTTCATGAGCGAAATACCAAGCTTAATGAATGTGAACAATGTCAGAATTTTATCTCCCGCCAATCCGGGTAAACTGCCTGCTCCGGAAAATGCCAGTATTGCGATGAATCTCGCTGTCAGTTTTATTCTTTCTGCGATGGCGGCTCTCGGTGTGGTGTTCTTCCTGGAAAATATAAATGACACCCTTCGTTCTGAAAAAGAAGCCGAGCATTATGTAGGTTTGCCGGTACTTGCAACGATTGGAACGATTAAGAAAACGAACATACGAAAACGATCGAAAAATATGAACGAAGAGGTGAGTGATCAAACTTATGTCACTGTTAAGTAATGTACTTGTCATCGAGACCGATCCAAACTCTGCTGTTGCTGAATCCTACCGATCCCTACGTACCTCTATAAGACATAAGCGGCTAGGGAAGCCGGGCAAAGGAATTACCCTCATGATTGCCTCTCCTAAGGCTCAGGAAGGCAAGACGACTACAGTATCGAATCTGGCTGTCACCTTTTCCCAGGATGGTCAGAAGGTTATCGTCATCGACTGCAATTTGCGCCAGCCTACTCTACATGCCGTATACGGTATGCCGAATGAGGACGGACTTGCCCATGACGGACTTACCCAGTATCTGAAATCGGATTCTACCCAAGGCATTACATCCAAGGCCGTTCTTCCGAATCTGCATTTGATAACAGCAGGCGGCCAACCTCCTAACCCTTCGGAGCTGCTGGGTTCTCCAAGGATGGCGGAGCTGCTGGATCAGTTAAAGCAGCAATACGATGTGGTTCTTCTCGACTCGCCTTCCATATTGGATTTCACGGATGCAGGGCTGCTGGCCGAATACAGTGACGGCATCATCCTTGTTGCCAAGTATGGCAGAACTAAACGCGAGTGGGCTAAGCAAGCGAAGGAACGGCTTGAACAATCAGGAGCCAGGCTGCTAGGTATGATTATAAACAAATAGAAGTGAGCTTCCACAAATTGATAGGAGGATAAGAGAGATGAAAAAAGTGAAGAAAGCGATTATTCCTGCCGCAGGTTTAGGAACTCGATTCTTGCCTGCAACTAAGGCAATGCCCAAAGAAATGCTTCCGATCATCAACAAGCCAACTATCCAGTACATCGTGGAAGAAGCAGTTGAGGCCGGGATCGAAGATATTATTATCGTAACAGGTAAAGGAAAGCGGGCAATTGAAGATCATTTCGACAACGCGTTTGAATTGGAAAACAAGCTGCTCGAAACCGGTAAGCTAGAAATGCTAAGGGAAATACAGCGTTCCGCCAAAGTAGAAATCCATTATATCCGGCAGAAGGAGCCTAAGGGATTGGGACATGCCGTCTGGTGCGCCAGGAGATTCATAGGCAATGAGCCGTTTGGTGTATTGTTGGGCGATGATATTGTCGCAAGCAAGGTTCCATGCTTGAAACAGCTTATTGAACAATACGAATGTTCTGGAAATTCGGTTATCGGCGTTCAGAAGGTACCGTCCAATATGACGCATCGATACGGTATTATTGACCCCGGTGTACAACAGAATCGGTTGTATCATGTCAATGATTTTGTAGAAAAGCCTGAACCTGGAACAGCTCCTTCTAATTTGGCGATTATGGGACGTTATGTGTTCTCCCCCAAAATATTTGAGTTTTTGGAGCTTCAAGAAAAAGGGGCGGGCGGAGAAATTCAATTGACAGACGCTATTCAGAAACTGAATCAAATCGAGCAGGTGCTCGCCTACCAATTTGACGGCATTCGCTATGATGTAGGTGAACGTCTTGGTTACATTCTCACCACATTAAGCTTTGCGCTTCAGAGCAAGGATCTGCGCCATCCGGTGCTGGATGCTATGGCTTCTATGCTTATCTCGGAAAAGTATTCGTCTATCCTGGATCCTAAAGGAGGTATGGATAATGAGTTTGCGAGAACTGCGGGAGGACTATGAGTATGATTATGCGGTGCCGCATAAGAGATACTATGGCAATGCAACCCACAAGGAGAAGAGTGACGATGCTTATCTGTTTATGAAGCGTGTGCTTGATATAAGCTTGTCCTTATTCGGAATTATGTTTCTGCTCCCCTTATTTGTCCTTGTAGCAGTATGGATCAAATTAGAGGATCCGAAGGGAAAGGTTTTCTTCAGGCAAAACCGGGTAGGTAAGGACGAGGTACTGTTTCCGATGTATAAATTCAGGTCCATGGTATCCAATGCTGAACAATTGAAGGAGCAATTGAAGGCTCAGAATGAAGTCAGCGGTGCTATGTTTAAGATGAGGAACGACCCGAGAGTCACACGGGCAGGCAAGTTTTTGCGCAAAACCAGCATCGATGAGCTTCCTCAATTATGGAATGTGCTAAAGGGCGACATGAGCTTGGTAGGACCGCGCCCCGCACTTCCGAGCGAAGTGAAGGAATATTCAAATTATGATAAAAAAAGGCTTGCTGTAACGCCGGGCTGCACGGGACTTTGGCAAATAAGCGGAAGGAGCACCGTAAGCTTCAAGCAAATGGTCGAGCTCGATTTAAACTATATCCAAAACCGCAGCATTAGCTTCGATATGAAAATTATCGTTAAAACTGGATTTGTATTATTTGGCTCTAAGAATGCCTTTTAATCTGTAGAAGACAGGGGAGCGACTCAATGATGCCTAATATACAAAAGCCTTATATCTCCATCGTTATATGCACATATAATCGGGCTGATTTGCTGCTGGCAACCTTGGACTCGCTGCAGGGCTTGTCGGGTATCGACAAGGCCGAGGTGATTATCGTGGACAATAATTCCAATGACCATACACGCAGCGTTGCGCAGGCTTATATCCGACGCAACACGAGCGTGAAGGCGCGCTATTTTTTCGAGCCAAGTCAAGGACTGTCCACCGCGCGTAATACGGGAATTCAGGCGGCTGAAGGAACCATTATCGCCTTTCTGGATGATGACGCCATCCCCTGCCCGGAATGGATCAGCACGATTGCAGCTTCTTTCGACAGCAGGCAGGATGTATATGCGATGGGCGGCATTATCCGCCCTAATTTTGAAAGCAGCCGCCCTGACTGGTTAATTAAATCATTTGAGCTCCCGTATACGATTGTGGATATGGGCAGCAGAGTAATGGAGTACCCGGCGAGGCTCCATCCTTGTGGAGCCAATATGGCGATCCGACGCTCTTTTTTTGAAAACCATTCATTCCCAACGAATCTTGGCAGAAAAGGAAACTCGCTGCTCTCAGGCGAGGAGCAATGGATATTCGACAGGATGAGAAAGGAAGGCAAGTCGATCCTTTATCATCCGGAAATGGCTGTCGTTCATTTTATCCCAGCTAGCCGATTGACCCGGCAATGGATTCAACAGCGGTACTATTACCAGGGAGTTTCAAACGCATGTATAGGTAATGGCATTGGAGGCAAGGTCAGTCTTCTCGGAATGCTTGCAGGCAAAATGCTCTACGTTATCATAGCATCCCTGTTTGCCCGCAGTGAAGGCAGCAGGCTGCTGGTCAAATGTAGGCTGGAAAGCATTCTGGGCTCCCTCGATATGCTAAGGAGACGCGGAAATATGCCGCTGGCCAGGTGAGGGGCGCCTATGACGGACCTGCATGCACATCTGAAAAAGCCGGTATATTTCTCTACCGCCTATGTATTCACCGCCTGGATTACCGGGATCGCAGCGGTTTACCAGCCAGTCTTGAGTGTAATCGGAGTAGCTGTTCTGCTCCTGCTGGCCGTTACGGTTCATAATCCGGCAAGAATCAGCTATCCGGTGCTGCTGTCCACGGCAATCTCGGTTAACTACATCATTGATGCCGATGTGTTTGGCATTGAAATCATTTCCTTATATAAGCTCGGGATCTTGGTGCTGCTTATCCCTTGCATGCTAAAAAATGGTATACGCCTGACGCTTGTCTACCCGATTTTGGCGCTTGCGGCGATGCTGTTTCTAACCTTTTTCTATTCGGATTGGCACCCGAGACTGAATGCATCCTTATCGCTTAAAGCTTTTATCGGACTTGCTCTACCGTTCGTTTTTCTGTTGATCAAGTGGAAAGAAGAGATGGCGCAGCGGCATATTCAGATCATCTGTCTGCTTCCTCTGGTTAGTGTTGCAGCAGGGCTTCTTCTCCAGCTCGCTCACCTCTACTCCTTCCTGGATATCGAATTCACAGGGGCTGTCCGCGTACAGGGAGCGAATATCGCACCGCACTTGGCGATGCTGGCATTTCTCGGGATTACGATTGCTTTGATCGAGACCAAACGCAATCCGGATAAGGCGAAGTTCTTTTATTTAACATTAGCCGCCAATTTTGCCGTGTTAATCGCAACTGGAACGCGTGGCCCCATATTGGCTATGCTGGCTATGGTAGCGTACTACTTCTTTGATATCGTCAGGCAATATGTCAAAGGCAAGGTTATGCTGATCATTCCCCTCGTTTGTTCCGTAGCCTTGCTTGCGGCAGCGGTTTATGTACAGTGGGACAATATGACGAAACGCTCCTTTGAACGCCAAACAGGCACGGGGATTGATTTATCGGGCAGAACCGAAGCTTGGGCCTTCTTCTTGAAAGGAGCGGAAGCTTCTCCGATGACAGGCAGAGGGCTTGGCTCCGTGACAGTTGCGAATGACGGAAGCTTATATAAAGGCT
Source organism: Paenibacillus radicis (ex Xue et al. 2023) (assembly GCF_024722015.1). GTDB lineage: Bacteria > Bacillota > Bacilli > Paenibacillales > NBRC-103111 > Paenibacillus_S. The sequence continues at coordinate 70,963 of NZ_JANQBD010000033.1, read as the reverse complement.
TTGTCGTTCCGCATAATGAATATATCCGCTTTTACTATGATGCGGGTTACATCGGATGTGGCCTGTTGTTTATTTCTCTCTTGATCGTATTTGCTTTGATTTATAGAGTTCTGGAGCAACACATCAAGGTTTATTATGCGGCATTCATATTTGGTTTCTTCTTATACTCCTTTTCGGATAATACATTGTCTACAGTTCAATTCATTATTCCGTTCTGCTGGTACTTAAATTGCTTGTATCGATTATCCAGGACAATACCAAAAAAAGAAGATGTGATCCCATGAGTAGAGTGAATATGTTCAATGTCAATTTTGACAATTATGATTTTATGGATCTGCTGGGATTCATTGATGAAGTAATTCGTCAAAACAAACATTCCTACATTTTAACCTGCAATGTCGATCATTTGATCAAGCTTAGAAAGGATGCCGAATTTCAAAAGGTTTATTCGAGCGCCGGGGCCATCGTTGCAGACGGAATGCCGATAATATGGGCCTCGAAGATGCTGAAGAAGCCGCTGAAACAAAAAGTTTCGGGCGCTGATCTGTTCGATAAATTGGGAGAAGCATTTGAAGACCGGCAATACCGCTTGTTTTTCCTGGGATCGGCAGCTGGAGTTCCGGAACAAGCGATGAGGAACCTCAAATCCTTATTTCCGGGCATGAATATAGTCGGCTGTTATTCGCCTTCGTATGGCTTCGAGAATAAAGAGGAGGAGAATCGGCATATTGTGCAGATGCTGATTGATGCCAAACCGGATATTGTGTTTGTTGGCGTCGGCGCACCTAAGCAGGAGAAATGGATATACCAGCACTACCTGAATTACCGGGTACCGGTTTCCATTGGCGTTGGAGCTACCTTCGACTTCATTTCCGGATCTGTCAAGAGAGCTCCGCATATTATGCAAAGGTTTGGCTTTGAATGGTTTTGGAGGCTTGTACAGGAGCCGAGAAGATTGTGGAAACGGTATTTGCTCGACGATTCCATGTTTATCGTTATGGTATGGAAGGAGTTCAGAAAGCAATTCAAGCTGAAACGGAGGAGAGTGTAATGAACTATGGATATTTCGGCTGGAATACCCGGAGGATGACCCTCACCCATTGGGTTCCGACCCTTATCGTGATGGCTGTCATATTCGTCCTTTCCTCTCAATCCTACGAGCAGCAGTCGATCAAGACGCAGTTAACGCTTGCTGTGCATCGAACTATTTTGAACGATTATTTATCCTCCATCCAGATTCATTATGGCTCGCTAACGATTGACGGCTATAAAGATGGGCCGGGTGGAGTGCTTGAGTTTATACTGCGCAAGCTTGCCCATGTCATCGAATATTTCCTGCTTAGCATCACTTTGCTGAGGGGGATCCGGTGCACGACAAAGCTTCGTCTTTCCAATGCGATTATGATTACGGTCTTGATATCGGTCAGCTTTGCTATAACAGATGAAATTCACCAGCTGTACTCTATAGATCGCGGGTCAAGGCCGCAGGATATTGTTATCGATTCGTTAGGTGTGCTGATAGGAATCCTGGCATATGGCTTGGTTGCAAAAAGGAAGAAGCGAAGGCTTGTCAATACGTACAGGACGGAGGGCTTATGAGAACGATAAGAGGGCTTTACTCATATCCCTTCACGAATCATGCGGCAGTCGCAGGCTTATGGGTATGCGCTGCATTGCTTGTTTCTATCATTATTGGCTTTTCCAGCGCGAACATGAGCCATGACATCAGTACAGAGATTGCTATCTTGTCGGCGATTTTGTTCCCTGCCTTCGTCATGGCATTGCTGGAGTCGCGCAAAATAGTTCCTTATATATTGCTTGTCTGGGCTATATGCCCTGAGATAAGAAGAATTGAGGACTGGCTTGCAGGTTCCTATCATTCCGTCTCGATGCTCAGTTTGGCTCCGCTTCTTACAAGCGCAGTTCTTATTATTCCTGTGCTCGCCAATGTGCACAAGATCGATTCAACGATTCGCAAGGTGCTCCTTTTTCTGTTCATGGCTTTAGTGTATGGATGTATAATCGGTCTGGCCAAAAATGGGACGGGTACCTTTTATGATTTGGTCAATTATCTAATTCCCATGCTGCTCATTCCTTATTTCGCCGTTGCTCCCTTCGAGAGAAGAGAGCTGGATCGGCTGCTTATCACTTTCTCCAATATAGCCATTTTGGTTGCTGTGTATGGAATTGTCCAATATATGATTGTGCCGCCTTGGGATGCTTTTTGGATGAATCATGTGGAAATGAGCTCGATAGGAAAGCCCTATCCGCTGGAAATACGTGTGTTTTCTACGCTCAATTCACCTGGGCCGGCCGGCATGTTTCTCGGAACTGCGCTTGCACCGATGATTTTGGAGAAAAGATGGCGGGGTCCCTTGGGATGGGCAGGTATCCTGCTGGTAGCGGTAGGTTTGCTCATTACACTTGTTCGATCGGCATGGCTGCTGCTATTCATCGATATTGCCGTCTACACGATGCTCTCATCGGGGACGCATAAATGGAAGCTGCTGACTCAAATTGGGGTGGCTGCAACAGCTATGTATTGGATCATCCCGAAGCTGCCGGGTGCCCAGGTTCTAATCGCCAGACTGGAAACGATGACAGCTATCCAGGACGACCATTCCTACAACGAGCGATTGGACTTTTTTCATACTGTATTTCCTATGATGCTCAGCCAGCCGCAAGGACTGGGGCTTGGAAGCATAGGAGTAGGCACAAAATTGAACAATGGGGGCGCGCTAGGTGAATTTGGCATATTCGATAATGGCTTCGTCGCCGTCTTTCTTACATTTGGCATTATAGGAGGCTTTTTATTCTTCCGGGCGCTGACGCTTCTGGTCAAATTTCTAATCACACATAGAGAGGGAATTGCCGGATTCTTATCTTATAGAAGTATGGCGGTTGCCTCCATAATTGGCAGCATAGCGAGCTTGATGTTCGAGAATGGCTATACGGGCTTGAGGGGATTTCTGCTGTGGAAAATGGTGGGTATCGGAATTGTGGCGCACAGAGCCATGACACAGGGAGGGAGGAGAAGCCCGGATGCAGCAGCCGATCAACTTGAAGCTAGTCCGGATTAGACCGATATTTGGTTTAGTCAAAGCTTTATTATCCAGCAAGAGCAATATGGCTAATACGATCAGAACGATGCTTTTCAGTATTTTAATATTGGGAGTTAATATGCTTACGGGTATATTAACCGCACGCTTTCTGGGACCTACTGGACGAGGCGAGCAGACGGCGATGGTGTTATGGTCACAGTTTCTCGCCTTCAGCTTTACTTTTGGTATTCCTTCCGCATTAATTTACAACGTCAAAAAGAACATGCAGGATTCTGCCAAGCTTTATACGACTGCATTGTGGATGGGACTGGCTGCGGGGACAGTCGCGATGGCTGCGGGCATCCTGTTTCTGCCCTATTGGCTCAGGTCTTACTCTCCTAATGTGGTGTTGTTCTCACAATGGTCAATGCTCTTTGTTCCCTTAATCGTATTATCGCAAATCAACAATGCGATGATGCAGGTGAGGGGGGAGTACAAGCTGTACAACCGGCTGCGGTTTCTGATTCCATTAAGCACACTGGCATGCCTGGGTATTCTGATCTTGTCGGGAACGATGCATGCTTACACATCAGCAGTCGCCTATCTGGCTCCGGCGGTTCCTTTCTATATATGGACGACCATGCGTTTGGTTCAAGCTTATCAAATCATCTTGAAGGATGCTCTTCAAACCTTCAAGCGGTTAATCACTTACGGAATCGGCTCATACGGTAACGATTTGATGGGCAATCTCTCTTATTATATCGACCAAATCGTAATCGTTGGGTTACTGAACCCCGCACAATTGGGACTTTACGCGGTTGCTGTCAGCCTCTCGCGGGTGGTCAACGTCTTCTCGACTTCAATAATTGCGGTGCTGTTCCCCAAGGCTTCGGGCTTGCCGAAGGATGAAGTGGTCATGCTGACGTTTCGTGTATTTCGAATCAGTACTTGCATTGCCATCATGGTATCGGTAGCCATTATGGTCATTGCGCCTTTTGTCTTGACCTTACTGTACGGAAACGAATTTAAGGAGGCGCTTGGCGTGTTCAGACTTCTTCTGCTGGAGGTTTCCATATCCGGTGGAACGATGGTTCTGGCCCAGGCTTTCATGGCACTTGGTAAACCGAAGGTTGTAACGATTCTTCAGGGTCTTGGATTGCTGCTTGTCATTCCGATGCTGCTGCTGCTCGTACCCAAGCTTGGTCTTACCGGCGCAGGGATTGCGATGTTATCGTCCGTACTTATCCGATTTCTGTTCATACTTATCAATGTACGATACACCTTGAAGATGAAGATTCCAAGGCTGCTCATTACCAGGGAAGATGTGCGTTGGTTATTATCGGCGTTATCTTCATATAAAGCCAACAAATCAGCTGAATCAAGGGAATAAAGGAGGATTAAGGCCGATGATCGATCATTGTGCTTCTGCAGGGAAGTATCTCATATCTGCGGTCATTATTGCGCAGGATGATGAATCAAGGATTGCCGGCGCTATTGCTTCCTGCAAAGCTTTCGCCGATGAGATCGTCGTGGTTGACGGAGGGAGCAAAGACGGTACGGTCCGAGTTTCCGAGCAATTAGGCTGCAAGGTATATCAGAATCTTTGGCCTGGCTATGCCAAGCAGCGAATTTACGGGAGCGAACGGGCATCGCATGATTGGATATTCGTCATCGATACCGATGAGGTGGTGAGCGAGCTTTTAGCCAAGTCCATACTGGAGAGAAAGAAGGATTTATCGGATGGGAAGAAAGCGTACGCTGTCTTTCGAATCGGAGATTTCCTGGGCCGCTGGATGGGTAAGGGAGAACGGCTGGTTCGTTTATATAATCGAAATAACGTTCAATATAAAGATAGCCTGGTTCATGAAACACCGGATGTATCCAACAATCAGGTTATGAACTTAACAGGGACCTTGTGGCATTATGGTTTCCGAAGCATTAACGACCATGTTGCCAGATTTAATAAATATACCGATTTGGAAGCGGAGGAGGCGGTTATAGCGGGTAAGCCGTTCAGGTGGATTCGATTGCTGTACCGTCCCCCGGCACGTTTTTTGCAAAAATATATCATTCAGGGCTTGTACAGAAAAGGGATACCTGGTCTTGCCGTTGCTGTCTTCTGGGCGATGTACGAGTTTCTGGTTTGCTTGAAGCACTATGAAAGTGTTCTTGTTCACAGCAAGGTAAAACATCGTCATGAAGAAGAGCCGTTAAAGGAGGGAAAGAAATATGCCATCCAATAAGCTGCGAATCCTGTCTACCGGGATGGGCTGGCCGTCTTCCCAGGCTGGTGGGCTGAATACGTACTTTAAGAACATCTGTGAAAACCTTTCTGACCGTAATACGCTGGAAGCTCTCGTATGCAGCGTGGATCAACCGGAGGTTAAGGAGGGGATGCTCGTTACCAGCATCGCTGATCCCGGAATGAAGTTGAGGAAGAGGCGAAGCATGTTCCGCAACTATGCGGCCAAGCTGATGGAGGAACAAGAGGTTGATATCGTTTATTCGCATTTTGCTCCCTATGGACTGGGAGCAGCAGAGGAAGCCAAGAAGCGGAATATTCCGGTAGTCATAGCATTTCATGGTCCCTGGAGCGAGGAAATTCGAGCGGAGGGGGGGAGGATTACACATCGCATAAAAGCATGGATCGCTAAATCGATGGAGATGAGAGCTTATAGGCATGCGGATGCTTTCATCGTCTTAAGCGAAACGTTCCGCGACGTTTTGCACCAGCAATATGGAATTCCGCTGGAAAGGATACACATTATTGCAGGTGCGGCTGATATACGGCGGTTTCAACCATCCGCAGACCGTATGGAAGTAAGAAGAAGCCTGTCATTAGCGGAAGATTGCACTGCCGTGTTGACGGTAAGGAGGCTGGTCAACCGAATGGGTTTGCTGCAGCTGCTTGATGCGTGGAAGGAGGTCGTTCTGCAAGCCCCTGACGCTGTACTTTTGATAGGAGGGAGGGGACCGCTAAAGGAACAATTGGAAAGCCGGATTGCGGAGTATGGTCTCGAAGGCCAAGTCAGATTGCTCGGCTACGTTTCTGACGACGATCTTCCCCGATATTATCAGGCTGCTGATTTGTTCGTAGTTCCTACCCAGTCGTTGGAGGGATTCGGATTGATCACCGTGGAAGCCATGGCCTCAGGACTTCCCGTGTCAGCGACACCTGTTGGGGGAAGCAGGGAAATATTAGAGAAGTTTCGCCCGGACCTGCTGTTCAAGAGCAAGAGCAGCAGTGACATCGCAGCAGGGATCATCCATTTACTGAAGCATAAGCAGCAGTGGCCTACCGCTGAACAATGCAGGAGCCACGTTCTGGAAAACTACACTTGGGAGCTTGCAACAAGCCAGGTGGAGGCTGTTTTTGAAACCGTGCTTGAGAAGTATCGAAAAATTGGAGTATCCACTGCCGGGATCACATTCCATGGTCACCGAGCACAAGGAAAAGGGAGGCATGATGCGGATGTTAAGAGTGGCGTACATTGATCATACCGCAAGATGGAGCGGTGGAGAGGTTGCCCTTTATAATATTCTGACTCATCTGGGCAGCAATGTGGACCCGCTGGTCATTTTGGCGGAAGAAGGCGTTCTGGCTGACAGACTGAGGGAACAAGGAATCCAGGTTCGTGTCATCACCTTGAATGAGAAAGTCAGGAACCGCAACCGCAATGTCGTCAATATGCAGATTGTCTCCGCAGCTTTTCAATTGCTCTCTTACGGGAGAAGGCTTGCCCGGATTTTGAAGGAGGAGCAGGTGGTTTGCGTTCATACAAATTCTTTGAAGTCAGCAATTTACGGTGCGGTTGCCGCGAAAATAGCGAGAATTCCGTTAATTTGGCACATAAGGGACTATATCGGTGAACCCTATTTGAAGCCGGTTGTAGCGAAGGCCATCAGACTAATGTCCCGCATACTGCCTAACGGAATCATTGCTAATTCCAATTCCACCTTGAATGCCTTGAAGCTGCCGAAATCGAAGAAAACATTGGTCGTATATTCTTCCTTCGCCAACGCCATTAACCCTGCATCCAACGTGACGGTGCTGAAGCAAAAGTTCACTGTTTTGTTGGTCGGACGTCTGGCGGAATGGAAGGGCCAGCATATTTTACTGGAAGCGGCCAAGTCGTTCTTGCCGGACCAGCATGTCCAGTTCTGGTTGGCTGGCGATGCACTCTTTGGCGAGGACGTTTATAAGGAGGAACTGCTTCGGCAAATCGATGTATACGGGCTGACGAATGTCACTTTGCTGGGTCATGTGGATAATATTCAGGAATTGATGCAGCAAGCGGATCTCCTCGTCCATACATCGATTACACCTGAGCCGTTCGGGCAAGTGATCGTTGAAGGAATGGCAGCCGGACTGCCGGTAATTGCCTCGAATGAGGGCGGACCAACCGAAATAGTCGTACACGGCGAAACGGGGCTGCTTATTACACCTGGAGATCCGGCGCTGCTTGCCCGATCAATCCGTACGCTGCTGGGCAATCCCGGGGAGAGACGCAGGATGAGTGAGCATGGCATGAAACGGGTGCAGGAGCACTTTGTCATTGAGCGAACCGTAATACAAATTACAAGCTATTATGAAGGATTGATTTCCAACATTAACTAAACCATGGGTAGAAAAGGATGGATCAAATGAAAATAGCAATAGCGCATGATTATTTGATTCAAATGGGTGGTGCCGAAAGAGTCGTTGAGGTCTTTCATCATATGTTTCCGCAGGCGCCTATTTTCACCACGGTTTTTAGCAGCAACCGGCTGCTTGACGCACTTAAGGATGCGGATATCCGTGCATCCTGGCTTCAGAAAATGCCTGGAGGGATAAATAACTTCAAGGGAATGCTTCCTCTTTACCCCTTTGCGATCCGGGATTTTGACTTCCGTGAATTTGATATGGTGCTTAGCTCCAGCAGCGCATTCATGAAGAGCATTCAAGTGCCCAAGGAGACATTCCATCTCTGCTATTGCCATACGCCAATGCGATTTGCATGGGATTATGACACTTATATGCAAAGACAGTCCAAATCCAATGTGTTGAAGCAGCTTTTGAAGATTTATATGCGGCAGCTTAAAGCTTGGGATCAAAGGACGTCAAAGAACGTTAATCAATTCGTGGCGAATTCATCCGTTGTGAAAAACAGAATTCAAACTTATTATCATCGAGACTCCGACGTTATTTTTCCTCCAATCAATACATCGCGGTTTCATAGCTCCACGACGATTGGGAATTACTATTTGATTGTTTCCCGGCTCGTATCCTATAAGCGGATTGATTTGGCTGTGGAGACATTCAGCCGCAACGGACTTCCCCTATATATCGTAGGAGAAGGGCCCGATCTTGAACGACTGCGGCAGCTGGCTAAACCAAATGTAAGCTTTCTCGGGAGACTGGAGGATGGAGTGGTTACAGAACTGATGGCGCAATGCAGAGCGTTGATTTTTCCCGGCGAGGAGGATTTCGGCATTACCCCGCTTGAAGCGAACGCTGCTGGAAGACCCGTTATCGCTTTTCAGTCCGGAGGCGCACTCGATACCATCAGGCCGAGGCTGAACGGTATTTTCTTCAAACGGCAGGAAATCCATGATCTGAATGCAGCTATCAACGAAGTCGAAAACCACGATTGGGATGTACGGCAGATCGTCAACCATGCTCGAAAGTTCGATGAGAAGGCATTTATGGAAAATTTCAAAAATTATATTGGCAAAGCTTATGAAAAATTCAGAGAGGGACGGTGACAGAATGGATATCGCTGTAATCGGAACCGGGTATGTCGGTCTAGTTTCGGGCATATGCTTCGCGGAAATGGGCAATCATGTTATTTGTGTCGATCAGGATATAAATAAAATTGCCGCCTTACAGAATCTGGTTTCCCCCATCTATGAGCCAGGAATCGAAACATTCATGGAGCGCAATGTACAAGCCGGACGATTGGAATTCTCATCCAATTTGATCCAGGCAGTGCGGCATTCCGAGCTCATCATTATAGCGGTCGGAACGCCCTCTCTGCCAAGTGGAGAAGCTGATTTGCAGTATATTGAGCAAGCGGCAGCAGAAATAGGCAGAGCTATGAGCGGGCGAAAAATCGTTGCCACCAAAAGCACCGTTCCCGTCGGAACAAACGAGAAAATACGCCGTATCATAGCGCAGCATACGGAGGTTCCTTTCGATATTGTTTCCATTCCGGAGTTTCTACGGGAGGGCTCAGCCATTCAAGACACGCTTCATCCCGACCGAATTGTTATAGGACTGGATAACAGGGAGCTGGAAGCGGCCATGGTCGAGCTGCACAGCAGCTTCACGGACCAGATCTTCGTTACGGATATTCGCAGTGCGGAAATGATTAAATATGCTTCCAACGCATTCCTGGCAACGAAAATATCATTTATTAATGAAATATCGAATATTTGCGAAAAAGTAGGCGCCGATGTGACGGAGGTCGCTCAAGGGATGGGTAAAGACCCCAGAATCGGCCCTTCATTCTTGAATGCCGGAATCGGTTACGGGGGATCATGTTTTCCTAAAGACACCAAAGCATTAATCCAGATTGCGGGTAATGTTAATTATGAGTTTCAGCTTCTAAAGTCAGTTGTGGAGGTTAATAAAGCGCAAAGATACAAAGTAATTGAGAAGCTGAAGGAGTCGCTTGGGCAGCTGCATGACACGGTGATCGGGATATGGGGGTTATCGTTCAAACCGAACACAGATGATATCCGCGAGGCCCCTTCGCTCGAAATTGTTGAAGCCTTGATCAACATGGGAGCGAAGCTGAAGCTCTACGATCCTGTGGCTATGGGCAAGTTCAGAGAGCGCTACGATCACCCATCTATTCAATGGTGTGGTAATGCTCTGGAAGCATCCATAAATGCTGATGCCGTGTGCTTGCTGACCGATTGGCAGGAATTCAAGGAGATTTCATTGTCACAGTTAATTTACCAGATGGCTCAGCCCATTCTTATAGATGGCAGAAATGTATATGCCAAAGAGCAGATCGAAGGAGCGGGGCTGCATTATTATTCGGTGGGAAGACCCGAACCGATCGCGGCATTCCGTTCACAGGTTAGTGTCTGACAAGGATGAACTATTCATAACCATTGGGAGAGTGATATTCATGAAGCTGGTCCTACTATCTGGAGGTTCAGGCAAGCGGCTGTGGCCGTTGTCCAACGATTCAAGATCCAAGCAATTTTTGAAAATACTCCAGAATCCGAACCAGGAAATGGAATCGATGGTGCAAAGAGTATGGAGGCAGTTAAATAATGCTGGTTTGGGAGGCTCCGCTTATGTGGCCACAAACCGCTCTCAGATGGAAATGATAACTAGCCAGCTTGGGAATGAGGTTCCCATTATTGTCGAGCCCGAAAGAAGAGATACTTTCGCAGCTATTGCACTCACGGCTACTTATTTGTACTCCATGTCGAGCGTTCCGCTTAATACCGTTATCACGATCCTGCCAGTTGATCCATATGTGGATGAAGCCTTCTTCGAAGCCATCCAGCAATTGGAACAGGTTCTTCAAGAAACGGATGCGAACCTGGCGCTAATTGGTGTGGTTCCGAGCGCCCCTTCCGAGAAATATGGCTATATCGTTCCCTCTGAGCCTTATGCTGCGGACTCTGATTTATTTCGAGTCAGCCACTTTAGGGAAAAACCGGATCGTGCACAAGCCGAAGCTCTAATCAAGCGCAATGCTCTATGGAATTGCGGGGTATTCGGATTCCGTCTCGACTACTTGATTAATGTGCTGGTTGAGAAAGGGCTTCCGATCCAGTACGAGGAAATGCTCAAGCAGTATAAACATCTGCCCAAAATCAGCTTCGATTACGAGGTTGTAGAGAAGGAAGATAATGTGGTAGTACTTCCCTATCACGGATTCTGGAAGGATCTAGGTACCTGGAATACGTTGACGGAGGAGATGAGCTGCACAAGAATCGGGACGGGAATTATTACGGAGGATTCCGTCAATACACATCTGATCAATGAGCTGGACATTCCGGTAACCGTAATCGGCATGAACGATGTGGTAGTGGCTGCGAGCCCGGACGGTATACTGGTCACTTCCAAAGCGGAAAGTCCGAGAATCAAGGAAGTGATGAATCATATTCAACAAAGGCCGATGTATGAGGAGCGGAGATGGGGGCGTTACCGTGTCGTGGATTATATCAAGTATAAGGAAGGTAACGAAGTTCTGACCAAACGGATTCTGGTATGTGCAGGTAAAAATATAAGTTACCAGCTTCACTATAAACGAAGTGAAATATGGACCATCATTAGCGGAGTTGCAGATATTGTTATCAATGATAATTTGTACCAGGTAAAGGCGGGGGATGTAGTCCGCATTCCAGAGGGGACCAAGCACAGCATCTTGGCCATAACCGATATGGAGCTTATTGAGGTGCAGACCGGCTCAGAGCTGGTGGAGGAGGATATCGTTCGAATTTGCATGGAATGGAAGGACATACCGCTTCATCAGTTCATATGAAAGCGAGCGGGATTCATAAATGAGCAACCGCCTTTTATTCTCTTTATGGGGATGGAAGGCGATTGTTTATTTGATTAGCAGGTATAAGATAATGAACCAGATCGGGACGGTAATAACAATAGCCCATAAACAGCCTTTTGGCATGGACAGCTTGGAATTTCTATTCATTTTCTGGTGCCTCCTCGAAAAAACATAGGATTTGTCGAAATTATAACATAGTTTGAAAGTAAATGTTGAAAAAAACTGAATCTAGTGGGGTTATAGGATGTTGCTGCAGCAGAGCAGAAGGGTAGGTGTGATTAGAAAAGTGATTTCTATTCTACTGTTATTTACGTTGGTTGCCCCTCATTTTCCAGCATTTCCGAATATATCGTTAGCTTCGTCTGCTCCCGTAAACCCGGTTGCATCAACTGAAGCAAAAGCAGTTTTGCAAAATCTGTATGAGATATCGGGGACAAAAATTATAAGCGGCCAGCATGATTATTTGGAAAGCCCGGATGAGCTGAACAATAAGCTAAAGAAACAGACAGGGAAGCACGCTGGAATTCACGGTTATGAGCTCGGCGCCATTATGAATCAATCCTCTTCGGAAGTAGCCTCGCAAAGACAGAAGGTGGTGAACAGCGCGATCGCGTGGCATAAGGCAGGCGGCCTTGTAACGATTACTTATCATGAAAGTATTCCCGGCGAATGCCGGTGCTGGTCGAATGTGCAAAAGGAGATGAGCCAATCGGAGTTCGATAAATATGTGACGCCGGGAACGACGGAATATAACAAATTGATTGCGGATCTGGATGAGGTGGCCGTGTACCTGACCAAGCTCAAGGATGCTGGAGTTCCTGTATTATGGCGCCCGTATCATGAGATGAACGGCGGATGGTTCTGGTGGGGCAAGAAGAATAATTTCCCCGCTCTCTGGAATATCATGTACGATCGGTATGTAGAGGTTCATAAGCTGAATAATCTTCTGTGGGTATGGAGTCCGAATGCGCCTACGGAATGGGCCGATCCTTATACGTTAACTTACCCTAGCCCAGACAAAGTGGATGTTCTGGCGGTCGACATTTATGGCAATGATTACCGGCAGGAATATTACGACAAGATTGTTGAGCTTGCCAACGGCAAACCGGTGGCTATTGGAGAAAACGGCGAAATCCCGGATGCGGCTGTCCTTGAGAATCAGCCCAAATGGGCGTATATGATGGTCTGGGGCAAGATGCTGAACGAAAAAAACACGGCGGAGAAGATCCACTCTTTCTATACAAGTCCAAGATCCATTAAGAGGGGGACGGTTCCTCTTACTCTCCGAATGCCGGGCAAGGCTGCCGGTAAAAATGGCTTGGTAGCTGAATATTATGGTAACAAGGACTTCTCAGACCTCAAGGAAGTACGCGAAGATTCTAATATTGACTTTAATTGGCGTCAATCGGCCCCAACGGCCGCTGTCCAGGCAGGCGCATTCTCTGTGAGGTGGACGGGCAGGCTTTGGCCCAGCTACACGGAGACGTATACAATATCCAGCTTGAGCGATGATGGAATAAGGATTTGGGTGGATGGGCAGCTGGTTATAGACAGCTGGTTCAACCAAAGCTGGGTTGAACGAACCGGGACGATTTCACTTACCGCTGGAAAGCCTGTCGAATTTAAGGTGGAATATTATAATGATACTGCAGGGGCGGCAGCCAAAGTTATGTGGGCAAGCCCTTCTCATACCAAAGAAATCATTCCGGAGAGTGCGTTATTCATTCCTAAATGAAGAATGCCTATCAAAAAAAGGAATGGAGAGACATCATGAATAGAAAAGTGGTTTTGTTGCTTGTTTTGCCGGTCGGTATGCTGTTGCTCATTTTATCTGTATTGTCCTGCTGCCAATACACGGCAGCCGATCAATTGGCGCCTACTGAAATAAAGCCAGCTTCGGCGCAGCTGGTACAAGGCGGATGGATATGGCTGATAGGGAAACCGGATGACTCCTATCTTGAATTCAGGTCGGATAGCAAGAGCCAAAGCTTTAGCATCTCTTCTGATTCTTATAAAAGCATGGATTGGAAAAGCTTGCCCAGTGGGCTTGATAGATCGGTGAATCCGTCGTTCAGCATTCATTATACGTTGGAAGCTATTCCGGAACACGGAGTTAACTTACAGGTTAAGGTGCTTGATGCGTATAAATCAATTCCTCAGATGGCCGTTTTCACTAACCGCATGTTATCAGGAATTGTTCAAATCGCCGGTGTCGGTGGAACGACAAGCGGATACCCCTTCAAGAAAACATACGAGCTTTATATTCCGAAGGAGCAGCTGCAGCTCGGAGACAATATCGTGGAGCTGCGGGCTATAGGCTGTATTTATTGTTCGTCTTCGGAGAATCAGTATTTGTGGTGGAAGTGGGATTATATCGGGTTAAGTACTTTGTCTGCACCGGCGGAGGAACCGATTCACGGCAGCTATATCGCATCGGGCACCAGTCTCAACAATATGTCCTTCTATTATGACGAAGGGGCCGTCCGACATCTCCCTTATGTCTTGAAATGGATGGGCATCGCCTATAGCGGCAATGTTATGCGGACCGGCTGCGCTACGGATGTGAAAAATGCCTGTTCAGCTATTGGGCCTTATTACGAAACATTGAGGGATTACAACACACAAGCCGTATCGTTTCATCTGCACACAGGCAATATCAAGCTGCAAATGGATGGGACTCTTCCCAATGATGCCAAAGATAAATTGTATAATTATGTGAAAAATTATGGCTCGCTCTTTCAATACTATGAGATCGATAACGAACCCGGATTATTTAACCGTTCCAAAGCAGTTAATCTGGCTATCGCCAATTGGTTAAATGACAATATCCCTATTTTGGCCCCTCATTTGAAGACGGTGGCTCCAGGGTGGGCTTATGCTCCTTCCTATGAGGTGAAAGCCTGCAAAAACCAACTGCCTAATGGAAAGCGCCAATGCGGTGATCCTGACGGGTGGGAAAGCGATCCGGCCCAGCGCAAGGAGCTTGAGAATGTGACCGACCTGACCAATGGACATTCGTATGGGTCCTCATTTGCAGATAGCCCGGGTGGAAGTTTTGTAGAAAATTTGAAAACATTTGGAGGAGCCGAAGACGGCTTGCCGAAGCTCATGCTGAATACCGAATACGGAACTTCGGATAGCCACATAGATGCCAAACAATTCGGAGCTGTAGACCGGAAATCGGCGGTTTTTGACCGGATCATGCGTGCGCATATCGGTTATGCGGACATGTTCACACATCACGCCGCCTTCTATCCTGACTATTCATTGTTTGAAACAGGCTTTAATTTGAATCATCATAATCCCGCCACAACTAGAATATATGGAAATCCGTCGGAAACGGATACCCGGGCTGGGATAATGAGACGGCTTAATCTGGCCTATGCAACCCATGGCAAGCCGCTCGAATACCGGATAACGAACGCGGAGGATTTATATGACAAGCTGGTTTATTTCCGCGGGGTGGACACTTCTTCTTTGAAGCCTTTGCCTGGATCCCAGGGAACCTCTGATAAAATATTGCTGAACATCGTCAATTTTGAGAAAAGTGTACAAAAGATAGCTGTTCAAGTTATCATGCCTGAGCAGGCGGTCTATGAGGGGGAAAGATTCGGATCGGGAAAGAGCTATGAGGAGGCACGAACTTATATATCGGGATTACAGGCGTCCCCTAATCTTGAGCTGATAGAAACGCTCGGTCCCGGCGAAGCGGTTCAATACATTCTGACACGCTCTGCAGACGTTAAGCCGAAAGCACCGACTTGGGTTAAGGCAGAGCCTCTCCTCCATCATTCGATCGAGCTCAACTGGTTGGAATCGGAGGGGGCCAAGGGTTATGATATTTGGCGCAGTGCCAATTCGGGAGGAAATTATGAGTTAATCGCTGCAAATGTGCAGCAAACTCATTATATTGACAGCAGCACGTTAGCCGGATCGGCATACAAGTATCAAATAAGGCTGCCGGGGACGAGCAAACCTTCCGAAGCTGTAGAGACAGTGGCTACGGATTATGTGCTTCTAGACCGTAAGGATTGGATAGCTTCCAGCAGCTCCGGCGGGAAACCGCAGAACGCAATTGATGATAATACCAATAGTCGATGGGATACAAATGCTCCCCAAACGTACGGGCAATACTATGAAGTTAATATGAAGTCTCTCTTAGCGATCAATCGGATCGAGCTTCAGACGGAAGGCTCGCCGAATGATTATCCGCGCCAGTATGAGGTTTATGTGTCGAACAATAGCTTAACTTGGACGGGACCCATCGCATCAGGTCTTGGAAGCAAGGTTACCGATATTAATTTTGCCCCGCAAAAAGCCAAATATGTGAAAATTGTGCAGACCGGCAAAAGCGGCAGTTATTGGTCTATTCATGAGCTGCAAATATACGGTAATGAGCAGTAGATGGAGAGTTCCAGCGCTGTTTTATCAAAAGTCATTCTGGGGCTGATTGGGCAGCGAGCGCTAGATGAAGGTTTTATCATTGTCTCAATAAACTTGGAAGGCTCTCTGCGGGGGACTATCCAAGTTTTTTACTTTTCTTAACATTAACACTTGTGATTTATATCACTTACTATTTTGACTAAACGACTTATAATCACTTCTATAAGCAACTAAAGTTATTAATTTATAAAGTGGGGGTATGCTTTATGGAACTAGTAAAAAATACCGAATCGAAAAAGCAATTTAGTGGACTTGGGCTTATTATTCTTCTAGGTGGTTTGCTTACGTTCTTGCCGTTTATTTATTTTATGATTAGCTGGGCGCTTGGCGAAGTGCCTAATGTTGCCGGAGGAGTTACGAAGTAAAGAAAGCTGGACCGGATAATTGAACTTGATGTACTTGAGCTCTAAAGCTGGCTTTGTATGTTTCCTATGGTTCAACTTTGTTATCTGTTAATATAAACTATCTTGATGATACGAATGTATCATCAGTGAAAGGACTTCGATCAGAAGCTTATCCAAGGAATGAAGAATGAGCGGACCTTCCTACCTGTCTACCTGCTACCCGCCTACCTACCTTTCTACATTAATTAGAATGAGTAGAGTTACATTAGAGCTTAAGGTGTTTAACGCACACCATGATTTAATGGGAATTATTATATGCATAGGGCGAGCTGCGCTGCACGAGCCCTGGAGGATTTGGTACGGAACTAAAAGTTCCGTTATTCCATCAGCCGGTTCTAATCTAAGGAGATAGCGGAAGTGGGAATTCCGTTATGTTGGAAGAACTGGGCATTCGTTCATGAAAATAGAGGTATAACGGAACTAGCACTTCCGTTATACCTCTGTTTTTTGAGCTTTCCAGCTGATAGAGGAACAATTAGTTCCGCATTACCGCTCACTTCCGTGGATTCTAGTACTGGCGGGCTGTTTAGGTGCAGGTGCAGGTGAGGCCATACTTACTTACCGAAAGAAAGGTAATAGATGGAAATCCTCCCGTTAATCCAGCCAGGATATCGTTTGAAACCAATATAACTGGAAAAACTCACGCTAATATAGGTGATATGGGTGAAATCAGCCAAAATCCTTAGAATTAGCATGAGGAATTCCAGTTATTGGGATATGAACCCTATTTTTCAGAGAAATTAACCTGACATTTTCCTGATATTTGAGAGGGCTCCCTAAGCTGCCATGCAAAGCCATAAAAGTTCCTCCAAAAAGACTTTTGGGACAGCCCCGTGATCCAATACCTATTACGGAGTATAAGCTTTATCCATAAAAAGGAATTAACATGAAATTCGCGAATACATACATAAAATTGGATTGTAGGAAATTCACAAGTTAGTGGAAATATATGCGAAATTATGATTTTACAAGATTTTATGAATAAAGATATTACTTTTAAGGGTGACTGCCTTACTTCTAATAAAAAGTTGAAATGGAGTTTGACGCATTACGAAGAATATAGTAGTTTACTTGTGGCTATCAGGCTGAGAGGTTACTAGTGTGTTAGGTAAAGTCTATAGCACGTGTTGGAAGTCAGGTTCTGCTTCTCTACTCTTCCAGGGAGTGACGGATAATTGTATTCGCCAGGTGGTTTATCACCATCGAAGCCCCACCGTGTGCAACTCCCAGCTCTCCTAAATCCGAACAATAAATTTTGACGTCCTGCAAGAAACGCCGGGGAATCATCTCATTGAGTGTATTCCATATGGAATTGATAAGCGTAGGACCAAGCAAGGCGAGAAGGCCCCCCATACATATAACCCTTGGATTATACGCATTGATGACATTAGCCAGACCGATCCCTTGATAATGGCCGAGCTGGTGCACTGCGCTAGTTATTTTGGAATCTCCCTGGTCCATGCTTCGAACAATCTCTGCGAAGGGGAGCTGCTGGGGGGTCGTGTCCAACAATTCGTATAGCGCCTTGATCGAAGCATACATCTCCCAGCAGCCTCTGTTCCCGCATGAGCATTTTTTTCCGTTCATATGGATTGTGGAATGTCCTAATCTTCCGGCAGTACCCGTTGTTCCAGTGAACAACTCTCCCTTGTTATAGACGCCAACTGATAAGCCCCAGGAACTGGTGACGTAGACCAGATGATCAACTGTCCTGGAATGTCCGAAATGCACTTCTCCTATAGCC
The DNA here is from genome assembly GCF_024722015.1 of Paenibacillus radicis (ex Xue et al. 2023). Classification (GTDB taxonomy): domain Bacteria; phylum Bacillota; class Bacilli; order Paenibacillales; family NBRC-103111; genus Paenibacillus_S. The sequence goes on along the minus strand of NZ_JANQBD010000033.1, from coordinate 52,821 downwards.
CCCGCATAAGGTGCAGGATTAATATAAATAGGAAGATCAGGAATTCGCTTAACAAGCTCATTTCGCAGAGGGAAATCATTCCATTCTTGAAGGTTGGCGCTGTAATCCACAACATCGGTGCTTATATTGTAATAGCCTTGAATGACAAGTCCAACGCCTACAACCCCTAGCTGACGATGGGAGTGCGTTTTCTTTAAATCCTCCAAGATGCTCGAGACCGAGTCCACGAAATACATAGGATCTTTGTTTTTCATCGGGAAAACCATACTCTCCAGCTTTTTGCCCAATAAATCGGTAATAAGTAAGGTAAATTGATTAACTTCTATATCGATACCCACACAAATTCCGGCTAATTCATTGATATCGACCAGTGTTGGGGGCCGCCCTCTTGATGTTCCCGTTGTACCTAATTCCACGACAATTCCTTTTTGCAGGAATAAATCTATACAGCTTGATACGGTCATCTTGTTGAGGCCTGTAAGTGCGGCGATTTTGGCCCGGGATACAGGACGATATTGAAGAATCGTATTGATTATGTGTTCCATATTTATTTTTTTGACAAGATCATGATTACCAATCAGACCTTTAGGTTGCATGGCTATCACCACCTTAGGTTATCGCAGTTATTAAGTATAAATAATATATTAAAATAAGTTAGGTGTCAAAAATTAATGATAACTAATTGAGAATTTCAGATGCATTTAGTTTTCTACACACAACCATTATCTAAGTTTGAATCCTTTAACTTTCAGTATTTTCCTAGATTATAAAACTAATTATTGACTTATAACAGAAAAATCATTAAATTAATATTTAGTTATCCAATTAACTTACTTGGTATAATGCATATACTAAATAACTAACAGTTAATTGTATAAGGGCTCATAATTGAGCTTAACAAAAGTGGCGAAGCTTCACTTCGGATTTTTGATAATATCAGACTTTATAAGTTTTCAGCGGAGCTGAAGAAGTCTGATATTGCAAGAAAAGCCACCGCTAAGACACGAATGTATCTTCCTCGAATGGGGTTCGATCAGAAGCTTTTCTTAATGCGTGGAGACTCCAAGTGAGACTGGAGTAGGTCAAGCAATTTTGCATATTATTTCGATTCGGATCGTATCATATGCACCTCCCGGTTTTTAATTTACAAAAGGTGGTGGTAAACAAGGGGGAGTATGAGCAAGTATGTTTATTTAGTATGTTTATTATACAAAATAAATGTTTATTTTGGCGTAAATACATGTATTTTTTATCGATTAATAAATATGGTGCATTTTATTAGTATAAGTTATATACTAAATATAAATGACTGAAAACGCTTTATCATTTTATTTTAAGGGGTGTTCTGTTCATGAAAAAATGGAATATAGGTAGTGTTTTGCTTGCGAGCTTGCTGCTTCTTTCCGCATGTTCATCGCAAATAAAAGACGGTAGCGCGACCTCAGCTAAGGATACGAAGGCGTCTACTGCTCAAAAACCGGAGGAGATAGCGGGAGAAATCTCTTTTTGGTCCTGGTCGCCGGAAGATAACGTGTGGCAAGAATTGATCAAAGCCTTTAACGCCAAATACCCGAAAATTAAAGTGAATTATGTTCGCACCCCATCGGCTGACTATGATAAGAAAATCCAGGTCGCCATCCAAGGCGGAGAAGCTCCGGACGTCATGGCCTTTTCGAATGGACCGATGATCAAAAATTATATCCCCGTCCTCGAGCCACTGGCTCCTTTGGCAGAGAAATCATTAGGCAAGGATTGGGAAAAGCTGTTCAAGGCTACTCCAATGGAATCGGCCAAAAAGAACGACTACAAGGTCATCCCAACGGGAGTTGCAGTCACCCCCTTTCTTTCTTATGATGTGGATTTATTCAAGAAGGTTGGAGCGGAGCCGCCCAAGACCTATGATGAACTCAAGCAAGTTGTGAAAAAGTTTGAAGATGCCAAGCTGCCCGGAATTATCCCGCGACTGGGCTTTGCCGGAGGTAAAAGCACGACCGTTACGGATGTATTCTATACCCTCGTCAATCAAATCGCTCCAGGCAAGCTGTACGATGCAGATGCAGGGAAGGTGAAATTTACCGATCCTTCGTTTATTCAAGCGACTAATGCCTTCAAGCAGTTTTACACAGATCATTTATTTCAGGATGGCAATCTGACGACTAAATTTGATCCGGACCTTAGAGATATGTATGAGCAAAAGAGACAGCTTCCAATGATCCTCGTAGGCGCTTGGATTATGAACGATGTAGCGAATAAGGATGGATTGAAAATAGGCGACCGCACTTTTGGTCTTGCACCGATGCCGACGATTGGTGGCGGCAAGGCAAGTGTTTTGATCAACGGGGATGTTCCGCTCGGGATCAGTAAGGATTCGAAGCATAAGGATGCTGCCTGGAAATTCGTGGAGTTCATGGCTACTGGGGAATACCAGACGATATTGAGCAAGGCATTGCAATTCCTTCCTGTCAAGGAGGGGCTGTCGATGGATAAATCGGGTTTAAAAACAGATATTGAGAAGCAATCGGTTGATGTCATATTAAACGCTCTTACGAAGGATGTAGGCGGAATTCGTTTCCTGGACAATGCCACTATCGAGCAAGCGCTGTTTACTGGTTTGCAAAAGGTTGCGGCAGGATCGGCTACCCCTGAACAAGCAATGGCTGAGGTGCAAAAAGCTTCAGATGCAGTGAAACGCTAATCATCTCGTATTATTAAGATGAAGTTTTCTGTCAGAATGGACCTCTGTTCAAAGTGTCTTCTGGTGCTGTGGCTATCGAATAAGCTTTGGCGTCTTTGGCGGAGGTCCAACTCTTTACTTTAGATGCAAGGAGGAGGGTCTAAGTGGAAACAGCTTTGATGAAATGGAACAAGTCTCCTGCAAAAAAGAAGCGAAGCCGCTACACCGGCTTATTCTTTGCTCTGCCCTTATTGATTTTTGTGTCTGTGTTTACATTCTTCGGCATCTTCTACAATATTTATATCGGTTTTTTCGAATGGTCGGGAATTGGCAGCAAAGCTTTTATTGGTTTCGATAATTATGTGAATCTTTTTTATGATCCGAACTTTTATCAGGCGCTGGGGAATACGGTCTATTTTCTGATCATTACGATCCCTATCTCCATGGCCCTTGGCTTATTGCTTGCCACCTTATTAAATGGAGTTTGGATTGCAGACGGTTTGTTTAAATCGATTTTCTTTTTGCCACATGTTATTGCGGTTGTTACCGTTGGAACGACTTTTGCAGGCATATATGAGCCGAACTTCGGGCTGCTGAACCATATGCTTCAGTTTTTGGGATGGAATAGCTGGACTCATTCCTGGTTGTCCGAACCGGCCACTTCTTTAAATTCAATTGCGGCCGTCTACATATTCGCTAATACCGGATTCTATATGTTGATTTACTATACGAGTCTGTTAAATATGGATCAGGAAATATTCGAAGCGGCAAAAATAGATGGGGCTGGAGTAGTTAAGCAATTTCGCCATATTATTTTTCCAATGCTTATGGGTACGCATATTACGCTTATGATACTTGGCATTATATTTGCTCTTAAAGTATTCGACTTGGTTTGGATTATGACTGAGGGGGGGCCTGGAGGAGCGACGGAGCTCATTTCCACTTATTTGTTCAGGGAATCCTTGCTGAAATATAAAACGGGGTACAGCGCAGCGGTTTCCGTCGTTCTACTGCTCATCGCATTTATTTATACGGCGTTTCAACTGCGCGTTTATAACAAGATTAGGAGGTAAGCGTATGTTCGTTCGACTGCAGTTAGCTGAAAAGATAACGATGAATCTCCTTCTCCTGATCATGGCTTCTATTTGGGTAATTCCACTGGTCTATCTTGTTATGTATTCGCTTGAAGGGGGCAATTGGGCGAATTATGAAGCTGTATTAAGTCTTGATTTATTTCCGCGCTTTCTATTGAACAGCTTTATTGTATCAACTTCGGTTGTGCTGCTACTGCTTATGGCAGTTTCATTGGCCGCTTTTGGCTTCAGTAAGCTGAAGTTCCCGGGGGATTCTTCGGTATTTGCGATTTGCCTGATCGGCCTTATGATCCCGCCTGTTGCTATGCTCGTACCTTTGTTTCAAACGATCAAGGCTTTTCATTGGATGAACACTTATTTGTCGTTGATCGGTCCGGAAGTAGCTATGAGTATTCCCTTTTCACTGTTAATCGCCCGCAATTCGTTTGATGAGATTCCCAACGAGCTTTTGGAGGCTGCGGAGATCGACGGTTCCAATGCATGGGGAAGATTTGTTCATGTTATATTACCTTTGGCAGTGCCTGTGCTTACGACGATTGGCATCTTGGCGTTTTTAAATTCGTGGAATCAGTATTTATTCCCGCTTGTTTTCATCAATAAGGAAACGATGCTGACGGTGACGATGGCACCCAAATTTTTTATCAAAGAGTATACATCCGACTATCATAAAGTATTTGCGGCGCTAGTGTTAATTACAATTCCCATAGTGATTTTATATATTTTCGGTCAAAAGTATATGCAGCGCGGCCTCACAAGCGGAGCTATCAAATAAGTGGCGGGTCGAAGATTCGTTCAATCATTGAATTTGGCTAGGAGGTTAAGATGAGAGAACAACAAGCCGTGAGAAAAAAACCGAATATACTGTTTCTGATAGCAGATGATCATAGATTCGATGGCCTGGGAGCGTATGGGAATCCGGTTGTACAGACACCCGTATTGGATCAACTGGCCGCTGAGGGCGTGCTTTTTAAATCCATGTATACGATGGGGGGACAAACAGCTGCGCTCTGTGTGCCTAGTCGTGCTTGTCTTTTAACAGGGGCGAATGTATTTAATACAACAGCTGCCTGTAAAGAGGTTACGCTTGGAGAGACGGAGAATCAGGACCTATGGGCGCTGAATCCTGCACTAGCCACTTTGCCGGAGGTGCTCCGGGCTGACGGGTATCGAACCTTCGGTATCGGCAAGTGGCATAATGGAAAAGGGAGCTTTGCCAGAGGTTTTGCCGGCGGAGCGAATATTTTCTTTGGGGGAATGGGGGATCATGTGGGGCTGCCTCTGCATGCTTTTGACCCGAATGGTATTTATCCGCAGGAGATGGCAGTCCTAAGCGATACTTTTTCTTCGGAGCTGTTTGCAGATGAGGCTATCAATTTCATTCACAGCCATCAAGAGGACGATCCTTTCTTATTATATGTGGCATTTACGGCACCCCATGATCCAAGGACTCCGCCGCAAGAGTATGCTGATTTATATCATGCAGAAAATATTCCGCTGCCTGATAATTATATGACAGAGCATCCTTTCGATAATGGTGAATTGTATGTGCGGGACGAATTATTGGCATCCCTTCCACGGCAGCCAGGCGAAATTCGTCAACATTTGGCCGATTATTACGGCATGATTACTCATCTGGATGTACAAATTGGCCGTATCGTACAAGCGCTGCAACAAAGCGGGCATGCTGAGGATACGATTATCGTGTACACAGCTGACCATGGGCTTGCCTTGGGACAGCATGGACTTTTGGGTAAACAAAATTTGTATGAGCACAGTATCCATATCCCGCTTCTTATGCAGGGACCCGGTTTACCGCAAGGGGTTGAAGTCGGCGGGCTGGGCTGCCAAATCGATATTTTCCCGACTTTATGCGAGCTGACGGGGACGCGGCTTTCCGATACGGTAGAAGGTAGGAGTCTGATGCCTCTAATATCCGGCCAGGAAACAATGCTTAGAGAAAGTGTGTTTTCAGCATATAAAAATGTTCAACGGATGATTAGCGACGGACGGTGGAAATACATTCGCTACTATAGTTCCGGGGATAAGGGTTCTAACCGGATTCAATTGTTTGATTTGTATAAGGATCCATGGGAAATGTCTAATTTGGCCGATGACCCCTTACAGCAAACTCATATTCAACGCTTGGAGGGGGAGTTATTGCGATGGCAGCAGAGCGTTCGCGATCCCCTTCTTCATCATTCTTAGAGAGGTGAGCTGAAAATGAAACGTCGTCCCAACTTCTTGTTCCTGTTTCCGGACACACATCGCGGAGATTGGATGCCGTACCATTCGGATATTTTATCTGCTCTGGGTATGGAAGCTTTACCGCTGCGCATGCCTAATATAGAAGCATTGATGAAGCAAGGTGTTACCTTTACAAGGGCGGTCACTCCCTCCCCTTTATGTGCTCCGGCCAGAGCCTGTCTTGCTTCCGGATTACGATATAACAAAGCGGAAGTTGCCGGCAACCATGAGAATTACTCATTGTCTCGAAAAACGTTCTATTCCATACTGAAGGAAAATGGTTACCGTGTCGGAGGTGTGGGTAAATTTGACCTTCATAAACCCACACATTGGTGGGGGCTGGAAGGCTGGATTGACGATCTGAATCAGCTGGGATTCACGGATGCAATCGATAACGCTGGCAAGATTGATGCGATACATTCCGGCAAAAAGTCCCCGCGTGATCCCTATATGAAATATTTATACGATGAGGGATTGGCTGACATTCATTTGCAGGATATGACTGATCGGGGCCAACGAACGGATGCAACGGATTTGCCGGATGAGGCGTATTGCGACAATTGGCTGACCCGCAATGGCATTCAAATGCTGAAGGAATTTCCTCAAGATCAACCTTGGTTTCTGATGGTTAATTTTGTGGGACCGCATGAGCCGTGGGATATTACACATCGTATGAAGGCCGAGTGGGAGAATGCCCAGCTTTCGAAGCCGAATCGTTGCACGCTGCCGGAAGAAACGTGGAATAGCATCAGGCAAAATTACGCCGCAATGCTGGAGAACATCGATCGCAATATAGGACTTCTACTTGAAGAGGTAAAGAGACGCGGAGAATTGGAAAATACGGTGGTCATTTACTCTTCTGATCATGGAGATATGCTGGGAGATTTCGATAAATTCGGTAAATGCAAACCGGAACGCGGATCTGTGCACATCCCGTTAGTCATTAGCGGTCCCGGCATCCAGCAGAGCCAATATAGCGATGCACTTGTAGAGCTGCAGGATTTGGCCAACACTATCGTGGATTTGGCTGATTTAACGATGGAGGAAGCAAAGGATTCGTTATCCCTCAAAACGGTTCTGCATGGTGAAACCTGCACGTTACGCGATATACAGATTTCGGGATTGGATGAAGGTCCGCAGCATCCAAGCCAATGGAGAATGGTTTCCGACGGGGAATGGAAGCTTATCGTTGAGAAAGACGAATGTGATCGTCTGTACCATCTGAAGAACGACCCATGGGAAAATAGAAATGGGGCAGAAGATCATCCGGACATTGTTGCCAGACTTAAGGAAGCACTACAACAGGATTAATCGTGAGCGTTCATTGGAGATGAATAATTATAGCCTGCCCTTTGCGGCAGGCTGTTTGAGTTATATTGTATAAGGAGCAAAATGAAGCAAGCGAGCCTATTGGAATTATGTAGTTAATATTGGTTTTATTGGAAGATTTAGTAATAATGTCAGCCGTATAAAATAAATAAAGGTTTGTGAGTATTTTGTGAGTCTGAAATGATAGAATGGATTATAAAGTTTTTGTGATTTTGTGGGGAAGGGGGGTCCAGGTGAAAAGCCTTGGCAAACTCATTGGAATTGTTCTGATCTTTACTGTAGTTGCTCTATTGTTTGAGCATATTTATTCGCTCACGATCCCGAATCGGGAGATTCCACCCGCGGAGCGAGGAGTGTTGGATTTAAGGGGTTGGGATTTTAGTAATCAAGGACTGGTGACTCTGGATGGACAATGGGAATTTTATAAGGGAGAGCTATTGGAGCCAAAAGATTTTCGTGCAGGCTTAAGAAACGAAGTCTCTTACCTATCTGTTCCTGGCCCTTGGAGAGGAAATGAAGCAGACGTCGGTATGAGCAGAAAAGGCTACGGGACTTATCGGCTCAAGGTTCTTGTTAAAGGTGCTGACGACATATATGGAGTGAAATTGAGCAGCATCCGTATGTCTCATCGGCTGTATATCAATGGCAAGCTGGAGGGAAGCAGCGGATTTCCGGCAGCAGTCAAGGAAGAGCATATGCCGGGGAATACACCGTACAGTGTTTTTTTTCATTCGAATGCCCAAGAAATTGATATAATTATACAGGTGTCTAATTATATGTATGCTACCGGGGGTATTGTGAACTCAATCCAGTTTGGCAGGAATGGGGATATCACAATGCTGAACGGTTTACTGCTAGGCAGCGATCTGGCTATCATCCTGATTCTTGTTATGTTCGGCGCTTATCATCTTAATCTCTACTTTCTACGCAGCAGAGAGAAAACTTATTTATTTAGCGGCCTGTATTTATTATCTTTATCTGCTATTCATCTATTGTTCGGTGAAAAGATCTTTCAGAGACTGCAGCCGGACTTTCCTTTTGAGATAGTTTACAAGGCATTGGATGTAAGTCAGTTTCTTAGCTCATTATTTATCATTTTATTTTTCTGCTCCATTGATAGCCGTCTCCTATCATATAGAAATAGGATCTGGCTGCTATCCCCTATTGTAGGTTATCTGGCTGCAATTATAATCCTGCCGTATTCGCTTTATAATGAAGTGAGGTATTTGTTCTTTTTATATATGGCAATCGCTCCGCTTTATATTTTGGGTAGAATGATATACTTGTTCAGCATTAGCGGAAGGGGAACGTCCGAACGTAAGGAGCTCTTCTTGTTCATCGTTGCTATTATAGCATTGCTAATCTATCTGGTAGATGGGTCATTGTATTCAGAGAACGTGGTTCAAACCAATTTAAGGGGCAAGGTTGCCGTTATTTGTTTCATTACCATTATGAACGTTATGCTTGCTTACCGCTTTACAAATGCATATGAGAAAACGGAAATTTTAACGCATCAGCTTACCGTTACCAATCAGCTTAAGGATCAGTTTTTAATGTATACGTCACATGAGGTTAAAACCCCATTGCATGGAATTATGAATATAACCTCTTATCTGCTGGATGATGATGAACATAATCTAACCTCTAAACAGAAGCAAAATCTTTGGTTGGTTAAGGATACATCGGTTAAGCTTTCTATGCTCATGCAGGACTTGATTGATGTCACTCGCTTAAAACATGGTGAGCTGAGACTGCAGATGACGGTTGTAGAGGTGAGGTCGGTGACTCAAATTGTATTCGATGTGTTGCAATTCGAACTTGCGGGTAAGATGGTACAGTTGGATAACCAGGTTCCCGTGGATATTTGGGTACAAGCAGATGAGAGCCGATTGCGACAAATCTTGTACAATCTGGTGCACAATGCTATTAAGCATACGGAAAAAGGAAAAATAACAGTAACTTCAAAGGTTTCCAATGGAATGGCTCATATCTCAGTAGCTGATACGGGAACAGGGATTTCTGAAGACAAGCAATCGAGAGTATTTCATTACTTTGAACAGCTGGATGAAGTGCTGCCGGAAGACGGCTATACGGGAATGGGTGTCGGTCTGTATATAAGCCGTAAACTTGTTGAACGTATGGGGGGCGAAATTGGGATCGATTGGACGGAGGTCGGACATGGGACACGCATGACGTTCACACTGCTGAACATAGCCAAGCAATTGCCTGTTCCACATAATCTTTATTCGATCGATCTATATTCTGAAAGAGCTTCTGAGGAGCTTGAACCCATGGATAGCCTGGAGCAGCATGCCTATACCGTTCTTATTGTCGATGACGAGGCATCCAACATTCATACCCTGCTGAACATTCTGAAAAGGCATCGGTATAATGTGATTGCAGCATTTTCAGCTAAAGAAGCATTGGTCAAAATGAAGGAGCATCCTCAGATCGACCTCGTTATATTGGATGTAATGATGCCAGGCACCTCCGGGATCGAGCTTTGCCGTTTGCTGAGAGTAAATTATTCGATTCTCGACTTGCCTATATTGTTTGCGACGGCCAAGGATACATCACAGGATATTGCGCTTGGCTTTAGCGTCGGTGCCAATGATTATTTGACCAAGCCTTTTGAGGCGGAGACGCTGATCGCAAGAATTCAAACACTGATTACGATGAAAACCTCTATACAAGAGGCTATTCACAATAAACTTGCCTTTCATCAAGCTCAGATCAAGCCTCATTTCCTGTATAATGCGCTGAGCAGTGTCATCTCGTTTTGTTATACCGATGGAGAGAAGGCCGCGTATTTGTTATCGAAGCTGAGCCAATATTTACGTTATATTCTGGATAGGGATCGCGATAAGCTATTCGTTACACTTAACCAGGAGCTGGAATTGATTGAAGCTTACGTTGAGATCGAGAAGGCCCGTTTCGGGGAGCGATTTGATTTTGTATGTTATGTTGAGGACAACCTCAAACATCTTGCTATTCCCTCCCTTTCCGTTCAACCGTTTGTGGAAAATGCCATTCGACATGGGTTGTTTGAGAAGGACGGACATGGCATGGTGACGTTGACGATTCAAGAGGGGGACCGGTATTTGCAAATTATTGTGGATGATGATGGGGTAGGGATTCCGGATGATACGCTTTATCAGATTGCCAGTGGTGAAAGCTCAAGCGGCGGTATAGGTATTTCCAATATAAAAAGCCGCCTGGATTCGATTCCAGGTGCTACTATGATCGTTACCTCAGAATTGGGACGCGGAACGAAGGTAACCATGTATTTGCCTCTGACTGTCAGGGATCATCCGGCCATCGAGGAGAGGAGTAAAAAAGTTGTTTAAGGTGCTGCTTGTGGAAGATGAAAAGCCAATTCTTGAATTAATGAAAGTCATTATCGGGAGAAATCCGCACTTTACGATTATCGGCGCTTATAGCAATCCACTGGAGGCGTTGACCAACTTTTCCGAGCTGCAGCCGGACATTGCTTTCCTGGATGTGGAGATGCCTAAGCTAAATGGACTCGAACTGGCACAAAGAATGAATGATATTTCTGACCGCACACGGATTATTTTTACTACGGCTTATAAGGAATACGCCCTGGAGGCCTTTAAGGTATATGCTTTCGATTATCTTCTCAAGCCTGTAACACCAGATGCCATTGAGCGGATAACGGCTCGTTTAATGAAACTCGATAGCCATTCAGCAGCTGTAGAGCAGCCGGCTCTTACCTCTATACGTTGCTTCGGAGGATTTGAGGTTAGAAATTCGCAAGGAGCGCTCGTCCGTTGGCCAACACGCAAGACAGAGGAGCTGTTCGCTTTTTTTCTTTGTTACCCGAATCAGGTTATCAGCAAATGGCATCTGGCGGATTGGCTGTGGCCTGAGATGAATGAAGATAGAGCTTCTCATAATCTGCACAATACCATATATCGTTTGAAGAAGGTATTGAAAGAGCATGAGATTGCGATGGATATTATCAAAACCAATGAAGGCTACATGCTGGAAACTATGAATACCAGTTATGATTTGCTGGAATTTCATAAGACGGCAACCGGAAGCTTGCAGAGTGAGGCGCTAGCAGAACGATTATGTGCCTTATATCGCGGCCACCTTTTGGAACGAAAGGATTATTTGTGGAAAGCTCAGCTTGAGGTTGTATACAGCAAGCAGTTTTCTTCACTTGTTCGCAATCTGGTCCAAGCAGATATGGCTGCGCAACAATGGAGCAAGGCTGAAAAGAAGCTGGATGCTTATTTGTCGATATACACATTGGATGAAGAGATGCATCAATTATTAATGCAGCTTTATGCTGTTAGTGGGAAGATTGAGCAAATTCCTAAGCATTATAATCATTTCGAAGCCCTATACCGGAAGGAGTTTGGGATGGAGCCGTCACCGGAAATGAGGAGCAGAGTAGCGGCTTATTTGGATGACAAGGGAATAGGGTATAGTAATAGTGAATTAGATACAATAAGATAGTAATAACATACATCGAATTACCACGATTTGGATAAAGGAGAAGACTCTCTGAGGGGGTCGGAGGAACAAATGTTCCTTTATTCGATTTGCAACCTCCAATTTAAGTGGATAGCGGGAGCTGGACTTCCTGTATTCTGAGTAAATGGGGCCAGCCATAAGCGTAAAAACAGAGAGATAACGGAAATTTCGTTATCTCTCTGTTTTTTGTGCTTTTTTGGCGATAGAAGAAATGGTAAGTGCTTTACATCACTAAAGTAAGGTAGAGCTTAATATCTTTAACACACCCCATGATCAAGGGGGATCTTTATAAGGATAACGGCGATGAGCCCTGAAGAATTTTTTAACGGAACGGAGAGTTCCGTTATTCCATCTGTCATCTCCAATCTGGGGCGATAGCGGAAGTGGGAATTCCGTTATGTTGGCCGAATGGAGCATTTATGCACCAAAACAGAGCAATAACGGAACTGGCTGTTCCCGTATTACTCTGTTTTTTGGACTTTTCAGGTGATAGAGGAAGAATTACTTCCGCATTATACCCCTCACTTCCAACGCGCGCGAATCCCGGGCGCGCGTTGCCGCATTGCATGGCGGTCGGTCGAACTTCACTTCCGTGAGTGAAGCAGTACTGGCGTGTTGGTTAAGGTTATGTGCAGGTGATTCTTCGCTAAAAGTATAGTGAAACTACTGTACGTACATGGAACAACAGGGAACACGGCAGAGGAGTTCATGGCTATCAATAACGGCTCGAAGACCAGGGGGAGTAAGGAAGCGGCGCAAAGCACAGAGTAGAACAAAAGAGGGAATGGGTGTAGGGGAGTGCGTAAGCGTCCGCCCTGGTTGTCACCTCTGGCAACTGCTCGGGTATGCGACCTGCCTTTGAAGCTCTTGTTCCTCCCGCTGCAAGCCTTCCATTCAAAAAAACACGATTTCAACAGCGTCCGAAATCCCACATCCATCCCTCCAAATCGCACAAACGTAGATCGTACACCAAGGAAGCCGCAAGGCATTTTTCTTATCTATATAGCGTACTATGTTTCGGGGCTCCCGGCAAAGTATCTGAATCAACTTCGAAGCAAGACCCCACTTTGTGGGGATTTTTTAGGGATAGAGGAACACCTACTTCTCCTATGCTTCGCTGCTTTATATTTACATTCGGCTTCATTCGACAATTACTTCGAGTTTGTGAGAATTTTGAGAGAATGCGTCTATATAATGTGAATGGAGTAGAAAAGGTATTCTGAACTAATCAAATGATGGAGATGACTACTTAAGACCCATTTTTATAGGAGATGAGGCGAATTGTTTGCAAAGGTGGAGTAAACTTTTAGTAATCATAATAGGGTCATTGTACCTATTTTTAAATCACTTTTCACTTACAGGGGCAGACCCTCCCAAAACGTATGATGCAGAAGAGCTGTATGAGTATGCCAATCCTGCTGTCTTCTATGTACGGGTATTTCGAGCTGACGGCACATTGAAAGATGTTGGGACGGGTTTTCTGATCGAAGGGGACGGCACAGCGTTAACTGCTTATCATGTAGTGAATGATGCGGATCGAATCTCTTGCGTGCTGTATGAAGGAAAGCTGGAAGTAGCCTGCCGGATTGCAGTCAAAGACGAAACGGCTGATGCGGCCGTGCTGAAGCTAGAGCCCCTTATTGACAGCTCGGGGCGAGAGGAGAGCTACCCCTATTTAAATCTTCATACAAGCACAGTAAGGCATGGAGAGAAAGCTTTTGCTATAGGTTATCCGATGAAAGAAACGAAGATTATTACGGAAGGCATTGTCAACAGCCCGCGGGCTCAGATTAACGGCAGAGATCGAATTCTTGTTTCCGCACAGATTGTTAATGGGATGTCAGGTGGGCCTGTTTTTGATAAATACGGAAATGTTATGGGGATCATTTCGGGTTCCCTTCGTACAATGAACAATATTCATTTGGTCGTTAACACAGAGAATATCAACAAAATGATGGAGAGTGAAAGATAAAAAACTAATAAATGAGGGGAAAGGGATAAACTTTGATGAATGTCTACATTGTAAAAAGGCGAATGGATAAAACGCATGAAACGATAGCAGCAGTATTCTCAGCACCGCAAAAAGCCGAGGCTTATATATATCAAGTTGATGAGTTGCAAGATAAACATTGGATTGAGACCTGGATTGTCGATTTCTATGCTGATCAGAAGACTATGAAGCAACGTTAAATAACAAGGGCTTAACAAGTGGAGGAACGGGGAGATTCGAGAGAAAATCTGCAACACGGTAATGCAGGTGAATTCGGTTATTGATCGATAATGAGGAGCTCAGATTCAGCTAGGGAATAGTATGTTTTGCAAATGTGATGATCGTTTTATCAACATCTGGGAAAAAGCGCTATGCAAGCTCATACACGTATACTCTGCACCGTCTCCCAAAATTCAGTTGAAATGATAGCTTTATGAAAACCGTCTTTCTGTTATCCGTTTCTCCACCCGCGCCCTTCTTCCCTAATATAAATATCTCCCGGGCAATTGCTGCCTTCTCTTCCGATACGATCAGCATCTTATTGATGTTATCTTAACTGAAGCAACTGCGGCCGTTACCCTTTCCTTGTCATGCCCTTTCTGTCATTCCCATTATAACGCGATCTACAATAACATTCCGTTCAAACTCGTTATGGAGCCCATAAAACTGGAAACGCATTGTCGAACGATGTCTATCTACGTTCTGTCAGCTTTCGACTTTTTGTGAGAATTTTGAGAGAACCGTTATGTATAATGGGTTAGGTATTATCAAAAGTCCTGCGACTAAAGTCACAAAGGAGATGTCGAAATGAAACAAACTGGCAGAGCGATGATGTTGGCGCTCTTGGCATTTGTTCCTGTTTCTTGGCGGGTTTTCCATTACGCAAGCAGACCCTCCGGACAAGCATGACGGGAGAAGCCTGTATGAAGCCTATATGCCTCTGTGGAACAAGCAATATCGTATGTCCGGGTATTTCGTTCCGAAGGCACTGTAAAAGATGTGGGTACTGTTTTTTTTGATCCGTTCGGACGGTACAGTTCGGAAGGCATTGTGAACGCTCCCCGCGCCGTGATTAACGGAAGGGATCGCAAGCTAGTATCTATACAGTTGGTGAGCGGCATGTCCGGCGGGCCTTTGATGGATTCGTTTGGGTTTGCGGCCGGGATTCTTTCCGGCTCTCTGCGCACGATGAACGGCATTCATCTGGCAGTAGACTCGCAAGCGGTGATGCAGGTGCTGGAGCAAGATGAACATTAGCGTGTAGACAGGATTTGTACAGCAGACAAGGAGTGGATTAGAGAATGAAGAAACTCGGTAAAGATTTGGGGAAAATGGCGAAGCTGATGGCAACGGACGGGTGACACCGAAACATAAGAGAGCGCTGCGGGGACCTTTTCAGTCTCCTTTCGCAAGCAGTTCATCTTGTTGTCAATACGCAATCCATCGGGTGATAACGGATCATTCATTCCGGGTCAGCCCAATACAATCAGGAGGTTAAAGCGTGAATCAACGGATCGGAAAACGAATTTCAATCTTGCTGGTGGCGTGTATGTTGATGACGACGCTGCTTTCGCATGTATCCATTAATGTGGCGAAAGCGGACCCGCAACCGCAATATGTAGACGTTCGCGTGAACCAAATGTTCAAAATTGTTAACCGCGGTGATATGCCTACATGGAAGAGGAGTTTTGATTTAAGTGAGAACGACCCGAATTTTTTTTATATGTTTTTTCTATGTAGAGATAATCCGGGTGTAACCGTTGAGGTTGGTGGCGACAAAATCACTGACTGTCAGGATTCCGGATTTACGACTAAAGATATTAATCATACGAGCACCTTCAAGGGGACAATAAAAATTGCCCAAAATCCGGAACTGAAACGGCTGGCGGAAGGCCGCAAAGCAAAATTTCTGCTTAAAGTCCAGAGATTGAACAGCTCAAGCGATCATGGCGCTTATATTCATCTCTATCTTAACGGTAAAGATATTTGGTATGAGCACTCTACGCCAAGCGAATCTGACAAATATGATTTAGATTCCGATTGGATAAGCTTCGGGCCAAACGATGAGATTTCGATTGAAACGGAGACGAGGGGCAACAGTACAACCGTAGACGGTCTTCGCTTGTATTTTGCCGATATCGAGCCGCCTACAATTACGAATTATACGTTTACGTCCGACGGTGTGGAAAGAGTTAACAAGGCAGGGCAGAAGCAGTTGTTTTTGAAAAAGGACAAGTCCATTCAGCTTCAATACAACTTCAGCAAGCCCGTAAGAGCAACCGGCTTCAATATTGAAAATCTATTTGATAAGCACTTGCTGTACACGGTACCGCCCGGCATCGGTCTGCCTACCGACAACACACCGCAGGGTATGAGCTTGCCCGTGGGCTTCTATGATAATTCTATCAAGAACGACCCGAGTGAGAGGAATATTAGCAAATTAAAATTTATCGAGAAGATTCCCTATACATACAAGGTCGCGGATTATCATCATTCCGGCAATATTCCGATTGGTAACGGCGGAGAGCTGGAAACCAAATCGCAGAACCAATACAGCATGAAGGAAAGGCTGCAGGGAGCAGGTTATTACGATGCGGCGGGAAATCCGCTCGATATATCGGGCTTCATGAAAGCGAGCGCTGAAAGTGCGGATTTACTAAGCAATAAAGTGGTCAATCCGTTTGATTATGCCGCTGCTGGCAACAAAGGCTACGCTATTATCCCGGACGCCGTGCCTCCCCAATATAATTTGACCGGTAACGGCATCACACCGGAAATTCCTACGGGACTTGTTTTAAATGAAGGGAAAGAGATCGAATTTACCGTAGAGCTTACCAAAGAGACCATACTTAATGAGGATTTGTCAGACGAGAACGGACTGTATCTTTTATTCAATAATGGAATGAAGGCCAAATACGCCGCTCAGGAAAATACGGGACCGAACACGAAACTATGGAAATTTAAAATGACCATTCCTCCCGGTCTGAATGTGGAAACCCCGCTGTTAAAAGTGATCGCGTTGACCCATGAAGCAAAAGGGACAGATACAGGGGTCATTCAGGATTACGCGGGCAACCTGCTGATGGATAAGGCCAACATGGACAAAGCTCCTTCCCCGGACCCGTCCAAGGCGATACCTCTTACCAAGATCGACTTGTCAAAACTATCCATTGACAATACGCTGCCCGTGACTAGCTTCCAGTATGCTTCGGGAGGAGCTACCAATGCCGTATATGGAAAATCCGGAAAAGTAACCATCGATGCCACGGACCCGGACATTAAGGTGCCTGCCCTTGATCCGGATCAAAGTGTCGCTAAACGGCCCAGCAAAGGCATTTACCGTCCCGGCAACATGACAGGAGCACAGCCTGGGCAATCACCGGAGGTGGGGTTGGTGTACTATACGTGGAATCAGAGCTCAGCCGATCCGTTCACAGGGAAGGAAGGGGACCACTACGCGGCAATCAAGCGGTATTCCTTGACGGCCAATCAACCCGGGGAAGAATTGTACCCCGGCAATTCCGTAACGTTGAAAGTGGCCAACAATAAAACGAACATTATCGATCCTCCGGCAGCCGCAATAGCAGCAGAGAACAGCGGAGCCTGGTATCTTCATACCTGGACGGCGGACATGACCTGGGATGCGGCAAGAGAGCTGATGCAATACAGCAAAATGAAAACATTCAAGACGGCTAACGTATCGGTTTTCAACGGCTGGATTGCCGAATACAAAGCGAATAATTCTGGCGCTTCCGATGCGGATGCCGAAAAATATGCCGAGGACAAGGCGCTGGTACAGGTAGGAAATTATTCGGAATGGCCGATTGACGACTTCAAGAAAGACGATTCCAACTGGACGTATGAAAAAGCGACGCTGCTTTTGGACAACAAAAAGCCGAAAGTCGACTTTGGAGCGCTCAGCGGGAATAACACGCCGGAGGTTAAGGTGCAGGTGACCGTTACCGATGAGCACAGCGGCGTCGGAACCAAGCAATTCCAATGGGTCAAGCAGGGGACGGAACCGCAAGAAATAGACTGGCTGGATTTCCCGGCAAGCGGTGAAATCACGACCTTCAATCATGTACCGGAGGATGGAACCTATCAATTGGCTGTGAAGGCAGTGGACAAGGCGGGCAATCAGACCATTGAAAAGATGAGCGTCTCTGTAACTGTAGATTCCTCGGTGAAGGTTACCACTGCCTTCTATCCGGAAACGAACGGCAAATACATGAAGAGCCCTGAGGTCCGCTTCACGATTAACGGAATCAATGTAGAGAGCGTCAGGTACGCCGTGACGGGATCTTCGACTCCTCCCGCCGATTATCCTTCCGTCGCCCAGTCCGTTTACGGTACGGTGAGCGGTTCCGTTTACGGCACTGTGAGCAATGCCGTCTACGGGGGCGGGAACGGCATGTATGTAATAGCCGCCGATCCCAGAATCAACGGGACTTATGGCGTTTATGTTAAGGTCAAGGAAGCGGGCGTAGAAAGGTACTATACGTATTCCAAACAATACCTGGCGGACAACGAAGCTCCGCAAATCACGTTTAGCAAAAACGGCGTCTCTTATCCCTTGGAACAGCAAAGTGTTGTCGTGACCGTAAGCGATCGGCTAAGCGGCGTGGCGTTAAAGAAATACCAATGGTTAAGATCGGATATTCAGGCGCCAACGAAGGACTCCGGCGGCTGGGTGGAGCTTCCGGGGGATGGAGCGGTGACGATTGATTCTTCGCGCTTGTCTCCGGGCGAAACAGCCGACTTTGTGCTTTACGTGCTTGGCGAGGATGCAGTAGGCAACAGCGCCGTAGCTCATACGGGAGCATTCAAGGTATCTCGAAAACCGGCAGCGGATGTTCCTGTTGCTTCGAATTCGGATCTGCTTTATATGTACGAGGATGTCGGCAATGGGTATACGGCGGTCGTAAGGCTGAACCTGGAAAATCCCATGAAGGCAGGCTACAGATACTCCATCTCTACAGACGGAGGGAACTCCTGGGGCAGATGGCTTCCTTACTCCAATTTTATCGAAGTAGGGGGGCTTAAGGACCGAAATCCCGACCATTTCCTCCTCAAAGCCAAGTTCATAAGCCCGGGAGGCGCGGAAAGCCCGGCTGTAAGCTTGAATGCGGGTTCCGTTTCCATCGATGAGCCGATATATGCAATTGCATCACACAGCACATTACGTCCTGTGAAGCCGGAAAATTTTGTTCTGGAGTTGAAGGTTCCGGCAGGCATAAAAGCGGTGCCGTCAGCAGGACTCAACCCGGCTGACCCTACCCGGATCAAGGGCAACAAATTCAGCATCGCCCAGAACGGAGTTTACTCCTTCGATCTGTCGGACCTGACAGACAGCAAAAGAGCGGATACGCTCTTGGTGGTAGTGGACAATCTGGACTCTTTGCCTCCTGAAGGAAGCATTGAATATTCTATGACAGCAAGTACCAATAGCCATGTCATTGCAAGGCTGGAAACATCCAAGCATGTAAAAGTGCTAAACAATGAAGGAAGATTCGCTTACACCTTTAACGAGAACGGAAGTTTTACATTTATGTTTGAGGATGAGGCAGGCAACGCGGGATCCGTCACGGCATCGGTTTACAACATAGATAAAACCCCGCCGGAAGCGAGAATCGTACGTACTTTTGCCTACGGAGAAAACGGAGGCAAAACGTTCAAAACGATTCAAGACGGAAACGGCCAAATTCTGTTGTCCCAGGGGGTTGTGCTGATTGTCGAGAAGCCGGATCCTGCGGCTAAAAATTTCCAGATTGTAAGAGGCACAAACGGCACGGTTCTTTATCAAAACGGAGCAGCGAAATTTACGATAGCCGACGATGCAGGCAATTCGGCAGTCTTAAGTGATGAAGTTTCTACCATTATTCCTTACTTGCCCGATCCCGACAGCATCAAGTACGAGTTTGTGGATGATGACGGAAATCTACTGCAGAGCGATCGCATCGTAGTTATCGATGGCGTTAAAGTTGCCAAAGGCAAGATGAAGATCACCTTATCCGGGCGTGTGCAAGCTCCTAACCAGGTGTTCCTGGGAAGCGCTCCGGCAAAGGACGGCAACGGAGATTACACCAACCTGCTTAGCGATGCAAACGGAAACTACAGCTATTCCAAAATTTACGCGGCGAATGGTGAGACTACCCTGGCGATCAGCGATTCTCTAGGCAACGTCAACAAGCTGCCAATCGTTGTACAAGGACTTGACAACAAGCCTCCCGTCATTACTCTGAACAAGCCGATTGCTTTTGTCGAGCGGAATAAACCAAATTTCAACGCTTTAACCGACCTTGGAGGCTTCACTGTGACTGATGACCGGTCCAAGCCGGGCAACATTGCCGTGGAGGTCAGCGCTTTGGATTTACTCAAGATCGGCGGACAAACCGTGACTTATACGGCCAGGGATGAAGCGGGCAACGTATCCACGGCCGAGCAGAAAGTATACGTGTTGCCTGGCGACGGCCTCATGATTATGGGGAATGATCTTCTGATTTCCGCAAGCCAATCGGAGAAGGTGCTGTTTGACACGAATGTCGTGAACTTCAAAATATCCAGGTACAATCTGATGAATGTAGCCGGAGAGACGCTGGTGAACGAGCGGGGAACCTACGATGTGTACTACCAAAGCGGACTTTACCGGGAAGGTCAGATGAAATATGTCGCGCAGGGTCTATCCCTGGAGGAGCTTCTAAAGAAATCCTTCACCGTCGAGTTTCCTAAAACGGGCTGGTATACCCTCATTGTCAGAACGCAGGAAAGAGAGAGGGAGTATACCACATTCTTCATAGGAAACATGGGTCGATAAATCCTAGGATAGGCTAAGGAGGCAGTAACAACAATTATGAAAAGCTTGAGAAAAAGGCTCTTTGCATGGATGGTTTATATCATGCTTATATCATTGCTTATGAACGTGGCTCCTGTGGCTGCACTGGCTGAGGAAATACAGAAGTCCGGGGTAACGACGATTTCCAACGACTTCATCAAAGTTACCGTCGACAATAAATCGGGGCGCTTTGGGATGCGTACGGAGGGAGGACAGCCTGTAAGGAAAAAAGACAAGGGCGTCAATATGCTGTTCGGCGGGGATGATCCGCAGACGTCCTTCACCACCTTTCGGATCGACGGAACGGACTATATTTTCGGTAATCCTTATAAATTTGCGGTCGATTTCTTTTCCGAGGTGACTCAGCCCCAGATTGTGGTCAACACCGATGGAACCAAGCAGATTGAAACGGTGTGGACAATCAAGGGAGTTAAAATCAAGCAGATTCTGATGCTCTACACAAATTCGTCGGACAAACAAAATGCCGGCAACGTGAATGTAAGATACGAGGTTCTGAACAGCACAGGCGCCGATGTTCAGGTCGGCAGCAGAATGCTGCTGGATACGATGGTGGGGGGGAATGACGGTCCGGCCTTCCAGATCGGCACCTCCTTTAAATCGCCTCTCACAGTGGAAAGAAAACTGGTTCATAATCCCGAGGATGACCCTAACATATCGGAGAGGGAGCGGGCGCTGTATAAGCTCCCCCCTTACTGGGTGATGAGGGACAGCCTGGATTTAACCAATCCTTTGGCCACCAATGTGATTGCTTACGGGTTCAACAATTTCTCCGAAAAAAATGTCAACATCGTAGACGATATGATCGTCGGACATTGGGCCGGCCTCGCCAATACGAAATGGGATTACACGGTAAACCCGAGCCTGGACTTTACCCGGGATACCAATGATTACGGAACCGCTGATGCTGCGGTGGCCCTCTACTGGAATCCTAAAATAGTCGCCTCAGGCGGCGCCAAAAGCTTTGAAACCGTGTATGGTCTAGGGGAAATTATCCAGCCGGACAAGGTGTTCTCCATCCGGTATATGGACCCTGTGGAGCAGCTTGCCACTCTCGATGACGGAAGCGCCTATCAGGACGAGGGCATTTTCAACATCACAGCTGAGGTGGAAAATCTTCAGGCATTTCAGATGCAGCATTCCTACATCGATCTGGAGCTCACGCTCGATGGCGGCCTTGATTTTGTACAGCTGGATGAAAGGGGCAGTATAGTCAGAGACGCTAAGGGGAACGCCATGACGACTCCCTACAGGTCGACCAACTTGACCCTCCGGAAAGAAGCAACGCCGGAGGAGGCGAGCCAAGGCATCCAGCCCAAATACAAGCCCGGGGAAACCGTCTCCGTATCCTTCAAGGTGAAAGCCAAGGGCAGGGCCTGGCCAACGGTGAAGCAATACTTGCTTACGGCCAAAAGTCCCGAGACAAGCCAAAAGGTGGAAACGATTCAAGATGAGGGAATAAAAGCGGAATATACGTCCTCCAAAGGAGGGTTCGTCTTCTTGCCTCCGGTAGGAAAGGCAGCGCCTACTTACGTGTACGCCATGTCTCCGGAGGAGGCTTACAGCAAGGATGAAAAATATATCACGCTCAATATGTCCAATATCGAAGCGTATAACCCGGGGAATCAAAATGTAGCTCCCAACTTCGACCTGTTCTTTAGAGAGGTGCTGACGGGAAAACGATACAAGATCCCGGTCAAGGATTCGGTCATCATCCAAGCTACGGACGAAGGCCTTACGGGTGATATGCGGATTACATATCGTACCGGCGATCTGGTGGATGACTATGGCAAGGTGCTGACTGCGGGTCTCGGACCGGAGCTTCCTCTTGGCGAGTACCGGGTGGAAATTGATTTTAAGGGCGGAGCAGACGAGGAAATGTCTGCTATGTACAGCGTCAAAACCCCGAAATCATTCCGGGTTACAGATAACGATAAAGCAAGAATCCGCGAGGCGAAAATTTTGACGGTCACCAAAACGACCCTTGATCTGAGGGTGAACGCTCTTGGCGACGTGGTGAATCCGAGCGCCAAGCTGGCCGAAGTAAACCGGGCATACCCAGGTTATAACGTGGCCAATATCGGCCAACTGACTGCGGATGTAACGAAATTTGCAGCTTTCAAAACCGGGCTGGTGGCCGCCAGCAAGGCGATAGACCCTACTTATGACGAGGCTGGGCTGGTCGACTTTCAAAATGTGTCCGCTTATCGGATCGAGACCTTCCAAAGCGAAGATGATCTGAAACGAAGCAAGAGCGGCGGCGACGAGATGCTGGTCGAAATTCGCGGCATGATCAAGCAGATCGGCATTGGCGACAAAGCGGAATACGTGGTCGATACGAAGACGGAACCGGCCATTATCAATAAAACGGTAGCATACAAGGGTAAGGACATCGTTTTTTCCAAAGGAAAGCTTGAGGCTCTAGGCATGAGCAGCGATCTTCCGTTTTTAAGCACTTTGTTTGTCAAAGGAGACGGCGAACTTACCATCTACAACAGCGGCTTCCTCTTCTACCGTGGTGAGTGGACTTTGGACTTCTATAACAGCTTCAAAAAGACTTTCAGACTGAGCCAAGAGGAACAGGATGCGAAGGATGAAAGAGCCCGGCAGAAGTTGGCCGAAGAGAAGGCCAAGAAAGCTAAGGATAATCCCGAAGACAGCACCTTGAACGGCGCGTTGAAATGGGCGGCTGGCGCGGCAAGGGAAAGAATGAATCCGCTGCGGCAAATTGCGATCGATAAAGTTTACTTCAACAAATACAGCATGTATGCGACTCCAGGATTTTCTATCAGCGGCCTTTCCTTGGCTTTGAGCGATTTTCTGCTTCGCGAGGATGGGGTTTCGTTTGCCGGTACCTTGAACCTGAAGGTGCTTGAGCCGGAGGTTAAGGATGTGCTCTTTAACCAGAAGGGTTTTGTAGGCGTGGACGCTGCCTTGAAATTCAATCTGGACAAGGATATGGGCTTGTTGTCGTCCCAGAACAAGAAAACAGGGGAGAAAGACGACAAAGGGAAAGAGAAGGTCATCAAGGGTGCGGGAACGACGGGGGACGTGTCGGGAGAGTTTAATGTCACCCACTATACACAGAAGATGCCAGGCATCTCCAACAAGTATGGAATGAAATTTCAGGCAGAGCTCAAAAACATCGCCACTATAAGCGCAGAACTTGGGTTCAAGCAAGTCACCGACGGCAGAGTGCTGCCCGACGTCATTGCTTTTGGCGCAGAGGATATGGACCCGGGCATTCTCATCACCGGTGCGACGTATTTGACGGGCGTAAGAGGTTCCATCCGGGAACTGGCGGATACGATCGCCGGAGGCAGCAGTAGTGTGCCTCTGACCATAGGAGCCGGGGTGGATATCAAGTTCGGATTGCCTCCCGCCACATTCTACGGCTCCATTGATCTGCTGCTGAAGATGACGGGAATCAGGCTTGAAGGAAAGCTTGACTATTCTCCGAGCCCTACGTCCAAAAGAGTCGAGATGCTGACTATGGCGCTGATCGAGGCGCAATGGTCGACACCGTGGTTTGTAATGGCCGAGGCCGAGCTCGATGTATTCGGCTGGAATGTCATAATCGGCAACGCCCAAATCTTCATCGGTCAGAATCTGGAGAAGAACCGGATCGATTTCAAAGGATTTGTCGGTGCGAAGGTGCAAATTCCGTCGAAAGTTCCTATTGTTGGAGGCATTCCTGTAGGCAGCGTGTTCATGGGATTGGACAACGATAAAATATGGGGCGGCGTCGGTATCGGCATCGGCTTCATCATGATCCAAGTGGGCATCACCTATTACTGGAGCGGTGACCTGGAATTCGGCACTTCGGGAGAAGGATTGCCGGAAGGTCTTGCATACCTCCAATTGCAGAGTCAGGATGACAGACCGAAGCTAGTCGTGATCGGGGAAGGCATTCAGCCTGTGGCTACGTCCAAGGTGTGGGCCGAAAATCAACTGCATGAGATCCAATATCGCAGCGCGGGAGATGGCGTCAGTATCCTGGATAACGGTTCGATGGATGTCGGCATCGGCGGAATTACCGTTTCGAACGGCGGCAAAAATCACGTGCTTCCGATGGGAAGCGTGACCGGAAACGGCTTGCTGGAGGTGGAGTATTTCGACCAAAAAGCTCCTGAGCTGACTTTGCGGGACAATACGCGCGGAACCCAATATCCGGTTGTCTTTTATGAGGCCGGTGCTGCGTCCGCATCGTCGGGGACCGTCGCTGAAAAAGGACATTTGCCGGGGTATACCCAGTTTATTCAAGGTTCTCCGTCAGAAGGCACAACGGGCCGGAGAAAAGCGTATGTCGCTATTCCCAAAGAGGTGATCAAGGGAGGAAACTGGACTCTGTATGCCAATCAGACTGTGGAGACCAAGCTGCTGAACGTGCCTCTTCCGTCTACTTTGGAAGAAATCAAGCTGACTGCGGATACCTCCGATTCCAAGTTGTTTAAAGCTTCCTGGAATGTTGGCAACGCCAAAAACGGGGATACTGTTAGCCTCTATCTCTCCAAGGATGCGATTACCGGGGAGATGGCTACGGCAAAAGACAGCAACGGCCAAACGGTACAAGTGCCGGCTGTCGGAAACCCGGGAGTGCTGATAGCCAAAGATGTGCCGGTCGATTCAACGGGTACCGGCAGCAAGGTCATTGATGTCAGCCAGGTACCGCTGCTGGGCGGTATGGAAGATATACGCGGATTGATCAGCCAGGGAGATTATTATTTGAGAGCGGAGCTGCACTCCGTAGCGGGCTTCTCGACCAAAACCTCCGCGGAGAAGTTTCGCATCGTCGACCCGCTGGCGCCTGAACAGGTTAGTCAGGTGAAGATCGTTCCGGTTGGCAATGGATATTTTGATCTATCCTTTAAGCCTGGCAATGGAAAACCAGAACAAAAGGGATACCCGCAGAGCTATTATATCGACGCGCTTCAGGAATCAGCCGGAGGAAAGCTTTCAGCCTATCCTAAATTCGGCGGCATTACGCTTGAAGGGGAAGAGCTTCAGAAGTATTGGAATGAAGCTTCCGGGCAATATGAGCATATCCGTGTTGGTGGATGGAATGCCGTTTCCAGCTCCAGCCAAGTGAATCATGACTCTCTCTCGGAAAATTCCGCAGGGATGCCGCTGAAATATACGGGTCTTGAAACCGGAAATGAATATGTAATTGGCGTCACGGCGGCTGTCAAGCCTCCGAAAAGCATGGATCAACACGAGAATTGGCATAGGTCGGACAGGGTGGATTCCGTTAAAACATTGTTGCCTGTACCGAGTAAACCGAAGCTTTCGTCTCCTACGGGCAAGATGGGAGCCGAGGGTAAATCGATGACGGTGCTCACCGCGAATACCGCCCAACGCATCGAGCTTGTGTCCGATCAGCAGGATGTAGAGGTGGAAGCCATTTACTCGGAGGGAAGCATCGCATCCGTGGAGCTTTCGGGCCAAGGAAGCGGCAGCTCGGGCGTATTGAATTTGAGCGGCTTTACTACAGACGGCACCTACGGCGTCGAGCTGTGGGCCAAAAACAAGCATACGGGCGACTTTTCCGTTACGATGCTGTATTTGACGGTGGATACCATCGCTCCTGTCATCTATATTTCTTCTCCTGGCACAGGAGACAGAACTTCGAACGGAAGCATTGCCGTATCGGGAACGACCAGCAATGATGCTGAACTTACCGTCAATGGCACCCGTATCACGGTGCAGCCTGACGGCACATTCGCGGGAACCGTGCCAGTAGCGAGCAAGGAGCCCAGGGTCAAGCTGAATTTTGTCGTTGTGGATGGAGCGGGGAATCGAAACGAGGCGGTTGTCGATGTGACCAATGACGGTTTCAAGGCGCCGGTCGCCCTCGTTTTAAGAAAGCCGTCGAACATGGCGGTGGGAGAAAGTAAAAAGGTAGAGGCTTTACTGAGATATCCGAACGGGAAGGATGCAGCCGGCAAGGTAAGCTACCGTGAGGTGCTTGTCCCTCGCGAGGATCTGAACAAGCTGAGCTTCTCAAGCTATTTGGGAGAGGCGGTTGAAGTCGGGGAAGATGGAACGCTGAAGGCGTTGAAATCGGGTTCCAGCATCGTTAGCGCCAGCTATAACGTATCGGAAGATACGGCGATAAGCTCCATGACGGTCGTGAAGGTGCCTGACTTGCTGGAAGCCTTGTCGGCGGTATCGAATCCAATCGACAATACAACCGGCAAAACCAGACTCAGTGTGACGAACACGGGGAATATGAATGGAGCGGAGCTTGTGTACAAAGTAGGCGCCAATGCGCCTAAAATGTACGACGACTTGTCGGGCTGGACTGTTCTGCCTTCGAATATGATCATCTCGGCTTTGAGCGGAGATTATGTAGTTGTCGCGAAGAGAAGCGTCGAAGATAAGCGAGCTCTGGGGACAAGTTCAAGAATCACTGCTCAGGTCTGGACTCCAGTTAACAGTGGCGGCACTGGAGGCAATACCGGTGGTGGCGGCGGCGGCTTCGGCGGTGGTTCCACACCGGCGACTTCGACAGTGAACGGAAAACAGGTTGCCGGACAGCAATCGGATGGCGTGTTGACGATAGCCCTCACTGGCAAAGAGCTGAATGCTGGAGAGAACCGGATCGTGGCGAACGACACATCCGCTCATACCTTTATCTTTAATTTGGATAAAAATCTGAAAGAAGATCAGGCGATCCTAATTGACACATCTCTGGCCTCTGTTCTGCTGAGTGCGAATTCGCTTCTGTCAGGCGCCGATGGTTATCAGGTGAAAATCGCCAAAAACAGCGAGTCTGAGGTTCAAAGCCTCAAAGACCTTGCAGCCGGAATGAGTGCCCGGATGCTGGGACAGGGAGTGGCCTTCAAACTTCCTTCCAAGTTTGACCGCTATGTGACTGTCAAAATACCGGTTCCTAGTGATGTAGCGGCAGGGGAGATTAGGGCAGTAGTTCTCAAGGAAAGCAACGGCAACTGGACGACCATCCCGTGGAAGCTGAATATGTCAGGTGACAAAGCTTATG
Organism: Paenibacillus radicis (ex Xue et al. 2023); assembly: GCF_024722015.1. Lineage (GTDB taxonomy): Bacteria > Bacillota > Bacilli > Paenibacillales > NBRC-103111 > Paenibacillus_S. The sequence continues at coordinate 25,137 of NZ_JANQBD010000033.1, read as the reverse complement.
TGGAGGCCAATCTGACAGGCAACGGAAGCATTGCGTTTATTGGAAGTGAGACATCCTTCCACGATGTTGACGATAACTTCTGGGGCAAGAACAGTATTGATGAAGCGGCATCCAAGCTTCTTATGGTTGGCAGAGATAAGGGAATTTTTGCTCCGGACAACCAGGTGACAAGAGCGGAGTTCGCTACAGTATTGCTCCGCACGGCAGGGCTCATGAACAAGGAAGCATCCGCACAATTCAACGATGTAGTAAGCGGGGATTGGTTCTCGCGGAGTGTGGCTATCGCTGCGGAAAAAGGAATTGTTAATGGCTATGAGGACAATACCTTTAGGCCGGGCCAAGAGTTATCCAGACTTCAAGCTATGGTCATGGCAGGAAGATTAATGGATTATGCGGGAGTAGCAAACCGCATTAGCGATGAAGAAGTTAAAGAAATTTTAAGTTCGTTTGCCGATGGTTCTGCATTGCCGGAATGGGCCGCAAGAGACGTGGCCATAAGCGTCAAAAATGACGTTATTCTGGGAACGGATGCGGGACTGGACGCGGCGGGCGTGCTGACAAGAGCGCAATCAGCAGCCATTGCGATCCGGCTGGAGAAGCTTTTGGCGCCAAGATAATGTGCAAATTGTAATATCATGGTCCAGCCCCGAAGCCTGTCTTGAACGGCTTTTGGGCTGGATATGGTATGCATAGAGACTAGGGAGGACATTTCATGAGTAAAGCTTTTTCGAGAAAAAGCTTTAAGATCGGCATTCTTTTGATGCTACTATTGCTCACGTGGGGAGCACTGCTGGTGCAAGCGGACAGCGAGAGTTGGACGGATGGAAATCATGCCGAAGTAGACTGGTATTTGAATAATCCCAATTATCCGACGTTTACGATCGACAGTCCTAGCAAGCTGGCGGGAATTGCCAAGCTTGTAAATAATGGAACGACGAATTTTCAAGGGAAGATTCTGGAAATGAACGCGGACAGCTTTAATGGAAGGGAAATGGATTTGTCGACATACACCTGGACTCCGATCGGTACGAAGGATCATCCGTTCAGAGGCACTCTCATTGCCAAGATCGGCGGACCTATTACCATCTCCGGGATAAAAGTAAAAGGCAACTACAGTTATGCGGGCTTTATCGGCAACATGGAAAATGCCACGGTGGGAGGAGGCTTAATACTGTCCGGAACAGTAGAGGTCAACTCTTCGGGAGAGATGTATGCGGGAGGCCTTGCCGGACGCGTTAAGAGCACCGGTAGCGGCGGCAGCTATATCTACGATGTATCCACGAAAGTCAGCCTGGACGTCACGGTGACCGGCAATACCTATGCTGGCTATGCGGGTGGCATCGCCGGGTCGGCAAGCGGGAGAATCTACAATGTGGCAAACAGCGCTCCCGTTACCGTTACCGGTGTTACCTACCTTGCAGGCGCCGGGGGCATCACGGGTGTTACCGAGGGTGCGCTTACGCTGAATACGATCTCTAATAAAAACACGGGGGCAATTTCCGTAGTGAACACCGGGGCTGCAGCGGCAGGCGGGATCATCGGTCAGGTGAATACCGGTTTGTCGATGGCAGAAGGCAACTCGACCATCACAAACAGCGGCAACGTCAAATCGGGCGGGACAACCGCTTATAGCGGCGGAATCATTGGCCGTTTGGTAGCCTCGGCGGATTCGGTCACCTTCTCCGACCAGACGGCCAACTCGGGTAATGTGCAGGTAGACGCGAGCAATTCCACGGAGGCCTATGCAGGCTCGCTGGCGGGCTTGTTCGAAAAGGATTTGCCTCTTGGCTTCAATTATGCAAGTTCGGGATTGGTCCGCAATCAGGCGAAGGATCGGGTGTATACGGGAGGCCTGGTAGGTCGGGTAAAAGGAAACCTGACCCTGAGCAGCAGCCTCGATAATAGCGGGGATGTCGAAGCTGCGGCTTCCGGTACGGGAGGAGTATACACAGGCTCTGTTGCAGGTTATGTGGACGGCAATCTTACCGCAGCGCCCGGCAGTAAGATTAAAAATCAAGGGAAAGTAACTGTGTCCGGCAGTGCTTCCCAAATTTATACAGGGGGCTTCCTTGGTGCAGCCGGCGGACAGGTCGCCTTCGGCAGCACGCAGCAGGGAGCGTATGTCAACAGTGGAGACATTACGGTAACCGGCAAGTCGGACATTTATACGGGAGGAATCATTTCCAGTCAGGCTTACACGCAGGCGGCAAACAACGTATCGAATACAGGCAATATTACAGTAACGGGAGACAAAGCTTTGTACACCGGCGGCTACATCGGCAAAATCGCGGCAGCCGGGGCCAATCTCTCGGGCGAGCAGTACGCCAAAACGATTCGTGTCAATGGAACTGCCACGCAAAATACGGATTTGGCTGCAGGCATTTTTACCGGCGGCATTGTCGGGCTTGTTGAGCAGGCCGGAACCATAGATGGCGCCTCCTTTACAGGGACGCTCACAGTAGCAGGAGGAGAATACACCTATACAGGGGGGATTGTCGGCTATTTGGGGGCTGGAACGATCTCAGGCGCCAAGGCGGGAAACACCGCTGCAAGTCAGGCGGCTATTGACTCTACAGGGGATACGGGAGGCATCGCCGGCTATTCAGCCGGAAGCATCTTGACCTCTGCTCCTGAGTATATAACCATTCGTGCCCAAGGCCAGAACGGGCTTGCCGGGAGAGTGGGAGCAATAGCCGGGGAGACCGCCCCGACGGCGTTCATTGGAAGCGGGGCGTCACCCATCACGGTTAAGAATGTGAGTGTGACTTCCGCCGCAGACAAGACCATGCTCGGAGGAGCAGTCGGTGAAAACCGTTCGGGCAATGTTTATATCTCGATGCCTTTGACGGAGACTAGCGAGCTAACGCTGCAATCCAGCGGGGCTGACTCCATCATCGGCGGTGTATTCGGCAAAAACAGCGCTTCGCTTGCCGCTGCTAATCTGCCAAACATTCGCAATATCAAGCTCACTTCCAGCGGCGCGCGCGCACAAGCGGGCGGCATCATCGGTCAGAACGCGGGAACGCTTAACAGTATAGCGATTCTGAATCCGGATATTTCCGCCGAAGGGCAGAGCAGTATCGCAGGCCTTCTTGCAGGCCGCAGCAGCGGCAGCATCGTCCTGCCTAAAGTCATTAGCGAGGATGACCTGAATCCGAAGCTGACGGTAAACGGACCGCAATCCGTGGCCGGAGGCATTGCGGGAATACTGGAGAATGCGGCCATAACCGGCAATGGTGTAGACGCGGCAGTTGCCAATGCTCTTATCAACGCCACCGGGGATGGCAGTATCGCGGGAGGCATCGCCGGTCAAAGCATCCTCTCCAATCTGGATTCTGTCGTCAGTGGCAGCCCTGTCATTACGATCAGCGGCGCCGGTTCTACGGCAGGCGGTATCGCCGGGGAATCTAAGGGAGCCGGTTATCATATTCAAAGCAGCATTGTCCAGAAGCCTCTAATTACTGCAACCGGTGCTACTTCCAAGGTGGGAGGCATTGCAGGATATACGGAAAATGAAATAATAAACTCTTCCATATCTGCTGAGGAAGGGGAGTACGCCATTCTCAAGGTCGGCGGGGCGAATTCCCTTGTCGGCGGTATAACCGGCAAGGCGGCAGGCGCCTCCATCAGCGGGAATGCCCAAGGCCGCAATGTGGAGAACGTGCTCATCCATCTCCTGGAAGCTGCAGATGGAACAACGGCTGGAGGGGCTGTTGGCTGGAATGAAACGACCCCGATACGCAGCTTGTATGCCGTTAATGTGAAGATCACAGACAACGCTCCGCACTCTACAGTAGGCGGATTGGTCGGTTACCACAAAGGATCAAGCAGCGCTCTCATTGCGGATAACTACATGTCGGCGATCAACATAACGGCAAACGCCTCGTCCGGCAATTCCGTTTTGGGCGGCCTTGTCGGCTTGAACGATACCAGAGCTGGAGGTATGGACGACGGCGACCCAAGGGCGATAGCAAGCTCCGTTCAAAATAACAGGAGTCTCGGCAGTTTGACGGTGAACTCCTCTGATTCCAAAGTGGGCGGTCTTGTAGGAGAGAACCGCTCTGTGATCGCCAATACAAGCATTTCCGACGGCTTCCGCGTCGTCTCCCAGGGCAGTCAGAACACGGTAGGCGGCCTTGTCGGACTGAATGCCAAGGCGGTATACTACTCGTTCTCAAGTGCGGGCTTGACCTTGGGAGGCAGCCGGACGACGGCAGGCGGCCTTGTCGGTGAGAACACCGGACTTGTCGCTTCCTCTTACATTAATAACGATATATCGGCCGACATTAGTGGAACCGGGGACGGATACGGTTACCTGGGCGGATTGATCGGCAAAAACAGCGGCACGGTTGATCGGTCGTACACCTCCTCCGTTGTTTCTTCCAACGGGGCCTATGCCAACGTAGGCGGTCTTGTGGGCTGGCAGGACAGCGGTAGTGTAGACAGCAGCTACACGGCGAAAAATGTGCTGGCGCAAGGTGCCAATTCCTTTGCAGGAGGCTTCTTCGGCAGAATAACAGGCGGTACCGCCAAAGACAGCTATTCGGCAGGGCAAATTTCCGGAGAAAATGGCGCTTATGCGGGCGCCTTCGCCGGCAGGTACGATACGGCCAATAAGGAACTGCTGGAAAACAACTATTATGTGAAAGATGAAACTTTAGGGATCAACAGCGGTCTGCTAGACTTTGCAGCAGGAAACTATTACGAGCTGAAGCTCTATAGGCGCCTGTCCCCTATTCTGTCCAGCAGTCTGGCGGATAGAGAGGCCTTCAAAGTTTTGTCCGGCTGGGATTTCAGCAGCCAGAATAAATTATGGACGTACGGTACGACCCATGCGGCTTACATTTATCCCGAGCTGGTGCTGGAAGCCGGCAGCGGGGGAGGCCCCACCCAGCCTGAGATCAACGTCAATATCAGCTGGTATACGCAGCATAAAGAGGATCTTCGTTTCTCCATCGGCACGGAAGCAGAGCTGGCGGGACTTGCGGCAATCGTTAACGGCCGTGTGACAGGGCTTCCGCGGTTCGATTTTGCCGGAAGAGTGGTGGAACTCACTGCTCCCATCCGTATTCAGTCCGCTCAGTGGATACCGATCGGCAATAGCGAGCAGCATGCTTTTGAGGGAAGCTTTAACGGCAAAAACTACTTGATCAGCGGTTTGAGAGTGGATAAGCCTGATTTTTCCGGCTTATTCGGAGTAGCAGGAAGCAGCGCAGTTATCAGCCAAGTCAAGCTGGAGCCAGTTGCGGTGACAGGGGCAAGCCGTGTCGGCGCGCTGGTTGCGTGGAACAAGGGACAAATCTCCAACGTAAATATTAACGTACCGGCCGGAGGTTATGTGACCGGAGGAATGTATACAGGCGGTGTTGCCGGGGAGAGCCAGGGAACGATACGGCAAGCTGCTGTTGCCGTGGATGCTACCGGGGAAATCCGCTCCTTCACTAGCGGCGCAGCCGTTGGAGGTGTAATCGGTTATGGTTCTACTGGCAGCCTCGCCGACACGACCATCAAGATGAATGGCGGAATGATCAAAGGCTCAGGCTCCGACAGCAGTACGGGAGGCGCTGCGGGCATCTCAAGTAGGGATCATACCGTGAGCGGAATCCGCCTCCTTGCTCATAATGAAGGCATTGCCAATCCGATGAATATTACGGGCAGCGGCAATGTAGGGGGCATTATCGGAACCAAAACGGGTAAAGAATCAGCCGTATGGGACGTCTCTGATGTGACCATTGAGCAAGCGGTTATTTCCGCAGGAACCGGCGGCAATGCAGGGGGCGTTGCCGGTAGTCTGGAAAAATCGGCTCTTCTGAACGGCGTTTTCAAGGGGATCATCAAGTTGAGCGCGGATGGCGCAAACGTGGGAGGCATCGCCGGCAGAAGCCTTGATTCGATTATTTATAAAGCAACGACAGTCCCGGATATTACCCTGTCCACGTCATTGGGAGCAAGCAACGTGGGAAGCATTGCGGGGATCGCTGAGACGACGGTGGATACGGCTTTCGATTTTGGCAAGATACTTCCTTTGTACAGGGGGATCACGCTATCCAAGGCGGAAGGCGGAACAGTCCGAATCGTGGGGACAGGCAATCAGGCCGACGTTTCGGTCGGGGGTGTTGTCGGATTGAACAAGTCGTCCTCCCTTTATTACGCAAGCGCTGCTTCGGGTATCGAGGCTTCAGGCGTGAAAACGGCCAGTATCGGAGGTATCGCCGGCAGGAACCAAGGGGACATCGTAAACGGGGTTTCAACCTCCGCTATTACGGCTTCGAACTCCAGCATTTACAATGCGGGAGGTATCGCCGGACTTTCGACAGGCGGCCGGATTTTCTATTCACAGGCAAATGCCGGCAGTACCGTGAATATTAGCGGCACGGTGGGGAACTCGGGTGTCACTACTGCCGCTCATACGGGAGGCTTTGTCGGCAGGGTGGCGGATACGATCATCCGAAACTCGGTTTCCGATTCGATCGTACGGGTTGCCAGTGATAATCCATACACGACGCTATACACGGGAAGTTTTGCCGGACTTCTGGAATCCGGCGGTATTGGCAACGGATCGATTGAGCGTTCTTACGCGAAAGGCTCCGTTACTGTATCCGGGAAGGCGGGCTCATACGCCGGCGGCTTTGCCGGGGATATCGATCACTATACGATTCAGGAAGCTTATGCCTCGGGAACAGTTTCCAACACGGCCTTTGATGCCAGAAGCGGCGGCTTTGCCGGTATGATCGATCAGGGCGCAGTTATTGCTAAAGCCTATGCTGCCCAAAGCAGCGTGGAGGCTATTGGTGCACACGGAGCAACGCGGGCGTACGCGGGCGGCTTTGCCGGGTATAACAACGGCACTCTGACGGAGACGTACGCCGCTGTGGGGCACATGGCTTCTCTGGCCAATGGATCCAACTCCTATGTCGGCTCTTTCATCGGCTATAACTTCAGAGACGGCCAGGTGAACAATTCCTATTATGAGGGAGATACGGGGATCGGCCATGGAACGGCGGTGCAGGGCCTTACTCGTGCTGATCTCTCTGTGCAGGAAAGCCTTGCCGGTTGGGATTCTGCCACAGATCATGCTTTCTGGGCATATCTGGATGGAAGCAATGGCGGCAAGCCTGTGCTTAGAAACGTTTCCAGCTGGACATTTGCACCGGATATGTCGTTTATGATGGAGCCGTCGTCCGCTGGCAGTCTTGTCATTACCAGCGAGCAACAGCTTGGAGCTGTGGTAGCGCTGCTAAATGATTCAGATCTCAGCTTCTATCGTCTGTATCATAAAAACGCAGCACAGAAGCCAACGCTATCGAAAGTGACGCTGGGACGGGATGTGAACCTTTCCGGCGCACTATGGATTCCTTTCGAAGAGTTCACAGGAGAATGGGACGGCGGAGGCAAAAAGATCGCCGGCATCAGCTATGGCGGAAAGGGCATTGAGAACTTCGGCTTTGTGAGAATTAATAAGGGGACAATCCGGAACACGGTCTTCGCTGACGCACGTATTGCAGCCGGATCGAATGTAGGGATTGTCGCAGGAACGAATGCGGAGAACGGCGTTATCTCGAGCATCACCGTAAGCGGCAAAGTGTCCGGAAGCGGGGATTATGTAGGCGGTGCAGTAGGTAAAAGCATCGGCGTCCTCAGTGGCGTCTCGGCAGGGAATCTCGAAATAAGCGGTCGGGATTATGTGGCAGGGATTACCGGATCGGCAAAGCAGCTGTCCAATATCCAAACAGGCGACATCACCGTTACAGCCGCGCATCATGCCGGAGGCATAGCAGGAGAGGCTGCAGGCATTTCGAATGTGACTGCCGGGAACGTGACAGTCAAGGGCGAAGGGATGATTGGCGGCGTGGCGGGAGCGGTGACAGGGCCAGTCAGCGGCATCCGGGCGACAAGCGTGACTGTGGAAGCGGCAAGCGGGACAGCGGCAGGCGTTGTACCGGAAACGGACAACGAAATCAAGGATGTGGAGCTAAGCGGTGTAAACGTTAAAGGCTCCGGCTATATCGGCGGTATAGCCGGCAAGACGACGGCGGCGATCAGCGGCATCACCGTGACCGGGAAGACGCAGATTGTGGCGACAGGAAACTTTGCCGGAGCGATAGCCGGATCGGCGAAGCAGGTAGCGAATATCCGGACAGGCGACATCTCCGTAACAGCCGCGCATAATGCCGGAGGCATAGCAGGAGAGGCGGCAGGCATTTCGAACGTGGCTGCCGGGAATGTGACGGTCAAGGGCGAAGGCGCGCTTGGCGGCATGGCCGGAGCGGTGACGGGACCTATCAGCGGCATCCGGGCGACAAGCGTGACTGTGGAAGCGTCTAATGGGACGGCGGCAGGCGTTGTGTCGGAGACGGGCTACGAAATCAAGGATGTGGAGCTAAGCGGTGTAGACATTAAAGGCTCTGACTATATAGGAGGCATAGCCGGCAAGACGACGGCGGCGATCAGCGGTATCACCGTGACCGGGAAGACGCAGATTGTGGCGACAGGAAACTTTGCCGGAGCAATAGCTGGATCGGCAAAGCAGGTAGCGAATATCCGGACAGGAGACATCTCAGTAACAGCCGTGCATCATGCCGGAGGCATAGCAGGAGAGGCTGCAGGCATTTCAAACGTGGCTGCCGGGAATGTGACGGTCAAGGGCGAAGGCGCGCTTGGCGGTATGGCCGGAGCGGTGACGGGACCTATCAGCGGCATTCGGGCGACAAGCGTGACTGTGGAAGCGGCAAGCGGGACAGCGGCAGGCGTTGTATCGGAAACGGACAACGAAATCAAGGATGTGGAGCTAAGCGGTATAAACATTAAAGGCTCCGGCTATATCGGCGGTATAGCCGGCAAGACGACAGCCGCGATCATCCAAGCTTCTGTCCAAGGAGAGCTATCGATTAAGGATGGCGTGGCCGGAGGGATTGTCGGCAGGAATGAAGGCAGCATAGACCGTTCCCACTTTAAGGGGGCGATATCCGGCAAAGGGCATATCGCAGGAGGATTGGCCGGCGAAAATATGGCTCGCATTGAAGCCTCTTATGCTGTAGGGAGCATCGACATTAAAAAGGATGCCGCTCTGGTGAAGATTGGCGGGCTCGCCGGAACAAGCAGCCCGGCTGCTGTCATTGAAAAAAGCTTTTCGGCTGCAGAGCTTCATGCAGAAGCCGATGTTGTAAGCGCCGGAGGAATTGTCGGCGAAAACGAAGGATCTCTGAACGGCGTCTTGAACGCCGGGAATATTCATGTCTCGGGCCAAAGCATTACCCGGGCAGGAGGAATAACCGGATATGCGCTCGCGGGCAGCATCAATAACGTCCTGAGCTATGGACAGGTCGAAGGAGCAATAAACGGATTGATGATCTACAACAAGACCTTCTACGGCGGAATAGCCGGACAGGTCGCGGATCAAGCGTCCATTGCGAATGCGTTCGGCGACAGGCAGATGCTCAAGGAAGATATTGTTTACAGCGATAGCAGCGGTCAAATCGTCAAATCCGTACCAGGCAAGGCAGAGAATCTGAAAACCGGCGCTCTTGTAAAGGGTACGCTGTACGCAGGATTGGACGCGACGATCTGGAAGGCTTCCGCTGGGTTGTATCCTCGGTTGGCCCAGTTTGACGGCTTAGATACGGCCAAACTGGCGGCAGCGGCAGTTGTGCTGAATGAATATGATACAGCTTATCGTGTGAAATCCAGTTATACTTTAACTAACGACCCTTCCATTGTGTGGAAGACTGTGAACAAAGAGGGCGAGGTGCAGCTTGTCGCATCTTTGCAGCAGGAGAGCAAAACCATTACCGTGAATAAGCAGGCTCTGATGTATGCCGATACGGCACAGAAGCCGACAGGATTGTCGACTACCACCTTTGATGGAACGGTTAATATCACCTTATCTGCTGATGAGCCAAAGGGAATCATTTATTACACCTTGGACGGCAGCTCACCTACTGAGGAGTCATTACGGTATAACAAGCCTTTAGCTTTAACACAGACTACAACCGTGAAGGCGATTGTTGTAGCTGGAGGTAAAAACGACAGTGAAGCTGTTCAGGCTGTGTATACGAAAAGGGAGAACGTTTCCGGCGGTAGTGGCGGGGGAGGCGGAGGCGGTTTTATGCCTACGACTGGTTCAACCGTTGATGTTCTTGTTAATGGCAAGCCGGAAACGGCGGGTTCGGAAACGACATTGGTCAATGGCTCGACCGTCACAACCACAATCGCAGTGAATGAGCCTGTAATGGGGAAAATCCTGGAGCAGCAAGGCGACAAAGCGGAAATTACCATCATGTTCAATAAATCATCGGATATATCGATTGGAGAGATGAGTGCCGAGTTTGTCAAATCTATGGAAAACAAGAACGCTGTATTGAAAGTGAATACAGGCACGGCGACCTACACCATACCGGCGCAGCAGCTCCATGTGAACGCGATCTCCGAGAAGCTGGGCAAGCAAGCGGCTTTAAAGGATATCAAGATACGAATCGAAATACGTACGTCTGGGCAAGAACAGGTTAAACAGCTGGCTACCGCGGCAGTCAATGGTAATTTCACCGTCCTCATGCCGCCTATAAGCTTTAAGGCTTCCTACATGTATGGTGACATAACGGGAGAACTCGATAAGTTCAACACCTACGTGGAAAGGATGCTGGCCATAACGGATGAAGCAACTGCCAATAAGGTAACAACGGGAGTTGTAGTAGAAGCGAATGGTGCAGTTAGCCATGTGCCTACGAAAATCAGATTTGTGGACGGCAAAGCCTATGCTGCAATCAATAGTTTAACGAACGGTATTACGTATTCGTTGATCGCGCATCCAATGGAGTTTAAGGATGCTGAGAATCACTGGGCGAAGGATGCCATCAATGATATGGGATCACGAATGGTTGTAGGCGGGGTAGGCGAAGGGCTGTATGAGCCTAACCGTGACATTACCCGCGGCGAGTTTGCCGCTATCGTGGTCAAGGCATTGGGCCTTAAGGCTGAAGTAGTCGGTACCCATCAGTTCGGTGATATAAAAGCATCGGACTGGTACGCCCCTTACATTCAAGCAGCTCATGAATATGGAATTATTTCCGGGTATGACAATGGCAGCTTTGGAGCCATGGACAAGATTACCCGTGAGCAGTCTATGACGATCATCGCAAGAGCTATGAAGATTGCAGGTATGGATGCAGCACTTGCCGCGGGAGAAACGGAGCAATTGCTCGCAGGCTTTAAGGACTCTGTTCTTGTAGCTGACTATGCGAAGTCAGGCATAGCAGCAAGCTTGAAAGCGGGACTTGTATCAGGAAGAAGCAGCAGTCTTATGGCTCCTGCCGATAATATGACTCGCGCGGAAGTAGCATCTATTATCCAGAAATTATTACAGAAATCAGGACTGATTTAAGTACGTTCCGTTTCCATTGTATTAAATGATATTTTGATGAGGGCTGTCCCCAAGCTTTAGCTACTTGATATGCTCCCCATACGGTAGACAGGTGAAAGAATAAAGCCTGCTGCTGTGAGGGGGCATATCAAAAGTAGCTTTAGCCTAGGGGCAGCCCCTTGTCATTTTATGACTTCTTGGGACACCCCTTTTTGGATGTGTTACTTAAGTGATGTTGCGAAAATAGATGTTCAAAGGTGCACTTTCATTCCAGAGGAGACTATGATTTTCGAGCGGTTGTCGAAAGAAAGGTAATAGATGGAAATCCTCACGTTAATCCAGCCTGGATATCATTTGAAATCAATTTAGCTGGAAAAACTAACTCTAATATATGGATGATATGAGCCAAAATACGTAGATTTAGAATGAGAAACTCCAGATATTGGGCTTAACATGCTATTTTTCGGAGCAATTAACCTGAAAATTTCCTGATATTTCCTTAGGTCTGCCAGGCTGCTTTACATTACTGTAATCGCCCCCCCTGATACCGATACCTGTAATGCGAGCGAATCCTGGGCGCGCGTTGCGGCGTTACATGGCGGTCGAAGAGATTAGCACGACCTACTAGAATCAGCAAATTGCTCCGATGCTATTTCTCCTTAAAGTCAATACTATCGAGAATATTGACCTCGACGATAATTTCATGTTTCAACTGCGGGTACAGCTTGTCCTTCCAGTCCTTCAACTGCTGGTTAGACATTAGATGTCGAAAAAGCTGACCGTTTCCAAGCACGTCTGCTTTTAATGATCGAAGTTTCTCGGAAATATTCTTGGCTTGCTTTTCAAGTAATTTCTTGAGATCATTAGCGATTTCGCCATCTTTCTTATCTTTTTTATTCTCGGTAATTTCAACATCCAAACGGATACGGCTCACTAATTCAGGTCCTGTGGAAGGCCATTTGGTATGGTTGTGAACGGAAGCTTTTTTTATGAGAATACTTGCATCCTCGGCTAATTCGATCGTTCCGCCTGTATACTTTTCCTGGAAAATATTATTTAGTAGGGTCTCATCGGGGGAGAGTATTCCAACCATCCGATCCCGTCTCATGATGGCGGAGCCTTTGAATACAAATAAGGTAGTCGTACCTCTTTCAACCAATGGAATGGCGAAGTCCTCCGTATACGAATAAGCGCCGCGGTATGCTTCCCATACCCGATTGATTGATACACTCGGGGTCCAGCCGGCTTCTTCGCTGAAATAGTCATACGAGGACACCTCTGGGGTTGGCTTGATATTATGATGAAGTGTTTTTTCAAAATCGCCAGCTACGATAGCTACCATACCTTTAATGGAAATATCGCTGGCTCGCATGGCGTAATCCACGATATCCTTCATCCCTTTCTCGGCGATTTTCTGGCTTACCAAAAATAACCTCAAGTGTACCAAATCCACGCTTTTCTCCGCTTTCGTACGGATTGTGTCCACAGCTTTGCTTATGGAGCGGGACTCTCCTTCCAAAAAAAGCGTTCCCCCCTTAATATTAGGAACTTGAAGGATGATCTTATAAAGGCCATCATCGTTCATATTAATCCCCATAACGACGGGCAAATAACGCTTATTTATGTCCTTGACATCCCAACAGCCGCTCAATAATGGAACAAACATACTCAGGATTAGAAGACGAATCATAGAACGGGATATCAAGAAGGATGCCTCCTTTGCTTTAAACTGGACAGAACCGTCACAACAGGTATAATGATGATGCTGTAAAGGGCAAATAATGTATTTACGGAGTCAAAGTGATTCAGGCGATGCACATTGGGAATCATTAAACTTAGCACATATACGGCGAATCCGAAGATGAGCAAGAGCCATAATTCTTGAACAGGCAAGATCAGTTTCCTTATCAGAAGGATGAACATCCAGGTTGAAACTGCACCCTCTAGGATGCTTAGGGCACTGGACGAGACGATGAAAAAGGTGGGCAGCCAATCGAATACAACCCATTCCAGATCAATCGTATCAGTTGCAATTAGGGTAGGATGTTCCAAAAGGATCAATGTTTCTTGTCCAAATATGAAGAGGGGGACATAGACGCTGGCTATGTAAAAAAAGGCAATTAAAGCGAATACAGACCACATCTTTCGCATAGTAACCGATTTCTTTAAGGACAGCATTCCCAGGAACAAAAAGCCAGTATGGGCATACATGCTTACGTAGTAGGACGGTTTTGTCACGAAGGACATAGTAGGGTCCCATAAAGGGAATGCATTTAACAGGTCAAAGTTTTTATAGCTGATCAGCAACGAAAAAAGAACAAATGGCATAAAAAGGAAAAATAAAGCTACGCTCATACGAGCGATCACGGCAATTCCTTTGCTAGCCGCGTAAAATAGCAAAATCACATAGACCAAAGTAGTGGCCCATAGAGGGGTCTGGGGAAGCAAAGTGATGTTGATATCGGTAATTTGATTACGTGCCAGCAGGATTAAATGAAAAAAAATAAACAAAACAAAGGGCAGGAGAATCAGAATAGCCCCCCATTTTCCCACTGCTCCTCTGATGATTTCCACCAGGTTTTTTCCCTTGGAGAGGGATAATCCTTTCAGATAGATCCATACAAGAACAACCTCCAACAGACAGCTGGCCAATACGGGCTCCCAATGGGCTTTAGTTGTTGAATCAAAAATTTTGACAGCGTAGAAGGAAAGGGCAGCCGCAAGGTGCACTTGCAGAAGTAAGATGTAAATCATCCATTTACTCATAGGAAGTTTGTCCTTTTACACTAAGGCTCATATAGGGAACGGAGGTCGTATTGAGGCCTGACAAATAAATGCATAACCCAATAATAGATGCTTCCAACCCGAATATGCCGAACATCGTACTAAGCAATAAAGTGAAATATTTGAAAATTCGGATTCCAACCGTATTCATGTACCCCGCAATCGCAAAATTAGCAATAGTGGAGGTAGCCAAAATAATGATCAGCAAGTTGCTGACCAGTTGGGCTTGGACAATGGCTTGACCCAGTATAATGCCACCGATCATCGTAATAGTAGGACCGATACTTTTCGGTAGACGTGTAGTAGCCTCAATGACCATTTCCAGCAGGACCAGCATGAGGCATACCTCAACAATGGCTGGGTAAGGAACACCCTCTCTACTCTGCGCAACAGAAATAGCCAATTGAATCCGGAGAAGCTCAGGATTTACGGAATTCAAGATGACATATAAACCGGGCGTAACGATAGCAAACAGGATCCCTACGATCCTAAAAAAGCGATAAAAAAACGTAACCAAAGCCGGATAGTTCAAGTCGGATTTAAGTGACCACAAGTCCTTGATAATGGCCGGGAATGCCAATGCAAAGGGGAATTGGTCCATAATGATAATCACTTTGCCGTCAAGCAGGTTTTGGGCGGTTTCTTCAGCAATCTCCGTAGATAAATAGGTCGGAACAAGGGAAAGCTGAGGCTGTTCGAGCATTTTCAGTAAATCGGCTACATTTTTTATATCGTTGGATTTGTTATTTTGAAGCTTTTGTTTAATAAATTCAACTACTTTAATGTTAGCCTCTCCCTTTACGTAAATAAAGGCAATGTCCCTAGGCGAATTAGTGCCTGTTGTATGGGATTCGACAACCATGTCTTTTCTTTTTACTTTTTTACGGAGTAAACCAATATTGGTATTAAGATCCTCAGTGAAAGAATCGAACGCTACTTGAAGCGGATGCTCATTCTGAGGCGGCATGATCGGGCGGCTGAGCTTTGATCCCACTGGTGTTAAGGAAATCGGCTTGTCAGAATCCATTTGGCGTATGATTATTTCTCCGGAGAGCATAGAAGTGACCAGTTCAATGGAGAATGGAGCTGCCTGCAAAGACTCTTCCGGATTTTGTTCCATGATGGAAAGCGTTTCTGACAGATCGACCAGTGACTTTAAATAGTACAAGGTCATTAATTGGCCTGAGAAGGATACGGTTGTTATTGTAAAATCGGCATTGTCTTTCATTTGATCAATAAGCTGCTGCTCCCAATCCAATTTAATGGAATCGTACATTAAAATCACCTCTTCCATAGTTTGCATTAAATACCATGGAAATATGTATGATTAAACAGAGCTTCACTATTTCAAATAGATGAGGTAAGGATTAGGCTGATGTCCATAACCCTCAATAATAGAGTTCCTTCTGCCATGCTCCATCAAGCGGTGTTAGCGGCAAAGCGGGGAGCTTCAATTCCTGCGCGGCAATGCGGAGATAGCGGGTATTGAAACGAATCTCCATTTGTTCTTTGGAAGGTGAGATTTGTCCCAAATGCTGGACGGGCTCAAAATAATTCAGCATCTTCAAATCCTTGTAGTACAGGGCTGCATCCCAACGGATTTTTGAAATGGATAGGCTGGTTACCTCTACTGCAAACCCGGTTTCCGCAGAAAATATTTTTGCAACCCGATTGGGCTGGTCCCGGATTAGACGGTTGGCGAGCAGATTCGCCTTCAAGTAGGCGACGGCCAAATCCTCATGGGCCAAAACCCAACGTTCATCCGCCACTATCCCAGCCATGAAACCTAAACCTAACTCCTGATTGAAAATCGATTTTCCGATTTTTTGGTGATGGACAAGACTAAGGAATGGTTCCCACATGATCGATGCGCTTAGCCTGCCTTGACGCAAGCTTTCCATACTTTCCTCAATGGAGCGGTGAATTATATTCAACTCAGGCATGTTATGCGATTCCAGCATCTTTCTTAACCGGTACTCGGCGTTAGTACGAAAAGTAGTGGCAATGGGCAAAGTTGCGAGCTCGGATATGCTCCCCAGTGTCAAATCAGTGGGTACTACCATCCCAAATCCATCTCCATTAGTCGATTTGCCTGCGGCGGCAAGCAGAATGGGTCGGAAATCAGGCAACAGCGTGCCAACCAAATGACTGACGGACAGGGCGTAGTCTCCAAAAGTGGCAATATGAATGTTGCCGGCGATCATCCAATTAATCAGCTCCATGCCGTCTTTGGCTTTATGCCACTTGACCTCGATCTTGTCCTTGGAGCGGATGCGTTTCAGCTCTTCTTCAAGTAATCCGAACTCTTTAATAATTAACGGGCTCCACATATGGGTCGACACAGTTGTATATCCGATGATTAGGGTCTCGTCGCTGGAGGAGGCTGAGGGAGTGCGCCGTACTTGGCCAAACTCTCGATACCAACGCATTACCTCGTTCTTATCGAAGTAGATTTCCTTGCCTATTTTAACGCTTGGCAGCTGTTTATTTTTGCGCCAGCGGTCAATAGTGGAGCGGCTCACATCCAATTGATCCATGACTTCCCGGATATGTATTAAATTGAATTGATCCTTGAGCATTAGGAAGCACCTCCGAAATGTAAAATTAAGGACATTTTCGTCTATTTTGGTCATTGGTCGTTTATATTTATCATTTTGTTGACTTAGGAATAGGGGCGTGCTAATTTTAATTAATCCTAGTATAACGATATGAATTATGTTATTTCAATCATTATTTGTAAAGTAAAGGGGAGAATCGTTTGTCGAACACAGTTAGCGCGAGATGGCTCAGTGAAAACTTAAACAATAAGGAGCTTGTAGTTGCAGATTGTCGGTTTATTCTCGGGAATCCTTTTGCAGGAAAAGAAGCCTATGAGAGCGGCCATTTGCCGGGAGCCGTATATTTCGATCTGGAGCATGATCTGTCAGGTACAATTGAAGCACATGGCGGAAGACATCCTCTTCCTAAGGTGAATGATTTGGCTATAAAGCTTGGGAATGCAGGGATTGATGAAACAAAAATCGTAGTCGCTTATGACGATCAAGGTGGCGCAATGGCTTCCCGGCTGTGGTGGATTTTGAAGTATTACGGTCACGACCGTGTTTATGTGCTGGATGGCGGCTTTACGCATTGGAAGAGCCTTGGTTATGAGGTTACGACGGAGCTTCCCGCTTACAGCTCGAGTGAATTCATTCCTCGTCTGCAGGAAGGATGGCTGCTGAACGCCGAACAAATCAGGCAAAGACTGGAGCAAGCGGATACGATCCTCATCGATTCGCGTGAAGAGAAAAGATATCTCGGTCTCGAAGAGCCGATAGATAAAATGGCTGGACATATACCTGGGGCTGTAAACTATTTTTGGAAAAATGCTTTCACTGCTGAAGGATCGTTGAAAGAGACTGGTGAATTGAAAGAATTGTTTAATGAAGTGGATGGGTCAAAAGAGATCATCGTGTACTGTGGGTCGGGGGTTACAGCGTGTCCTAACATCCTCGCTTTAACGGAAGCCGGGTTCACTAATGTCAAGCTGTATGGCGGAAGCTGGAGTGATTGGATTACTTATTCAGACAATCCGATTGCCACAGGAAGTAAATAGTTAAATAGGCAGCTGACCGGATGACCGGAGGCTAAGATTATCATTGCATACAGCGCAATGGAGGTCTTGGCCTTTTTTCGTCGGAGTGCTGGAGTTCAAAATACAAGGAACAAGGAATAAAAAGGAGAGGAATGATGACTGAATATGAGCAAAAGAAAAGGCCAGCTTCATATTACGTTATCCTTGCAGAGCACAGGATACCACCCCGGGAGCTGGCGGCATCCCAATGCCCGCGCAGAGAACTTGCATGATCCGTCCTATTTCTACAGAATGGCGCAAACCGCTGAGCGTGGCAAATTCGATCTGCTGTTTCTGGATCATACTTCTGTCGGCGATCGCCTAGGAGCTACAGGAAAAGAGCCGGGGCTGCTTCTTGAGCCTTTCACTTTGTTGGGAGCTTTGGCTTCTGTCACGAAGCATATTGGGCTAGGCGCAGCGGTATCGACATCCGTCATTGAGCCGTTCGCCGTAGCGCGGCAGTTGGCGGCGCTGGATCATCTCAGCGGAGGAAGAACGGCATGGCTGGCGAGTGTGTCAGATCATCGCGAGCCGAAGCGCCATGGCGGATTGCCTGAGCTGTCCCGATCTGAGCGGACCGAGCGCCAGCAGGAATTTGTTGAAGTAGCGCAACGCCTCTGGGACAGCTGGGAAGAAGGGGCGGTCATTGTCGACAGGGAGCAGGGACGTTATACCGATTCCGACAAGGTGCATTTGATCCATCATGCAGGGAAGCATTTTACCGTGCGGGGTCCCTTGAGCATTCCCCGACCTCCTCAGGGATATCCGGTTCGCATCGGGTCGAGTTCAGTTCTGGGAAACCGGAATGGGAATGTGGAGGATAGTGATTCGGCAGAGCTCATTTTAAGCTCACGGCCTTCAGTAAGAGAAGCAGCTGATTTTTATGCGCAGCTTAAGCAGCGAAACGCCCTGAGAGGACGTTTCCCTAATGGCGTAAAAGTGCTGACGGTCTTGACGCCGATTATAGGGGCGACTGAAGAGGATGCCCGGAACAAAGCCGCGGAGCTTCAAAAGCTGATCGATCCGGAGGCAGGTATCGCCTTGTTATCCGATCTGTTTGATACAGATCTGACAGAATACCCTCTCGACGGTCCACTGCCTGTTATTCCTTTCTTAAAGGAAGCGGTCATAACAGCGGGACTGGAGGGTTTGACCCTCCGTCAACTCAGCCTCCGGGCATTGGAGCTAAAAGGAACTAAAGTGTTCGTAGGGACATCGGAGCAGCTTGCCGATTGGATGGAAGAATGGTATCTCGCTTATGGAAGCGATGGCTTTCATCTTCAGCCATCACTGCTGCCGAACGGACTCGACGAATTTGTCGAACAGGTCATTCCTCTGCTGCAGCGCAAAGGCCTTTTTCGTACTGCATATACGGGAAATACGCTGAGGGATCATCTAGGGCTCAAGGCTCCGGCGGCTTACGGCCCAATAAGCAGGGAGGGATAACGATGGGACATGCAAAAAAACAGCTGCATCTCGGTGTTTTTCTATTAAATACCGGACAGCATACCGGAGGGTGGCGGCATCCAGAAACCCAGGCCGATCGCCTGCTCGATCTGGCTTTCTATCAAGATTTTGCGAGGCTGTCGGAGAGAGGGAAATTCGATACGATCCTGATACTGGAGCAAATCGCCATCGGCGAGCAGAATGGCAAGGTAGCGGAGGAACGTTCGATACCGACACCGGATACGCTGACCTTGCTGTCCATTATGGCATCGGCTACGGAGAAGATCGGCTTGACGGCTACGCTGTCTACGACGTATAACGACCCCTTCTATGTTGCAGCAAGGTTTGCAACGCTGGATCACTTGAGCCGAGGCCGGGCTGGCTGGAATATGGTGACCTCCCAGGATCCGCGGCTCGCTTCCCAATTCAGCAAGGAGGCCCACATGGACCATGCCTTGCGGTATGATCGCGCGAATGAATTCGTCGATGTAGCTATGAAGCTTTGGGACAGCTTGGAGGAAGATGCACTGCTCGCGGATCGAAGCTCGGGTCATTACTTCAATCCGGCCAAAGTGCACGATATCAATCATTCAGGCGATTATTTCGCAATAAGTGGCAGCTCTTATGTACCTCACCCGCTGCAGGGGTATCCCGTGCTGTTTCAAGCAGGGTCTTCGGGAAGCGGTCTGAAGTTTGCAGCCCAGAAAGCGGAGGTCGTCTTCACTGCTCAAGATAATCTTCTGGATGCGCAGGCTTACTATGCGAATCTGAAAGGGATGCTGGAGCAGTATGGACGAAGGCCGGATCAGCTGCATATTTTACCGGGTCTCGCTCCCATTCTCGGATCGACAGAGCGAGAGGCGAAGGAAAGAGAGGAGTACTTTAACGAGCTTGTTCTTCCGGAGGTCGCAGTGAGAACCTTGTCCGGTACAATTGATGTGGATTTATCTGCATATCCACTGGACGGTCCTTTTCCATACTGGGAAATCGATGCGGAGGCCAACAATAGCAAGAAGAGCCGCCTGCAGCTGCTGAAGGATTTGGGGAAACGCGAGAAGCTGACCGTTAGGCAGATGAGCAGGCATGTCATATCTGCAGGCGGACATCACACATTCGCGGGAACGCCGGAACAGCTGGCGGACCTGATGGAGGAATGGCTGGATCATGGAGCGTGTGACGGCTTTAATATCATGCCATCCCACTATCTTCGCGGGCTTGAAGAGTTTGTTGACCATGTTGTTCCAATTTTGCAGCAAAGAGGCCGCTACAGGACTGAATATACAGGAAGCACGCTTCGTGACCATCTGGGGTTAGCGAATCCAGCGAATCGCTGGTCGGCGATCCATACTAAATAAAAAAATCAGGAGGAACCCTTTTATGAAAACTAAAGGTCTTTATCTTATTTTTGCTGTGATGCTGCTTGCGATCTTGGCAGGCTGCGGAAAAACCGCACCAGCTGTGGGAGACAGCTCGGCCAATGCTTCTGCACCAAATACGGCATCACCAGCCGCCAAAGCGGCGCCTAAAGTCATCAAGGCGGCACTAAATACGGTGCCTGTGCCGTTATTCAGTTACCTGGACGAGAAAAATCAGCCGGCTGGTTATATGATTGACTACTTGAGGGAGCTTGAGAAAAAGCTGCCGGAATATAAATTTGAATACGAAGCTGTAGATAACGAAGGTCAGCTGATCGGTACCGATACTGGCAAATACGCCTTCGCAGCCAACTTTTGGTTCAAAAATCCGGAGCGGGAGAAAAAATATTTATACCCCAAGCAAGAGTTTGGCTATTCGATTACAGGCTTGGCCATCAAGCCGGACCGTAATGATATCAAGACTCTGGATGATTTGGTAGGCAAGAAATTGGTGCCGATGACTCCGGTTTCCGGCTTCCGTTACATTCTTAAAGACTATAATCTTTTGCATCCGGGCAAGGAGATCAAAATCGAGGACGTGGAGAAGACAACACCAGCAGATGATTTGAAGCTCGTTGAATCCGGCAAGTACGATGCCCATTTGCTTAATATCAATCATTTTGAAGATGCGGTAAAGAAATTAAACCTGAACTTGAAGATCGGTGGCGTTATCTCGAAAGAGTCGGTCTATTTTATATTCAACAAGAACCAGCCGGAGCTTGCTCAAAAGATTGATGCAGCCACTGTAGAACTGATCAAAGACGGAACGCTGCCCAAGCTTTCGGAGAAATGGTTCAAGGTGGATGTGTTTAAAAGCCTGGAGTACGTACAGCAGGGCTATAAATTCCGGAAGGAAAATTAACGAAGAGGAGCTTCGCCGGAATGGACACGACTCTGAATCTGATTCTGCGAATAGCTGAGAGACTGCCTGTCACGTTGACGATTTTGCTTTTATCTCTCTTGTTTGGTCTATTGCTGGGATTGGTCATAGCCATTGTCAGAATTCAAAAAAAAGCAATTCCTTATGCCATTGCAACGTTCTATCTGTCCTTCATGCGGTGCACTCCGACCATCGTCCAGCTCTTCCTGATCTATTATGGGCTGCCGCAGCTGCTTATCCTGTTTGGGATCGATGTGAACAACTGGGACAAAATTATTTTTGCCGTGATCACCTTCTCGCTGCACAGCGCAGCCTTCTTTTCCGAGGTCATCCGATCCTCCTATCTGGCGGTAGGAAGCGGACAGCAGGAAGCTGCATACAGTGTCGGGATGAGCTACAGTCAATCGCTCAGAAGAATCATTTTGCCGCAAGCCTTCGGCATTGCGATCCCGAGCTTGGGCAACAATGTCATTATTTTATTAAAGGAAACCTCGTTAGCCTTTTCCATCGGGATCACTGATATTATGGGTCAAGTGCAGATCATCCTCGGCAATAATTACGGCGCCAATACGTTTCAAGTTTATTTCCTGGTATCGTTGATTTACTGGGGGCTGAGTATAGTTATTGAGAAGGGACTTGGACGGTTGGAGAAGATTTATAAAAAGGGGCATGTCAGCATTGCGAGATAAAGGAAGAAAGGAAGGGAACCCCATTGGCTAACTTCAGCTTGGCATTTGCCATCGAGAAATTCCCGGAGGTTCTGAAAGGCGTGCCTTTAACCTTGTTGGTGGCAGTCATCTCGATGGTATTGGGTACGGTTATTGGACTTATCATCGCATTATGTAGAATCTATAAGGTGCCGGTACTCAATAAGCTGGGCGCCTTGTACGTTTCCTTCGTCCGTGGGACCCCTCTGCTGGTGCAAATTTATGTCGTGTTCTACGGCACGCCGCTGCTCATCGATATTTTGAACAAGGAATGGGGCTGGCATCTGCCTTTTTCGGAAATATCTCCTCTAGGTTTCGCTTTGCTGGCGTTTACGATCAATTCGGCTGCCTATCAGTCGGAGGTCATTCGGGGGGCGATCGGCACAACGGATTCGGGGCAAATGGAGGCTGCGCTTTCTATCGGGATGTCCACATCCCAGGGATTGCTAAGAATTATAGCTCCCCAGGCACTAGTCGTCGCTCTCCCGAATTTGGGCAATATTTTTATTAATTTGATTAAAGGAACCTCACTCGCATTCGCCATCAAAGTTATCGAGATCATGGCCCAAGCCAAAATTGTGGCAGGTGACGGTTATCAATATCTGGAGATGTATCTTGACGCTTCGCTTATTTATTGGGTCATTTGCTGGAGTTGCGAGAGGCTCTTCGCATGGCTTGAGACGAGGTACAGCCGTCATGAAAGAAGGATTGCCGCGTAATAATGGGCAAGCGAAGCGATATAGCGACTCTTAAACTTGAGGTGAGACAGTATGATAAAAATGTCTAAGATTAAAAAATCATTTGGCCGCAATCAGGTGCTGAAGGGTATCGATCTGACCGTACGCAAGGGAGAGGTCGTCGCTATTCTTGGGCCGAGCGGTTCGGGCAAAACCACGCTGCTGCGCTGCCTGAACTACCTTGAAAAGCCGGATGAAGGAAGCATTGCGATCGGCGGGTTCTCTGTCGATTGCAAACGTGCGGGCAAGAAGGAAATTCATCAGCTCCGGCAAAGATCGGCGATGGTGTTTCAGCAGTATAATCTGTTCAAGCATAAGACTGCACTGGAAAATGTGATGGAAGGTCTTGTGGTGGTTAAGAAGATCCCTAAGGAAGAGGCGAAGCAAAGGAGCGTAGAGCTGTTGGAAAAGGTGGGGCTTGGCAGCAAGCTGGACGCCTATCCGTCTCAGTTATCCGGCGGTCAGCAGCAGCGCGTTGGCATCGCTCGGGCGCTGGCGCTTAATCCCGAGGTGATTTTATTCGACGAGCCGACCTCGGCACTGGACCCGGAGCTTGTGGGTGAGGTGCTGTCGGTGATTCGCAAAATTGCCAAGGAAGGGATTACGATGATTATAGTTACCCATGAGATGAGCTTCGCGCAGGATGTCGCCAATCATGTCGTCTTTATGGACGAGGGCGTAATTGTGGAGGAAGGCAACCCGTACGAGCTGTTCAATGATCCGAAGGAGGAGCGTACCAAGCAATTCCTCGCGCGGATTCGACCCGAGCTGAGTTATTCCATTTAAGGCCATTCGGAACTAAAAGTTCCGTTATTCCATCAGCCGGTTCTAATCTAAGGAGATAGCGGAAGTGGGAATTCCGTTATGTTGGAAGTACTGGGCATTTGTTCATGAAAATAGAGGTATAACGGAACTAGCACTTCCGTTATACCTCTGTTTTTTGAGTTTTCCAGCTGATAGAGGAACAATGACTTCCGCATTACCGTTCACTTCCGTGATTCTAGTACTGGCGGGCTGTTTAGGGGCATGTGCAGGCGAGGCCAATACTTAATCCACCGAAAGAAAGGTAATAGATGGAAATCCTCCCGCTAATCTAGCCAGGATATCGTTTGAAACCAATATAACTGGAAAAACTCACGCTAATATAGGTGATATAGATGAAATCAGACGGTGTAAAATAGTTTGTGTACCACAATTTGGAGCCTAGTCAGGCAACAAAAAAGTAGGGTATTCTCGGGATGATCAAAGTCACCAAGAAAGGAACCCTACTCATGTCAACTATACACGAAGCAAAGCTCTCAGATCTATTTGAAAATCTTGTCACTTCATTTGTTCAAGAAAATCTTGAGAACATCATGAAAGCTGAAATTAAAAACTTTATGGAGGACAGTGAACAAGCGAATAATAACCGCAACGGTTATTACAAGCGAACACTTCACACCAAGTTTGGCCACATCGAGGATCTACAAGTCCCACGGGATCGCAATGGAGATTTCCAGACGCAGGTGTTTCAACCCTACCAGCGTCGAGATGGCTGGCTTGAGGAGGCAGTTATCCAGATGTATAAAAGCGGTATGGGTACCCGAGACGTTGCTCGTTTCATTGAAAGTATGTTTGGTAGCCACTACTCTCCCACTACCGTTAGTAACATTACGGCTACGGTGCTTGAGGATATACACCAATGGCAGTCCAGACCACTAAAGAAGCGTTACTCTGTCATCTACCTCGATGGCCTGTACGTCAAACTCAAACGCAGTACGGTTAGCAGCGAAGCTATTTACTTTGCCATGGGTATCGATGAAGACGGCCACCGTCAGATTCTTGGCTTTTACGTAGGTGGCCAAGAGAGTGCCAACGGCTGGCGGGATGTCCTCAAAGACCTGTATAAGCGTGGTGTCCAAGAAGTGTTGCTGGGTGTGTTTGACGGCCTTCCAGGACTTGATGATGCTTTCCGGGAAGCGTATCCGAAGGCTGACGTACAACACTGTATTGTTCACAAAGTTCGTTCTACCTTTCCTAAGATTCGCGTACAGGATAAGGCAGATTTTATTGATGATTTGAAGACGATCTATCATGCACTCGATCATGATCTTGCTATGGCTGCCTTCGATACGGTAAAGGCAAAATGGGGCAAGAAGTATCCAAAGGAAATCAAATCATGGGAAGACCAATTGCCCACACTCTTGACCTTTTACAAGT
>NZ_JANQBD010000032.1 GCF_024722015.1 Paenibacillus radicis (ex Xue et al. 2023) | reverse complement strand
ATTGCTCCGTGTTTCATGAACAGAACATGCGTTCCATCCAGCTATCCGCTCTTAGCTATCGTTTCCGATAGTTATCCCGGTCTTACAGGCAGGTTGCCTACGTGTTACTCACCCGTCCGCCGCTAACTGTTCCCGAAGGAACAATCCGCTCGACTTGCATGTATTAGGCACGCCGCCAGCGTTCGTCCTGAGCCAGGATCAAACTCTCCATTAAAGTTGGTCACGAAGACCGTTTAACGCAAGCTTGTCTTAAGCTCAAAAGTAATACTAGCGAGAATTTACATTCTCTATTTTAACACTCACTCGTTGTTCAGTTTTCAAAGGGCAATCGTTGACAAAGCGATACTTTTTGTTCCATATCTTCTTTTGTCATTTGTTGTCGCTGTTTTTAGCGGCGACTTTCTTAATATACCACATCGACCCAGTTGATTGCAAGTGTTATTTTTTAATTTATTTCATAACATCACTTGGTAAAGCTTTCTAAATCAACTTGCCTTTTTAGCGGCGAGGAGTAATATATCATGGGCTAATATATAAAGTCAAGCATAAAACTAATCTTTTTTTAAAAAGAAGAAAAAAGAGAACCGCCTCATTAACAAGGACTTGGCTCTCTCCCACTATCCCTCACTTATTATGACAAATATGTTCGGTATCTATGCCCCTTATTCTATCATGCCTTCCTCAGGACTACTTGCAGAAGCATAGCGTTTTTTTGCAATACGTCCTGCCAAGAAGCCTTTACGCCCTGCGATAACGGCAAGCTTAAATGCTTCAGCCATTAATGCCGGATTCCCTGCACCTGCAACTGCAGTATTCAACAATACTCCGTCAGCCCCAAGCTCCATAGCCAGAGCAGCATCTGCAGGCCCTCCAATCCCAGCATCCACAATTACAGGAACTTTGGCCTCTTCAATAATAAAGCGCAGCTGATTCGGATTAGCTATACCCTGTCCTGAACCAATCGGTGACGCTCCCGGCATTACCGCAGCAGCACCTGCCTCCTGAAGCTTGCGAGCCAATATCGGATCGTCTGATGTGTAGGGCAGCACAATAAAGCCGAGATCCACCAAAATCTTGGTAGCCTCTAATGTACCTATAGGGTCAGGCAGCAACGTTCTTGGATCACCAATAACCTCCACTTTGATCATATCGCATAAACCTGTAGCTTTAGCCAGCTTGGCAATACGTACAGCCTCTTCTACGGAGTAAGCTCCAGCAGTATTAGGAAGCAAGGTAAACTTTTTTAAATCCAAGGTCTCCAGAAAATTAGGCGCTTCAGGGTTGTCAATGGGCAAACGTCGAATCGCAAATGTCAATACATCGGCCTCCGAGGCCTGTACAGCTTGATTTTGAATATCAAGAGATGTAAACTTCCCCGTTCCTAACAGCAGTCTGGATTTAAATTCATATGGACCTATCTTTAAAATGTCACTCATAGCGTTAAGCCTCCAATAGAATAGTTTAGAATAAAATCAGGGTTACAGCTCTTTAGCCCCCGCCTACAAAATGAACGATTTCGAGCCGGTCCCCTTCCTTAAGCGCCATTGAGTCATACTGTGTCCGTTCTATGATTTCGCGATTAAGCTCAACTACCAAAATTTTTTGCTCCAGCTTAAACAAAACCAATAAATCAGTAATCGTTGAAACTTCCGTTACTTCTCTGTTCTCGCCATTAATGACCAACTGCACCATGCACACCCCGCTTTCCTAACCTCTTATACCAATTAAAAATCAACAAAAAAAGCCAACCCCATAGGGGTTGACTCTGTAAATCACACTGAAAAATCAGCTTGATTACTTTCGTCCACTTCCCTACGCTGGTATCATCCAGAAGCATGCAGGCCGCATGCCAAATCAGGTTCCAAGGGTCAAGGAACAAGCTTCCTTCTCTCAGCCCCGCTTTGCAATAAGGGCTCCCCTAGTGGTATTCAATTAACACGATTATATCAGAAAATAATTTGCATGTCGCTTTATTGTGAAAATCTTATCAAACTAACCTTACATGTTCATATAACGGATTTCCAATTCAGAAACATGTATATCTGAAGTGTAGATGATTTCTTTGGCCAATGACTTTTTCACCAATCTATTGAGCAATAAAGGAAGCTCCATCCGGATATCCGCTAATTTCACATGCTGTTGAAGCTCATATAAGCTCCAGGCTTGCTCACGGCTTGATAGAACATCCAATAACATTTTGCAGCAGCGTTCCATCTTGTTCATGACAGAGAACTCACAAGCGAGCAGTACCAGCTGCACACGCTGCTTCAGAGTTTCTGTACTTAATGTCAGTTCCTCATACAGCTTGTAAACCCCGGGATTGATCGACTTGATCTGGCGCCAAACGGTTACTTCAGGATGAATTCCCGCTTCAATGATAACAATCCTGGCCCAATGATGCAGCGCATCCAAGATGTTATTGTAGGCATCCAGAACGTGATCTTCCAAAATGTATTCCTTGCTCTCCAAATATCTTCTCAAAAATCTGGAAAATTCAATGATCAGCTTATGTTCGCGCAATTCTGCCGGAAACTCCAAAGTACGGTGCCTCAAGCCTTCTAAATACGTTTCTCGATCCAGAAGAATCTCTCCTTTTAAGATCCAGTAGATAAGGTTTCGATGCTCCCCGTGCAGAATCAAGCTCTCAAGATCAGAAGGACTTATCCATCTTTCTTGTATACGGCAGTTGTCTTTTATATAATGATATTGTTGATCGGTTTTCAGGTCTTCTTTTGAGATGACCAGCAGAAGCAGATCAAATCCGTCCGTGATAGCGGAAAACAATGATGGATTATCCACCGCCAATATACTGATAACTGCTTCATCTTCACGGAGCCTGGCAACCAGCTGTTCCTTTATGGCATTCATCGCTGCAGCCTCCAAAACTCACTTTTCGTTGATACATCTTATTTCTACAAAGTTGGTCGGTTTCCTGCATTAATTATGTGACAACTATCACAATTTATTTTGGAAGAAAGAAGTGACAACGATGAAATTCAAATCAAGTAAAGTCAATGAGTTCCGGTTATGGGGCCTTTTGTTAACAATGGGCGGCATGCTGCTTATGATTGTCGGGTTGGCTGGAATTGTATTTAACTGGGGGGCTGCCGGTAAAATTATGGCCGGTATCTTTATGGTTCTGGGAGCAATAGCTATGCTAGCAAGCATGGCAGTGTATTTCTGGGCCGGTATGATGTCCACAAGCACAACCGTGATCGAATGCCCTGAATGCGGCAAACCAACCAAGCTGCTTGGCAAAACAGACCGTTGTATGTTCTGTAAAACAATCTTATCCCTGGATCCTAAACACGATCCTAATGCAAATGTTTAAACAGACAATGAATCAATAACAGATGCCTTCTTCATCCACAAAACAAGCATACTTGTCGAGGCTGAGCATACAAAGCACAATCCTATCTTCCTATTTCTACCAAAAAAAGAGCCCCCTCTACTGCAATCCGCAGCGTTAGGAGCTCTTTTTCTCATATTATTTAAGCGCGTCATCTATGATGCCCCAAATTTGTGGAGTTTCATAGCCTCTTCTCCAGGATGCGACTCCTGCCAGTCCATACTTCTTGACCAGATCCATTCTCGCTTTAATTGAGACTTCATCCTCAAGCCAAATTCGGTTAAGCTTGTTTCCTTCTTTGTACTCAACATAGTTTTGTCCTACATCCGACTTAAAAACAGGCGTCAGCTTTTTATCCTTGATCAGCTTTTGGGGATTTTCCATAAACACTGCTCTGGAGCTCACCTTGACCTTGTCGTCAACTGTTTCCTCCGTCCATATCCTTGTATAGAAAGGAATGGACAAAATGAGCTTGGAGGCAGGTATGCGGTCTTCCTTCATCATTCGAGTGAGACTGCTCTCCACCCACGGCAGAGAAGCCACAGAACCCGAGGTTGGGCTGCTGGCCCAATGCTCATCATATGCCATAAGCATCATATAATCCACAGATTCAATTAATGCTTTGCGATCATAGAATAAGGACCAATTTTCATTGGTTGATTTCGGCGTAACATCTATAGATACTACAAGTCCTTGTTCATGCATCAATGGAACCATCTCGCGAACGAACTGCACAAGCTCTTCCTTGTCCTTGACATTTACATTCTCAAAATCGATATTGATGCCCTGAAGCGAATATAATTGGGCAAAGCTCAGAAGCTGCTTGATCATTTTCATCCGTTTATCGTAGGTAGCGAGAGCTTCTGTCGTTCTTTTTGGTTCAAAACCATTGCTGAATAATCCCCAAACCTGGATATTTTGACTATGAGCCCATTTAACGTAAGCGGGATCAGCAATATTTTTCAAATTACCCTGTCCATCTTCAAGATGAAACCAGGTTGGGCTAACCACATTCAAACCAGGCATTGGCACAAATTTAGTAGCATCCGGCGTCTTGGTTACGACTTGCTCCCAAGTCAGGTTTATCTTCCCATTAATTGGCTTGAGCGGGACAAATGGTGGTGGTGTTGGCTGCTCAGGAATGACTTCCTTGCGATGCTCCTGCTGCAGATGATCCTTCTTAATGTAGCCCTGGTAACCATTCTTTAACTGAACCTTGTACCATTCCTGCTCCTCAGACCAGATCATCACCTCTTCTTGCTGGCCTACATCAACCAGAATCGGGGATTTGATTGTCGGTCCATTGCGCATCGGAATAGTCTTTGTTGGCTTATCCGTGTACGACGCCGTCTTTGCCCACTCTATCGAATCGCCTTCTTTAACCAAAATAACCGCACCTGTGTCCTTCGATTCACGAAGCTCGAAGGAATACAGCTGCTTAAGCGGCTCCATAGGTAAATATAAAGCTCCATTCACTTTCTCAAGCGGGAATTTTAAATTAAAGGGCTTCTCGTTAAGCATGCCTGTCAATTGGCTTGTACGTAAACGGATGACTTTATCCTGTGTAGTAATAATGGTTGATTCGCTTGCTTCCTCATAAATCATAGTCGGGTCCAACAGCTCCTGCACCGTTGCAAAAGGCAGCTTTAACCCTTCCTCTTTACCTTCAGCAGGCTTATCGAGCATTGCCCCCTTATAGAAGACCGGTTTAGAATTTTCATTGAAGGTAGGCGTTTCATGTTCGCTGGACGGGATAAATTGGTTAAAATACAATACAGCTCCAGCACCAAAAATAATAGCTGTAAATGTTAAAAGGAAAGGCCACTTTCTCGATTTCTTTCTTCCAGGCAATTTCGTCGGGTATTCCGGTTCCATCTTTTCACTCCCATGATGATGGTTTTTAGATCATATCATTATACGTTAATTCAAAAGGATAAGTTGCAATAACTCCCTTAAAAGTTGGACAAGCTCTTCGCGGCGATTCCGGTTGACTTCAGATGAAGCCCTCAAAAGGTCTATGAACAAAACGTGCTTGAGACCTTGATAACAAGGAACTCAAGCACGCTACGGACTCTTTATTAATCGGTTACAGAACCTGTATTTAATGAGTATGACGCACTGTTGCGCAATCAGCACAAAGCCCATACACTTCAACACGATGGCTTTTTACTAAAAACCCTGTTTCAATACCAGCCGTTCTTTCCAAATCATCAAGTGGTTTATAAGTAAAATCAACCAGCTTGCCGCATTCCTCGCATAGCGCATGATAATGATCCGACATGTCGGCATCAAAGCGGCTCGAATGATCGCCATAAGTCATTTCCCTGACAAGATGCACTTCAATGAAAACCTTGAGATTATTATACACGGTAGCTACACTCATACTTGGAAAACGGGGTGCCAAGGCTTTGTAAATCTCATCTGCAGTAGGATGTGACATCGTTTTTAAAAGATAGGCAAGAATCGCATGTCTTTGTGGAGTCATACGCACGCCTGTCATCTTTAACTTGGTTAATGCTTGCTCCATCCTGGAATCCATGCTGCCTCACCGCCTATTAATTCATAAAAAAGGGTTTGATTTATTGTAAGCGGCATTGTTTCCATTTGTCAATCAAGTTAACAGTCCATTTCACAATTCCTCTACAAATCATTCTACAGCTTGGATGGACAAGGAGCCTTTTGTTTCGATACGTATATCATGCTTTCCACTTCCAATAGTTCCTTCGATCTTATTTTTACGAATTTGGAGCGGCAAATTTGAATGGATTTGGCTATTTTGCCCTTCGCCTTTTAATTTGTAGTCTCCGCTTGGCGGCAGCTTTAATGTAACTTTACCATGACTCGTTTCCACATCCCAGTTTCCATTCACAATGCGGCTGGTTACTTCAACGGAGCCATTGGTTGTATGAGCTTTCAGCTCTTGAGGGGCATCGGTGACTATTATGCCTCCGTTCGTTGTCCCGGCTTCTATAGAGCCTGTTACGCCAGCTGTCCTTAATCTTCCGTTAGTAGATGTAATCCGCGCATTTCCTTGATGGTCATCTATCTCAATGGAGCCGTTGGTCGTCCCAAGCTGCATATTTCCTTTTGTTTTCGCTGCTTTGATGGCTGCGTTGGTAGACTCCAAATCCAGATTGCCATTAATGGAGGTTACCTGAATTTCACCATTGGTTGTGCGGACCTTCAAGTCTTTTTTGAATGTGAGCTGATCTGCTTTAAATTTACCGTTGGACATTTCAAGATCCATGCTAACTTGTACCCGAGACGGCACCGTAATAACCATATCTATACTTGGTCTTCGGGTCATCCATGGCGGTCCATCACCGAACGTCTTGCCTTCTGTAATAAGCTTAAGATTATTGCCATCCAGGCTATTCTTCAACTGGGTTTGGTCGGCAATAGAAGCCGCCTCTTTCTCGTCACTCAGTGCAACATAAACGGTCATATCAATTAGCAGCTGGTCCGAGGTACCCGATTTAACGGTTACACTCCCGTTGCTGTGATTAAGGACAGATATATGATCAACTCCCGCAGGGATGGGGATAGAAACAGTCTCTTTCTGAAACTTGCTGCCTTCCCCGCTCATCATTGATCCCCAATGATTGGAAAGATTTATTTGGCCAAACCAACCACGAATCGTCTCCGTAGACTGCGTACTGCCAATAACAACCGCCGAAATAAGTACTGCAAATACCACGCCGCCAACATCCAGCTTCAGCTGCTTATCACTTTCTCCATACTTCATATTGAATGCGATGTACTCCAAGCCCAATGTAATAAACAAGACCGGCCACCAGTCGATAAGCAGACTCGTCCAATGGGTTCCGGCATATTGGTCCGTCATCACTGCAGCACCGACAGCTATCAATAATAACGCCGCTGTAAAGCGCCCCGCTTTGCGCATGATCTTTGCGCTCCTTTCTCTCATAGAGGCATTGTATTATTTTTTGGTCGATTCTCTTAAAAACATAACAACGCCGATAACGATCAGAATAATCGCACCAATCGAAGATCCAAGCAGTTCGAAGATACTATTGAGCCACGCCGGCTTACTGCTGACCAGGAATAAAATGATACCGCCTATAACAAGTAAATAACCAAGGCCGCTTCCCTTCGACAGCTTCTTGAAGGAACGATTTACCGATGAGTCAGCATCATCTATAGGATCCGTATATGACCCGCTCCACTGGCCGTTCACTTTATCCGTTTGCTGCAATGCGTCAAATATGTTGTAAAAATAAATGACCGGGATAAACAGCGAGAACAAAACAATCAATGGAATACTTGTACTGGCATTGGTGGCATAAAACACTATCGCAAAAATATTTAAGATCAGCAAAAGCATGATCGTCATCCCACGCTGCATTAAACCCAAATATAGCTGACCGGTACCTGGCACTAGAAAAGAAAGAATTCCTGAAACAACTTTACTTTTGCGAGGCCGAATCCTGAATGGATCGAATGTATTCTGCTGCTTGGAGGAGTTGGAATTCCACCGTTCCATTCGCTCTCGTATAAATGCTTCTTCTTGGTCTTCATCCGTTTGATACGGTTTTTTGTTTGGTTCTTCCATGTAGGATAACCTCCGATCCTGAGCGTAGTTTTATTAGGATAACAATTGTATAGAAATTCGTGTAACGACAGATTCGATAGCAGCAACCCGATTTTGAACGTCTGCTCCCCAACTATCTGCATTAATTGAAATGATTTTCCCAATTATACCAGAATTAATAAATAAATAGGTTGCTGCCACAGCAATAAGCCCATTGACAAGCTCGGAGCGATAGCGCTTTACCTTAGATGCTCCTGGCTTCTGATTAGCGGATGGTGGTACCGCCTGGTTACCTAAAGTTGCTCTGGATTCGGCATTAATGGACTCCATAATACGGTCCTCAAGCATAGGCGGAGCAGCAAGCAACGGCATTTGATCAAGCAGAAATTCCATTTCGAGAAGGGTATGCAGACGAGTTCGGCAGCTAGTGCATCCATGAATGTGCTTTCCCATTTTATTAAATTCCAGTTCCGAGCACATTCTATTTAGATACCGCTGCAGTTGACGATCGTTCAGATGTAAGTTTTTCATTGTTGCGCACCTCCTGCCATTTTTGTTTAAGCAAAGCCTTGCCACGATATAGACGGGTCTCAATTGTTTTCAAAGGTAGCTGGGTCGCTTCTGCAATTTCATGATACGATAGCTGTTTGAAATGATACAAATACAAAATAAGCCTATATTTATCTGGAAGCTCCGCAAGAAGCCGCTGCACTGTCTCCTGCTCTTCTTTTTGCAATGCCATGGCTTCAGGCTCCTCCTGCCGCTTGCCCATCCATCCCTTTACTTTATCCAAAATAGCCTCGTACGGCTTGCGCCGCTGCGATCGCCGGAAGTCTGTAACCAGATTAACGGTTAAGCGATACAACCATGTAGTAAATTTGGCATCCCCCCGAAATTGACCTAATGACCTGTACAGTTTAATAAAAATATCCTGAGTCAAATCTTCGGCGGTTTCGCGATGCTCAACCATGCGATAGACGAGCGTATAAATATACTGGCTATGACGCTCTATCAAGAAGCGGTAAGCTTCCTCATCGCCTTGACGGATTTGGTCAACCAGT
The DNA here is from genome assembly GCF_024722015.1 of Paenibacillus radicis (ex Xue et al. 2023). Classification (GTDB taxonomy): domain Bacteria; phylum Bacillota; class Bacilli; order Paenibacillales; family NBRC-103111; genus Paenibacillus_S. The sequence continues at coordinate 93,902 of NZ_JANQBD010000032.1, read as the reverse complement.
TGTTCATCCGTCAATTGTTCCATCGTTTCACCGCCTTTATTTTTCATTCTTTTCAGTTAGACGATATCATTCGAAGAAACCCTTCAAATTTGAAGAACATTTTTATGAAAGTAGGGAAGGTAGAAGTTTATTTTACCATGGTTGACGTTATTCGTTTAAAGATGTTTTTGACAAAAGAACGGTTGACTTCCATTTCAGCTCCGTTACACTAATATAATGACACAAGGATCCAAATTGCTGCTATTGAAGTAAGACAGATAAGAAATCGGGAGGAACTGTAATGACTGGTCAAACACATAGTGTAACTGAACGAAGAAATGCCATACGCAAATTGGCTGCACGCAAGGCTATTGAGCTTCCTTTGCTGCCAAGCGGATTCTGGTTCCATAGCGATATTCGCGATAATTTCTACTATGCTACCCACCTTTTCGCTTCATGCGTTGAGCGGAATGGGGATGACAATATGAATGAAGAACAGAGAAATACGGCAATGCAATTAGCTGTCGATATGATCGGGAACGTCTTGAAGCTTCAGGTTCAGGATTCAAACCATCCCATGTACGGACATTGGCCGTTAGGACTTGGAGACAATCCAGCGGCAGCCAAAGCGCATCCATTGCCAGTCGAGCTTATGGGCTGCTTAATTATTTTATTCTACAACAAATATCAACACACATTGCCAATAGGACTGAAAAGCGATTTAAGCCTTGCGATACTTCATATTTATCAAAGTGATGTGTACCGTCACCCGCTGCAGCAAATCCACCATCATGAGGCTAAACATACAGCATTAAAACTGCTTCTAGCCCATCAATTTGACGACAAGGAGCTGTTGGAGCAGGGCTTGAGCTTTCTTAAGCAGCAGCTGCAGCACATTAAGAAATTCGGATTTAAAGAATATGGATGTCTGCCGTGGCACTGGCATTGGATTCAAGCCTTTACATGTGTATGGGAATTGGTGGATAACCCGAATGTTCAGAGGATTGTAAGTGAAATGCTGGACACATTATGGCGCATACGTGCCGATTATTATTTAAAGGGTACTTGGGTAGGCGCCCAATCACGCCAATGGCCGCACGATGGGCCGCTGGACAACAACACCCTGCTTGATTACATTGCTTTCGGTGATTTTCCGGAACCGGTCGCTATTACCCGGCTGGAGGGAGCCTCATTGTTCACTTATGAGGTCGCTGAGGATATTGTACAAAGGGCCGTTAACCGTCAACTGCCACAGGAGGTAAAGCGGACTATCCAATTCGCGGGCGTGGATGGCGTAGTAACGGAAGAGGCACATACCTATGTATATATTACGGAAGATTACGCAGCTGGAGGCGTCTGGGAACGGCGGACCGAGTTTGATAATGAGCAGCAGCGATGGGATATTACACTTCCCTTAACTTCTCAAGCACTTAAAGACAATAACCATGTCAACCAAGCGCTGTTCTTTCATCCAGGGGCCAAATATAAAAGCGGAGATGATCGTCACGCAAGTCCTTACGGTGAGGTGTTGTTTCATAAAGATTGCATAATCCAATTGTGGGAGCTTCCTTCAAGCTTACCCAGCTTAGAAATGAATGAAACATGCCAGGAGCTTGTGGGCTGCTTGCCCAAGGGAGAGTGGCATTTTGATCAGCAAAGCGGGTATGGACGCGTAGGTAATGTATATATGGCGTTTCATTTAATGAACGATTATACGCACATAGAAAAAATAGACCGTATTTCTATTACAAGTCCTTTGCAAGACGGGTTGAACGGAGTTGTAATGGAGGTTGTATCTTGTAAAGAGGCGGCTGCTCTTGGTATAGACAGTCTCGCTGATTGGGCTAAGAGCATGAATAACCAAAGAGCAGCTTATACAATAATCCCTTTCGCAGAGACGAATGGTAAGCTTAACATTGTTTACAAGACTAGAAGGAATGATGTGCTTTCCTTAACCGTTGGAACTAGTAATAATGAAAAAATGATTAACGGACAGCCTGTCACTTTTACTGATTATCCAACGGGAGAGCTACCTTCGTAAATATGGTGAGCGTTACCCCCTTTGCGATGTCCATAGTCTGATCAGGCTCATAGCCGTACTTACGATATAAGTTAACTGCCGGTTCATTCTTCGTGCCTGTCGATACTTTGATCATCATGCCGGGAATTGCCAGACTTTCAGCATATTCGAGCAGGCTGCTTGCGATGCCGCGGCGAAAATACGAGGAGTGGACCATCATTCGGCAAATGGTCAATTCCTTGGGTGATTGCTTAACTGAAACGCTGCCAGCCAACCGGTTATCTTCATAATAGCCGAAAAATAATTCCCCGGATTCGCGCAGTGTCTTGGGCGAATCCCATAACGGCGGAATTTCCTTGAAGCCGATGAGCTTGGCTTCAATGCGATAGGACAACTGCTGCAGCATAAGCAGGTCCAGCACTTGAGAGTTATCATTCAAATCAATTTGGCGAATCATAGAGGTCCCCCTCATGCGCATTAACTAAAGCTGATTAGCCAAAGTATACAACAGCGTTCTATCACAATCCACTCTCTATTTGAAATTTCTCCCAATACGACCGATATAATAGTTCCTAATTTAATTTTGAGCCAACCCATAACAAGGAGCCTTCACGCTATTCAGCGGAAGGCTCCTTGTATAATTACTCTACTGCTATTGATTCAGACAGTCCATAATTAGCTTGTTAACCAAGCCAGGATTGGCTTTGCCTTTAGTCTCTTTCATGACTTGCCCTACCAGGAAACCTACGGCTTTGTCTTTACCGGCTTTGAAGTCAACAACAGATTGTGGGTTATTAGCAACTATTTGCTCAACCACAGCTTTGATCGCTCCTTCATCACTGATTTGTACAAGACCCTGTTCCTCAACGATCGTTAATGGCCCCTTACCGGTTTCAAGCATTGCTTTGAACACGGTTTTGGCAATCTTGCTGCTAATAGTCCCTTTTTCGATCAAGCCGATCATTTCACCAAGGCCCTTGCCTGTAATCTGAACCTGCTCCAGCTCCTGATTATTGGCATTAAGGAAGCCGAGCAAGTCACCCATAATCCAGTTGGATACAGCTTTGGCATCTTTAGTGTAGTTCAAGCTTTCCTCGAAGAAATCCGCAAGCTTGATCGAAGACGTAATGACTTCGGCGTCATAACCTGGAAGATTGTATTCAGCTACATAACGTTTCTTACGCGCATCGGGAAGCTCAGGGATGCTCGCTTTAACACGTGCCTTCCACTCGTCATCAATGAATAGCCGCACCAGATCCGGATCCGGGAAATAACGATAATCATGCGCCTCTTCCTTACTGCGCATCATGATCGTCTTGCCTTGGGCTTCATCCCAACGACGCGTTTCCTGTACTACCTTGCCGCCGCTGTCCAATACATCGGCTTGACGCCATTCCTCATACTCCAGTCCCTTCTGCACACCGCGGAAGGAGTTCATGTTTTTCAGCTCAGCTCGTGTTCCGAATTCCTTCTGTCCGTAAGGACGGATACTGACGTTGGCATCGCAGCGAAGCGAGCCTTCCTCCATCTTCACATCGGATACATCGCAATACTGCATGATCGCTTTTAGCTTCTCCAGGTAAGCGCGAGCTTCCTCCGGAGAGCGCAAATCGGGTTCCGAAACGATTTCGATCAAAGGAGTACCAACACGGTTATAGTCGGCAAGTGTTGCGTAGCCTCCATCAACATGCGTCAGCTTACCTGCGTCTTCCTCAAGATGCACGCGAGTAACCCCGATACGCTTGGTCTGCCCGTTCACTTCAATCTCTATCCAGCCATGCTCACCAATTGGCTTGTCATACTGGGAAATTTGATAGGCTTTAGGTGAATCCGGATAAAAATAATTTTTTCGGTCAAACTTGCTGTCTGTAGCAACCTGGCAATTAAGCGCCATTGCAGCTTTCATCGCATATTCAACCGCCTGCTTATTCAGCACTGGCAGTACACCCGGGTGGCCGAGACATACCGGACATGTATGAGTATTAGGCGGTGCTCCGAACTGGGTGGAGCAGCCGCAAAAAATTTTGGATTGGGTGTGCAGTTCAACGTGAACCTCCAGCCCAATGACCGTTTCGTATTTTGTTTCCGTTACCGACATAGGGGATATGCTCCTTTCCAGCTTTTCTAGTCTAATGCAGGGCGCTGCTTATGGAAATCCGTGTTCTGCTCGAAAGCATGAGCTACACGTAAAATAGTTGATTCATCAAGAGCCTTGCCAATGATCTGTAAACCAACCGGCAAGCCTTCTGCAAAACCACATGGAATACTGATTGCCGGAACACCTGCGAGGTTCACAGGAATTGTCATAATATCGTTTAAATACATCGTTAATGGGTTATCCACCTGAGAGCCTACTTTGAAAGCAGTAGTTGGTGCCGTTGGTCCGATGATGACATCATACTTTTCAAATACGTTGTCAAAATCCTGCTTGATCAAGGTGCGCACCTTTTGCGCTTTCAGGTAATACGCATCATAATAGCCCGAGCTTAACGCATAAGTTCCAAGCATAATACGACGCTTCACTTCCGGCCCGAAGCCTTCGCTGCGCGACCTGTGATACAACTCCAAAAGGTTTCTCGGATTCTCTGCACGGACACCGTAACGGACGCCGTCAAAACGAGCCAGGTTGGAGGAAGCCTCTGAGGACGCAAGCAAATAATAGGTGGCAACGGCATATTCGGAATGCGGTAAGGAAACCTCTTCAACCACAGCTCCCAAGCCTTCCAAAACTTTGAGCGCAGATTGTACAGCCTCACGGACTTTAGGATCGATTCCTTCGCCCATGTATTCTTTAGGCAAAGCAATCCGCAAGCCTTTAACATCACCGCTTAATGCGCTCAGGTAGTCTGGAATGTCCACTTTAGCGGAAGTGGAATCCTTAGGATCATAGCCTGCAATTGCTTGCAGCAAATAAGCGCTGTCCTCAACGTTTTTGGTCAAAGGACCGATCTGGTCCAAAGAGGACGCAAAGGCAACCAATCCAAAGCGCGATACAAGGCCATATGTAGGCTTTAAGCCAACGATACCGCAGTACGCCGCCGGTTGACGGATGGAGCCGCCAGTGTCAGAGCCAAGTGAGAAGTAAACCTCTCCCGCAGCAACCGCCGCAGCCGAGCCGCCGCTTGAACCGCCGGGAACATGCTCCAAATTCCACGGATTGTAGGTAGTATGGAAGCTGGAATTCTCGTTGGAGCCTCCCATGGCGAACTCGTCCATATTCAATTTACCAATGGAAACGGCTTGTGCTTCCTTCAATTTGGTGACGACCGTAGCATCATAGACCGGGTTAAAATTACGCAGGAATTGACTCGCACATGTAGTAGTAACACCTTCGGTCACAATGTTGTCCTTGATACCGATAGGCAAGCCGAATAGCAATCCTCTCGAATCACTGGACCCAAGCTGCTCGTCCAATGCTTTCGCTGCCGAGCGGGCATTTTCTTCATCGAGCGTCAGGAACGCTTTAACTTTGCCGTCCACCTGTCCGATCCGTCCATAGGATTCATTCACCAAGTCGGAAACCGTTATTTCTTTGGCTTTCAGCCGATTATGTATTTCTTGTAATTTAAGATCAAATAAAGACAAAACAGCATCCTCCCTTCAAATATCGTACATTTCCGTGCTAATGCAGTTCAGGCATTATTCCAGAACAGCCGGCACTTTGATTTGTCCATCCTCTTCGTCCGGAGCATTCAGCATTACTTGTTCAATTGACAACGATGGTTTGGTTACATCCTCGCGCATTACGTTGACAAGCGGCACCGGATGACTAGTCGGCTCTACATGGTCTGTATCAAGCTCATTCAGCTTTTCCGCATATTTTAAAATAGCATTCATCTGTTGGGTGAACTTATGCTTCTCCTGCTCACTCAGTTCAAGTCTGGCCAAATTAGCTACATGCTCTACATCTTTAATTGTAATACTCATCGAATGCCCCCCGCCTTTCATAACTTTCCTTTGCATACTTCGACATCATAGCCGAAAATTCATCTTCTTATTATAGACTAGATAGAATTTGAACTCAATTATAGAATTGGTTAGTGCTGCGATAACAAAAATTGAAATAAGGGATAAGCTTCGCTCACTCCAAAACATATAAATTCTGCCCATAAGAAAAGCTTCTGATCGAAGCCCTTTCCAGGAAGACACATTCGTGTATTAGTTGTAGCTTTTCTTGCAATATCAGACTTCTTCAGCTCCGCTGGAAACTATAAAGTCTGATATTATAAAAAGACCGTGGCTTGGAAGCTCCACGGTCATCAAGACTTGCTTTATGCCAGCCTGCTTTGGCTAGACTCTTTTAGGCATGAGCTGCAGTATTGGGAGTATGAGTGCCCCCGCCTACAGCCTTTGGCTTATCACCTTTATTCCTTCTGTGCAGCGCTTTGCGGATGTAAGGCATCAGGTAGTAATCGACGCCCCATCTTCCCGCGTTCGTGCCAGCCACAAATACGATGGTTCCAAGCAGGATCATCCAAGGATTAGTGCTAACCGTTCCTGCGAACATGAACATGAAGTTCATTAGAATTCCGAAGAATGCTGCTGCTGTTGTCAAAGCTCCAAGGATTAGCCCCAACCCAACCAGCAGTTCACCGAATGGTATAATTATATTAAACAATTTAGCGTTCGGCAGTGCAAAGTTTTGTAAAAATGCGGTATACGTTGGATAGATAAGCTCATTAGTAGCTTTATCAACGAGTGGCTTTGTAACGGCCCCCTTGATAAATCCAGTGGCATCGAATCCGGCTGTAAGCTTGTGCCACCCGCCAGTAACCCACTCATAACCGACATATAACCTGACAATCAGCAGCAGCCAAGCAGCATAAACATTTTCTTGAACCCATTTTAACATGATCATCCATCTCCCTATTTAGTAGAATTGACAATCCTTAATATGAAAAAGCTAGTTGCTGTAAGAATTGTGATTATTTTCACATAACAGTCGAAAAAATTTTCATCCTATTGAGTGCATATGCAGGCGGATTATCGATGATTGGGATTTGCAGCAAGTGGTCATTTTCTTCACCATGGCACATGATCCTTTCTTTTTTAAAATCTTGATTGTGAATGGTTGTTGCTTCCCTTCCACACCTTTACTTTACCATGGACTGACAGATTGCGATGTGAGCAAAATCACATGGAACAGAAAAAACTTGCCGTCCTCCATTGCAATCCAAACCATCCTGACAGCCGCTTTTTTGGCACAAAAAAACAGCATTTCTGCGGTTCATGTACTTTCCCGCCTAAAGCTGCCCAAGTATTTGCTTAGTTTAAATCCATGCTTTTAGATTAACCTGTTTAATAAAATCAGCCTGCGACTGTACTTCCTTGACGGTTTCTACACTCTCCGCTTCCGCTTCTTCCCCATTCATGATACGGCGGAATAACTCCTCGTTACGAGTAGCCAGCGCAAAATCTATCAACGCCTCGCGTTCCAGTCTGTCTACCTCCTGCTGAACCAAAACTTCCTCCAGTTCAATATCCACAGTAGGCACAAAAAAATGCTTGTTTATTTTGGGTACTCTAACAACATAATCAAATACATTATCCGAATTGCGGTCGTAAGCGATTATATAACCGTAATCACCGACGGGCAAATTTTGCTCGAAGCTATCTGCTACGATATATACCTTTTGTCCCAAACGCAGCATATACCATTCCTCCTCAATACTAACGCGCAGAGTTTGACTCCTGCCCGAATTTGATTATTATGAACTTAGCAATGACAATAAGTAACAACAACAAGCAGAGGTGGCTAATGAACAGAGCTATGAGAGTCTGCTCTCAAATAAAATGGGTAATAATTCTACTAATTCTAGCATCTTTTTTAGCTGTAAGCAATGATAGACAGGCCGCTAGCGCTCATCCGTTAAATAATGGTTATTCACAGCTGACGGTGATGCAAAATAGCGTTAAATATGAGCTATTTATCCCTGAATACAGCCTGCAAAAGTATGATGAAAACCATGACGGCTCCCTTTCCACAGAAGAAATCACCTTATATAAAACAGAGCTGGAAAATGAACTAAGAGCTAAGGTTCGTTTGCTGCAAAATTTGGAACCCATGGATTTCAGTCTTGAGTCCCTGGAGAAAAGCACCAAGGAGTCCATTAATGGAATAACCTTTCTGATTAATTATACAAGCAGGGAACCTATCTTCGGGTTTACCATTGAGTATACAATGCTGTTCGACCAAGAAGATCCTAACCATCTTAATTTCGCCCTCATTATGAACGGCAAGGATGTGGACCAAACCATCTTTGACAGCATGCACCGCTCCTATCATTTCGAGTCACTGCATACTGCCGGACAGACTGCTGTTCTGTGGAAATATTTCCTGCTCGGCATCGAGCATATTTTACTAGGCTTTGATCACTTATTGTTTTTATTCTCACTCATTCTGGTAGCGGCAGGATATCGGGATATCGTGAAAATCGTCACTGCATTTACTGTGGCGCATAGCATCACTCTACTGCTCGCTTCCTTGGGATATGTGAGCCTGAATCCAGTCTGGATTGAAGCTGCTATCGCTCTGTCGATCTGTTATGTGGCTTTGGAAAATATAGTATCCGGCAAATACGCTATGCGTTGGGTACTGACCTTTATTTTCGGACTTGTCCATGGTCTCGGTTTTGCCGGTGCGTTGGAGGAAATCGGGCTTCCTAAAGCCTATTTCGTCAGTTCACTGCTAATATTTAATCTTGGAGTTGAGATCGGTCAGTTGGCAGTTGTATTTGCCGTGCTTCCTTTGCTGCTATGGGTGAGGCGGGGAAAATGGCGAAGAACCATTATTATCGCAGGCTCCGTTCTCATCTTTATCCGCGCCTTCTGGTGGCTGCTTGAAAGAACGGGAATGCTTCCCGGAGGGGGATAACAGCGTGAAATAAGGCATCGGCTTTTCAGCCGATGCCCGTTAATTCATCTTATATTCAATTATTTGCCGCCTAATTCAAGTTTGACAATGGAAGCGCCAATTCCTGGAGTGTTCGGATTATTCGCGCCCCGCTGCACATCAAAGTTGCTAATGTACATGGTAGTTCCTACAAAATGCAAGCTTGCCGGAAACTCCAGTATTCCTTTATTATCATTCGCCGTTACTTCAGTTACCTTGCCATTCACGGTTACTTTAACAATTGCGTTGCGCTCATTGGCACATACATAAAGATCCCCATCCGGGCCAAACATAATGCCGTCCGCACCGTATAGCAATGGATCTTTAGCAACACTCTCTACCTTACCGAACGAACCGTCGGCATTTACTTTAACCCTGTGAATCTCGCCTGAGCTCGTATTGGCAATGTAGAGAAGACCGTCTTTACCAAAGTCGAGGCCATTCACAGTGATTAACTGCTCCTTACGCTCTGCCGCAATGCCGCTAGCCCAAACCTTGCTTTCGCCATTAGGCTTCACGACATACACATTTCCGGTTGCACCGCCGCTGACATACAGGTTTCCAGATGCGTCAAATACTAATCCATTAGCCCCGTTAGTGCCGCTAACGAATGTTTCCACCAAGCTTGAATCAAAAGCTCCACCCTCTAAAGCCTTTGCCGGCACACGTAAAACGACTCCTTCTACACCTTGACCGCCACCGCTTGCCATATAGAGGTTGCCTTTACTATCGAAAACCATACCCGTGGCTGAGCGAGGTAAAACAGTCAGCACTTCAGCTTTTCCTGTCTCAGGAGCAATGCGAAATAATTGTTTGGAATCCATGTCAATGGTGTACAATCTGCCTTGCTTGTCCCCCGTCACTCCTTCGATCCGCATGCCGGTCGCTTGCTCAGGATCCAGATCCGTCAGAATGGACGTTCCAATCGAACGGAACTTGATAGCTTGCTTCACTTCAGGCTGAATTGGCTTTTGATCATTGCCTACCAGCTGGACATTCAAAGTGTGCTCGCCTGGCTTCAGGTTTTTAAATACGATGGGCTCGCCTTTAGTTATTTTCAAAGCCGATTCCGCAAGAGGATCAGCATCCAATGCTGCAAGAAGGTGGCCTTCACCTTTTTTGGATTCTTTATTTTGAGTATAATCCTTCAAGTTATGATTTAATGTAACAATAGAAGCTCGAAGCTCGCTTCCAGTCACATGTTGCTGCTCTCCAACGCCAAATACTTTAAAACCGGGCTGAGTATAGGTAGCCAGGCTCACCGTTCTAATTTGAGAATCATAGCTTATCTGATTTCCGAATGTTTCATAGACAAGGCGGACTGGCACATAAGCGCTGCCATTAATGAGCTGAAGCGGTGTTCCTGTGGCCACAGTCAGTCCATTGACTTTCTGCGCTGCTGCATCAGCCGTAAGCTGAACGGTATTACCATCCTTACTCAAAGCAAGTGTCTTGGTAGCTGCATTCCATTTAGCTTCAGCTCCTACCGCTTTAGCAATTAATTCATAGGGTGCGTACAAGCTGTTGTCTACCAAATAGGCGCGATCCGAGAACTCTGCTGCCTTACCGCTCAGCAATACCTTTAAGTCCGATTTAACTGCATCAGCTGCCATTGCCGATGAGGTTAGCGAACCCATATAAGCCAATGCCACCGCTAATGAAACCACTACTTTTTTCCGCATTACATGTCATCCCCCTTGTAAATGTATTCATCGAAAACAATTCGATAGAGCGCGTTCATTCCCCTTCATATTTTTCGAAGAACGAAATATTTATTTAACAGTATGAATGAGATTGTAATATAAATGAAATGTTGTACACATCTTATTTTAATAAAATGCGGTTATACTAATTATGACCCCTTTTTTGATATATATATATTGAAGACCCACACAGCCCGTTGCTGGTGGGTCTCTTTTTTTGTCTTATTAACTAGCTGCTATTTGTAATTTTTCCAGTCCATCCCACTTTTTTCAAGCAGATGCCCGAAATCATTATCCAGACGCTTCTGTTCGGCTTTACGCGCCTCTGCGGCTTGGTTGCGTATTTCTTCCTTGCGCTTTTCCTCAGCTGCCTTCATCTCATCAGCCTGCATTTTCAGCTTCCCCACAATTTCGGGATTTAACAAATCCTTCAAAGTGACGGGTTTGTCCTCGGAAGCTGGCTTGGGAGTCAGCTGCACTCTTTTTTTCGCCATTGTTTTCACCTCTTTAAAGTATACCAACAGTATAACAGCTTTCTTTAGCAGATTCTATGAAGCCAAGCGGTCATACGGGTCCCTAAAGTTAGGTTAAATGACAGAGCGTCTAAGGAAATCGGTTCATTACCGGCGAAGCGGCTGCAGTAAAGCAGTTCGAATTGTATGCGGAGACAGCACGGAAACATAATATTGAATGCCATTCGTCAAATCGACAAGACTTAAATAATGCCCATGCCCAGCTCCTGTATCAATACAAATCTTACCATATCCAAACCAGATTTCGTCCGGACTTACTCCAAAGCGGAAGGTTGAGGTATGTCCAAAAACTACGATCCGCCCTCGTTCAACCGGAGCATGATGGAACTCATCCCTTATTTCCGTTAAATCCTTTTCGGATTGCGCATTAAGCGGCACGCCCGGACGTAATCCTGCATGGACGAATAAATAAGGTCCGTATTCGGCAACAAGCGGAAGGCTGGAGATAAACGATATAAGCTGAGCGGGGTCCACTGATTGATCCGGAATACAGTGCAGCCATTTGCGTTCGTTATTTCCCTGTAAGGCAACCGCTCCCCCGTCCATTAGTTTGCGGATCAGCTCAAGTGTGCCTGCCGAATCAGGACCTTTATTTACATAATCCCCCAACAAATAAAGATGATCCTTAGCGGAATTATAGTCTGCATGCTTGAGAAGTCCCTCCAGCAGCCACCCATATCCGTGTATGTCTGAAACCGCAAGCAATCTACCCATCAACCGCTCCGGAGGAATTCGCGTAGATCATCGCCCGCTCCGGTTGAAGAAACAATTCCAGCCATTCGCCCGTTTCCACCCTTCTGTCATGAAATACATGCACCGGCTGTCCATCCTTCGTCTCCACGATTAATCTCCAGCATGTGCCTTCATAGATGCACTGAACAACTTTAACCGGTAAACAATTTCCTTTTTCAACATCTGACACTTCACAGACAAATATAGATTCGGGATGCAGCATAATAATAGCTTCTCCTTTACCGGTGCCGGCAGCCATCACTGTTCCGGATATTCGGCTTCCCGCCAAATGAGCACCTGGTGCTCCACCTTCTGCTAAATATCCGGTTAGCCGGTTATGATAGCCCATTAATTGGGCAACCCACGGAGTTGCCGGTTTTTCGAACAGCTCACGCGGTTCTGCCAGCTGCTCAATATTGCCGTTGCGCAATACGAGTATTCTGTCAGCCAGCGTGAAGGCTTCCATCCGGTCGTGTGTAACATAGAGCGAAGCAATGGACAGCTCGCCCAACAGTCGGGCCAGCTCATTGCGCATATCCGTCCGCAGCTTGACATCCAGATTGGATAAGGGCTCATCCATGAGAAGCAAATCCGGTTCCGTTGCAATCGCCCTGGCAATCCCTACCCGTTGCTGCTGACCCCCGGATAGCTGGGCCGGCAGCCTCTCCATAAGACCTTCCAAACGGAGTAGTGCCTGCAGCCGCTGTAATCGTTCATTCATAACAGCCGCTTCCGTCTTTCTTCGTCTCATCCCGTACTCAATGTTTTGCTTGACCGTCATATGAGGCCAAAGCGCGTAATCCTGAAATACCATATTGATAGGGCGTTTCTCCGGGGGAATGTACAGAGAGCCGTTCTCGACCGTTTTCCCCATTATCGACACTTCCCCGCCGTCGGCGCGCAGAAGACCAGCTACAATCTGAAGCAGCGTTGACTTGCCGCATCCGGATGGTCCGAGAATGCAGATGCGCTCTCCTTTACCGACCTCAAACGAAATAGGATTTAAAATCCGCTGTTGACCGAAAGATTTGCTAACATCCTTCAGCTTAAGAACAAAGCTCAAATTCAAAACCTCCTGAGAAATTCATCATTCATTTACCTGCTTGCTTACCTATCTCCGGTCAAAATAGTTGAACAGCCGCTTGCCTAAAAATTGCAACAATAGGAGCAAAACAACGACTATTCCTCCACTACAAACCGTAGCTGCAGTAGCGTAGCCATAACGTGAAAATTCGAATGCACGATCGATGACGAGAGGCATAAGCACATAATTGGGCGGCTGGAGCATTGAAGCGAGAGCCAGATCGAAGATGCCCGTACCAAATGCAGCCAACACAGCGATGAGCAGTGATTGACGGACAAGCGGCAGTACAATATGCCTCATCCTGTCGAATATACCTGCTCCTTGAATGGCTGCCGCCTTCAGCATGGAGCTCGACAAGTTCGCGAATGCTCCCATCTGCAGCCGAACAGCATAGGGGATGGCACCGGCAATGGCAGCAATGACAAGCAGCGACGGCGTACCGTACAGATGAAGCCCGATCGGCTCAAGCCATTTCTGGTTCCATATGAAAATGTACCCGATTCCAAGTACAACTCCCGGAACAGCCAATGAAACGATGGAAAACAACTGGATAACTCCCTTGAACCGGAATTCGGTAAAACTCAGAACATACGCAACGATGAATCCGATTGCCATACTTAAAACAGCCGCAACCGCAGCGATCGTCAATGAATGGGTCATTCCCTCCAAATAGCCGAGTGTCCGGTGATCCCCGCTTCCCCCGGCAAATAGCTCCGCATAGTTGCCCAGCGTCAGATTAGCTGCCGTGATACCGCCTCCAGCTTGCTTTAAGAAAGATACGGCGGCACTCGTTCCTATCGGAATACCAAGGCAGAGCGCGATAAATCCGCCTAACGTCAAATTCGCCAGCCACACCCGACGGGGTTTCTTCTTGACCATTCGAACCGCTCTTGCGTTCAGAAAATCAAACCGGGAACGGCGAATAGCGATTACAAGCATAAGCATCGCGGCTCCTAGTATAAGCACCAAGTAAAAAGCCAAAACTCCAGCCATGTCAAAGCGCACAGGAGACTGATAGATAGCTGAATAAATCGAATACGGCAGCGTAGGAAATTTATAGACGGTAGACAACGCAGCAGGAAGTCCAAAATCGCCTACCGTATCCATGAAAACAAGCGTCCAGCCCGCCAGAAAGGAGGGCATGGACAAAGGGAGCTGGATCGTCCGCCAAACCGTAAACGGCTTTGCACCGCATAGCTGCGCCGCTTGTCCGAATTGGCGGACATTCCATTCCGTTGCCGCATGTATGGCGAGATAAGCGAGCGGGTATTTGCTTAACGCCATAACAAACACAAGTCCCGTTGGTTGAAAAATAAACGAAGTCACCCATGTCCAGCCGAGCCATTGGTTGACTAGCCCGTCCGCACTGGCAAACAGCACCCAGCCTTGGGCTATCATGAACGAAGGAGCTATCAGCAGCACCCAGGATGCGCCATCCAACAGACGGGCAGCGGCAAAATCCCACTGCGCCCGAACATTGGCCAGCACCCCTCCGATAACGGTGCCAAGCGTTGCTGCACCTAAGGCTAGCGTCACGGAATTAAAGAGAGATTGTCGCCACAATGGGCGATTGAAAATTTCGGCAACCATACCTAGCCCATTGTACTGGTAGGTTCCAAAAAACAAGCCGGGAAATACAACGTTTATCAGCACAGCAAGCAAAGGCAAGAAAATGAAAACGAACAAGAGGAGGGTGACCCCGCCTCCCCAACGCGCTTCAGAAGAATTCATCGACTGTTACCCCTACTTTACGTTTTGATCGGCGAACCAGGTTTTTATTTCCACTTCATTCTTGGCCGCCCACTCCGCCGGAGGCAACAGAAACGTTCCGTCCTGCCTGCGTTCCTTTCTCATCTGTACACCTTTTACAAGCGGGGTAAAAAAGCTATCCGTCGTTTTAAGCGAAGTTAAAAGGCTTTGCGTTTCCGGCTTGAGCATAAATTCGACAAACGCTTTGGCTGCAGCCGGATTTTTCGTCCGTTTATTGATCGCGACGACACGCAAGCTGCCCGGAGCTCCTTCATCCGGCCAAACCACCTCTACAGGCTCGCCCGCCAGCTTTAATTCATAAGCATTGTGCTCTTGCAGTGCCGCCATATGAATTTCTCCGCTCAGAAGCGCTTTGCCTACCGGGCCGTTCTTCGGATAAACCCGCATGCCGTCTTTAAACCGCTGCGTATACATTTGCTCCGCCTGTTTAATCCCCCACTTGTGAAAGAAAGACGAGACAAGAGGATACGCAGGGGCAGCTACAGCAGGATCTGCATGACCAACCGGTCCCTGATAAGCAAAAAATTGATCCCAGGTTTTCGGCACTTTATCAGCCGGAACTAGCTTTGTGTTATAAGCGATGACGGCGGATGCGTGAATACCGATTGGGAAATAAGCATAGTCCTGAGGAACGAGTGAAGCTCCGTATTCATTCAATCCATTCAGATTGGCCGGCTTCCAATTCTTCATCAGGAAATCCCGATCGCCCAAACTGCGAACCGAGCCATGCCCGTCCATCATCAAAATATCCCATTGAGGATTACCCTGCTCCGCTTCAATTTTGGCCAATGCTTCCCCTCCACCATAATGTACGGCCTCCATTTGAAAACCGGTAGCTTCCGTAAATTTGGGTGCGATAAGATCGACAAAATCGTTGCCGTATAAGTAAATCTTTTTACCCGTATCCTCCGAGCTGTCTTCTGCCCCTTTGCCGGTCTTCCCCTCTGTCCCTCCGCCAACAGCTGCTGATGTCGACTGCGGACCCGTGTTTCCACAGCCAGTAACAGTTAAAGCGATTGATACACTTAAACAAAGCAGCAATCCGATAAATTTCGTTTTCATAATTTCCTCCGTCTATTGAATTGATCCATTGGGGATCTGCTTACTTTGTTTAGTATAAAGAGTGAAATTCATCCTAAGATTATCGGTACGTTAACAGAAAATTAAATAATATCTATGTTATATATGATATTATAGATAGTATCTATTTTTATTAGGCGCTGCTTTACATACATGTGGGATGGCAGGGACTCAGGAGGAAGAGGATGAACTTACAGCAGTTGAAAGTATTTGTGTTGGCTGTACAGCTTCAAAAATTGTACCTGGTGGCGGAAAAGCTGGAAATTACGCAGCCAACAGTAACGTTTCATTTAAATAAGCTTCAGGAAGATCTGGGTGTTGCTCTGTTTCATACAAAATCTTTTCATCTTATCAAGCTGACGGAAGCCGGGAAAGAGCTGTATCATTACGCTTCACAAATAAGCGCCATGTCGGCAGAAATTGCTACGCTGATGGATGGTCACCGCGCTATGGTGAAGGGGCATTTGTCCATAGGAAGTACACATACACCCGCAACCTATATGCTGCCACCCTTGCTCGGTGAACTAAAAAATAAATATCCCCGCCTGGCGATTCTGCTTGATGTCAAACCAGCTCCTTACATTGTGGAAAAAATTAAACGTTATGAGCTTGACCTCGGGATCATATCCCAGACTAGCATCAACGATCCCGATCTGGTTTACGAACCGCTCGTTCAGGATGATCTCGTCGTCATATTCCATCCGCAGCATCCACTTGCTCAGGAACAGGAGCTGACTCCGCAAATTTTGTCCGCCTATCCATTCATATCGCATGAAGCTGGCTCCATCAGCCGCAAGCTCATTGACAGCTGGGCTGAGCAGCAAAGCATTTCACTTGACATTTCCATGGAGGTTTCAGGGTCTGAAGCGATGAAAGCTGCCGTCTACCACCATATGGGCTATGCAATGGTTTCCAAAGCTTCAGTAGAATCCGATTGGAAGGAAGGTAAGCTTGCGGTCCGTTCTATTCCCAGTTGGACTCCTGAGCGATACATTTATGCCATTCGCCATAAAAACAAGCTTGTCACACCGGCGATATCCATGTTTTGGACAATGCTAACGGCAGCATTCCCTTATTCAAAGCAAAACCATTCCTTATATAACCCTGCCTCCGGCTTCGGTCTTAGTTCTAATAAAGATGATGCTTGACTGAATGTACCAATAGCAGAACTTGCAGCCATGCTTTTTATCAATTTTTAAGAAATGGTTTACAGTCTGTTTAGAAACGGATGCTAAAGTGAGGAGGGAGCTTTCTATCGAAAGGAGTGCTGCTGCACTTATGAAGCATAAATCAGGCTGGTACCTTCTGTTTGGAATTTCCATTGCCGTTGGAATTGCTGCGGCTGCTCCCTACATGACCTTGAACCCGGAAAACAGCCGAGTCGCGCTCAATCCTGCCTTCTCTTGGTATTACTTGGTGTTGGTAGCCCATATCATCACTGCATTCATCGCGCTGGCTTCAGGTCCCTTTCAATTCAGCAAGGGCTTACGCGCCAGACAACCTGTGCTTCACCGGACATTGGGCCGTTTATACGTAATATGCATAGGCATAAGCGGGATACTGGGGCTTGTTATTACGCTGTATATCACAAGCTTCGTCAAAGCGCTCGCTTTTCTTACCTTATGTATTTTGTGGCTGTTTACCGTCTGGAAAGGGTACCGAACAGCCCGCAGCAAACAATTCGATGCACATAGGCTATGGATGGTGCGAAGCTATGCAATTACTCTGGTCGCGGTAACAGCACGCCTGATCGTCCCGTTGTGTATCCTTCTCTATGCCGCGCTGCATGGATTCACTATCCCTGGCGGGCGCGAGTCCATGATAGCGAATATTTTGGAGGTCAATATTTGGATTGGCTTGGTTGTGAATATTGTTATCGTTGAGTGGTGTATGATGAAAAAGCAGCTTTTCTGACGAGGCAAGCAATACCCTATAATGTGCAAAAGAGAAAGAACCTTCAACTCCACTGTAAAAGTGGAATTAAAGGTTCTTTTGCAACCGCATGGTTACGACCAAAGTGAGGCAGTAATTTCCAAAAATGACTCTAGAGGCAGCCTCATTTGGAACGATTATTACAATACAATTAGACCTTCCTGTGTGACAGTTAGCTTTTCATAACCATTCTCAGTTATCACGTAGCTGTTTTCAATTCCTACAACACCGCGACCAGGGAACGTAAACTTAGGTTCAATGGCGATGACCATTCCCGGCTGAAGCGGATAGCTGAAGCCTTTGGCAAGCACTGGCAGCTCATCAATTTCCAGACCAATGCCGTGACCAAGAAATTTCACTTGATCATCGCCGTATCCCATGAAATGATCGCTTAGTCCTGCTTTATGAGCCATTTGGAGCGAATGCATGTACAACTGCTCGCAGATAGTGCCTGGCTTCAGGCGCTCTTCTACGCTGCGGATGATCTGCTCGGAAGTATCGTATGCGAAGACAAGCTCATCTTGCAAAGTGCCGATGACAGCCGTTCTCGTCTGATCGATGACATAACCTTCTATACAACAGCCGATATCGATTAGAATCGGCTCATTGGGTTGGATAGGCCTGCGGCCGGCGCTTTGCGGGCTTGCAGCGCTAAGCCCTTGGCCACCAGCCGGACCGTCAAAATAGGTCGGCATCGCGGCGGCTTCGCCGGCACCCACCATGCCGGTGATAACTTCCTGATTATATCCGCGCATGCGCATAATCCCGAGATGCCCTTGCCGCCTGATGAACAGCTCGATGCGGCTCATCAGTTCAAGCTCTGTAGTGCCAGGCCGAAGAGTCTGCACAGCATCGTTGAAGGCCAGATCGATCACGCGCGCAGCTTCTCGGATGCACGCAAGCTCTGCTGCGGATTTAATCATTCGCAGCTCGCGTATAAGCATGGAGCCATCCACCCATTCGGCTCCAGGCAGTACCGCTTCCAGCCGCTGAAGCTGCTGCACCGGCAGCACGTCAAATTCGGCGGCCAGCCGAAGCTTGCGCGATGATGAGGCGGCATCATCGAATATGGCGCGGTAAGTGTCCGCCAGCCGATCGCCAAAGCTTCGGAAGGAGCCTAACGGCTCTACCTGCACCGCCGCTTCGCCTTGTGCCCTTACTACACTGCGGCGCACAAAAAATAAAGCTTCCCCTGCAGAAGGGACAAATAAATAGCCTGATTGCATGGAGCCTGCAAAATAATAAATATCGACGTTTTGTGTAATCATGCAGCCGTCGATCCGCTTCTCCTGCAGCCGAGCCTGAAGCCGTTGTATACGCATAATAAATTCGCTGATCATGCAAGTCCCTCCTGATGCCTGTCTATTAACGAATCGGCAGCCACTTTAGTACGGATTGGATTTTCCGGTCCCAATAACCCCATTCATGAGTGCCAGGCTCCTCTTCATAGGTCAATTCCAAGTTCAAGCTGCGGCAATGCTCGCGAAAACGCACATTGCCCTCATACAGAAAATCCTCTGTACCGCAGCATTGGTAAAGCTTAGGGCGAGGTCCTTCGAGATGCACCAGTTCTTCGGCTAAATGGAATAAATCATTCCGACTGCCTTGGATTTGGTCGAGATCGCCAAACATATTGCCAAACTCAACCGGGTCCCTCTCGTTAGCCAAGCTTACCACATCGACTGCGCCTGACAGACTTGCACCTGCGGCAAACTGATCCGGGCAAGATAAAGCAAGCTTGATAGCACCGTATCCTCCCATCGATAGCCCTGCTGCGAATGTGTCCTCCCTCTTTTCCGATAATGGAAAGAAGGATCTGGCCAAAGCGGGCAGCTCTTCGCTTATAAAAGTCCAGTATTTATATCCATGAGCCATGTCGGTATAAAAGCTCCGATTTACCGCAGGCATAACCACGGCCAATCCGTATTCCGCAGCATACCGTTCAATGGAGGTTCTACGCATCCAAATTGTATGGTCGTCTGATAGTCCGTGCAGCAAGTATAACGTTGGGTGCTTCTCCTTAACAGCCTGAGCCTCCATGCCGATCTGCCGAGTCGTCTGTTGCGGCAAAATCACATGCATGGATGCTGAAACACCAAGCGTTTCCGAGAAAAAGTGGCAATCGAAAAAAGCCATGTACTAGCCTCCTCTTATCGTATATTTAAAATAAGAGTAACTCATCTATTACATCCTTTCAACATTACTCTACCTCGAATAAGTGATTTGAGCGTGGGATAACAATTGCTAAAGTTATATAGAATAGGTGAAAAATGATCCGGTTAACCGAGTCCAAGCAAATTCTGCAATCTCTGAAGCACAATAATGGCTTCAGCCCTCGTTGCTGTCGCTTCAAGCGAGCTTGAAGCAGCTTGCCCTACTTGATCGTCTTCAAGCAGCCCGGCGGCTTGAGCTTTTTTCTTAATCTCTTCCGGCTGCCCGAAAGCCGCTTCCGGCTCCAAAGCGTTTACAACAAGCTTCATCATTTCCGAACGCTGCAGCCCCTTATCTATTTCTTCAACAGGAAAATCGCCTTCATGCAATATGCCTGCATCCTGAAGCGATTGCAGGTATGGGTCATCCGTCCCCTGTTCGTTTTTTGAAGATGCAATAACAAGTGGAATCCGCAAGGTGGACACAAGCATAGCAGTAAATTCCCTACGGCTCACTACCCGATCCGGTTTAAAGGTTCCGTCTTCGTACCCTGATGCAATACCGCTAATTACCGCTTCGATAATAGGTTTCTCAGCCCAGTGCCCCTCAACATCGCTAAAATGAATTTCATCGTGCTTACTCGCAGCCAATAATGGACTTCCTGCAGACAACAAAACAACCGGTAATGAAAGCAAAGTTGTTAAAAAAACAATTCTACGCATTAAAACTATGGAAGAAGCAGCAAACATCAGCTTTAGCCGGTTTCTCTGCATACGGATTTTGGATTTACTCATCTTATATCGCCCTTTCCCTATAAGTCCATCTATTATTGAGTTGAGTATTGCAACTCTGGGATTTTGGAGAACCGAGAACGAATGTATCTTTTCTTTCTTACTCCGCTTCATATACCTTCATTACTCGGCTGCTTTCGCGTTTTTCGTTGGAAGTAAGCGTGACATACATCACACCCCCCTTAGACTCAAGTTTTAACCGGTTAATCGTTACGGACGACTCACCATTTCCAACCGCAGCCTCAGCATTGCCCCCTTCTTCCGTCTGAATTGGCATGGTTGCTGCTGCATCAGAGTACAAGCGTATTCTATCGCCCTCCCTAAGTCCCAAGATACTTACTTCATCGTCACCAGAACCCAACATATTGTTAATGACCCTGATTTGGTAGGGAGAGACAGGAAGCGAGACGGGTTCAGCAGGGTATATCTTGGATACCCGAACGCTTTCTTCATCGTTTAAATGGGTTACAGTGACATACAAGACACCATACCCCGTGAGGGGTAGAGTTGTGCGTATGGTGACTGAGGTTGCGCCGTCAGCTACTAGTGCACTGCTTATAGGAACCATTGAGGCCTCCTCTGAGTACAGCTTCACCCTATCTCCTGACTGAAGTCCATTTATGGTCACTACATCATCTGAACCAACAGCGTTTTGAATTTTTATATCAGCTCTCTCCGGAGCTTTACTGGCATTCTCTGCAGCAAAGGTTTTGACAACACGTATGCTCTCACCTCTGGAAGAAGAAGTTACTGTAATATAAACGGTACCTCCTTGCTTGCCTAGCTGAGGGATGGCTACGGCTGCTCTCGTAGAATTAGATACAGGTGCCGATGTGCCCAGAAGAGTAGCTGTAGTCGCATCCCGGTACACCTTGACCCTATCGCCAGGTGACAAGCCATATACTTCCACCCTGTCATCTGTATTCTCATTTTCATTCGTAACAACTATCATCCCTGGTGCAGGAGCAGGAGTAACAGGTTCATTAAGATACTTTTTCGATACACGTGCACTTTCCAGCATGGGGGAGCGCGTCAAAGAAATATACAAGGTACCTTCGCCTATTCCCAGCTGCGGTAATATAACATTCACTCTGTCCGCTCCTGAAGGCACGGCTGCTTGAGCTATTGGGGTCGCAGCCCGCTCAGTGGCATAAACTTTTACCACATCTCCACCGTTAATTCGATTGACCTCAACACGATCTCCCGTACCACCATATTCATTCATGATACGGATATCGCCCAAAGCCGGTTTAGCTGTCTGCTGTTCTCCCGGATGTGCTTTCTCCACAACCCTGCTTTCTCCTTGGCCTGGTACCGTAACCGTAATATAAATAATCCCCTCGTTTGCTCCAAGCTGCCCTACAGACACCGTTGTTTCATCGGAAGTTCCGACTGCTGCTGCAGCACTTCCGAGAAGCTCGTTTTTCTGTGCATCGCGATAAACCTTAACGACATCGCCTGCATGCAGTCCCCTCACTACAACTTGATCCGAAGTTCCGCTCGCATGATTGATAGCACGGATCGAAGCTGCTGAGGGAGCAACCGATAACGGCTCGGCGGAATATAGCTTAATCGTACGCCTGCTCTCCGAAAAAGGAGGCTGCGTCACTGTAACGTACACATAGCCCGCCGCCGTTCCCAGCTGACCTATAGTCACGCTTGCTCCTGTTGAACCACTGCTGACAGTTGCACTGCCTAGTGGAGAAGACGCACCTGCATCAGCGTATACTTTAACTATATCTCCGGCTGATAAGCCGGTAACGGTGACGACATCTTGTGTCCCTGCCAATCGGTTCTCTACTCGAATCATTCCTGGAGAAGGCGGAGTCGAAGCTGCAGCCATAGCCGCTAATTCAGGGAATGCCAACCATACGAGACAAACAACACTTAAAATTCTCAAGCCATAATAGCTATAACGCTTGGAAAATGAGCTTGATCTCAACATAGCACCTCCTTTAGATCTGGAAACATTTAATCAAATCGGTATTCATAAATAACTGTCTTGTATACATCACCTTCATAAGAAAGCGCATGATGGCGCGGGAGCTTTACTTTCACCTTATAAATAACAGCGGGTCCTTTTAACATTTTTACGATGTGCTCGCTCTCATTGACATAATTAAACGGAAAGTCCGCGCCTGGTGTATGGTCATCCACGTAATCCTCAAACACAATGATTGGGGGATCGCTCAGCAAGCTTCCCACTAACGGAGCTCCATCCAGCCCAAGCTGCAAATTATTTTGCAATGCTTTCTCAAAAGCATGCCTCGCTGAAAGTCTTGTAAAGACAATTTCCCCTTCCGCGAGCAGTTCTTTATTGATTTGCAGCGAAGCGTCATGCCCTCCACGATTTAATGCAAACTTGAGACGGTTGTGAGTAGTAACGGTTATATATCGGTCGGCTTCAAAGCCTGTCGTATACAAAAATAGAAGCACAACAAACATCAACAGCAATGCCCGATTCATAAATCATTCATCGCACAATCGCCTCGCTCATTTGCTTGGCATAACGGACAATTTCGGGCGGTTCCCGATCCACACTGCCGAACAATGTACGCAGCAGCCATCTCGGAGTGCTTTTGACAGACAAGGTTCCTTCAATATATTCGCCTCTTGGCGTTAGTTCCGTCGTACCAATGAAGCGAATATCATTGCCATCCAGTAAAAAAGTATGCTCCAGCGTATTGCGCATTTGAGCGATAATTTCTGGTGTAAAATGGCCATTATCAGCGTTAGCCGCTTTCTGTATTGCGCTATCCAGCACCATCTCTACCGCATTCGCTCTTGTCGAGTAGATATCATGCAAAACCGGCTGAAAGAGCAGCAGCAGCAAAATGTATACCGTCAGCATCTCTACCAAAGCGGTTTTCATACTGCCAAATTGGGTGCCGGCAACGGAGATGAATTAATTTCTGATTGGCTATCGATGGATGCAGATGCAAATGACGTAAGTGCAATTAAAGAATCCATCATCTCTTTTTCATAATAAAAGCTGGTTGGAACATTCGTGTTATTGAACAAATCGTCCATTTGCGTCTTTTTTTCCTTGATAGAGCTCCACATCGCAACAAAAACAAACAGCCCAATAGCAGCCAAGGTTGCCGCAATTAACAAAAACTTCTCCAATGCCGGTTTCATGATTCATTCGCTCCTTCTGTTTATCATCCAAAATGATTCGTGCTTTTAGCCAAATCCGTTACATATTGCTGGGCAATATTAAGTGCATTCCACAAATAGATGAGCAGCGGGCTGAAGGCAACCGCATAGGCAATGTTCCCGAAAAACTTGCGCCTGCGGCGGCGATTCTCCCTTAGCATCTGGGTATAGCTCTCCTCCCTCGCATCTACCAATGCGGATATCTCCTCGGGAGGAGTAAGCTCCAAATCGGCCAGCAGCTTGCACAGCTCCCTCGCTTCCCGCGTGCCTATATCCTCTGCTATCACATGCAGAGCTGCCTGCGCTCCCTCATCAAACAAACGTAATCCTTTGTTCAACGACGGTTTGATTCGTACCGTATAATCACGCAGCTTGGTCAGCAAAGTATGCAGGTTAAGCCTGCGCCGTCCAATCCCTTTGAGCTCGTCGGCTATCATACTGTAGATCATAAATAGCTCACGGTTTTTTTCGCCGTCATCGACTTCCTTCCATTTGCTTAAAAAATAAGTTAGCAAGGAAGCTTTCGTATTGGTCAGCAAAAGCAATACAACCGGTCCCCAGACATACATTAGAAGGGTTGGCACTGATAACGCCTCCCAGCGAGCAGTCATATCATACAAGCTGTTCAGCAGCCACAGCGAAGCTAAACCATAGCGAATCGACTGGATTTTCAATGCATTCAGCTTCAGCGGGTAGCCTGTATGCTCCAAGCGGCGCTCCAGCTCAGGGTGATTCAGCCAGCTTTTAAGGCGCATATACTGAAGACGTGACATATACTTGATCGAAATAGGTGTTCGAAGCCTGCGGTGCACCAAATAAGCGGCCCACACATAAAGCAAGCAAATAAATATACTTAGTCCCACGCCAGAGAGCATGTACAGGTGCTGCCGCAATTCCATTAGCGTTGTTAGACCTCCTAACAGTTGATTTAATAATCATTAGGCGGCCGACGAAACCACACTGCAAGCATCAGCGACCCCACTATAAAACAAACAGTCACTGTCAACCAAAACCGCCCCTGCTCCGTTCCCAACTGATAATACACCGTGCTGTTATAACCCATAAACACAACCATCATAAGCAAAAGCAAAGGAAATAAAATTACATGAAGCCAGCTTAGCTGTATGACTTCAGAGCTTGAGTCGCCTTCATCTCGCAGCATATCGATCTGCTTGTGAATGTTTTTATCAATAGCCATCAGGGTGCTTTCGACATTCTCGTTGCGCAGCAGCCCCTTCAGTATCGTTAAGCCCAGTTGTTTGGCAAAGGATGTCTGAATGCTGTAAATAAATTCTTCAACCGCTTTCTCCATTTCGCTCGATTCCACATAATTTAACTCCTCTCTAAGTAAATTCATAAAGTGGCGTCGGATAGGTCCCGAATCGATTTCGAGGCATGATTGCTGCAGAGCTATGCGCATATTACCGCGTGTCACCTTATATTTGCTTGTTAAAATACCGACAACCTCAGCTAGATCATAACCGCTTTGAATCTGCAAGCTGCGAAGCTTTAAGCGATAGTACATGATCGGCAGGATACTCGTGAGCCCCATTATAAACAGGCTAAATCTAGTATCATAAGTTGAGAAATAGCTGATGAGCCCGGCAGATAAACCACAGGAAATGGTAAGCAATATGAACCTTTGAACAGAAACGTTAACGTCTTCTTTTTGCGTCGCTTTCAATAGCAGCTCCAGCTCACGCATAAGCCTCCGGTAAACCACGATAAGCCCAGCAAGCTTCACTTGACGAAGACGCTGATCCTGCAGCAGCTTCATTCCTGAACGATGCCTGCGTTCGGTACGAAGCAGCGCGCTCATGTAATCCAGCAATGGATGCAGCAGCAGATACATCCCCCATGTAAATAGAAGAGCTGACGCCCCAAGTAAGGCGATATTGATAACGGTATACGCTGCCGGCACTAAGCCTGCCTCCCTTACTTTGTGTTCATAGCAATAAAGTAATGACTGACAGCAACAGCTAATCAATAGAGGGTTCTGAAACCTGGCATGAGCAATGCCTCTTCCACCATCAACAATCCCTTTTGCCCGTGAAGGAGGATGCAACCATCCGTTGCAAGGAACTGTCTATTCGGGACAGTGGATTCGCAGCAGCTGGATTATAAACAATGATTCCCTTCGCCGCCGGGATCGGTGAAGCTTCAGACAATCGATGAAGCAGTGCTAACGTAAGCTCGGCCCACTCAGGATGAACCTCACGCATTTCCTTAATCAGCCGCTCACTAATATCATCACAGTAGCTCCATGTATCGTTCGTTTCATCCCATCGCATCCATTCATGCGTACTGATCTCGCCGTTGTAGCGATCGTATCGAAGCTCCATAATACTCTTGATTCTTTTACGGGTACGGCTTGAATCCTGAGTTTGAACAATTAACAGGTCAATATTTTCAGCGACCCGCTTTTCCTCCTCTTCAAATCGTACGCCAGGATTTAAGCTGCACAGCAGCCTTGCAAACTGAGAGGGCAATGTCTCCGGCTTCCAGGTATGATAAGTGCTGCCAAAGCCTTTGAGCAGTCTTTCGCAAGCAAGCATCGCCCCCTCTGCCTCCACACGCCGAACTTCCCCGATGATGGCATAATCGACGTCAATGCGCAGTACTTGATCCATTGCATGATGAAAAGTACCTTCATGTGTTATGCGTTCTATCAGCTTTTTTTCTGGAAAATCGCGTCCTGCTGCCAGCTCATAATGCTTCTCAATGATTGCGCCCGTGTAATGATCGGCCCTTTCAGCAAGCATCGCCTTCAAAGTTGTAGACTTACCCGTGCCTGGTGGCCCGACGACAATGAAATTACAATGCGTCTTGGAAATTCCTTTCAGCAGCATAGCCGCTTCCAGGGGAATGGTTCTGCGCCGTTCATCCGCTAAATCATCCACGGTCACACGCCCGATCAGAAATCGGCGAAACGTGATTACATCATGCCGAACATCAGGCTTGACCGTCAGCGTAACTCGTTCACCTGTGTACAAATCGATCTCCAGAGTCGTATTGTACAAATTAACGATGGCATCCTCCTTCTGCCGTGTCAGCGCCCGGATAATTTTGTCCACCTCCTGAGTGGAAGCGAATTGAAACGGCATCCGCTCATGCCGGCCATTATGATGAATCCAAATAGCAGTCCCTATCACTTGCGCCGCGTAGCTATCCGGGTACTTTTGCCAGCAAGCCAGAGCTTTGAATCCATAAATCTCATGAAACATTGCGTGTGTGATTTCGGAATAGCATTTCTGTTCTGCGCGTGCGAATGCTCTAAGACCGCAATAATAATCAGGCAGCTCCATCTGATGCAAGCCATGCTGTTCAACATAAGACTGAATCTGTTCCATTATGGTTGTCACCGTTTCGGGCACACCGATAATAGCTTTATTTTCCAGCTCAACAAAGGCTTCCGCTTCATCAACGGATGTCCGGCCTGATTGCTGTCTAGCCGCATCGCCACGATGTACAGCATGGCTAAAGCGGGCTCCGGACATTTCTTTAAATGCCAGACAAGCCTGCTCAAATGCAGCTTTTCTGGAAGCGGCCACAGCTTCCTGCGATTGCTGGACAACAGATGCCGCAGTTACCATTTCAGCAGCAGGATCGCTTGCCCTGTCCGGGCGATACTGACCAATCTGAAATCTTGTTAAAGGTAAAGTTAGAGGTAAAGGCTCGTCGCCCATCAACTCAAGCCTCCCTTGCCGACTTCATCCAGCCAAACCAGGACACTTTTCGTTCCCTGCCCTGCAGTATTTGCGAATGGCCGCGGTTCACTTCCTTTTCAACCCCCACCGATGGCAGAGAGTAATAATGCATGATCGCCTGACTTACCTTTTGCAGCTCCTTATCATACTCTGGCCAATGCAGGTTTAGCAGGTTGCTCTCCGCCTCGCTTCGGTGAAACGATGCTACATAAGGAAGACTGCCTATGTAGGACATATCCATCTGACGCGACAGCTGCTTTTCATTCTCGAAATTAGGGGAGCGGTGCATTTTGTTAAAAAGCAGCATCGTCTGTCTTTCATTCCATCGGAACACAGGCTGCAAAATATGCTCATGCATTCGGCGCCACTGTGTCCTCGCCTGCTGGCCTTGGTGCATCTGGACCAACAGCAGATCGGAAACATGAATGCTCTGTGCAGCCAAAGCATGATCCACATAGCTGCCTGCATCTATCAAGACAATATCGAAGCATTCCCGGGCTTTCTCAATAAGCCAGGAAACTCCGTCTGTCTGGTAATAGTAAAGCTTCTTTAAATCCCGATTTCCTGCCATATAATGAACTCTTGGAGCGAGCTGCTGCATCTTACTGTGAAGCTCGGCAGCTTGAAGCTGCTTCCCCTGCAAGCTGCCCCACAGCTCGTCCAAATATTTGGCGTTATAGCGCAAGCCGCTATCTCCAGGATTCCAGCCATTCATCCCCAATATGCCGATACGGACTCCACTCAAGCGCGACAGCATAACCCCCAAGCCGATCAAGCTTGAGGTTAACCCCGTCTGCGGGAGCGCCCCGATTACAGTTATCACCTTGCTGACCGTTTTTTCTCTGTCCAAGCATATTCCTGCCGTTTCCTCCGCCACCTGCTCAGGTGTCCGATACGGAAGTACATAATGCATGCCATGTGCAGCACAAAGGGTTTGTACTGCTTTAAGCGCAAGTGTATCTGCGTGGTTGCTCAGCATATAGATGAGCCTATTGGCCGGGTACCGTCTGCGCAGAGCGACTGCCTCGTGAATATCCAACAGAGTATCGCTCACTAGCCATACATCTCCATGAACGATAGCAGTTCCAGTACGTTCTTTTCCCGAACCGTGCCTGTTGGAAGTCAGTTCTAAACCTTTTGCTCCACCTTGGTTACCCTCCTGAAGGAAAGAGGAGCTTTTCTCTTCTGGATCCCAACCTTGCTCACTCTCGTCCATCAGCAATACGGACACCATTTCTTTAGTAACAGATGTCACCGAATCATAGTGCCTGGACAATCGCAGTGCTTCAAGGAGCCTCCGGTCTGCTGACACAGCATACATTTTCAAATATCCTTCGCCTCCCTTACTGTAGTATTATCGATAGACAACCAGAAACCGATATCCCTTGGTACCGTATTTACGAATCAGCTCCTTCTGCTCGTCATTCACTATCAGCTCTATAGTACTTACAGCGCCAGTTGGTTTCTTTCGGTCATCGGAAGCAGCAATTTCCTGATTATTCGTACCTTTGGCAAAGCTCACCACGATTTCCTGCAGCTTCTTCTCCTCCTCGAAAGGCACTTCCAACTGTATAAGCTTCTCTTTGGACAACGTCTGCTCTGCCGTTTGCTCACCCGCTCGTTTAATGTCCTCCTTCAGCACCGGCAAAAGAGAAATTCGATCACCTCGCAGCAGACTTCCGGGAGGCTTGCCAAACACCCATTCCGCAGGAAGCGGCATATTCCACTCGTTCGGCGCAGGAAGCAGATGACTCGTATTGAGCATCGCATCCGTTATTTGCTCATTGGGCCGAATCGCACGAGCGGTCTCTTGTTTAAGTGCGGAAGGTATTCTGACCACCGCACCGTCGACCAGCTGATCTTTTTTTATTTTCACCATCTTCAAATCAGCTTCCGACAACCGGACCCCACGGTCTACCGAACGTGCGGCCTGTATGACCTCAACCGTCCCCCAATTCGGCTCAATCATCCATTTCCAGCCAATTAATAAAGCGGGACCGGATAAGCACAACCCAATAACTAAAATGTAATAAAGGAATCTATAACCAATGCTCATCATGCCCTCCTCCCGCTCTATCCATTTTTCAGAAATTTATTGAGCATCCGTTTAGTTCCGTCCGGTTTTTCCTGCCCCCGGGTCTGCGGCAGCAAACTGAGCAGCCATGAGTGCAGCGCCCTGTTCAACGGCTGTTTGACGCCAGGCCGTTCCTGCGCCAAAACGCCCAGCCAGCTTGCCTCGGCAAGCTTACCCTGATGAATGGCTGGCAGCAGGCACACCGGCTGCTCCGGTAGAACGCGCAGCCAGTGAGCGGTATGGCTTGATGCAACGGCTTTGTTAGCAATGCCATAAACAGCCTTGCCCACTTGCCGAAGCTCACTCAGGAGCCGGAGGTTGCGCCTTGCCGATGGCAGCTCCAGCTTGTGCAGCAGAGGATCGGCTACATAAACCAACTCGGTAGCTATCCCTAGCAGCTCTCTGGCAGCAGGGCCCTGCCAGTCGGAGCCGATATCAATAAGAATGACGGGTCGTGCCAAGCCCTCAAATAGCTCCAGCCAGTATTCCTGCGCTCCGCGAAGACCACTTCCTGAACCGTTATTCTCATGGCGATATGTGCCCGAGCCAGGGCCTATGCTAGGCGCATAGAGAGCGTCACCCATGATCGGACCCCCGTAGGTCTGGAGGTAGTAAGCCGACGAAGCCGAGGCGTCAGCTACCCTGCCTGCGCCGTAGGGAAGCGGTGTGCCGTCGGCGCTGCGTCCACTGCCGGACGGCGCTGCTGAGTCTGCGGGCTGTGCGTACGGAAGCGCTTTGGCTGGAAGCCAAAGCGTGCAGCCGTCCGCCCACTGCGGCTCGCCGCCGCCCGCTTCGTTGTAGCAGCGATAGCCTGCGGGCGCATGCCTCTCGCCGTACAGCAGCGCGTACAGCTCCGGCTGCCGCCCCGGCGGCTCGAGCACCGCGTGCGGCACGCCTAGCCCATGCAGCGCACGGGCTATCGCCAGCGCCGCGAATGTCGCGCCGGCGCCGGCGTACAGCGCGCCTACCGCGATTATGCGCGGCGGCTGCGCCATGCCCGCAGCGCCTGCAGCCGCGGCTGCTTCGGCCCGCGCGTGCCCACGGGCTACTGCGCCGCTGCCCGGCGCCCGGCGCTCCGCGCCTGCGGCTGCGCCGTCGTGCGCACGCTGCACTGCCAGCACCTGCTGCAGCTCGCTGCGCACTTCCGCGGCTGTCTGGCAGCGCTCGCCGGGCTCAGTGCGCAGCAGCTTCTCCACGAGCGCTGTGAGGCTCGCCGAGAGTCCCGCGTCGTGCTCACGAAGGCGCTTATAGGCGGCACAATAATATTGACCGCCGCTCAACAAAAAGTACATCAACGCACCAAGCCCGTACAGATCGGTGCGCGAGTCCGTCTGCCTCCCTTCGAACTGCTCAGGGGCGGCAAAGCCTATCGTCCCGATGCTTACTGTATCGGCTATCTGCCCTGCTTTGAAGCTGCGGGCAATGCCGAAGTCTATGAGGCGCACCCGCTCCTCTACATCGATCATTAAGTTAGTCGGCTTCAAGTCGCGGTAAATGATCGGGTCTGGTCTCCGGGTATGCAAATACTGAAACAAATCGCAAAGCTGCAATGCATAACCGATAACTTGACCTTCCGGCATCCTCTTGGCCTGTCTCTCAAAGCGTTGAAGCAATGTCTCCCCTTCGATGTAATCCATCACCAGATAACTGAAGCCCTCATTGCCTGCCGGGTAAAAATCTACAATTTTCGGCAAATTCGGGTGGTTCAATCGAATCAGCATATCCGCCTCAGCCACACAAGCAAGAGCCTCCTTCTCCGTCGTCCTTGTTTCCTTCACTGCCCAACGCTTGCCAGCGAGCCTTAAATCTTCTGCCAAATAAACAGTACTCATCCCCCCGCTTCCAAGTACAGTAACAATCTTGTACCGGTCCCCCAGTACATCTCCGGCATGTTTGCCTGACTGCTGATTAAGCATACACATCCCTCCAATCCCATCATTTGAACCTTTTGTATAGACACAAAAAAAACCGCCCCCCACCATGCGTTAACATGGGAGAGACGGTTCTTCCGCTCTATTTACCAATATTGACTATAAATTACCACATATTTCATGTTATTGCAACACGATTCGAGTAATTTTCTTCTTTTTCTTAAAGCTCCCAAACCCGTGACATGCGTTTCAGCACGGTATGACAGCCGGTCAAACTCTAAATAAAAAATGTATGCACTTAATTCTCATCAGTCATTTTATGTAAAATACATACAGTAAGTTAAATATGGGATGCTATAGGAATGACTTGGATGTTATATAAAAATAAACATAAAAATAGATTTACACCCTAATAATCATGTATAATTATTGTTATGAAAGCAGCTTACTATTATAGAGTTATTTACTTAATATTCGACTATTAAAACAATAGGATGGAGGCAAAGAAGCTATGAAATTGTTTTCCCCGATTACGATAAACGGGATGACGCTCAAAAATCGTATTGTTATGTCGCCGATGTGTATGTATTCATGCGCAGATCAATCCGGAAAGGTGCAGGATTGGCATAAGGTCCATTATCCTGCAAGAGCAGTAGGCCAAGTCGGACTGATTATCGTTGAAGCATCAGCAGTAACGGAGCAGGGCCGAATCTCACCTCAGGACCTTGGTATTTGGAGTGATGAGCATGTAGCAGGCTTGAAGGAACTGGTCGGACTCGTGCAAGGCCAAGGCTCCAAAATTGCTATCCAATTAGCCCATGCAGGCCGCAAAGCAGTATTGGACAGTCCAATCATCGCACCATCAGCGATCCCCTTCAATGACAGCTCGAAAACTCCTGAAGCCATGAGTCTGGAGCAGGTAAAAGCTACCCAGCAATCTTTCATTCAAGCAGCGCGGAGAGCCCAGGAAGCAGGATTTGATGCCATGGAGCTTCATGGGGCTCACGGTTATTTAATTAATGAATTTCTATCACCACTAGCCAACCACCGCACAGACATCTATGGTGGAGACCGGGACAATCGTTACCGCTTCCTTGGAGAAATAATTGACGGCATCCGCGCGTTTTGGAAAGGCCCGTTGTTTGTCCGAATCTCTGCCAACGAGTACCATCCG
Source organism: Paenibacillus radicis (ex Xue et al. 2023) (assembly GCF_024722015.1). Lineage (GTDB taxonomy): Bacteria > Bacillota > Bacilli > Paenibacillales > NBRC-103111 > Paenibacillus_S. Next base: position 61,253 of record NZ_JANQBD010000032.1, on the reverse strand, counting down.
GAAGGCAATCAGATCGATGATTTCATTTATTTTGCCGAACAAATGAAAGCACAGGGAATTGATCTAATCGATTGCAGCTCAGGCAGCGTCGTACCTACCAGAATCGATGCATATCCGGGCTACCAGGTTCCTCTCGCACATGCAATCAAAACATCCACCGGCATAGCCACAGGAGCTGTCGGATTGATTACAGCGCCCGAGCAGGCCGAGGAAATTATCTCCAACGGTCGTGCCGACCTCATACTGCTAGGCAGAGAGCTGCTGCGCGATCCATATTGGCCGCGAACCGCTGCCAAGCAATTAGGCGCCGAGCTTGCAGCTCCGAAACAGTATCAAAGAGGCTGGTAAGTACAACGGCTGCTATAGCCTCATTCTTTATAAAAGAACGCTCCTTTGCGGAAAAATGGATATTTTGACTCCACCATTTTTCCTAACACAAGGGGCGTTTTTTGTTGTAATAGTTGCGATATCCTATATTTCTTCATACATGCTTGGTTAATAAGGAAGAAAGCGGGAAAACTAAAAAGCACTCACTTTCGAGGAGCTAATTCCAGCATACGCCGGTTTGCCCTGGGCCTGATCTGGGAAGGAGAATCTAACACCATGTTGAAATTTTCGACAAAAATATTACTATTGACGTGCTGTATGTTAATTGGTTTAAGCGGCAATTTGAGCGCGGCCCAAACGCCAAAGAAAAATCGATTCTACTACGAGAAGCGAGGAGAAGTAGTATGGGAGGTACCGACCGATGAAAAGGTAATTGCATTAACCTTTGATGATGGTCCAGATCCAGAGGACACTCCACAAATATTGGAGCTGCTGAAGCAATATGAGGCTAAAGCAACTTTTTTCATTGTAGGAAATAAAGCGGAGGCATACCCTGAGCTTGTAAGCCGTGAGATTGCCGAAGGACATGAGCTCGCCAATCATACATACCATCATACTTACTTCAATCGGTCTTTTCCCGAGAATAAAATTTCCGAGGAAATAAGCCGTGCGGAGGAGATTATTTACAAAGCTTCCGGGCAGAAGTCCCATTTATTCCGGCCGCCAGGCGGGTACTATAACGAAGCACTCGTCCAAACGGCGAGAAAAGCGGGCTATACGGTAGTTATGTGGTCCTGGCATATCAACACAAGAGACTGGGCTACGCCTGGGGTATCCAAGATTACAAACACCGTATTAAATAATGTGAAAAATGGCGATATCGTGCTCCTTCACGATTGGGTTGAAGGGAAAACGCAAACGGTTGATGCACTTAAGCAAATTTTGCCAGAGCTCAAAAACCGGGGCTACCGTTTTGTAACGATTTCGGAGCTGCTGACTTATCGTAAGCTAAGCCCAGTTAAGCAAATGGATTAAGAGATACTCAGATGCTTACTATAAAAACAACGGCCCTCCTGAAGGAAGACCGTTGTTTTATATTCATATGTTTTAACGACTTCCGTCTTCATGAAGCATTCCTTTAACCCGGTCTGCAAGTACCTGCATCATGCTGCGGAGCAAGTCGATATTTTGGAAGCAGAAGGAGAAAACCTGATCTTTTTGAAGCTGAAGCAGTACAGTCTGACCTATCGCTGTGCAATCAGCAGACCGAGGGCCGCTATCGATAATAGCCATTTCTCCAAAATATTCCCCTTCGCCTAAAGTCGCAAAAGTTTCACTTCCTCTATGAACGCGAACGTTTCCTTCAATGATTCCAAACATGGAGTCACCGAAATCACCTGCACTGCATATAGCTTCTCCTGCCTCATATTCAACCTCATCCACCATTTGCGCCAACCGAATGAAATCATCCTGGGTTAGGTGGGAAAACAGTTCAATCTTTTGTAGAATCAATACTCGGCGTAGAATTTTATTGTTATGTGTCGAATCGGCTACTGAGTCCGCATGTCCCGACTCGGCCGAAGCTGCAGCGGCTGCTTCTGGCAATGAAGATACAACTTGATGTTTATCAGCTCTGTCTTGTTGATCCGTCTCCTCCTTGGGCTGAGCACTGCGTTCAAGCATAGACCGCAAGCGGCGAGATAGCAATTTCATCATTTCCAGAGCCATCCCGGTTCGGTCGAACATCAACTCATACAATGCTGTGGAATCAAGCCGCCACAATTGAATGTCCTCTTCAACGCGGACTGTCGCCGTTCTTAATTTTTTGGTTAGAATAGCTGTTTGGCCAAAGCAATCCCCGGCTTCGAGTACACTAATTTTCTCTTGATTACGGTATACACCTGCTTTACCGCTCTGAATTAAATATAAAGAATCTCCCGGATCACGCTCTTTGAATACGGTAGCTCCGCTTGTTTCATTGATCTGTTTCAGCTGTTGGGCAATAAAAAACAAATCCCTGCTCGTCAATCCCTGGAACAAAGACACCTTCTTCAGCAAATGGACCCGCTCCATCTGGTCAGCCAGCCATTCTAATGAAATATCCTTGGATGAATCCAGCCGAGTTTTAAGCGCTGTGTTCTTCACAAGCCTCTTCTCCTGCATAACGTCCAGTTGAATCATTTGACGCAGCCACTCATCTCCATTCTCATAGAGCCATATCAGCTTTTCATCCTCTAAAGCTTCCTTCTTCATGGCAACTGTTATTGTTTTAGGAGACGTCATGATCTTGATTATTTCCATACGGAGATTTCCGGACAGCATTTGATCCATAACCTCTGCTGCATTCGCTTGATGCCTCGCTTCTCCTTCAGACCAGTTAGCGTAAACCGCCTGAACGGTTTTGGACTCATAGACGAGCCCTATTAGCCCAAAAATACGCCCGGTCATCGAGGATCGGATCTGATCTACCGCTTCCGAAATGGCTGTATAAGCTTTATTTCCAACGACTCCTGAACTCTGCTCCGCAAATTGCCAATATAGCTGGATTTCTTGGAGGATTAATTCCTCCACCAGCTTTTCGTCCACCTGCCGGATCCCATGACGCAAATTTCTCAAAGCTTCCAGCAGCTTATCGCGCATTTCATAATTCGAGTGGCGATAATGAATCAATAAGGTATCGAAAGCCCCTTGCGTTCCAATTCGTTCGAAAACTTTGGGCAAATGCAGCAGAGATACGCCATCCTCAATGAAATAGGGCTCCAGCAGCCCTATGATAACTTTCTCATCATAACGGGCCAACGCTTCAATAGCATGCCGCCGCGTCCGGCTATCCTGAAGCATAAGCACAATATGGGGTACTAAAGCAGGCACACAAAGCAATGCAGCAGATTCCAAGGCACAGATTCGTACCCTTGATGAGGTATCATTCAGCATCGGAACCAGCGGCTTGTAGAAGCTTTGGATTCCAATCCGACCAAATAAGACGGCCATAGCCGTCCGTTCCTCTTCATCCGTACTTTCAATTAATTGCTTGAGTGTTCCAACAGCGCGAAACATCCCCTCTATACCATAAAATTTTATTAATCCTGCTATCGCCCCTGCTTTAATCCCGACCTCATCCGCCTCAAGGTGAAGCGTTATTTGATCCAAATACTCTTCTTTGGAATAAGCAGCTAATGCCAATAAAGCTTGGGCTTTAACCTGAGGGTTAGATGAGCTTAGAAGCTCCTGCAATTCTTGCTCCAGCCCCGCCGGAGTCATTTGCTCGATATAGATGACAGCCTCTACACAGACCTCTGGATATGGATTGCGTAGCAGTGCCGGAATATGTGGAGATAGATCAAATCCATCCAGCCCGCGTAAAATCTTTAAAGCATACATGACCTGATGCCTATCCGAACTCTCTAATGCAGAGATTAGAATTTGTCTACTTGCAGGGTCCATTAAATCGAGTTCCGTTTCTTGAAGATCCGTCCCCCTCGTTTCCAAAGTAGACAGCAGCGTTTGCAAATAAGCCTTTTTTACTTTGACAGCCGCTACTACACAGCAGGCGAGCAAAGCGAGAATGACATAACTAAACTGCCCTGCACTAAGCAGCGGAGATAATATAATTAGACTGATACCCGCTATTCCCTTGGCTCCATTTCGTACGACGCCGTCCAAAAAGCCTTTGGCACGATTCCGCCATTCCGGAGAAATTGGAAACATAATCAGTTGGCTTACCGAGGAATAGATCGTATCCCCAACTACCTTGTCGCTTCCCTTAACGATAACTGCCAGCGCAAGAACAGGCATCAATAGAACGCCCAAGCTACCTGTAAACAAGGCAATAGGGAATACAAGAATGGCTGTCATTACTCCAAATCTAGTTAATAATTTACTTGCGACAAACAGCTGAACGAACAAGGCCAACAGCCCGGAGAATCCGTAAAAGCTCCCCATAAATCCGGCTAGAGCATCATTTTGCAGCGTGTTTCTAAGAATGACCTTAAATTGATAATCGACAAAGGTGAGCGAAAGCACCAAGGTTGCCGACATAATTGCAACGTACTTCAGGTGAGGGACATTTTGAAACAAGCCAGCCTTTTGTTCCCCCTGCCGCTTACGTTCATTGGTCGGTTTCTTCGATCTTGCTTTCGATGTTGAAAATAATTCCTCCGGGTCTTTACTCATTCCAATAACACGATACACAGCTATCAATGCCAGTAATTGGAGTGCTGCATAAAAATAGATTAAGTTGGCCGTACCTGTCAGCGGAACTAACAGCTTTAATCCAAAACCGCTAATAATCCCCCCAATGATCCCCCCGCTCCCAACCAAACCAATCATCCGTTTCACCTTTCGCTGGTCCATCACAGAGGTGGCAAATTGCCAGAAGATAACGATCATCAGAAAATTAAACACATCGTATATCACATAGATAACAGGATAAACCCATGTGTAATCTTGACCTACCCCTACTCTGGAGATGAGTACCAGCAGGGAAACGATAGGAATCAAAGCTTTGATCAAACGATCCAAACGAAAACGACTGCCAAACCTTTGAAATAAAAATCCAATTAAAATAAGCGCAGCCGATTGAGGCAAATACATGATGGATAATTGAGAGGCGTCAAACCGCGATAGAAACAGGGCATCTGCTGAAGTCCGCCCTAACGTGGATGCCGATACTACGCAAAACAAATAGCCAAACAGCCATAGTACCTTCGTATATTCTTCCTTATCCTCTGTAAACCTCTGAGCTGCCTTTACCATCGTCTTACCTGTGAAAAGCTTGAGCATGAGGCTTACTCTCCATTCTTTTTCATTAAATGAACGTGACTTTATTTTACATAATTGTACTATAAACTTAGTTCCAAGGTACTAGTATTTTATAAGATTATTCCAGTTAAAATTATCCAGTATCTATTTACATAGTTTATCTATCTCTTATTAATCTTTTAAGGTCATAAAGAAAGTTTGATAGAGTTGATGATTACACCTGTACACGGTTAATAGTAAGCAAACTCATTTGGCTGAAACAATTTGTCTCCCGGTTTGTATAAGTTGTTGACAGGCCATTGAGGCATCCTGTATAGTAATTACACATATCATTTATACGATCGCTTACAACGGAAGCACCGGTAAGAGAAGGCTAATTGCCTTTCTTATCGGTGCTTTTTTTGCTGCAATCCGGTACCTCGCATTCTATTCGTAACTAAGGAGGAATTCAATGAACACTAGATCAATCTTCATAGCCTTGCTCGCCGCTTCTATACTTGCTTCCACCATCCCTACTACAGTAGCCGCTGCCCCTATTAAATTCACAACCTCCGTCAAGTCATCTCTCGATAAAACAATTGCAGTTGCAAACGCTAATCAAGCGGATAAAATTAGCTCGCTGTACGATCAACTACTCACGGTTCAGAAACAATTACAAGACTGGGATGTAGAAATCAAAGAGCTCCACACACGAAACCAGGATACATTGGTGGCTCTAAATAAAGAAATTCAACAAATCGATGCCGAAAGCTTAGACAAGCTCGAATCTGAAGTTACACAAATACGCGAACGGTACAAAGCGCTATTCTCCCATTACAGCTCTTTGAACAAGCAGATTGAAGCAGCCAGAGCACTGAAAAGCAAGGACTTAACCAATCTGTTCCAATTCCAAGTTAATCTCATAAAAATCCCTGTTCAAGCAGCCCGTATAAACATCAATACCAAAGAAAATGAATGGCGGGCAGCCAAGGAAAATGCAGCCAAAAAGAAGAAAGAGCTTCGAGGCAGATTGGAAGAAATCACCCCCGTTAATCTGGAAATTAAAAATAAGCGAAGTGCAATCAAAACTAACGAAACCGATATAACCACAGTGTGGAATACGTTTAAACAAGCAGCCAAAAATAACGATCCCGACACCGTTCTGGACACGCTCGCATCCCTGATATCCTTATCCCATCAAATCAATGAAGAGAAGCAAGTCATCTTCAATCTTGAAAACAAGATCAGCCATATTATTTCGGCAGCGAAGGCACAAATGCCATAAATCAGATTGGCAGCAACTTATTCCACCCTTCTCCACCCCTTGTCTCATGTTATGCGAAATTTTGCTTAGCGAACGCCATGGGATTGGCCCCTATCTGATCTCTCGTAAATAGTCACCACACCATAAAGCCAAAAAGAAGGCACTAACCCGACTCAGGTTATTTAGTGCCTTCTTTACGTGGGGACAAGGAGATTCGTTCGGTGTACTTGGTACGGCTTTGGTAGATAAAATAAAACAATCCCGCTGCATCCTTCAAACCTGAGTATCCAAGCTCTCTATACTTCATATGACCTTCTTCTTCCATTACGCTTATCCTAATTCAGTTTCCGTCAACGTAGATCGAATTTGTATAAAAGGTACCCGCCCCGAAATCATTGACCCATTCGATTTGATCGATAGTGGAAACAGGCGTGTAGAATGCCGCATTCGATACCTTCTTTACACCATTGACATACGCATTATAAGTATGAGCCACAATATCAGCTTCCACTTTGATGGTATACCATTTAACGGGCTTGTAGCCGGTCAGGTCAGTGTAAGCAGAGGCATTATTCCACCGCCTGATTTGGCCGTTGCCGGCAAAACCAATACGAACCGCTATATCGCCGACACTGTTCTGGAGCTCAATGAAGGAAGCGGCCGTTGTCTGGTCAGCTCTCATCCTCACTTCATATTGGACTTTATTCGACTTCGCGGAAAAAGTCTTCTTTGCTTTTACTCCATAGTAGCCGGTTGGATTGGTGTCGACTATCTTCATACTTTTATTCACTGCTGTCGGAACGTCTTCGACCGTGATCGAACCATAAGTGGTATCCAAAATAAATCCTGTCGTCGGAGCCTCTCCCGTAGTCATGCTGTTAAAGTCATTTTGGAATATTCGTGCCGGCGCGACCGCTTTTCCCCCTTCAACAGAAAGAATGGTATCATAAGTATCCTGCTGAATGCCGGAAAGCTGGATGGTCGTTCCGTTGCTGTTTGTTGTAAACGATACGTTGTTACCGCTTGGAGCTAACTTCACTGCCGTTACACCGCTCATGTTCAACGTAATGCTGCTTGGCAAGCTAACCGGATTCGCAGAACCCGAGAGCAGGTGGACACTTCTTTTATTACCTACATTATTGACATAATTCATTCCGCTATAACCTGTAACTGTTACATTCCAATCGGGTATCGCTCCATCCATATACGGCTTTCGTGGAGTGAGCCAGTTTCCGACTTGCTGCAGCTTGTCGATTTGATCGGTCGTAAATTTGCCGGTTATGTCCGGCCCCATGGTCAAGGAAGTGGTAATGCCCATGGATCCCAATCTCGATATCATGTTAAGCAGGTTGACCAGCGGAATGGAGTCCGTTGTGCCCCAATTACTCCCGAGCATGACGGTAAATTCATGCCCCCAATCCTCGTTGCGATACGGGATAAAGGCGTCAAAATCCTCCTGATTCCAATAATGCAGCCCTGTTGCCGATTCGGTAACATTAATATCTTCAGCGCCAGTGCCCTTATGATGATTGTAAGCCATAACCGCCTGACTGTTTCCGGTGCGTACCTTTTGAAACACGCCTTGGTGGTTGTAATTCCCGCCGGCGGCACCTGCAATATGGAACATATCAAAATAAATCTCTTTCAGAAAATTACCGTATCTCGTATTGATCTCTTGCACTAGGTTTTGGTAAATATTATCACGGGTTTTGCCTCCGTATGCAGCCAGATTAGTAATGCCGACTTGGTTAATCGATACCCCCATACTCATTCCTTGATTCAACAGCTCGGTTTTTAACAAGGCGGGATAATCAATGGGGGAGCGATTATTGGCATCTGTAAGAGCGGATGGGTACAGAAGAAATCCATTGCTGTTTTCATGCTGCACAACGAGCATCATCATGTCCGCACCGGAGCTTTTCACCATGTTTACCCACTGGCCAGCATTAAAATTGCTTCCCGCATTGGAAGCATGCGGATTGTCGCGAATATAGCTGGTCCAAGGGATGCGAATAGCCAATACTTGCCCCCTATACCAATCTTCCGTCGTTTTAACGGCGCTAACCGGATCCTGTAATGTAATTTCTTTATCTACAGGCAAAAAGTTGGAAGCAGCTTTCCCTTCATTCGGGTATATGGGCAATGCCACCACAAAAACCAAAAGCAGCACCATCATCTTCATAAGCATAGAACTTCGATGTCTGTTCAATCGAATCCCTCCCGCTTTTAATCGCTATTTTACCGTGATATTGTCAAATCTGGCCGTTGTGTTGTTAGTATGGATGGCTATTTTTCCCGATGTTAAGGAAGAGTCTGTGGTCGATAGTACAAGGGCATCGTTGATATACCATTTTATACTGCTCCCATTCATTTCGACCTTCCAGTTATACCAATTGCCATCGTTTAGTGTATACGATTGAGTAGCCAGAACCGTACCCGTTCCACTAACATATTTCATAATTCTTAACGTTTTTGTATCATGATGATATAGAAAGTTGTACCTGTTATTGCTGTCTGTATACCTTGTGCTAAATCCAGCCGATTGATTGGAAGTGCCCACAGCCGATTCGATTTTTATTTTCACCTTGGTAGTATAGTCGGTCCAGGAAGTACTACCGGCGTTAGCTTTTGAAGTCGTATTCGTATTTGTAAATACTTTGTTGCTGGCGGATTTAACGTTTTGAGCATCGGTAATCACACTCCAGGAACCAGCTTCTACCGTCCATCCGGTTGAAGTGCCATCGGTAAAGTAAGCATTAAACAAGGTTGGAACCCCGCCTCCTTCCACCGAAATCATCGTATCGTAAGTATCCTGGGCAACCCCCGCTAAGTTAATTGTCGTTTTATTACCATTGCTCGTAAAAGGGATTGAAGTCCCGCCCGGAGCCAGCTTCACTGCCGTTACACCTGTCATATTCAAGTCGATAGAAGCAGGTAAGGCTACCTTGCTTTTGGATCCTGTAAGCAAATGGACCGTATTATTGCCGCCCACCGTATTGACGTAAGACAAGCCGCCATACCCGCTAACCGCAGCATCCAGGTTGGGAAGCGCACCGGACATATAGGGCTTACGCGGAATGAGCCAATTGCCAATTTGCTGAAGCTTGTTTATCTGATCCTTTGTAAACTGTCCGGTAATATCCGGACCCATTGCCAGGTTTACGGTAACTCCTACAGCTCCCAAGGTGCTGATCATATTCAATAAATTGACCAACGGCATGGAGTCCGTAGTCCCCCAGTTCGTCCCCAGCATAACTCCTATTGAATGAGCCCAAGGGTCACTCCTATACGGAACAAAGCTGCCGAAGTCCTCCTGCTCCCAATAATGCGCTCCCGCTGCGGTTTCCGTGTTAGCCGTATCTTCAGCTCCCGTGCCCATAAAATGATTGTAAGACATCACTGCATCCGGATTGAGCGAACGCACAGTTGCAAATGTACTGGCATGATCATAATTAGCATCCTCAGCATTTGGCATATGAAACATATCAAGTGGGTTTTGTTCAGCATATATTTACAAATCCCTCCAGCAATTTTTTTATATTTCCGAAAAACGGATGAAATTTCCCCTGCTGCTGTCGTTATCTGGTTTCCAGAACCCTGCCAAGAAGCTCGGGGTACGAGTCGTCCCCATCTCCAACTTCGGTCTTCATTTCAAACAGTTGCTCTTTGAGTCGTTGTGCCACATTGGCGTAAGCCGGATTGTCATAAACATTGGCAAGCTCCTCCCGATCGTTTCGCAAATCATAGAGTTCCCAGCTAGCCGGCGTTGGCTCCGGCAGAGCATCGGACGCATCCAGCGGCAGCCCGTAGAAAAAGATCAGCTTGTATTCCTTTGTGCGGATTCCGTAGTGGGCGGGGTTATCGTGATGGGCCATATGCATCCAATAGCGATAATAAACCTTGTTCGGCCAATCATCCGGGGTTTGTCCTTCGATTACCTTGCGGAAGCTGCGTCCCTGCATATTGGCAGCGGCATCCAATCCTGCGTAATCAAGCAAAGTCGGCGCAAAATCAACGTTGGTCACAATATCCTCGACGATACTGCCCGGTTTAATCTCCTGCGGATATTTTATTAGCATAGGCATTTGCAGCGATTCCTCGAAAATCCATCGTTTGTCGATATAGTCGTGCTCACCTAGAAACATTCCTTGGTCGGATGTATAAATGACGATGGTATTTTCCGCCAACCCTTCTTTGTCCAAATAATCCAGCAATCTTCCTACATTGTCGTCAATTCCTTTGACTACCCTAAGGTAATCTTTCAAATATTTTTGATAGGCGGCTTTTGTCCGCCCAACAGCGTCCAAACCTTCCAAATTCAGCGGTCCGGTCGGATACCCCGAACGGCTCATCGTTGTAACCGCGTTGCGCCGCGGATTTTTTTCAGATACGGTAGTACCGTACTCCCGCGATCCTGCGGAGCGGTGACCCTTATCCTCCCACAAGCTTTCCGGTTCCGGTATTTCCACATCGTCAAACAATCTCTCATAACGGGGATGATACTCAAAATCGTCATGCGGCGCTTTGTGATGGCACATCAGCATGAACGGTTTGCCCTGGTCCCTTTGCTCCAGCCAGCTTACACATTTATCTGTGATCAAATCCGTTACATATCCCTCGTGTTTTTGGCCGAAATGTCCGTAATTTTTGACCTTGGACCAATCCTCCTGTTGGTCCATAAATCGTTCCACCGCCTCCCAATCGGTCGTTTGATCCAAAAAATAGGGAGAAAAGTATTCTCCCTGTCCCGGCAATATTTCATAGTAATCGAAGCCTTGAGGCACTCCGTGTAAGTGCCATTTGCCTACCAACGCGGTTTGATAGCCGCCCGCTTGCATTCGTTTCGGGTATGTGTCCAGCTCCGGATCGAGGGCGTCGCTAAGCGTTTTAACCCCATGCTTATGCGGATACAGCCCCGTTATTATCGAAGCCCGGCTCGGTGAGCAGATGGCGTTGGTGCAGAAGCAGCTTTTTAATACGGCTCCTTCTTTCCCGATCCGGTCAAGGTTAGGCGTTTGGAAAACCTTAGCGATCCTGGAGCCGTAAATGCTGATCGCATTTGCACAATGATCATCGGACATGATGTACACAATATTCGGCTTACTCATAAAACAAACTCTCCTTTCTTAACGATTCTCAATGAGGACTACTTTATACCTTCACGGGTCTGCTGCGTCCGTCAGCTTTTAACTGTTCAAGAAGCTGTTTCAAATCGTGTACAATTTCCGGATACTGGCCGAACAAATTGCGCTTCTCGCTCACATCTTCTTCCATGTTGTATAACTGCCCAGGATATTCATCCAACTGCTGCCATTCCGGGAAGTCGTAGGTGTTGCCGCCCGATCCCGTACAGTCGATATATTTCCACTTTCCGTGCCTGATCGCCAGACTACCGTCAAAGGAATGATGGATAATTGCCGCGCGTTCCCCGACTTTATCCGGTTCGTTATGCAAATAATTCAGAAAGCCGAAGCTGTCTTCCCCCGCATCATGCGGCAGCTCAGCTCCGATCATCTCCGCGCACGTGGCCATCACGTCCGTCAGGCAGATCGGTTTATCGCACACAGACCCCTCGGGAACGGTTCCTTCCCACTTTGCAATAAAAGGCATCCTATGACCGCCGTCCCATAAATCACGTTTCATCCCTTTCAAATGTCCGGAAGGATAATGCCCGAAGTCTTCTCTCAAATGCAGCGTAATACTTTCCGCACCATTGTCGCTGGTTACAATAAACAATGTATTGTTTGCGATGCCGCACTTTTCAAGAGTTTCCATAATACGTCCCACTGCCCCGTCGGTTTGTCGCACAAAATCCCCATAACTGCCGGCACCGCTGCTGCCCTTGAAATCGTCTGTAGGCACTACGGGAGTATGCGGCGAATTGACTGGAAAATACAAGAAGAAGGGCTCCCCGGTTCCGCTTCTTTGCTCTATAAATTGCACGGCTTCATGGGTAATGTCCGGAAGCACGTTTTCATCCTTGAATCCCGGCGCGATCCAACCGTCCCGATTGCGGAAATAAGGCCGACGGTCTCGTTCTCTTTTATTTAGTGGCACATCCGTAAACCTATTGTTGCGGATATATACATAAGGAGACATGTCGAGAGAAGCGCTGATTCCGAAATAATAATCGAAGCCGGCGCCGATCGGACCTCCCTCGATTTCCGCCTCCCAATCTATCGTATCGCCTTCGTTTTGATTGGCCGGCACTCCGTCCGTTGTCTTGAATGTCATGCCGAGGTGCCACTTTCCTATACATCCCGTATAATAGCCGGCCTGTTTAAGCAGCTTGGGCAGCGTCGTTCTTTCCGGTTCTACAAGGTCGGAATCATATCCGAATAAAACCCCTGCTTTCATCGGGGTCCTCCAGCAGTATCGTCCCGTCAATAACGCATACCTGGATGGCGTGCATACAGCCGAGCTAGTATGGGCATCAGTGAATCTCATGCCTTCGGAAGCCATTTGGTCCATAAAGGGCGTATCAATTTTCGAATCGGGATTACAGCATTTTACATCCCCGTACCCCAGATCGTCTGCCAGCATAATTACGATGTTCGGTCGATTCGTGTTCAAACGGTTAGCCTCCTTATCATTCTATAACCTGTCTTTATGCACATCTTGAATCCATTCGTTTAGCTTCTGATGGAGCTCACTCACCAATTCAGGGCATTGTTCGGCCTTGTTGTACTGCTCGTTCAAGTCGTTGGAGAGATCATACAGTCCGATACCGCCATCAAGTCCTTTCGCATGTAGAACCAGCTTCCAGTTTCCTTCACGCACGGCATGCTGGTTGCCGTTTTCCCAAAACAATGTTCTTGGGGCGACCGGTTTACTATCCAGCAGCAGCGCAGCAATACTGACCCCATCCAAACGAAGGCCATGCGGAATATCCCTACTACACAGCTCCAGAACAGTAGGCATGATATCGATGGATATAACAGGTTCGTCACAGAGGGTCCCCGGCTTAATGTGTCCTGACCACCGGACAATCGCAGGCACCCGGTGACCACCTTCCCATAGTTCATTTTTGTACCCACGCAATGGCCCGTTAGACCCGATAGGTACACCGCCGTTATCCGAGAAAAAAATAATTAACGTGTTCTCGTCCAAATCGTTCTGTTTCAGTGCTTCTATGATGTCTCCAATCCCTTTATCCATCTCTTCGACCATTTCGCGATAAGCTTCCTTCTGATCCTCCCGGCTTCCATAAGCGGGGAAAGTACCTCCTACCGTACGGTCGGCCTTGTCATTAGGTCCCTGGTAAGGATAATGCGGAGCTTCGTGAGCAACGTAGAGTAGAAAAGGGCGATGCTTATGTTCATGAATAAAATCGACAGAATGTTTCGTAACTAAATGAGTGACATAACCCGGTTCTTCGACTAACGTATCTCCTTCCCACCAATCGGAACAACCGGTTTGATCCACGTGAGAGATATAGTCCACATTGCCGGCCACATAACCTATAAATTTGTCAAAGCCATGCCGAACCGGATTAAATTTCGTATCGTATCCCAAATGCCATTTGCCGAAAACTGCGGTGGCGTAACCTTCGCCTTTCAACAATTTGCTCAGCGTAATCTCATGCGGCTGCAAGCCCAGATGGCGATGTGCCGCCGCAGTAATCACTCCGTCAATGCCCGACCTTTGCTGATAACGGCCGGTTAATAGGCCAGCCCGTGTCGGACTGCATACGGCTCCGCTCGAGTGGAAATCGGTGAATTTCAACCCTTCGGCCGCAAGGCTGTCGATATTCGGAGTGTTAATCCAGCCGCCATAACAGCTGGGGTCGCCATAACCCATATCATCAGCGACAATAATGATAATATTCGGCCTTCCTTTTGTATCCGCTTCCACCACAAGCATGACCACCCTTCTTCTTCAGACATTATCCTTTGACGGAACCAAGCAACAGCCCTTTGGCGAAATGCTTTTGCAAAAAAGGGTAAATCATTAATATCGGCACCGTAGACACAATGATAATCGCATTTTTAATCGTCTCGGATGGGGGAATCGCTTCTTCGCTGCTCGACTGGTCGAAAGCTCCGGAAGAAAGGATGACGATTTGCCGGAGCAAAACCTGGATCGGCCATTTTTTCGAATCATTGATGAACATGATGGCATGAAAGAAAGAATTCCAGTGATATACCGCATAAAACAAGGCGAAGCTGGCGAGCGCCGGCGCTGACAGCGGCAGCACGATGCGGATCAATATCTGCAGTTCATTGCAGCCATCCATCTTCGCGGATTCTTCAATACCATCCGGAAGCTGCTGAAAAAAGTTTTTCATAATAATTAGATAAAAAGGGCTTATGGCAAAAGGAATAACAAGCGACCAGAAAGAATCCAGCAGTCCCATCGTTTTTACGACAAGAAACAGGGGAATGATTCCACCGTTAAAAAGCATCGTAAACAATACCATAAGCAGAATGGCCCGCCTGCCTTTTAAGTCTTTTCCCGCCAGGGGGTACGCCATCAATGAAGTGAACACAAGATTTACTCCGGTTCCTACGACGGTGATCAGAATGCTGAAGATTAAACTTCTCACTGTCGTTGACGATGAGAATATAAACTTATAAGCATCCAGTGAATACTGTGTCGGTATCAAAACGACGCTTTTGCTAAGTGCCTGCTCTGTGGATGCGAAAGAGGATAGGAGGATGTATACAAAAGGCAGCAGTGTCAGCAAGGCCATCGCGGTTAAACAGACGTAAATAAATAGATCAAGCAGCCGGGGGGACAAGCTCTTGTCATCAATCATTTGCTAGTATACACCTTCTTCCCCTAGTTTCTTGGCAAGGTAATTCGCTCCGGCCACCAAGATTAAACCGATCACAGACTTAAACAGTCCGACGGCTGTGCTGTAGCTAAAACGTCCTTGTTGAATCCCCATCCGGTATACGTACGTTTCAAACACTTCGCCTATCTCGCGGTTCATCGCATTAAGACTTAGAAAGATTTGTTCAAAACCGGTGTCCAGGAAGTGTCCGAGCCTCAAAATAAGTAGAACCACGATCGTGCTGCGGATGGCCGGAAGCGTAATATGCCACAACTGCCGCATTCTGCCTGCTCCATCCATCCGTGCTGCTTCATACAATTGGGGATCGACCCCGGCAAGTGCCGCCAAAAAGATGATCGTTCCCCATCCCGTATCCTTCCAGATCACCTCGAACATCATCATCGGACGAAACCAGCTGGCGCTTACGAGTAAATTCAATTTTTGACCGAACATTCTCGCAATAAGTTCGTTGATCACTCCACCTTCTGTCGTAAAAAACACATACGCCATTCCTATAACGACAACCCATGAAACAAAGTGAGGGATATAGATGACTGTCTGAACGAATCGTTTAAACACGGCTGTTCTCACTTCATTCAGCATTAAAGCGACAATAATCGGCACAGGAAAATAAAAGACGAGATTGTATACCGCTAAAATGGCTGTATTGCGAAAGAGCTGCCAAAACGATGCATCCGAAAAAAACGTGTGGAAATGTTCCAAACCGACCCAAGGGCTGTGAAATAACCCAAGAAAAGGCTGGTAATTCTGAAATGCGATGATGACTCCCCACATGGGGAAATACTTAAAGATGATGAAGTATAAAACACCTGGCAGCAGCATGAAGTAAGACCACTTTTTTTTGATCACATAACGGAGGAGACTGCTTCCTGCATTCCCTCGATAAGCCGCATACGGCTGCAGCGACTGACTATTTGCCGATTTTCGCATACTGGTCCGCATACTCCTTAATCAGTTTATCCCCGTTGCTGCTGCGCCACTTCTGAATAGCATCGCTCCAGCCCTTTTCATCCAGTTCCCCCATAATGTACTTGGTCCGAGCATCGTCAATAATTTTGGGATCAACCACGGTTTTGGACGTAAAAGGGATGGATAAATCATTGACCATTTTCAATTCTTTATCGGTAACTACCTTGGCAATTTCCGTGTCATAAGGATTCAAGCCAGCCGTAACTCGGTCCGTTATGCCGTCAGCGACCATGATCCATCTAAGCGGCACAATATCGTTCGTAAACGCTTTTGCATCCACTACTGAGGTTTTGCCGTTATCCGTCTTGAAATGCTTGCCTTCGATCCCTAAGCTAACCAGTTTTTTCATATCGTCATCGCACATTTTATCAAAGAAGGACAAAATCTTTTTTAGCTGCGCTTCCGTTTTCACGCTGCTTTTCGGAATCATAAATTCTCCGTTGAAGCCTGACCCGACAGGGTTTCTGTTTTCCCCGGATGGCCCTTTCATCCTGTCGAACAAAGTTAACTTGGCTTTAGGATCCGCTTCGGTTAACGGGTTATATTGCCCATTAGTCAATTGGGCGAAAGCTCCGGCATATAAGCCGCCTTTGCCTTTATTTATGTAATCGATCAGCTGATTTTGCGTGACCACGGCAAAGTCTTCGTTGACGAGCTTTTCCTTATACAGCTTTCTCATAAAATTCATCGCGTCCACATATTCCTTGGTCATGAAATCGGGAGTAACTTTACCGTCGATCACACCCCAGTTGTTCGGTGCGTCCATCCACACTTTGACTCGGTGAAAAGTGCTTCCGTCGCTGGACTCTACGAGACCTACCGTATCGGGTTTGCCGTTTTTATCCGGATCGTTATTTTTGAATGCCTTGATCATTTCGTAATATTCATCGAGCGTCGTCGGGATTTTTAAGCCAAGATTATCCAGCCAGTCCTTTCTAACAATGATTGTGGATTCGTTATTGCTTCTGAGCGACGGAATGCTGTAAATTTTCCCATCAAAAGCTACGTTGTAAAAAGCTTCCTTACTGATCGTTTTCGATAAGTTTGGATAATCTTTAATATACGGCCCCAATTCCCAGAAAGCGCCGGCGCGAACCGCATCGACAAAGTTGTCCAGCTTGGTGTTGCCTCGTCTTGGAACGAGGATGACATTGGGAAGATTTCCGGAAGCGAGCGTCGTGTTTACTTTTTCCTCGTAAGACGGATTCGGAGCCCAATTGATTTTCAGCTTGGTGTTCGTATGTTGTTCAATGATTTTGAGAGCTTCGTCCGCGGTTGGCGGCTGCGCGCTATAGTACTTTAAGAGAAAACTGATTTCTGTCGGGCCTTTATCTTCGCTTTTGGCGTTGTCTGAAGCTCCTGCGGCAGGCGCATCCTTCGAGCTGCACCCGGTTAAAGCTATGGATACACCAAATGTGGATGCGAGCAGAATCATCATCCCTTTTCTGACTTTATGACGATATTTCGCCTGTTCGCCGGTCTGTAAAGAAAATTTCATAAAATAGCACACCTTCCCAATTGTTATATTTTTCATAGAGAGAACTCGTATCCCGCTTAAACCCTAAATAACGCAAAAAGGAGCCTCTGACAAAATCCCATGAGTCTCCAGCGGTCTGGTGGACTAGCCTATATTTTTCTTACTAACCAGATCGGAATTATATTACATTAACATTCGAGCGAGGGTCAGTCAATAAATTTTTGAGTTCCCAAGACTGTCTGTCGGACACAGCTGCTAATTACAAACCGCAAAAATTTTGTGATACTCTGAATAGAAAGTTAGGCATTTGCTAAAACCTTGATTTTACGCCGTACGACTATTTCATACGCTATCCCCCCGATGTGTACTGGTTTGAAAAGCTTCGGGAAGCTCTCTTACCCACAGGTTATACAACAAGGATGTTATCCGTCTACAATCCGAAGGGAACTTGCTTAAGCTGTGAATGGTATCAATCATTAGGGAGCTAAGGGCATATCATTAGGGAACTTGGGTACCATAGTTTCGTTCGTTTTGTTCTTTAAATTCGCTTGGGGACACGCCAACCATCCTTCGGAAGGAGCGGCTAAAATTTTGCAGGTTGCTGAATCTTAATTTTTCCGCAATTTCGGAGATGGTCATATCGGTTTCAAGCAGCCATTCCTTCGCTTTTTTCAAACGGTACTGCGACAAATATTCACTGAAATTGCTGCCTGTGTCCTGCCTGAAAACTCTTTTTATGTAATTGGGGTGGTAATTTAAACGTACGGCGCAAGATTCTAGCGTAAGGTCTTTGTCATAATCCTCATGAATGATCTCGATGATCAAATCTGATATTTTTTTATTCAGTATATATTTGCGCCTGGCCATAATACGGACGATTGGCAGTATGATGCTATGCAGAAACCATTGCTCAGTGTCCGGTACGGTTTTCAAAGCAAACAGTTGATCGAACATCGATTTTTTTCCGTCGTGCAGCGCGGGGAAATATTCTCCTGTTTTCAAAATTTCCTTGATCAATTCAGTGAGCAGTCCTGCCAGCAAAATTTGATATTGTTTATAAGTAATATTTTTCTCTGCCATCGTTTGGATGCAGCTTGTCAGCAATCGCCTGGCCATCGCTTCATCGGCGAGCTTCACGGCATCGATTAATTCTTTGACCCATTTTTCCGGGAACGAAAACCGGCTCTCATCCTCAGGCTGGACGTCCCCAATAAACAAAATAGATCCGGCGCCGACCCGAAATTTGTATTTTAAAGCCTCAAGAGCTTCCTCCAAAGCAGTCGGAGCATCCATTAAACTTGCGAATATGCGGCTCATGCCTACACTTATTTTTAAATCCAGAAACTGGGCAACCTGACTCTGCAAAAGCTCGGAAAACACATAAGGCTCTTGTCTAAAATGATCTGCAGTCAAGTGATCCCCACCGAGCAGGACGACGACTGTCTTCCGGGTTACCATCGAATGAAAAAGCTTGCTTTCCGGAATGATTTCGCCGACCATGTTATGAATGGCAAACAATAGAAGATCCAAATCCTTTTCCGTATAACGCGTTTGATGCAGATCGTCAATTTCCGTGGCAATGACCGACATATGTTTCCATGGCCCGGAAAAGCCGTACAACGCGATCTTATGTTGAATTTCCTCGTGTTTTATTTTGCCGTCCAATAAATGAAGTACAAAAAAATCTTTGAGCTGAGGAAGCTGTCTTTCGTTTCGCAACATCCATTCAGATTGGCCATGCAGTAGCGAGCTGAACCGGTTCGTAATAATTTGAAATTCATCCTTCAAGTTTTCGGGCTCAGGGCCTCTGGCGGATCGGATCGCTGATTGATAAAGTTTTAGAATCGGGGTATACATCCTGCGGGAAATAAACAAGGAGATGAACAAATTTAACAGAAAGATGCCGACGCAAGTCCATAATGTAATCCAGCCAATCGCTCTGGAATCGCTCAGAATCGTTTGGACAGGCGTTCTCGTAATATAAATCCAACCATTGTAGTCCGATTTGCGAAAATGGACCGCTTCCTCCGATGACTCCGATTTTATCGACAAATATCCGGAGTCTCCGGCAAATGCCGTCAATTCCTTAGCCAATAATGTGTCCGATAGATCGCTTCCCTCCGGCGTATTCCTTTTGTCCGACAGTACCCTGTAGCTTTTGTCCAAAATCATAATGTCGCCTAGCTCATTGTTACTTTTTATCAATTTATTTAAATTAGCATATGGAATTTTTACGATGAGGAATGAATAATGCGCGGCGAAGTCGGTTGGCAGCTTTTTGAGATATTTAATACCTCCAGTGTATCGATCGCTCAAGTCGTCCGTATCCAAAGTCCACGATGTATTTATCATGATCTGTTCATATTTCCGCTTTTCATCAGCATCCAAACTTTGCAGCCCGTTGTTGTTAATAAGCCATCCCTTTTCAAAATTAACCAAATAAATATCTTGAATCGGCAGATCAATCGTCTGAAGTTTCTTCAGTTCTTTATAAAACTGAAAAAAGACATCAAATTGACGGAAAGTAACATTTTGCTCCAAGCTATCGTTTAGCAATTGAGAGTTGCTGAATTGCACGACCGAATGCTCGATCGTCTTCAGTGTCTGTTCTACCCTCATCTGATTTTGCAGCAATATTTGTTCGTTTGCTTTATAGATTTTATCCTCAACGGACGAGGTAAGTTTAATATAAGAGTATAAGCCTAATGTGATTACAGGGAAAATACTAAGAAACAAACTAAACAGGATTAATTTAAAAAAGAACTTTGGAAAGCGCATTCAAAATCACCCCGAAAGTTTATTTAAGCTGCATTTGATTCATTTATCCCAAGAAACCGCTTCGATTCAAATAAATAATACCATGTATTCACATCGCTTGATATCTTTTCGGATTATGTTCTTATCCTCAATAATTTTATCTCATTCACCCAACCGTAATTTATTTATAGGTGATAAAGTAGCTTATTGTGGATCAAAAAGTGTGATAGTAACCAGTAGTCTTAGACTGATTATATAGACCATGTCGTGCAAGCATAAGCAGAATTTTTTTGTCTACTGCTGTTAAATGAGGCTGCACTTCAACTTAGCGCATAAAAAAGGAAAACCCGCTCCAAGAGCGGGTTTTTGAATGGAAACGAACCGTTGTATGGCAAATCTACAATTCGCCGACGCGTGATTAAACCATGGAAGATATTATCAATCATTGGATTTGACTATCATGAGCTTCGTATCAATCACAATTCCTGCTGCCTCCATA
Organism: Paenibacillus radicis (ex Xue et al. 2023); assembly: GCF_024722015.1. Classification (GTDB taxonomy): domain Bacteria; phylum Bacillota; class Bacilli; order Paenibacillales; family NBRC-103111; genus Paenibacillus_S. Next base: position 40,423 of record NZ_JANQBD010000032.1, on the reverse strand, counting down.
AAATCAAAACCAATAATTCCATCAATGTCGATACCGTAATCCATACTTCCAATCTGTACTGGAAAAAGCTCTATACTAAAGTTACCGAAATGAATCGCATCCAGACTCTTTGTATAAACATACTCAATCCCGCCAACCCCTCGGATCGAGTCAACGGCATCATTCCCTTCAGGTATTACCCCAATATCCCGAACCAGATCAGCATTAAAGAGCGTACCTGCCGAACCTGTATCCAAAAGTACTTTACTCAGAAATAATTCATTTCCATTATAAATAACCGTAACGCTTACAAATGGAAGTCCGTGCTCCACATTAATGTTCATCTGGGGCCACGTACTCCTATATAACGTTCACGTGCAACCAGCTCGGGTCTAGAAGTATGAAAAAAACAATACTCACGATGAGGTTCTTCACGATGTAATTCACTATAACGACGCATAGCTTCTGTGGAATCGTTAAACGTGTTAATAACATTAACCTCTTCTATATATCGGTGTCCTTCTTTTGAATATGCCTTCGTCGCTTCCAGCACTACCCACTCATCAGGAAACCGCTCTTGCACCTCTACCCAAAGCATCAGACCACCTCCAATTGAATATGTCTTCATCATTATATCATAAATAAAACTTCATCAGACAAGGACCGGATGACCGATTCAAGCCGAAGTAACCCTCAGCCTCCCGCTGCTTTCCCCAGGCAATCGAATATCCAGCACACCATCCTCAGCGGATTGGAAATCCACAGGGTTCCCGTTCCAAGTTACCTTGTAGCTGCCGCCTGCTTTCATGCAAGCCAAAAGCGAATGAGTACTATCGGCTGTACCAAAATAGCGAATTTCGGCGGTAAGCTCCGAATTATCCACGCTAAACTCCTTGTGCTCCAGCCAAACATCGTAGCCGCAGGTGAGTGTCCCTGGTCGGTGATAGGCGGCAAACCAGCTCAGCACCGGGGCGGAAAGTCCACCGAAGTGATGCCACCCTGCTCCTCTTCCGGATTGGACGATGAAATGCTCATAGCAGTTATATGTCTCGCCTGTCTCCGTCTTCCATAGCTCAAGCGCCGTGCGGGCGATCCTATGTGCCGGTTCGCTGTAGCCCAGGCTGAGCAGCATTTTCCAGTAAAACCATTGATGCGGCATCCAGACGGCGCCATTCCAATAGCCGTCCTTCTTATAATAAGCAGCGCTCTGATCAACAGCTGTTAAGCCGATAGGGCTCCATAAACGACTGCTGTCGGATATATATCCAAGTAGACGATGCTCTTGTTCGGGATTGCATATACCCGCTACGAGCGGATAAGCTCCATCGAGCCCCATATTGTAGTTTTGCCCGCTCTCATGGCGCAGCAATCCATTCGGTTGCCCCTTCGTATCGTGCATAATATAACCGAAATAACCGCTCTCTTCATCCCATGCATAATCCTGGATTGCTTTTCCAAAAAGAGCTATGTCTCCCTCATATTCCGCAACGTCCTCTTCAAGTCCTCCTATTGCTGCTGCCGCCATTTTTAAAATTTTGGCAATACGGATGGCATGGCTTGTGTTTGACACTGGAGCCGCTTCAGCCGTCAACCGGCTTCGATGAACTTCAACCTGAGGAGCATAGTCATCCCAGCCACCGGAATTATAGAAATAATCCCATGTCTTCAGCAGGCCCGAGGATAATACTCTTGTGGTTGAGCTCCCAAGCTTGCCTGCATAGAACAGATAGTACTGCCTAAGCCTTGGATAGAAATAATTCAACAGCTCTTTGGATTGTGTCTTATTCCAAAGCTCCAGAAACAAATAATGCTGTACAGGAACCATACTGCCATGGTGAATGAACGCGGCATGCGGATCTCCTGGCTCAGTAACGTAAGCATTTAAACATTCCACCGCCCGCTCCATGTCAAGTTCTGCCAGACCGATCCCGATAAACCCGGAATCCCAAGTGTACAGGCTGTCCCACCAACGCCCTGGAGTACTGTGACGAATATAAGAGCGCTTTGTATAAACCGGATAGACAATATTCATAGCGAGTGTTGCTTCCATCAATTGTTGGCTCAAACGGTACGGCTCGCCGGACGGATTGTACGTCTTCCTCATGGCCTGCAAAGATTGCTCCTTCAACGATGCGAAAGCCGTCTCACATCGCTTCGGATCAATCAGATTGGAGGAAAGCTGCCGCTCCACCTCGTCCTTGCTTCCGCTGCAAACCATTCCATGTATAAGCTTGCTGGAACGCGGAGCCAAAGGAATCGGTCTCAAATATACATTGGTGAAATGGCCCCGCCCTTCTCCCTTAAATACAGAACTAGTATGATGATGCACATTGTGACGCATAAAACGATCGAGCTCATCACAATGGAACTCCCGCACCTCGTAGTCCTCATAAACCCAGAGCAGCCCATAATAGTGATCGATTCCCTCATATTTCAGCAGCAGACTGTTCGGAACTGGCCCCTGGATCATTTGTGGATGCGCCTCGTCCGACTCAGGTATAAATCGCACTTGATCAATCCTATTTTGATCTGCAATGACAAACCCGTCAAACTCCGCTGAGACGGTGAAAGCACTACTCCTGCTGTAGTTGCTACTGCCACCAGCGTTATTATTGCCATCGTAACTACCTTCACCAGCAGTAAAAATAAGCTCATGATGCCCTGCCTCAATCACTCCTAAGCTTACACTCGCTTCAGCCAGCTCACCTGTCCCGGTAAGCTCTATGGAAGCATCAATCACACCGCCAAGCCGCATACTTAAATGCTGCCCTTCCTTCATTCGGAAGCGCAGCAGAAGCACAGCTTGCTCCATCGGCTTGGCAGCCACAACCGTGTAGGAAACCCGGTCCCCCGGTTCTCTCCCGAAACGGAGCGCAGAGCCTCCGACTAATCCTTGACCGCGTGCTTCGCCGCGAAAAAAGCCGTCGTATACCAGATTGTCACTCGGCTGCGGCGTTGCGTAGGATAACGCCGCATAGTCCAGTGCATCTGTCCACAATGCTCCCTCCGGAAGCTCCGGGCGGACTGTCCGCAGCAGTTCTCCATGACCACGCACCTGCGGGAAATGCATCGAGGCCATGTAATGCAGCACAACATTCTGCTCAGCTTCGGTCCGGTTGACGAATTCACACCGGACCAGCCTTGCGTTCTGTGACATCTCGGCATAGGTAATATCCGTATAAACCTGATCCTTCCATTCCAGCTCATGCCTATGCGTAAACCAGCTAAGATCAGGTGACGCTTCCCATGGATGGTAGCCCGACTCCCACATCACATTCGGTACGTCTACCTTTCGGCGGTAAAAACCTGGGAATACGCTCAAATCAAAGCGTAAGCCTCTGTCAGCGTCCGCAATATGGGAAATACCTATGTATTTCTTCGTGTACGGTCCCCATAATGGGAGCTGCTTCAAATCATGCGTTCCAACCAAATGCTCCATGTTCACCACTCCTTAACGAAATAGGCATTGCATAGAGCAATGCCTACTCCAACTATTTATTTATGTGTGCTCTTATACCAGTCGGTCGCTTCTTTAATAATTTGATCCCCACCGCGTTTTTTCCAGTCCTCGACAAACTTATCGAACGCATCCGGTGATTCCTTGCCGGTTATGACTTTTGCAGCCAGCTCCAGCCAGAGGCCGTCTCTTGAGAGCTCCGGACGAGCTTGTGCAGTCGGCAGCGCCGGCATACCCAGACCATCGTTTTTGCGGCCTTCCTTGGCAGCCACATCCATCGCTCTCATTACAAGATCGCCGGATGGACGATTTTTCATAAATTCAGCATCACTCAAGTGGGAAGGCCCTACCATGCGCAGCCAGGTCAGATGCATTTCTTCTCTATAGATGTCTTCCTGCTTCTCCGGATATTTGTACTTCATCTTTCCGCCCTCTAGCGTATAGTCGTCTCCTTCTATCCCGTAGGTAAGAAACTTTTGAGCTTCATCCGAGTAAAACCAATCCAGAAATTTTATAGCATTTTCCGGATTTTTCGTTGTTTTCGGGATGACCCATACGCTGCCGCCAACGGCGGAGCTGATGCCTAAGCCCCCTTTACCGTCAGGTCCAACAGGCGCCGGAATGATTTCCAATTGAGCCGTTGGTGTCCCTGTCCTTACCTCAGCTGCCCATTTATCCGCTAATCTAGGACCGTGGATCCATAAACCAACAATCCCCTGACCTTTAATTTTCGCATCCCAATCCTTAGGCTTTTGCACGAATACTTCATTGTCCAGCAGCTTTTGTTCATAAAGCGTCCGGTAAACCGCCAATGCATCCTTCATCTTCGGTCGGATCAGGTTCGGAATCAGCTGTCCGTTCTCAAACTTCCAGTCTGCCGGTATGACATCGTAAGCTCCGAAGAATGCCTCGGTAAATGCCAGCTTCTCCCGTCCGGAGAATGGAATCTCATCTTGCTTTCCGTTACCGTTCGGATCCTTGTCTTTAAACGCTTTCAACATTTCGATATATTCGTCTACCGTTTTCGGCGGCTTCAGCCCAAGCTTATCCAGCCAATCCTTACGGACCATCATAACGTTGCCGTTAGGCGTCGCATTTACTGTAGGAATACCGTATATTTTACCGTCTTTGCTGACGGAGGCGAAATCCCATGATTCCTTCGGGATGTTCTTTTTCAAATTGGGTCCGTACTTGTCAATCAACTCGTTCAGCGGAATTAATACGCCCGTATCGATAGCCGGAGCCACTTCAGGCTTATTAATGCCATGTGTTTGCAGCAAGTCCGGCAGCTCGCCACCGGCAAACAGCAACGTCAGCTTTTGATCAAATTCACGGTGCGGAATTAGCTCCAGGGTCACATCGGTTTTAGAAATTTCACGGAGCTTTTTCGTATACTTGTCTTCATTAATATTCGCGGAGCCCTCAATATATTGCAGCCCTTCCGTACCAATTCCTACCTTCAGCTTAACCGGCTTGCTGTCCGTCTTTCCTTGCGGATTAGTTTGACCCTTAGTATCGCCGCCTGATGAGCAGCCAGCCAAAGTCCCTGCAGCCAAAGCTGCGGATAATGCAAGCATCGTCATTTTTTTTCTCATGTGACCCTTCTCCTTTATAATTATAATAGAATTCTATATCAACCTTTCACTGACCCCAGCATCGCACCTTTTATAAAATGCTTTTGAATCAGCGGGTAAACCAACAAAATCGGGATAGTAGCAACCATAATCGTTGCCATTTTAATGCCTTCCATCGATTGCAGCGTCACGTTCACGCTTTGCATAAGCGCTTCGGTATCACTGTCAACGAGTAGCTGGCGAAGCTTTACCTGAAGAGGAAACAAGCTGGGATCCCGGATGTACATAATTGCGCTGAAGTAGCCGTTCCAATGACCAACCGCATAGAACAATCCAACGGTGCTTAAGGATGGAAGCGACAGCGGGAGCACGATACTCCACCAGGTCCGGTACTCATCGCAGCCGTCAATACGAGCAGCCTCAACAAGTCCATCAGGTATCTCACGGAAAAAGGAAATCATAATGATCAAATTGAAAGCGCTTATCGTTCCGGGAATAATAAGAGCCCACAGCGAATTGAGCATCCCTAAGGATTTGATGAGCAAATAACCGGGAATCAATGGAACTTGAAAAATCATCGTGAAAACGATCAGCAGCAAAATGAAGGAACGGCCCTTCAGCTCATTTTTGGACAATCCATAGGCCATCAGTGAGGTAAAAAACAGATTGAAAACCGTTCCGCCCACTGTCAGCAGCATCGTCACACCAAAGGATTTCCATATGGCCGCGTTCTGGAGAACGGCTTCGTAATTAATCAACGTCCACTCTACCGGAAAAATACTAACCCGGCCTTGAGATATTGCATTTCCACTGCTCAATGAACCTGCAAAAATATGTAAAAAAGGAAGCAGCATAGCTAAACCGGTAAAGGTAAGAAACAAATAGTTGCCATAAATAAACGCACGGCGTGAAGCATTTTCCTTGATCAAAGTACCGCTCTCCTTTCTGTAATCAATAAATCGAATTTCCGGTTGTTTTCTTGCTTAATTGGTTCGCTCCAACAACCAGAATGACACCGACAAGTGATTTGAATAATCCGATAGCCGTTGTGTAGCTATACTGCCCGCCCAAGAGACCAATGCGGTAAATGTAAGTATCTATAATCTCGCCCGTCTCCGTCACGAGAGGATTCAGCAGCATATAAATCTGCTCAAAGCCAAGGTCAAGCACGTTGCCGACTCTTAACAGCAGCAGCACCATAATAGTCGGCAGGAGTGAGGGCAGTGTAATGCTGAAAGCTTGCTTCAGCTTACCCGCTCCATCGACTTCAGCAGCTTCATACAGCTCTGGGTTGATGCCCGCTAGTGCTGCAAGGTAAATGATCGTACCCCAGCCCACTTCCTTCCATATGGCAGAGATAACGACGATCGAACGGAAATAGCCGGGCTCCTGCATAAAAAATACCGGTTCCTTGCCCATCCACCTCAGAATGTCATTAACCATCCCTGAGCTTGGTGACAAGAAGTTGATGACAAGCCCTCCAACAATGACCCAAGACAGGAAATGCGGAAGGTAGAGAACGGTTTGTATCGTGCGTTTAAAAAACATCCGGCGAACTTCATTCATCAGCATAGCCAGAGCGATAGGAGCCGGAAACCCCAATACGATTTGATAAATACTAATCAGCAGCGTATTCTTCAGCACTCTCAGAAATTCGGGATACGTAAACAGATTGTAAAAATGCTTAAGCCCGACGAGCTTGCTGCCAAAAATTCCATTAAACACGTTGTAATCCTGAAATGCGATAACTACGCCGGTAAGTGGAATATATTTGAATAAAACAAAATAAATCAGCCCAGGAAGCACCATCGAATAAATTTGCCAATGTTTGTACCAATACGGCTTTCGCTTCGAGACTGTGACCGGAATGGAGACTGCTGGTTCCGGTGCTGTGCTATTCTTTCTTAACTCCATTATTTCTCTCCCTCCCCTTCACACTGTTTATTGTAACCGCTGTCATTCCGAACGACCATGTGTTTAAAGGTAACAAGTTGTGCTTTTTTGACACATTCGATCCTCCTAAGTTCTAAATATAAATAAGACGTGCAAATGCTGCACGTCTTATTTATTGCTTAACCGTTTCTTATAGTCGTTGGGCGATAACCCGCAATATTTTTTAAACGATTTGGAAAAATGCGGATAGTCCGTGTAGCCTACAGTAAAGGCGACCTCGTATGTCTTGCTCTCTGCAGCTTCCAGCAGTTCCTTGGCTCTCTCCATACGAAGCTTGATGACGTAATCAATGAAGCTAAGTCCAAGCTCATCTTTGAAGCATCTGCTGAAATAAGAGTCGGACATACCGGCCTCATTCGCAGCATGGGAGAGGGACAGATGCTCATTCGTATAATGAGCTAAAATATATTCAACCGCCTTCTGAATGCTCTGATTTTGTCCCCAATTACGCATATTACGAATCTGATCTATGTAAGCTGCAACACTCTCTCCCGCACGAAGCAGCAGCTCCTCGGCAGAGACAGCAGCAGGAGTGAGCAGCGGCTTCGAAAGCTCCTGCAATTTACCGCTGCTCTGGGCAATAAGCTCGGCTTCTGCCAAGACAAGCGCATCCTCCAGTTGCTCGGAGCATTGCGCGACGGTCAATCCGCGACTCAACAGCTGCTGCTGATAATCCGTCAGGTGCCGCAGTGCTTCCGTCTCTCTAACCATCCACAAGTCATCGGCAATCAAGGCGGCAATACCTCTGCATTCCCAGAGCCTCTGTCCCCGTTCCTTGATGCTTCTCCCTCGCTGCTCCAAACGCGCTGCCGCTTTGCCGAGCAGATCCTCCAGCTGCTCCTGCCGGACCGGCTTGAGCAAATAATCCATGATCCCTTGGCGCATTGCCTGCTGCGCGTACCCAAAATCATCATAGCCGGATAAAATGACAATTTCCGTTACCTGTTCCCGGCTGCGGATTTCTTTAATAAGCTCCAGGCCATCCATAACCGGCATGCTTATATCGGTGATAATCAAGTCTGGCTTCAGCCGCTCCCATAGAGCAAGCGCCTCACTCCCATCTTCCGCTTCACCCAAGACGTGAAATCCATGTGAACTGCCATTAATTAGCTTAGTCAGACTACGCTTGATCATCACTTCATCATCAACTATTAATACGTTGTACATCTTCTTCACCCTCTCTCCAGTTGATCATTTTGAGCCGCATCTCAATAAGGGTTCCTGTCACATCGGACTTGACGATATATAACCCATAGGACGGTCCAAAGCTAATTCGGATGCGTTGATGTACATTCCATAGACCAATGGTATCAAAGACTCCGCTAACATCCCCGTTTTGCGGCAGCCCCCTGCTATCGTCCATCATAAAGGCTTCATTGTACCGTTCCATAAGCTTGCTGTCCATTCCTTGTCCCCGGTCTTCAATGCACAGCATATATTGCCCATCCTGGAGCTTGCCGCTAATCCCTATGTAGCTTGGCTTTTGCTTGTGAGCTTGATAGCCGTGCTTAAACGCATTCTCCACAATCGGCTGAATCATTAGCCGCACTGCTTGTATTTGAGAAAGCAATTCGTCCTCCACACGAATCTCTACTTGTAGAGCATTGAAGCGCTCCTGTTGAATTTCCAGATAGGTGCGGATATACCGGATTTCATCCATTAACGTGACCGCTTGCCCAGGGTTACCAACGCTGTATCGGAAAATATCAGCCAATGAAGTAGCCATCCGGCTAATCGGCTGAACATCCTCGATAATCGCATAGGAGTTAATAATCTCCAAAGTATTATAGAGAAAATGAGGATTGATCTGCGATTGCATTACCTGCAAAGCCGATTCCCGCTGACGTATTTCCATCTCCCGCTCCTTCATATGGGAAGTTTGCACTTCCTCAATAAGCAGGCCAATTTGACTGACCATACGGTTGAATCCCCGATTCAAGCCTCCCAATTCATCATTCCTTCTCTCAGGAGCCTTGACGCTGAGATCTCCTTCTTCCGCACGTCGCATAAGCCGCTGCAGATGGGATAATGAACGTGTTAAATAGAAAGAGAAGCCTCCCGTTATCATTAACGCCAGTCCTACCAGCAGGAGGCCGACCCATAGGGTAACATTCCTCAGGCCAATCATTTTTCCATTCAATTCCTTTAATGATACTTCGGAAACCAGAGTCCATCCCGTCATCTGGGAGCGTTCATATATAATAAGCCGATTGTCGCTCTGAGCCTTCTCCACGTAGTACCCTCTCTGGCTAGCCTTCAGCATTTCACTGAGCTTGGGTGTTTGAGCGGGTACTCCCCACTTCTCTCTCTGAGGGTGGTAGACGATCCGTCCATCCGCATCCATAATCCATACGAACCCGCTTTCCCCCAGCTTGATCTTCTCGCAAATTTTAATGATTTCATTGAGCCTGGCATAAACGATCAGCATCCCGTTGGATTGATAGGAGACCGTATCCAAAAACTTGCGGGCAATCGTCAAAACAGGGATTGAATCCATATATTCGATGCCCACAATCCGGTAATTTCGATCACCCAGCAACGCATCCTTATACTGTTCATAACTTGCTTTGGCTGCCGTAGCACTATAGCTTGCGGTAGCAATGCCATTCTTGGATACAATCGATAGACCATAAATATCAGGGCGTCCGAAAGTAATGTTTGGAAACAGCTCGTCGGATATTTTTTTGCTGATGAGGAACCTTTCGTACTGGTCCTCAGGCCCAAGCTTCATGAAGGATTGAATCTGTGGATGCAGCAGCAGCGGGTAGGTTATTCTCTCCAGGTCGGAGAAATACCCATCCAGCTGAGAATTGATTTGCCCCATTAGCTGCTCACTGTAATCGATTGCGTTATGCTCAATGCTCTCCGAAGCCTTTACATACCAAAGCGTGCCAAAGGTAAGCAGCGGAACACATAAAAAGAAAAGAATAAGCAGCACCAGCTTCGTTTTTATTGATAGCGCTTTCTTGTTAAACAATTCTCCACCTCGCTGCTGCAGATTAATAATAATGTCTATTTAAAAGTAGCACGAAATGGTTATGGTGGGAAGTGCCTAACCCTTTTACCCTTTAACCAGTCAGCACACATAAAATGTTGAAAAGACTCTTGGTATAGACAGACACCCATTTGGGCTATTCCGCATACTCTATCCAATAATGAAAATATCGTGATTTACAAATCTAATCCTTACAAGGAGGGGGAACTATGCAAATTCACGTCGTGCAACAGGGCCAGTCACTCTATCAGATTGCCAATACTTATGGGGTGACGGTTAAGGAAATAACCGATGCCAATGAAATTTCTGCCGAAAAATCGCTAGTCGTAGGACAGGCATTAGTCATTCCTATCGTCGGAACGTATTATTGGGTGCAGCCTGGCGACAGTTTATACAGCATAGCCAACAAATTAGGCGTCCCTGTTCAGACACTGGCATCAGTCAACCATTTAAACACGAATCAGTCACTAAATGCCGGAATGAGACTCTATATTCCACCAGCACCGCACCGTAAAGCAGAAGTTAATGCCTACCTTGAGCCTAGAGGACATGAAATTTCCTCCGAGCTGCTGCAGTCCGCAAGGGATACCGCACCTTATTTGACCTATCTTGCTCCCTTCAGCTTTCGCATCAATCGAGACGGATCTCTGCAAGCGCCGCCTTTGAATGGTCTCAATGCGATTGCCCGCCAGCACAATGTTACCTTAATGATGGTCGTAACCAATTTGGAGAAGGACCAGTTCAGCCCCGAGCTCGGCTCCATCATTTTGAATGATGAACAGGTGCAGAACCAATTGCTGAATAATATAATACAAACAGCAAAAGATCTGAATTTTCAAGACATACACTTTGATATCGAACATCTTCATCCGGATGATAGAGACGCTTATAACCGCTTCCTTCGCAAAGCTTCCGGCATGCTGCATCGCGAAGGTTTTCTGATGTCAACTGCTCTGGCTCCCAAAACAAGCTCGGCTCAAACAGGTGCATGGTATACGGCTCATGATTATAAAGTGCATGGGGAAGTTGCTGACTTCGTTGTTATTATGACCTACGAGTGGGGATATAGCGGTGGTCCAGCTATGGCTGTTTCGCCTATCGGTCCGGTTCGCAAGGTTTTGGAATATGCAATCAGTGAAATGCCTGCTTCCAAAATCATGATGGGGCAAAATTTATACGGATATGATTGGACATTGCCGTTTGTACAAGGCGGTCCATTTGCCAAAGCCTTAAGTCCGCAAGCTGCCATCGATTTGGCCAGAAATCAGCATGCACGAATCGAGTACGATTATGTAGCGCAAGCTCCGCATTTCAGTTATTGGGATCATTCCGGCAAGCAGCATGTCGTTTGGTTCGAGGATGCGCGTTCCATCCAAGCCAAGTTTAATTTATTGAAGGAATTAGGACTTCGAGGAATCAGCTACTGGAAGCTCGGCCTGAGCTTTCCGCAAAACTGGCTGTTGATCGAGGATAATTTCAATGTGGTTAAGAGATAGGCTGATCCATCTATCATAATCTTGGAGAGGCTGTCCCAAAAGAATATCATTGAATGAGTCAGTCCCAAACGATGTTCAAAGACGCCTCCAAAACCACCATGTAAGCGGAAATGGAAGCGTCTTTTTCGTAGGGAAATTCCCCTCAGAGTGGGGGTTCGAAAATCCAAAAATGAGTTCGGCCGCTTTTTGGTTGTTGCTTATATTAAAGTGGAATTGAGGGCTCTTTTGCTACCATCTATTCAGGATAAAAAGGTGGAGGGGTTGTCTCACAATGTCTTTTGGGACAGCCCCATGAATAAGATTTATTGCAGGGATGTGTCGCACCCTAACGGCACATGAGCATTACCCCAGCTTCCTCCGCAGCAGCAAATACAAAAAGTAGGGAGCACCGATGAGGGAAGTCATAATCCCGACTGGAATTTCAATAGGGGGCATAATAATCCGTCCCGCTGTATCGGCAGCGATCACAAGTACCGCTCCCAGCACAGCCGAAGTCGGCAGGATATAACGAAAGTTCGCCCCAACCAGCAGTCTGGCAAGATGCGGAATGACCAAGCCGATGAAGCCGATTGCACCTGCTACTGCAACAACACTTCCCGCAAGCCCAACCGCAACGGCTATCAAAAAAAGACGCGTGCGATCAATCCGCATCCCTAAACCACGCACCGACTCCTCATTCAGAAGAAGCGTATTTAAGTGCCGGCAGCTGAGCAGGGCCAATACAGTTCCAACAATCGTCCAAGGCCACACCATTTCGACATGCTCCCAAGAACGAGCATAGAGGCTGCCCTTTAACCAGACGAGCGCTTGGGCCGCTGTAGGTGCGAACTTCACAATTAGCAAGGTGATAATCGCATGCAGCCCTCCCGTTACCGCGACCCCGCATAACGTAAGTCTCTCCGGCTTCACTCCATTCCGATAAGCCAGCATGTATATTAAGAGACTCGCGCCCACGGCCCCGGCAAAAGCATATACAGGAAGCATAACTGCCGAATATTGAGGAACTGCCAGAATCATAATAACTGTGACCAAGCCGCCTCCGGCTGTGATTCCCATTAAATCAGGGGCCGCAAGCGGATTTCGTGTCACGCCCTGAAGTATCGCTCCCGACAGCGACATATTGATGCCTATCAGCATGGCAATAACAAGGCGAGGAAGCCTGTACATGTAAATCACGCCATCCTGGGAAACCAATTCCTCCAGCATTTGGCCAAAGGGAGTTTCCACCGCACCCAACCGCAAGCTTAGCACCGCAAAAATGGCCAGAAGGACACAACCTGTAATCATTGTTAAGAGAAATCGCCTCTTCTGATCTCGCATTTAACCTCCCCCCATTCTCCTGCGCATCAAATAAAGAAAGAAAGGCGTACCCAATAAAGCAGTAAGAATCCCGACCGGTGTATCGGTAGGATATAGCACCCATTGACTTCCAATATCTGAAACCAGCAGCAAGGTGGCACCTGTCAGCGCAGAGATGGGAATTACAATTCGATAATCTGTACCTACCCAGGACCTTACGATATGAGGAACAATCAACCCTACGAACCCAATCGGTCCAGTAAGAGCAACCGATCCTCCGACAAGGACAATAACGATAAGAAAAGCAATCCGTCGAACCCGTACAACATTTTGCCCAAGCCCATGAGCAGCGTCTTCTCCCAGTGAAAAAATGTTAAACTGATTCGCCAGCAGCATGCTGCCTATCGCAGCAGGGACGAAGCTGACCAGACTTAAGCTTACATCCGTCCATGTCGCCCCTGACAATTTTCCCGCCATCCAATATAAAATCTCCGACAATTTGTCATCAAACAGGATAATAAATCCCGTTGTCAAAGAAGCCATAAACATCGAAACCGCGACCCCAGCTAACACCAAACGCATAACCGTGTATCCCGCCAATCGGGATAAACTGTAAACGATGCTTCCTCCTGCGGCCGCACCGATGAAGCCTGCAATAAGAATTGTAGCCGTAACATCCTTCATACCGAACATGACCAATGACAAAACGACAAAGAAGGACGCCCCCTGATTAATGCCCATGATTTCGGGATCAGACAAGGGGTTCCTTGTAATTCCTTGCAATAAGCAACCGGCTATAGCGAGCCCCGAACCTACAATAATAGCCAACAGGACACGCGGCAGCCGAACATACCATACCTTGTACACCAGCAAATTCGATGTATCCAAGCTTAACAATTCCCCTGCCTGACGCCAGCCCAAGCCCTTAACACCCGCCACAAGACCAATAAGAATGGCAGCAAGGAGAACTGCGGTCAAGCCCACACTCAAAAAGGGAACAGACCAAGTCTGCCCCTGTCTGCCCGACAGCAGTCGATTCACCGTTCACACTACCTCCCGCGAGCTTATTTTACGCCTGTCATAAATTTCACAGCTTGATCCACAATCAGATCTGCGGCAAGCGGACCCCGTCCCTTAGACCAAAGATCCCTGTTGACTTCTACCGCTTTATTCTCTTTAACCGCCTTCAAGTTTTTATACAGCGGATTATTCAGCCATTTGCCGGGATCGCCATACATAAACACGTAATCCGGATTAAACTCGCCCAAACGCTCCAAACTAAGCTTGGCAATATCTGTTTTGCTTTCTGCAGCAGACAGATCCTTCTTGCCTTCAAACAAATATTGCGTGCCCATCTCGGTCATCAAGGAACCGATAAAAGACGATTTTAGCCAAACGGTAGAATCATCCTCGAATGCTCCTACGACCAGCACGCTGGGCTTGTTTTTCACTTTCTCCTGAGCTGATGAGATTTTGTCTGCAATGCTTTTCTTCACCTTATCTGCCTGCTCTTTCTTGTCCAGAACATCCGCAAGATTACTAAAGTTGCTTAATACTGCCTGATAGCTGCCGTCATCCAAAGCAATCGTCGGAGCAATTTCGGCCAGCTGGGTCTTGATCATTTCATGGCGGTTCGGGCTTGCAATAATAAGATCAGGCTTAACCGATTTGAGCACTTCCAGATTCGGTTGTTTGGCTTGCCCTACATTAACTACGTTCTTTGCATTGAAACGGTCTTTGAGGTACTCAGGGAAACTCGATTCACCGATACCTACAGAGGCGACCGGATTGATTTCCAATGCCGTAAGCATGTCAATATAAGAAAAATCTAACGCTACTATTTTCTGCGGAACCTTTTTTAATTGGGTTGTTCCCCATACGTGCTTGATCGTTTTTTCTTCCGAAGCTGCAGTACCTGCGCTTGTGGCTGCGGAGCCTTCGCTCGCTTTAGCAGGAACAGCCGACGTACCTTCACTTGCCGGCTTGGCGGAACCGCATCCTGCCAGAAAAGATAGACTCAATAATAACCCTGCCCCCACAACAAGCAGCGGCTTTCTAAATGTAAACATTAAAACTTCCCCCTCCATATATAATTTCTCTCTATCAATTAACAATGAGTATCATTCTCATTCAATGATCATTCAACAGTATATATGAAAGAGCAATCATTTAGCTATGAAGATTTTTGCTCAATTATTTGAACATTTTTGTCTATCTCGCTTCCTGAGGCACAAATAAACGGACAGCCTCATCGATCACCAACTCATGACTTGATGCGGAGTAGTCGATCCAAGGATAAAGTGCGATATGTATACATTGATTGTTTTTAACCGCGGTCAAAGCTTGCCACTCAGCACTCTCAACTAATTTTCGCTTCATTTTTTGATCCTTCTTATGGGGCGATCCCATCAGCAGAACATAATTGGCATCAAAGTTCGGCAATTCTTCCAATGTGATCGTTTTCCTCCATTTGATAGCACGTACGTTCTGTGGAGGCGTAAGCTTCAAATCCTGGTACAGCGTGCAGCCAATATTTCTGTCCATGCCGTACACTCTTAATTTGCCGCCGACAATACGAAGAACAAGTATGGTTTCTTCCCCGATATTCGCTTTTATGAGTTGGCTCGCCTGCTCTGCTTTTTGCTCATAATCTTGCAGCCATGCCTTTGCTTCCTTCCTTCTCCCGACAAGATCGGCAATTCGGTACAAGCGCTCGCGCCATGGTATGTCCCAATACGGAATAGTAACCGTAGGAGCTGCATGAGACAGCTCTTTATGGAGCTTGGCCCATTCCTCGTCACACAGGATTAGCGTTGGCTTCAAGCGGACCAAATCTTCTATGGAGGTTTTGCTGTCCACAAGTATCGGGGATGGCGTCTCTTCATTCTGATTGTGAATAGGGAATGCTTCGGCTCCTCTTGCCATAACAGCAGCATGCGGTCTAATACCTAAAGCCAGAAAATCGCCGTTGAAGGAATGCCTCATAGTAACGACAATGGTTCGGCTCATTTTGACATATTCCGTTGGGGAGTAGCCAGTCTCCTTCTTAAACATCCGGCTAAAATACGATTCCTCTTTATAACCCAGATACTGGGCTATTTCATAATAAGAGTTTTGAGAATAAACGAGCAGCTCCTTGGCCCGGTTCATTCGCAGCTTCGTCATATAAGCGTTGGGACTGAGCCCTTTCAGTTTCTTGAATAGGCGGGAGTAGTAGCTGGGACTAAAGCCCGCCAGCCCGGACAATTCCTCAAGCGGCAGGTTTTTCGTGTAATGCTGATGCATATATTCAACCGTCCGTTCCACACCATTCCGCTGCTGATCGATGCCACCCTCAATTTCCAAAGCGGCCAGATACAGCAGCTCATGAAGCAAGCCCTTCTGACGGTACTGCTGGCGTCCTCCGTTCCCCTCACTCCTGCTGCCATATAGCTGCTCAAATAAATAAAGCACCTGCGGCTGGTGATGATGTACAGGCACTTCTCCATTGAGCGGAAATAAGTCACCTTCGGCACGATAGACATAATCTTTGTCTGTTTTTCTTAATGGGGTTTGATAGGTAAAACTTACTGTATAAAAGATCAAAGGAACCGCAGAATCCGATGCAGCTTGAAACTTCTGCCCTTTCGAAAGAAACAACAAATGCCCCGCTCCAAGCCGGAAGGTTTCTCCATTGAGCTCAAATATCGCCGTTCCCTTATGAACGAGCCATATTTGGCAGAACGGCATAATTTGGGGCTGGCAGCTCCATTGCGGCAAGCACTCGGTTAGCTCCACGTCTGTCACATGGATGATCAGCTCATTAAGCTGGGTAAATATATCGTTTGGCATCATAGGCATCATCTTTGTTCCCCTTGTACAATCGCATAAGATGGAAAAGCCGAAAAAAGCAAACTTCTCGAAAGAATAGCTTTGTTCCATTCTAACATGTACGGCATCGTTTCGTAGATTTTGAGGAAAAACAAATGGACCTCTCCTGTTTTCAATTGCAACCAAGCCAAAAAGCACTGACATATGGTCAATGCTTTTGTAGGCAGATACTGTGCTATAAAACTTGAAGCTAAATGAGGTGGTGGACTTGAAGTCC
Organism: Paenibacillus radicis (ex Xue et al. 2023); assembly: GCF_024722015.1. Taxonomy (GTDB): domain Bacteria; phylum Bacillota; class Bacilli; order Paenibacillales; family NBRC-103111; genus Paenibacillus_S. The sequence continues at coordinate 23,583 of NZ_JANQBD010000032.1, read as the reverse complement.
GTTCCTCCTCCCTTACGTCAGCTTCTTGATTTCGTTAGCTGCAGGCTGTTCGGGCTGCTCGACATCTTCTACCATCCCGCGAGTGGAATTGCGGAACTCACGGAGTGTATCACCGAAAGCTCTGCCAAGCTGAGGCAGCTTCGAAGGCCCGAATAAAATTAACGCAATGGCCAATATAAGCACCAATCCGGAAACACCAATATTGTTGAACATAGCTCTTATCCTCCTATGAGTTTCGCTTTAGCGAAACCTGTATCGTATGCAATTCACTGGCTTTCGTTGTATCTTTTCACGGTACTGTCAACCGTTTGCCGGGCTTTCCTGTGTCATCCGCCACTGTCTGCCCGAAACGAAGACGCTAATTTCAAAGAGCATAAATAGAGGAATCGTAACCGAAAGATGAGACAGCATATCCGGCGGAGATATACATGAGCCAAGGATAGCCAGCCCAACATAGGCGTATTTGCGCCCCGTCTTTAATCGTTCGGGTGTAAGCAAGCCGATTCGTGTCAAAAACAGCATGACTACAGGCAGCTCGAAAGCCGCTGACATAGGGAGCACGACATCGAACAGAAACGAGAAGTATTTGTCAATGCCGTACGTTTCTACAGCTCCAATCGTACTGTTCATATTTTTCATGAAGCGCAGCATCATCGGAAATACGACCAGATAGCTGAACGCAAGACCAATCAAAAACAGCATGAATGACGCCGGCACATAAGAAAGCGCGCCTTTCGCTTCCTTATCGGTCAAGCCCGGACGAACGAATGCCCACAGCTGGTACAGCAGGATTGGCAGTGTGAACAGCAGAGCGAACAGCAGAGCGCACTTCATATAGATCAGCAGCCCATCCGTGAAAGAAAACACATTCCATTCGATGCCTGCTGCTCCAGGCTGCGATTTAATAAATCGCAATATGCTAGGCGAAACATACAAGCCAATACATAAAGTTGCTACAAACCACCCGAATACGAGCAGCAGCCGTTTACGTACTTCCGTCAAGTGAAAAATCCAATCTTCTTGCTCCATGCTCCATCTCACACCCATTCGAAGCCATGCTCACCGTTACACCACGATGCCGCCCTGCTTCATATATTTGGAAACCCCTTCAGCCGCCCTGTATGCAAGAGCTCCTACCGTTCCCGTCGGGTTATAGCCGCTGTTGTGAGGAAATGCAGACGCCCCAACGACAAACACATTTTCAACATCCCACATCTGCAAATAGCTGTTAACTGCGGATGTCGAAGGATCGGCACCCATGATAGCGCCCCCCGTGTTATGCGTAGATTGGTAAGGGACAATGTTGTAAGGCCCTAACGTACTGTTCGAACCTATCGTAGTTGGATTCATTTCCTTCATGATCCCTGCTGCCTTCTCGGCCACAAATTTGATCATTTGCCGATCCTGCTCTTCAAAATCAAAGGTAATTCGCATGAGCGGCAGTCCATAAGCATCCTTGTATGTAGGATCCAAATCCAGATAGTGGTGTTTCCATGGCAAGCTGCTGCCCTGCACACCCACATTCAAAACGCTGTTCGCATACTTGATTGATTTCTGTTTAAACTCTTTGCCCCAGCTAGGCGTTCCCGCGGGTACCGAATTATTGGCAATTGGCCGCTGTCCCGGCTGCGCGAAACGAATACCTGCTCCATGGATGAAGTTGAGATTGGTATGATCAAAGTTATCTCCATTGAAATCGGGAATTTCCATTCCTAACGAACCGGCTCCCGCATACAAATTGAATTCCTTGTCATCAAAAAAGCCAGTCGCACTTCCGCCATTCGTTTGATAGGCATAGTTCTTACCGATAACTCCTTTACCCGATGCAGGATCATAAGGCTGACCCAATTTCGAAGTTAACAGCAATCTGACGTTATTAAACACATAGCCGGTTAGAATAACAATATCGGCTGGCTGCTCGTACTCCTCGCCTGATATTGTGTTTACATAAACAACTCCGGTTGCCTTTTTGCCGTCATTTAAAACCTTGGTAACATTCGAGTAGGTTCGCAACTCGAAATTTCCAGTTTTTTGGGCGACCGGCAATACCGTTACAACAGAGTCCGCCTTCGCTCCGTATTCACAGCCAAACCGCTCGCAAAACCCGCAATATTGACAGGCTGCACGAGTAATGCCGTCAGGATTCGTATACTGCTCAGACAAATTAGCGGAAGGCCACATATAAGGATGATAACCAAGCTTCTTGGTCGCCTCCTCGAACATCTTAATAGTCGGCGTTCTAATCATCGCCTTCGTTGGAAATGGATTGGCGCGCTTACCGACCATCTCATTTTGTTCAGGATCACCGGAAATTCCGGCCATTTTCTCAAATTTTTCAAAATAGGGCTCCATTTCATCGTAGGTAATGCCCCAATCTTGAATTATCATGCCATCAGGTATTTTACTTTTCCCATAGCGCTCAACCGTTTTACTGTAAATTTGAAAATCGTAGGGAAGAAACCGGAAGGTTTGCCCGTTCCAATGCACACTCGCTCCGCCTAAGCCCTCTCCGAGCAAAAAGGAGCCATGCTCCCGCATCGGCACTGCTGCTACCTTCTCCGTATTGCGGAAGGTTATCGTTTCCTTGGCCAGATCCTGCATCAGATCCAACCTTTGAGCATAGCGAAGCTCGTCATGCACCATGTAATAATCTTCTGTACTGCGCGGCTTTCCTCTCTCCAATCCGACAACCTTGACGCCCTGCTTGGTTAACTCAGCGGCAATTATACCTCCTAGAAATCCCATCCCAACTACGACGACAGGAACCTTCGGCATTTTAGTAGCCATGATGCATGCCTCTCTTCTGTTTTGTTTGTCAGCTATGTTTTTTCAATATCAATGGGTTGCAAAATGATCGTGGAGACTGCGCGGCTCCATGTGAACAAACTCGTTTTTTTCCATAATATCTGTGTAAACCATCTGATTCCCGGGATATTTACGCATTTTCCAGCCCATCATGTTCTTGTTTCCTCCGTACACGGGGTCAGAATACACTCCTTCCAAGGTCACTCTGCGCAATAAATTAAAAAAGGTTTTGCCTGTAACGTCGTTAATGACCTGAATTTCACCCTTCTCCAAAGAAGTTAAGATCGCATCCTTCTCTTCGTCGGAAAGGTCGACAAACGATTTCGTATATTTCTTCTTGCTCGCCTCTTCCATGGCTTGCAGCCCCATAGTAAACAGCTCATTGCGTTGAATGATCTGGTAATCTCCTTGAGTAACTTCTCCCTTAATAAAAGGGCCAATCCGATATTCACGGGCATTTATCCCCCAAGGGCTAGCCATTTGATGGTCAATGAAAAAAGCCACCCCGAGCTCTGCTGCTCCCGGTCCAATATCATCCTTGGGATAAATTCTTTCAGCCGCCGCTTCCGTTATTTGCAGCTGAAGCTGATTGAAGTACATAGGTGCCTGATTGAAATCTGCCGTCTGCGCTGCCGTCCCCGGAGTTGGTGCCGGTGCTGGCACGGCCGGATTTTTGCGAAATCCGCCGGCGATTGCTCCACCAATTACTCCACCTACAACGGCCCCACCAATAGCGGTTCCCGAATATTTAAGAAACTGACGACGAGAATCGCTAGGCGGCTGTTCGTTACGCCGTTCCGCCATATAAAAGCCTCCTTTGATGTTTTTGGTCAACTTATTTGTAAAATTGGTATTTGTAGGGTTATTTTGAACTAAGGCCCAACCTTTTATGCAAGAAAACTAAGTGAATCACAAAATTTACTGAAAAGATTTGGGTTTACAAATATAGGGATCGATGATAGAATTCAATCATCAAGTATTCACATTATTCTCATCGGAATTAAATGATTTTATGAATGGATAAACCCTCATATCATGTCTACTGGTCAACCGGAGACACAACATGGCTTACTCATGTTGTGTCTTTTTTTATTTTAGAAAGGAGGAATCTGGGAGTGACTTTAGCAAAAGGGGAATACAGGGTCAGTCATACAAGCCATACCGTTCCTAAGAAAGCCAAGCTGTGGCGCTACCTCTGGTTTCATCGGTATTTATACTTAATGCTGGCTCCAGCGATCCTTTATTACCTTGTATTTCATTATGTTCCGATGTACGGAGCTGTCGTTGCCTTCAAAGATTTCAGCATTACCAAAGGGATTCTCGGTAGCGACTGGGCCGGGCTGAAGCACTTCAATTATTTGTTTTCTCAAGATAAATTTTGGCAGGTTATTGAGAACACAATCATTATTAGCTTGTACCGGCTCACCTTCGGCTTTCCAGCGCCTATCCTTGTCGCTCTGCTCTTAAATGAAGTGCGCATTAAGCTGTTCAAACAAACCGTGCAGACTGTAATCTATCTACCTCATTTTATTTCGTGGGTAATTCTCGGCGGTTTAATGATCAATCTGCTATCCACAGATAATGGAGTAATCAATAACATCATTAAAGCGTTGGGGGGAACTGCTCTCGGCTTCATGAGCGAAGAATCTTACTTCCGAAGTACCCTCGTATTTTCGATGATTTGGAAGGAATTTGGTTGGAATACGATTATTTACATGGCTGCCCTTGCTGGAATCAATCCGCAGCTTTATGAAGCTGCCGTAATAGACGGAGCCAATCGTTGGCAGCGTTTGCTGCATCTAACCCTCCCTTTAATTCGGGGAACGATCATACTGCTGCTAATTCTAAGGCTCGGAGGGATTATGGAAGCCGGTTTCGAGCAGATCTACGTCCTATATCATCCGGGTGTTTATAACGTAGCTGATATTATCGACACCTATGTATACCGGATCGGTTTAACTGAAGGGCGGTTCAGCCTCGCTGCCGCAGTAGGATTATTCAAATCCCTTATCAATTTTGTTCTACTGGTCATGGCGAATAAGCTGGCAAGAATGATGGGAGAACAAGGGGTTTATTAAGGAGGGAGGAAGCGGTATGAACCGCATTGGAACAGCAGGAAGGTTTTTTGACATCTTTAACTTCCTATTCTTAAGCTTTTTGGCACTCATAACGATATACCCTTTCTGGGATACCTTGATCGTGTCCGTCATCCCGCTGAATGAGTATTTAAATTCCACAATCCATGTATTTCCGACCAGCTTGACGTTCGATGCTTACATCTATTTATTTTCCATGAAAGAGCTGTGGACTTCTTACGGTGCGACGTTATTTATCACCACTGTAGGAACGGCTATCAATATGATATTGACCGTTATGGCGGCTTACGCGCTTTCCAAACCGCAGCTCAAAGGTCACCGGGTCATAATGTTTCTTATTGTGTTTACTATGATGTTCAGCGGGGGGATCATCCCTACCTATTTGATCGTTAAAAATTTGGGCTTAATGAATACCTTATGGGCTTTAATAATCCCAAGTGCCATTAATACTTACAATTTGATTATTATGAGAAATTTCTTTGGCTCTCTCCCTGAAGGCCTTGTGGATGCTGCACGGATAGACGGCAGTAATGATATGGGTGTGCTTTTTAAAATTGTCATTCCCCTTTCCATGCCGGCCATTTCAACGATTACCTTGTTTTATGCAGTATCCCGCTGGAATGAATTTTTTAATGCCATCTTTTTTATAAGTGATAAAAATCTTTGGCCGCTTCAGCTCTTTTTGAGAAGTATGCTGTTTGAGAACGAATCGTCCTATTCAGGCGGCGGAGATAATGTTTTCTTGCTGGGCCCCTCCATTAAAATGGCAACGGTGATGGCGGCGACGATCCCTGTTATGCTCGTGTATCCTTTTTTCCAAAAATATTTTGTGAATGGCGTTATGGTCGGCGGTGTCAAAGAATGATTTAGGACTACTGCCAGCTTACTTATAGAAAACATTCCGATGGAGGATCAGAAGATGAAATGGAACCCACACACAGTTAAAAAATGGTTTATCGGTGCAAATGCATTGGCTTTAATGGCTGCCGTTGGATGCTCAAATACACCAGCTAGTACGGCGAACACTGCAGTTAGCGATGGAAAACCGAGCTCAAACTCAAATCAGCCTTATGAGCTGACCTATCTGACAACCGGAGACCAAGGCGCGAAGCCTTTGCAGCCCAACGATCGCATTATCGCGGAAATTAATAAACGATTAAACATTAAGCTTAATGTCAAAATCGTACCTGAAAATGCTTTTGACAAAATTAATGTAGCTTTTGCTAGTGGCGATTTGCCTGATGTCGTGACAACCCAATACCCTTCAGAAACGGTATCTCAATGGGTAAAAGAAGGCATTATTATCCCTCTGAATGATTATTTAAAGGATACACCCTCCCTAAAAGCCAAACTGGAAGACGGCCTGAAGTGGACCGCAGTGGACGGAAAATATTACGGCTACCCGTTCATCAGCCAGCAGGAAAAGTCCAATTATACGATTCAGTTTAGACAGGATTGGCTCGAGAAACTCGGCTTACAGCCTCCCAAAACGATTGAGGAATTTTATAGCACGCTTAAAGCAGTCGTAGAAAAGGATCCCGACGGGAACGGCAAAGCCGATACCTATGGTTTTATTACTAACAAGCCTATAGCAGGGGATGCTCTGACAGCCTTTGACTTTGTCTTTTATGCGTATGGCTTGCCTTACGGAGATTGGGCTCAGGATGAGAAAGGCAATGTGATCCCTAAATTTGAGCATCCCGCCTTCAAGAAGGGACTGACGGAGCTAAGAAAATGGTATTCGGAGAAGCTGATCGATCCCGAATTTATCGTATACGACCGGCCGCTGAAGGAGCAAAAGTTTTTCCAAAGCAAAGCGGGCTTCATGGACGGTCCCTTGTTCCGGCACGTAAGCCGCATTGAGGGCAGCTTGCAGCAGGTGAATCCTGCGGGAAAATTAGGCTATGCACCGCCTCCTGCCGGTCCTGAAGGTAAGCAGGGAATGGCTTTCAAAGGAAAAAATGCTTTCTATACTTCCGTTACCAAGCAAGCAAAAAATCCGCAAAAGGCGGCGCAATTTATCGATTTCTTATTATCCAAAGAGGGACGCGACCTGCTCCAATTAGGTATTGAAGGCGTTCATTATACCAAGCAGGGCGATAAAATTAACTACAATGAAGAAGAACGAGCCAAAGACGGCTTTTCACCCAACGGCTGGTCTCACCCATTGGCGTGGGGTAATGTGACATGGCCTATCGACGAGAACTACTTGCCGCAAACCGAGCCAAGAATTGAACGGGCGCTTGATTCCGTTAATGTGGCTTCTAAGTATATCGTGCCGAATCTGGTAAACAAGAAAACAGGCTCGGAAATTGAATTCGGTAAAGCAGTCAATGAAGTATACAATCAATATTTCGTTAGTTTGTTAAACGGAAAACTCGATGTTGATAAAGGTATCGCCGAGCTAGGGCAAAAATGGCGACAAGCCGGAGGCGACAAAATTTTGAAGGAAGCTAACGACGAGCTTAAGAAAAAGTAATTCCATTTTACATATTCGAGAGGAGAATGTCCTATGTCCGAAGTCTTAACCAATCAAGAGCGTCCATTAAAGCTACCTGATCGCGGTATCCAGACAGGAGCACGTATTCTTAATCGTTTAGCAAAGGGGGTTGAAGATAAACCGTATACGCTGTTCGGCGTCAACCCGTTGGGTCCGCTCATCGGCGCCGAAATCACCGGTATCGATCTGCGCAACCCGGTTTCCCCAGAGCTGCAGCAAGAATTAAACCGGGCTCTGCTGGAGTGGAAGGTCATTTTCTTCCGCGATCAGCACATTACAAGCCAGCAGCAGCAAGCATTTGCCCAATTATGGGGAGAGCTTGAAACTCACCCTTTCCTTCCGCAAGGGGATTCAGACGAAGTGGTTCGGTTCGCCAAAAATGATAAAACGGAAGGTAAAGAGAACAGCTGGCATTCCGACGTGTCCTGGAGACTAGAACCTGCGCTTGGAGCCATACTTCGTCTTGTCGAAGTACCGCCTGCTGGAGGTGATACGCTCTGGGCTGATATGGGAGCGGCTTATGATAACCTGCCGGATGAAATCAAGGAACGAATCGACGGGCTTACCGCCATTCATGATTTCACCCATGCGTTTGGCGTCAGATTATCGCCGGATGAATTGGCGGCCAAACAAGCCGAATTTCCTGCGGCTGAACATCCAATAGTTCGCATCCATCCCGAGACGGGTCGTCGAACCTTATATGTGAATCCTAATTTCACATCGCGTATTGTCGGTCTGGAGCCGGACGAAGGCGAACAGCTCCTGCAGTATTTATTCAAGCAAGCGCATATTCCAGAATATCAGGTGCGTTTTCGTTGGGAAAACAATTCGATAGCTTTCTGGGATAATCGAGCTACACAGCATTATGCAGTCTCCGACTATTTCCCGAACCGCCGCGTTGCGGAACGTGTTGCTATAACGGGTGACCGCCCTTATTAATTCATTGGCAAAGAGCCCGCTGTTTTGAAAATATTCCTCCAAGGGGTAGGCATTTACCTCCCCTTTCCGAATATTTCTTTACAGCGGGTTCCCTTTTTATATCTACATATGGAGGTTTTGTTATGGAAAAAAACTCAAATAAACCGAATATTATTTTCGTCTTAATAGATGACATGGGTTGGAAGGATCTCAGTTGCTACGGCAGCACGTTTTATGAAACACCTCATTTAGACCGTTTAGCGGACGAGGGAATACGATTTACCGAAGCCTATGCTGCTTGTCCGGTATGCTCTCCTACCCGTGCAAGCATTATGAGCGGGAAATATCCGGCTACCCTTGGCGTCACTAATTGGATCGGCGGACATACACAAGGGCGTTTAATTGACGCTCCTTATATCGATCACTTACCCTTGGAGGAAAAAAGCCTTGCAGCGGCGCTGAAGGAAGGCGGGTATCGCACTTGGCATGTGGGCAAATGGCATCTCGGTGATCGGCCTTATTATCCGAATCGGCACGGTTTTGACATCAACATTGGCGGTTGTAATTGGGGAATGCCGAAGCAAGGCTACTTCAGTCCATATGGAATCGAGACACTGGAGGATGGGCCGGATGGAGAATATTTAACCGATAGGCTGACCGATGAAGCCATCAAGCTGATTAAACAAAATGACGGCCGTCCATTCTTTCTCAACTTGTGGCATTATGCAGTTCATACTCCTATCCAAGTCAACAATGAGTTTACAGAACAGTTCGTTGCCAAAGCAAAACGGTTAGGACTTGATCATGCCCATGCTATTATCCAAGGAGAGCAGTTCCCATGCGAACATAAAAAGCATTTGAATGTAGAACGAAGAGTCATACAATCCGATCCTGTCTACGCTGGCATGGTGTATAATTTGGACTTAAACATTGGAAGATTACTTGACGCACTAAAAGAAACCGGGCAATGGGACAACACCACCATCATTTTCACATCTGATAATGGAGGTCTTGCCACCGCAGAAGGCTCTCCGACCTGCAACAGTCCGCTAAGTGAAGGAAAGGGTTGGATGTACGAAGGAGGAGTAAGAGAACCCTTAATCGTGAAATGGCCGGGGGTTAGTCAGCCGGGATCCGTTTCTGAGGTGCCTGTTATAAGCACTGATTTTTACCCGACTCTTCTCGAAATGGCTGGAATTGCTCTTCGTCCCGAACAGCATAAGGATGGCTGCAGTCTCGTACCCCTTCTAAAGGGGGAGACCCGGTTAGATCGGGAAGCCATTTTCTGGAATTACCCGCATTATGGCAATCAAGGAGGTACGCCGGGCTCATCCATCCGCATAGGGGATTTCAAACTGATTGAGTTTTTTGAAGACGGCCGATTGGAGCTATATAATCTTAAGGATGATATTTCCGAAGAGCATAATTTGGCTGCCATTCTGCCCGATCAGGTAAAGTCTATGAAAGAAAAACTGACCGATTGGCGTCAAGAAGTAGGAGCCAGAATTCCACAAATCAATCCTGATTTTATCTTATAGAAGCAAACCCAGACTGCAGATTGTAAATAATAGGATCCACCACATCTCTATTGTTTATCACTCAAATTTACCTTGACTTTCTCTAAAACTTAAATTAAGATTTCTTGTCATATGAACTATCATCGATAATACCCAAACTGCCGTCTCCTCTTTAGCTTTTAAGAATGACAAGTTTAATCTCCTACACATGAGGTGAAGTAAGCATGGCGACCGTGAAATTTGTGAATGTGAACAAAACATTTGTTTCCAAGGAAAGTACTGTCCAAGCACTCCGTAATGTCAATTTAGAACTAAAGCAGGATGAATTTGTTGCGATCATCGGACCAAGCGGCTGCGGAAAAAGTACGCTGTTAAAAATAGCTGCCGGACTGGACACAAACTATCAGGGTTCTGTTCTTCTAGACGAGCAGTCGGTTACAAAACCAAGCATTGAAAAGGGATTTATTTTCCAAGAGCATCGGTTGTTTCCATGGCTAACGGTTGAAAAAAATATCGCAGCGGATTTGTCTTTAAAAGATCCTGCCGTCCGCCAAAAGGTGAACGAAGTTATAGAATTGGTAAAGCTGACCGGCTTTGAGAAAGCTTTCCCCAAACAACTTTCAGGCGGGATGTCCCAACGCGTAGCAATCGCTCGCGCACTTATGCGTCAGCCTCAGTTACTTCTTCTCGATGAGCCCTTTGGGGCGCTCGATGCCTTTACAAGAAACCATATGCAAGAAGCGCTGCTGGACATTTGGCGTGACAACCGTATGACTATGCTGCTTGTGACTCATGATATTGACGAAGCTATCTTCTTGGCCGATCGAATTGTTGTCATGGAAGCCAAGCCTGGAACCGTTAAGGAGATTATTTCCATCGACTTGCCTCATCCACGTGCCCGCGTCTCCACATCATTCATGGAATATCGCAAACGCGTTTTATGGGCCTTAAGCGGCTATGAGGATCTTGAACCTGCCTATTCCATTTAAACTAAAACTAACTGCTATTATAAGTGTCATTTCCATCCGGTTTGCCCCTGCGGCAGGTCGGATTTTTTGTTTACTTTTCCAACAGGTGAATCTCCCTCATTAAATATTTCAAAAACACTTGGTGCGTCCTAGGAAAATGCTGTTTTTTGGAGCGTGCGCACCCGAAGGTCACAACGTTGCTATCATCGTTCACGAGTGGAATCGCCACGATTTCACCACTGGTAATTAGAGGATCCTTCTTAATGCTGAACTCTATAAATATACCTATCGCGGCTCCCTCAGCTATGGTTCTTTTTAGTACCTCTTGATTGTTGGATGTAAAAATAATGTTGACGGGTCCATACTTTTCCTTGAATTGCCTCATATAGCGATTTGAAAAGCTGCCGTTAATGCTAACAAAGGGCTGATTGATTAGCTCTTTTCGAGTAACACTCGTTTTGGTGGCTAGCCATGAATGTCTGCTTACGCAAACAACCACACGCGATTCAACCATCTTCGTTAACCACAGCTCATCCGTTACACCAGGTTCGTGATTTAAATAAATTAAACCCATATCCGTCTTGTTTTGTTTAATATCCTCGATAATTTCAGTTGAATCCTTCTCCGTTATCTCTAATCGAACATATGGATAATGATTTTTAAAGGACACAATCGATTTGGGAAGAATCGCCATGAAATTAGGGCTTACCGACAGGCGAACTTCCCCTTCAATGTGGTCATTCTGCATAAGTACGGCATCTCTGACATCCTGAATTTTGATGAGTGCCTCACTTGCTTTATCAATAATAATTCTTCCACGATCTGTTGGGACGGTTCCCATCCGAGTACGCTCGAACAATTCAAAACCAATTTCAGCTTCCAGCCTCGCCAGAGCTTTGCTTATCCCTGCCTGAGATACATGCATGATTTCAGCCGTTGTAGAGATAGAGCCCGTTCTCGCAATATTAACAATGTATTCCAGTTGCTCTATGTTCATATCATAACCCCTTTAAACCATAACTTTGAGTCATATAAGCATAACACATAGTTACTATACTTGTTTACTCGGATATAGTAAAGTTTAGATACTTTAAGATGCGAAAAGGAGATTTATTATGAAAAAATCACGAGTATCCACTTTAGTATTATTCCTAAGTCTTATACTTATTCTAGCAGCATGCGGCAGTAAAACAAGCGATACTAAATCAAACAGCGCCGCTCCAAGCTCATCTCAACAGCAAAAAGAAGTTGTCGTGAACATTGGCGTTCAACACGCAGTGGCCCCTCTTGTATTGGCACAGCAAAAGAAATGGTTCGAAGAAGAATTTGCTAAATATAACGCGAAGGTCAACTGGCTCGAAGTACAAGGTGGCCCTCCCCAATTTGACGCCATCCTCACCAATCGCCTTGATCTAGCTGTCACTGGCAATACTCCAGTAATCACTGCACAAATAGCGGACATACCGTTCAAAGAAATCGCCGTTGGCAGCACGGGCTCGAAGAATAATGCTCTACTAGTACCAAAAGGCAGTGCGATTAAAGGCGTTGAGCAGTTAAAAGGTAAAAAAATCGCCGTCGCCAAAGCGACTAGCGGCTATGATATGTTGTTCCGCTTGATAGATAAAGCAGGTTTAAAAGCAACAGATGTACAGATTATTCAACTATCCGCTGATGAAGCGAAGGCTGCTTTCATCGGAGGTTCCGTTGACGCTTGGAGCATAGGCGAGCCTTACTTATCCACTACCGTGGTTAATGATGGAGCTACTGTATTGGCGGACGGATCCAATATCAATTATATAAGCCCGGCTTTCCATATTGCCCGCACCAAATTCGCTGAGGAACATCCTGAGCTTGTAACAGCCTACTTAAAAGTTTTGGAGAAAACCTTGATTTGGCAAAATCAAAATCTTGATGAAGCTGTTAAGATTTACTCCGAAGGAACCAAGTTGAATGCAGATGTTGTTAAATCCGTAATCAAAAATGTTAGCTTCGCTACGCTTCCAGTATCCGACCCATTTGTGAAGGGCCAGCAAGAGCTAGCACAATTTCTTCTCAATGAGAAAGCCATTAACAAGCTGGTTGATCCATCCAAGGTTGTTGACAATACTTTCATTAATAAAGCATTAGAAGACATCAAAAACAATAAATAACACCTCGAGGTGAATCTATTATGAGTAATGTAACTCTTCCTATTCAAGAGCTAAGAGAACTGGGCAGACAAGTTCTGCTCAAGCATGGAGCAACCAAGCGTGAAGCCGAAATCGTAACGGAAGATTATTTGGACGCTGATCTAAGAGGCCGTTTCTCTCACGGCTTTACTTACTTCAGAAATGCCGTAGAGGCTTTCACCGACAAAGGGGTATACCAGGTAGGCCCATTCGATGGATCCTATATGCATATTACCGGCAACAGCGACTTAGGGCACATCGTAGCTCGCGAAGCTATCGACCTTGCCATTCCATTTTTACCTGACCGCAAGATGATATCCATAGGCCTAACTGACATTACAAGGTTCAACTGTTCAGGAATTATTGCAAGATACGGAGCTGAGCAAGGTGCAGTAACGCTAGTATTCGCTTATGGCGGGACGAGCGTTATGACTCCACCTGGAGGTATGGCAGCAGCGGTTAACAACACACCGCTTGGGATTGCCATCCCGCACACTGATCCGTTGTTTGTTCTGGATATGGCAACATCTGAGCGTGCCTGGGGTCATGTGACTCTGGCCAAATATAATCAGGAAGCCATTCCGAACACATGGGGAGTAGATCAACAAGGACAGCCTACGACCAACCCTGCTGAAGTGAAGTATTTATCACCTGTCGGAGGTTATAAGGGATTCGGATTAGCGCTTGCGTTCGAAATGCTTGGAGGCGCTTTGGTCAATGTTCCTATCGGCTCCAAAGGGCCAGGAAAAAGCAGAGGTGCGCTCATTCAGTTGATCGATCCTACCATATTTGGTCATACGGTAGAATCTTTCCGCGAGCAGGTAACCGGATTTCTAGGAGAGATCAATGCTGTACCGACTGTAGACCCAGACCATTCGATTACGTATCCAGGTCAAGCATCCGAGCAGCGATATCGTGAGCAGCTCAACTCAGGCGTCATTACCGTACATGAATCTGTTATTCAATATCTTCAAAATCAACTTAAAGATGAATAAAATTAGACTACCATTGAAGAGGGCTTTCTATGAAAACTCGCGAACATTATAAGAAATATATGTACGGAATCATATTGCCTGCCATTATATTAACCATTTGGCAATTGGTCGGATCGCTGCATCTGGTTCCTCCTCAATTGCTTCCTACACCAATTCAGATTTTTGAAGCTTTTATAACCTTGATCGGTGACGGTGTACTACTGGACAACCTTTCCGTTAGTATTTATCGTGCTGTCGTCGGCTTTGTTATCGGAGGCGGACTTGGTTTAATATCAGGATTATTGGTCGGTTTTTTTCGGAAGACGGAATATACCTTGGATCCTACCTTGCAAATGATTAGAACCGTACCGCATTTGGCCATCATGCCGCTATTTATTTTATGGTTCGGGTTCGGTGAGTTTTCGAAAGTACTGCTGATCGCTAAAGGAGCTTTTTTCCCGCTCTACCTAAACACCTTTCTCGGTATTCGCGGGATTGACTCCAAGCTATTCGAGGTTTCACGCGTGCTTGAGTTCAGCCGGTTTAAACAAGTGACTAAGCTTATACTACCTTCCGCGATGCCTAATATCCTGCTTGGTCTTCGCCTTTCACTTGGTATGGCGTGGCTGAGCCTCATCGTTGCTGAATTGATGGGAGCCAATTCTGGTGTTGGCTATATGATATCCGACGCGAGACAATTTGCCCAAACCGATGTCGTATTTGTTGGCATTGTAATATTTGCTTTAGTTGGCAAGCTGACGGATTCTCTTGTACGCAAGCTTGAGGATCGATTGCTGCGCTGGCGAGACAGCTACGATGGAGCCGATAAATAATACATCGGATCACACTATGAAAAATGTTTAAATGACAAAAAGAGCTTCAACCAAACATCGCGGTTGGAGCTCTTTTATATTTGTACTATAGCTTAAACTTTTGGATCAGTAGTTCCAGGCGCTCTGACATTTCTTCAAGCTTTTCAGAAGAAACCGATATTTGCTGCATAGCTTCCATCTGAACCTCGGCCGCTCTGGCTATACCTTGAAAATGCTCTGAGGTATCTCTGGACAGCTTGTCCATCTCATCAGCGGATGCCGTGACTTGCTCGGCTCCCGCGGCTATCTCTTCAGAGACAGCCGAAACCTCTTGAACCTGCTTCGCAACCCTTTCCACCTCAGACTGAATACGTCCAAAAGCATTGCCGGCATTCCTTACAATAACAAGACCCGACTCCACTTCATTCGTATCCATGTTAACCCCTTTTACAACCTTGGCCGTATCTTCCAAAATATAACCAATCAATTCGCCGATTCTGGCTGCTGATTCCTCCGATTGAACCGACAGCTTGCGGACTTGGTCGGCTACGACGGCGAAGCCTTTTCCATGCTCACCGGCTCTTGCCGCTTCAATTGCAGCATTCAGCGCCAACAGGTTCGTTTGAGCAGATATGTCTTTAATTACATCGACAATTTGGCCAACATGATCCGACCGCTCGGCCAGCTGCTCAATATCCTTAGCCATTAAATGGGATGATGCTTGTATCGATTCCATCTGCTTCAATGCCTGGAGCACAAAATCGTTGCCGATTCTGGCGGCATCGGTAGCTTCCTTGGAGGCCTCAGCAACTACAGATAAGGAGTCGGCAATACGTTGAACGCCTGCCCCTACCTCATCCACGGCCCTTGCTGTTTCACCGCTTCGCTGCTCCTGTGTCTTGGCAACCTCCACAGCATCCGACAAATATCCGGTTATCTGTTCACTCGAGGCACTAGTCTCTCCCGCGCTCTCCGCCAGAACTTGACTGGACTGCTTCATATTATGAACGCTGTTTTGAATTTCTTGAATCATATCCCTTAGTACAAAAATCATTTTTTGGAATGCATCAGAAAGACGGCCAATTTCATCCTTGCCCTTCACTTCCGTTTTCGCTGTCAAATCCCCGCTTTGTACCTTCTGCATTTCGCGGGTTAACCGCAACACAGGTGAAACGATCATTCGAGAAAATATGTAAATAATAACAATTGAAACTAGCAAAATAGTCCCGGCAATGATCATCGTATTTCTTTTATTCTCACGAAGCAGCTCATAAACGGTTGAAGCGTCAAAATCAGCTCCGAGTACTCCCAGCAGTTCGCCTGTAGAGGACTTAATCGGAACATACGCTGAAACAAGGGCTCCGTAAGGCTCAATCTCCGTCAGCTCGCCAACCTGAATTTCACGATCCGCAAACGCCTTTTTCTGGACCACTCCCATGCTGGTCTCCACTTTACCCAACGGGGAAAAATCTTCTCCTTTAGCATCAAGAGGCATCCCGTCAACAATATAATAATATTCCGCAGCATCCCCTTTTTTTCGTTCGGCCATTGTATATAAATACTTCAAATTATTGGCCTCTCGAATATCATTCAGCTTTAAACGGAGCTCTTTGTAGTAAGCGTTTTCCCCCTTCTCAGGATTGATATCGCGGTATTTCTCAAGATCAATCTGCTTCGAAGCGTATTGTGCAATACTTCTTGCTTGTTCTCCCAGCGAATGTGTGATCAGACTGACCGAGGATGTATAAATCACGTAGCTTAATAAGGACCCTGACAATAAAATAATAATGGAAAAAACCAGCATAATACGCAGGTGAAGGCTTTTCAACGAATGTCTCCCCTTATTTTTATGATTTTCCTGTTTATTTTACTATAAATAGATCGTTTATACTATATAACCTTTGTTAAGTTTAATAGTTTTGAAGATGGAGCACGGCTCCACTCATCTATTCATTGAAGACATTCGCGCCAAAAGTCTGAAAGTAAAAATATTGGTCGGAGTGATCCCTGCTGTCGGATGGGCTATGGCATTCATTTCACAGTAAGAAAAACGCCTTGCGGCGTCCTTGGTGTACAATCTACGTTTGTGCGTGGGGAGGGAATCGGGTATGGGATTCCGGCCGCTGTTGAAGTTGTGTTCCTTTGAATGGAAGGCTTGCAGCGGGAGGAACACAAGCTTCAAAGGCGGACGCTATCGCTCCTCCATCCCACACCCGTTCCCTCTTACGGTTCTACTTTACTGCCTTCTGCTACCTCTTTCTTTACTGCTCCTAACCTATCGGTCAGCCGGTATTCATAGCCATGTACCCCTTGGTAGTACTCCGGGTACCTCTCTCCATCACAGGCTTCGTACCTAAACTGCGGCGGCTCCTCAGGATCCCCGTCGTCCATCCTATTGAAGTCACGAACCACTTTAAGCGGTATCATGACGGTGGTTCACCTGGAACACCTCTTCCGCCAGTACACGACTCCATTCTTTCCATGTTTCGTTACGAACGCTTCCTATGTGGGGGAACTCCAAAAATTTATACTTTCTTATCTCTAAAAAAAGACCTGACCCTCGCCCAGTCAGACCTTTTTTCTGCTGATCACTTAATCTCTGCCAAACCCCTGCTCCTCCAGATAGCTCTTCATATGAAGCCGCGCTGGAGTTTTAAGCTTATTGGCCATATCCTCGGTCCAAGTCGAGGTTCTTTTGCCACCTGTACGAAGGGTGATATATTCCTTCATCGTACGGTCATAGTCCTCAACAGGCTTCGTCATACGGTCGGAGTCGTATGTATTCTCATGCAGCACCGCATCCAGCGGTAAACGAGGACGCGGCCCCGACTGCTGATCCGGGTATCCGATGCACATGCCGAATACCGGATACACGTGTTGCGGCAGCTTAAGCAGCTTGGATACCTCCGCGATATGGTTGCGAATGCCGCCGATGTAGACAATGCCGAGACCCATCGACTCCGCCGCGATCGCGGCGTTCTGCGCGGCCAATGAAGCATCGACTGTGGCTACAATCAAATTCTCTGTTGTGCCTATATAAACAGGCTCATCATCTTCATGCTTGCCGTATGCCTTATGCAGTCTATGCAGATCGGCGCACCACACGAGAAACAATGGACACTCTACGATATAAGAATAATTGGCGGATAGAACGGACAACTGCTGCTTCATTCCTTGGTCCGATACCCTTATGATGCTGTACGCCTGGACATTACTGGAGGTCGAGGCACTCTGTGCCGAGGTTACAATGGCGCGAAGCTGTTCGTCGGTGACAGGCTGCTCTGTAAATTTGCGCATGGATGTGTGTTTCATTAATAAATCGATAACCTCATTCATTTCCCTTCATCCCGCCTCACTTCGTATGATTCTGTCCTATATTACCCATTATTTAGGATTCGATTACCGAAAGCAAGCTAAACCTCGAACTGAAATAAACGGCAGCCTCAAAGATCGGCTTATGCTTAAAGCGCCAATCTTTGGGGTCACCGTTTCATTTTACGGATCAGGACTTCCCTACTTATTACTATTCCTTTATCTTTTCAAACTTTGCATCATACATCCTGAACATAGTCTTATAACCGGACTCGTCAACCTTAATCCCGACATCCAGTCTGCCGGTGATTTTTAGAGGACCTGTCGTAAACCGAAGCTTATCCCCTTTGGGTAAATAGACGATCATGATCTGGTTCCAATAGGTTTCATCTCCATTATCAAAGGGACATTCGGCTCCAGGCTGAGGGATAAGCAGGAACCAGTTCTTTTCCATCGACAGCACTTCACCCATATATCCTTTGATTTCCACCTGTTTCCCACTTAAATCCCAAAACTTATCCGACGGAGTTGTCTGCTTATCGTTGTCGAAAAACTCCGCCCATTTAATCTCTGATTGATTAGCGCTTGCCGCCGGCTTCTTCGCAGGTGCTGCTTCTTGCTTCTCTTTCTCGGTGTTTTTCTTTTCCTCAGCTGCAGTATCAACCTGTGGTTCGACTTTTACAGCTGCTGCCGTCTCTATAGCTTGCTTAACCGGCTGTTCCGGTTGTTTAACGGGTTGGTCCGTTTGCTTTACCTTCACTTGCTCCTGTTCCTTCGGGGGATCAACTGGGGGAGAAGTGACGCTATTATTCAATACTGGAATTACGGGAGCATCGACTGAAGCAGCTGGTTCAGCTTTTTTCAATTCCGGTTTCTCTGCTGCTGGCTTCTTATCTTCGGTGACAACCGGGCTCGCAGAAGCTGACTTTTGCGGCTGCACTAACGGTATTGCTTCAGAAAACGTATGAACCTGCTGCTCGGAACCTTTATTTCCACACGCGGATAGAAGAATACCAAGCCCTACAAACAAACTTATCCACTTCATGATGTCCACCTCCTGGTTAGCTTCTAAATAATTGAAGAGTTTCGACCTTGTACACCCGATAAGCTGGACCAACGGAGGCTAGAATACCTAGCACGATAGTACCTGCTACTAAGTAAAGCTCGGTCGCTTCTATAGCAAACGCATTGATATGAATACCCGAGAACTCAAACATCATATTACTGCCCAAATAACATCCCAGGTGACCTATAAAAACACCTAATACCAGACCGATGGTTGTAATAAGCAGCCCTTCACCAATTAATGTAACCCATATAAAAGAAGCCGATTTGCCGATCAATCTCAATAAACCAACATCCTTTTGTTTCTCATGAATAGCGGCGACCAGTGACAGCGCAATAGAAATGGTGGCAAGCAAAATACATAATACGGTTACGACTGTAATTAATTCAGTTCCTCTGTCAACCATATTGACTACATCTGCAACGACTTTACTTGTATAAACCGCCTGGATATTATTCAGCTTGTCATATTCCAGCTTAATCGCTTGAGTACCCCCCAGAGACTTCGGTTTGACTAAAATAGCTGTTATTTCCTGCTGCTCGGCCTTCTCGTTGTGATGAACCTTCCAAGCATAATCGAGGGTTGTAAAAAGCGCCCGATCATCCGCACTATTCAGAGTGGGGAGTATACCCACTACCGTATAAATAAATTGGCTGTGCGCTTCTTCTTCCTCTGCATCGTGATCCGAATGCTCCATCTCTTCCGCTTCATGATGTTCAACAAGACCATGTCCGCCTTTAAATGTATCTCCCACTTTCAAGCTTGCCATCTTCGCGACATGCGAGCCTATAACAACCTCTCCGAGCTGATTGTACAGCCTTCCTTTTGCCAAGCTTCGTTCACCATATCTTACCGGAAAATAGGCGGGCTCGATACCGACAATAGGGTACCCGTTATAATTATCGCCCGTAGTCATAGCAAAAGCTTTATCCACCTCTTTATTGCTCTGCAGCTTCTCCAAAATAGGATGAGGGATATTTCCTGTTGGCGTGCCCACATGATACAGCGAATTTAAAACAAGCTGAGATTCGCTCCCCTTGGCGCCGACAGTCAGCTCAAAAGGACCGTAGCCCTTCGCTGCTCCTTCTTCAATTCCCGCTTTGGCGAGCATAAGAATAACTACCAGCGCAACCGTCAGCGATACGGAAATGATAGTCAAAAGAGACAGCGTCTTGCGATACACAATGTTTCTCCATATAAGATTCAACATGGTTAGCCTACCTTTATTTCATTGGTTATGTTCTTCGATATATCACGCTTTACAAGCGAATTGATTTCATTGATGTGAATGGTTTTTTGAAAAAGCTCAGATAAATGCAAGTCATGAGTGACAGCAACCAAAGTGCTTCCTTCTGCATCGCATAGATCGATTAACAGAGACATAATTTGTCGGGCTGTTTCAAAATCAAGACTTCCCGTAGGCTCATCGGCTAAAATGAGAGACGGCTTGTTGATAAGCGCTCTTACGATAGCTATACGCTGCTGTTGACCGCGAGATAATTGAGCAGGTCTATGATCTTTTCTATCGAGCATGGCTACTTTCTGTAACCATTCATGAACTTTCTTTTTTCTGTCTGCTTTTGCTATATGCGATGGGAGCACAAGCTCAATATTTTGCTCCGCGCTCAAAGATGGAATTAAATGGAAATCCTGAAATATATAACCGATTTTCTCGGCTCTGTATTGATCCCGGGCAGCTTCAGACAATTCATGCAACGGCTTAAGATCGACGCTTATGCTTCCACTATCCGGTTTAAGAATACCGCTTAACAAATGCAGCAACGTACTTTTACCGCTACCGCTTGGTCCTATAATAGCAACTCTTTGTCCCCGCTCTATTTCCCAATGCGGCACAT
The DNA here is from genome assembly GCF_024722015.1 of Paenibacillus radicis (ex Xue et al. 2023). Lineage (GTDB taxonomy): Bacteria > Bacillota > Bacilli > Paenibacillales > NBRC-103111 > Paenibacillus_S. The sequence goes on along the minus strand of NZ_JANQBD010000032.1, from coordinate 2,591 downwards.
CAAGTATAGGCAGGCTTTTGCCATTCAACAAAAAGGTTTTGACAACACGGTCCATCATGATCACTTATTTCACCTCAAGAGTAAAACAGGAGAACTCTAAAAAGTTCTCCTGCTTCGGTATAGTATAGTTAGCCGTTATCGAATTACTTTAAAATTAGACGCTCGGATAAAGCATCCCATTTCATGCTCATGCCTGTCAGTTGGTTGAATGCATCAAGAGACAAGTAAAGCGTTCCATTATCCAGGTTAGCTGCAAGTGAAGATTCTTTTCCGTTCAGTGTTACGCTGTTGTTCTCTACGTTAACTGTCAAGGTTTGCGCGCCCTTAGTAACTTTTACACTGTGGGAAGCTTCGTCCCAAGCTACTGTTGCACCCAATTTGTCAGCTAATGCTTTTACCGGATAAAGTACAGCGCCTTCGCGGGTAATTTTAAACTTAGGGTACAAGTATTTAGCTTGCATTTCAGCAGAAGTAGCAGCAAGATCCAGACCTACAACTTTTGCCCCAGCGAATGCGATTTGTGTGTTATCGATGTTGCCTTTTACCATATCAGCTATCGGACCGTAAGCCCATACGCCAACATCAACCGCGGAGTGACCATGACCAGCCCAACCAACTAACAATCGTTTGGACACGACTTCGTTATACGCACCTTCTTGCTTATAAGAGGAACCGTCACCTTTAATGATAAACTCAGCTTCCTCATCGCTTAAATCAGTGATCCAAGTATTTTCAGCAACAATAGCACGAACTTCTTCAACCGTTTTGGCTTTAGCTAGAGCGGCGTTGATAAACTCGGATGATTTCTTTTGCTTGCCCCACAAATCAATATTCAGCTCGTAGATGTTGTCACGGGACAAGGATAGTCCGCCTGTTTCATGGTCAGCTGTAATAACAACGGATGTGTTGCCATCTTTCTTAGCAAAATCCATAGCAACCTTCACAGCTGCATCGAAATCCAAAGCTTCTTGTACTGCAGTTGGGAAGTCATTCGCATGGGAAGCATGGTCAATACGTCCGCCCTCGATCATCATGACGAAGCCATTTTTTTGAGCAGACAAAATTTCAATCGCCTTCTCCGTCATAGCGCTAAGGCTTGGGATCGTATTGTCACGGTCAGGCGTATAAGCTACATGGGATCTACCGAACAATCCTAGAGCCTTTTCGTTTTTAGCAGTCAAGGATTTTAAGCTGTCTGTATTTTCAACGACTTTATAGCCTTTTGCTTCAAAATCGCCAATGATTCCTTTATCTGTACGCTTACCTTTATCTTCTTTGCCTACGAAGAAATCTTTACCGCCGCCAAAAAGTACGTCTACGCCACTATCCAAGTATTGGGATGCGATAGCATTCTCATTATCACGGGAGCGTACATGGGAGGCATAAACAGCCGGAGTAGCATGGGTAATTCTGGCTGTAGTAACCAAACCTGTTGCTTTGCCTTTTACTTCCGCAGCTTCAATAATGGATGCAAACGGTTTGGAAACATCTTCATTCGAAATACTGATACCCGCATTGTATGTTTTGTTACCCGTTGCAAAAGCTGTTCCGGCTGAAGCCGAATCCGTTACCGCTCCGGAAACGAATACTCCGCCATCTTCACCTGGATCTGCATATGTAGTAGCTTGGCCAACATAATAGCCGTCTAAATTCAATTTGTCTTTACCCAGCGCAGCTTTGGAAAAATAACGAGCAGCTGTAACCTGTGCAGGTCCCATTCCATCACCAATTAAAACAATAAGGTTTTTGGATGCTGTTGCTGGTGCTGCTGGCTTTGCTGCTTCTGTTGGTTTCGATGAATCTGTAGTTTTAACTTCATCCGCAGCACTGGATAATGGAATTGGCATTATAGATAGAAGCAAGCTGGTAGCGAGTAATCCTTTAGTAAGTTTGTTCAAAACAAAGTCCCCCCAGATAAATTAATGTATGTTCATATAATATCCTAATATAAATTGGCCCCCGGATTGTCAACCGATTGTAAACTACAGTTTAAGATTATATTAAGTTGCTGAAAGAATGGCTTCTATTCGAAGCCCGTTTGATGAAGATACATTCATTATCACTCCTCCCCCTCCCACACCGATGTTCTCTTTGTTCTACTATTTACTGTGCGTGCTTTCTTACTCTTAACCAGTCTTCGATCCGGCATTTATAGCCATGAACTCCTTGAAAGTATTCAGAGCGCATCTCTCCATCAGTTGCACATTGACTGCGGTGATACCTCCAGATCCCCCGCCCTAGTCACGTAGGAAGCGATTAAAGGTCAGTGCCGATATTAACGAAACCTGCCATCCAACACCGATTATTTAAGTAAACCTGCCATGTGCTTTTCTTTGTTAGTCGAAGAATTAGCGGAAGTAATTGTTCCGTTATGGCTTAGAAAGCACACAAAAACAGAGCGATAACGGAACAGTTGCTTCCGCTATCGCTCTGTTTTGTTCATAATTCTCATCATTCGCCCCACATAGTCGAGTAGGCGGGGCCTCTCCTTCTCTTGGATTGCGCCCCTTACCCCTCACAGATCCGTACGTGCGCTATTAACGCATACGGCTCTTCACTTCACCATTACAGGTCGACTGACGAACAGGTTC